>CAWIRV010000006.1:0-182556 GCA_963838645.1 uncultured Parachlamydiaceae bacterium | reverse complement strand
TTGTTTTTTTCGCATCTCACAAAGGGTGATTTAGCAAAAGTGGAAATCGATCTCTGTGTCCATCGCAACCAAGAAAAACTCCAAGCCGCTCTTAACACTTATTATCAATATGCCAAATCTCCTAGAAAAGCACGAATGTTGAATGCTATTCTTCCTGGTTTAGGCTACTACTATATCGGTCAGAAAAAATCGGCCATAACCTCGTTTGTTATTAATACTCTCTTTACTGCTGCAGCTTATCAATTTTTTCAACGCGGTTATTCGGCAGCAGGGCTGATCACGACAAGTCTAGAATTAGGATGGTACTTAGGGGGCATTAATGGAGCAGGCCTTGAAGCAGAAGAGTTTAATACACGTCTCTACGAAGGGGTAGGGAAAAAAATGATGAGTGAAAATGATCTATTTCCTATTTTAATGTTTGAAACAAGTTTTTAAGATTACTATACTCATTCCAGCTGAATCTACAAAAAATTAAACAATAGGCTGAATGGTATTTAGCTGAATGCGTTGAAATTTATCGTTAATTCTTTGTTTTAAAATATCTGTCATTTTGGGAACATCTTCCCAAAAAAAACAACGTATAGCTTCTGTAAATTCTGCGAAATTTAAATAACATTTATTATACATTTTTCGCTCTCTCATCAACTTCCAAAGTCTTTCAATTGGATTTAAATTAGGCGAATAAGGTGGAAGATAATGAATTTCAATTTTAGATGTCTTGAGATATTCTTGAAGAGCTTTATTCTTATTAACGTCAGTTCGATTTTCAATTAGCTCGTCATCAGTACTTTAAGCTCATTTTCGCGCAAATTTAGAGATGGCTTTTTAGGACGAAGGGTGTAAGCAATTAATCCCGACAACAAGTTGACTAAAAAGTTGGTCGGACTTCTATGCCTGGAATGCTCGATTTGTGAAATGTTTTTCAGCTGATCAATAATGGTTTCGACGATTCCCCTTTTACGAAGCATCAGCTTGTCTATCAGTGGCATCAGCTTATTTTTCATATTTGATTTTATTTTGGTGATCAGCTGCACCCCTTGTTGCATAAGCCTATCAAATAAATCTGAGGATATGTACCCTTTGTCGCCAAAAACCTTGCCAAAGACCTTTTGTACGAGCCCTGGAACAGGTTTTCTATCATCAATATTGCCAGCAGTGATCATATAAGCTAAAAGCTCTCCTGCATCATTCACTACGATATGCAGCTTAAAGCCATAAAAGTAACCAACAGAGGTCTTTCCCCATTTGGCAATCCCTTTGAATACTTTGTGGCTGTGGACACGCTTTGGGTGGCTAACTTCCAAAGACGCTGAATCGACAAATGAAATGCCGCTGCAACTTCCTAGACGTGTCATCAAATAACAATGCAGAGGAAAGACCAGTTGACTTTTCAATTCCACAAATCGATTATAGCTTGGAAGATTTGGAAATTCTCTTTTCAAATAGTTAATTACGTGGCTGTTATAAAAAGTCTTAAAATTCCTATAGCCGATTATATGAAATAAAATAATCAACGTCATGACTTCACTAGGGCAGAGGCACGGCTCTCTTTTTGGCTCTCGTTTGTTTTCAGCAAGTAATCTTTCGCTCCATAATTTCTCGAAATTTTTCCAAAAATCATCTATATTGCAAAATAGCTCGGTCAAATTAATCATTTTTTGCTTCCTTTTGGTTGTAAGCTTGTTGTGGAAAACAAACATTAACCAACGAGGAAGCTTTTTTTTCAAGCCTCTTTGTTTGCTAAAATCTAGATTTTAAAATCGAACTGACGTTCTTATTAGCACGACCATTATCACAAATGATATGAATTTTAGAAGCCTGCGAGTTTGTTTCTAATTCTTTAAAAAATTCAATCATGCTTTCCGCATCAATCGTCTTATACTCTCGGGAAATCAATTGCATGTTTTCAAGAGCGATAGCACCTATAAAATGCAAACGCTTTTGTTTATTCGTAGTAGGAAGAGTCTTGCTTTCTCCTTTTTTAATCCATCCATAAACTGATTGCGATTGAAATGCTGGATGTACAGCATCTATAAAGTAAATCTCTTCATCCGGCTCAGCATTAAGCTTTAACTCTTCATATTTCTCAATAAACATCTCTTGTTTATGAGGATCCATTTTACCCGGAACTTTGATTGGTTTCTTATATTCAAAGCCGTGTTCTTTAAGCCAAAAGAGCATTCCTGAATTCGAGTATTCTAATCCATATTTGTCTTTAACGTACTTGTCGATGTCTTTAGAATAAAAATAGGTGAATTTCTGAATATGGTCCACTAGCTCTTGAGAGTACTGTGTACTAAGCTTGCTCACCGAGCCTCCTCTTTGATCGTGCTGAGTCTTAGCTTCCCTCTCATATTCGCGTAAATATCTATAAACACTATCAACACTTATACGGTGAGTTTGAGCAATTAGCTCCGCAGATATACCTTCACTGCTAGATAAAATTACACACAGACGCAGTCGCTCGTGCACATCCCTTGTCTGTCTGGCACGCCTTTCAAGTTCTAATTTTATTTCAGGAGAAATGTTCATTTATTAATTTATAATATTGCAAATCAATCTCTTATTTTATTTATCCGCAAATAAATTTGCTATGTTTTTTGCAGAATGATCTATGGTCAGTATATACCCAATGGACTTGAAGAGTTAGGTTTTCTCCAGGGTCGGATTTTGCAGATTTAAATAGACCTCTTTCGAAATTTGCTTTGTTTGAAAAAATGAATTGTTTTTGAGCAGATTGATTGCCAAATTTTGAAAGCACATGTGCACATATGGTTAAAAAATTTGGCAATCAAGATGCCGAAAAGAATCATTTTAGCAAACAAATGAAATTTCGAAAGAGGTCTAATGATCAGAATCTGACTATTATGATCCATATAAGCCCCTAAACTCGAGCTGAAATTTTAAAATCATCTTTCCCTTGAGTGCTCGTCTCATTTTGAAGAGATGGCCATTTCGCTTCCATATAGCGGGCAAGAGGCCGAAGTTCTAAAGCAGCTGTATACAAGCTCCTTAAATCTTCGTCTTCGTATAAAAGCGCTTTTTTTTCTTTATGCTGATCTTGAGAAATAAAAGATATTAACTGAATAAAATTCTTTGCATCACTTAAACGTCCATCTTTAATCGCTTTGTAGCTACATTCGAGCAATTCTATCCATACTTCTTCTTTTGATTCCTCCTGGATAAGTTCTGCGATATTCTTATAAACAGTATAAGGCTGATAAAGATGGCGGAGAACCCAAAATCGATGAAATAAAATAGAAAAAACAATAGCAGCGACTAATGCCATAAACAAATGACTTAAATACTTATCTGCGTTATGGTTCTGATAAAAAGCTAAAACAAAGAAACAAATAATGGAACAAACCAGTAATACGTAAAGACCAAAATGAGCCCATGAATTACGAATAATTCTTGAATAGAAGCCAGGGGATAACTTTCCCTCAACTGTTTGAAAAGGAACCATTGTTAAGAAGATAATAAAACCAAAAGTTGAAAAAGCAAAGAAGCCGAGATCAAAAAACTTTTCCACTTTAATTCCTGGTAATGGACAGCCGGCATAGGAGAGACCAATAAATAAGATCCAAAATGCTCCTATGAGAAAAATACTACGTAAAAGAGATTTAATAAAATTAGAAAACTGCCCACATGCTACGACCTTTTGTGGTGATAACATAACCCCCCCTTAATTTTTATATTTTTAAGATTCTTTGAATATTCCTCCTTGCCGTGACTTTAAAAATAAATTATTAACCGCATCTTATTTTTTAGCAACAAATGATTATCCAAATAACCTGATTTTTGAGTTTATTTCATTGATTCTTAGAGAAGATTTTCTCTTAGATCTTGTCCTTTTCTTTGAAGGGAATAGTCAAATGGCTATTTCCGAGAAGAAAAGGACGAGAGATAAGAGGAAAGATTCCTAAGAATCAATGAAATAAACTCAAAAATCAGGTAAATAGTCTTTTCATGAAGAACAAGCGTTTTGAATAACAGCCTTATCTTTTTCTAAATCTTTGGCTTAAGGAAGGAGGATTATGAAACAAGCCAAGTCTTTAATGTCAATATTTGAAAATTCTATAATATTTTATAGACTGAAATGAGTATATACTGAGTATAGTTGAAAACTGGAAAAAACCAAAGATAAGAATTGATAAATTTGCTGAAAATGGTATACTTAATATCATTAAGCATAAATGAGATAAGATGAAACTCTCTCAAGAAATAAAGCAACAATTAGAAAGGCAAGCCAGGCATACAAAAGATAAGAGCGAATACACGCGCCTTTGTATTATTTTAGCAAGAAGCGAGGGTATGTCTCCAGAATCAATTGCTCAAGCCCATCGCATTAGTGTCAGTAGCGTGTACCAATATCTAATGGATTATGAAAAAGAAAATAAGACGCAGCATGATCGAGGAAGTGAAAGCAAATTGAATGCAGAGCAAACTCAAGAGTTGCTTGATCATGTTCAGAAAAATACTTATCTAAAGGCTAAATACATCTGCAAATACGTTGAAGACAGATATGGGATTAAGTATTCAACCCCTGGAATGATTGCTTGGCTAAAAGAACACGACTTTGTTTACAAACAGCCTATCAAAGTTCCAGGCAAGTTAGACCCAGCCAAGCAAGAGGCATTCATTGAATACTATGAAAAGCTAAAGAAAAGCCTCCCAAATGATCATGAAATCTATTTTCTTGATGCAGTGCATCCTGAATTCCAGTCTCAATCAGTTTATGGGTGGATCAAAAAAGGAGAAGTGAAAACACTTCCGACAACAAGCAAGCAATATCGATTGCACTTTATAGGAGCAATAAGTGCTAAGAACATGCAGTTAATAGCTCAAGAGTACAAATCGGTAAATGCTGAAAGCATGATCGAGTTTTTAAAGCATCTAGAAGCTTATTCTTCAGCATCCAAAATTCATATCATTTCTGATAATGGTCGCGCGAATAAGAACAAAGCCATCGAAGCCTATCTACCAACATCGAAAATTGAAATACATTATCTTCCCCCTTATTCACCTAATTTAAATCCAATTGAAAGGCTCTGGAAGATAATGAGAGAGAAAAATACGTATAATAAGTGTCATGATAAATTTGAGAATTTTGGCAAAGCAATTCGTAAATTCTTTTTTGAAGACATTCCAAAGATAAAGGATGTTTTAGAAAAAAGAATTAACGATAAGTTTCAACGAATTACTTTAAATTCTATCATAATTGCTACTGCTTAAATTCCAGGATTCAGCTTTATTGAGTATATACTGACCATAGATCATTCTGCAAAAAACATAGCAAATTTATTTGCGGATAAATAAAATAAGAGATTGATTTGCAATATTATAAATTAATAAATGAACATTTCTCCTGAAATAAAATTAGAACTTGAAAGGCGTGCCAGACAGACAAGGGATGTGCACGAGCGACTGCGTCTGTGTGTAATTTTATCTAGCAGTGAAGATATATCTGCGGAGCTAATTGCTCAAACTCACCGTATAAGTGTTGATAGTGTTTATAGATATTTACGCGAATATGAGAGGGAAGCTAAGACTCAGCACGATCAAAGAGGAGGCTCGGTGAGCAAGCTTAGTACACAGTACTCTCAAGAGCTAGTGGACCATCTTCAGAAATTCACCTATTTTTATTCTAAAGACATCGGCAAGTACGTTAAAGACAAATATGGATTAGAATACTCGAATTCAGGAATGCTCTTTTGGCTTAAAGAACACGGCTTTGAATATAAGAAACCAATCAAAGTTCCGGGTAAAATGGATCCTCATAAACAAGAGATGTTTATTGAGAAATATGAAGAGTTAAAGCTTAATGCTGAGCCGGATGAAGAGATTTACTTTATAGATGCTGTACATCCAGCATTTCAATCGCAATCAGTTTGTGGATGGATTAAAAAAGGAGAAAGCAAGACTCTTCCTACTACGAATAAACAAAAGCGTTTGCATTTTATAGGTGCTATCGCTCTTGAAAACATGCAATTGATTTCCCGAGAGTATAAGACGATTGATGCGGAAAGCATGATTGAATTTTTTAAAGAATTAGAAACAAACTCGCAGGCTTCTAAAATTCATATCATTTGTGATAATGGTCGTGCTAATAAGAATAAAGCTCTTCAAGAATATCTCAAGACATCTAAAATTGAAATTCATTATCTTCCACCTTATTCGCCTAATTTAAATCCAATTGAAAGACTTTGGAAGTTGATGAGAGAGCGAAAAATGTATAATAAATGTTATTTAAATTTCGCAGAATTTACAGAAGCTATACGTTGTTTTTTTTGGGAAGATGTTCCCAAAATGACAGATATTTTAAAACAAAGAATTAACGATAAATTTCAACGCATTCAGCTAAATACCATTCAGCCTATTGTTTAATTTTTTGTAGATTCAGCTGGAATGAGTATATACTCTCCCAGTTGACATATATCAAAGATAGATTGTACAATTTTATCTTCTAAAAGGAAAAACCTCCAGAAGTTAAGAATCTTGGAGCAGATAATTCCTTTTTAATTACACTCAACTCAAAACTTAGATTTCTAAATCAAGCGCTTTATCATACATAATATTCAAAGTTTTTGCAAAACAGCCCTTATGTTTAATTTTTCCACACTTCCAGAAATTTTTAAGAAATTCATTGAAATTAATTTATTGAAATTAATCAAGAGTATTCGAGATGCAAAACACCTCTTCAAAAAAGACTTGAGAAAACTTAGCTTCTGGATTTTTATCTTCTCTCCTCTATTGACTTCATTTCAACTCTTAGCAAATCCATGGGGCAAAGATGCAGAGCTAGCCGCTAGAATTTTTTCACATAAGTCCTTTCAATCACCTCAATTTCCACCTCAATCCCCTTCTCTATTAGCACGAATGGGTAAGACAGCCATCCGCTTTCATCAGGAGATCATTTCACCAGCTGATGGCCCTCGTAGCCATTTCATTCCTAGTAGCTCACAATATACGTTAGATGCCATGCAAAAATATGGTTTTTTTCAGGGCTATTTAATGGGCTGTGACCGCCTTATGAGAGAGAACGATGATCCCTGGGTGTATCGAAAAGTCTTAAATTCTGCTAGTCATCTCATGAAATGGGATCCGATCAAATAGCTGGATTTTTTAGGATTATTCAACAGGCACTTCAGTATACACCTGAGACTGAGGTTGTAGTGGTGGTTGTGAAGCAACCTGACCAGCCACAAAAACGGGAGAAGGAGCCAATGCTTCTGCTGATTTTGCCTCTAACATAAGCAATTCATTTGCTCTTATGAAGGCTTTCTGAACAGATAGCTGAGGATGGCGCTCATCAAAGATAAATAAATTACTCTTGCCAATGAGTTCAATCATGCCTGAGTCACTCAATACATCCCAGATTTGATGAGTTAAACCGCAGCCAATGAGATGCCGTCCTGAGCTCTTAAGATACTCATACAGGTGCTGTAAAGCTAAGCAAGCAGTCGCATCAATATCTCGGGCATTTTTAAGCTGAAGAATGATCACACGTGTTGTGGTATCATCTTCAGTGATTGATCTCAGTGTCGTCTGAAATAACTCTGCTGCCCCAAAGAAAAGTTCTCCTTCTACCTTGATAAAACGGATCTTTTTATGCTCAGACGGATGGGCAACATCAAGACTATGCAAATTTCCATCCTCATCCACCGTAAATTCCATTAATTGAGGAACAGCAGCCTTTTTGAGATAAAGAGTAATCGACATGACTACACCAATATAAAAAGCCATATCCAAACTAAAAAAAATACAAGAAAAGAGAGTTAATAATAGCACAAAGGCATCCGAACGGGTTGCTTTTAAGCATAAAAAGAGCTGTTTAAAATTAACAATATTCGCAGCTGACACAATGAGAAGAGCAGCAAAAGCTGTAATGGGAATATGCTTAATCAAAAAACCAAACGCAAAAAGAAGAATGGCAACAAAAAGAGAGTTAAAAATAGAAGCCAAACGAGTTTTAGCTCCATTTTCATAGCTTAAAATACTTCTAGAAGGACTTCCTGAGACAGGCATAGCTATAATAAAAGTAGAGAAAAGGTTACCTAATCCCAACCCAAAAATCTCTTGATTAATAGAGAGACGTTGACCTGAATTCGATGCTATCGTTTTAGCTGCCGAAGTCGCTTCCATTACACCAAGCAAAGCAATCGCAAAGGCAACAGGTAAGAGATTGTTCATAATCCCTGGATTAAAGTAAGGCCATTCCCAATGAGGGATCAAACCATCCCCTCTCGTCTCTCCAACCACTGCCATATTGCTTAAAAATTTTTCTATAAAAGGGGAATCAGAGAATGCAAATTGATGGGAAATATAATAATCGACCAAATAGGCCAGCACGGCTATGATTCCCAACATAATAGCGCCTGCAGGCATGCGACGGTCAATACGTCTTAATATGATCAATACAAAAAAACAGACTAACCCAACACTAGCTGTCGGCCAATCAATATCTTTCAAATGAGTCAGAATATAAGCTCCTCGCTCATAGAGAGAGGATACATGAGAAGGGATAGACAAGCCTAAGAGCGTGAAGAATTGATTAATCACTAGGGCTAATGCTACACCTGATACATAACCAACAATAACCGTATGACTAACAAAATGGGTTAACCTCCCTAGCTTAAAAAAAGCGGCTAAGATTTGAATCATCCCAACTAATAGAGTCAACTGAGTCAAAATCTGCAAAGCTAAAAGCTCTTTCTCTGGAGTCCCTACATCTCGATAATAAGTAAAGAGAATCTCCGCTGTACCTGATTGAATCAAGATAGCAATGGCATTGCTCGGTCCAACAATTAAATGCCGAGAAGAACCAAATAATGCCACAACCATTGACGAAAAAATCGCAGCCAATAGCCCACAAGAAATAGGTAAACCCGCTACTAAAGCATACGCCATTGCCTGAGGCACAGTAAGCATAGCCACGGATAATCCCGCTGTAACATCTTGCCAAAAAGATTTCCAAGAATATTTCTCAAAGTCTTTTCTAAAGTAAGTCAGAGAAATATCATCAAGATGAGTGTGTGACATACAGAAAACTTTTCAATGATTAATACATTTCATGTTTATAATATTAAATAAATAAATTATCAAGAAAATTAGTAAAAATCAATAAAAAACAATTATTATAAGCAACGAAATCAGGAAGTGAAAGATTTAATACTGAACAACAAAGTAAAAATTTGTATATTTTTATTCTTATTTTGTTTAAAATTTTCGGAGTTAGCTTTTACAAATTGAATAAAAAATGGAAAAATAACGATGAAGCAGCTTCCCAAACTTGCTATTGTTGGCCGACCTAATGTGGGTAAATCAGCCATTTTCAATCGTATCTGTAAGCAAAGGATTGCGATTGTAGATGAGGCGGAAGGGGTCACACGAGATCGCCTTTATGCGGAGGCTGAATTATTTGGTCTGCACTTTCAAGTGATTGATACAGGCGGGATTAACGCACATTCTAAAGCTTTATTTAGTGAACAGATCAAACAGCAAGCAGAGATCGCGATTGAAGAAGCAGATACCATTATCCAAGTTGTAGATGCTCAAGTTGGCATGATGGATCTAGACAAAGAGGTTGCTAAGATTCTGCTTAGAACAAAAAAACCTATTTGTCTGGCTATCAACAAAGTGGATGATTTTTCTCACATGGATTTAGTGCATCAATTCCACTCTTTAGGTATTCGGAGGCAGGTAGCAGTATCAGCCACCCAGGGATGGCATATTGCCGAGCTATTAGAGACGGCTTTTGAAGGCTTTTCTCGAGAAAGTCAAGTAGAAGAGGATAGCCATACAATCAAGATTGCGATTGTGGGAAGGCCGAATGTTGGGAAATCCTCTTTAATCAACTATCTATTAGAAGATGAGCGCTGTATTGTCAGTCCGATTCCTGGTACTACGCGTGATAGCATTGATATCTCCTTTACGCATGAAGATCAACTCTATACCCTTATCGATACAGCAGGTATACGGCGCAAGCGCGCTGAACATGAAGTAGTTGATAAATTTGCTGCTATTCGGACGGAAAGGGCAATTGAGAGAGCGGATCTTTGTCTCTTAATGCTAGATGCCCAAGAAGGGATGAAAGCTCAAGATAAAAAAATTGCGAATATGATTGAAGAAGCAGGTAAAGGCTGTATCTTGCTTTTCAATAAATGGGATTTGATGAAAGGCATTCGCATGGAACATTGCCTAATGAATATAGAACAAGAAGTTCATTTCCTTAAGCATTGTCCTAAGCTCTTTATATCAGCAACAACAGGGCGCAATGTTGATAAAATCTTTGGATTCATTCAAGAGGTTCACCAGAACTCCCTTCAACGCATTACAACGCATCAGCTCAATAAGTTCTTAGGTTTAGCTTTACAAAAGAATCATCCTCCCATGATCACGGGTAAGCGCTTGCGAATTTATTATATGGCTCAAGTAGCTGTGCAGCCACCTAAATTTATCTTTTTTGTTAATTATCCTCATTTAATGACAGACACCTATAAGAAATATCTCTATAATCAATTTCGCGAAGCTTATGGATTCACAGGAGTTCCCCTTATTTTCCATCTAAAGGGCAAAGCAAAGCAAGAAAGGCTTGCTTCTCAGCAAGTTTATCCCTCCGATCCTGCTTCATATGGTCATGCCTTTCAAGAGAAGGAAGAAGAGGAAGATATTGGAGAAGAGGACTTTGATTTGATGCAAGAAGAATAGAGAAATGGTCTTTATTAACTCAAAGTTCAGGTACTAAAAATCGATCATGAATGAATATCAATAAAGAAACGAGATGTTGCTATTCTTGATCCGATTTGATAAGCATTAAATGGACGTATTTGTTCCGACTTTTCATAATTATGGTAAAAATAATAAAGTCTATTGACTTAAATGAATATATTAAATATGTTTAATTAATTTTTATAATTCAATTATAGGATTTATATAAATTTAATGATTATAAACAAACTGCCTGATGATTTTTACAAAATTGAGTCTCATTCACATAAAAAACAGTACTTTGTTTATCTCAAGCCCTGTCAAGAGACAGCTACTAAGATAGAAGTGTTCGTGAATAAACCTCATCAATTTTTCTTATTTAGATGGATTTCTCAATTAATCTGGGGAGAGCGCTATGCGCCTATTTATCTTCAATGCCAGCAAGAACCTCTTTTCATTAAAATTGATCAACTCAGTAAAGCGATTGGCATTTCCAAACCTGCTATTCAAAAAAGTGTTCAAGCTAACCAAAATAGTGTTGCAGGACTCATTCAAGCCTATGCAGATTTAAAAGAAACAAATCTTCAAAATGTCCGAGACATCACAAATGCAAAAAGAAATACAGATTTATTCAAAATGATTAGTCAGCTTCAACTCTATTGTCAAAATGATGTATTAAAATATTTTAATACTTATTCTCATTTACTTATTGAGCTAAGTTCATATCGTTTTTCTGATTCAAACGGATTAATCGAAAAAGCTTATAAAGATTTAACATTTCGTGCTTTCTTAAAAAGGCTTTCATTTTTAAATCAAGAAAGCTCTTTATATAAAATATTAAAAGACAATCATTTATTTGATCTGCTTAAAGACTTAGATTCTGTTGATTTGGATTGGATTTTAACTAATTTGGATCAAAATCTCTTACCTGTCACTATATATTTAGAATTAGCGAAAGAGTTATTACCTCAGCTACTCAAAAGATTACAGAAAAATAATCAAGTTTTAAAAGTAGTAATCAACCAAATCTCCAAAAGTCATCTCATCACTACATCCAAACAAGAATTATTAGAACAATTAGCAAACTGTCCAGAAGATCAAATCTTGCCTGTATCCCAAGAAATTTCAACAAAAATCTGTCCTGAAGAAGCCATTAATGCAATTCAAAAAAATCTCATTGAAGGAACTTTAAGGTTTACCTTTAATGACATTCAGAGCATTTATCCCGCGAGTATTGCCTTAAAGGCCATAGAATTCATTAATAAAAAAGATGAATTGATTGAAGAAGAACAAGTATTTTTAGAGGAGTATGATCTCCTTGAGGGAATTGATTTTATACGTAAAATACTAATGCATCCTTGTCCTCAGAATCGAGCTGTTGGCGATCCTACGACAGGATTTGAAGATGGTATAAAAGAAGGAAGAGTATATTTTTGGAGAAACGGTTTTGGTACTGGTGCAATATCTGAACCGCAAGGCTTACTTGGTCTAAGTGGGAGAAATGATACGTCAGCACTTCCAATTACTAGAGAAGCCACTATTTATTATATTAATCAGTTGATAAATGAAGAAAAGGCCATGCTTGAAGAAAAAAATAAGAAAGAGCAGCTTTGAAATAATGGCGAAAAAAGCACAAGCCGAGAAGTTAAAGATATTAGACCTCTTTCGAAATTTCATTTGTTTGCTAAAATGATTCTTTTCGGCATCTTGATTGCCAAATTTTTTAACCATATGTGCACATATGCTTTCAAAATTTGGCAATCAATCTGCTCAAAAACAATTCATTTTTTCAAACAAAGCAAATTTCGAAAGAGGTCTATTTTATGAATCTATGCCTGTATTGCCGCTGATCATCCTGAGATCCCTTGAGGAGATGTTACAAGCATTCAATTTTCTTCATATTACTTCATCAAGTAGGCAAAGCAGTTCGTGCTAGGCTCTTACAAGGGGTAATCCGGTTATTGTTGCCAGACGCCATGTTGTTATAAGCGACATAATGGCCAAAGCCGAAAGTCTAATTTTTCGTAAATGTTCACGGTGTGCATCAAAAGAATAATTGCATCTTGATTTTCAATATGTTATAATTTTCAACATGGACGAAAAAGATGTAATTATTCTTGAATTAAGAAAAGAAAATGAAGAGCTCAGATAGATTATTACTGAACTTCGACAAGAAATTATCCAATTAAAAAAGGAAAATGCTGAGCTCAAAGAACAGCTCCGCTTAAATTCTCAAAACTCTTCAAAGCCTCCCTTCTGGGATCGTTATCCTCCTAAAAAAGATAAGAAAGAATCAAATAAAGTACTCCCTAAAAGGCCAGGCTATGCTCGAAAGTGGTTTCCCAAAGAGGAGTCAAACTATCCAATACCTTCCAGAAAAGCGATCAGCAATAATTGTAATCGTTCACGGTGTGCATCAAAAGTCTAATTGATGCACACAAATGAAGGAATAGGTTGAAAATAACTTTTAGCTTGAAAACAGTTCGTCAAATAATGAAAGATGTTGCGTTTTTGAAGCTTCAATGTTTCAACAACATGCTTGGTGTGTGAGAAAAATTCAAGGTAATATTGGCTTTGAAGATCAAAAATTTCTGCTTGATAAAGTTGCTTCTTATTTACCCTCCAATATCTCTGTGACGCTGATGGGAGATCGATTTTTTGGAACGGTAGATTTAATTGAATATTGCAAACTCAAAAATTGGGATTATACTCATTTCACTTGAAAGCTGCAATTTGGGCAATGCGAAAGCTATCAGGCTTCAACGATCAAAAATAGGTCCATATGAGTATATGGACCTATTTTTGATCGTTGAAGCCTGATAGCTTTCGCATTGCCCAAATTGCAGCTTTCAAGTGAAATGAGTATATAGATTGCGTTTAAAAAATAACCTCATTGTTGGGCATGGTTTAAAAGAATTGAAAACAAAAGATTTAGAGTAATCAGGAGAACATTTTCTTGAATATGCTACTCTAACAGGCCTTCGAGAACAAACAAATATTGCAGTGATTCATGAAGAAGGACATGAAGAAGCCTGGATTATTGCAATGAGCCAAAAGCCTAACTTTTATAAGGCCTTAGATTATGGAATGAGATGGTCCACTGAACCCATGTTTTCCGATTTCAAAACGCGAGGATTGAAAGACACTCATCTATATACTCATTTAACTTGAAAGCTGCAATTTGGGCAATGCGAAAGCTATCAGGCTTCAACGATCAAAAATAGGTCCATATACTCATATGGACCTATTTTTGATCGTTGAAGCCTGAGGCTTTGGCACAGCCGAAATTGCAGCTTTCAAGTTAAATGAGTATATTGCCTTATGAAAACAAACCATCAACATTAAAAAAGCCTATCGTAGCTTAGTTTCTTTTTTCAAGCGCGGGCTGCGTTATCTTTTGAGATGTGCTCAGCCTATTTGGAGTTTGATTAATTGTTGTGTAAAATTATTAGAATAAAAACTGATAGGTGGTAAGCTACTGTGACACAATCCACTGCTTAATTTAAACGTATAAGAGCAATATTTCGATCCTACATGGATACGTTAGTAAGAGGAAACAAAAAGAGTGGATGAGTTGATATCGATCCCATGATTCTGAGGCAGAGGATAGCGCTCTATGATCTTTTGATTGCACATCTTGATACTCCTATCTCTGATGATTCTAGAAATGTTGGTTTTTTAATTCTATAAAAATTTTTAAATTTTCTTTTGTGTCTGGAAATAAATAACGGCCTCTAGAGTTCTTTGAGGCTTTAATTTTTCCATTATTATACGATCATAAATCCAATAAGTGGAAAGATTTATTTTTCTGGCCATTTGCGTAATAAACCCATCAACTCTAAGAGAAGGGATGTGTATAGGAGTTACGCAGTTGAATAAATTTTAGAGTTATTTTAATTTATTTGGTATGACTAATCCAAAATGCCAAGAAGAAGATTACATCAATTTTTTAATTGCAACACAAAAAGCTTATAGTTGTACAGAAGCTGCTCGCGTGCAACCAGATAAACCAGATCCCGCCTCTCATGATGCAATTCTTAGAGTTTTATATAGACTTGAGCCAACATCGGAATACTTGTGGCAGGAGGCTCATGCATTTGTAGATAAGTCAAGAGGCTGCTTAGTCATTGATGATACGACACTCGATAAACCTTATGCGAGTAAGATGGATCTTGTCTCTTATCACTGGTCAGGTAAACATCATCGAGTAGTCAAGGGAATTAACCTTCAAAGTTTAATTTGGACAGATGGTGATCAACTTATCCCTATAGATTATAGCCTTTATGATAAAGCAAAGACTGGAATGACTAAGAATGATCATTTTCGCGCTATGTTAGTTAAGGCTAAAGAAAGAGGATTTTGTCCTGAATGTGTTTTATTTGATTCTTGGTATTCAAGCCTTGATAAGTTGATCAGGAAGTTGGATTGGTTGTGGTTAACAAGACTTACTCCAACTCGATTAGTTGATCCAGATGGTGATGGCAATCGTTGCCTTAGTGAAGTGAATATAGAAGAAAAAGGATCTTTAGTTCATTTAAAAGCTTATGGTTGGATTAAAGTATTTAAGCTAGTCTCTAAGGAAAAGGGCATTGAATACTGGGCAACAAACAACCTTAAAATGAATGAATTAGATCGCCTTAGCTTATCAGAAAAAGGCTGGTTAATTGAAGATTATCATCGAGGAATCAAGCAATTTTGTGGTGTTGAAAAATGCCAAGCAAGGACAGAAAAAGCTCAAAGAAATCATATTCTTTTTTCACTCCGAGCTTTTTTAAGGATCGAAAGATTTTGTTTTCGAACAGGTTTAACTTGGTTTGAGGCTAAGATAGGTATTGTTAGAGAAGCTGTTAAAACATATCTTAGATGTCCTAAATATGTATTAAGTGCGTAACTCCTAGTGTATTGATAATCAGATTTATGTTAATTTGTGATTAAAATAATCGCATTTAAGCTATTAAAATTTTACAAAACTAAGTTAGAGAAGATTTTATGAATTGTCTTGAGCCTTGTAGACATCTATTTAGAATTTTTGAAGATAATTGCTCAGCTTGTAATCATAGGCATTATTATAGATGTCCTGTTAAAATTCCAAAATTCTATTGCAGATGTGGACATAAACATTGCCATTCTATCTGCAAACAGGCTATTCATAGTGTGAAAAATTCACAATATGTAGATAAGAAAGTTGTAAAAAAACCAATATATGAAATAAGAGAAAGAGAAGTACCTATCACAAAATATACATATGAGTTTAAAGAAGTAGAAGAAGATATCACAAAATACAAAGAAGTGACAAGAACTCGGAATGTCACAAAATATAAAAAGGAAAGGCGTTTGCGTAACATAACTCAAAATGTCACTAAAGGAAAATATATAACAGAGACTGTGGCAGTTCAAGTTTTTCAATCCCGTTATTATCCAGACGGCAGTGGAAGGTCTACAGTAAATTATATACCTAAACAAAAATATATAACATATACAGAGACTGAAACAATAGAGGAACCTTATTACGAAAAAATTCCATATGAAGATGTAGAAGAGTATACTGAAAGAATTCCATATACTGTAAGAGAAAAAGTTACCAAAACTATTGAAATTCCATATCTTGTTTATGAAACAAAGAAGGAAGAGGTCACTGTTGGATACAAGGATATAATTGTAGAAGAAGTTAAAACTAAATCTACTAAGCATGTGGACATATGTAACTGCATAACTTGTACATGCTCAACATGTAAACCTAAAGAAAGCATATGTAATTGTATCAGAAGCTAGGAAAGTTCAGTTCCGGTTCCCAGGTCTGTCCAAAAAATAGAGAGCATTATAGGCATCTCACAATATATTTTGACTCAATTAATGAGCGCTGATGTATCTGTTGCTGAAACTATCCAAAGAAATCTTTGGTAAGCTGTTTGGTGATAAAGCATATATTTCGGCCGATCTTGCAAAAAAGCTTTTAAAACAAGTTCTTGAGCTATTCACAATGTTGAGATCAAATATGAAGCCAAAGCTGATAAAGTTAACAGACAAAGCGCTTCAGCGAGCAATTATTGAAACAGTTAATGATCAACTAAAAAATATTTCTCAAATAGAGCATACACGTCATAGAAGTGCTGCAAATTTCTTGATTAATCTTTTAGCAGAAATTAGTGCGTATACTCATTAGCCTAAAAAACCATCTATTAACTTAAAAGAACAAGATCGCCTATTATACTCATTTCACTTGAAAGCTGCAATTTGGGCAATGCGAAAGCTCTCGGGCTTCAACGATCAAAAATAGGTCCATAAATCAAGAGAACAAGTCCCTTTATCAAAGGCCAAGCAACCAATGACCTTAGAACTTTCGCCGGGCCGCAACGCCAATGCCAGGATCGTCGCCATAGGTGTTGCAGAAGACGTCGAGGCCATCCGGGGCGAAGCCCCCAACAATCAATTGAAAGCTTTGAATATTCTCTTGACATCGTGTATAGGGCCATGGAGTATTGCCAAACAGGCGCGTTTTAGAACTAGAGTACTCTGCCAAAATACAAGTTGCTGCTTCTAATGTCGTAGGAACTTCGTAAGGGACTAGAGCTGTTTTAGCAAGATTAGCTACAATATTTTTTTGCTCAATATAGCTTTCATTTCTGGTTCCATCGATCTCCTTAGTTGTCATAAGCAGCCAAACAGATTCATCGATGGACTTATCTCCTAATTTATCAACAATTGTTTCCGAAATGTATCTATAGCCCTTAGCGTTACTTGGGAAGTATTTTTTTGCAAGCTCTCCAAGTTTGTTAATGGTGAGCCCTTTAGGCATTCTTACTAGCACATGAGTTTCTCTAATGCTTTTTCTAGGGAAAGCTTTATACTCATTTAACTTGAAAGTTGCAATTTCGGCTGTGCCAAAGCCTCAGGCTTCAACGATCAAAAATAGGTCCATATACTCATATGGACCTATTTTTGATCGTTGAAGCCTGAGGCTTTGGCACAGCCGAAATTGCAACTTTCAAGTTAAATGAGTATATACGAACGTCTGAGCTCTTCTACAATGTTCTCTGGTAGAGACAAAATTTCCTTTGTAAAGTCTACACCTTTTACAATGTCTTCATCCCATTGAGCCCAATTTTTACTGCTAAAAGCAATTTCACGGTATACAACTTCCTTCCAGAGAATAGGTGCAAATGTGCCCCATTCTTTACTCACGCGGCTAATTACCCCAAGTTCATGGAGATTTAAGTAAGAAAAAGTTAACAAAATAATCTCACGGGGGAGGATTTCGCAAGGATTTTTAGCAGAAGGATCGAGCACTTGACTTGCTTTTCTAAACCTATTAATAGCAGGAGGAAAATATCGATTCCAACAAGCAGTGATGGTAAGGCAGACCAGCTTGAGAGCACCACAAATGACGATAGGAACCCAAAGGCATTGAGCAATTTTCTTGAGGGTGATCCGGATGGGTGATTTAAAAAAGTCTTGTGAAATTTTAGCTCCTGACTTCCGCGGTTTTGTTTAAGAGATTCCTAAAAATCAATGACTTAGTATTTTTTTAGTACACTACATTTTTCTCGTAATCGAACACTTTTTGCGGATAACGAATACGAGATATGCCAAAAGATTTGTATATTTGTTTTGCCTCCTTACTCATACTTGAAGGTAATTTATAACGCTTTCCCGTTAACTCATCTTCCATAATGCTGGCTTGCACATCAAGTAAAGCTTCTCTCATCCGTTCTAAACTAATGCCATCATCAATAAATGCACTGACTTGATGTATAGCGTACTTCGATAACGCAAATGCAAGATAGCAAATTAAAATGTGGGCTTTTACTCTATTAGGCTTAAAGTGGTATATGGGCCTCATTTCCAAGCTGGATTTATTGATTTTGAAAGATTCTTCAATGACCCACAACCGCCTATATTGACTTAGGATTTCTTTCGTTGAGGTGTTTTTTTTACTTGTAATCACTCCATGTAACCCATCCCAAAGAGCTTCCTCTGCTATCTTATCTTCGTTTAAAGTTATATTTCCTTCTTGCTTATCATTTATAAACTTAAGATAGCCTTTGTTTGTTATTAACTTCTTTGGATTTGCCTCATTCTTCTTTCCTAATTTGACTTTCAGTTTTTTTATTAATCTTTCTCTATCTACACGATCTTTCTTAGCTCGACTTTCACTAAAACTCACTAATAGTCGCCTTCCTTTATATTCGTGCTCCTGAACTTCCATTATTTCATTTTCTTGAATCTCTACTGATGTCTCTTGCCTTCGTTTCAAAATAGTTTGTTTTAATTTGCCTGGAAGACTTTTTAACTTTGCAGCAACTATATAATCCAATTCCGCTGCATCCATCTTTTTTAGATTATCCTCTGACATCATAGCTCGATCAGCTATCACTGTTACATTTCTTATTTTGAATGTTTTTTTCCATTCCTCTAAGCATACTAATAAAGTATCTACCTCCGCAGTATTTCCTGAAAATAAGGTGTAACCAACCGGAAGACCTGTTGAAGTTGTCGCTAATGCTAGCACAACTTGAACTTCTCCAATTTTATGAGCTTTGGAATAGCCTAGATTTCTCAAATCATCAGCTTTTTGACTTTCAAAATGAAGAGTGGTTACATCGAAAAAAAGAAGATCTAGTTCTTGGTTTGGACACAAGCTCTTAGAAAATTCAAAAATTTTTGTTTTAATTTCTGTTTCATATTCCAAAACAGCATCCATCATCCGATAAATTCTGTCTTCAGTGATAGGTCTTTGATAATTCTTTTTAAGAATTTTTGCTGTATGAACCTTGCTTCCTGGTTGGGCAATGCGAGCAGTAACCACATTCTTTAGTTGATTATAACGATACTTAGAAAATAACTCTGAAATCCCAATTCGGTCGCATAATGTGTTAAAAACAGCTTGAAATCCCTCATTTATCCGATATTTTTCAACTAAGCCTGCCAGTTGTACCCCATCGCAATCATCATATTCGGGGTCGGTGTTTTTTCGTGTATTATCAATCTTAGATAATACTCTTAGTTCGCTTTGAGCGACTTGCATAAGAATATTATACTGATTCTCATCACGGGCAACACCTATGTATTTAATTATTTTTTGTTTGACCTTTTTTCCTTCCCGAAAGGATTTGCAGATCATTAAGGTACGACGTTTGCTATTGGAGTGTTTTTGGCATCTTATAAACATGGTTTTAAATTACATTTTTGTAATTTAAATATCAAATAAATTTATACACTACATTATTTTTACTGACAATTCATTCTCTAAAACATATCTTAAATAACGCTCTACAAATTAAAAACCGCGGAAGTCAGGATTAATAGCAGGAGGAAAATATCGATTCCAACAAGCAGTGATGGTAAGGCAGACCAGCTTGAGAGCACCACAAATGACGATAGGAACCCAAAGGCATTGAGCAATTTTCTTGAGGGTGATCCGGATGGGTGATTTAAAAAAGTCTTGTGAAATTTTAGCTGTTTGATCTCTAGCACATAAACAGGCTGATCCAATTTCATAAGCAACGGAAGCAACGCCTCCTAGAGGAAGTAAATTTAAAGCCCAATCTTTTTTTGTCCAATCTTCTGTGATGAAATCGTAACAAAATGATCTATTATTGCTGATATTAGAGTTCATAAATTAATTTAATTAGATAATAGTTTTATAAGTTTTGAAGAAGAATTATATCATGTATCGGAATTTTACTATTTTAATATTTTTTTACTTCCTAAACTTAACAAAGTAGTGCTAGATAAACTCATGTTCTTCTCCTATGTCTACAAAAGTCAGCAAATCAATCAGTTCTTCTCTTGTAAATCTCTTTAAAGTGGTCTGCTCATCTACTCCGACGATATCCTCTATCAATTGACCTTTGCGAGCAATCATCAGATCAATCTTTTCTTCAAATGTGTCTTTGGTCACTAGCTTAAAAACCTGCACCCCTCGTGTTTGGCCAATACGATGAACACGGTCTGTCGCTTGATTCTCCCTAGCGGCATTCCACCACCGATCGTAATGGATTACAACAGAGCCAGCTGTCAAATCTATCCCTAATCCAGCTGCCTGAAGAGATCCCACAAAAACCTCACAAGAAGGATTTTGATTAAAAAACTGCACTTGTTCCTTACGATTCTGAGTCGACCCTCTTAAAGAAGCAAAACCAATGCGCTGTTCTGCAAGATAATGCTCGATGATATCTAGCATCCCTAAATATTGGGAAAATACCACAACTTTTTGCTCGCTTTCGCGTGCTTCCCGCAAAAGCTCAACAAATAAATTCCATTTTCCCGATTCGTATTTCTGATAGTCTATAGGTGCTTTTAAATAGACAGCTGGGTGATCGCAAATTTGCTTTAGGCTTGATAACAACGCAAAAATATGTAAGTAAGAGGTCGTTGATTTCTCATTTTGAAGCTCTTCTATTAAGTGACGACGCCTTTTCTGTAAAACTTCTATGTAAAGTTGATGCTGATAAGGGAGCAAGTCACAATAGGAAATTTCTTCTATCTTCTCTGGTAGCTCTTTGAGAACATCCTCTTTTTTTCGTCTTAATACAAAAGGCTTAATCATCCGATTTAAAAGCTCTTTCTGTTGAATATTTTGTTCCTTTTCAATGGGTTTAATAAACCATTCTCGATAATTCATTTCTGCTGGTAAATATGAAGGTAAAATAATATCAAACAATGATTTTAGCTCACGCAAACGATTCTCAATTGGTGTTCCAGTTAATCCCAGCCTCATATAAGCTTTGATACGCAATAAAGCGGCATACACACGACTGAATTGATTCTTTGCTAATTGAATCTCATCAAAAATAGCAATTTCAAAGGGAATCTGAGAGAGCTGCTCTTTTTCATTACGTAAAATACCATAGGAAGTAAGAAGGATATCATAGTTCTCCTGAAATCTTTCTAAGCTCCTTTTTGTCCCATAAAAAGTATACACACGAATGCCAGGCAAAAATTGTTGTAGTTTATCTTGCCAGTGATAGATGACAGAGGTAGGACAGACAATCAGGAAATGGGATCGACCCCCTTCCACATATGAGCGATATACATTATATACACTCACTAGTAAAGCCATTGCTTGGTGAGTTTTCCCTAATCCCATATCATCGCATAATAAACCAGATAAATGCTGATGATATAAAAACCATAGCCAACGTACACCTACTTCTTGGTAAGGTCTCAAATGGCTGACTAACCCTCCTATATCGGGTTCATCTGGTGTACAAAGTTTTGTCAACTCGTTGAATAGTTCTTGGGTTTTCTCTCTTTCAGGCCCTTCCGCTAGTAAATAAACTGGATCAAATGCATTCAAACGGATAAACTCCAGTGCGGTCAATAGAACTGTCTCTTGTTCTAGACGTCCCGACCCCAACTGACGCAACCAATCGAGAGGTCTGTTTCTTAAATCTATAAGACCAGCTTCAGAAAAAATAAACTGCTGTTTTTCCTTTATAGCCTTATCGATCTCAGCAAAAGGGATGAAACCCCTTTCTGTTTGATAAGAAAAAGCAAAACGATACCATCCACGTCCCCGTTCTGGCACCATGGTTATGTTCTTAGTCACTAAACGTTGATTTTTGGGTCTTTCTAAACGAGGATCTAAATAAGAGATAGAAGAGCGGATTCTCTCTATTTCATAAGATAAGAAATAATTGAGCTCTTCCCCTTCTAAATCGATGGACTGTCTAAATCTCTCAGGAAGGCGCAGTTCTAAAGGTAACTCATAAAAACCTTCCCCTTCTGTATAAATAAAATCATCAAAGAAATAAATCCTCTTTTCCGTATAACCAGACAATCTTTCATAATCAGGCGTTATTCTTATCCCTTGTTGAGCCATTAATTCTATTTTTAAGCCTGCTTTTAAAATGGGACATATCCCACTAAAAAATCCAGGAACTAGGGTTAACTCATCGCGATTCATTCTAATAAAAAGGGGAATTTGTTCAGCACTGAGAGACATTCCAGGTCTTAAAAGAAAATTAAAAGAATTCGATGTCTTTGCATAAAAGCCAGATCCTTCTATGTAAACCCAAGAACCAAAATCTTGCACTCTGGCTTCTTCCTTTGTTTTAGCTAATGTCCTAGCAAAGGTCAAACGACGATTGGCATTGACTTGGTATGTTAATTGATACTCAACACTTCTAACATGCGTTTCAAATCCTTTTTGATTATTCAGCCATGCTCGATGCTGTGTAATAAAATCAGCGACTTGGTAAAGAGGAATAATTTCTTTTACCTCTTCAAAATATTTCCCCACTAGATGGTAAAATCCATGACCATCTAAATAGGCCCAATCATGAATCAATCGAGAATAACCTTTATGAAGATCCCCTGGCTCAAATAGATAGCAGTTAATATGTAAATTCCAATTAGAATCAAAATCAAGCTGATAAGAAAGAATAGCGGGCTGAGGATAGATCACCGCATTTTTTAATAAAGAGGAAATGAGCTGTGTATGATTGGTAAGAGCTGCTGAGAGCTCAGCCTCCCTTAAATCAGGTTTTTGTAAAAGAATATGCGGTTTTTGTGTGTAAAATCCATCATTTGGAACAAATATCCAGTCACCGATTAAGATCTCTTCAATAACTTGGCTTGCTTGCTGCCTTTCTTTTCTTAAAAAGTCTTCTGATTTTTCCCCTTCAATATGTAAAACACCTGTCGTCTTATCATAGTCTATCCACGCAATGCCTTGTTGGTAGGTATGATGGACTGTCAGAGGACTTTCAACTGTTGCAAGAGCAGGAATAATGAGAGGAAGAATATCTTCTGATAAGCTAAACCCCACTTCGAGATCAGAAAAATGGATGTGAATCCAATTTGGAATATTCTTCTCAGAATAATGGAAAGAGATTTGATAAGAATATCCTTCTTCTTGCATTTTCAGGAACCATTTAGCTAAATCATTCCAATAAGAGAGCTCATAACGTAACTTTGAGTTAGGTCTTCCTTCTCGCCACAAGGCAAGTTCCTGATAAGAGAGGTTAGAAAACTTGAGTGAGGTCTCTTCTGTTTCCTGAGGACGCTTTTTTAATAGATTCTCAAGATAATCGATAAGAGGAGATGTACAAGCCTTGATTAAGAATAAAGTCTCTTCCTGTTCCGATTGAAAGGTATAATATCCCGGTTGATGCTTAAGCAATCGAGAGGAATCCTCTCCTAAGCGATTGGCATAAATATAACATAGCTGGTTCCATAAAGAACGGAAAAACCGTTGATGAAGAGGAAGAAGAGATTTTCCAAATAGACTGAGATAGGCCACAGCCAAATGTAGACAGGGAGCATCTGATACTGCTTCTTCAGAACAAAAAGCATCTTTAATCTGCCCAGTCTCCTCTAGCTGCATAAAAACCCAAAATAGCTGACTCGTATGAAGATCTTCGATAAGAACTTCATAGGTCGAGCCTGAGAATTCAATATCTTTTACGAGGCCGCGACCTAAAGATTTCTCGGCATCTTGGCGATAAAGAGCTAAATGAGGGGGTAACCGTATCATAAAGATTTCTAATCTATTACTAGCGCTCTGTCTCATTAGTTTTTGGTATGTGAGCTGCCTGAAAGTTCACATAGTCAAAACTAATGAGACAGAGCGCTGGATGTTAAAGTTCGAGCATTAAACCTACTGGCAAACGCTCTCCAAGGACCTGCTCCTGCTCACTTTGTGTCAACATCCCTTCATGAAGAATGAGTTGCTTGAAACGATCCCCTAAATCTTTTTGCTCCAAAATTCTACTAATTAAGACCTCAGGTAAATTCAATTCCCGATGAGCTGTTTGACGAGCTAGCTGTCCTATCACAAAGCCCCATTGTTCAAGATCAATTTGTTCTATTTTAAGAAGTTGATCGACCCATTGAGCACAAACATCACGCGGAATCACTTGTCCAACCGATCCGTATACAAGACGACGAGCCCCAATTCTTCCTAATGCCCAGTACTCGTAAGAAGCCGCCTCTTTCTGGAGAATACGCATCAGCAATGCTTCCCCTAAACGAATTTTAATAGGCAATTCTATCCTTTCTAAAGAAGCTAAAGTTCGAATTTTTTCGGAATAGGAATAAAGATCGCTTTTTCCTTTAATCTCTATTTTACCTGTTTTCTTATTAAAAAGAGTGGCGAGAAGTTCACTTGCCATCTGCATCTGTTGACCCTTATTCAACCCTCCTGCAATACGACGAGTGCAAATCCATTTTTGAATTTGGCATTCTTGCCCTTTAGGGGTCTTTAACTCACTAAGAATGATTTTCCAGAGTTCTTTTATGCGAAAATCATCTAAGGGAAAACCAAAACCTGGGCGCAGGAAAAATCCAGCTAAATTCCACCAACGTGCTTCATGATCTAGCGAAATTTTCCTATTTGAGGCAGATTTGAGAAGGGGCTCCCATAAACCTCTTAATATACTAGAAGACCACTCACGCCTTGATATCCCTAATAATTCCTCGAGTTTTTCCATCATAGAGCCAGGTTTGAACTTAGATGACGTACTTGTAAAAAGCTCTTCAATCGACTGCTTGGCCTCTTGAATATAAGTGCTTTCAAATGTTTCATCTTGGCGTTGTTTCTCTGTTGTCATCAGACTTTCATCCTGGCCCGTTACCGTGCGCAATTGAAATTCTAAATTCCAACGATGATCGGTCTTTTGAGATTCAAGCCATAACTCCAATGTCCCAATGACAGTTAAACGTATTCCCAAATGCACAGGAATGAGATCTTGCATAGCAGAACTGACTTGTCGACGGCCAAACCGAAGAACAGTTTGAATGAGAGGAAGCCTTTGCATTTCAGACTCCTCAACCGCGATTAGTTGACCTTGCTGATCATGCAGACGAACATGCGAAGTAAGAAGGTGAAAAGCCACAGGTCTATTTGGACGAAGAAGAAAGGTTTGCTCTGATTGAAAAAGGGCCCCTTCTTCTGATCCTCGTGGCAATAAGGTAAGAGCTTTCTGCGTGATATGACCAGTGTGATCCCTAACATCAACCTCTAGATAATATGTTCGAGGTAATCCACCTCCAATCTGAACACCAAAACCGCGACGTGCCTTGCCATAATAAGCTGCTCCTCGAGCGACTGCTAAGTCCAAGCTAACGGAGGGAAGAATGGTCAGATCCTTTTTGGAAAACCAACGACATAAAGACTGGTAAATAGCCTGTTGGAAAGATTCTGGCTTCATGGCTCCTCCATTAAATAAGAGATGAGTAATCTCTTTACCTTGGGCCAAGTAACCAGCTTGTTTTAAAAAATGGGCAAGATGTTTAGTAATAGAAGGCTCATCTTCATATGAAAGCCCCATAGTTCTAAAACCTCGGCTTTTACATAAGTGAAGAGCCTCTTCTATATTGTATTGGCCAAAGAATCCTTCTAATAGAAGTTTCTCGACTTCAGAGCGCTCAATAGTCACAGATAAACTTCCCCCTACAACTGATGAGCCTGACCCCTGCATAACAACTGTATAGCGATCATGAGCCGAACGGCTTAATAATTGTTCTTTAGCCATTCGTGCCTCTGCTTGAAGCTTCAACCATTGATGAGATTCTAAAGCAGAAAAGCCTACATTCTGTATCTTTTGTTCTAAATAATGAGCTAAGGCAGCATCCATATTATCACCGCCTAACAGGAGGTGGTCTCCAACAGCCATCCTCTGGAAAACCAACTGATCTCCTTTAGCATGCACTTCGATAAGACTAAAATCTGTTGTTCCCCCGCCCACATCGCAAACAAGGATACTATCTCCATCTTTAAGTTGCTTAGTCCATGTATCTTCATGTTGGCAGATCCAGCTATAAAAAGCTGCTTGAGGCTCCTCTAATAAAGTAAGCTGATTAAGACCAGCTAAGCGAGCAGCTTCGACTGTTAATGTGCGAGATACTTCATCGAAGGAGGCTGGAACAGTTAAAATAAGATCCTGCTCTTCAAATTCACTATCAGGATCCTTTTTAGCCATGATGGCATTCCAAGCTTCTTTGATATGAGTCAAATACTTAGCTGAAGCTTCAACAGGGCTTAAGCGTTGATTAACATCAGCAGCCTCAAGAGGGAGAATTTTATCCCTTCGATTAGCTGCCAAATTGCATAACCAGCTTTTTGCTGATTGTACAAGTCGTGTGGGAATACTAGACCCTTGTATCTTCGCAAACTGTCCAACAAATGTAGAAGTTTCCTCTTTCCATGGCAAGATTAAGGAACCAAGAGGCCACTCATCTTTTGCTACTAAGTAACAGAAAGAAGGCAGCATGGGTAAGGGCTCAGTTTGTCCGAGAGCCACTAGTTGAGGGATAGAAAAAAACTGCAACGCAAGCTGCGGCTTTTGTGTATCGACATAAGCAACACTGCTATTTGTCGTCCCGAGATCTATTCCAATTAGATAACGCATGATAATATAACTCACCTTACGCAAAAATAGCGGTATTTTGACTGAACCCTGAGAACTTTCGCTTCAGTCCAAATGTCACTCTTTTTGCGTAAGGTGAGTAACTGATCTGACCTAACGAGAGCTCAATTTTTCACTAGAAGTCTATTAGACCTCTTTCGAAATTTCATTTGTTTGCTAAAATGATTCTTTTCGGCATCTTGATTGCCAAATTTTTTAATCATATGTGCACATATGCTTTCAAAATTTGGCAATCAATCTGCTCAAAAACAATTCATTTTTTCAAACAAAGCAAATTTCGAAAGAGGTCTATTATAAGAACTTGATTGGTGGGATATAAGAATATCCTAAGTCATGAGCCACAGACTCATTTGTAACTTGACCATAGCAAACATTCAATCCATCACGCAAGCCTGGATTTTCTAATAACGCCTTTTTCCATCCCTTATTAACAAGAGCTAAAACATAATCCATTGTAGCATTGGTCAACGCCTGTGTAGAGGTTCGAGCACAAGCTCCTGGTATATTTGTCACGCAATAATGGATGATATCATTGACAACATAAGTAGGATTTCCGTGTGTCGTCGGTCTAGAAGTCTCAGCACATCCTCCCTGGTCAATAGCCACATCTACAATGACAGATCCTGGGATCATCTTCTTGATCATTTCTCGTGTAATAAGCTTAGGTGCCGTTTTCCCAGGAATTAAAACAGCTCCTATAACAAGGTCGGCATTTGATAGAGCTTCTTCAATAGCAATAGAAGAGGAATAAAGGGTTTTCAAATGAGGACCAAATAAAACATCTAAAGCTCTTAAACGGGTAAGATCTTTATCAAGGATGGAAACATCTGCTCCCAACCCCATAGCCATGCGAGCCGCCTCTGTTCCTACTACACCACCTCCAATAATGATGACGCGAGCAGGTGCTACTCCTGGAACGCCCCCCAATAAAGTGCCCCGCCCCCCATTATTGAGCTGTAAACAATTAGCACCTGCTTGAATGGCAATTCTCCCCGCTATTTCGCTCATCGGAACCAAAAGAGGAAGCCTACCTTGCGCATCTGTAACAGTCTCATAAGCTATGGCTATCACTTTGCTTTTGATTAATTCAGCTGTTTGCACAGGATCCGGAGCCAAATGAAGATAGCAAAATAAAATTTGCCCTTCTCTAAGCAAAGAATATTCACTTTCTTGGGGCTCTTTCACTTTGATAATTATTTCACATTGATAAATTTCTTGAGGTGTTCTGACAATGCTAGCACCGGCAGCCTTAAATACCTCATCCGAATAGCCAATCTGGTTGCCAGCTTGAGTTTGAACGTAAACTTGATGTCCCGCTTGCACCAATAGGTCAACCATACTAGGAGTTGCTCCTATCCGGTATTCGTGATTTTTAACTTCTTTTGGAATGCCAATCAACATTATAACCCCGATGATAAATAAAAATGAATGGTAAAAGTGTATCTTAGCAAAGGGATTTGTGACTACTATAAAAGCAGTCTACTACCTAGCGCACCGTCATATTATAAATTAGATTAGATCTATTAATAAAAATAATTATACAAAAATTTTATTTATAAAACAACAATTTGCAGCAATCCATAAAATAATAAATTATATTTTTTTGATTTTTAATTAATTAAATGATATAATTTAAATTCAAACTTAATATTTATAATTAAAAATTAATTGATATTGGAGAAAATAATGTTACCTATTTCATCTTCTAATTCTAATCAGGAGATAAGAACAACATTACCTACAAATCAACAACCTACATCTCTTCTATCTGAAATTGTTTATACTCTTTTTCAATTATCTCCAGATCTTAACATAGCAGACGAATGGCCTAAACTTAAAAATAAAGAAGATATAGAATGTTTATCTAATCCATCTTTATTAGCAGATAAATTAGAAAAGTTATTAAAAGAGCGAGAAGTTACCATAGAAGCTCTTATAAAAGATCTAGAAAAAAGTCAAAAAGAGGAAAAACTTATCTCAGCAACTTTAGAGATTAAAAAATTTGCTGATAATTATATCAACTCCTTTATTCTTATTAGTGGTTGGATTTCTGACCCCATCCTTTTAGATCTTTTAAAAAATATCCCATTTAACACGGGTATAGAGAAGATTCCTTTAAAAGAAATACAAAATTATGGTAACGCCTTAAAGAAGTTAATAGAAAAGATAAACAAAAATTTTTTATGGGCATACCTCCAGAAATCTCATCACCTCTTTCATTCAGCTGGAGTTTGTTTAGAAGCTTTTGATATAGGAGTCAATGGATTGAACTTGATTTTTCAGGCACAAATCCTGAAAGAGGCTAAAAAAAAGTTAGGGCAAATTTCTCAATTTCTTGAAGAATACAAAAATCAAGGTTTGCCCCTTCCATTAAAAGTAGATAAAGAAATTAAAGAATGGAGAGCCACTATTGAATCTGGGGAAAAAGCTCTCACGCATGATATAACAGAATATAGTTGGCAAATAACAGACCGTATTTTCTTCAATATTAAATTAATTAATTATCTTTTACCTACTCAAATAATTACACCAGAAATACAACTGATTTTACAAAATATCGGATGGGCTTCTTCTGCTTTTTCTCTCATCTACTTTGCTATTAATTTAAAAAAAACGGCGGGAGATTATTCGATTAATCAAGAAGAACTAAGAAAATTAAGGGAAATGACGACGACCATTACGATGAATGGCCAGCCCCTTAATGATCTACTTACTAAGAGAAAAAATTGGTTTAATGAACAGAAACAGAATTTGGAAAAACTTAATAATGAAGAATTACAATCCAAATTAAAAAATTTTGAGAAAGCAAAATTCGATAGAGAATTCGATAAAGAATTTAATAATAAACTGAATTTAATCCTATTAAAATTACGATCTCCTGATAGCCCATTTAATGCCGATATAATAAAAAAAGAACTTCAGATATTAGGTATTTCTTTTTCTTTTAGTCAAAATAAACAACTCTCTACTCGAGATAAATTTATTAAGTATCTTTCAGAGCTTAAAGAAGACAAAGTCTATTTAGATCTAGTGAAGAAAAACATAAAAAATGAGCCTTCTTATCAAAAGAAATTTCAAAAGTGGTATCAGATGCAAGATCACAGTCTTATTATCCCCTCTTATCTTGAATATCAAGAAACAATTTCTCAAACATTAAAAGGGGCCATTAAGGAAATTATCCATACAAAACACACAATAGAGAACACCTTTTTAAAACTTAAACTTATTAGATCAGGTACTCTCTTTACCATTTTAGCTTGCTCTGCCATAGCTAGTGTAATCCTCATTCTATTAGGATTAGCTTTAACACCTATAGGTCCCTTAGTCTTACTGGCAACTTCTCTTTTAACAACTGCCGTCGGGCTTGGTATCATAGGAATCGGATTTTATTTCTTACATAAGAAGAAGCCTTCTGTTGGAGAAAAACATCTAAAAGCCATTGAGACACGCACGAGATGTGCTGAGCTTATGGCAGGTATCCGTCATTATTCTCTGGATTCCAAACGAAAAAAATTCTTAGACGTCGCATCGATAACTCTGAACCTCTTTCAAAAGTTAGCAAACTCCTCTTTAAACTCTCAAGAGTGTAAAGAAACTCAACTCCAATACGAAAAAAGCGTAAAAAATTTTGAAAATACAAAAAAAGAAGCTCTCATCTGTCAAAGAAAAGTTGATTATTGGAATCGAAGGGTGGAAAATCTCCATCAAGAACTCTTAAATAGCCATTGGGAGGATTTTTCTGAACAAGCTAATTTAGTAAGAAGCGCTCATTCTCCATTTGATTTAGATACCTTAACAAGTTTGAATGAATTTCTAAAGACTTGCGATTTCTCTATTCTCGATCCAGAACTCAAAATCCTATTAGAAAAGCTACCAGCAGTAGATATATCAGAGCCTGAAACCTTCATCAAAGCCTTACTAAGATTTATTGCCTTTAATGATTCTGAACTCATTCATTTTATGCACCATCAGCAGGTACGTAGAACTAAGGAAGCCTTATCTTAAATGACTTATTGAAGGTCTATATGTTAAATCATATTCAAGCTATCTTGGAACAAGAGAAATTTAGCTGTGTTTTATATCCTGCAACTGAGCAACCATCCCCAGCTCGTCTTCTGGTTTTTTTGGGAAATGACTATAAAAAAAGGGAACAAATCTTAGAGATTACTTCTCAAGAGCAGCAATTACATAAAAATCTTACAGAATATCCCTCTTTAACTCCTTATCATCGCTTACAATTTCGCATTCTATTCCCTTTTGAAGTTAAAGAGGCAGCATTAAACCAAGTTGCTAGTCTGATCCTCTTTCTCAATCAGCTATTAGATCTTCCTGGCTTAGAGTTAAATGAACTCAATAATCAGGTTTCCTATCGCTACGTATGGCTGGTAAAGGAAGAGGGTATTGATGCTAAATTAGTGCTTAGTTTGGTTGGCACAATCTTGTTAATCATGGAATTATTTACACAAATGATTGAATATTTGGCGGATGGAACTACTACTTTTAATGAATTACTTGAGGAGGTAATAAAAGTATTTAACACAGGTAAATAACAAGTGCTTGCTTTTTCATATTAGTATCTAAGACACAGGCATTGCCAGGATCATCTATTTTTATTTACCTTTTTATAACCTTATGGCTATAATTTATTTTGCATAAAATTTGTCTTATTCTTTGTGAGAGAGAATGTTTAATAGTGTCGTATTAAATCCTTGTGAAGTCAGTTCTGTCCCGATACAGCTTGCGGAAAAATTAGATCCTCCTCCTTCTCTCTATAGAATTGTGTTTCCCCTACCTACCTCTCCTTCTACAGAGGTGTTACCTCTTAAGAATCATTCTATTACGCTCATAAGCTCTAAAGTGCTATCTCTCTCTCCAGAAGAAATTGAGAGGGCTAAAGAAGAGCTAACAAAATTATTAAATAAGTGGGAAAAATACTACCGCCACCGCATGAGACCTTTAGATGGCTTAGTAGGCCTGACAAACCTCACTCAACAAACTTCAGAAGAGATCTATGATAAAAGTCAATATCAGGACTTTCTCGAACCTCTTTTATCTACTAAGTACTACGATATCCTTCTATTCCTAACAACCACACTCAATTCTTACAGCGATAAGATTAAATTTATTAAAACCATCGTCGACTTCTTTGTTAATTTTATCAAATTAAATATCAATTTTCATGCTAAGAATAAACTTGAAGGTATTGAAAAGGAATATCATCTCTTCTGTCAGCACAGCGAAATGGTCGAATGCTTGAGCCGCATCTCTAAACTTCAGAAGCAATTAATCGAACAAGAAAAAGAGACTCGAAATAGTATAGCATGTTCAAATTTTAAGTTTTTTCAACAATTTATTTATCACTTTTTACCAGAGACTCTTGCTATAATGGGTATTACAAGAGAGCTAACGAGAAAGTGTGTAAAAGGCGTTTTTGATACTTTAAGAGAGCTTTTTGCTCTTCAAAAAATTGAAAAATCTCTTTGTATACTGAAGCAACGGGCTATTTCCCTACAACCTCCTCTTATTGCTTCAACAAATCCAGATATTAAAGCTAAGCAAGAACAGCAAAATCAAGAAATTGCTCAATTTATGCAGCTTCTTGAAAACAGCCAAACGGTTGCAGACTTAGACAAGGCATTGAAGCAAGCTAACATAGATATAGAGACTCTAGGTTTATTATCTGATTGGGAAGTTTTGATAAAAGATAAAAAATTTACAAAGAAATTGATCCATCAATATGAATATAAGAGAGGATTTATCAATTTCAAAGATGAAAAAAAATTGATCCTTTCCCTATCAGATAAGCGTAAAAAACTTTTTGAAGATAAAGAGACAGGACTTATTCAAAGAACTGAAAAGAATTACGTTAACCCCTTCTTAGAGGCTTGTGATAACAAAAAATTCGAAGAGATTCAAGAAGAAATGAAAGAACTTCATTTGTCATTTTCTTTAGAGGAGTGGGATAAGTCACATGATGATAGTTTCAAACAATGCCTTGCTATTCAGCTCATTAATCAGGAGGAAGGCAAAGCCTTTGTATCCAAAAAAACCTTAGAAGCTCTTCTTCTCAAAAAAATTGCAATGGAAAGCCAAGTATTAAAAATTGAAAAAATTCAACAAGCATTTGAACTAGGGATAGCAACTGCTCAATTACCTTTTCGTATTCCTTATTTAGCCAGCATTGTTATATCTCCTATCAATCGTTTACCTTTTGCCAAGTTTTTATTAGATCAACTGAATACTGAATTAAGTGATATCATTAAATGGATAGATGTAAGATTTCTTTATCTGATTTATTCAGACTTAGGGTCAACAATTAGCGAAGTCCTCAAACAGCTTGGAATGGCTAGTATTAGCTTTGTTTTCCTCCATCATTTAAAACCTCATTCCTATAGCGGGGAAAGTTACAAAATAAAAATACAAATTCAATGGATACAAACCATTACAAATATGTATCATTATATCTTTCTTATGCGGAAGATCGCCTTAGCAATCAGAATTTATCTTATCAACACACTCCAAACTTGTATTCCTCATCAATTTTTCCTACAACTAAAAGAAAGAGAAGAAACACTTTGGACCATGTTGAATCAAGAGTATAAGGAATATAACAACTCACAAAAATTAGAGATTGATAAATTAAATCATCAACTTATCAGACTAAATGTAAAAGATTTTAATTTGATGATGAAACCATTTACTCAAAAGGAAGCGAAAACAAAGGCTCAAGTTCATCTCTCTAATCCTTTAACAGATCTAGCAGAATTATTAGATAAAGCCCGATTCGACCTTTGGCCTAAAAAAGTAATCGATTTTTGGAAAAATATTGGAATTGAACTCACTCAAGCCAATAGCAAACAAACATTCTTAGCCCAATTGGAAAATGTCTTCGGACAAGAGGCTAAAGAGTTGATCTTGAATTAATATCAAAAAATTTTATATCAACTTGAGATTGTTAAATTTAGTTTTTATTTTATTTAAACCAACGTTTTTAAAATAAAAAATTGAAGATATCCAAGCAATTTTTTTAGATTTAGTCAAAAATGACTTTTTAAAAGCAGTCTGGAGCAGTTCATCAATTTGCCAGAAATTTAAGGGTTTAATTCTATTTCTTGCAAATTTTAACTTTTTTGGAAAATAAAAAAAAGCCTCTAATAAACATTTAGAGACTTTTAATAGGCTTTTTCAGATTCGACTAAAGATTTGTCTGTTTGGTATTAACCTGAGTTTTGAGTTTATTTTCTTGATTCTTAGGAATCTTTCCTCTTATCTCGTAACCGTTCACGGTGTGCATCAAAAATCTAATTGATGCACACAAAAGAAGGAATAGATAGAAGCTGATATCTTGCCTTAAAGCAATGAGTTAAATAACCCAAGATGTTTCGTTTTTGAATCTTTAGGGTTTCAACAACAGAAAGAATTCGTTCAACAAATTGTTCGCCTTTAGCACTTTGATTACCAAAAGAAACTTTACGCCAAAGGACAGCTGGCCTTAAATTTCTCTCTGACAAGTTATTTGTAAGATCAAGGGTTGAGTCTTCTATAAAAGCCCAAAGCTTTTCTTCTTCAGAAAGAAGACGTTCACAAAATCTTCCAGTTTTACCAAGCTTTAAATCATGGGTATCTGCTCGAAGTCCTAGCTTAAACAGGTAATGAAAGTCTTCTTTTAAACCTTTGATTTTTTCTTTGAACTCTTCATCGCTTAAATTGTCTTTTTCATGTGACCATCTAAAAAGAAGACCGCATAGCGATCCCATAAGCTTTCCGATCCAAGAAACTAGTCCATCTCTTTGTTCAATTCTTTTAAAATCTCTCTTTAAATGTGCCCAGCAGTATTGATGTAAACCCAATGTCGAGTAAACCCTAAATCTATCTGTGACTAAATTTTGAATACAATCCTTGCCTAGAAAGCTTTGAAAAGCTTTTTTACCTCGACTTGAGAAGAGTTTAAAAATCACAATTTGTTTATCGCTTGCTTGCCATAGCCATTTAGCTTGCCCTTTAGTCTTCCATCCAGTTTCATCTGCATGAACGGTTTTACTTTTTCTTAAAAGCTTTAAAGCTTCTTCATAAGGTTCCTTTAAAAAAGCAGATGCTTGGGCTTCAACATTGATAATGCTTCCTAAGCTAATATCAATGTTAAATAAAGTCTTAAACAGCTCTTGAATATTTCTTTTGCTTAAATGGAATTTACCAGAAAGCGTAGAGGATAAAGCTTTAATTTTTGGACCAAATGTACTTATTGTCACATCATAAGGCAGAAAAGCCCGCACTTTTTTACCACAACTTGCACATCTGCAAGCTAAGGCTTGATGCTCTGTAACAATTGGCTTTACCTTTGGAAGTTCTATTATCTGACGGGCTTCTACAATAGTACTTCTTGGTAAAAAGTTATTTGATCCACATTTATCACAATGTAAAGGAAAGTATTGTTTAAATTCTGTGATCTCTTCTTTGGCAAACCATTTCCTTGCAAACCCTTGCCTTTTTGGGCGATCCTTTGAAGGTGCCTTTGGTTCTTTTTTAAGGTAACGATCAGATGAAGGTGGTTTAGAAGAATTTTGAGAATTGAGACGAAGCTGCTCTTTTAAATCAGCATTCTCTTTTTTTAATTGTGTGATCTCTTGCTTGAGATCTTCAATGACCTTTTTAAGATCAAGAATAATGGCATCTTTGTCTTCCATGTTAAATGTTATAACATACTGAAAATCAAGATGCAATTATTCTTTTGATGCACACCGTGAACGGTTACCTTATCTCTCGTCCTTTTCTTCTCGGAAATAGCCATTTGACTATTCCCTTCAAAGAAAAGGGCAAGATCTAAGAGAAAATCTTCTCTAAGAATCAAGGAAATAAACTTAAAACTCAGGTTATTAGTCAGCTAGGAGCGTTCTTCTGGAATCGTCTCAATCTTCTTATCTTCTCCTTCAGAATCAGATAAAACATCCGTTATAGCAGACTTAAAAAATTCTATTTTGGCTCCATCATACATTTTTAAAATAATCGTTTGCTCACCTAGCTTGAACACAGTCCCAATAATACCCATAGCTACTACACGATCGCCTTTCTTTAAAGTATTGCGTTGCTTCTCCACTGCCTTGCGTCGTTTTTGCTCCGGCCTCCATAGAATCACATAGAAAAACATGAGAGCAATAGCAATCATCACTAACGTTTGCCAAAAACCTTGATCCGGCGGAGGTGGTATAGCTTCTTCTCCCTCTGCAAATAAACGTCCACTTATCATAAAAAAAAGAGCCAATAAAGAATAAAATCTCATTTTCATCATAGTCCTCATAACAAATTAAATCTAAATCATACAAAACAAACTATTTATAGTTGAATTGAGAATTTTTACGTCAGGTGAATCAGTCATTGTATGGGATAGCTTGCCGTAAATGACACATGAAATCAATGATTTTGATGCTTTAATACAACAATATTTTCTACATGAATTGTATGAGGAAATTGGTCGACTGGTTGAACAGATTCTAATCTATATCCTCTCTGTAGTAAATCTTCTAGATTACTTGCCTGTGTCACGGGGTTACAGGATATATAAAGGATTTTAGATGGTTGAAGCTCAAGAAGATGCTGTATTATTTGCCGATCTAATCCTACACGCGGAGGATCGACCATTATCACATCAGGTTGGCCTTTGCCTTGTGCGATCAACTGAGGGAGGACATGTCCTACATCGCCAGCTAAGATCTTCACATTAGAAAGACCGTTTTGCTTGACATTTTCCTGAGCATCTAAAACGGATTCAGGAGCTAACTCAATCCCAATTACCTCCTGTGCTTGCTGTGCTGCACATATTCCTAATGCTCCTGTTCCACAATACAGATCATAAACCATTGCCCCTTTAGGAATGTGAACCATGTGCAAAGCCTGTGAATAGAGGCGTTCTGCCTGTTCCGTGTTTGGCTGGAAGAAAGCCGCTGGAGAAATTTTAAAAGATAAGCGATCAGGCTGCTGTCCATCTTGTCTTGTTACATAGAGAACTTCTCGAATATGATCTGAGCCATATAGCAACATTTCATAAAACTGGGTTTTTCTCCCCTTCGCAATCTGTTGAATGCGTAAAAAGATAGATAGATGCTGGTCTGGATCGATCGGCTCAATGGCGTTTCGTAAAGAGGAAACAAAACTTTCTAGATGTCTTTTATGTAAAGCAAATTCTGGATTCCCTGAGACAGTCAACATAATTAAGCGATCGCCTGTCCGACGACCCTCGCGTAAGATCAATGTACGCAATGACCCTGTATTATGACCTAGATGATAAGCATCTAAGCCAGATTCTCTCCACCACAATTCAACAGTTTTAACAGCTTCTACAAACCAGGGTCGAACAAGATGACACTCACGCATTTGAAAGACATGCCCACGACTACCATATAGAATAAAACCTAAATAAAGATTCTTTGCTTTATCACTTGAAAAGCTTAATTCGATCTTATTTCGATATTGCCAAGGAGGATAACAAGCCAAAATGGGATGGATAATCACACCAGCATTGAGATAAGGAGCCAAGCAATGTTGAATAAATTGCTCTTTTTGGAAGAGCTCTTGCTCATAAGAAATCTGTTGCCAACGACATCCTCCACAACTACCAAAATGCACACAACGTGGTGCAATACGATTGGGAGAGTGTTCCACTAATTCTTTTACCTTGCTTTGATAAACACCCTTATTTTTATGAAGCAATAAAGCTTTCACCTTATCACCTGGAATCATAAATGGTACTTCTACATTAGCAATTCTACCTTCTGGATAAGCTACAGTGCCTAGACCATGACCCTCTTTCGAAAATTCGGTGATTGGCACCTCAACAATAATTGACTGGCGATGTCTCATACATTTTCTCCTAAAACTCTATCATCGAGTAAAAACAAAAGGGAGGCTGATGCCTCCCTTTAAGTGCTCTAACTAGATCATTCCACAACTAACTAGCGCTAACTCTTCTTGTAGGAAGTTTAGCAGTAGCACGTTTAATAGACAATTGTTGAGGCCTTACGCTAGATCTTGCTGTTTTAGCTTTTGGCTTAGCTTTTACTTTTGAGCTGGGCTTTGAAGATGCTCCTAGGCCGGAGCTTTGAGCTGTTGTAGATCTAGTTTTAGAAGTACTTGCTTTAGAAGAGGTCTTCGTTGCTAACTTAGCAGTTGTCTTAGAAGGTTTTTTTTGTCCTTTGTTCTTTTTTTCTGAAACGATCGATTCTTTACGGTACAATTTTGCTATCTTCTCTAACTTAACTGTTCCGGTTCGCACTCGTTGAGAAGCGGCTTTATTGCCTCCTTCTGCTTTGTCAAGATCGTTCGTAATTTGAATTAACAAGTCTCGTATTTGTTTGTATGTGTCTTTTAATGACATGCCTAGAACTCCTCCTTAATTTAGAGTTATATATTAGACAACTAACTAAATATTAACTTTGGACATATTGTGCAATATTTTTCTTCTCAAAATTGAATTTTTATGCACTTTTTAGAAAAAACACGTTATTGAACTTACCGATGCAAAATTTAATGAAGTTCTTTTAAGTCTATCTCGCTAAGATGCTCGCCAAAAATGGCTCTGAATGCTAAAACTGTTTTAAACTTCTCAATCAAAGGAATTATGAAAGTCTATTTCACACGATTAGCACATCAAAACGTTGGGAAATTCGTGTGGCAAGCTAGCATCATCTTATCTTTGCTGCTCTTGGCAAGGCTTGATGGTATAGATGATTTTTTATTAATCAATTATGCTGAAACACTCTTTGAAGAAGAGCTTTATAGTGATGCGCTTCTGCTATATGAGCAAATCCTAGAATCCCCTTATAACACAGATTCTTTGCTCACAGCCTTTTCAACTATCCGCTTAGCAAGCTGCTATTTAGAATTAAAAGAGGATCAAAAAATTCTCACCCTTTTAGAGTCATTGAAAGGGTCTTTCCCCCCTCAACAAGAGAAAGAGAAAAATTATCTCTTGGCTATTGCCTACCGGCACACAGGCCACTATCAGCAAGCACTTAACCTTTTAACATCCCATCAAATAGATGAAGAGATAAAGTTAGAGATAGGCCTCAATTACTTTTATCTGAATGAACATGAACAAGCAAGCTTGTACCTAAAATCCATTGTTTTAGATAATTTAAAGCCTAATTCTTCTCTGATCGCTCAGCTTTATCTTGTCCGTATCGCCTTATTTAAGAAAGAGATCAAAGAGGCTCAAGAATATTTACATATTCTTGCAACAAGACTGCCAGAATCCCATCTTCTCTATTTTGAGATGGCTTATTTACAAGGACTAGCCTCTTTCTTATCACAAGACTATACAAAAGCTATTTCTTATTTTGAAAAGGCTTTACCTAAACATAATGAGAAAAATTGCGACTGGTATCTAGATACACTGCTTCATTTAGCTTGCAGTTATCTGAAATTAGCTGAAAGCCCCTTTTTCAAAAAGAAGGAGCTTTTAGATCTATTTTCCAAATCTGAAAACCTTCTAAATAAAATTCTTTCTATTTCCCAAGAAGACAAATTTTACTTAATTTTGGGAGAATTATATCTGACTAAAGCGCGCTACCTGAAAGACCAAGAGGCTTATCAACAGGCCCAACAACTTCTAGCTCAACAGAAATGCTTTGCCTCACCTGAAGGACAAGCTCAAGCACTCCTTTTACGCGCATCTGCAGCTCCCACCTATGCAGAACGCAAGCAACTTTACAAACAATTCATAGCAGAAACCGATTGCTCAAGCCCTTTTTATGCACAGGGATGGTATTTAAAAGGGATGAATGATTTTGAAGAAGGCTTTCAATTCAAAGAAGACGGTCTCTCCACAACACAAACCTCTGAGGAGACCCTTAAAGAAGCCATCGATGCTTTTGAGCAAGCCTACCCTTTATTTGAAGGAATAGATCCAGAAAAAACAGTTTTATGTTTAAAATATCAAGCCCTTTCTTACTATTATCAGAACACCAATCTAACAACAAAGCAAGCCTGGATACTTCTTAATCAGCTTATTAATCAGAAGTCCCATTTACTTCAGCATCTTGAAGAACCCGAACAAATTTATTATTTGACCGCTTTGATCGCTATTCATCTTTTACCTCAAGACAGAGATCCTTCCTTTCTTAAACAGATTGAAAAGATCTTAAAGGACGGTATTAATCACTCTCATAACAGCCGATGGACCGATGAATTAATGAAAACTCTTGGAATTTTTTATTTTAAAGAAAGGCATCTACAAGAGGCTGATAAGATATTTGAAGAGATCGTTAATCGTGTTCCCCATTCTCGCTATCTTAGTGAAGCTTGGTTTTGGAGAGCAAAATGTGCAGAGGTCACTCAGGATTTCACAACAATGAGGCAATATCTTCGACATGTATTTATTGACGATCCTCAAAGCCTTTATGCTCCGCAAGCCTATTTTAGCTATTATTCCTATCAGGAATATTTGCAAGGCAGCCGCAAGGCCATTAAACATTTACAAGCCATGCCATGTACTTTTCCTGATCATCCTCTTCTCATTACAGGCTATTATTTAATTGGATTAGATCATAAGAAAGATCATCTTTCTGAAGAGGGAAACATTCAACGTCGTAAGAACTTGACAGCCGCTATTGATGCTTTTCAACAAGCTGAATCTACATTCGACCTTCTATACCAGAAAGGGTTAATCCCTTCTTCTGACTTATCTTATTTTTTCCATGTTCGCTATCGCGCAACTTTAGAACGTGCCTTTGCAAACTTAGCCATTGCAGAAGATTCGCAAGGGACTAAACGACAAATTTATTTAAGCTATGCCGAACATGTTTTTAAACAAATCATAGAGAATTTTCACCAACCTGAACCTCTTGTGAGAGATCATTTTCTTAAGGATAAGGAATATCCTCCTTTATTAAAAGAAGCTGAGTTTTGGCTAGCTCAAATAGCGATTCAAGAGGCTAAATTTGTTGAAGCCGAAAAATGGCTTGATCACATGCTTGTACACTACCAAAAAGCCTGTCAAACTAGAGGTTATTTGCTATCACGTACTTGGTATGAAAAAGGAAAAATTTCTCAAGAGCACAAAGAGTTTGCTACCGCTCTAAACTATTTTCTTCAAGCAGAAAAGACAGCACAAGGATTAAGTCCCGATCAAAAACTTGATCTTTGGATTCAACAAAGCCTATGCTATAAAGATCTCAATCAAATAGACGAAGCCATGCGTATCTTATCAAAAGTCATTAATGATGAAATTTTGTCAGAACTACGTCTAAAGGCTATGTTTCTACGAGCAGAAATGTATGAGTTACAAGGAAGACCCGAATTAGCCTTCAAGCAATTGGAAGCGACCGCCAAAAAAGAGGGTGAATGGGGACAAAAAGCTAAAGATAAATTGGAGAAAGACTATGGATATCAATAAGTGGATAGGAATGAAAGGACCATTAGCTAATCTATTTCCTTATGGGTCAAGTTGGAATATGATTTTATTTGTGATCATCGCATGTTCTATTATCAGCATTACCATTTTTATAGAAAGGTTGCTGCAGTTACGCAAATCAGAAATAGATACCAATCAATTTATTATTCATCTCAGAAAAACGATTAGAGAAGGTAACCTTATAGAAGCTATCCAAACCTGTGAAAATACAGGAGGAACTATTTCTAATATTATTAAAGCAGGTTTAATTAAACATAACCGTGGCAAAGAACAAATCGAGAATGCGATGGAAATCTCAGGGCTTATTGAAATTGCCCGTTTAGAGAAAAATGCAAAGATTCTATCAATTATTGCCCATATCGCCCCTTTAATCGGATTACTTGGAACAGTTCTAGGATTCATTCAAGCATTTGCAGAAATGCGTTTAAGTGGACTCGTCGATATTTCGGCAACTCGCATTGGAGAAGCAATGGAATATGCCCTAATTACAACAGCAGCAGGACTTGTTGTAGCGATTCCTTCTGTCATTGCCTATAACTACCTTGTGAGTCGTGTTGAGGGGTTTGTTCTCGAAATTCAAACCACTTCAGCAGAGATTATCGATCTATTAATCAATCGAGAAGATGATTATTTATGAAATTTAGAACCAACCTTAAGACATCAACTTCTTTAATCGATTTAACTCCTCTTGTCGATGTCATTTTTTTAATGCTTATTTTTTTCATTATCACTTCAGATATTCTTCCTCTAAAATCGCTTAACATTGAAAATCCCACAATTGAAAGGGACTCAGCTCCTTTAACGACACAGCTTCTGCTTGTCATGGATGTTCACAATGTTATTTATTTAGGATCTAAAAAAGCTATTGTCGATTTCATTTCTCTAAAACAACATCTTCAACAGGAAATGCAACGTCTCAAAAAACAACAAGCTGGACATGAGCCGACCATTGTTCTGAACATCGACCGTCGCGTCGAATATGGGCTTTTTCTCAAGTTATTTGCCATTATACAAGAATGTTGTCCCCATATCCGCCTTGTTTACCAGCCCATAGAGACCGATGAGCAGACTATGGAGTCAAATTAAGCCGTGTTAAGATTAGAAAAGACTTCCAAAGCAAAAAGCTATGATGACCTTCTCATTTGTGTGCGAGATCGAGAACGTTTCTTCAATTACCTACTTTGGCAAGCATTAGGAATTGCCTTAGCTCTACATACTGGAGCTTTTATAATTTTTCATATTCATCCTTTTAAATCAGATTCCTCCTTTATCTTTATACCTATCCGTATGCAAGCCGATTTGGGCTCCGCATTTGGAACACAAATCACCTTGATAAGCGAACAAGACAATTTAGGCGATTTACCGGCACCACCGTTATTGCCCCTCTCATTCCCCGATATTCCCTTAACAGATTTAAGCAATCAGAAGCCTACTTCCTTCCTTGCTCTTAACAGCCTTAATAATAATCAAGCTTTTACCTCTCTGGAACGTAGAACTTTATCTCTCTTCTATTCCCCCTCTCCTTTTCCGTTATTTTATTTTCCCTTTCGTCTATCCATTTCAGGTGAGTTGTCAGAAAGAGAGCTTATGAATGGAGATTTACATGAACTTGAAATGATGTTGATAAAAAATGGTCCTCTTGATCACTGGCAAGTCACCTACCAAGTGCGGATTGATGAAAAATCAGGCTTTATTTTTTGGTATGACAAAAAGCCATCTTCTAATGACAAAGAATTAGATTCTATAATGGAAAAGATTTTGCTAAGCTTACAATTTGCTCCCAACCCCTCTTATTCAGCCTTAACTGGTGAGATTCATTTCTTTATAACCAAACCTAATAAAGAAAATTTTAAAAGAAATCTAATACTTAACAGAACTGCAACCAAATTCTAATGATTGAACTTACCTTTTGCGCAGCCTTTATGCTTTATCTTAGCTTAACTCTTACCTTTGTCTTAGGATTATGGGGCTATCAGCATTATCGAGTACGGAAAAAAGCTATTTTTTTCCCTGAGAAAAATCTTTTAATCTGTGAATATTGCCATTATCTTTATTTAGATAAAGATCTTAAAAAGATTAGTCAATGTCCACAATGTAGATCCTTTAATCAATTTAATCTTTATCCGAAAGACAAATGCAGATAGTTGATAACCCAAGGAAATATCAAGAAAGCCTCCTCTCTTTTCTCATCGTCCTCAATGGCCTTATCTATATTTGCTTTTTACTCTAGAAAGTCTCTCTTCTTGTCTCATCGTTAGGTATTAGGTGGGCAACCTCAATGGCTTTATCAATATTTCCTCTCTTCATTAATACTAGGAGTTACGCAGTTGAATAAATTTTAGAGTTATTTTAATTTATTTGGTATGACTAATCCAAAATGTCAAGAAGAAGATTACATAAATTTTTTAATTGCAACACAAATTCGCGCTGGTTAAGGCTAAAGAAAGAGGATTTTGTCCTGAATGTGTTTTATTTGATTCTTGGTATTCAAGCCTTGATAATCTGATGTAGAGGTTAGTATTTTAGAAGACAAGGCGACTGGTAAATTCTATAAAATGCCTTCAAAAATGAACAGAAATCTGAATTTAATCTACATGGCTGTAGGAGCTAAGCGATCTAATCGCCCAACTGAATTTAAGATGAATAAGGAATTTGAGATGGGTAAATGTAGTGGAACAAAAAAAATAATTGATTGATTTTTAAGGACAAATAAGAAAAAACCCCGGATATCAGGATTTAAGATTTACTCATTTTTAGGTTTTAGATATATTAGGAGGAAAATAAGAATAAAAAGAATAGATGGAAAGCAGATAATATAGAATTTACCTCTAAAACTGAAAAAGTTAGAAAAAATTTTAGTGAAATTAGGTATAGTGATTTAAATTTGATTTTTTATTCATAATTTAAACTCAAAAAAGAAAAATCAATGGCTTCTGCTAAAGTTTTAACCTTCTCTAGTTTGGAACGAACCATTTTTTTGAAATTTGCCCAAAAAATCTCGATCGGATTTAAGTCTGGCGAATAGGCTGGAAGAAATAAAATTCTACAACCAGCTTTTTCTATTAATCTGGACTTACGCGAAATTCATAGGAATAGATGGGTTTTTGAGTTGATCGATAAGATAATTTTTCAAAAGTCCTTCTTTTAGTTGATAAATAGTTTGGCATGTTTGGTAAGCAATTTGTTTGAGTTTTATCCAAACAAGAAAAGCGGAAGCAATATGGTTTCTTTGTATTCTTCCTTTTCTACATTCACACTGATCAATCCCTGTTGTTTGCTTTAATTCTCTATGCAGCTGCTCAATCATAAAGCGAATGCCATACTCTTTTTGTGTGGCATTTGCATCCAACTGGGCTAAATCGTTCGTGACGATATAATCCGTTCGGTTAGATGAAACCTGAATGCGGAAAAGCTGCAAATGTTTAAACTGCGGCCAGCGTCTAAAATGAATTCCTTTTTTTTGTTCTTCTTCAGACCACTCAAATTCTTTAACTTGTTTATAGTCATACTTTTGATCCACAGGACTTGCCAATCGATTGGATTTGATGGCACAATAAAATAGCTTCCCTAACCGATCAATCTCCTTCATCAGAAAGTCTGTTGCATACCAAGTATCCATCAACACTGTTTTAAACCTAAGATTCTTGCTAAAAATCGCATTCTGCAACATATCATAGACATGTTTTAGCTTACTTTTACCATCCTCTTCAGGAGAATAGATTCGATAATCAATCGCCCAAAATCTTTTAGGCTGGTAATAGACACATGTGACAACTCCAATCCCACTAATCACTCTCCCTTCATTTCCGCTATATTGCCACTTTGTTATCTCAATTGCTTTAGAATCTCTTTTATCTAAAACAACATCATCAAAGATGAGATAGCCCTCCTCGCTTTGATCCACATCCTTTTTAACATGTTCCCACACTAATGCAGGCGTCAATTTATCCTTAGCGAGATAGCGGTTGATTGCATCATGACTGACTCCAGCTTGATGCTCAGCAAAATAGGTCAGTGTATAGTTTGTTTGAGTGCAAAGAAGAAATTGGCAGTAATCCATTCGATTGACTTTTTTTTACGTCCCATAACCATTCTCAATTTTTTTAGCTATTATTTCAAAATCTCGAATTTTGCGTAAGTCCAGTTAATTTTCGTGATTCTTCTGACTTATGAAAAGTTGCGTTATCCATAATCACAACTTGACCAACCTTGAGCTCTGGAATTAAAAAGTCTTTCAGCCACATGTTAAACAGCTGAGTATCACACGTCCCTTTGTAACAAAAAGGGGCTAAAATACGAGATTCTATTTTTGCTGCTATAAAGCTTTCTCTAGAATATCTTAAACCTGAAATGGCTCCCGGAATCTGCTCACCTCTAGTTGCCCGAGCATATTCTCTGATAAGATATTTATTAATGCCACTTTCATCTACATAAACGCGGTCCTGCTCGGAAATTTTCTCTAACTCTTGTTTAAAGACCGCTCGTTTCTTCTCATCCCTTTCCTTGTAGTATGAGGTCTTTTTTTTAAAGTAATTTTGAGCCTTTTACAAGCATAAAATACTGCTTGTAAAGTTGAATTGAACTTCTCTGCTATTTCTCTCAGATAGCTGTCAGGATGTTCTTCAATATATTTTTTAAGTTTTTCACTGTCAATTTTACTCGGTTTTGACCCATTCATTTTAGGGGCCAAATCTTGCTGTCTTTGTCTAGAAAGCCAGTTTCCTAAAGTTGGAACAGTAACGCCAAAAATCTTGCTTGCTTCCAAGCGACTTCCGCCGTTTGCAATATAATTTAAAGCTCTTTGTCTTAAGTCGATTGAGTAAACCATGAAAGATTTGTACATGAAAATATATTAAAAATCAAATTTAAATCACTATAAATCTGCCAATGCCTCTATAGCATACTTAAAAGAGATAAATAGTTAGAGGAAAACAAGGTCAGGTAGACAGCAGAATTATTTAAAGAAATCAGAAATTAAAATTAAAATCTTTGTAAAATTTTGTCATTGCTAAATTAATATTGTTTAGTAATTCTTGTTAAGAATATAAAATATAATCTGAAGGAATAAAACATGACAATTTTCAATCTACTCAACGAATGTAAAACTGCTGAAGATTTATCTAATTTTCTAATCAATCTACAGCCTAGCATCGGGAAATTAGGCGGAAGAAGTTTTTGTGTAAAGGATCAAGTAGGAAGTATTTCTTTAAGGGATATTGTCAAACGCTTAGATGAGATCTATAAATCTTCCCTTATAGGCAAAACATGTTCATCGAATATCACCGCTCAAAATCTAGGTATTGCAAAATTTATTAATGACTATCCACAAATCTTAAATGATGAACAATTAATCGATGATTTATATCAAATAGAAAGCTTATCTGGTTTACAAGAGATTCTCATCAAAAATACACAAAATCAAGCATTAATACTACAAGCAGAAGGGAAAGAGATCTCCTTGTTCCGACCCTTTCTTGCTCGAAAAACGGATTATTTTAATAGTATTGCTTCTTTTAGGGAAGGAAAAGCACTGCAGATATCCCTTCAAGAAGATTCGCCAGAAGCTATTCAACTCTTATTTTCTTTTCTAAAAACGGGTCAAGTTGTGCTCACTTTTGAGAATGCTATAGAAGGACTTGTAATTGCAGATAAATACCAAGTCAAGGAGCTCAAGGACAAGTGTCAAAGATGGATTATGGACAATTGTAATCTTACGTGTGATAATGTGATCGAATGGCTTGCTATTGCAGATAAATCCCAAGCCGAGGAGCTCAAGGACGAGTGTCAAATATGGATTTGGAATCAAAATGGCGATACTTTTAATTTATGGGAGATAGTAGATAAATTTGATGCAACACTTTTACGAGAAGCTTTACTGCAACAAGCAGTGGCAAGCAAAGACATCTCAATTCTTAGAGAAAGAGGCCAATTTCTGAATGAACTCGTCTTGACCAATGAGAGCTCAGAAGACGTGCTAGAATTACTTCAATTTTGTCCAAATATCTCTTATTTACAATTAATATCATGTCAATGGCTCAAAGACCTCAAAAAGATCATGGAATTAAAAAATCTCACAAGCCTTAAATTATTTAATTGTAAGCAACTAACAGACATTGGCGAGCTGATATCACCCAATCTGACCCATCTTAGCTTAAGTTGTTGCCAGCATTTAAACAACATTAGCGAGCTGACATTAACTAATCTCTCTAGTCTTAACTTAAGTGGGTGTGATCAGTTAACCGATGCAGCTGTTAAAGAGATAGCAGCAAGATTACCCAATCTCACTAGTCTTAACTTAAGTGGGTGCAAGCAGTTAACCGATGCAGCTGTTAAAGAGATAGCAGTAGGATTATCCACTCTCATTAATCTTAACTTAGATTGGTGCGAGCAGTTAACCGATGCAGCTGTTAAAGAGATAGCAGCAGGATTACCCACTCTCATTAATCTTAACTTAGGTTGGTGCGAGCAGTTAACCGATGCAGCTGTTAAAGAGATAGCAGCAAGATTACCCACTCTCACTAGTCTTGACTTAAGTGGATGCAAGCAGTTAACCGATGCAGCTGTTAAAGAGATAGCAGCAAGATTACCCACTCTCACTAGGCTTTACTTACGTGAGTGCGAGCAGTTAACCGATGCAGCTGTTAAAGAGATAGCAGCAAGATTACCCACTCTCACTAGTCTTGACTTAAGTGGATGCAAGCAGTTAACCGATGAAGCTGTTAAAGAGATAGCAGCAAGATTACCCACTCTCACTAGGCTTTACTTAAGTGGATGCAAGCAGTTAACCGATGAAGCTGTTAAAGAGATAGCAGCAAGATTACCCACTCTCACTAGGCTTTACTTAAGTGAATGCAAGCAGTTAACCGATGAAGCTGTTAAAGAGATAACAGCAAGATTACCCAATCTCACTAGTCTTTGCTTAAGTGGGTGTGAGCAGTTAACTGCTGAATCTACTAAAGAAATAGCAGCAAGATTACCCAATCTCAACTTCTTAATTTAACGTCAGTGAATGAGATAACCGATTCATCTATTCAAGAAATAGCAGCATCAAATCTCATCAATCTTAACTTAATGTTTTGTATATACTGACCATAGATCATTCTGCAAAAAACATAGCAAATTTATTTGCGGATAAATAAAATAAGAGATTGATTTGCAATATTATAAATTAATAAATGAACATTTCTCCTGAAATAAAATTAGAACTTGAAAGGCGTGCCAGACAGACAAGGGATGTGCACGAGCGACTGCGTCTGTGTGTAATTTTATCTAGCAGTGAAGATATATCTGCGGAGCTAATTGCTCAAACTCACCGTATAAGTGTTGATAGTGTTTATAGATATTTACGCGAATATGAGAGGGAAGCTAAGACTCAGCACGATCAAAGAGGAGGCTCGGTGAGCAAGCTTAGTACACAGTACTCTCAAGAGCTAGTGGACCATCTTCAGAAATTCACCTATTTTTATTCTAAAGACATCGGCAAGTACGTTAAAGACAAATATGGATTAGAATACTCGAATTCAGGAATGCTCTTTTGGCTTAAAGAACACGGCTTTGAATATAAGAAACCAATCAAAGTTCCGGGTAAAATGGGATCCTCATAAACAAGAGATGTTTATTGAGAAATATGAAGAGTTAAAGCTTAATGCTGAGCCGGATGAAGAGATTTACTTTATAGATGCTGTACATCCAGCATTTCAATCGCAATCAGTTTGTGGATGGATTAAAAAAGGAGAAAGCAAGACTCTTCCTACTACGAATAAACAAAAGCGTTTGCATTTTATAGGTGCTATCGCTCTTGAAAACATGCAATTGATTTCCCGAGAGTATAAGACGATTGATGCGGAAAGCATGATTGAATTTTTTAAAGAATTAGAAACAAACTCGCAGGCTTCTAAAATTCATATCATTTGTGATAATGGTCGTGCTAATAAGAATAAAGCTCTTCAAGAATATCTCAAGACATCTAAAATTGAAATTCATTATCTTCCACCTTATTCGCCTAATTTAACGTCAGTTCGATTTTCAATTAGCTCGTCATCAGTACTTTAAGCTCATTTTCGCGCAAATTTAGAGATGGCTTTTTAGGACGAAGGGTGTAAGCAATTAATCCCGACAACAAGTTGACTAAAAAGTTGGTCGGACTTCTATGCCTGGAATGCTCGATTTGTGAAATGTTTTTCAGCTGATCAATAATGGTTTCGACGATTCCCCTTTTACGAAGCATCAGCTTGTCTATCAGTGGCATCAGCTTATTTTTCATATTTGATTTTATTTTGGTGATCAGCTGCACCCCTTGTTGCATAAGCCTATCAAATAAATCTGAGGATATGTACCCTTTGTCGCCAAAAACCTTGCCAAAGACCTTTTGTACGAGCCCTGGAACAGGTTTTCTATCATCAATATTGCCAGCAGTGATCATATAAGCTAAAAGCTCTCCTGCATCATTCACTACGATATGCAGCTTAAAGCCATAAAAGTAACCAACAGAGGTCTTTCCTCATTTGGCAATCCCTTTGAATACTTTGTGGCTGTGAACACGCTTTGGGTGGCTAACTTCCAAAGACGCTGAATCGACAAATGAAATGCCGCTGCAACTTCCTAGACGTGTCATCAAATAACAATGCAGAGGAAAGACCAGTTGACTTTTCAATTCCACAAATCGATTATAGCTTGGAAGATTTGGAAATTCTCTTTTCAAATAGTTAAGTACGTAGCTGTTATAAAAAGTCTTAAAATTCCTATAGCCGATTATATGAAATAAAATAATCAACGTCATGACTTCACTAGGGCAGAGGCACGGCTCTCTTTTTGGCTCTCGTTTGTTTTCAGCAAGTAATCTTTCGCTCCATAATTTCTCGAAATTTTTCCAAAAATCATCTATATTGCAAAATAGCTCGGTCAAATTAATCATTTTTTGCTTCCTTTTGGTTGTAAGCTTGTTGTGGAAAACAAACATTAACCAACGAGGAAGCTTTTTTTTCAAGCCTCTTTGTTTGCTAAAATCTAGATTTTAAAATCGAACTGACGTTAATTTAAATCCAATTGAAAGACTTTGGAAGTTGATGAGAGAGCGAAAAATGTATAATAAATGTTATTTAAATTTCGCAGAATTTACAGAAGCTATACGTTGTTTTTTTTGGGAAGATGTTCCCAAAATGACAGATATTTTAAAACAAAGAATTAACGATAAATTTCAACGCATTCAGCTAAATACCATTCAGCCTATTGTTTAATTTTTTGTAGATTCAGCTGGAATGAGTATATACTGAGTATAGTTGAAAACTGGAAAAAACCAATTCATCGGTTAACTGCTTGCATCCACTTAAGTCAAGACTAGTGAGAGTGGGTAATCTTGCTGCTATCTCTTTAACAGCTTCATCGGTTAACTGCTCGCACCAACCTAAGTTAAGATTAATGAGAGTGGGTAATCCTGCTGCTATCTCTTTAACAGCTGCATCGGTTAACTGATCACACCCACTTAAGTTAAGACTAGAGAGATTAGTTAATGTCAGCTCGCTAATGTTGTTTAAATGCTGGCAACAACTTAAGCTAAGATGGGTCAGATTGGGTGATATCAGCTCGCCAATGTCTGTTAGTTGCTTACAATTAAATAATTTAAGGCTTGTGAGATTTTTTAATTCCATGATCTTTTTGAGGTCTTTGAGCCATTGACATGATATTAATTGTAAATAAGAGATATTTGGACAAAATTGAAGTAATTCTAGCACGTCTTCTGAGCTCTCATTGGTCAAGACGAGTTCATTCAGAAATTGGCCTCTTTCTCTAAGAATTGAGATGTCTTTGCTTGCCACTGCTTGTTGCAGTAAAGCTTCTCGTAAAAGTGTTGCATCAAATTTATCTACTATCTCCCATAAATTAAAAGTATCGCCATTTTGATTCCAAATCCATATTTGACACTCGTCCTTGAGCTCCTCGGCTTGGGATTTATCTGCAATAGCAAGCCATTCGATCACATTATCACACGTAAGATTACAATTGTCCATAATCCATCTTTGACACTTGTCCTTGAGCTCCTTGACTTGGTATTTATCTGCAATTACAAGTCCTTCTATAGCATTCTCAAAAGTGAGCACAACTTGACCCGTTTTTAGAAAAGAAAATAAGAGTTGAATAGCTTCTGGCGAATCTTCTTGAAGGGATATCTGCAGCGCTTTTCCTTCCCTAAAAGAAGCAATACTATTAAAATAATCCGTTTTTCGAGCAAGAAAGGGTCGGAACAAGGAGATCTCTTTCCCTTCTGCTTGTAGTATTAATGCTTGATTTTGTGTATTTTTGATGAGAATCTCTTGTAAACCAGATAAGCTTTCTATTTGATATAAATCATCGATTACTTGTTCATCATTTAAGATTTGTGGATAGTCATTAATAAATTTTGCAATACCTAAATTTTGAGCGGTGATATTCGATGAACATGTTTTGCCTATAAGGGAAGATTTATAGATCTCATCTAAGCGTTTGACAATATCCCTTAAAGAAATACTTCCTACTTGATCCTTTACACAAAACCTTCTTCCGCCTAATTTCCCGATGCTAGGCTGTAGATTGATTAGAAAATTAGATAAATCTTCAGCAGTTTTACATTCGTTGAGTAGATTGAAAATTGTCATGTTTTATTCCTTCAGATTATATTTTATATTCTTAACAAGAATTACTAAACAATATTAATTTAGCAATGACAAAATTTTACAAAGATTTTAATTTTAATTTCTGATTTCTTTAAATAATTCTGCTTGTCTACCCAGGGGCTTTTAATTAGAAATACTTGATAGAAAACTTCATATTTAGCCAAGCTCTTTTGGTAATCACTACCAAAGGAGCAAAAATGGTCTCAAAATCATATAGAAATGAATATACGGATCTTGAAAAGGAAATTGATATTGAAGAGTTTAAAGAAACTATTTTGAATTATTTTAGTGCTATTGCCGACCCACGACAGGGGCACAATTTAACCTATAGACTTGAGCATATTTTTTTCATCATTCTCTCTGCTATGTTAGCAGGAGCAAATAGCATTAATCAAATTGCAATATTTGCTAAATCCAAAGCTCGGTGGATTAAGCGGCTAATTGAAATAGAAACTATTCCGAGCTATGGAATTTTTTGGTGGACACTCGTCCGAATCAAGCCAGAATCTTTAAGACACCTTTTAGTTGAATGGTTAGAAACTCTTCCAAGTGGATTAAAAAATCAAATTCTAGCCATTGATGGGAAATGTTTAAGAGGGACTCAAAAGAGTGCTACACTTAATCCAACTTTGCATCTTGTATCTTTATTTGTTGCAGAGAAAGGGATTATTGTAGCTCAGCAACCAGTTGAGAATAAATCTAATGAGATAACAGCTATACCGAAGGTTTTAGATCAAATCAATATTCAAGGGGCGATTGTCACATCAGACGCTATGGGGTGTCAAAAAAATATTGCAGGAAAAATTTGTGATAATGGCGCAGACTATGTACTAGCGTTAAAAGGCAATCAAGAATCTTTGGCAGATGAAGTTGAAAATTATTTTATCCAAGCTGATGCTATTGATTTTGAAGGTGTAGAATGCGATGCTGTTGGTTGGAAGGAAAATGGTCATGGACGTGTAGAGAAACGAGAAATATATGTGACAGAAGATATCGATTGGCTACCACAAAAAGATGAATGGCGAAAACTCAAAAGTATCATAATGGTAAAGAGTGAGCGTTCGTTGCCCACCCAAGTACCAACAACTGAAAAAAGGTATTATATCTCAAGCTTACCAGCTCATGCTCTAAAAGTTGCTAATGCTATTCGAAAACACTGGATGATTGAAAATCATTTGCATCGACAGTTAGATTTTAATTTTATTGAAGACAATAGTATTGCAAATACCGGTTATGCAGCTGAAAATTTGGCTACATTTAGGAGATTAGCATTAAACATGTTAGGGTCTGGAAAGGGACTATTAGAAAGACGAAAGAAAGCTGGCTGGAATGAAGAATATCTAACAGAAATTGTCACCAAATTCTTTATCAAAAATTTCTAATTAAAAACCCCTGTCTACCTGATCTTGTTTTCCTCTAACTATTTATCTCTTTTAACGTCAGTTCGATTTTAAAATCTAGATTTTAGCAAACAAAGAGGCTTGAAAAAAAAGCTTCCTCGTTGGTTAATGTTTGTTTTCCACAACAAGCTTACAACCAAAAGGAAGCAAAAAATGATTAATTTGACCGAGCTATTTTGCAATATAGATGATTTTTGGAAAAATTTCGAGAAATTATGGAGCGAAAGATTACTTGCTGAAAACAAACGAGAGCCAAAAAGAGAGCCGTGCCTCTGCCCTAGTGAAGTCATGACGTTGATTATTTTATTTCATATAATCGGCTATAGGAATTTTAAGACTTTTTATAACAGCTACGTACTTAACTATTTGAAAAGAGAATTTCCAAATCTTCCAAGCTATAATCGATTTGTGGAATTGAAAAGTCAACTGGTCTTTCCTCTGCATTGTTATTTGATGACACGTCTAGGAAGTTGCAGCGGCATTTCATTTGTCGATTCAGCGTCTTTGGAAGTTAGCCACCCAAAGCGTGTCCACAGCCACAAAGTATCCAAAGGGATTGCCAAATGGGGAAAGACCTCTGTTGGTTACTTTTATGGCTTTAAGCTGCATATCGTAGTGAATGATGCAGGAGAGCTTTTAGCTTATATGATCACTGCTGGCAATATTGATGATAGAAAACCTGTTCCAGGGCTCGTACAAAAGGTCTTTGGCAAGGTTTTTGGCGACAAAGGGTACATATCCTCAGATTTATTTGATAGGCTTATGCAACAAGGGGTGCAGCTGATCACCAAAATAAAATCAAATATGAAAAATAAGCTGATGCCACTGATAGACAAGCTGATGCTTCGTAAAAGGGGAATCGTCGAAACCATTATTGATCAGCTGAAAAACATTTCACAAATCGAGCATTCCAGGCATAGAAGTCCGACCAACTTTTTAGTCAACTTGTTGTCGGGATTAATTGCTTACACCCTTCGTCCTAAAAAGCCATCTCTAAATTTGCGCGAAAATGAGCTTAAAGTACTGATGACGAGCTAATTGAAAATCGAACTGACGTTCTTTTAGGTATGCTATAGAAATATTAGCTGATTTACCCAATCCTACTAAAATTTTTTCTAACTTTTCAGTTTTAGAGGCAAATTCTATATTATCTGCTTTCCATCTATTCTTTTTATCCTTATTTCCTCTTAATATATCTAAAACCTATTTAATCAAAAAGAATGGCTATACCAGACATGAAAAACAAAATTTTCGCTGTTTGGAGTGTAGCAAACAATTTAGCGAAAATAAGGAAGCTAAACTTATTGATGAACATACAAGGGAACTGGTTAGAAAAGCTCTTTTAGAAAGAGTTTCTCTTAATGGAATTTATCGGATTTTTGATGTAAGCATGCCACGGTTCCTAGATTTTATTGACTTTATTATAAGCAATTTACCTGATGATTTGAATGCGGAAGTATCTTGTAGGGAAGGAGATGATATAGAGATAGCTAAACTTGAGGTAGATGAACTTTGGAGCTTTATAGGTAATAAGAAAAATGATCAATGGTTGTGGCTTGTCTTGCATAAAAAGAGCCGGCAAGTTCTGGCTATGCAAGTAGGGTCTCGGGATAAAAAGACAGCAGAACTTCTTTTTGCAAAGCTTCCAGAGTCATTAAAAAAAAGCCATCTATTTCACTGACAAATTTAATGTCTACTATGAGACCATTCCTTGGAGTCAACATCAGCCAGTTAACAAGCAATTCGGTCAGACGAGTTATATTGAAAGATTTAATTGTACACTCAGACAAAGGTGTACAAGACTCGTGAGAAAAACCCTTTCGTTTCCTCAGAAGTTAAGTAACCATATTGGATTAATAAAATATTTTATTTGCGATTACAACAAACAGCTAAGAGCCTTACCTGTTTAGCACTACCAGCACTACCGGAATGTGGGATAGAAGACTTTAAAAGCGAGTTTTTATGAAAAATTTTTTGTTCTATACAAAACATTAAGTTAAGATTGATGAGATTTGGTGCTGCTATTTCTTGAATAGATGAATCAGTTATCTCATTCACTGACGTTAAATCAAGAAGGTGAGATTGGGTAATCTTGCTGTTATCTCTTTAACAGCTGTATCGGTTAACTGCTCACACCCACTTAAGCAAAGACTAGTGAGATTGGGTAATCTTGCTACTATCTCTTTAACAGCTTCATCGGTTAACTGCTTGCATCCACTTAAGTAAAGGCTAGTGAGAGTAGGTATTCTTGCTGCTATCTCTTTAACAGCTTCATCGGTTAACTGCTTGCATTCACTTAAGTTAAGACTAGTGAGAGTGGGTAATCTTGCTGCTATCTCTTTAACAGCTTCATTGGTTAACTGCTTGCATCCACTTAAGTCAAGACTAGTGAGAGTGGGTAATCCTGCTGCTATCTCTTTAACAGCTGCGTCGGTTAACTGCTTGCATCCACTTAAGTCAAGGCTAGTGAGAGTAGGTATTCTTGCTGCTATCTCTTTAACAGCTGCATCGGTTAACTGCTGGCACCAACCTAAGTCAAGACTAGTGAGATTGGGTAATTTTGCTGCTATCTCTTTAACAGCTTCATCGGTTAACTGCTGGCACCAACCTAAGTCAAGACTAGTGAGATTGGGTAATTTTGCTGCTATCTCTTTAACAGCTTCATCGGTTAACTGCTCGCCCCCACTTAAGTCAAGACTAGTGAGAGTGATTAATCTTGCTGCTATCTCTTTAACAGCTGCATCGGTTAACTTCTGGCACCAACTTAAGTCAAGACTAGTGAGATTGGGTAATATCAGCTCGCCAATGTCGGTTAGTTGCTGACAATCAATTAATTTAAGGCTTATGAGGTTCCTTAATTCCCTGATCTTTTTGAGGTCTTTGAGCCCTTGACATGATGTTAATTGTAAATAAGAGATATTTGGACAAAATTCAACTAATTCTAGAACGTCTTCTGAGCTCTTATTGGTCAAGCCGAGTTGATTCAGAAATTGGCCTCTTTCTCTAAGAATTGAGGTGTCTTTGCTTGCCACTGCTTGTTGCAGTAAAGCTTCTCGTAAAAGGGTTGCATCAAATTTATCTACTATCTCCCATAAATTAAAAGTATCGCTATTTTGATTCCCACTCCATATTTGACACCTGTCCTTGAGTTCCTTGGCTTGGGATTTATCTGCAATTGTAAGCCATTCGATCACATTATCACACGTAAGATCGCAATTGTCCATAATCCATCTTTGACACTTGTCCTTGAGCTCCTTGACTTGGTATTTATCTGCAATTACAAGTCCTTCTATAACATTCTCAAAAGTGAGCACAACTTGACCAGCTTCGAGAAAAGAAAATAGCAATTGAATAGCTTCTGGCGAATCTTCTTGAAGGGATATCTGCAGTGCTTTTCCTTCCCTAAAAGAAGCAATACTATTAAAATAATCCGTTTTTCGAGCAAGAAAGGGTCGGAACAAGGAGATCTCTTCCCCTTCTGCTTGTAGTATTAATGCTTGATTTTGTGTATTTTTGATGAGAATCTCTTGTAAACCAGATAAGCTTTCTATTTGATATAAATCATCGATTAATTGTTCATCATTTAAGATTTGTGGATAGTCATTAATAAATTTTGCAATACCTAGATTTTGAGCGGTGATATTCGATGAACATGTTTTGTCTATAAGAGAAGATTTATAGATCTCATCTAAGCGTTTGACAATATCCTTTAAAGAAATACTTCCTACTTGATCCTTTACACAAAACCTTCTTCCGCCTAATTTCCCGATGCTAGGCTGTAGATGGATTAGAAAATTAGATAAATCTTCAGCAGTTTTACATTCGTTGAGTAGATTGAAAATTGTCATATTTTATTCCTTCAGATTATATTTTATATTCTTAACAAGAATTACTAAACAATATTAATTTAGCAATGACAAAATTTTACAAAGATTTTAATTTTATTTTCTGATTTCTTTAAATAATTCTGCTGTCTACCTGACCTTGTTTTCCTCTAACTATTTATCTCTTTTAAGTATGCTATAAAGGCATTGGCAGATTTACCTAATTTCACTAAACTTTTTTCTAACTTTTTCAGTTTTAGAGGTAAATTCTATATTATCTGCTTTCCATCTATTCTTTTTATCCTTATTTCCTCTTAATATATCTAAAACCTAAAAATGAGTAAATCTTAAATAAGCGCCAGTTTAACGTAAGGCTGATTGCAGCAGTACTATGGATGGATTTAATTGAAAAAAGACCCTCTTTCAGTTAGAAATTTTGTTAACTACAACAAAAACTAATGAAAAGGGGTCAAAATAGATGAGAATGCAATTATCGAATTATTTTGTCTAGCCGATGATTTGTGAAAAAATTTCGAAAAATGTGTTATTCCAATAGAATAGAATATTCTAGACGAAGAATAAGGAAATGTTTGTTTACCACAACAGACTTATAACCAATAGGAAGCAAAACGATAAATTTGACTGAACTTTTCTGCAATATACATGACTTTTGGAAAAATTTCGAGAAATTCATTTGAATTCATTTATGTATAATGACAGCAACTTTTGGAATTGATGAATGACCTTATTAAAATAACTGCTCTGAAGATGTATCTCAATTAGATTTACAGAACCTAAAATCTTTGTGTTACTATAAATGTTAAAAAAGATTTTTTCCTGCATATACCCATCCTAGTTCAAAGTGAGAAGTTTCGGCTGTGCCAAAGCCTCGGGCTTCAACGATCAAAAATGGGTTCATATGAGTATATGGACCAATTATTGAATTGTGTATAAATAAAAAAGGCCTTAAGACTGATGATTTCTTAAGGCCATGAATAAAAAGCTTGGCAGCGACCTACTCTTCCACACTCTTGTGTGTAGTACCATCGGCGATGAAGGGCTTGACTTCTGAGTTCGGGATGGGATCAGGTATTTCCCCTTCTCTAATGCTACCAAGCACAAGTTAATCTATTTCTCTTACAAAAAACAGCGCTTCAAAGATTTTCTTCTTGCTTTCATTATTTCTGACCACTTGCTTGAAGGGAATGGTCTCCTCCTTCAAAAAAAGGTGGTCAAGCCTTTGGACTGATTAGTATTGGTTAGCTACACACATTGCTGTGCTTACACTCCCAACCTATCTACCACGTCGTCTTCATGGTGTCTCTTGGGATACTTTATCTTGAGGGAGGCTTGGCGTTTAGATGCTTTCAACGCTTATCCTTTCCAAACATAGCTACCCGGCTATGCTCTTGGCAGAACAACCGGCTCACCATTGGTTTGTCCACTTCGGTCCTCTCGTACTAGAAGCAGCTCCTCTCAAGTATCCTGCGCCCACAATAGATAGGGACCAAACTGTCTCACGACGTTTTGAACCCAACTCGCGTACCGCTTTAATTGGCGAACAGCCAAACCCTTGGGACCTTCTTCAGCCCCAGGATGCGATGAGTCGACATCGAGGTGCCAAACCGCCACGTCGATATGAACTCTTGGTGGCGATAAGCCTGTTATCCCCGGAGTACCTTTTATCCGTTGAGCGACGGCGATTCCACTTTCCACCGCCGGATCACTAAGCCCGACTTTCGTCTCTGTTCGACTTGCTGGTCTCACAGTTAACTTGCCTTCTACCTTTACGCTCTTCTCGTGATTACCAACCACGATGAGGCAAGCTTTGGACTCCTCCGTTACTTTTTAGGAGGATACCGCCCCAGCAAAACTGCCCGTCTGACACTGTCCGAATCCCAGATTCATGGGGCTTCGTTAGATTCCCGTTTTATCAAGACCGGTATTTCAACGGCGGCTCCAGAACGCCTGACGACGCTCTTTCTCTGCCTCCCGGTTATTCTACACATGATAAATCAGAAGCCCATATCAGAGTACAGTAAAGGTTCACGGGGTCTTTCCGTCTTATTGCGGGTAAACAGCATCTTCACTGCTACTACAATTTCACCGAGTCTCTTGTTGAGACAGTGCCCAGATCGTTATACCATTCGTGCAGGTCGGAACTTACCCGACAAGGAATTTCGCTACCTTAGGACCGTTATAGTTACGGCCGCCATTCACCAGGGCTTAAATTCAATGCTTTGCCTTGCGGCTAACATCTCCTTTTGACCTTTTGGCATTGGGCAGGCATCACACCATATACTTCGACTTAAGTCGTCTTTGCATAGTGCTGTGTTTTTGTTAAACAGTCGCCTGGGCCATTTCTCTGCGGCCGCCTGACGCTCTTGGCGCTTAGCCAATCACCTCTGGCGGCTCCCCTTCTCCCGAAGTTACGGGGATAATTTGCCGAGTTCCTTAACAAGAGTTCTCTCGCGCGCCTTAGAATATTCTTCCTTCCCACCTGTGTCGGTTTTGGTACGGTCGCCTTGAAACGGTTAGAGTCTATTTCTTGGAAGCCTCACTCTGCGCCATTGGTTCACCCGAAGGCTCCCCTTGGTTGCGACCTGGTCTTCTAGCTGGCGGATTTTCCTACCTGCTAACCTCATCGCCCCACGAACTTTTCCAATTGTTCGCGCGCTTCCGCTTACTTCGTCAACCCTTCACCTTCGCTTCTTGGCGGCGCAGGAATATTTAACCTGCTTCCCATCGCCTACGCTTTTCAGCCTCAACTTAGGGGCCGGCTAACCCAGGGAAGACGAGCTTTACCCTGGAAACCTTGGGTTTTCGGCGAGGGGGATTTTCACCCCCTTTATCGTTTACTCATGCCATGCATTATCACTAGTATTTGCTCCAGCGCTCCTTCCGGTACGCCTTCTGCGCTCATACTACGCTCTCCTACCGCTTATCTAATTTTAGATAAACTCGCGATTTCGGCTCTATGCTTTAGTCCCGTTTATTATCGGCGCGGTGTTTCTCGATTGGTGAGCTGTTACGCACTCTTTAAATGATGGCTGCCTCTAAGCCAACATCCCAACTGTTTCTGAAACTCCACTTCCTTACTCACTTAGCATAGAATTGGGGGCCTTAATCGGCGATCTGGGCTGTTCCCCTTTTGACAATGTAGCTTATCCCACACTGTCTATCTCCCGGTTGGCTTTACAGTATTCGGAGTTTGATTTCCTTTGGTAGGCTGGTAAGCCCCCGCGTGAATTCAGTGCTCTACCCCTGTAAAGTTCTTACCGAGGCTAACCCGAAAGTTATTTCGAAGAGAACAAGATATCTCCAAGTTTGATTGGCCTTTCACCCCTATCCACAGCTCATCCAAAACTTTTTCAACAGTTACTGGTTCGGTCCTCCACAAGGTGTTACCCTTGCTTCAACCTGGCCATGGATAGATCACTTGGTTTCGTGTCTGCGTCAAATGACTATGCGCCCTTTTAAGACTCGCTTTCGCTTCGGCTTCAGAACGGATGTCCTTTAACCTCGCCATTTATCGCAACTCGCTGGCTCATCATGCAAAAGGCACGCCGTCAGCCTTTCCCATTTAATGGGCATAGGCCTTCGACCGTTTGTAAGCTATTGGTTTCAGGTTCTATTTCACTCCCCTCACTGGGGTTCTTTTCACCTTTCCCTCACGGTACTTGTTCACTATCGGTCATCAACTAGTATTTAGCCTTGGAGGGTGGTCCCTCCTGCTTCAGACCGGGTTTCACGTGTCCGGCCCTACTCAGGTGCCTGTCTAAACAATTCCATCTTTCGCCTACGGGGCTATCACCCTTTATTGCCTTCCTTTTCAAAAATGTTCGGCTAGACTTCCTTGTCTTTTATTGACTGGTCCTACAACCCCGTTAATTCCTTAACGGTTTGGGCTCTTCCCTCTTCGCTCGCCGCTACTAGGGGAATCTCTTTTGATTTCTTTTCCTCTGCCTACTTAGATGTTTCAGTTCGGCAGGTCTTGCCTTCTTAACCTATGGATTCAGTTAAAAATAATGGGCTTTCTTCCCATTGGGTTTCCCCATTCGGATTCCTCCGGGTCTAGGCTTCTTCCAGCTCTCCGGAGCTTTTCGCAGGTTGCGCGTCCTTCTTCGCCTGTTGATGCCAAGGCATCCACCAATAGCCCTTAATAGCTTGACCATAATTCTTTCTCAAGCAATTAAGTTCTGAGTTCTACGATTGATCTTCATGATCAATTCTTCATCCACTTTTTGAAGAATAATCTTTCAAGCGCTGATTTTTGTCAGTGAATTTACTTCTATCGATTGAGTCCTTGGCTTCTCCCTTCCGGGCTTCACCCTCTTCCTCAATCTTCGCTTTTAGATTAACTTGATTTTCTAATTTATGACTTTCAAAATAACATATACTTGTCTTGACAGTATAAAGGAGACAATATGCAAGCGATAGAGCTTGCCCAACCTGTTTGTCTTAATGACAAACTGTCCTTAAAGGAGGTGATCCAGCCCCACCTTCCGGTAGGGCTACCTTGTTACGACTTCATCCCAGTCATCAGCCTTACCTTACACGCCTCTTCCCTTGCGGTTAAGCCAGCGGATTCGGGTAAAACCAACTCCCATGATGTGACGGGCGGTGTGTACAAGACCCGAGAACGTATTCACGGCGATGTTGCTGACTCGCCATTACTAGCAATTCCGTCTTCATGTAGTCGAGTTGCAGACTACAATCTGAACTGAGGCCGGCTTTCGGGATTTGCTTCACCTCGCGGTTTCGCTGCCTTCTGTACCGACCATTGTAGCACGTGTGTAGCCCCAGACATAAGGGCCATGCGGACTTGACGTCATCCTCACCTTCCTCCTGGTTAACCCAGGCAGTCTCATTAGAGTTCCCACCTTATATGTTGGCAACTAATGATAAGGGTTGCGCTCGTTGCGGGACTTAACCCAACACCTCACGGCACGAGCTGACGACAGCCATGCAGCACCTGTGCAGCGGCCCCTAAGGGATTTCCCATCTCTGGGATTGTCCTCTGCATGTCAAATCTGGGTAAGGTTCTTCGCGTTGCATCGAATTAAACCACATGCTCCACTGCTTGTGCGGGTCCCCGTCAATTCTTTTGAGTTTCAGCCTTGCGACTGTACTCCCCAGGCGGTATACTTAACACGTTAGCTTCGGCACAACCAGGGTTGAGTCCGGTTACACCAAGTATACATCGTTTACGGCAAGGACTACCAGGGTATCTAATCCTGTTTGATCCCCTTGCTTTCGCGCCTTAGCGTCAGGTATAAGCTAGAAAATCGCCTTCGCCACTGGTGTTCTTCCACATATCTACGCATTTCACCGCTACTTGTGGAATTCCATTTTCTCCGCCTACCCTCTAGAAATGCAGTTTCATATGCTGTTCCGAGGTTGAGCCTCGGGATTTCACATCTGACTTTCATCCCCGCCTACGCGCCCTTTACGCCCAATAAATCCGATTAATGCTTGCACCCTCCGTATTACCGCAGCTGCTGGCACGGAGTTAGCCGGTGCTTCTTTACCTGGTACGCTCAAATCCACTGGATTTTAGCCAGCTTCTCTTGTTCCCAAGCGAAAGAGCTTTACAACCCTAAGGCCTTCTTCGCTCACACGGCGTCGCATCGTCAGGCTTTCGCCCATTGCGAATGATTCTCGACTGCAGCCTCCCGTAGGAGTCTGGGCAGTTCTCAGTCCCAGTGTTGGCGGTCAATCTCTCAATCCGCCTAGACGTCTTTGCCTTGGTGTGCTTTTACCACTCCAACTAGCTGATATCCCATGGGCCCTTCTTTAACCGTAAGGTCTTTCGATCCCCTACTTTCATGAAACTAAGATGCCTTACTTCCACTTTATTCGGTATTAGCGATCGTTTCCAATCGTTATCCCTATGTTAATGGTAGGTTACCCATGTCTTACTAACCCTTCCGCCACTAAATATCAAGTTGCCTCAATATTTCGTTCGACTTGCATGCCTCATCCACGCCGTCAGCATTCAATCTGAACCAAGATCAAATTCTCACAGATATTTACTCTCGAAAACTTGAGCATGATACTCTCGCATAGACTTTAAACCTATGCCTATTCATCTGTAAAACAGAAACCCTGTCTTACACAAGCTCTATTATTCAGGCTCGCATATTGTCTCTCTTATACTGTCAAAACAAGCTGACGAATCCTCAAAGGGATTCGCTATTTCTTAAGCGTTCAGATGATTTTAACATCTTGCTCATAAGAAGATACAAACATACAAAAGTAAGCCTTTTATCGCAATACCTTTTTCTCTTTTTCTTAAAATTAATACTCAAGCACTATCTTAAGCGCTTTATTTTTTATTCGTTCCATATAATAGCGAAGGTTCTGACCAAGAAGATAACTCTATTTCTAAAACACCTTCGCTATTTGCAGAGTAAGAGAAAATTTAAAAGTCGATTAAGGATCACAGCCATTACATTGAGTCGTAGAAAAAGGCCGCCTTAATCATCCAATTTCGAATTTAGTTTAAATATTTAAATAAGCAAAGAGAATGAAGAGGGAAATTTCCACTCCCCCCTTCATTTTTAATATTATAATAACTAGATTTTTTTTACAACAGATTTAATAAATTAATTGAAGATAAAAAATAATTCTTAATAAATTCCTAATCACTTCTTTAATTTAAAGATATTAAATATTGATATAGATGTCAATATTTTTTAATTAAATTATGTATAAATTAGATATTTATTATTTATTATAGTAAATTTACTAATTATTTGTTTTGTAAATATTTTAAAACATAAAAAACTACAAAATAGACTATTTATAAAAATAAAATTAATCACATCTAATTATTATAAAACAGAAATAAGCATTAACTTAATCATCAATATTTAATTTAAAGATATTAAATATTAATATAACTGTCAATCAGTTTCTATTTTTATTAGTAATTACTCAGGAGTAAACTTTTTATTAACAATTAGTTTATAATACAGGAAGATAAGGATTCGAGGTTTTTTATGGATCTTGAGAATCTTCCTCCTCTTAGCCAACTTTCTATTGAGCAAAAAGATAAGCTTATTAATGAACTACTTTTACTCGTTCCCCTTGTTAAAGCTTTAAAGCAGAAAGTGGTAGATTTAGAACAGAAAGTGGCAGATTTAGAAAACCAGCTTAATCAAAATAGTCGCAATAGTCATAAGCCTCCTTCCACAGATGGGTTTAAAAAAATCAAAATTCAGCACGAGAAAAGCTCTAAAAGAAGTGGTGGACAAATAGGGCATAAAGGCCAGACTTTAAAAATTTGTAATAAGCCAGATAAAATTATTGAATACCCGCTTGATATTTGCACCTATTGTAGATCAAATATTAAGAACACAGATCATGTAGGTTATAAGGTTGCACAAGTATTTGATCTTCCGCAAATGAAAATAGAGGTGACCGAGCATAGAGTTTTTGAAAAGATTTGTCCTGATTGCGGCAAGATTTGCTCAGCTAATCTACCCCAAGGATTAAGTTTTGGACCTCAATATGGCAAGCAGCTTAAGGCATTTTTAGTTTATTTACATCACTATCAATTTATTCCAAGCGAACGTATTTGCGAATTTTTTAAGGATATTTTTGATCATCCTTTAGGGGAGGCTGCCATTTTTAAAGCAGAGAAAGATTCCTTTATAAATCTGCAAGACTTTGAAAAGGAACTTAAAAGGCAAATCCAAAAGGAAAGAGTTTTACATGGAGATGAAACAAGTTTAAGAATAAATGGTAAGAACGAATGGCTCCATGTTGCATCATCTAAGAGGTTGACTTCCTATTTTGTTCATCCCAGAAGAGGCAAAAAGGCTATGGATGAAATGGAAATATTGCCAAATTTTATGAATACATTAGTACATGACCATTGGAGGGCTTATTTCCAATATGAATGCAATCATGCCTTATGCAATAGCCATCACTTACGTGAGCTTGAAGCTGTGTTTGAAGGGACATCTCATGATTGGGCAAGACAAATGCAGAAGTGCCTTCGAGAGATAAAGCTTGCCAAGGAAGAGAGACAACTAAAGCCTTGCAAAATTTCGTTATTTGAACAAAGGTATGATAAGATTATAAATGAGGGCTATATTCAAGCTCTTCATGAAACTGGACCACCAAGAAAATCTCATCCCAAGGAAATTTGCCTTTTGGATCGCCTGAAAAATAGGAAAAGGCAGACATTAATGTTTATGTATAAGCAAGATGTACCTTTTGATAATAATCAGGCAGAAAGGGATATTCGCATGATGAAAGTCAAAATGAAGATATCAGGGTGCTTTCGCACGAAGACTTATGCTCAAATATTTTGTCGCATTCGAAGCTACATGTCTACATGTAAGAAAAAAGGCACAGTCGTCCTTTCTGCTTTGATAAAAGCTTTTAATGGACAAGCCCTCTGTTGCCTATCTTCTTGAATATTCAGGTCATTAAATATTAAATTGACGAAAATGAAACTTTTTCATTTTCGTCAATTTAATATTTAATGACCTGAGTAATTACTTTTATTATTTTAATTTGTTATAAAATCATTTTTTAAAATTAAGATTTCATCTATATTGATCAGAATAGCGCGCTTACTGAAATGCAATCAATAATTGACAAGGAATGACAATGATCTTAGAAAAGCAAAGCAGCTCCTCCCTGACTCTTCCGATCTCAAAGCGGTTATGGGCTATCATTCACTTATGCTTAGTTTTTAGTCTTATCCTGTGGTATATTGTTCAACCTTTTATGGGAGAATACTTCTCTCTCAAATCACGCTTATTGCTTTATGAATATGTCATGGGGACTTCAGAATTGCTTAAATCTCATTCTCCTCAGAATGAGAAATTTAGACGCAATGCTGAGCGTTTTGCAGCTTTACCTAAGGATCAATACTTGACTCTTTTAAATGATTATCAAGTTCTTCATGATTATTCAACAAGATCTCCATTACGCAAAATTGGAGATGCTACAGGCTTTATTATTACATATTCCTTCCTTTGAATTAGCCTGGTTATTTTTTTCTATTTTAATTGCGTTATTTTTTCTTTTAAGAATAGAAGGAGCTACACAAGCTATCTGGCTTTTGCCTCTTATTGTGTTAGCTTATAGTATAGATAACCGATTAAATGGTGTGATACCACTTCCTTCCCCTGATTTAACTCTTTTTCCCACTGAGGCAATCATTATGCATGATTACGTAGGAGAACCTCTTCATTTTCACTGGATAGAGCAACAACAGCAGCTGCAACAGGGTTGGAACTCTTATTTAGTTAAAAATTGGACATCGGCTCTTTTTAATCAGTCGCAACCGGAATGGGAAAAACAAGTGGAAGAGGGTGAGTTTAATTTTACTGTGGCCCGTTTACAAAGGTTTCATAATCAACCACAAAAGAGTTGGAGTTCTGCCTTTAATGAGAAAGTTAGCTACTTTCTTTTAACAGCCTATTTTCTTTGGAATTCCTTCTTTGCTTGGGCTATTAATCGAAAAGAGCGAAATCTTTAATAACTCACTTTACGTAAAAATAGCGGTGTTTTTGCGTAAGGTGAGTTAATAAGGACATGGAACTTATTTGAGCATCTCATATACACCAATGCCTGCAAAGTAACCTGCGAGAGCTGGAATACCTATTCGAAGAAAATACCAAAAAAACCGGACTTTTTCTAATCCCATAAAAGCGACCCCTGCAGCGGAACCGATGACAAGAATACTTCCTCCAGTTCCTGCACAATAAGCGATTAAACTCCAGAAACTAGAATCCATGGGATATTGAGTAAGGTCATACATTCCCATGGCAGCTGCTACAAGAGGAACATTATCTACTATGGCAGACACAAGTCCAATAGCAATGGCAATGAGATGAGGATTAGCCACTCTCCTGACTTCCGCGGTTTTGTTTAAGAGATTCCTAAAAATCAATGACTTAGTATTTTTTTAGTACACTACATTTTTCTCGTAATCGAACACTTTTTGCGGATAACGAATACGAGATATGCCAAAAGATTTGTATATTTGTTTTGCCTCCTTACTCATACTTGAAGGTAATTTATAACGCTTTCCCGTTAACTCATCTTCCATAATGCTGGCTTGCACATCAAGTAAAGCTTCTCTCATCCGTTCTAAACTAATGCCATCATCAATAAATGCACTGACTTGATGTATAGCGTACTTCGATAACGCAAATGCAAGATAGCAAATTAAAATGTGGGCTTTTACTCTATTAGGCTTAAAGTGGTATATGGGCCTCATTTCCAAGCTGGATTTATTGATTTTGAAAGATTCTTCAATGACCCACAACCGCCTATATTGACTTAGGATTTCTTTCGTTGAGGTGTTTTTTTTACTTGTAATCACTCCATGTAACCCATCCCAAAGAGCTTCCTCTGCTATCTTATCTTCGTTTAAAGTTATATTTCCTTCTTGCTTATCATTTATAAACTTAAGATAGCCTTTGTTTGTTATTAACTTCTTTGGATTTGCCTCATTCTTCTTTCCTAATTTGACTTTCAGTTTTTTTATTAATCTTTCTCTATCTACACGATCTTTCTTAGCTCGACTTTCACTAAAACTCACTAATAGTCGCCTTCCTTTATATTCGTGCTCCTGAACTTCCATTATTTCATTTTCTTGAATCTCTACTGATGTCTCTTGCCTTCGTTTCAAAATAGTTTGTTTTAATTTGCCTGGAAGACTTTTTAACTTTGCAGCAACTATATAATCCAATTCCGCTGCATCCATCTTTTTTAGATTATCCTCTGACATCATAGCTCGATCAGCTATCACTGTTACATTTCTTATTTTGAATGTTTTTTTCCATTCCTCTAAGCATACTAATAAAGTATCTACCTCCGCAGTATTTCCTGAAAATAAGGTGTAACCAACCGGAAGACCTGTTGAAGTTGTCGCTAATGCTAGCACAACTTGAACTTCTCCAATTTTATGAGCTTTGGAATAGCCTAGATTTCTCAAATCATCAGCTTTTTGACTTTCAAAATGAAGAGTGGTTACATCGAAAAAAAGAAGATCTAGTTCTTGGTTTGGACACAAGCTCTTAGAAAATTCAAAAATTTTTGTTTTAATTTCTGTTTCATATTCCAAAACAGCATCCATCATCCGATAAATTCTGTCTTCAGTGATAGGTCTTTGATAATTCTTTTTAAGAATTTTTGCTGTATGAACCTTGCTTCCTGGTTGGGCAATGCGAGCAGTAACCACATTCTTTAGTTGATTATAACGATACTTAGAAAATAACTCTGAAATCCCAATTCGGTCGCATAATGTGTTAAAAACAGCTTGAAATCCCTCATTTATCCGATATTTTTCAACTAAGCCTGCCAGTTGTACCCCATCGCAATCATCATATTCGGGGTCGGTGTTTTTTCGTGTATTATCAATCTTAGATAATACTCTTAGTTCGCTTTGAGCGACTTGCATAAGAATATTATACTGATTCTCATCACGGGCAACACCTATGTATTTAATTATTTTTTGTTTGACCTTTTTTCCTTCCCGAAAGGATTTGCAGATCATTAAGGTACGACGTTTGCTATTGGAGTGTTTTTGGCATCTTATAAACATGGTTTTAAATTACATTTTTGTAATTTAAATATCAAATAAATTTATACACTACATTATTTTTACTGACAATTCATTCTCTAAAACATATCTTAAATAACGCTCTACAAATTAAAAACCGCGGAAGTCAGGATTAATCGAAAAGAGCGAAATCTTTAATAACTCACTTTACGTAAAAATAGCGGTGTTTTTGCGTAAGGTGAGTTAATAAGGACATGGAACTTATTTGAGCATCTCATATACACCAATGCCTGCAAAGTAACCTGCGAGAGCTGGAATACCTATTCGAAGAAAATACCAAAAAAACCGGACTTTTTCTAATCCCATAAAAGCGACCCCTGCAGCGGAACCGATGACAAGAATACTTCCTCCAGTTCCTGCACAATAAGCGATTAAACTCCAGAAACTAGAATCCATGGGATATTGAGTAAGGTCATACATTCCCATGGCAGCTGCTACAAGAGGAACATTATCTACTATGGCAGACACAAGTCCAATAGCAATGGCAATGAGATGAGGATTAGCCACTCTTTGATCCATCCAGTTTGCTAACCTATTTAGAAGATCTGCAGTTTGAAGAGCATCTATGCAAAGCAAAATACCGAGGAAGAATAAGACACTTGACACATCAATACGTGTAATAATATGAGGAACTCGTAAATGGTGGCGATTTTCATATTGACGATGAACAATATCAGTGAATAACCAAAGAATAGCAAGTCCAAACATGATTCCTAAGAAAGGGGGCAGCCCTGTTAAAATTTTAAAGATGGGGACAAAGATCAAAGAGGCCAAACCTAACCAGAAGACGGCTACTCCCATTGGTTCTAGATCTTGCTTTTGAGTCCCGTGAGCCTTTTCAGAGAGTTGTATTTTCCCTTTTAAGGACCAAGTCAGACAAAGAAGAGATACAATCAAGCAGGCAAGACTAGGAAAAATTAAATCACGGATAACTGCGAAGCTAGATAACTGTCCGCCAATCCACAACATTGTGGTGGTTACATCTCCAATAGGCGTCCAAGCGCCTCCTGCGTTAGCAGCAATGACAATGGCTCCACCTAGCAACAAGCGTTCTTCTCCTTTTTTAATTAATTTACCTATTAAAGTCACCATGATGATGGTAGTTGTCAAGTTATCTAGGACAGCAGATAAGAAAAATGTGATAAAACCGATTAGCCACAGAAGCTTTCGTTTTGAACGAATACGGATATAATCTGAGATCAGTCGAAATCCTTGATGAGCGTTAATAATTTCAACAATAGTCAAAGCGCCCAGTAAAAAGAAAATCACTTGGCTAACACTAGCCACATGTTCTGTCAGGTAAGCAAGATTTGCTGTTTGTGTCTTGGCCTTACTGGCAAATTGGAAAATCCAACAAAGAATAGCCATCATCAAAGCGATTGATGTTTTATTAATTTTAGTATAATGCTCAATAGTAATGAGAAAATAACCCAAGATAAATGTGATCAAAATCAAAAGCTCATAGATATTTACCATAGATCAACTTCGCTCCCTAGCATGATGATGAAGAGGAGAATTCAACTCTGGATGAAATACTTTAATTCGATAATGGAGTTTAACATCTCAAGCATTTTTATACCAAACAGACAAATTTACTTAGGCGTCATTTAAACGATGCCTGAAGTAACTCACCTTACGCAAAAAGAGTGATATTTGGACTGAAGCGAAAGTTCCCATGGTTCAGTCGAAATACCCGCTATTTTTACGTAAGGTGAGTAAATGTGCCTGTTTGGTATTAACCTGAGTTTTGAGTTTATTTCCTTGATTCTTAGGAATCTTTCCTCTTATCTCTCGTCCTTTTCTTCTCGGAAATAGCCATTTGACTATTCCCTTCAAAGAAAAGGACAAGATCTAAGAGAAAATCTTCTCTAATAATCAAGGAAATAAACTCAGGTTATTATTCTATTACAAGAATTAAAAGAATAGGCCTCTTGTGAAGCCTATTTGATATCGACTTTAACACGGCGAGAACGTTCTATAGATTCTATGATAGAATGACCGACATCTTTTCCTAACAAGCGACCCATTTCATTATCGATAGGAAAATGAATGCCACACCAAATACGGGACATGCCCGCTTCCCAAGCTAATTTTTCCCATAAATCGCGAGATTGAGGAAAAAAACAGGTTAAAATCATAGCAGACGTTATGGAAGCTGTTGAATGCAAGGAGGGATAACCAGGATGATTAGGATTGGGAAAACAAGGATGGATATTAGAATCCATCATAGAGGGGCGCTTGACCCAATAAGTATACTTAGAATCATAGGTTGCAATGGCTGCATCTGCTATCCCCATTGCCAAAATAGAACGCACAAGAAGAGCCATCTGTAACGATACATGATGATTCCGTATATATTCATTAGCAATTGTTCGCCAATCGCCATATTGTTGCTCTGCATTTTCTCCTATGCCTGCCCAAAAACGGACACTTTTTTCTTGCGCTTTCGTGATATGTTCTCGAGCTTCTTTTACTTGCCTAATCTGTTCTTGCCATATGGGACTAGAATAAGGAGGTGGAGATGGAAGTCTAAATTGGCTACCTGATGAGAGAAACCAAGGTTTCCAAGATCCTATTTCTTGACCAATAAAACGTCCTGTGCTTGTCCAATATTGATCGCCTTGTTTCTGTTCATAAGGTTTTATTGAACGTTGTTCATCAATCATCCTGTCTTTGACCTTAGTCATAACAATATGAGCAAGAACTTGAGAATAGGAATCTGGATTGTTAGGAGTCTTTTGTTGCTGATCTTTAAAATGAGGAAAAAAAGCTTCTAAGATTTGCTGTGAAATAGGTGCTAAAGATCCTTCAAAACGCCGTTTGATAAAGTAAGATAAAAAGGCTACATCTCTCTGCGCTGTATAGAGATAAGCGTAGATACGCGAAATATTTTCCTCCCGACCTCCTTCTCGAATAAGCTTTAAAGTGATGGGATCCCATTTCATTACTTCATCTAGGTCCATCTGCTGAGGTGAATCAAGACTATATAAAGGAGCTAACTCATCTTCTGTATAAGTAAAATAAGTAGGTAAAGTCGAAAGATCGGAAATATCAAAAGAGACTGCCATAAGAGTTGAAGCCATAAATAGAATAGATAAGATGAATAAGGGAATAGATTTAGTTTTCAGCACTTTAAATTTCTCCTTCTTTCTTAGATTAGAATGCCTATAGTCAAGATTATTTCTGCACTGGTTGCGACGAAATAATCTTGACTATAGGCATTATGAATTTGAGAACACACTCTAGACCTTAAATAAATCATAAGCTCATTAAGAATCAAATATATACTCATTCCAGTTCAAAGTGAGAATTTGGGCAATGCGAAAGCTCTCGCGATTCAACGATCAAAAATTGGTTCATATACTCATATGAACCAATTTTTGATCGTTGAAGCCCGAGGCTTTGGCACAGCCGAAACTTCTCACTTTGAACTGGGATGAGTATATACTGCTTCCAGCTTTCAACTGGAAGGAGTATATAAGAAAAACTTGTGTGTTAGATTAAACCACTCTGGCGCATTTCATCTCTTAATGCTCGAAAGCGACTGTAAGTTTGGATGAAATTTTTTAAATAGGCATTCCAATCTTTAATAGAGAATATTTCTTGGTAAATCTCTCGCATTATTGTTAAATAATTACAAGCTTGACGGTAACTTTCTCGATTACGTTCTTCAATCAGATATTGAACAACCTCTTGATAGAGTTGTATAGCAAAATGTGGATATTTATGCCGCGCTGCTGAAGCCAAACGTAAGCCCAAAAGAGAGTGATTTGTATCTTTAAAGACCCCTACTGTTTTAAATGTCGTTAAATTAAATGTGTCTATTGCGCGTGCCAAATCTTTTTCATCCAAATAGATCTCAACTAAAAGGGTTTGATCATTTAAGCTTTTTAAAAAATCTAATATTTCTTGACGGATCTGCTCCCAGTTGCCAAGAGATTGCGCAAGTTCTTGAATTTCCTGGTAATAGGTAAATCGGGGAGATAAGTGTATGATTTTCATTGCTTGTTCTAAGGCTAAATCTCGACGATTTCTTTTAAGATAAAAATCTTTTAACCAACTTAAAAGCTCCAAATTTGCCTTTTTTATCATAGCCTCAAGGACTAAATGTTCAGCAATCTCCTCTTGTTGATGTTGCAAGAAGATATTGGCTAAAGGAAGTACCTGAGATATTAATTCTTGCTGTCGAGCTGCCTGTTCAGCTTCCTGAACTCGACCTAAGCTTAGAAGGCTATCAATTAACTTGCCAATCTGGCCTGTTTGACGGTAGTGATCTAAATAAATTTCGGGATCCAACCTCTCTTTTTCTAGGTCAATTAAAAAATCATTTAACCATAAATACTCTTTTCTGTCTTCACTCTTATAGGCTGCTTGAACTGCCTTGATCCAAGAGATCATTTGTGTCCTCTCAGAAGGCTTGACATGCTCAAGAATAACGTGTCTAGCCTCTTCCGCTCCAATATCGCCTTTTCGATACACTTGTTCTTCGACAAGACGGAAAAGTATTTGAAAAATTTTCTGACGCAGCTCTTGATCTTCTGGAATTTGAGTAAAAGCATATGCCAGTTCTCGTATACATCCCTTTATTTCCTCTCCAAAAACTCCCCAAAAATCATCATGCTCATCTAAGTAATTGAGGATGCCTTGGATTAAGGATTGGTGGATTTGAATGGCCTCAGAAAACTGACGTTCCTCAATTCTTGCATGCGTATCTGATCGAATTTTTCCCAGAGAAAAAGCCATCTCGGTTGCTTCTGCAGCATCTGGATGATACCAGGGTAATTTTGATGCTTGAAAAGCTTCTTCAATGCGTCTTAAATACTTAGCTAAGTAAGGGGATTGCAAGCTTTGTAAATTTTGTTGAAAAGAATGAATGATATAAACAGATCCTTCGACTTTTTCTTCTAATAGATCGATCAATTCTAATAGACTTTTAGAATCATAAGTCTGAAGTTGTTCCCAGATCTTTTCCCATTCAGCAAATAGATCTGGATAATCGAGCCATGTCAATAAAAGAGCGGCAATATGTTTACATTTTCCTCCTGCCCCAACAGGACATGAGCAATAACTTTGATTAATCCCCTGCTTATCAAAAATAACTTCAACAGTATAGGGATCAAATGCATGGCCTTGACAAAGAGCTGTCAAAATATGATTTTTAATTTTACCTTGTCTAACCGCTTTATTTGCCTTGTACGATTCTCCCTTCTGAAAGTTGGAAAGACCCACATAATTCTTAATCATCTCTTTATTTAATGGAGGTGTCCTATGCATCTGATTGACTCCTCTTATTTCCTCACCTAAACTGAAGAGATAGCAAATTCAAGAATTTGTTAATAATTATTTTTTATACTTCCTCTATTGTAATTTCAATTTTTTAAATCATTTTGATTAATAAAAAAACATGTTTGGTTTATATCTGTTTTTAGAGAGAATACACGATTTTGTTCAGTATCGCTCACCTCACATTTATGAAAAGACGTCTTATTTTGCTAAATATTTATTGAGATAAAAGGCTTTTTCAAGAGGTAAATCGGCTTTATCAGTTCTTATAACCATTAAAGGAGGAATCTTATGGCTACTCCATCATTATCAACAAGTTATATTTCGTTGGGAACCGAAACAACTTCCTTAAATTCCGTTACATCTAACTCCATTAAGCCTAAAGATCAACCGAATTTATTTACCAAATATCCCTTTCTGGAGGAAAGAATAAGTGAATATTGTCAGAAATACTGTTCTATCTCATTTGATGAGGCAAAATATTATATTTCCTTGGGAGAACAACTAGAAGAGAAAATCTCCAAAACCGAGGCGAATAACTACTTTGAACAGACATTGAAACTATTCGCAAATTCCCGTGCAGCTATCTGCTTGATATGGCTCTTCATGGCAAAAGCTGCCTCTTACAACGGTTTTGATGGGCGTCAATTATTGCCACACGGAAAAGCATTTACTGATGGAGCTTTTCGCATTGAAGACCCAGATCATAAGTTAGAAAGATTTTTAAAATTATGTGCTACAACCGAGATTTATCATCGAATTTCTACTGATATGAAAGAATATCTCAAGAAAGGGCAAAAAGCTTGGAGCTTTGACTTGGATTCACAATTACCTGCTAAAAAACGCTCTATCCTTTTTATAAGGCTAGCAGAAGATCAACCCAATCAATACTCTAATACTTTGTATATTAAATTAAAAAAATATGGACGCCCTCCTCTCTTTAAGAGCATCTTTACATTTCTGCCTAACTTAATAAAACGGATTAGTTATGCCAAAGCACGCCTTTCGGCTAGCTCCTCTACAATAAGTAAGATAAAATGTGATAGAAATACCCATGTTAAGCCAACAATTCAAGAAGAATTCACACAAACAATTAAATTCCTTTGTGAAGAAAAAATTACCATCTTTCAAAGAATCGCAGGGGTATTTCGTAAAATATTCAGGTCTTTGACAGAGCAAGATCGCCTATCTCAAGAATTGTCTAGATTATCTCAGGAAGCTCCTGAAAGAGGCTGCAACCATGGCATTAGTGAAATGAGAGATATCTTGAATAATAAAGTATTTGAAGCATTAACTGATCCAGTGAAAAACCAAAAGAGAGGAAATACGCTGCAAACTCTGAATGCCTTGTTAGAACAAGCAATACCGTCTGGATACAGAGGTAAAATTAAAGGCAACGAGGTTGCTCTTCCTCCGTTAGGTAAAAGCTTATTTTCAAATTAGATCTATTTTGTCTATAAATGCTTAAAAACTCACCTTACGCAAAAAGAAGAAATATGATATTATAAAACTAAACTATAATTAAACTATTTAGCATAAAGAGCTGGTTATCTATGCTTGCATTTTTACTTTTTTGTCTTGCATGCTACTTCGTTTTTCTCATCGGTAGCATCTTATTTCCATTTATCTTTGTTTGCCTGATCATCCTTTTCTTGATTTGTGCAGTAAAAGGAGTATTCAATTTATTATTTAAACAAATTTATACTCCTAGACAGATGATAAACAGAAACCCTGCTTTCCGATTACTTGCAGTGACTTGGTATGGTTTTATGAACCTTCTTTATCAAGTTATTTTTACCATTTCTAAAGCTATCAATGATGGTAAAAATCAGTAGAATTTTTGCCGTCTCCTTTATTTTGTTTCATTTAACATGAGACAGAGCATTAGGTTAGGGACCTTATTACCTGTTGAAAAGCCATGACGCTAGCTATAAAACCACAAGCTAGAATTAAAGATCCTGAAATGGTATTAAGTAGTTGCGTAGGTTTATAATTCATTTTTTTTCCAAGCTTAGCTGTTCCGCAACTCAATAGCAGCCACCAGACTGCGGAACCTATAAATACACCGCTTGTCAAAATGCAGGCAGAAAACATGCCTTTTTCCTCTAAACAAATTCCGAAACCAGCGTAAATTCCAGCAAAACCTAAAAAGGTCAAAGGGTTGGTCAAAGTCAAAAAAAGAGTGGTGATCACAATACGAATCAAACTTAAAGGAACATCTTTTTCATTCTCTTCTTTAGGTTTAGAAAGCAGAGTCGTAACACCTAAATAACACAGAACAACTGCTCCAATTAGCTGAAACCAGATTTGGTGGTTACTCAATAAATGAGAAATCATAGAGATTCCAAATGCTGCTAGGACCCCATATAGAGTATCTGCCAAAGCAGCGCCCAAACCTGCTGCTAATCCATAAATCATTCCTCGTATAAGAGAATGTCGAATACATAACATCGCAATGGGGCCTACAGGCATCGCAATACAAAATCCAACGATTAATCCTTTGATAAACAAATTATCTAGCATTCTCTACCTTTTCCAGAAAATCTCTTACTATTTTATACCAATTTAATCAAAGAAAGTAAACTTTTATCCCTAAATTGATATGAAAAAAAACTCTATTTATTATATATAAACTTTCATACACAAGTAAGTTGTAAAATGTTTTTTGGCTTACTTGTGTATATACTCATCCCAGTTCAAAGTGAGAAGTTTCGGCTGTGCCAAAGCCTCGGGCTTCAACGATCAAAAATTGGTTCATATGAGTATATGGACCCATTTTTGATCGTTGAATCGCGAGAGCTTTCGCATTGCCCAAATTCTCACTTTGAACTGGGATGAGTATATACTCATTCCAGTTCAAAGCTGAAAGGAATATAATTAAATAAGTCTCCAAGTTCTTGGACTTAAAAAGATATAATCTATTAGAATATATTAAATTTTTAAATATGTAAGAAAGAAAATATCATGACTAGTGAAGTAATATCTCCCTTCTCTCCAAATTGGGAAACCACTATCTATACAGCCTCTAAATCAGTAGGTAAAGAAATTATTCGCTTCTTAAGCGAGGCTTTTAAGGTAACTGGCACAGCTATTGGTTTATTTTGTATCATCCATTACCAGGCTAGAGGTAGTAAATTGGCTTTAGACAATGTTCTAATAGCCCCTGTCGCAGAAGAAATTATATTTCGATGGAGTTTACAAGGAACCATCCATATTTTTCAAAAAAGACGGAATTGGATCCGCAAAAAAAGAGCTATTTCTCAAGAAGATTTAAAAGCACAAGAAGTCTTTAGAGTAAGGATGACAGCCTTTTTATTTGGCTTGGCCCACTTCGGCAATCTAGCATGCTCTGACCAAGCAATATTTGAGACCTCACTTCAAGTGGTTTATGCTACTATATTTGGGTTATCTACTGGCTATCTAAAAGAGAGGACGGAATCCATTGTACTCCCTATTCTTTGTCATGCCATAAATAACACCATTAGCGTCTCTGCTATGGTAGGTATGATCTCCCCTATTACTGGTTTAGCATTACATCTCATTTTTCAACTTAATCTATATATAATCACACACTAAAAAGGCTCAGCATACTCTCTTTAATTGGGCCAATTCAGCTATACTCATTTCACTTGAAAGCTGCAATTTGGGCAATGCGAAAGCTCTCGGGCTTCAACGATCAAAAATAGGTCCATATACTAATATGGACCTATTTTTCCTGAGTTTGACACATTAAATTTATAAGTTATTTATTTTAAGTTAGATAAGTTTTTTTTCAAAATTCGTAGTGGCAACATTTTTTCAAAAAAAATTGACTATTAAAAGATTAAATGTAAAATGTGAGTATGTTTATAAAAAAAACTCGCTCAAAAAATTTTATTTACCTCAGTTTGGTTGAGACTTTTCGTGAAAATGGGAAAGTTAAACATCGAACCATTGCTCAACTGGGAAGATTGGACCAACTTCTTCAGAAAGGAGAACTTCATCGTTTTTCCAAATCATTACAAGCTATTGGAGTAGCTTCAACGGATATTCCTAAAATTGGAGAAGTAGATCGGATCAATTGGGGTGCAGAATTTGTCTATAGACATATTTGGAAGCAGTACGGAATGGATGCAATCTTAGATACTGTTTTTGGATCAACCAAAGTAGAATTTGATTACAAAGAAGTTATTTTTCTGGAAACCATTTCAAGATTAATGGCTCCTTCTAGCAAACTTCAAGTATATCTCAAGCAGAATCATTTTTTGGGAATCAATGAAGTTCCTCTTCATCATATCTACAGGGTTTTAGATTATCTTTCATCATTTCAAAAAGAAATTGAAAATCTAATTTTTTTGAAACATGTCGATCGTTTTGGCATGAAGGTAGACGTTGTATTTTATGATGTAACTACTCTTTATTTCGAAGGAGCTTTGCCAGATAATTTAAGGGACTTTGGATTCAGTAAGGATGCCAAGTTTGGCGAAGTGCAAGTCGTTGTAGGAATGCTTGTAGATCAAGAAGGTCGTCCAATTGCTTTAGGAGTATTTCCGGGAAATACATTTGAAAGTAAAACGCTAGAAGATGCTCTCATAACATTGCAAGAAAGGTTTAAAATTCAGCACGTCGTCGTAGTTGCCGATAGGGGAATTAATTCAAAATTAAATCTAAAGAGAATTAAAGATAGAGAGTATGATTATCTAGTTGGATGTAGATTAAAGAGCTTAAATAAAAATTTGCAGAAGCAAGTTTTAGATATTGAGAAATATGAAACTATTCATGAATCAGATGGGAATCTTTTGAAATATCGAGAAATTGAGTTTGATAATGTTGTAGAATATGTGGAAAACAATGAAAAGAAGAAGCAAATTTTAAAAGAAAGAATTATCTGCACGTGGAGTTTGAAGAGAGCTGAAAAAGACCGAAAAGATAGGGAGCGATTAATTCAGAAAGCAATAAAGATGCTAGATAACGGCACAGCCTCCCTGGAATCTAAAAAAGGCGCTAAAAGATATCTAAAAAATGAAAAGAGAGAATTATCATCAATAGGATTGGATCTAGAAAAGATTAATGATGATAAGAAATGGGATGGATTTTACGGAATTCAGGTTTCAAAGCATAGTATGAAGAGAGAGGAGATACTCTCCAGCCATCATCGATTATGGAAAATGGAGGAATCTTTTCGGGTTATGAAACACTCATTAGAAATAAGACCGATTTATTTGTCTAGTCCCGAAAGGATTATTGGACATATTGTGCTTTGCTTTCTTGCCTTTGTTATTCACCGTAGCCTAGAAATTGAGCTAATTAGAAAAGGATCAGATCATACAATTGAAAAAATACGAGAGGCTATTGGAGAACTAGAAGCTTCAGTATTAGAAGTGAACAATGAGCGTATATTAGTTCGGGCACCGATAAAAGGGCTATCAAAAGAAATTTTCCAAACATTAAAGCTTAAATACCCAGGAGAAATGGTATTGAATTGGACTAAATAGGTGTAGTGGCAATTTTGGCACTTTCAAAAAATGAGAGTATTGATAATCAACGTTTTAAGTTTTTGAAGTGTCAAACTCAGGGGCCAATTCAGCTATACTCATTTCACTTGAAAGCTGCAATTTGGGCAATGCGAAAGCTCTCGGGCTTCAACGATCAAAAATAGGTCCATATACTAATATGGACCTATTTTTGATCGTTGAAGCCCGAGGCTTTGGCATAAATGAGTATAAAACTAAATTACAACAGATTTTAGAATACGGAAAAAAACTAACGTAACGAAGCACTAGATGGATAACCGAAAAAGAGCACGAATGAGAAGATAAAGCAAAAGCAGAAATGCCCATCCTCCACCTTGTTCCACTATATGATGATGAAACCAATCATTCAAATGATCTACCCACGTTAATGGTTTGATAGATGATTTGCCTATCTGAATCCGAAGGGTAGACTGATCAGATGCCTTTGATAGCAATTCATAATGTTTCGTTACTTCCTCTGGTTCTATATGATCATCTATGTTTTGGTATTCAAAGGCCAGAGTCATCACATTTTTATCTGTATTCACTGCTACATGATAGCTAAAACCATGATCACTAAATTGATGGATTTCTTGCTGAGTTGGCCACTCCTCTCCTGTTTGAATTATATGGTAGATCTCTTTGAAGTGGAAAGGGAAGTGGAGTCTCAAGGGTGTCGTGCGATTGAATTCTTCGGGAATATTCAAATGATCTTGTAAATGAGGTGGAGAAATGAGAAAACTTCTTATCTTGTTATCCTCTATTTTTACTAATTTCTCTATATAGTAAAACTCCCTAACGGTGATTTGATTTGCCATACGTTGATCTTCCATTTGCATTGCTCGGGTAGTCTTCAATGGACCAAAAAAGCGAGAGTAATAATTTTCAGATTCTTTAGCTATTTTTTGTTTAGCTGTTTGCTTATAAGTGCCTCTGAACCAATCAGCATTCGCATTTTTATAAACTGTCACTACTTCCAACGCTGCCCCCTCTTCGTCTGTAATAAAAAGGGTTATAGTCGCTTCAGTTTCTGCAAGCATACAAGTGGGAAGAGGTGATAACTCTCTAGTATCTAGCTTTAAGGCTAGACCATACCTTAAATCGGGATAATAATTATTAGAGATATCTCCACCTTGTTGGCTTAAGGTAGAATCAACCCAGTAAACGTTTCCATTGATCAAAACTTGAAGAATGACATGATTAAAAACCCAGGGAGAGGGATGATAATGCAGCAGTGATTGCATTAATAAAGAGTTGACAAGAGTTGGATAAGACTTAATTCCAAGTAATGTTAAAAGAGCTCGCAATAACTGCGTTTTATCTTTGCAATCACCAAAACGGCTTTGAAAGACTTCTGTAGGATGCTTAGGTTTAAATGAATGAATACCAGTCTCAAGACCTAAATAACGAATCTTATCTTGGACAAAGCGGATAGCACACAGAGCTTGCTCTTCTGGTGTTGCATATTCTCTTTTCCATTGAGCCACAACTTCTAACATTTCTGCTGAACATTCAGATAAAAGATCAACAGGCAATTGATAAAGATCTACTCCCCATTGAGCTACCTCTTGCCATGTTGCAAATGTACTCATTTGTACATGAGGAAAATCTTGATACCATGAAGGTTGGTTAGCTTCAGTTTGCTTAGCCTCGCAATGCCTTGTTTCCCATATCCATTCTTGTTGGTTTTCATTGAGATCTTGAATCTTCGGTTTTAAAATTATCCCGCCATGGTTTTTGATAAATAAGTGAGATTGACGAGGGGCAATCAAACGTAAATAATACTTCTCAATTGATTCGTTAAACTGAAAATAGACTGCATGACAAAAATGGGGTTTTAAAATAGGGTCAAACCCATTGATAGAATAAGCATAATCAATCAGATCATTTTCTCGAATATCATCTAGAAAGATAAGGGCTGATAACATGCCATCATACAAATTTATTTCTGCATTTTGTTCTCGGTGGATCAGATGAATTTTGGCTTTTTCTAATTTATCCAATACTTTTCCATCTCGATAAACGCGAATAAAATGGAATTTAACAGTTTGATAAGCAGGATTAAAAGGCACTTTTATTGTCGATTCTTCTCGAGCATCGTTGTCATCAAAAATTTTATATACAAGACGATGGAAGCTTGCCTCCTCATTTAAATTGATCTGATTTTCAGCCAGCATAATTCTAAAATCAGATTGTACACTGCTTACTACAAAAGCTTGGGGATCTACCCAAGAAGACAAAGCAGATTTTGAGACCAGGCTTTGATGGAAGAAAAAAGAGTCTGGATGAAGGGCATCTGCTTGCATTACAATCATAACATCATGCCTAGGCTGGAATTGATCAAATACTAAAGTCATGACTTTAAAAGGGAATATATAGCATTTTTACAAAAAAGCAATTCTAAAAATGCAGTGTTATCTTTTCTCTTTTGCAGCCTATACTCATTTCTGTTGAAAGCTGCAATTTAGGCTGCGCCAAAGCCTCGGGCTTCAACGATCAAAGATGAGCTCATATTAGTTAGTATATGGGCTCATCTTTGATCGTTGAAGCCCGAGGCTTTGGCGCAGCCTAAATTGCAGCTTTCAACAGAAATGAGTATATACTTTCTTCTTGCAGACTTCTTTTTTGAAATAAACATTTTCATTTTATAATTATTCTAACCCAAGCTAAGTTTGAGTTCACTTGTATATATACTCATTCCAGCCGAAATTGCAGCTTTCAACTGGAATGAGTATAGTTTATCGATGTTTACTTTAGTCTTATTTTGGACCATTAATATGAGGCGTTTTATTATTTTCTGTTTATTTTTGATTATCTTAAGCGGTGCCGCTTTTGTTACTCACTCTTATTTGTCCAATAAACCACAAGAGCAAAATGTGCTCACCCTCTATGGAAATATAGATATTCGCCAAGTGGACCTTGGCTTCCGAGTTAGCGGACGGGTTCAATCGATGCCATTTGAAGAGGGGGATTTTATTCATCAAGGAACGTTAGTCGCCTCATTAGATAAACAACCTTATGAAGACCAAGTGCAACAGGCAAAAGCACGTGTTATCTCTCTTCAAGCTTCTCTTGCTAATGCAGAAAAACTCTTACAACGTCGCCGAAGGCTTGCTGGCTCAGGAAGCATTTCGCGAGAAGATTATGAAGCTGCCCTATCTAATAAAGATGTTCTACAAGCCAATCTCCAAGAAGCTGAAGCTGCTCTCGACTTCGCTCTTACAAATCTTCGAGACACGGAGGTTTTTGCTCCAATAGATGGGATTATCTTAACTCGTATACGCGAGCCTGGAGCAATTGCTAGAGAAGCTGATCCCATCTATACTCTTTCAATTCTATCACCCGTATGGGTGAGAGCTTATATATCCGAACCCTATTTAGGTGTGGTTTATCCGGGAATGCCGGCAGAGGTGTTTACTGATACAAAAAGAGGTCTTGTTTATCAAGGCCATGTCGGCTTCATCTCGCCTGTTGCAGAATTCACCCCCAAAACGGTCGAAACAACGCAATTGCGTACCGACTTAGTCTACCGCCTCAGAATTATTGTTGATAATCCAGATCGAGGTTTACGCCAAGGGATGCCTGTAACAGTTAAACTGTATCTTAAACCAAATACTCGTTAGGAAAACAAGTGATAGAGAATCTTATCACGATTTACCACTTATCCAAAGTTTTTAATCAGAAAGCCTCTCCTGCTTTAGACTCTATTAACGCCACGATTCCAAAAGGACAAATTGTTGGTTTAGCTGGACCTGATGGGTCAGGTAAAACAACTTTACTCCGCTTAATTGCCGGCCTTCTTCTACCTTCTCAAGGAGAAATTACCGTTGCAGGATATGATACAGTCAAAGAAGCTAAGGTCATTCATCATTTAATTGGTTATATGCCACAAAAATTTGGATTATATGAAGATTTAACTGTTCAACAAAATCTTAACCTCTATGCTGATCTCAGGGGAGTAGGTGGTGAGGAACGAAAAGCGACCTTTGCTCAGCTTCTCTCTTTCACTGCCCTCACTCCATTTACAAATCGCCTAGCTGGAGCTCTATCTGGCGGAATGAAGCAAAAACTTGGATTAGCATGTACACTTATTCGTAAACCAACTCTCTTATTGCTAGATGAGCCAAGTGTCGGTGTTGATCCTCTTTCTCGGCGTGAATTATGGAAAATGGTACAGGAATTGCTTCATGAAGGAATTTCTGTTATATGGAGTACAGCCTATTTAGATGAGGCAGAGAAATGCGATCGTGTATTGCTACTCAATGAAGGTAAACTTCTTTATCATGGCTCTCCTGAAGAGTTGACCCAACGGGTCAACGGCCGTACGTTCAAACTGATTCATATCAGTGGTAGCCGTCGTACCTTGTTAACACAGCTCTTAAATCAAGATAATATCATTGACGGAACGATTCAAGGCCGTGATATCCGCTTTGTCATTAAAAATAAGATCTCTCCTCCTATCGATCTTCTCTCTTTAAATGCTGGCGAAAAAGCTGAATGGCAGCCAGTTGCCCCCCGTTTTGAAGATGCCTTTATCGAAATTCTTGGAGGCGGACCAGGCGGTTCTTCAAAATTAGCAGAAAAGACTCCTCGAATATTTACCAAAAAAGAGATCGTGGTAGAAGCAAAAGAGCTTGTCAAACGTTTTGGATCTTTTACTGCTGTTGATCATATTACATTTCATATTCGCAGTGGTGAGATTTTTGGCCTTCTTGGACCAAATGGAGCAGGGAAATCGACAACTTTTAAAATGATGTGTGGCCTTCTCAAGCCAACTGCTGGAGAGGCTTATATCAATAACCTTAACCTCCAGATAGCTTCAGGAGAAGCACGAGCCCGTATTGGTTACATGGCACAAAAATTTTCTCTCTATGGTAATCTGAGTGTCAAACAAAATCTTAATTTTTTTTCAGGTATCTACAATCTTACCGGAAGAGATCGGCGTAATATCATTCATCAAATGATTGAAATTTTTAATTTTAAACCTTACCTAGACGAATCTGCGGAAATATTGCCTCTTGGATTCAAACAGCGTTTAGCCCTTTCTTGTGCCGTTTTGCATCACCCCGATGTACTTTTTCTAGATGAACCCACCTCCGGTGTGGATCCTATCACTAGACGTGAATTTTGGAATCATATTAACGGGTTAGTTGAAAAAGGGGTTACCGTCCTAGTCACAACCCATTTCATGGATGAAGCAGAGTACTGTGATCGTATAGGCTTAATCTATAAGAGCAAGTTGATTACCATAGGCACTCCTGATTCCCTTAAAGAAGAGGCAAAATCGACTGAAAATCCTTCTCCTACCTTGGAGGATGCCTTTATTCAGTTGATTCAGCGCTATGATGAGGAAAGGCATGGCAAATAATCCTCACATACAACGTGAAAATGGCCATCTACGCAGAATGAAAGCTCTGATTCTCAAAGAATTTTATCAGATTATGCGGGATCCTAGTAGTCTTCTGATTGGCTTGATCTTCCCTCTCCTACTGCTTTTTTTATACGGATTTGGTGTATCTTTAGACACCAACTACATCAATATTGGTTTAGTTCTTGAAGATACATCTCCTATAGCACAAAGCTTTGCTCAATCCTTGATGGATTCTCCTTACTTTAATGTTACCACTTCTCGAAATCGACACATCTTCACTGAAGAGATCATTCGCGGCAATATCCGTGGTATTGTGATTATCCCTTCTTATTTCTCCTCCTTTAGGCCACGCCTCAATTATGTGGCTCCCATTCAGGTTATTGTTGATGGAAGTGAGCCAAACACAGCTAATTTTGTACAAAACTATGTTCAAGGTGCTTGGTCAAATTGGTTACAACAGCAAACAATTAGTAGCAAATTAACAGGATTGCCTTTGGTAAGGATACAACCTCGATTTTGGTATAATGAGCAGCTAGAAAGTCGTTATTTTCTCATTCCTGGCTCGCTAGCTCTTATTATGACACTGATTGGTACTCTATTGACAGCATTAGTCGTTGCCAGAGAATGGGAGCGCGGCACAATGGAGTCCCTCATGTCAACTCCAGTAGAAATTTTTGAGCTACTCTTATGCAAGTTAATTCCCTATTTTATTTTAGGAATGTCCTCAATGGCCATGTGTGTGATGATATCAGTTCTATTTTACCATGTTCCTTTAAGAGGCTCATGGCTTATTTTAGGTCTAGTATCAGCTGTTTTTTTATTTACAGCATTAGGCATAGGGCTTTTGATCTCTACCTTATCTAAAAATCAATTTGTTGCAGCACAAGCAGCTATGATATCTGCTTTTCTCCCAGCTTTTGTCTTATCAGGCTTCATCTTTGAAATTGCTAGTATGCCTCTTCCGATTCAGATCATCACTTACTTCATTCCTGCCCGTTACTTCGTTACAAGCCTTAAAACTCTTTTTTTAGTTGGTAATGTTTGGCGTCTGATTTTGCCTGACATAGCAATAATGATGATCATTGGTTTGATTTTTTTTATTATCACAGCTCGCATTACTGTCAAACGATTAGATTAAGAGATAAGACGATGTTTACACGCATCATCACTTTGATGATTAAAGAGATCTTAGCAGTATGGAGAGATAAAAAAAGCCGTATGATTCTCATTATGCCACCGCTTATCCAGTTATTAATCTTTGCTTCTGCTGCCACACTAGATGTTAAACATGTTCCAATTGGTATCTTAAATCGAGACAATGGTGCGCAATCATTTGAACTATTGCAACGCTTTCAAGGCTCTCCTACTTTTGATCGCATTATCTATCTTAAATCAAATCAAGACATAGAAGAAGCCATCGATACTCAGGAAGTTGTCATGGTTGTCTATATTGATGAGCAATTTTCAAAAAATCTCGCTTTAGGTAAGCCAGCTGATATCCTTTTGATTTTAGATGGAAGAAAATCAAATACTGCTCAAATTATCTTAGGATATGTCTCCCAGATAGTAGATCGATTTAACCGGGATTTTGCCGCTCGTGTAGGTATGACACTACAATCGACTCAATTAGTGAGTTATAATTGGTTTAATCCTAATCTTATCTATTATTGGTTTAATGTCCCCAGCTTATGTGGCATTCTGACAATGTTAGTGACTCTTATTGTCACAGCTTTATCTATTGCTAGAGAAAGGGAAATGGGAACTTTTGATCAATTATTAGTCTCACCTCTACGACCTATTGAAATCCTCATTGGTAAATCTCTACCTGCAATTCTTATTGGAATGGCAGAGGGAACAATTATTATTTTGGCAGCTATTTTTCTTTTTCGCATCCCTTTTACAGGATCTATGCCTCTTCTATATTTCAGCATGCTCATTTTTACCTGTTCCATTGTTGGCGTTGGCTTATTCATCTCTTCTTTATCTGTAACCCAACAACAAGCGATATTAGGAGCTTATGTTTTCATGAGCCCTGCTATTTTGCTCTCTGGATTTGCTACACCTATAGAAAATATGCCAGAATGGTTGCAACCCTTTACTTTACTTGATCCTCTCCGCCATTTTCTTGTCATTGCCAAAGGAATCTTCCTTAAAGCGATGCCTGCCCATATTGTTTTGGATAATACCTGGCCCATGGCTGTTATTGCAGTCTTTACTTTAACGGGTGCTGTATGGTTCTTCCGTCGACGTCTGCTATAGGTTAATATGCAAAACAATCACAACCAAATGACCATGGATTAAGAGGCGCTATTTTTTGACAACTTATTCCCCATAAATCATCTAAAGATACCTTTTTATTTATGCCATGCTGATAAGAAGTATGACATGAACAAAAATCAGGCTTATTTGGTTGGTAATATCCACAATAATGACGAACAGGAGACCAATCAGGACTGATAGGTAAGTCTTTGCATTGATCTAAATGCGCAAACTCTTCTTTAGCATAGACAAACTTTCCGCCTAAGATAGTTAAAACAGATGTAATATCCTTAATTGAATTTTCAGGGACATTAAAATAATCCTGTGATAAAACAGCCATATCTGCATACATTCCAGTCGAAATCGAGCCCTTGGAATTTTCTTCTCGAGAGAGTTTGGCACTACCAATAGTATAAAGACGCAAGGCCTCTAAGCGCTCAACTTTATTTTCATCTCCATATAAAGCTGTTCCTCCCACAGTCTTACCTGTCACAAGCCAATATAAACATACCCAGGGATTATAGCTAGCGACCCGAGTAGCATCCGTTCCAGCTCCTATAGGAATACCTAATTCGAGCATTTTACGAATAGGAGGGCTTCTTTTTGCCGCTTGTTCACCATAACGCTGAATAAAATATTCTCCTTGATAGGCCATGCGATGCTGAACAGCAATTCCACCATTAAGAGCCTTAACTCTTTCAAGATTAGCATTTGTAATGGTTTCTGCATGGTCAAAAAACCAGCATAGACCTTTAAAAGGAACTTCTTTATTAATTTGTTCAAATACATTTAATGCTCTACTAATTGTTTCGTTATAAGTGGCATGCAAGCGAAATGGCCAACGGTTCGCAACAAGAAAGTGGATAACTTTTTTTAAATCTTCTTCCATATTAGAAGGCATGTTAGGTCTTAGGTACAAAAAATCTTCAAAATCGGCTGCTGAAAAAACAAGCATTTCTCCTGCCCCATTTTGACGATACATGCTATCTCCAGAATAGGGAGTCACCATTTTTGACCACTTTTCAAAGTCAGTTAGTTCACTGCCAGGCTTTTGTGTAAATAAGTTATAAGCAATACGAATCGTAAGCTGGTTATTTTTATGTAAGGTCTCGATCACTTGATAGTCTTCAGGGTAGTTTTGAAAGCCACCTCCAGCATCGATACAGCTTGTAAGTCCAAGTCGATTGAGTTCACGAGTGAAGTGACGAGTCGAGTTGAGCTGATCTGTCATTGATAATTTGGGACCCTTTGCTAGTGTGGCGTAAAGAATCAGCGCATTAGGTTCGGCGATTAGTAAACCTGTTGGATGACCATTGCTATCTCGTTCAATACGCCCACCAGTTGGGTCTGGAGTATCTTTAGTATAGCCTACTGCTCGCAAAGCTGCAGCATTTAGTAAAGCCCGATCATATAAGTGAAGAATAAAAACAGGGGTATCGGGGGCAATATCGTTAATCTCTTTAAGAGTCGGCATACGCTTTTCAATAAATTGAAACTCTGACCACCCTCCTATTACTCTTACCCATTGTGGAGGAGGGGTGCGTCGAACTTGCTCTTTCAACATATCCATTGCATAGGCAAGAGAAGGAACACCATCCCAGCGCAATTCCATATTATAATTGAGCCCCCCTCTAATTAAATGCAAATGAGAGTCATTAAGCCCTGGGATAACACGACGTTTTCTCAAATCAATCAGCTGAGTGCTTTCTCCAGCTAATTTTTTAATCTCCTCATTCGAACCAATGGTTGAAATAATTCCATCTTTAATTCCAATAGCTGTTACTTCAGGTTGTTGATCATTAAGTGTAGTAATTTTGCCATTAAATAAAATTAAATCTGGTTGGTGACTCATCACTGTTTTATCCATTTCATTAATTTTAGGCAGGGCCAGCTTCAGAAGAGTGTTCCCCTAAAGCCCATTTTGAGAAGCGGACTTGTATACCATAAGGCGAGTCTGCCTTTAAGAGGTCCATGACCCCATTATAAGTATCACCCTGTGCCCAATCTTGTTGTAATTCAAAAACAAATTGCAAAGAGGTGACTGGAACAGCCCCGGCCTGGATCATGCGTTGAATACTGCGTTCATGCGCTTCCTTGGAAATATCTCCACAAGCATCTGTTGGGATATAGACTTCATATCCGGATTTAAGTAATTCTAAAGTAGGAAATAAAACACAAGCTTCTGTCCAAAGCCCAGCTAGAACTATTTTTTTACGTCCTGTCGATTCTATGGCTTCCCGGAATTTCGCATTTTTCCAAGCGTTAATTGAAGTGCGATCGATAATTTCCTGACCATGAAAAATAGAGCTGATTTCGGGAACTAAAGGGCCACTAAAACTATCTTTAGCAACTGTAGATAAGATTGTGGGAATTTTGAAAAGTTTAGCCGCTTTAGCTAAGATAGCAGTATTATGTATAATAGACATACGATCATGACTTTGCACGCCAAAATACATTGCTGGCTGATAATCAATCAAAGTGAGTGCGCAATTTTGCGGCGATAAAAATTCTGTGTAGTTATTACCCATAGATACCACCTACCTTATTTAAAATGCTTGGCTATTCATCCCTATCTACTTGATATTCACAAAAAATTTCCTTGTAATAAAAAATTGGATTAAATTCAATGCCTTTGTTATCAAAACCTTTACTTTAAAGATTAAGAAAGCTATCCCTCATTATCGAGATAGATTCTAATAATTTTAAAATAGAAAATTTTAACTTAAATGAATTATAATTATAAAAATATTTTATTTTTTTATAAATGTAAAATATCAGCAAGTAGACTGAATCAAAAAATTTATAATATAAATTCTTTAGAAGGATTTTATGAATAAGAGACTCTGAAAAAAAGATTGCTTTAAATGAGTTTTTACTTTAATTTGTTTCTTATTATTCCGGATTAGCTCAGCGGTAGAGCAGTGGACTGTTAATCCATTGGTCGTAGGTTCGAATCCTACATCCGGAGACACAGTGGATGTTGTGATGCTTGCATGAGTATCGAAAAGGGCTCACGCAGCGTCACAAGCAATCTTTTCTCCCTCAATTTTAAGTTCGAAAAGACCAAATTCAAAAGTTCTCGTTTTTCATTCAAGTTCGAACTCAGGAAAATTTCTTTTGCTCGTCTTGCCAAATATGAAAATTTTTTTGTCCTATACAAAACATTAAGTTAAGACTGATGAGATTTGGTGCTGCTACTTCTTGAATAGATGAATCGGTTATCTCATTCACTGACGTTAAATCAAGAAGGTGAGAGTGGGCAATCTTGCTGCTATTTCTTTAACAGCTGCATCGGTTAACTGCTCGCATCCACTTAAGTCAAGACTAGTGAGATTAGGTAATCTTGCTGCTATCTCTTTTTCATCGGTTAACTGCTCGCACCCAATTAAATAAAGCCTAGTGAGATTGGGTAATCTTACTGCTATCTCTTTAACAGCTTCATCGGTTAACTGCTGACATCCACCTAAGTTAAGACTAGTGAGATTGGGTAATCTTACTGCTATCTCTTTAACAGCTTCATCGGTTAACTGCTGGCATTCACTTAAGGCAAGACTAGTGAGAGTGGTTAATCTTGCTGCTATCTCTTTAACAGCTGCATTGGTTAACTGCTGGCATCCACTTAAGTCAAGACTAGTGAGAGTGGGTGCTGCTATCTTTTTAACAGCCTCATCGGTTAACTGTTGGCATCCACGTAAGCTAAGACTAGTGAGAGTGGGTAATATCAGCTCGCCAATGTCAGTTAGTTGCTGACAATCAATTAATTTAAGGCTTGTGAGGTTCCTTAATTCTCTGATCTTTTTGAGATCTTTGAGTCCTTGACATGATGTTAATTGTAAATAAGAGATATTTGCACAAAATTCAAGTAATTCTAGCACGTCTTTTGAACTGTTATTGGTCAAGACGAGTTCATTCAGAAATTGGCCTCTTTCTTGAAGAATTGAGATGTTTTTGCTTGTCACTGCTCGTTGCAGTAAAGCTTCTCGTAAAAGTGTTGCATCAAATTTATCTACTATCTCCCATAAATTAAAAGTATCGCCACTTTGATTCCCAATCCATATTTGACACTTATCCTTGAGCTCCTTGGCTTGGGATTTATCTGCAATTGTAAGCCATTCGATCACATTATCACACGTAAGATCGCAATGGTCCATAATCCATGTTTGACATTTGTCCTTGAGCTCCTTGACTAAGTATTTATCTGCAATTACAAGTCCTTCTATAGCATTCTCAAAAGTGAGCACAACTTGACCCGTTTTTAGAAAAGAAAATAAGAGTTGAATAGCTTTTGGCGCATCTTCTTGAAGGGATATCTGCCGTGTGTCTCCTTCCCTAAAAGAAACAATACTATTAAAATAATCCGTTTTTCGAGCAAGAAAAGGTCGGAACAAGGAGATCTCTTTCCCTTCTGCTTGTAGTGTTAATGCTTGATGTGGTGCTTTTTTGATGAGAATCTCTTGTAAACCAGATAAGTTCTCTATTTGATATAAATTATCGATTACTTGTTCATCATTTAAGATTTGTGGATCGTCATCAATAAATTTTGCAATACCCCAATTTTGAGCTGTGGTATTCGATAAACATGTTTTGCCTATTTGGACTATCCGTTGATGTAATTCTTGTGTTGAGTTAATTTCTGGTAAAAAAGAAATGGCATTTTTTTCAATTTTGTCCAAAATTTTATTGGGATCACAACCGAAATTTCCCGTCCATCTTTTTACAGCTGTCAAGATTCGAATTAAAAGATTTGTTTTTATAAGTAATTGATTAGCTTGGTTGTCTAAAATTTTGATTTTTTCTATAACTTTAAAAGTTGAGGCTATAAGGGAAAAATTTTTATAGATCTCATCTAAGCGTTTGACAATATCTCTTAAAGAAATACTTCCTACTTGATCCTGTATACAAAACCTTCTTTCGCCTGATTTCCCGATGATAGGCTGTAGATTGATTAGAAAATTAGATAAATCTTCAACAGTGTTGCATTCTTTGAGTAGATTGAAAATTGTCATGTTTTATTCTCTTCAGGTTATATTTTAATATTAAATAATTAATTGTTTTATTCTTAACAATAACTACTAAACAATATTAATTTAGCAATGACAAAATTTTACAAAGATTTTAATTTTATTTTCTGATTTTTAAATAATTCTGCTTGTCTCCTGATCTTGTTTTCCTCTAACTATTTATCTCTTTTAAGTATGCTATAGAGGCATCGGCAGATTTACCCAATCCTACTAAACTTTTTTCTAAGTTTTTCAGTTTTAGAGGCAAATTCTATATTATCTGATTTCTATATATTATTTTATCCTTATTTTCCTCCTAATATATCTAAAACCTAAAAAGGTGTGCAACTGATTACCAAAATAAAATATAAAAAATAAGCTGATACCCTTGATAGACAAGCTGATGCTGCGCAAGAGAGGGATTGTTGAAACCATTATTGATCAGCTCAAAAACATTTCAGAAATTGAGCATTCTAGGCATAGGAGTCCAACTAACTTCCTGAGTTTGACACTTCAAAAACTTAAAACATTGATTATCAATACTCTCATTTTTTGAAAGTGCCAAAATTGCCACTACACCTATTTAGTCCAATTCAATACCATTTCTCCTGGGTATTTAAGTTTTAATGTTTGGAAAATTTCTTTTGATAGCCCTTTTATCGGTGCCCGAACTAGTATACGCTCATCGTTCACTTCTAATGATGAAGAGGGACTTCATTGATTCCCAAAAAATGATTCTGCTTGAGATATACTTGAAGTTTGCTAGAAGGAGCCATTAATCTTGAAATGGTTTCCAGAAAAATAACTTCTTTGTAATCAAATTCTACTTTGGTTGATCCAAAAACAGTATCTAAGATTGCATCCATTCCGTACTGCTTCCAAATATGTCTATAGACAAATTCTGCACCCCAATTGTCCGATCTACTTCTCCAATTTTAGGAATATCCGTTGAAGCTACTCCAATAGCTTGTAATGATTTGGAAAAACGATGAAGTTCTCCTTTCTGAAGAAGTTGGTCCAATCTTCCCAGTTGAGCAATGGTTCGATGTTTAACTTTCCCATTTTCACGAAAAGTCTCAACCAAACTGAGGTAAATAAAATTTTTTGAGCGAGTTTTTTTATAAACATACTCACATTTTACATTTAATCTTTTAATAGTCAATTTTTTTGAAAAAATGTTGCCACTACGAATTTTGAAAAAAAACTTATCTAACTTAAAATAAATAACTTATAAATTTAACGTGTCAAACTCAGGACAAACAACATGAAATGCTACAACAGCATTGCGGTATTGTTAAGCAGCGTATTAAGTGGATTATTAATCTTCTTAAATTTCTATACGTTGGTTTTATCTCTTTATGATAAATTTTGCGAATGGGTCCTTTTCAGCCGTTGCAATCCTTTGAAGTATGCCTAGTTCGACCATTGCTTTTAACCTAGTGCGAGCTGTTCTGTCTGTGACATCCCAAACTTTTGCGGCTTTTTTCGTCGTCACAGACATATGCTCTTGTAAATGACGCATTAATACTTCTTCCCATTCAGACAATTGACGCTCTTCAATTCGCTTAGCATATAAAGTTAAGCGAAAATGATTATTTTGCTCTTCAATTAGCGGGGCTTTTAAACCTTCTTTTTTACATACTGAAAGAATCCTTTGTAATCCTGATCCCCATTGCTCAATAAGTTGGAGTTCGCGAAATAAGCGACCAATAACACGATTGCGAAGTTTTGAAAATCCAGATAAAGCTTTTTGAATGGTTTGACCAAAAGGCAATCCGCCAGGATTTGTAAACTCAATGCGATCATCAAAAATAGCAATTTGAATATGACATCCCTTTATTGCATAATCTGAGTGAACAATTGCATTGATAATGGCTTCTCTTAAAGCAAACGGAGGATATTCTAAAATATCTTGTCGGTATATTTTTCCAATCTTTCCCTCTGTTTGGGTATTTCTTTCAATAAAGGCTAAGATTTCAGATATGGCAAGAGGAGGAAAAGAGAGAATATCTTTCTGATCGATAATTTTCTCTTTCGTTGTTCCTTTAAATCTTGCACAGCGGATAACTGCATCTGGAAATAGAACAAGACGGTTATCTCCAAATAATAAAACACCACCAATTGTAGGAATCGACCTGCCAATATGTTCTGTTAAAATATTAAGAGCTTCTAGATGTTTTTTTGTGGGGGTTTTCTTTACTGCTGCAAATGCTTGTTCGATTGCACTCTCATTAATCACACCCTTTGGAGCAGGCAGCTCATCATAAGTGCGATTCTCGGAAAAAAGTTTGAGAGCCTCTAGCATCTCAGGATCAGCAATACGATTTGTAGAGCCAAAACGAACATATACTCCATTTTTTGGACCTTCCGTTTTCAAATAGAAGGGACCAGCTACATGAGGGACTCGGATAATAATTAGCTCTCGTCCTCTATAAGCATGGATTTCTATATCTGGAATAATTAAAGGAGCAATAGAATCATTAACAGCATTAGCAATTCTTTCTTCTTCCTGTAAAGCGTTTGCAACTCCTACTATTTCCTTTGTCTTATCTTTTATTCCAACAATCAGAATTCCTCCTGATGTATTTGCGAAAGCAATAATCGTTTTAATAGTCCCTGATAAAGACTTAGTATTTTCCTTAAACTCTAAAGTTTTACATTCATTCTTGGATAAATATTCGTCTAACATCTGTTTACATTGGTTGATCAATTTAACTAGGAAAATAACACGGAAAAGCTAGGAAGTCAAGATTTTCCGTGTTAAAGCCTTCTTTGTAAATGAATGAAACGCACTTCATTTAACTTCAAACAGTTAAGAGTTTGTAATTTTCATTCTGATGAATTAAAAATGACATTTCTTCTTTTAACTTTATCCAAGGAAAAGTTCGAAGTGTGCCCAGTAAGTGGAGACACATCGGATGTTGTGATGCTTGCATGAGTATCGAAATGGACTCACGCAGCGTCACAAGCAATCTTTTCTCCCTCAATTTTAAGTTCGAAAAGACCAAATTCAAAAGTTCTCGTTTTTCATTCAAGTTCGAACTCAGGAAAATTTCTTTTGCTCGTCTTGCCAAATATGAAAATTTTTTTGTCCTATACAAAACATTAAGTTAAGACTGATGAGATTTGGTGCTGCTACTTCTTGAATAGATGAATCGGTTATCTCATTCACTGACGTTAAATCAAGAAGGTGAGAGTGGGCAATCTTGCTGCTATTTCTTTAACAGCTGCATCGGTTAACTGCTCGCATCCACTTAAGTCAAGACTAGTGAGATTAGGTAATCTTGCTGCTATCTCTTTAACAGCTTCATCGGTTAACTGCTGACATCCACCTAAGTTAAGACTAGTGAGATTGGGTAATCTTACTGCTATCTCTTTAACAGCTGCATCGGTTAACTGCTCGCACCAACCTAAGTAAAGCCTAGTGAGATTGGGTAATCTTACTGCTATCTCTTTAACAGCTTCATCGGTTAACTGCTGGCATTCACTTAAGGCAAGACTAGTGAGAGTGGTTAATCTTGCTGCTATCTCTTTAACAGCTGCATTGGTTAACTGCTGGCATCCACTTAAGTCAAGACTAGTGAGAGTGGGTGCTGCTATCTTTTTAACAGCCTCATCGGTTAACTGTTGGCATCCACGTAAGCTAAGACTAGTGAGAGTGGGTAATATCAGCTCGCCAATGTCAGTTAGTTGCTGACAATCAATTAATTTAAGGCTTGTGAGGTTCCTTAATTCTCTGATCTTTTTGAGATCTTTGAGTCCTTGACATGATGTTAATTGTAAATAAGAGATATTTGCACAAAATTCAAGTAATTCTAGCACGTCTTTTGAACTGTTATTGGTCAAGACGAGTTCATTCAGAAATTGGCCTCTTTCTTGAAGAATTGAGATGTTTTTGCTTGTCACTGCTCGTTGCAGTAAAGCTTCTCGTAAAAGTGTTGCATCAAATTTATCTACTATCTCCCATAAATTAAAAGTATCGCCACTTTGATTCCCAATCCATATTTGACACTTATCCTTGAGCTCCTTGGCTTGGGATTTATCTGCAATTGTAAGCCATTCGATCACATTATCACACGTAAGATCGCAATGGTCCATAATCCATGTTTGACATTTGTCCTTGAGCTCCTTGACTAAGTATTTATCTGCAATTACAAGTCCTTCTATAGCATTCTCAAAAGTGAGCACAACTTGACCCGTTTTTAGAAAAGAAAATAAGAGTTGAATAGCTTTTGGCGCATCTTCTTGAAGGGATATCTGCCGTGTGTCTCCTTCCCTAAAAGAAACAATACTATTAAAATAATCCGTTTTTCGAGCAAGAAAAGGTCGGAACAAGGAGATCTCTTTCCCTTCTGCTTGTAGTGTTAATGCTTGATGTGGTGCTTTTTTGATGAGAATCTCTTGTAAACCAGATAAGTTCTCTATTTGATATAAATTATCGATTACTTGTTCATCATTTAAGATTTGTGGATCGTCATCAATAAATTTTGCAATACCCCAATTTTGAGCTGTGGTATTCGATAAACATGTTTTGCCTATTTGGACTATCCGTTGATGTAATTCTTGTGTTGAGTTAATTTCTGGTAAAAAAGAAATGGCATTTTTTTCAATTTTGTCCAAAATTTTATTGGGATCACAACCGAAATTTCCCGTCCATCTTTTTACAGCTGTCAAGATTCGAATTAAAAGATTTGTTTTTATAAGTAATTGATTAGCTTGGTTGTCTAAAATTTTGATTTTTTCTATAACTTTAAAAGTTGAGGCTATAAGGGAAAAATTTTTATAGATCTCATCTAAGCGTTTGACAATATCTCTTAAAGAAATACTTCCTACTTGATCCTGTATACAAAACCTTCTTTCGCCTGATTTCCCGATGATAGGCTGTAGATTGATTAGAAAATTAGATAAATCTTCAACAGTGCTACATTCTTTGAGTAGATTGAAAATTGTCATGTTTTATTCCCTTCAGATTATATTTTAATATTAAATAATTAATTGTTATATTCTTAACAATAACTACTAAACAATATTAATTTAGCAATGACAAAATTTTACAAAGATTTTAATTTTATTTTCTGATTTTTTTAAATAATTCTGCTTGTCTCCTGATCTTGTTTTCCTCTAACTATTTATCTCTTTTAAGTATGCTATAGAGGCATCGGCAGATTTACCCAATCCTACTAAACTTTTTTCTAAGTTTTTCAGTTTTAGAGGCAAATTCTATATTACCTGCTTTCTATATATTATTTTATCCTTATTTTCCTCCTAATATATCTAAAACCTAAAAATGAGTAAATCTTAAATAAGAAGCATGGATTATTTTAATAGTATTGCTTTTTTAAAGAAGGAAAAACACGGCAGATATCCCTTCAAGAAGATGCGCCAGAAGCTATCCAACTCTTATTTTCTTTTCTAAAAACGGGTCAAGTTGTGCTCACTTTTGAGAATGCTATAGAAGGACTTGTAATTTAAGACTTACAAGCTCTGACTCTGTCATGTCCTGGCCTGACAGTTTGCTTAGTTTTTTGTGTTGATTCTTCTCGATTTGGGCTTTTATGTTACCGAGTATCAATGATGAAATGCTTTCTGCAAGTTCCTTAGCCATTTCTTCTGGATTTTCAGTAAAAAAGTTTTTTGAGCTTGATATTCTTGATAAAGTTTTAGCAACTCCCTTTCGATAAGGCTGGTTAGTTCATTTACTCTTTGTAAGCTAACTTGAAAAGGCTGAGGAGAAATATTAGTAGATACTCCCTTTTGTTTTAGCCATTTGAGGTGATCAATGAATCCAATCTGTAAATATTTTTTTCCCTTGTAATAGTCTTGTTCTGCTTACTACGAAGCAGCATGAACTTTAAAGGGCTGAATTACTTTGTTTTATGGATGGGGAGTAATATCCAATATGTAAAGTTTTCTTTTCCCTGGGCCATATGCCCAGAAAATCCGGTAAGCTCCCGGAGTTTTGTTTTGAGCATAAGTCTCAAAAACTTCCCCTAGAGCGCATGAAATGCCATAGAATTTATGGGTATTCAGAGAGGGATGCTTAAGGTTAGTTTCCATAAAGCCTAATACCTTTCTAACCTGTTTGAGCACAGCGGTTTTTGATTTGTCGGCTTCCAGCTTTAGTAACTTTGACTTGGCTTCTTCTGAAAACCTTAACTGGAATTGCATGTTTATTTTTCTTCCTCGCCATCTTCTGCAACATATTGTGTAAAAGATCCCAAATCGTGTAATTTTCCTTCTTCAGCATCTTTGATGCCTTTCATTAAAGAAGCTAATGCCTTTGGGTCTTTATAGATCCAGTGGTCTTTTTCGGGTACTTCAATTACGGGTTCTAATACAATTTTGCTGCCGTCACGATAGATGCGAAAAGTGTTAAAATTTTCGCGCTCTTCTTTTGTCAATAAACGAGTTAAGCAAACGCGTTGCTTAGTGTCCATACTAACAGATAGGGATTTGTGCTTTCGCATAAGGATCTCCTTGTTTCTAATTTTATTTTAACGCATGTGGGATTTTCCCACAAGTGGTGTTTTTAGGGTTAGGATTTATTCCCATTTTCTCCCCACTTATCGCTAACAAAAGATTAAAAACAGCAAAACTGGACAACTGATAAGTTTCTCCTAAACATTTAATCTTAACGTTAGTTTAACGTAAGACATATTTAAGCAGATTTGATGGAAAAAACCCTCCTTCAATTAGAGACTGTCTACGATTTTTTTTAATTTGATATAGTTTAGGAGTTACGCAGTTGAATAAATTTTAGAGTTATTTTAATTTAACGTCAGTTCGATTTTAAAGTTTGGAATTTAGCAAGCGAACAGCTTGAAAAAAAAGCTTCCTGATTGGTTAATGTTTGTTTACCACAACAAATTTAAAACCAAGAGGAAGCAGAAATGATTAATTTAACTGAACTATTTTGCAATATAGACGATTTTTGGAAAAACTTCGAGAAATTATGGAAAGAAAGATTGCTAAGAGAGAGTAATCTGGAACCAAAAAGAGAGCCGGGGCTTTGCCCAAGCGAAGTCATGACATTAGTGATTTTATTTCACATAGTTGGCTATAGGAATTTCAAGACTTTTTATCACGGTTATGCACTTAACCATCAGATTTATTTGATCGCCTGATGCAACAGGGAGTGCAACTAATCACCAAAATAAAATCAAATATGAAGAACAAGCTAATGCCCTTGATAGACAAGCTGATGCTACGCAAAAGAGGGATTATTGAGACTATTATCGATCAGCTAAAAAATATTTCACAGATTGAGCATTCTAGACATAGAAGTCCAACTAACTTTTTAGTGAATTTATTATCAGGATTGATTGCTTATACGCTTCGACCTAAGAAACCCTCTTTGCATTTGCGAGAGAATGCTCTTAACTTGCTCATGGCAAGTTAATTGAAAATCGAACTGACGTTAAATTAATCATTTCTGCTTCCTCTTGGTTTTAAATTTGTTGTGGTAAACAAACATTAACCAATCAGGAAGCTTTTTTTTCAAGCTGTTCGCTTGCTAAATTCCAAACTTTAAAATCGAACTGACGTTATAATTAAGGTGGGAATTTTTTCGGAAATCCACTTAGTTGAGAAATTAAGTTCAACGGCTTTTCTCTGCCACCAAACTGCAGGCTTAAATTGAAAAGGAATATGAGCTAAAAGCTCTCTACCTTTATTAAGGGTTTTAGCAGGAAAATAATAAGGCATACAAGCCTAATGCAATTTTGAACGTTTCATTATTAGGATTTTGTATAAAATCTTGCATTTCCTTAGTCAGATCAGGAAGTGGATATTTTTTCGCATATTTAACAGCTTCCTCTAGCCATAAAAAAGGAGCTGAATTAAGAATAACAAATCCCTTTTAAATGTTTTTCAAGCTCAGGAAAAAGAAGAGGAAACATTCCACCAAACGAATGACCCACTAAAACTGAGTTTTCACACTTCTTAATTATTGATAGAAAAATATCAAACCAAGAATAGAAATCATAATCGACAGGGATATTGTCAATATTATCCCTATTACCAGGGAGGTCAATTAACCAGCTATTGCCAGGAAGATTTAAGAGATTAACCAAACTTTTTAGGTAACTTGAATCACTGCCGGGACGGGATCACCAGGTAAAAACAACCAATTATAAGGCGTTCCTTCATGGCTAGTAACTAATTTATAGCGAACCTGATTTCTATCGTATAATTCATTTGACATATAAGCCTCGCATTTAAAGAGATATATTAGAAGAAATATTCTTTACTAACAATAAGATGTTTTTTAAACAGTAGCTCTTTTTCTTGTCATAGGAACTGAATGCAAGGGAAAAAGAACTCCTTCTTTAAAAATAGGAGCAACATGCTCATATTCTTTTTCATTTTCTTCTATCCATAAGTCATATTTTTGCTGAAGATTTAGCCAGAGTTGAGGGGTAGTATCAAATGCTTCTGCTAAAGCAAGAGCAATTGCTGGAGTAATACTAGCTCTTCCAGTCCTTATTTTAAATAAAGTATTGCGAGCAATTCCTAGGTGATTTGCTAATTCCTGTAAATTCAAATTTAACGGCTTAATGTAATGCTCCTCTAAAATCAGTCCTGGGTGCACAGGCTTTCTTTTTTTTATCTTCATACTCACTCCTAATGATAATCAATCAAGTCAACATCTATCGCCTCGCCACTCTCGAAACGAAAAATGACCACCCAATTTCCATTTATACTCATTTAACTTGAAAGTTGCAATTTGGGCAATGCGAAAGCTATCAGGCTTCAACGATCAAAAATAGGTCCATATACTCATATGGACCTATTTTTGATCGTTGAAGCCTGAGGCTTTGGCACAGCCGAAATTGCAACTTTCAAGTTAAATGAGTATATATGAACAGAATAAAATCCTTTCAAATCACACTTTAATGGATGAAAGTCAGAACCTGGAAAATTCATATCTTTCGGATCAGTTGCCGCATCTAAGCGATCTAAAATTAATTCGAGTTTGTTTGCTAAAGCCGGTTGAATTCCAGATTTGCTCCCAGTCTCAAAAAACTTTTTAAGGCCTTTACTTCTAAATGTCCGAATGGTCATTTCATTTAATCATGTTTGTCTAAACTTATTGTAACCTATTAGGTTACAATATATCAATGTATAAATGCAATTTTTTCTACGCTGATATAAACGATTAATTTTTCACTCAATAACATGGTGCACTGGTGGTGCACTCCTTGGTAAAACTTTGCAAAAATAAGCAATCGATGACGATAAGCGGTTTAATCACAAGTCATTGGTTTTCTTATTGCTGAGAATTGTCATTTGTTAATGAAATCAATTTGATTTGCTCTAATGGGCTTGCCAAGTTCGTTACGTAGTCCCATTTGAGCAATTTCATCTTCTATTTTCTTAAGCGAATAAAGACCAGAGGCATAAAGCTCAAACATCCTAACAACATAATGGGCTGTTAATATGTCTACTTCATTTGATAATCTCATCAAATTGCTTTCTCGCGTTTTTAGAAGAGGATTCGGTAATTTGAAAAACTTTCTCAATTTCGATTTTACGTCTTTCTGCATACTCCTTAAGACGTCTAACTTGTGCTGGAATGGATTGTCCTTCTTCTTGATCTTTACTTGATACTCTAGCTAAAATAATTGCTTTCATTTTGATAAATAACCTATATAAATAAATCTTGCCCTAAGAGACTGTCTACGATTTTTTTAATTTGATATAGGTATCGATTCCAAAAGGAGTCGATAAACTATGAAAGACAAAAAAGAAAAACTTATACAAGCGATCTAATTGAAATCGCTGAAAAAAATTTATGCTGGGATACAGCGGCGAAGATATACGAGACCGAATAATGCAATATAGAATTGAGCTTGAATGTATTGGAAGAAAAAATAAGAAAGGCTTTGAAGTAGAACCCAAAAGATGGATAGTGGAACGAACTTTTGCTTGGCTTGGCTTGGCAAATTCCGACGTTTAAGCAAAGATTATGAACTAATTACCGACACAAGCTTGAATATAATTTATCTAGGTATGATAAGAATTATGTCTAAAAGATTGAGTGGCTTAAATTAAATCCGTAGACAGTCTCTAAAAAAGAACCATATGCTAAATTTTTATTTTACTAAATTTTAACAAATTAATAACAAAGTTGATTGGATCATTTTTATTAATTGCAATAAATCAATATATTATATATAATTTCGATATATTTATGAAAATATAGGATTTATACATGAAAATATTAAATTCATCATCTACTCAAGTGACAGCGGATAATTTTTCAGTCACTAGACAAGAATGGATAGCTAATCTCAAGGGGGCTTTCTTTAGTGAATCAAAGGAAAGGCTTGAAAAACATGGATTCCTTTATTTAAATGGTCGAACAATTCAAGTGTCAATCTCTTCTTTGTCTTCTAATTTAAATATTGACGAAATTGTCAAAATTTCACGCTGTTTCCTTAGTCATCAAGGGCTTTCTTTAGAAGAGCTTGACAGTTTAAAAGAATGCTATAAAATCATACAGATGAGTGCAGCTCAGCCTAAGTCATTCTGGACTAGATTATATGAAAAAGTCTTTCATGCCTTTAGAGGAGAGCATTTTGTGGATACCCATACATTGCTTAGTCAAGAGCTTATAAAAATTAAGGAGCAGGAACGATCAAAAGAAGAACTATCACATTTTTCTTCAATATTTGAAGAAAAATTAGAGAAAAAGCTAGTGCTATACTCCACTTTTTTAAGGGACTATTCAAATGAGGGTCTTCAAGAATTAATTTCTTTGTGGAAAGAAAATCCTGCTTCTTCGATGAATCGCCTGGAAGCACGTCTAGATATTATAGATACATTTATTCAGGGACAGAAGAAGTGTAAACAACTTCAGTCTCAATTAGATGAATATAAGCAAATGGCTCAAAACGAGACTGACCCAAAGTTTAAGCAAGCATTTGAAGCATACATTAAATCCTACCGTGTGTCTAGTATGGAGAGCGATATTGAAGAATATCGAAAACAAAAATTACATATAATTATCGATAAGCTAAACCAAGATCTAAAAACAAAAATAGATTTAGTCCATCCCAAAAAATTCGAATTAAGCCAACTGAAAAATCGTCTGAATGCTGAGAGTGTATTTAATAGCATCGAAAAAGAACTTAACTTATTAAAACAAAGCTATGATATAGTCAAGCAAACTTCAGAATATATAAAAAAGATTCAAATGATTTGTTCAAAAGAGTTTGAAAAATTTTGTCAACAAAAAAATTTACCAAAATTTTTTAATGAAAACCATGAGGTTTTTTTCACATTACCAAGTACTGAAATAGTATATGATTATTTTGCATATACTAGCCTAGAGTGTTTATCAAAACTTTGTAAAGAGTTGATGTCTAAGTATAAAGAAACTCCTATTAGTCGACAAACGTTCAATGATCCCATATGGCAAATGATTTTGCACCTCAACTTATCATTAAAATTACAAGTTCAAATTTTAGATACAACAGATATACAATCTTATCTAGACTGTGTTAAGGCAGAGGTAGCTAAGCTAGAAGCGCCATAAACAGCTTCTTCGCCTTGTGTCATTTTTGTGATATTCCTTCAAAGAGAGCATATTTCAACTTGATTTTATAGTAGAAACTTGCTTGTTTGAAAAAATGACTCTTTTCGGCATCTTGATTGCCAATTTTTAATCATATTAACGTCAGTTTAACGTAAGACATATTTAAATAGTATTGTGAGCAGATTTGATGAAAAAAAGCCCTCCTTTAACTAGAGACTGTCTACGATTTTTTTAATTTGATATAGTTTAGGAGTTACGCACTTAATACATATTTAGGACATCTAAGATATGTTTTAACAGCTTCTCTAACAATACCTATCTTAGCCTCAAACCAAGTTAAACCTGTTCGAAAACAAAATCTTTCGATCCTTAAAAAAGCTCAGGATGGTTTTGGAAACTCTTACAGAACCTTCAAGCGAAAAAGCTGATCAAAGCAGACTTTACATGGGTGGATAGTACAACCATTACTGTGCACCGGCACGGTTCAGGAGCTTTAAAAAAAAAGGAAATCAATGGATTGGGCGTGGACGCAAAGGTTTGAGCACAAAAATTCATTTAGCCCTTTCCCCAAATAAGGTTCAAAGTGCTTGCTTATCCGAAGGACAGCGCCCAGATATGAAAATTTTTTCACAGTTATGGAAAAATGGAAAATGGGAAGGAATTCAGTACGTCATAGCTGACAAAGGGTATGATTATTTTGACGTACGCCATCCTATTTAGAGAAGCTGAAAAAGTTCCAGTCATCCCAAGACGAGCAAACGCTACCGTGCCAGGACTACAGGCACTTTATAAACCTTATTACCGTACTCGTTCTGCCATTGAGCGGTTCTTTGGTCGTCTTAAAGAAAATAAACGCTTGGCATTGAGATTCGATAAGCTTTCCACTACTTTCTTTTCTTTTTTTGCTTTAGCTTCCATTAAAGCTCTCGGTTTAATTTGTTAACAGTGCCATATGATCTCAGCTGGAAATGTTGATGACCGCAAACCAGTTTTTAGGCTGACAGAAAAGGTCCCTGAATTGGTTTGAAGCAAAGCTTGGAATTGTAAGAGAGGCTGTTACAATTTATTTACGTTATCCTAAATATTCACTAACTACGTAACTCCTAATTTCTTGTAAGACACATCGCAAATCATTAATTTTATGATGACATTTTACTGAACGGTGTTGTCGATTTGGATGAGAATATAAATAATCAATTCCTTGCAATGTTACGTTGTGATCTATTAATGCCATGTCACTCGGTGAGTCTCCTATAGAGACTATCGATTCGAAATAATCTTTATCTTTCATGAATTCAGCTAAACAGTGTTTTTTTGTTACAGTTTTTTGATTATGTGAATCGACACCAAAACGGTGAGATGCAGGAAAATATTTCTCTATTCCTACAATTTCTACAAATGTGTCTAAAGATTTAGGTAAAGTATTAGAAATTAGAATTTGACGGTGTTCTGAGCTATGAATGGATGCTAGAACAAAATCTGCATGATCATTTAATTGAATATGCTTTGCAATAATTTCTGGTTTATTTTGTGAAATTTCAAAACATGTGGATTGTAGTTTATTACATTCCTCAGTAAGAAGCTGTGGTAATAGAAAAGAAAAATATTCATACCAACGTAGCCCAGATAAGAGAACGCCCTCACTCTGAGTCATTCGGCGGGAATAACCATGATATTCTAATGCTAAATTAGTAATTTCAAGTACTGCATCATCATTACCTTTTTCGAGAACTCCATGAAAATCCCAGACAAATAATTTCATACCTTTTCTTTCTCCCTTTCAAGTTCAATCAACTTAGGAACGGAATCAAATATGATTGTGATTGAGTTAACTTCCTGAAATATCCAATTCAAATCTTCTTGAGAAAGAGCAATAACTCCAATTAATTTTGGCAAGCCTTCAATATCTTCAACATAGTTTTTTATCACTCAATTCAAAATCAGAAATGTAAGCTCTTACTTCGATCTTCGATCATATTTCCTCAGAGAGATTCTTTTCATAAATTGATTTTTTGAGCAATGCAATGGAATGTTTGTGCAGAATTGTTATTCATTGTTTTAAAAGCAATAAGTTCTTTCTGTTTTGAATCGTCTAAAATACAGCAAAGAACAGTTGACATTATTACAGCATCTATAGATTCGTTTGCAAAAGGAATGGCTTCTGTATTATCTATCAACCGCATGTCAAGATGTGGATAAAGTTTTTTACCTCTGAAAATCATATTTTGAGCAAAATCAAGTCCAACAAGATTATGATATCCATTCCAATTTTGAACCTTTAAAGAGGATATTCTGTCACGAAGTTTATAAGAAATTCAAGGAAAATTCATACCTCCTTAAAAGACCGTGGCGTATAGCGCCATAGCTTTCAAGCGAATCTAAAAATAAGTTCTTTCTTAAGAATGCGAACATATTTCAAGTAGTGTTACAGACAGCTTTTTTTCGTCCAATAAAGAAGGCTGAAAAATTGATTTCATAAAAATTGTTTTAAAATTTAAGGCTTGATAGGTTGAAATTATACACAAGTAAGTCAAAGAGATAATAATGACAATTATCCTAGCAAAAATTTTTGGTCTATATTTTTTAGCAATAGGGTTTGCTTTTATAGTTAATCCAGATCGTTTTAAGAGAATATATCAACAAATAATGAAAGATGAGAACTTTCTCTTTATTGGAGGAATATTGGCATTATTAATCGGCGCAGTTGTAGTTAGCATTCATAATCATTGGGTCTTAGGATGGCCTCTAATCATTACACTGTTGGGATGGTGGAGTTTAATTAAAGGCTTTGCTTTATTAATTTACCCTGGCTCTATTAAACTTTTCTCCTTCATACAAAATAGATCGAATCTGTTTTATCGAATTATTAGCCTCATTTATTTGGCAATTGGCTTATTCCTTATCTATAAAGCTTGGTAAAATCTATCGGAACGGGCTATTAACCCTTAGTACAGGACAAAAAAGAGAATTTTTCATAAAAAAACCATCTTAGGGATATCTGAAACCAATATTCGATCAAAGACTTTTAACAGCCAAAGAAAACTATTAAAACATTTATGTATTTCAAATAAAATTTCTCTTATTTTATCCATTCCATATCGAAATAAACTTTTAACTTTTCTTCCATGTTTCTTAATTTTAATCGGTTTTACCTCTTCTATCATATCTCCCAATCTATAAGACCAGCAAAAGGCAATACACAAAACAAAAATAAGCTTCTCAATCCTTTCTGGATGGGTCAAGTGAGTATCTTCAAAACAAAATCCACGAGTTTTGAGACAAGCGAATAGGGTTTCTATTTCCCACCTTATCTTATAAATTTCTAGAGCCTTTTTTGGGTTTTTATTAGTTACAACAATTAAAAGCTCGTCTTTTAATCTACTTGCAGCAACATAAAAAGAATGTCCAAGCATTTGCAAAGGATAGTTTAAAACTTTCTTTCTACCTTCCTTAACATAACGAAAGGCATCTTTTAGAGGTACTGCATACCTATTTCTTACTCCTTCAGCTAAGGTGTCTTCTTTAATTCGAATGTAAAAAGGAATTTTATTTTTAATAAGATAATCAAACCATTTACTTCCAATAAATTCTCTATCCGCTATAAGTCCTTTTATTTTTGAACTTCCTATCATAGAAATGGCTTTTTCCAAAAGTTTAATCCGATCATCCGTAAAAGAGTTCCCTGCTTTATTCATGACAAACCAAGCAAGAGGAATGGCTATTCCTTTATAAGCCATGGCAAAAGTTAAAACATTAATATCTTTTGAACCCAATTGCCAATTTGTTCGATCGATAATCAACCATACTTTGCCTTTAATAGGAAAAATATGTAAAATAATTTCAAAAACACATATCATATCAAAGCTAAACCCTCGAAAAAAGCGTTGTAATCTCTTATAATGTGAATCCAAACTCGCTTTTCCTTGAAAAGCTGTCGCTATTTGAGTAAGATTAACGCTTCTAACCATAAAAAGAGCGAGAATCATTTGACAAAGGCAAGTCAGTCTTGCTTTGTTCCAATCTAAATATTTATTTAAAGTCCTTCTTAGCTCGTCTATTTGTTTCATATGTTCTCTCCTTGTAAGAAAGAACATTATAAGCTCTTAGACGAGCTTTTTCAATTTTTTGTCCTGTACTAAGCTATTAACCTGAGTTTTGAGTTTATTTCCTTGATTCTTAGGAATCTTTTCTCTTATCTCTCGTCCTTTTCTTTTCGGAAATAGCCATTTGACTATTCCCTTCAAAGAAAAGGGCAAGATCTAAGATAAAATCTTCTCTAAGAATCAAGGAAATAAACTCAAAACTCAGGTTATTAGTAGATCTGTGGAAGTAAAGCATTGGGTTGAATTTTTGCTTGAGAATTTTTATCTGTTTTTCAAAATGACTTTCAAAGTATGTTGATTAGCTGCATTAGCAAATGTTGCGTAAGCTTCTAAAATATTTTTTAACTCAAAATGATGAGTAATTAATTGTTTAAGATCTAACTTACCAGACATAAAAGCTTTTAGGAGAGTTGGGATAGTAAAGGTATCAACTAATGCTGTCGTTAGAGTAATGTTTTGATCCCAAAGTTTTTCTAAATGTAAATTCACACTTTTTCCATGAACGCCAATATTGGCAATATGACCGCCTGGACTAATAATTGACTGGCAAATATCAAAAGCTTCAGGAGTTCCAACAGCTTCAATTGCCACATCAACGCCTTTTTGGTTGGTAAGATCTAAAACCTGTTGTATAGCTTTGTTATTCTTTCCATTAATAGTTGCGGTAGCTCCTAAGCATTTAGCTACTTCTAAGCGATAATCATCTAAATCAATCATAATCACTTCTGAGGGAGAATAAAATTGAGCTGTTAAAAGAGTTGCCAGACCTATAGGGCCTGCACCCACAATTGCTACTGTATCACCTAGTTTGATTTGGCCTTTTAGAACTCCTGTCTCAAAACCTGTTGGCAAAATATCGCTAAACATGGCCATTGCTTCTTCATCCACCTTTAGCGGGATAGGATGGAGACTTGTGTCAGCAAAGGGAATTCGAACATACTCAGCCTGAGTTCCATCTATTTTATGTCCAAGCAACCATCCACCAACATCACAATGAGAATACATCTGCCTTTTACAAAAATGACATTTTCCGCAGGAACTAATACAAGATATTAACACTTTATCATTCACATGAAATGTTGAAATCCCATCTCCTATAGCTTCGATTATGCCTACCCCTTCATGCCCTAAAATGCGTCCTGGTTCTACAGTCGGGACATCTCCTTTCATAATATGAAGGTCTGTTCCACAAATTGTTGTAGTGGTTATTCTTACTATACAATCTGTTGGATTTTCTATTTTAGGATATGGTTTATCTTCAAAATTAATCTTACCAGGTCCATGATATACAAGCGCTTTCATTATTTCTCCTTTGAAAGTTTAAGCATTAGCCAGATGAAAAATTCAGAAATAGCCATTTAACTATTTTATTCAAAGAAAAGAAGCAAGATCTAAGAAAAATCTTCCCTAATAATTAAGGAAATACACTCAAAACTCAGATTAATAAAATTATGTATTTGAATTACACCTATCTCTATCTCTGCCTTTGCTTGTAATTCTTTAGATCGTGTATGCTTAGAGCTTCAAGATGGTGGGGAGAGATGTATGAAGATTGGATATCTAGGAATGGGGGCCTGGGGCTACTGTTTGGCATCCTTATTAGCTTCCAAAAATAATAATGAGCTTGTTTGTTGGACAACAAAGCCCGAGTTAGCCCAACATCTAGAGAAAACGCGAGAACATCCTTTGTTTCCTGGCCATCGCTCGGTAGGCAAGATGTCTTTTACAACGGATATGACGCAGGCTTTACGTGATGCTGATATGATTGTCGAATCTGTAACCTCTGCTGGTATTCGTCCAGTCTTTGAACAAGTAAGATCTCTTGGCTTGCCTGCTTGCCCCATTGTCATTACCTCTAAGGGTATCGAACAGGATACAGGAAGTATTTTACCAGAAGTTGCCATCGAAGTTTTGGGCAGTGAATTTCGTCCTTTAATTGGTTTTTTAAGTGGTCCAAGCTTTGCTCAAGAGGTTATTAAAGGCCTTCCAACTTCTGTCATTGGTACAGCTTACTCATTAGAAGTCATGCAACAAATATGTGAAACATTTATGACCCCAACTTTTCGCATTTATCCGAACTCAGATATCTTGGGTGTGGCCTTTAGTGGAGCATTAAAGAATATTATTGGAATTGCTTGTGGCATTTCGGAGGGATTAGCCTTAGGATATAGTTCCAAAGCTGCCTTGATGACAAGAGGGCTACATGAAATTCGTAAGTTAGCAGTGGCTCGTGGTTGCAAACCTGAAACGATCAATGGGTTGGCTGGAATGGGTGATCTTTGCGTCACATGTAGCTCTCATTTAAGTCGTAATTTTCGCTTTGGCGTTCTTTTGGCAGAAGGGATCCCTTCAGAGGAAGCTCAAAAAAAAATTGGAATGGTTGTAGAGGGAGCTTATACCTGTGTCTCGGCTCTGCAATTGAGCAAACAATACCAGGTAAGCATGCCAATTGCTGAAGCTGTCTATCATGTTATCAAAGGGTCTATCCTTCCCACCGAAGCCGTAAGAGTATTGATGCAACGTCCTATTAAAGAAGAGCATTTATGAGGTGAAGCTTTGATGAAGGTGGTCTCGGCTCAGATGATGGCTTCTCTTGAATTATTAGCTTATCAAAGAGGTTATCAAGATCAAGAGTTTATGGAAAATGCTGGAAGGGGCATTGCGGATCAAGTACAAGACTTTATCTATCGAAAGAAGCTTGCTAAAAGAATCCTTCTCTTATGTGGAAAAGGGAATAATGGAGGAGATGCATTTGTAGCTGGGGTTTACTTACTCAATCAAGGGTATGCGGTATCTGCTATTCAACTAGATTCCTTAGATCATTGCTCTCCTCTGTGTCAGCTTAATGGAAAGCGTTTTCTTCATCAAGGTGGGCAGATCTTTCAACATGTTGAGGAAATATTTGCTGGCTATCATTTGATTCTAGATGGCTTATTTGGAACAGGCTTCAAAGGTCGGGTTCAAGAGCCATATGCTTCTCTCATTCAAGCAGCTAACCATAGCGGCATTCCCATTCTGGCAATTGATATTCCTTCTGGTCTCGATGGATCAACTGGCCAGGTTGATGACTTAGCCATCCAAGCAACAGAGACTATTTTTTTGGGTCTTTCTAAAACAGGTTTTTTCCTACAAAATGGATGGAATTATGTTGGCAAACTGCGCTATGTTGATTTTGGTTTACCAGAAGAGATAATTGAACAGAAGGCTAAAGCCGACTTTCTTCTCATGACATCTGATGAGATGGTTAAGCGGCTCCCTTGTATTAAGCGTAACCGTTATAAATACCAGGCCGGTTATGTCATCGGTTTAGCAGGTTCTCCTGGAATGTCGGGAGCAGCCCTACTCTCCTCTTTAGCCGCTTTGCGTGGAGGAAGTGGCATGGTACGCCTATTTCATCCAGATGGAATGCAAGCAGAACTTACTGCGAGTCCTTATGAGTTGATTAAGCTTCCCTATCAATGGGGAGATAGTCAATGTGTTCTAGAGGGAATGCAAAAAGCAGGAGCGACATTTGTGGGGCCAGGTTTGGGTCGTACTAGAGAAACTCGCCAACTCTTGTATGATGTTATTCCTTTTTTAGAGAAGCCCTGTGTGATTGATGCTGATGCATTGACATTATTATCGGAAGAGGCCTTCCAGCTTCCCAAACAAGTTATTTTGACTCCTCATACAGGTGAGATGCAACGTCTTTTGCATTGCACCTCTTCGCTTAAACTGGATATGGATACACTGCAAAGGTGTCAGCAGTATGCAGAGGAAAAGCAGGCAACGTTAATCTTAAAAGGAGCTCCGACTTTTATCTTCCATCCCGGAGAATTGATTTTAGCAAATCCAACGGGAGATCCAGGAATGGCAACAGCAGGGAGTGGAGATGTATTGACAGGGTTAATCGCTTCTTTACTCTCTCAGGGGCTTAGCTGTCACGATGCAGCAATGTTTGGAGTGTATCTGCATGGATTAGCAGGGGAATATGCTGCTCAGGCCAAGACCTCATATAGTATGATTGCCTCAGATATTATTTTCCACTTCTCAGATGCTTATCGCCTCTTACACTCTACCCCTCCTTCACATTAGGCTATTAATAAGAGGAATTACTAGAATGAATTATAAACAGCAGTCTCTCTCTCCTAAAAATATCATTGTCCGGATGCCTAATTGGCTTGGAGATCTTGTCATGGCAACACCTGTCTTAGCTGATTTACATCATCACTGGCCAACGGCTAAGATTACAGCGATGTGTCAAGGAGGTGTGGGAACATTATTAGCAGAAGATCCCCATATTGATGAAATTCTTAATTTCAAGCGGCCTAACGGTTGGATTCATTACCATGAGCACAGGAATATTATTGAGCCTTTGCAACGCGGACACTATGATTTGGGTATCTTGCTGACTAATTCTCTCTCATCAGCCTGGTGGTTTTGGAGAGGTCATGTCCAGAATCGCGTTGGCTATGCTACCCGTTGTCGTCGCTGGCTTTTAAATTATCCGGTTTGTTTTCCCCCTACTCGTGATACTCAACATCTTGTTACTACTTATAAAATGTTACTTACCCCTTTAGATATCCCTCTCTCTTCTACTTTTCCTAAATTATATCTGACGACTCAAGAAAAGCTTGAGATCAAAGCTAAATTATCTCAGTTAGGAGTAAGTGAAGATCATATCCTAGTAGGGATTAATCCAGGAGCAGCTTATGGATCAGCTAAATGTTGGCTTCCGGACCGTTTTAAAAAAGTTGTTCAGAAAATTTTAGAGCATCCGAAAATCATTGTTCTCTTCTTTGGAGATAAGATTGGAGCTCCTCTAGTTAACGAGATTTGTGCTAATCTACCTAGCCGAATCATCAATTTAGCTGGCAAGACTTCTCTACGCGAACTCATGGCCTTCATTCAGGCTTGCCATCTTTTTTTGACTAATGATAGTGGTCCTATGCACATGGCCTCTGCTTTAGGAATCCCCCTTCTTGCTCTTTTCGGTTCTACAAACCCTGTCACTACAGGACCTTATCAAGGCGGAAAAGTCATTCATAAGCATGTCGAATGTTCTCCTTGTTATCGTCGTGAATGTCCCATTGATTTTCGATGTATGATTCAGATTGAAGTAGATGAAGTCTATCGAGAGTTAGAGTATCTCCTTAGAGAACAAGAAAAGCGCATATGAACCCGCCTAATCTCTCTCCTCTCTTTAAGTTTTGGAATTCTCTTGCTTGGCCTCAACGAAAGCATCTTCTCTCTCAAATCAAAAAGATCGATTTTTCTCTTTTAAATCAACAAAAGCAACTCCTCTTAAAATCGCCTCCTTTTTCCTCTGTTGAGCAAACCTTTGAACCATTCCTCGACTTTGCTTATGCAGGAAATCAGCAAGATCAGCAGGAAGGAAAAAAAAGAATTCGTGAGGGACAAATGGGTTGTCTTGTTTTAGCAGGCGGTCAAGGATCCCGTTTATACTTCGAAGATCCTAAGGGAATGTTCCCAGTTTCTTTGATTAAGCATAAGTCTCTATTTCAATTGTGTGCTGAAAAAGTTTTAGCAGCTGGAAAACAGGTCGATCGTCTGCTTCCTATCGCTATCATGACGTCCCCTCAAAATGATAGTAAAATTCGTCATTTCTTTAATCAACATGCTTTCTTTGGATTAGACTCTTGCCAAATCTCATTTTTTACACAGGGAACTCTACCCTTATTAGATTCTCAAGGTTGCTTATTTCTAGAAACACCTAGTCAAATTGCTAGTGGTCCAAATGGCAATGGCTATTGTTTCAAAGATTTTATTGATTCTGGAATAGCATCAAATTGGATTAAACAAGGAGTCCAGTATATCAATATGATCTTAATCGATAATCCTCTAGCCAATCCTTTTGATGCTGAGCTCTTAGGCTTTCATTGCCGACAGAATGTCGATGTGACCTTAAAATGCACGGAGAAACAATCAGCAGCAGAAAGAGTAGGAGTTTTAGTCAGGCAAAATCGGCACTGCCGTGTGATCGAGTACTCGGAGATCTCCGAAAAAGAGCAAACCGCTCTAGCTTCAGACGGACGTCTTAAACATCGCTGTGCTAACCTTAGTCTTTTTTGCTTCTCTATGAATTTTATTCAACAATTGAACTCTCAACAGCATAGCCTACCCCTACATGCTGTTTGGAAAGCAGCAAAATATGTTGATGAACAAGGCATCTCCCATTTACCTGATAAGCCCAATGCCTGGAAATTTGAGACATTTATTTTTGATCTTTTAGCCTATACTAATCGTATAGCAGCCTTACTATATCCCCGAGAAGAATGCTTTGCTCCTTTGAAGAATTTTAAAGGTAGCGACTCATTAGAAACTGTCCAGGCTGCTCTGCAAAGAAGAGATCGACAGATCATCCACAAGATTACAAACTTACCTCCTCCTATGGAGCCTTTTGAACTCGCTGCAGATTTTTATTATCCTACCCCAGCTCTCATCTCTAAATGGAAAAATTGCCCCATTTCTACAGGCTATATTGAACCTTAATCTTTTTGTATCCAAGAACAAATGGGACATAAAGAGGGATCGTGACGACGTGCCTGACAATATTCTCGTCCGAAATAGATAATGCGTAAATGCATCCTAGTCCATTCCTCTTGAGGAAAAAGCTCCTTTAGATCCTTTTCGGTTTGTTTAATACTTTTCCCACTACTGAGACCCCAACGTTTAGCACAGCGATGAATATGAGTATCTACAGGAAAAGCAGGTCGGTGAAAGGCTTGAGCAATGACAACAGAAGCTGTCTTATGGCCTACTCCTGGTAAGGATTCTAATTCTTCAAATGTTTGAGGGACCTGTCCTTGATACTTTTTAATTAAAATATCAGATAAGTCCCAAATTGCTTTTGCTTTACGAGGCCCCAAACCACAGGAATGGATGATCTTTTCAATCTCATCAACTAAGAGTTGAACCATTTTATAAGGAGTATCAGCTTTAGCAAAAAGGATGGGTGTGACTTTGTTAACTCTGGCATCTGTACAATGTGCGGATAAAATAACTGCAATCAGGAGAGTATAACTATCTTGATGATGTAAAGGAACAGGGGGGGCTGGATAAAGGGTCGTCAGAATCTTCTGGATTTTTCTAGCTACTGTTTGCTTATTCATTTTCCAATACAAAATTTAGAAAAAATAGCTGATAAAATATCTTCTGTGATGTTTGTCCCAATAATTTTTCCAAGCTCAGCTAGGCTATATCGCATATCAATCGTTAAAAATTCAGGGGAAATATTTTGTTTTAAACCGCTACACACGCGACGCACCGCTTCAATGGATTCTGTTAAAGACTCTTGATGGCGAATATTCGTAATTAAAATTTCTTCCTTAGAAGGGGGGCCATTCTCCCATATGACCGCATCAATCTTAGTACGCAACTCTTCTAATCCTCTCTTCTGTTTAGCTGATAAATGAACAATATGGGGAAAATCTAGAGCGGGTAAAGGAGAATGAGGAAGATCTATCTTATTCCAAATCACAATTGTCTTCAATCTTGGTACTTGAGACATTAAATCCTTATCTTGGGCATCTATTCCCTTATAGGCATCTAACACTAATAGAATTAAATCAGCTTGTTGCATAGCTTCTCTTGAACGACGAATGCCCTCTTGTTCAATCATCTCTTCAGCCTCTCGAATTCCAGCTGTATCGCTTAGCTTTAAATGTAAGCCATTCAAACGTAGACTCTCTTCTAAAATATCTCGGGTTGTACCTGGAATATGAGAAACAATAGCTCGGTCTTTGTCTAGCAAAGTATTCATTAAAGAAGATTTACCGACATTGGGGCTGCCGATCAAACAGAGAGATAATCCTGCATGAACAATTTTTCCATCATGAAAAGTAGCCGCAAGTTTCTCCATTTGAATGTAAATCTGCTCTAATTCTTCACAAACTTCATCCATCGTTGCAAATTCGAGTCCTTCTTCTGGAAAATCGACCCAAGCTTCCAAAATAGCAGCTGTCTGAGTCAAAGCTTGCTGAAAAGACATAATTTTCTGAGATAAAGTCCCCTGAAGCTGTTTTCCAGCTGCATCTAGAGCCCTCTCATTTTTAGCACAAATCATATCCTGAACAGCCTCAGCTTGAGCTAAGTCAATTTTACCATTCATAAAAGCCTTAAAGGTGAATTCTCCTGGTAAAGCCGCTCGAGCTCCTGCTTTTAAAACAGCTTCGAGTACACGCCGTGTGACTAAGCTTCCTCCATGACAATGGATCTCCACTGTATTTTCACCTGTATAAGAACGCTTGCCTAACATAACAAAAAGAAGAACATCATCGATCCGCTCCCCCTTAAATTGCGGATCCGTCCATAATGGGCAGTATGCGTTTGATAAGAAAAAACTGGACCTGAAAAAATTTTTGCTGCCACGTGCAAGGCCTGATCCCCTGAAATGCGAATAATAGCCACTCCCCCTTCTCCAAGAGGAGTTGCAATGGCGGCAATTGTTTCGCCTGGATAATAAGGTTGATGAATGAATTCCATTATAAAAATGCTATAATTAATTGCAGATAAAGACAAAATACACTAATTTAGTTTTTATTGCATCTATTTATTAATCGAGATGAAAATGAATGAAATTATTTATATTAATCGTTTAACAGGTCATAAAGAGAGGGAAAAAGTATATGGGCAAAAGGCTCTCAACCTTTTATATGGAAATGATTGGGTGAGTCGCCTGGTTGGGCCTACGCTTTTGCCTTTACTATCAAAGTGGCCCTTCTTTTCTGCCTTTTATGGTTATTGTCAAAAACGTCCTTCTAGCCAGAGAAAAATTCTTCCTTTCATCAAAAACTTTAACATAGATTCTTCGGAATTTTTAGATCCTATTTCCTCCTATCAATCATTTAATCATTTTTTTATTCGTCGATTAAAACCGGATGCCCGCCCTATTGCCCCAGATGAGACTGTTGCTATCATACCAGCAGATGGGCGTTATTATTTCTATCCCAATATTGAAGAGAGCCAGGGATTTGTTGTGAAGGGACAAAAATTTAATCTTCATACATTATTGAGAAATGAACAGTTAGCAGCAGATTATGCAGGTGGCAGCATGGTCATTGCGCGCCTCTGCCCATCTGATTATCACCGTTTTCATTTTCCATGTGAATGCCTACCAGATGAAACATGTTTTATAAATGGCTGGCTTTACTCTGTCAATCCTATGGCTATTAAAAGAGATATTGAGATTTTTACTAAAAACAAGCGGACGATTTGTAAACTACAAACCAAACAATTTGGAGAAGTCCTCTATTTAGAAATTGGAGCTACAAGTGTAGGAAGTATTCATCAGACTTACACACCACTTGCCTGGAAAGCCAAAGGAGAAGAAAAAGGATATTTTGAATTTGGAGCTTCATCTTTAATTCTCCTTTTTAAAAAAGGAAAAATTCAGTTTGACGAAGATCTCGTTGCGGCAACACAACAAGAGTTAGAGATACGTTGTCTAATGGGGCAATCAATGGGAAAACGGGAACATTAGACCTCTTTCGAAACTTCTTTTATTGTGGATTCTTTACCTCTTAGAGTAGGTAAATAAAAATTTATTGAAAAAATCGAGCGACAAATCTTCCAATCTATTTTAGCCAAGAAAACGCAGAGGTAAAATAATGGAGTTGTCGCAATGCTAAAAAAAGTTTTATACATATAAGAAGTGCACATAATAACCTGAGTTTTGAGTTTATTTCCTTGATTATTAGAGAAGATTTTCTCTTAGATCTTGTCCTTTTCTTTGAAGGGAATAGTCAAATGGCTATTTCCGAGAAGAAAAGGACGAGAGATAAGAGAAAAGATTCCTAAGAGTCAAGGAAATAAACTCAAAACTCAGGTTAATAGGCAAAACTTTCGTGAATCTCATTCCTAATCCCTAATATATACTCATTTCACTTGAAAGCTGCAATTTGGGCAATGCGAAAGCTCTCGGGCTTCAACGATCAAAAATAGGTCCATATACTTATATGGACCTATTTTTGATCGTTGAAGCCCGAGGCTTTGGCACAGCCGAAATTGCAACTTTCAAGTGAAATGAGTATAAATAGGTCATATCAATAATCACTGTGTCGACAATCTGTGATACACAAGCTGATCCATTATTCCGCAACCAAAGAAAACGCAAACCAGTCCGACTTTTGATGAGTGAGTAAATTTGAATATCAATAATTTGGGTAAAGATATAGGCGATTAAAGAAGAAAAAATACGCAAACCACCTAAACCTAGTATTGCCTGGAAGGCAGTTTGTTCTTCTTCAATAGACGTTGGAAGAAACAAGGCAATTTGGATAATACCAAAACTTAAAAGATTCATTCCGAGGGCGATATAAACCATTAGTTTCGCTTGCTTCGCGCCAAAAATTTCCGTTACAAGATCACTCAAAAAAAAGGTCAGAGGATAGGTAATCAAACCTGCGGGAATACTTATACTCATTTCACTTGAAAGCTGCAATTTGGGCAATGCGAAAGCTCTCGGGCTTCAACGATCAAAAATAGGTCCATATACTTATATGGACCTATTTTTGATCGTTGAAGCCTGAGGCTTTGGCACAGCCGAAATTGCAACTTTCAAGTGAAATGAGTATAAATCTAAGTAAGGTAACTTAACCATTTTAGCTGAGATGATATTGGAAATAACAACAATGACGCAGAAAGCTGAGCTGATAACATGATAAAGGGTATGTGAAGGGGCTGATTTGGCCATGCCGTCCATTGTGCTCCTTTGTTTTACTGTCTACCGAAGTGGTTAAAAGAAAGAGGAGATAAAGGAATGATCTGCCCGTGGTAATGGTATAGAATTTCTCTAGGTTGGTACGTAATATAACCTACTGCATACAAGGGATGGGTAAATTTCTGATAAAATGATTTTTGAATTTTATTAAATTCATTAGCCGAAATTGTAGCAAGTAAGCAATAGTCTTCACCACCCCCTATAGCCAACTCTTCAACATCCCATTTATTATCATGACTAACTGTGCGTAAAGCTTCCGAGATAGGCAAATGAGCAATTTCGATAATAGCCCCGCACTTAGAAGCTTTTAAAATACGTCTAAGATCGCGATCTAATCCATCTGAAAGATCTATCATGGCATGAACTTGCTCATGATACGCTAACCATAAACCTTCATCCACACTTGGTTGGGGTCTAAAATGGGAGCCAATCAGATAATCAACTGTAGGACTCTTTTGTAGACATTGTTGCAATGCTCGCAAACCAGCAGCAGAATCTCCTAGGAAACTACTAACGCAAATAACATCTCCAGGTTTAGCTAAATGGCGAAATTTTAGATATTTTTGTTGAGCTTGTCCAATTAAGGTCATATTCAGAAAAAGATCTCTTTTTGACCCATTCGTATCTCCACCTAAGAGAAGTATTTCAAATTGATCGCATCCTTTCTTTAATCCATTGACAAGTCTTTTTAACCATTCACAATCTATATAGTTAGGGAGAGCAACGACAAGAAAGGCATATTTTGGTTTGCCTCCCATGGCTACAATATCACTTACATTAACGGCTACAACTTTATAACCCAGATCCTCTGGTTCTACCTGTTCTTTTATGAAATGGATACCTTCAATGATAGCATCTGTCGTAACTAACCAGACATTTTCATGATCATAAGGAATAACAGCACAATCATCTCCGATCCCCATTCCAGAAAACTGTGATGAAAACAAAGAAGCTAAATATTCAATAAAATTTTCTTCACCCCACTCTTGGATGGTCATGGTTCGCTTTTCCTAATTTATAGAATCTTTATTTTCTCTCACGAAATTTAGGTTTCATATTCATATACGTAAAACCTATGATCTCTTGCAGTTTCTCTTCTAGAAAAATGGCTGATTCTGGATAAGCATCTCTTAACCAAATCTTAAATTTGTAGGTCTTGGTAAACAACTCTTGGTGATAAATAATAGGATCTTTGATTTGTTCATTTTTAACAAACTGTCCGATATCGATATGAATAGGCTTTCCATGCAAAATACCTGTATTTTGCATGAGAGCATGATCATTATCAGCCAATCCTCTATCATATTCGGATAAAATCAAAGTTAAAAGATTTATTATTAACTCTTTTGCTTCATTTATCTTCTCTTCCTCTTTAAGTTTTAACAGAGTGGAACAAAGCATCTCTGCTCTATGTTGAATACAAAATTCTGTTTGATCCAAATCAATAATGTGAGCAATTCCCAGCTTATCAAAGATAGTTAAACGATGATGAAGATCCTTTGTTTTATTAAGATGGACAAAAAGGAGGCCTGTTTCCTCTTTAAGATTTTCAAAGGCAATCTTCCAACTTTGGATAAAACCATCTAGCTTCCGTTTTTTCTTCTCGATCTTCTCTTCGCGATACTTAACAATAGCTGAAAGAGGAGGGAAATAGGTTAACCAAGGGGGAAGACGAAATCTTTGATATTTAAAAAATTTGATTACATACCGGCCATCTTCACTTAAAAAGACATAAGATTGACATCCTTTTCCTAAATAATGATAAGGTTGTTGAATCGCTTGCTGTAATTGTTGATTCTCTGCTGGTGTTAGGGAGCGAATGTCCCACTCTGGCTGATAGGGAAAATCAGAAGAGATATTAGCTACAGTAAAACCAGCTGTTAAGTGAAAATAGAGACGTCCAGCACCATATAAAGAGGCTGTCAAGACTCCCATCCATAGCAGTCGAATACATAACTTTTTAATCATTATAGCCTTTTTATTTAGTGTGTCCAAAAAAGATAGGAGATATTTTAACTAAATAAAGCGAAAAAGTCTACTCTAAGAATTTGAGTAGATTTGGATTATTTAATAATTGCAATAAACACTTATTCACATTAAGATAAATTTTCTATTTTTATTACATGAGGCACTATGTTACAAATTAATCTTAAAGGAAAAAAAGCTTTCATTGCAGGTATTGGAGATGACCGAGGCTTTGGCTGGGCTATTGCTAAAGCACTTGCAGAAGCCGGAGCTGAAATTTTAATTGGTACATGGACGCCTATTTTAAGAATTTTTATTTCGAGTCTGAATACTGGAAAATTTGATGCATCACGTCGCCTTTCAGATGGCTCTTTGTTACAGTTTGCTAAAATATATCCATTAGATGCCTCATTCGACACTCCTGCTGATGTTCCAGAAGAAGTTCGAGAGAATAAACGTTATAAAGATGCAGGGGGCTATACCATTTCAGAGGTTGCACAAGCAATTGGCCAAGATTTTGGAAAGATTGATATTTTTATTCATTCATTAGCTAATGCACCCGAAGTAAAAAATCCTCTTTTAGAAACTAGTCGTCAGGGATATTTAGCTGCGGTCAGTTCATCGGCTTATTCTTTTATCAGCCTTTTAACTCATTTAGGTCCTTATATGAATGAAGAAGGGGCTGCCCTTTCGTTGACCTACTTAGCTTCTGAACGAGTTATTCCAGGTTATGGAGGTGGAATGAGCTCTGCTAAGGCTGCTCTAGAAAGCGATACTCGGACATTAGCTTGGGAAGCTGGGCGGAAATGGGGTATCCGTGTCAATACGATTTCAGCAGGCCCACTCCCTAGTCGTGCCGCTACAGCTATTGGATTTATTGATCAGATGATTCACTATACTAGGGAAAACGGACCTTTAAAAAAAGAGCTTCAAGCTAGCGAAGTAGGCTATACAGCAGCTTTTTTAGTTTCTCCCCTGGCATCAGCGGTAACAGGCACAACTCTTTATGTAGATAATGGTTTTCATGCCATGGGGGTTGCCATTGATAGCCCTGCCCTCAAAACCATGAATCCTGTTCATGCATCCTCTTAATTCTCTTTGCGATATTTACCTTGTCCGTCACGGAGAAACGGACTGGAATGCAGAAGGACGTCTTCAAGGACATAGCGATGTTTCTCTCAATTCAGCTGGTTATGCGCAGGCTATTGCTCTTCGAGACCAATTCTCTCATCTTTCCTTTGAAGCAGTCTTTTCTTCTGATCTTTCGCGTGCGAGACAGACAGCAGAGGTGATTCTACATACAAGAAATATCCCTCTTATAGAGTCACCAATTTTGCGAGAAAGGCATTTTGGTCCATTTCAAGGCCGTCCTGTCGTTGAATTCGATGAATGGATGAAACAATTCGCTCCTGTCATACAAACATTATCTAAAGAAGAATACCTCTCCTATCGATGGCATCCTGAAATAGAGACATCCGCTGAAGTCTACCAGCGTTTTAGACATTTTTTAAGATCTTCTATTCCTTATTTAGGTGTAGCTATTTTAATCGTTTCGCACGGTGGAGTCATCCGTGCTCTATTGGATCATCATCATTTCGCTCTTAACCATAAATGGTTGATTAAGAACTGTGCTTTTATAAGGATTAAAGCTAATTCAGAACATTTCTATTTAGATGAATATCACGTAGGAATCACACGTAAAGAAATAAACTAATAATCTGATCATAGATTAAACGCCTCAGGTCATCTAAATTTCTTCTGATTTGATCCATGCTCTGAACATTGTCCATTACCCTGTCTTTTAACTAGGATATCTTGACAAAAAGCTTTTTACTCAAGATTGAGAAGGAAACTCATAAAGATTCAGGTTACTACATTATGTTGAAGCCCGAGGCTTTGGCACAGCCGAAACTTCTCACTTTGAACTGGAATGAGTATATATAGTTTATAAAGCTAGTTAAATTAATAACTAAAAATGGTTTATTATGAATATAACATCTTCGGTATATACTACTAACTATTTAATAGAAACATTTGAACCTTGTCAGAAAAAGAAGGCAGCAATTACAATTCAAAGGTTTTATCGCAGAATTCATGAAAAAGAACATGTGTCACTAGTATCACGTTCAGAACTTTACTTTTTACCTAAAAAGTTAAGGTCACAAGTTAACAATTTTCTCGCAACAACCTCTAAACAGTCTTTGAAAGACATACCTCGCGCGCAGACTGGGGAGACAGATGTATATTTTCCTAAAGAATTTCCTACGATAATTCTAAAACAATCTGGACAAGCTTGTTGTAGTCGCCTTCAAAAAATGATCATGGCTCGTGATATTTGTATAACAATGAATGCAAATTATTTAGTTATTCCAAAAGCTCTTTTGAACAAAGTACAAATGAATAAAAACGTTTTCATGGGCAATTTTCTTATAGAAGAGAGACTTCCCCTTGGCAGTGTCAAACTATTTGATCAACAGCAGTTCTATCTAGAAAATCAAACAAAGGTCACGCCAGCTATTCAAGAGCTTACTCATTTCCTCTTTCGATCAGGAGCTGATGATTTGATATGTTCTAATAAGCATGCTCCTCAAAACTTTATATTAAAACCACGCTATGACAATTACCCTTTCTTCATTACAAAAGAAGGAGAAATTAAAATTGGCTTAATTGATATAGAAGATATGGATAAGCAAAAAAAACCTAGCTTAAAAACCTTATTTGCATTGGTTTACATGTATGCATATCATAAGGATGTCATTATAGAGGCAGCGGAAAAATACTTCTCACCGGATGAACTTAAGAGAGAATTTAATAAAATTGAAGAACGAGAAAAATGGGGAAAAGCTTTTATTCAGGTGAACTGTATCGATTTACAAACATATATAAAAAACAAAATCAATCCTAAGATAGAACTCTTACCAGAGGTGGAAGCAAAGATAATCAATGAATTCAAAGAGGAAATCAATGCGGCTAAAAGCGAGTGCAGCCTTACTAAAAATAAGAATAAAGGTGACATTACAGAAGAGGAGTGTAAAACGATCAGTACAGCTTTAAAAAAGCTCTGTGAGGCTTTGAATAGATTAAAAGAGAAAAAAAGAGAAATTGATTACCATCATTTTATTTTTAGTATTGATCAGATTGAGCAGCCAGTATTCGATACAGAATTATCTGAGTTAGAATACACCCTTTTTTTTCCTCCAAGAAAAATATTAAATGGTGATGGAAAAACTTTAATTGACTATTTGATGACAAAATTAGAAAAACACAAAGTAATTTATAGTAGCTCTTTAACTAGTCATGGAACTTTCATTGCTTAGAAACTCACCTTACGCAAAAAGGATGGCATTTGAATAGAAAATTTATAAACCAATTCCTCCTGCTACCTCGATATTTTGTCCCGTAATGTAAGCGCTTTTTGGATCTAATAAAAAGGCAATCACATGGCTGATTTCCCAACATTGCGCGGGCCTCCGCATGGGTAAACGTGAAAAATCTTGAGGTAAATCAATAGCAATATCCAAATAACCGGGTGATACCATATTCACCCGAACACCATCAGGAGCTAGTTCACGGGCTAAGGAACGGGTTAACATCCATAAACTCAGCTTCGTTATGTTATAAGCTGTTGAATAGGTATCAGCATGAACATCTTTAATCTGTGAAAATCCAATGTTAATGATCTGCCCTTTATAGTGGCGAATGGAGGATATAAGACCTTTTGTTAAAATAAAAGGGGCATGAAGATTCACCTGAAAAAGACTATTCCATTCTGCCATATTTGTATGAAGAGCAGATTTAATTAGATAATTGCCAACATTATTAATGAGATTCTCTGTTTCACTAAATTGACTGGTATAACGCTGAACAAAATCGAGCGTCATCTCTAAAGAAGAGAAATCCCCTTGAATAGAAGCGGCTTGAACTCCCCAATCACGACAACGGCGGACAACTTCTAAAGCTTCAGCTTGGCTATGATAATAATGCACGACAATAGAATATCCCTTTTGCGCAAGAGCCTGACAAATCTCTGCTCCTAAACGTTTAGCTCCCCCTGTGACTAACGTCCAAGCCATGCTATTTCACTCTTCCTTTCTCTCAAGTTCTACAAAAGCATATTCAGCAGTTGAGAGTGCTGATGGCTTCTGCACATGAATCCAAGCCCAGTCTACTTTAAAATCAGCCATTAATCGATCCAAAACTTCAGAGGCGAATGTTTCTAATAACTGGTATTTCCTATCTTGAGCAAGATGTGTACATATCTCAGCAATTTTTACATAGCTAATCGTCTCTTCAATCCGCTCAGAAATAGCACAAGAGGAGAAATCTGCCCTTACTTTGACATCCACTTGAATCTCCTGATCTTGAATTCTTTCTTCGGGATTTATCCCTATGATACATCGAATGCGATGATGATAGACTCCAATGACTCCCCATTTACTCCCCTTAGTTCTCGGATAATGCTCTAAATACCAATGAATAAGGTAGCGACATTCTTGGTGTAATGGCAATGTCTCTGCCTTTTCAGGTGCAATCCATCGATAAGTATCAGCCTCTTCGTTGAGAATCACACTCTCTTTACAATAATTGGGGTGTAATTCGGCAATAAAATCATGCATAATAAAATGTCTTTTTTGCCAAAATTCTGGAGAAAAGACACAGTCCTGGACTATAGTAAAACGAATATTCACTAATTTCAAATGGGTTTCTTCCCATACTTCGCGTCGAAATGCCTCCTCACAGGTCTCTCCTAATTCTATCTTTCCTCCTGGTAGGGAATAAAGGTTAGACCACTTCTTAGAACGAACAAGTAGAATTTCTCCATCAGAAGCTATAATAAGTCCTCCCACAGTAGCTAAAGGGAATTCAGACATGCATTCCTCCTACTGAATTCACTTTCTTAATCGCTTCTGAGAGACCTTGAATAATTCCATTGTGGATTGCCGGTGGAGCAATGATATCGGCTAAACGCTGCAAATCGGAAGGGGCACTCGCCATCACAACTTTAATATCGGATGCTTGCAACATGCTTAAGTCATTATAATCATCTCCTGCGGCAATCACCACATGAGGCTGAGGGAATGAATGGATAAAGCGGCGTAAAGCATGCCCTTTTGTCGCTTGTGGATGAGTGGCTTGTATGACAAAACATTCCGAGCAAAAGGGATCGCGGTTGAGCGGAGCGTGCAAGCTCAGTTTCTCTTCAATTTGCTGACTGAGACGAGATGCTTGTTTCTCTTTTGCAAAGCATTTTAATGAAGAAAATAAGGAAATAGGTAAATCTTTAAAAGAGCTTAGTGGCTGCCATCTTTCCTTAAGAATTAAAACTCTTTGTTGCAAGTAAGAAAGCCATTCCTGGGAAAAAAAAGAAGGGCGATAATAGCACCAATCTTCATTTTCGAATCCCGAATAGATGATAAAATCGGTCTCCTCTTCCTGGCAAATAGATTCCATGCCAGGTAAGATATCAGTTGCCAAATATCTTCGATCTATTACTTTCTGAGAAGGCATTTCTAAAGTTAAAGCCCCGTTCTGAACAGCAAGCAGATAAGGAAAAGACAGATATTGCAAGACTTGAATTCCCCATTGAAAAGGACGCCCTGTAATAAAAATGAATTTCCATCCTTTTGCTTGTAAAAAATCAAAATACGTCACAACATCGGGATGAATAAAGTGAGTTTCTGAGGTAATAGTACCATCAATATCGAGAGCAATAACTCCCTGATAGGAACGAACAAGCATAGAAAAATAAACCTCAGAAGGATACGGGTGTGATTAAAACTGTAACTTGATAACTAAGCTGCAAGTTGCTGCCATTGCCAATAAGAATCCCAATCTTCATTTACTCGTAGTGATCTTAAAGCAAGCATATGATTGGCGGTTGTAGGTCTCCACCAAGCCCCGGAAATTTTTAGCCTTTTCTGTATCACATATCTATTTCCACTCTCGACTTCTCCTGAGCCTATTGGCAAACCCTTTTCTAACGCTCCTTTGTAATCTAAGCAGTTTTGCCTATTGAAGATATATTTATAGCACTTTTCTACAGGCGTCTCTTCCTCTTCGCTCTGTTTTGTATTCCAATCTATTGGTAACCTAACATGAATAGACTCTAAGACTTGCTTGTGTTTATTCTCTTTTAATAAAGTTTGCTTATCTTTTAACCACTGTTCTTTCTCGCTAGTCCAGCTATGGTTAGCAGCTTCGCTCAAGTAACTGCTCATGTGATAAAAATCAATTAGGTATTTTACCCTGGTTTGAAACTTAAGCCTCATTTGGATTTCTATCCATTTGGCTCCATCTCCTAGACCATGAACATCAGTTCTTGGACCAAATCCGGCTCGTTTTGCTGCTCGATATAATAAATCTCCGGCTTTATCTACACTCTCCATTGTTGCATAAAGAAAAGGTTTCAATTGCGTAAATTCTCTGGCAAAACAAAGTCTTGCTTCTTGCCATCTTACAGTTTTATTTTTTCTGCCATCATTTGAATCTTCACAGATCCCGGTATCAACTACAGGAACCATAGCTCCATCCATTTCTGCTATAACTAATTTAGCCGCTCCATCTGCCACCGGATCCTTTTCTATATATTCTAAAGCGTTTTTTGCATGGTTTTCAACCATAGCTTGGATTGAGCTTTCACTCACTTCTATTCTATAATGTTCTTGCAATTTCTTTTTAGCTTCTCTGAACGAAACATCCGCGCCAAAATCAACGATTGCTCTTTGCAAATGATGGGAATAAGATCGGCATTTTATTTGAGCTACTGTTGAAAAAGGACGAAATGTTTTGCCCGCTAATCTCAATACAGTTTCATTGATTTCTATTTTTCCAAATGTTGATTGCCAATACAATTTTTTTTTAAATGCTCTTTTGTTTTGCAATTTCCCGCTTTTGCTTTTTCTACAACTTTATTGTGTTGATTTTCTGCCCACCCTTTCAACACTTCCTGTCCTAATTTTCGAATTTCTTCTATCGCCTTTTCCTCTGCTTGCCGTGCTGTAATCAGTTCTCCCGAAGTGTTCTCTGCAATATTTAAAATTTCTTCTACCCTTTTCCTGATAGAAGGATGATTATTAATTTTATTCAAAAGCTTTATATCTTCATTATTTATCATAACATATCTCCTTTCAATAACTTAGAGATATATTATATAACTCTCTATTCATAATTATCAAGTTACAGTTTTAATCACACCCGAAGGATACTCATTTGCGGGTAAATATTGACGAAAAATCCTTTTATAAACAATGATTATATCTATGAAAATCTATGTTCTTACCTTTTTTATTTGGCTCTGTTGCCTAACCTCTTTTCTCTTTAGTCAGACAGACACCCCTCTCTATCTTAATCAATCCACTTCACCCTCGTTTCAAGAGCAAATACAGCCATCGAATGAACAGACCCCTTCTGTGCCGGTAGATCCGAATCCGAATAGGGAAACTTTTAATAATCTGCGAAATAGACCAGAAGATGACTTTCAATCTAAATTTATGAACATGCTTATTGTATTAGGCCTTCTAATTGGTTTCATGGTTCTGGCTTCTTGGATGTTAAAACGTTTGATGCGGACACGGATTAACCAGCTCAACAGTACAAGCTCAATTAAAGTTCTTGAAACGCGCCATCTCTCTCCCAAATCAACTCTTTATCTCTTAGATGTGATGGGACAAGGTCTTTTGATTGCTGAATCCCAAACAGGCATCTCTCACCTGGCTACTCTTCCTTTAGAAGAGGAAAGTTTACCTTCTCCTCCTTCACCCCCTATTAAGCAAAGGGATAGTGGAATTCAAAGGGATTAAAAACTCATTAGAATAAAGTTGATCAAAATCAATAGAACCAGCTAAAGTACTATTCTTTTAATCTCCCTTTACTCGAGAATTGGTCATGATGAAATTAAGATTTTTATTCCTTTATCTTTTGCCCTTAGCCTTCTTTCTCTTAAGTTTATGTGAGAGTTGTTATCGAATGCCTACAGAAAATGATTTTTCAGTTATTCCTACGACAAATAATCCCGCCGTCACTCATGAAAAACCCTCTCAATGCTTACCTAATATGAGTTATTAGTTTCATACAATAAGGATACCTTATGCTTAATATGACTCTTGAATCTCTTTTAACTCATATGCGTGAGAATAGTTATGAAGCTCATATTCAGGCTGACACTCAACAAGTCTATACCATTTTAAAGTTCAATAAGAAAGAATACCCTTTATTTTTAAGGATATTTGATGAGGGGCATCTTTTACAATTGTTAGTCTTTATTCCTATCCATCTTAAGAAAGAGGTCATCCCTGATATGGCACGCCTTCTTCACCTTCTTAATAAGGAGCTTGATATGCCAGGATTTGGGATGGATGAGATGGCTGGTGTTATTTTTTATCGTTTAATGCTTCCTACGCCTAAAAAGAAAATTAACGGAGAAATTTTAACCGCTTTTCTTAAGACAATTGAGCAGGTCTGTACAACGTTTGCTTCTCCCATTGAAGCAATTGGTTTGGGTCAAATGACCTTAGAAGATATCTTGAAAAAAGCCCAAGAAATGTAATCAGAATAAAACATCATGATGCCAACAAGAGCTATCTTTTACGATACAGAAACCACAGGTGTCAAGGCTGATAAGGATCGCATTATTGAAATTGCCGCTTACGATTCTTTACTTAATCGCTCCTTTGAGAGACTTGTGAACCCTGGCTGTCCTATCCCATCAGAAGCAACGGCTATCCATCATATTACTGATGAGATGGTCGTCAATGCCCCTTCATTTGCTCAGATTGGTGCTGAATTTATTGAATTTTGCTCAGGTGATGTCATTTTAATCGCGCACAACAATGATAGCTTTGATCTCTTATTTCTTCGGCAGGAGTTCGAGCGGCATCAGCTGCAACTCCCTCGTTGGAGATTTTTAGACTCGTTAAAATGGGCGAGACGTTATCGCTCCGATCTTCCACGCCATACACTCCAATTTCTACGTGAAATGTATGGTATTCCAGCTAAAAATGCACACCGTGCTCTAGATGATGTGATTGTTTTGCATCAAGTTTTCAACTTAATGATTGATGATCTACCCATTGAAGAAGTTTATAGCCTTCTCAATCGTCCACGGATCATTCAGCATATGCCTTTTGGTAAGCATCAAGGACAACCTCTCAGCCAAATCCCTCGTATGTACGTTCAATGGCTAGCCTCTAGTGGAGTCTTTAAGAAGAATGAGAATCAAGAATTAAAAGAGAGTTTCCTTAAGCTTGGATTACTCGAATCAGCCGAGGTTGCGTGAAAAGAGAATTCAATCACACAACCTGAGTTCACTAATGAGTATATACTCATCCCAGTTCAAAGTGAGAATTTGGGCAATGCGAAAGCTCTCGCGATTCAACGATCAAAAATGGGTCCATATACTCATATGAACCAATTTTGTAATTGGTCACTGTGTGCCTCAAAAGTTTAATTGATGCACATAAAAGAAGGAATGGGTAAGCATTTGCTTCTAGCGCTAAAACAAGCAATCAAGTAATCAAGAATATTTCGGCTTTGAATTTTAATGGTTTCAATAACGGAGAGAATTCTTTCGACGAATTGCTCTCCTCTTGCGCTTTTGTTTCCGAAAGAGACTTTTCGCCAAAGAACGGCAGGCCTTAAGTTTCTCTCTGAAAGATTATTGGTAAGGTCGAGATTTTGATCTTCAATAAAAGCCCACAGCTTTTCTTCATCACTTAACATTCGTTCACAGAAACGGCCGGTTATTCCAAGCTTAAAATCGTGAGTATCAGCTCTTAGCGCGAGTTTAAAGAGATAATGAAATGCATCTTTTATTTCTTTAGCCTTCTCTATAAACTGTTCTTCGCTCATTTTGTCCTGCTCATGTACACATTTAAAGAGAAAAGAGCACAGAGTTCCCATTAATTTTCCAATCATTGATATAGGTCCGCTTCGTTGCTCGATCCTGTTAAAATCTCTTTTTAAATGAGCCCAGCAGTATTGGTGTAGACCATTTGTGTAATAAGATTTTAATCTATCTGTTACTAAATTTTGGACGACATCTTTGCCAAGAAGAGATTGAAAGGCTTTTTTACCACGGCTAGTAAAAATTTTAAAAATTACAACTTCTTTATCAGTTGCTTGCCATAACCATTTGGTTTTTCCTAAAGTTCTCCAACCTGTTTCATCTGCATAAACAGTATTGCTTTTTCTTAAGGTTTGCAAAGCCTCTTCATAAGGGTGTTGTAGCATCAATGCTGCTTGGTAATGGGTATTTATAACGCTTCCCTTGCTGATAGGTATGCCAAGAAGTGTCTCAAATAGTTCTTTGATTTTAGATTTGCTTAAATGAAATTTGCCAGATAGAACAGTACACCAAGCTTTAATTTTAGGACCAAATACAGAAGATGTGACTTCTTGTGGAAGATTAGCTCTCACTTGCTTACCACAATTTGCACATCTGCACTTCATTGCTTGATGCTCGGTAACTATTGGCTTAATAGGTGGAATCTCTATCGTCTGGCGAGCTTCTGCAACTTTTGCCTTTGGTAAGAAATGACTCCCACCACAACCATCACAATTTTGAGGATAATATTTAATGTATTCGCTTACATCTTCTTTTGGAAACCATTTCCTAAAAAATCCTTGGCTTCTTCTTCCTTTCTTATTTGAAGAATTGGGCTGCTTCTTAGGATAGCGATCAGATGATGGAGGCTTTGAAGAATTTTGAGAATTTAAACCCAGCTTCTCTTCTAGATCAGCGATTTTACGATTGAGTTCCTCGATGATCTTTCTTAATTCTTGATTTTCTTTTTTTAATTCTTCGTTCTCTTGTCTTAACTGAAGAATAATTGCATCTTTGTCTTCCATGTTAAAATTTATAACATATTGAGAATCAAGATGCAATTATCTTTTTGAGGCACACAGTGACCAATTACCCAATTTTTGATCGTTGAAGCCCAAGGCTTTGGCACAGCCGAAATTGCAGCTTTCAACCGGAATGAGTATAGATTCATATGATTCACTTAGCATATTGACCAGTATTTGATTGATGCATCATGTCCCACATCTTCCTAAATCCTGGACAGATCTGTAAGAGCTCTTCTAAATTACCTTCTGCTATCTTCTGTCCTTTTTCCAAATAAATGATTTTATCTGCATCCTCAATAGTCGATAAACGGTGAGCAATGACAATCTGCGTGACCTTTCCATGCAAGCATTGTAGAGCCATTTTAATATGATATTCACTCACAGCATCTAAAGCAGATGTGGCCTCATCCATCACTAGTATAGGTGCTTTTTTCACTAAAGCGCGAGCAATAGCTAAACGTTGTTGTTGTCCACCGGATAAGTTTTTTCCAGCCTCTGCTAGCACTGTCTGATATCCTTGCGGAAGCTGTGTAATGAATTCCTCTGCGTAGGCCTGCTGAGCAGCTCCTTTAATCTCATCTTCAGTGAAAGGGCGTCCAAAAGAAATATTTTTTGCGATAGTATCCCAAAAGAGAAACGGTTTTTGAGAAACAAAAGCAATTTTTTCCCTGAGAGATCGTTGCGTATAAGCTTTTAAAGAACATCCATTGATCCGAATTTCGCCCTTTTGAATATCATATAAACGAGGTAAAAGCTGAACAATAGTGGATTTCCCGGAACCTGTTGGACCTACAATTGCTACCATTTCTCCCTTGTTAATTGTAAAGCTAACCCCTTTTAACACCCATTCTTCTCCATAACGAAACCACACATCATCAAACTCAATGACGCTTGTCAATTCTTGCAACTCTAAAGCTTCATCCTGGTCTTGGATATGAGGCTTTAGGCACATCACTTCCTGCATACGTTCAGCAGCAGCTACTCCGCGTTGAATATGAGTATTCTCTTCCGCAAATTTCTTAATAGGTTCATAAAAGATATAAAGAAGCCCACAATAAACGAGCACATCTGATACATTCATTTGCAAGATATAGAGCCCATAAAGCAAGGCCGTAGCTAAAAAAAACATGGCAATGGTGTGGATGATTGGCCTAGAGGAAATGTCATATCTTGCACTCCTTTGCTCTAAAATCGCCATCTTCTCATTTTGTTCTCTATATTTCTTTAAAGAAAACTCTTCCATAGCAAATACTTTGACAGTCTGAATACCTGCTAAGAAATCGATAAGCACAGAAGCAAAGATCTCTTGATTACTTTGAATTTGCTTAGAAATCTTCTTCACTCTCCTTGCTAAAAATATCACGGGAAATACAATCAAGGGAAATCCTAAAAAAATAATAAGGGATAATTGCCAGGAAGTTATGAAACAGAGCACAAGAGTGGTTAAGATAGTAAAAGGGGTTTGAAGATAATTGACAAGACATGCATTAAGAGCTTCTGCGATCAGAGAGGCATCTCCTACAACACGAGAAGAGAGGCCACCAATATTGTGCTGTTGATAAAAATCCATAGGGAGGGATTGAATATGTTCAAAATAAGCTTGGCGCAAATCACGACTTACACGAATGGCAATAAGTCGTGTCGTAAAGCGATGACCAAATAAGGCAATAGCTTTAAAACAGGCTACAATAAAGATAAAAAACGCTAGATATTTTAAATTACTTGAGAAGGGCATCGCAGAATTGAGGGCTTCCATCACTTTTCCAACAAAATCATCTTTCTTATGATGAGCCATAAACTGATGAGTTTGCTCCGGCGTCACATACCCCCATTGGTTAGGGTCGAGCTGAGCCCATCGTTCTTCAACATCAGGCCAACTCACAATTAAGTTACGATGCACTTTACCCTCTTTTAGAGGAGCAAATAGTTCAAAAAAGTCGGGACCCTTCTTTGTTATGATTCCTAATGCGATAATTTCTAATTGAGAAGCAAGAGTTAACAAAATCATGAATAAGATGATGAACCCAATCAGTAAATGATATCGACGATTCAGAAGAATGGTTTTAAATAAAAGCCGCATAGAATGTCTACTTATATTTCCAAGAACTGCCCTATTTGACGAAACTTTAAATACCGTTGCTCAACTAAGAGAGGATAAGGGATGCGCTTAAGAATTTCCCATTGCTCTAAAATGAACCGTTTTACATTGTGATAGGCGACTTCAGGATCATGATGTGCACCGCCTAAAGGCTCACTAATGATGGCATCAATAATCTTTAGCTCTAATAAATTCTCCGCTGTAAGCTTCAAGGCAGCTGCCGCTTCCTCTTTTTTTGAAGCGTTTTTCCATAAGATAGAAGCACATCCTTCTGGAGAAATCACTGAATAATAGGCATGCTCAAGCATAGCTATAACATCTCCAATACCCATCCCTAAAGCACCTCCAGAACAACTTTCTCCAATCACGATAATAATAATAGGGGTTGTCATGTGGGCCATCTCTCGCAAGTTGTGAGCAATCGCCCATCCTTGCCCCCGTTCCTCAGCTTCTAAAATGGGATTAGCACCCGGTGTATCTAGAAGAGAGATGATTGGCAAGCGGAATTTCTCTGCTAATCGCATTAAACGCAAAGCTTTGCGAAAACCCTCCGGGTTAGGCATTCCGAAATTGCGATAGACACGACTTTCCGTATCATTGCCTTTTTCTTGTCCCATGATGACACATTTCATGCCCCCAATCTTGGCTAACCCTCCAACAATAGAATGATCATCTCCATAACAGCGATCCCCAGCTAGTTCGGTAAAATTCTCACAAATATGATGGATAAAATCAATCGTGTGGGGTCTAGCGGGATGACGACAGATCATAATACGTTGCCAAGGAGTCAATTCAGAGTAAACTTTTTGCTTCAATTTATCAAGTTTCTGCTCAAGCTTTCGAATTTCCGCTTTAAAAATAGGATTATCTTGGCTTTGTTTCTTTAAATGTTCAATTGTTTTAATATACTCCTGAATTTGCTTTTCATGGGGTAAAATATCCAATTGAGACTCCTTTCTTTAATTAATGTAAGTCTCAATATAGACTCACAAAATGATTAAAATGATTCATTTCGGCCCGCAAAAGTAGCTTCTGAAAAATCTCTTACAATTTCAATAATTGCTGGCTTAGTAATAATAATAGCAAATAATTCTTCAATATCAGCCGTTACTAACCTAATACATCCATCACTCTCATATTTGCCAATACTAGCTGTACTTTCAATAAGTTGATGGCTGGCATCAGGTTCCCAGGGAGTACCATGAATCCCAAACCCCTTAGCTGGTGCTGTACAAATACCTATCTCTTTTTCAAAAGGGATCCATCTTGTCCCAAAAACAGTCATCATTTCTGTTTTTTTATTCCGATAAATACCCAACATTTTAGGTTTATAGATGGCAATCCGATTGCCAAGGGTATACTTCCCTAAGGGAGTTAAGAGCCCCGAAGCTTTTGAAGAGTCGATTCTTCCTAACCCAACTTTATAAGTTTTTAACAAAACTTTTTGATTATTATCGAGATCAATGTAATAAAACCACATCTTACAACGGGAAGTATCTACAACAAGATAAAATTGAAAATTCTTATCTTTTCTCAGAACATTAAAACAATTTCCCTCTGCTAACTCTTGTTTTAAATAATCAGGACATCCATTGAGGCTTCTTGCAATAAAATGCCGAGACGTCTCGTAATAAGAAGCATAGTCAGATAACCAAGCAGGTCGTCCTTTTAACCAAGGAACATGACTTTTATAGATTATCGTTTCAACGATCGGCAATTTCGCCCCCTCCTTATTAAATAATTCTTCTATGCGATCCCTATCTGGTAAATGAGCATCTGAACATAATCGCGCTTCTGCTGAATCACATTTAGATGAATTAACTAAAGCAGGAACCATGACTTGTGTCTCCTGCTTAAGATCAATTTCCAAAGGCACTCGACTGATGATTGGATTAGCTTTATAAGAAAAGGTCAAATGCTCTTTAAAAAAAGCAACTACACCAATCACGCTAAAAAGAATCAAAGAGATTATAATCAATAGTTTGGGCAGCATCATATACTCATCCCAGTTCAAAGTGAGAATTTGGGCAATGCGAAAACTCTCGCGATTCAACGATCAAAAATGGGTCCATATACTCATATGAACCAATTTTTGATCGTTGAAGCCCGAGGCTTTGGCACAGCCGAAACTTCTCACTTTGAACTGGAATGAGTATATATCTTTTTTAATAAATCTGAATTATAGACTTCAAAAGAAGTTTAATTTATATATGATACAAAGTTGTAAGTATTTTGCCAAGCCACAAAAAAGATGTCTTTTGTGATTAATGGTGTAGCTTTGGATGAAATCATCTTTTAGATGAGCTATTTATCAATGATGAATTTGAATTCAATGGTTTTACACATCAAATTAACGTAATTAATAATAAAATGAATTTCAAACTTGAATTTAATTTTGTTTTTATTCATTTATTGATATTATTTTGATAAATATTAATTATATTATGTAGAATTTGATTGTTAATTTGTGATATAGTTCTAAAATCACCAATCAAATTTTGCATAAGAGCAATTGTTAGCTGGAGGTTAAATGAATACATTAGAGTTTTCTGAATCAACTTTATTAAATTGGCAAGGATTCACTCAAACAATGGGAAAAATTATCTCAGATCCTAAATCTGTTTATAATCAATTACCTGAAAGAGTAAAAGCAGCTTGTTCTGGTGTTTTGTATACAGGAGTTTCATTAACATCAATCACTATGCTAGGATTTGCCTATCAAACAGATGCTTGCCAAACACTTAATCGATTCAACTTTGCACTGAATTGTAGTGGCAATACAACCGTCTCTTTAGCTATAAATGTAGGATTGCCTGTGTTTGCGTTATCTACAGGCTATAAAGCTTATAGAAAGTTTATAAAAGCTATGACTTAAAAACTCACCTTACGCAAAAATAGCGGTATTTAGGATACCAGTGAGATTTGTCCGTAAATGCACGCTAAGGATTTTTAGTGCTTAGTCATGCCACCAGTCGCCACTGGATTAATTAAGTTAAATCCGATGAATCCTCTATGATTTCCTTATAAAACAGCAATTTTTAAATTGATCGCTCCTTTTTGGGTAGACTCAAATCATGTCACCAACCGCCAATTGGATTAATTTGGGTTCACCTCAGAATTTGGATTAGAGCACGTTAAGATTTAAAGATGGTTAGTAGATAGTTAAAGCAATTAATTATGTAAAAAATATTAAAAATATTGGCTATTGACATTTTATATTTATAATTGTTATAATTTTTTATTAAAACAAAATAGGTGATTTAAAATGGTTAATTTTAATATTATTGATAATATTAATAAAGTTCCTTCTAATCGTGAATGGATAGATTCTTTAAATTTTAAAAATAGAACAGATTATGCCGGTCGCCGTTATCAATTGATTGCAAAACACGAGCGAAAATTTTCCAACTGGGAACGATTAGCAAGAGGATTGCTAGGCATTTGGATGGTTGTGCGCTCTTTTGGTAGAGAGTTGACCTCTAAAACCGTCAAAAATCTTTTTATAAAGGACCATGAAAGCAGACGTTTTGGAATTCTTATCAATCAAATATGCGATGAGACGGCAGCTGATTTTACTCTTTTATTTCCCAAGGAAATTAATCTTGAGATTTTGTCTTATTTAAATGGGGCAGAGCTTACAAAGTGCCAGCGAGTGAACAAAACATGGAAAGCTCTGGCCGCCAGTCATGAAGCCTTATGGAATGCCCTACCTCCAAGGATGGCCTTTGGCAAGAGGCAGTGGGCCACCTATTTTGGAGATATTGGTAAGGAACCACCCCTACCAAAAGACATTCATAAGATCCTCAAAAGTTCCTGTCTCTTTTGGCCTGGTAAAAAGGTCGAAGAAACGCACATGCTAGTCCTCATTCCAGAAAGCATTAATGGCAAGCTGCTGACTTTAGGAGCCTTAGCAGAGCTTGTAAAGACCCCCAAAGAGGGCCATGCCACTAAGTATCGCTATATGTCGGATGCGATTATTAATGAATATGGCAATCAAGCTGCTACTAAATCTCATTGGGTGCTCATGACAAAGGATGTGATAGAAGGAAGCAGAAATAAGAGTTATACGGGCCAACGAGCCCTTGTCGCTAAATTCGCAAACCAACAAAGAATTAATTACGAAGTTCCCAATTTATTAGATGCTTCCATTGGTATTTTTATGCACTATATTTGTTTTGGAGAGCGACTATTTAATAAATGGACCTATACACGCTGCCAAGAGAAGGCTCAAGGCTGCCAGATAGTTGTTGGGTGCTTCGGCGCCCCGGATAGCCTCGAAGTCAACACACCGGTTATGCCCGCGCACGCCTTCATTGGCGTTGCGGCCCAGCGGCAGTTGTTCTTTTAGGCCATTGAGGCTTGGAAACTTGGTCCTTGATAAAGGGCTTTGGTTTTTTGGAATTTGGCAAAATTTGGTATTAAAATCACATAGCCGGTACTATCCATCTCGTACCCAATAGGCATTTTTGAGAGTTTGAGACCGCATATGCTGATTGGCATGAGATAAAATGCCCAGACTGCAGCCTTTGATCGTTTTGTGCTGCATCCATTTTGCCTTTCAAATAACATTCATGGGCTTCTTTTAATCTCTTTTTCATACGATGTTTCGTTCTTGTTCGCACGAGCGCATGCTTCTCAATATAGCCCACAAAATCGATTCCTTAGCTTTCGAATAATCACTTTTTTAGGGTGAAGCTCCAAGCGAAAATGTTTTGCGAGAAATTCTCGAATGCAAACAATCAAGGGCTTTAGATGGGACTCATTGTTAGATAAAATAATGAAATCGTCGCAATATCTTAAGTAGTATCGCTCTTTGAGCTCTTGCTTGATAAAATCATCTAATTCATGAAGATAAATATTGGTAAATAATTGAGAGGTTACATTTCCAAGAGGAATTCCTCTATCCTGTCCCTTTTTAAAGCTATCAATGGTGGTATCAATAATTTTCAGAGCCTTTTCATCTTGTATATTTTTTCGAACAAGAGTTTTGAGAATCTTGCGATCGATCGTATCAAAAAATCGCTTGATATCCATTTTCAGCGCATAGCAGGGGCGCTTTCCATTAGCACTGACTTTTCTAATGATGTGTGACTCCAATATAAGTGCCTTTTCCAAGCCGGCTTGAGAGAGTGAAAGATAAATTTTTTGTCAAATACGTCGACATTGTAAACGATTTGGTGAACAAACCTGTCTTTTACCGACGCCTTGCTAATATGGCGTTGTTTGGGATCTGAAACATATACTCATTTCACTTGAAAGCTGCAATTTGGGCTGTGCGAAAGCTATCAGGCTTCAACGATCAAAAATAGGTCCATATACTCATATGGACCTATTTTTGATCGTTGAAGCCTGAGGCTTTGGCACAGCCGAAATTGCAACTTTCAAGTGAAATGAGTATAAAAGTGCTCGTAAGGATCATGCTGGCATTGAACGGACATGAATTAGATAGATCCTGCCTTGATTTGAAGGGGGTTTCGCAAGAAGTCTCATGAAAATTATCTATTTCCCTTTCCTTCGATCAAAAATTGAAAAAACATCTTTATGAATGTGGTAAGAAGGATCTTGAAGTCTAGAAAACTGAGCATCTAAGCTTTGTCCTATGGATTGCAGGGCTTTCCCAATCGATTGTTTTGTAGAGCCTATGAATTGGCCAATCTTTGCTAAATGTGTTTGACTACAATAATACCTTAATCCGCTATTACTCACTTCTGTTGTTAATGTCGCTATAAGGGGACTCCTTGTCAATACAGCAGCGGTCATCCCTAAAACACCAGCTCCTAATGTCATCATATCTCTAGGCTTACTGATTAAATTGAAAACAGTTCCTAGTTCAGGCCCAACATAATAGGTCGCCGTGTTACAGATGCTATATTTTGCATAAATATCTATGGTTTTTGCCCCTGCTTCTACGATATGTAAGCTAACCTTCTTAATAGTAGAAATTGTCCCTTTTTTATAAAGACGATAAACTAATTCACTTGTAGTAGCTCCTATTCCTCCTATGACCACACTCTTTCCCACTTTGTAAATCAAATTTTTGGAATTAATAATAGAAGAGAGGGAGCTTGTCAACGAGAAGCAATTGGAGAGATTTGATACTACACGAATAACTTTTCGACCAGGAATCTGATCTTTAATAGGATCAAGAATCTTTCTTTGATAAAAATGTGACTGAGCAATTTTATCTAGTACTACTGGAGTTGTGCCAAGAGCGATTGCCAGAGAGGTTAATGACCTAGCATCTGTCCCTATTCCAAATTCTAAAATGGTAAAAGCGGCTGCTGTTATGAGTTGAAATGGGATTTTATCTAAGCTAGAGGTTTGGCCTGTAAAATTATTTTGGTTAACTAATAAAAGATTCTCTCCTATCACTCCGAGATATCCTGCAAATGAAGGATAGTTTAACGCAGTTACAAAGGGATGCTGATGACCATTTTGCAATAGCAGATATATTCCAATAGCTGTCGCCTGAGCCGCTACTCTATCCATTGTTTCTATTTCTCTTTGATGAAGCCCTTGAGCTTTCAGCGTTTGAACAAATTTTTCTTTTAAATGATCGACAGGAATTTTCAAAGAAACTGCTGAGCCTAATTTAAGAGGATTGAACTTAACAGCTAACTCAGTTGCAAGTGTAGAGAAGAAATATTGATTAGTATAGCAAGCAGCAAAAACCCCTGCTGTACGAATCATGACTTCAGTCTTATCTGGTGATTGTGATATAAATAACATCGGAGCTAAAGAAGGATGCATAAAGCTTGTCATCCCCCAAGCTGCTATAGATTTCTGTGCTAAAGATGGTCCAGAGGGCTGATGTGATTTCCTTAATATTGAAGAAATTTTAGGTAATTTAATCAAAGCTTGAACCTTATCTTTATTCTCTTGAATACGATTCAATGCTTTTTCGACATAATAAATATCAGTTAATTCAGATACATGACCATTAGAAAGTTGTTCATAGAAAAAATTGATCGAATCTAAGCCATCCTTTGCTAACTCTTGTACAAGATCTTTTCGCTCCTCTAAAAATTGAGAAAAAGACCTTTTCATTTCCTGGAATAAAATCTTTTTATCTCGAATAATTAAATCTCGAATGGGTTGATAAAATTCTTTATCTATGTAATTAAAAATTATCTTTTTACTTTTATTTACTACCAATTGCTTTAACGCCTTTCCTGTCATTAATAAGATAGAAGATTGATAGGAGCGCTTAATACCCTGAAACCAAGATTGTTTGATGATATGTTGAATAAAATAAGGGGTGGATAAAAGAGATAGAAGATAATCATTATGCATAGGAGCATGACTTAATAAAGTCTTAGATAAAGTATAAAGAATAGCGTGGTAAAGCAACATATCTTGCATAGAAATCTGCTCACGATTATGAGTTTGCAAGCCAGACTTTGTCATTTGTATAAAATATGTTGTATTATAAAATTTGGAAACACTCTCCATCTGTAAATTAGCAGGCGTAGCAATAGCTACTAAAGCCAATTCTGTTAATCCATCCTTAATAGATGGACCCCTCTCTTCTCCAACTAAAGAAATTAGATGGCGATCGATGTTTGTTACGGAATTATCTAGAAAAGTCATTGTATTAATTACCATTATTTTTTTATTAAATAAAGTTAATAATAACAATTAATAATTTTTATATTATTAAAAACAAATTAATTTTTAATAAACTCAAGTTATTTATGTAACTACTCAGCTAGTTAAAATTTAGCTTGGAAAAATTTAAGAAAATTGAAAGGAGGACAAGAAGGTAGGAGGAAGCCCATTAAAAACGTCTACTAAAGATTGAAAAACAGCCATTCCATTTTTTTTAGAAATATAACTTCGAATCAGACAGAAAGCATTAGCCATCGTTTTACTGCGGAAACAACCTGAGATTTTCATCTTTAATTTCATCATGCGAATATCTCTTTCCGCTTGGTTGTTATCAAATGGAACTTCTCCTTCGTACATAAAAAGAAGAGTTTTGTAATGCTTTAGGCGATCGATCAAACAAATCTCTTTAGGACGACTTGGAATTGTAAGAGAGCTGTTACAACTTATTTACATTATCCTAAATATTCACTAACTGCGTAACTCCTACAAAGATAGATCAAAAAAATGTGGAGGATCTGGAAAAAGATTAGCAGCGTTTGGTGATTCAAAATACAGGGAAGCTTACTTAAATTATTTTTATAATGCGATTACCCTGTGTATAAATAGGCTTTGCTTGCAGGATTATGTAACAACCATCTTTCTTCATCCCTTCTAATGAATCTACATACTCCCAAGGAGCTCTTCCTCCTTTCGAGGTTAAACAAACAGGTAAGGAACCTTCTTGAAATAGTCTTAACCCAAGCGCTTGGGCGCGGCTTTTGGCAAAGTTGTCTAAAGCCTCTTTCTGTTCAGAAGAGAGCTTTTTGGGATAAATCCTTTCTTGCATTAAGATGGGCTCTTGTTGTTTTTCATCCCATAGCAGGCGAATGATTGACCTACCAACTATTTTGCCGCTTGGATCTTTAATAGCAAGCAAGCGGTGCTTGCCATCAAGAAGATAAGCCATCAAACATTTATTCAAAGAGGAATCCCCGTCAACTTTTTGACAGCTGCCTGCTATGTCTGTTCCACACATAAATAAGTCCCAGAAGTGATCAGTGTCAACGATTTGATTGTCTTTTATTTGTAAAGTCTTGAGAAGGTCTTGTATGTCAGGTACTAATTCGCTATTGATTGTTAAAAGGCGATTTTCAATCTGTTTTAGTAAACCATAAGAAGGTTTTTGCATGAAATCAATGATCTCTTTTTGTAAACGGTATTGAAGATTTTTGGGCTCTGATCGGATTTTGCCTATTAAGTCTTGTTTAACTTGTTGTTTATCGTCTGCTAATAGATAAGCAGTAATAAAGGAATGATTAGATAGACGAGGTAATATTTTAGTTTTAAAGAATGCTTCATAGTCGATGGGTTTTTGCAAGCTTTGACTACTCCCTGCTTTCCAGGTTTCTTCTAGTTTTGGACGTCCATTAAAGATCAACTGTAGGTGGGGGCTTTTTTCATATCTCACTGTTTCAAATTTTTCCTCCAAAGTAGATTCAACATATAAAATTAGAGCTTGCATCACTTGTGGGTCTTGGATTTTGCCTGCATAGGTTAAAAGTGAAGAGGGATCTCTTTGGCTGCCAAATGTTTTAAAATACTTAGAGTTAAAGTCTTCTAGATGGGAGATAGGAATGATTTGCTGAAAGACTTGTTGATAGATAGCATTCAAATCTTTAACTTCTTGCTTGAGAAGGGGAAGACCTCCACATTCTATAATGCCTTGAATCGTAAAAAGATCGATCTTGATTTGTTTTTTGGTTCTATTCACTAAGGCTTTAGTTAAAACAGATAACATTTCTTGCTGATTCAAACCCTTAGAGAGTTGGTACATGGTATCTAAAAGGCGCTTTAAGAGGGGGCCTTCTCGAAAGCCTCTTTCTTTTTTGATAGCTTCTGTAAGAAGGGGTGAAGCTGGTAATTGGCATAGGAAAAGGCAGGGCAGTGTCAAATGCTCTACTGTGGATAGATTTATATACTGCTGACGGTAGTTTTGTAAAACTCCACAGACGATATAAGAAAGCTCATTGCGCATGCGAGGGTCTGGATAAGTAGCGATTTTTTGAAATATTTTTTGCTCCTCTAAGCTACCTGTTAAGGTCACTTGTTTTTGCTCGATGAGTAAGAGTGTATAGGTCATCCAGTTGCGGGTATTATTGGCCTTTAAGCTGTCTTGCATCTTTGCAATGTCTTCTTCTATAGGCAAGAAAATAGCGGGAAGACCCTTTTTCTCTTCTGTAAAATGAGTTGTCAATATTCGTCGAGAGCAGGCAGGATGATATCTCATACATTCTAAAAAGATTTCTTTTACAACTGTTTCATTTTGAATGCCATAGTTTTGAATATACTTAGAGGCTCCCCTCCCATTTTGCTGAGCCGCCAATTTGGCTATGTCAACTAAGTCTTGCTCGTCTTGAATGCCATAGTTTTGAATAAATTCAGAGGTTCCCCATCCATCTTGCTGAGCCGCCAATTTGGCAATTTCAATTAAGGTTTGCTCATCTTGAATGCCATAGTTTTGAATAAATTCAGAGATTCCCCATCCATCTTGCTGAGCCGCCAATTTGGCTATGTCAACTAAGTCTTGTTCGTCTTGAATGTCATAGTTCTGAATAAACTTAGAGGTTCCCCATCCATCTTGCTGAGCCGCCAATTTGGCTATGTCAACTAAAGCTTGCTTGTCTTGAATGCCATAGTTTTGAATAAACTCAGAGGTCCCACTTCCATCTTGCTGAGCCGCCAATTTGGCTATGTCAACTAAGGCTTGCTTGTCTTGAATGCCATAGTTTTGAATAAACTTAGAGGCTCCCCTCCCATCTTGCTGAGCCGCCAATTTGGCTATGTCAACTAAGGCTTGCTTGTCTTGAATGCCATAGTTTTGAATAAACTTAGAGGCTCCCCTCCCATCTTGCTGAGCCGCCAATTTGGCTATGTCAACTAAGGCTTGCTTGTCTTGAATGCCATAGTTTTGAATAAACTCAGAGGTCCCACTTCCATCTTGCTGAGCCGCCAATTTGGCTATGTCAACTAAGGCTTGCTCGTCTTGAATGCCATAGTTTTGAATAAACTCAGAGGCTCTCCTTCCACTTTGCTGAGCCGCCAATTTAGCTATGTCAATTAAGGCTTGCTCGTCTTGAATGCCATAGTTTTGAATAAACTTAGAGGCTTCCCTCCCATCTTGCTGAGCCACCAATTTGGCTATGTCAACTAAGGTTTGCTCGTCTTGAATGCCATAGTTTTGAATAAACTCAGAGGCCCCACTTCCATTTTGCTGAGCCGCCAATTTGGCAATTTCAATTAAGACTTTTTCATTTTTAATGTCGTACTTGCTAATAAAGATATGTGGTTGAATTCCACCGCGTTGTTGGGCAACGCTTACTAATTTGAGCCAAAAATGTATATCTTGAATCTCATTAACCAAACTATTTAGATCAAAACCTATATCCCATAATTCTTCGGCTAACATATTTAAATTATTTTTTAAACTTGTTTGATGAGCTAAAGAGGCCTCAGTCATGATATGATTAATTATATTAGGATTTAAATTCTGTTTATTATCTCTAATAAGTTTCTTTAAACTCTGACCTGTTATAGATGTTTGCATCATTAGTTCAAGAATAGAGTTAACCCAATCTGGTACAAGTTGAGCACAACTTATAGAAGAATTGATCAGAACTCCAAAACGAATGCTTTCGTGGTTCTTTATGAAATTTTTTTTGATAGTCTTAAAATTCAAGGAGGGGTCAATGGCTAAAATGACTCTATTCAATTGTTCCAAGAATGAAAGGCTTCTCTCTTTCTTTGCAATCAATTGATATTGATGCCCAGCATAATCTGAACTAACTGGTTTGCCTTTATCATCAACAATTCTATTCTTACTTTTAAAGTTTAATGAATCTATCCAATTATTATTAAGTTTAATTTCACTAATATTATTAATGATTTTAAATTCAGGCATTTTACCTCTAAATTTTTAAAAAATAACTTATAATATATCAATAATAAAGATAATTGTCAATTTAAATTAAATATTTTTTTATTATATAAATTAAAGCCAATCAGTTTTATTTAATTAGAATAAAAAAAAGAATATATTAGAGACTATCTACGGATTTAATTTAAACCACTCAATCTTTTAGACATAATTCTTATCATGCCTAGATAAATCATATTTAAGCTTGTGTCGGTAATTAGTTCATAATCTTTGCTTAAACGTCGGAATTTGCCAAGCCAAGCAAAAGTTCGTTCCACTAGCCATCTTTTGGGTTCTACTTCAAAGCTTTTCTTATTTTTTCTTCCAATACATTCAAGCTCAATTCCATATTGCATTATTCGGTCTCGTATATCTTCGCCGCTGTATCCCAAAGTCTGCATAAATTTTTTAAGGTAATCATGTATTTGAATAAACAGTCCTTTTTCTTTCCATCGCATAAACTGAGCATGGACTGCTTTCCAAGGAGGTAAATCATTTGGCATGTCTTTCCATTGACATCCTGTCTTTAGAATATAAAAGATTGCATTTAGCATTTCTTTTCTAGAAAATTTGGTTCGACCTTTGCCTCCACAATATAGGAGTTACGCAGTTGAATAAATTTTAGAGTTATTTTAATTTATTTGGCATGACTAATCCAAAATGCCAAGAAGAAGATTACATCAATTTTTTAATTGCAACACAAAAAGCTTATAGTTGTACAGAAGCTGCTCGCGTGCAACCAGATAAACCAGATCCCGCCTCTCATGATGCAATTCTTAGAGTTTTATATATACTCATTCCAGTTGAAAGCTGCAATTTGGGCAACGCGAAAGCTCTCGCGATTCAACGATCAAAGATGAGCCCCTATAGCCTATAGGGGCTCATCTTTGATCGTTGAAGCCCGAGGCTTTGGCGCAGCCGAAATTGCAACTTTCAAGTAGAATGAGTATATACTCAATAAAGCTGAATCCTGGAATTTAAGCAGTAGCAATTATGATAGAATTTAAAGTAATTCGTTGAAACTTATCGTTAATTCTTTTTTCTAAAACATCCTTTATCTTTGGAATGTCTTCAAAAAAGAATTTACGAATTGCTTTGCCAAAATTCTCAAATTTATCATGACACTTATTATACGTATTTTTCTCTCTCATTATCTTCCAGAGCCTTTCAATTGGATTTAAATTAGGTGAATAAGGGGGAAGATAATGTATTTCAATTTTCGATGTTGGTAGATAGGCTTCGATGGCTTTGTTCTTATTCGCGCGACCATTATCAGAAATGATATGAATTTTGGATGCTGAAGAATAAGCTTCTAGATGCTTTAAAAACTCGATCATGCTTTCAGCATTTACCGATTTGTACTCTTGAGCTATTAACTGCATGTTCTTAACACTTATTGCTCCTATAAAGTGCAATCGATATTGCTTGCTTGTTGTCGGAAGTGTTTTCACTTCTCCTTTTTTGATCCACCCATAAACTGATTGAGACTGGAATTCAGGATGCACTGCATCAAGAAAATAGATTTCATGATCATTTGGGAGGCTTTTCTTTAGCTTTTCATAGTATTCAATGAATGCCTCTTGCTTGGCTGGGTCTAGCTTGCCTGGAACTTTGATAGGCTGTTTGTAAACAAAGTCATGTTCTTTTAGCCAAGCAATCATTCCAGGGGTTGAATACTTAATCCCATATCTGTCTTCAACGTATTTGCAGATGTATTTAGCCTTTAGATAAGTATTTTTCTGAACATGATCAAGCAACTCTTGAGTTTGCTCTGCATTCAATTTGCTTTCACTTCCTCCTCTTTGATCATGCTGCGTCTTATTTTCTTTTTCATAATCCATTAGATATTGGTACACGCTACTGACACTAATGCGATGGGCTTGAGCAATTGATTCTGGAGACATACCCTCGCTTCTTGCTAAAATAACACAAAGGCGCGTGTATTCGCTCTTATCTTTTGTATGCCTGGCTTGCCTTTCTAATTGTTGCTTTATTTCTTGAGAGAGTTTCATCTTATCTCATTTATGCTTAATGATATTAAGTATACCATTTTCAGCAAATTTATCAATTCTTATCTTTGGTTTTTTCCAGTTTTCAACTATACTCAGTATATACTCCTTCCAGTTGAAAGCTGGAAATTTGGGCAACACGAAAGCTCTCGCGATTCAACGATCAAAGATGAGCCCATATACTCTATATGGGCTCATCTTTGATCATTGAAGCCCGAGGCTTTGGTGCAGCCGAAATTCCAGCTTTCAACTGGAAGGAGTATATAAGACTAGCATAGAAAAAGAGCCTTATACTGGCCTCGATTATAGCGTTCTGAGTAGAATAGATGCACGGCTTACAAGAATTGAAAAAGCTGGGAATTTCGGAATTTGTGAGCCTGTTGGAGATGGTGTTTTTGAGTTAAAATTTGATTTTGGTCCTGGTTATAGAGTGTATTTTGGGTACAAAACAGATAAAATTCTAGTTTTACTTTTGGGTGGTTATAAAAAAGGCCAACAAAAGGATATAGATAAGGCGAAAGAATATTGGCGGGAATATCATTTGCTGAAGAGAGGTAAAAAATGAGAAAACTAAGAAGTCACAACGAGCAATTAATTAAAAGGCTGAAAGATCCTGAATATGCTTCCGTCTATTTAAAAGCATGCTTAGACGAAAGCTTTGAAGCAAATGATATGGGGATCTTTCAATTAGCTGTACGTTATGTTGTTGAAGCACACGGTGGAATGGCTAAAGTATCTTCTGAAATAGAAGTGAGTCGAGAAAGTTTTTATCGAAGCTTATCTCAAAAAGGAAAAGCAAAATTTACTACTCTTATCAATGCTATAAATGCTTGTGGAGTAGAAATTGATTTTTACCCGAGATCTGTTTAATAAATAAGTTTGCCTTTTCTTTCAGCATTAATTCACCAAGATTTGACCGGAAATGGACCGACTGTTGAACTCTTTGACAATCGAATAGAAATTACAAATACAGGAGTTCCACTTATTAATACGCTCCGTTTTATAGATGAACCCCCGCGATCGCGAAACGAAGAATGAGCGGCCCTAATGTATCGAATGAACATTTGTGAAGAACGAAGAAGTGGCATTGATAAAGTCATTTTCCAGCTTCATCCTTCGGATTTTAGAGTTACGGATGGGAGTACTATTGCTGTTTTATTCCAACCTGCAAATTTAAATGAAATGGGAAGACAGGAGAAGGCATGCTATCAACACGCTTACCTTCAATGGGTTTCCGGAACACAAATTTCAAATAATTCTTTACGTAAACGTCTAGGTATTAAGGACTCAAACTATCCAATGGCATCAAGAATTCTTAAGGATGCGATAAGTGATGAGCTCATTAAACCCTACGTGAACAAAATTCCAAAAAAGCCGCAAAGTATGTTCCCTTTTGGGCTTAATTTTATGTAACGCGATGTAACTGAAAAGCCTAAAATTACTCTAAATTTGACTACTTCCCAGGGAAAAACAGGGAGTAATAGGCTCATATCTTATGTAACCCTAGTGAGATTTTCAAACAGATCAATAAACCTCATATACTCCGGCGAAGAAAAGGGCATTTGAGCTGTCATCGATAGTAGTTATGCGAAAGTAAAAAATAGAGGAAAAATTTTTCATGACTAGGCCTAAATGTCACCTATTGAGGGCCATACCCCTTGTTCGCTATGCAACATAAGTGTTTTGTGGTGCAAAAACGATACAGTGATCGACATATTGCACCAAGATAATTCGATAAAATCCAGTAGATTTTTTGATCAAAAATCCTTTAGTATCTTACTCATAGCGGTTGGATGGTATTGGGTAATGAAAGGCGACCGCCTTCATATCCGTTCATCTGTACATAAAAAAAGAGAAGAGAGCTTACCTTAGGCAAGTTGCCAATGGTAATGACGTTGATGAGAATCTAATAGATAAGCAATGAGAAAATCGGCTCCCCAAAAGCTTGTTCCTCCTCCTAAAGGGATCACTTGCATTGTACCTGAGGGAGATAGTAAATTTAATCTAAGCACTCCTTGTTCCCCTTTTAAGATGAGAGGCTGTACATCTCCTTGGTAACGATCAAAGGTACGGGGATATAAGCTTAGCTGGGAGTTGATTTGGCATATCTGAGCTTTGACAAAAAAACTAAAAGCTACCGACTCCCATCCGCTAATTCCTAACAAACTTGCATTAATTGCAAGTTGTTTATCTTTCAGCTCTTGCTCAATCTCAAACCAGATGCCATGAAATTGTCCTAATTTGAAAAGAGAAGATGATTGCTGAGGAAAGGGTTGATCAACAAGCCGTATACATCCTTTTAACGAAAATCCTTGACGCTTTAAACATAAGATGGGTTTTCTTAGTCCATGATCAGAGATGTGATTGCCCTCTATTCCAAATCCCTGGCAATCTCCTAAGGGCAAGTATTGAGGCCCATAATTCACAACTTCAACATCATTGAGGCGAAAGCATCCTAATCCAGTATGATCGCCATGGAGTGTGCAAATAGCTTGATAAGAAGAATAGCGTTTCCCTATAAGGGCCGTCGAAGGATCGTAGACATCCTCTAAAAGCTGAAAAGGAACCTCTTTTAATGGCTCTTTCTCCCCTAGTCTCTCTAATAAAAGTACCAAGAGAGGAATCTCAAATGGATGATGGCTAATCAACTGTTCTAGATGATTAAGCTGAGCTTGAGCAACTGTAGCAAATTGCCTTTCACCAGTCAAATAAGCTGCTCCTTGAAAAAATAGATAGGCCCATAAGAGATGTTGATTCCAATGACTATCTTTTTCTTGGGTAAATAAGCCAGGCAAAGGCAAAAAGTGGACATCTAAGGTGTTTAATTGCCATCTTGCTAAGCGTTCTATCATAGGTCTTAAATTATCTTGTTTAACCAAAGAAACTAATAAGCATAATAGAACACCAAATTCAGTATGATACGGAAGATAAGGAAGTGCTAACCAAGGACAATATTCTTTTTTATCAATAAGAACAGCCCCTCCTTCTAATATACAGGGATGAACCTCAGGAGCTGGTAAACCAACCAAAAAATGATTTAGAGCCACTAAAGCTCTTAAGTATTGAGAACTTTCATTCCAGGGCTCATGCAAAAGAAATCGAAATTGAGCGAATACAGGATTTGGATGCGATCTTGTTAGATAACTCAATAATGTCAAAATCAGAAGATTTTCCCAATTTTTAATTATTTTTTCCTCTGATAGATGGTCTTCCCAGGCTGGATAAACATCTAAGATGGGCTCTAAATCAACCTTTTGACCTGCAGATAGAGCCTGAATAGCGACATCTAAAGGAGATCTAGAGTTAAATATATCTATTTGCTTTTGATAAAGTGAGTACAAAGGAAAACAATTACCCATTATTCCCCATTAAGTAAAAGCTAAAGACTAAAGCAATTTAAAAGGTTGAAAGCTGGAAATAGATAAATCGAAATCACGTTATTCTAATTTGGTTGATAAGTCCTGCATATGATTTTATGCCTTTAACCCTTTAATTGCTTGTAGCTTTACTTAAACTGGATGTTAAAGTTTTTTATCTTAACATTTCTGAATTTTTATGGATGTCTCTGAGAAATAAATTTTCGGAAATAGCTTGAGGCTATTCTCTTTATACTTATTTCTTATAGCCATCTTATAGAAATAGGTCTGTCAAAACAAAAAAACTTTATCATCAAGTTAAATGCTTCTTCCTAATTAGAAAATTTGGCATCTACAAAATTATCTACTTCATTCCCAACAGTTTGCCGCATTTCCTTCCCAGCTGTAAACTTTACAGCTGGCCGGGCAGGAATGACAATAGGAATAGAGGCCTCTTTGGGATTTCTCCCTATCTTTTGTTTCCTTTCTACAACTTCGAATACACCAAATCCTCGAAATTCTAAGCGCTCCCCTCGGGATAAACAATCGGTAATTTTATCTAGAAAAGCTTGAATAACATGACGCACATCATTAGGATGAATCCCTTTATCCTGCGAAATAGAATTAATCAACTTTTTTTTTGTCATGGTATTCTTCTTTGTACTGGTCGCCATAGGCCTAGACTCCTTCATTTTGCACTTTCATTGAGGTTAAGCTGTCTTTGACATTGTCATATCTATTTGATTTTCAAGCAAGTAATTTATTCAATCTTTGTTCTCTGAGACCTGAAATACCTGCTTGTATGAACTAGATATCACAGCCTTTAAACATGAAAATAAATGTAAAATTTTTATTTTACCCTTCTTATAATAAGAAATTTTTTTTTGAGTTCAATGTTATTTTTTAATTCTCTGTTAAACGGATAAGCATTTTACTCTTTTTTCCAGCTGACAAAAGGATCAATCGATCTGCAATGAGATGATTTTCTTGAATGACAAAATGCTCATCTTCAATCTTCTCATTATTTAGATAGGCTCCACCTTGCTGTATCAAGCGTCTTGTTTCTGATTTGCTAGGTTTTAGACCCACCTCTACAAAGAGATCTATTAATTTTTTATTGATCACTTGATTAATAGGCAATGTGCAGCTTGGCATATCTGCCGCGATACTCTCTAAAATGTTTGAGTCCAACTTAGCTGATGAGCCTGGAGCAGCTCCTGCTGTGACTTTTAAGGCTATTTCTAATCCTTCTTCACCATGAACTAAACGAGTAACCTCTTTGGCTAAACGTTTTTGAGCTGTATTGGGAATATAATCTGATTGCTTCATCATGGCCTCATACTTTCGAATTTCATTTATATCCATAAAAGTCAGCATACGCATTAAGTTGATAACATCTGCATCTGCAACTCTAACGAGGTATTGATAAAATTCATAAACAGAAAGCTTTTCCGAAGAAAGCCAAATTGCCCCTTTCTCAGATTTACCAAACTTTTGACCATCACTGCGTGTTAATAAGGGAAAAGTAATGGCAAAGGCCGAATGGCCAAGGGTTTTTCGAATCAATTCTGTTCCAGCTGTAATATTTCCCCATTGATCACTTCCTCCTAATTGGATCTGTGTTTGATATTTTTGAAATAAATAGAGAAAATCATAACCTTGCAAGATTTGATAACTGAATTCTGTAAAGCTCATCCCTTCATCAGAATCTAAACGTGTTTTTACACTTTCCTTCGCTAACATCGGTCCTAAACGAAATAACTTTCCTATGTCACGTAAAAATCCGATAAAAGAATATTCTTTAAACCAATCAAAATTATTTAAGATAAGAGGTTTAGCTGTAGGATGATTGAAATTTAAGATCGCTTCTAAATTCTTCTGAATACCTTTAACATTATGTTGAATATTGGCTTCATCTAATAATTGACGCTCAGAACTCTTCCCAGATGGATCTCCTATCATTCCTGTTGCTCCACCTATAACTGCAACGGGGGTATGACCAAAATGTTGAAACCAAGCAAGACCCATAATAGCCACTAAATTTCCTAAATGTAAGCTATCTGAGGTAGGATCAAAACCACAGTATACCTTAATTGGCTGCTGTGTCAGTTGCCGAACCTCTTCTTCATTGCTTATAGCCTCAATAAATCCCCGCTCTCGCAGGACTTCGATCACATTCGACATAGGGTTCCTTATTAAGAAAATTCTCTTGAATAAATGAGTCTATTTTCTAATTGTAATTATTTTCTGTCAATAATACAGCTACATTTGCTTCTTTTAAAGATGGCCCGTTAAAAAGCGCCTAAATCGAAAGTCAATTTGCCTGTTTGATATTAAATTAGGGATAGCTGAATTACTTCTCTATCATATAAAGATCTAAATTTGTTAAGATGCGCTTATAGGCTATCAATCTGAGTTTTGGGTTATCTGCCTATTTGCTTGATAGTCAGGCAGATAACCAAAAAAATCAGGTAAATAAGGAGGAGTTCTTATGTATGGATTTCAAAAGAACAGAAGTCCTTTTAATCCTTCTCATTTTTTCCACTTTTTTTCAATGAAGCAACATCTTGCTTTTTCTTCGATTAAACAGAATCACTTGAAAAGTAGACATGTCAAAAAAATTGCTTTAAATTTTAATGTCAATTTTCAATCTCCACTCTCTTCTGGACGTCCATCCCAATTAAAAGGAAGAATCAAGCACTAGAGAAGGAATGATCACAAGAAATTAAGCATCAAAATAAAATTATTTGATTTTTTTGTTTTTTTTTATATTCTCTGAAATGAGAAGATCAAGGGCTTCTACAAGCTCAGGCGAATAAAAGCGGGCTATTAAAGTCCTAAGGAGAATGGTTTAATTTTAAACATCCTAAAGTAGGAAGGTATAAAATGAAAAAGCAGCTATTGTTACTAGCATCTCTTTGCTGTATTCTCACTGCTTGTGAAAATTATCCAGGCTCTGGTACTCAAGGAGGCCAACAAGGAGGACAACAAGGCCGAGGAACAGAAACTGGTCCAGGACGTGGTGGCCCAGGAGGCCAAACAGGTCCAGCTGGTCAACAAGGAGGCCCAGGCCATACAACTCCAGGTCAAGGAGGTATGAGATGAAGAAAACGCTTTTCTTGTTGTCATCGCTTTGCTTAATCATTCTCACTGCTTGTAACAATACAGGTGGTAGGCAAGGAACAAGTAATAGAGGCGATCAACAGGGGCAAAGCCGAGAAACCTCAGCTGATGACACGGGGCGTAATGTACGCGATCGTAGCGGGCAAACATTGACATCAGGCGATCAACCAGAAAACGAGAAAGATCGCATGATTACACAAAAAGTTCGTCAAGCCTTAATGGAGGACGATTCATTATCTACTAATGCTAAAAATATCAAAATCATCACAGTTAACGCCGTGGTGACATTACGTGGAACGGTCAATAATGACCGAGAAAAAAATGAAATAGCTAAAAAAGCTCGAGCTATCAATGGCGTTAAAAGTGTAGATAACCAACTTGAAACCAATCCAGATACCAGCGGTAGCGGCACGCGTAATGATAATATGAATCGTTAATAAAGACTCACAATAAAGAGGAGGATTATTATGGCTAATCAAACTGTTTATGGTATTGCTAAAGATAGGAATCATGCTAACAAAGTAGTTCAAATACTTATAGATGCAGGGATTCCTAAAAGCGATATCTCGTTTCTTGCCAGCAATATGAATCAATCTCAAGAAAGTCAAGGATATCAGCAAAGAGGACAAGGAACAACATCAGGAGCTAACCGTAATTGGAGAACGGAAGAACGTTTGACAGACTATCCATCTGGATCATCAGACCCAGGCTTTAGTCGCCATACTGAAAGTAGAGATTGGGAAACACCTTCAACCTCTACAACTCAAGCTGGAGATTGGGAAACTAGAGAAAGTGGACAAAGCAACCGAGGTGACCTTGGAGTTGAAAAGCATACGAAAGCTCCTGAAGGTGCCACTACAGGTGTCACTACAGGAGGATTAATTGGAGGCGTATTAGGCCTATTGGCTGGCATTGGTACGTTAGCAATTCCCGGTTTAGGACCCTTCATTGCTGCTGGCCCCATTATGAGTACTTTAGCTGGTATGGGGGCAGGAGGAGCCTTAGGGGAAATCCTTGGGGCTATAATTGGAAGCACAATTCCTGAACATGAAGTTAAGCGCTATGGAAATATGATACAAGAAGGTGGAGTTTTATTAGCTATCCAAACTCATTCAGATGATTCAGCTAATCACATTAAAGATATCTTAAGAAATAATCAAGTCCAGGATATTTCAGTTTCTTCCAATGCTATCACATCTAAAAATTCTAAAAATAGATCTTAAAGACATCTCTCGTTTTAGACTGTGGCCATGATTAAAACCCATGACCACAGTTTAAAAAGGATTATAAATATCAAGAAAGAAACAAGGTATCTGAAGCTCTTGAGTTAAGTAAGAGCTTAATGCCTTAGGCCCTACTCTCTCTGTTGATGAATGCCCTAATGCAAAAAAATTTATATTCCCCTCAAAAGCTTGATACCATACAGGTTCATCGAAGCTACCTGTAATAAAGACATCCACACATTCTCGAATAGCATCTAAAATATTTTTATGAGCTCCACCAGATACTAAAGCAAGTGTTTGAACTCTTTCTTTTCCTCCCCAAGCGCAAACTGCAGGATGCTGATAATAATATTCTAACTGATGCTTTAGATCTTCTCTCGAACACTCTGGTATGCTCCCTTTAACACCGATAGGAGCTCCATCCAAGTAACAAAAAGGTTGCTGATCTGACCATTTCATATCGTAGGCAGCTTTCCAATTATTACCTAATTGAGAATGCGTATCTAAAGGAAGATGATAAGCAATAAGAGATAAGCCATGTTCTAACAAAAGGGCAATTTTCTTCTTTTTCATCCCTTGAATAATGTAACTATCACGCTGCCAAAACAGGCCATGATGAACAATTAAAACATCTGCTTCCGCCTTTATAGCGGCTTCTATGGTGGCTAAACTGGCAGATACAGCAGTAGCAACCTTTTTAATCTGCCCCTTTCCCTCTATTTGTAGGCCATTAGGACAATAATCGTTAATACCTTGACTAGGTAATAATTGATCTAAATATTGACAAAGTTCTTGTAATTCCATCTTTACCACTTATCTGAGCAGGCATCAAATTGTACAATATAAAACATACCAAATAGCTAACTTGATGTGTATACACAAGTAAGTTGAAAAATTAGCTTTTGGGCAACGCAAAAGTCAATTTTTCAACTTATTTATATACTCATCCCAGTTCAAAATGAGAATTTGGGCAATGCGAAAGCTCTCGCGATTCAATGATCAAAAATGGGTACATATACTCCATATGGACCCATTTTTGATCGTTGAAGCCCGAGGCTTTGGCACAGCCGAAATTGCAGATTTCAACTGGAATGAGTATATATAACTCCTTACTATTTGCTGTGAGAAAAGCTGTGGCAAGTATATAAATATTATCTTTTTTTCACAGCTTCTTTGCATTGGAATTTTTTTTTTGGCATATTGATTTATTAACTCATCTTACGCAAAAAGAGCGATATGACGGGCGTTGAACCATGGGGCTTTGGTTCAGTCAAAATGTCACTCTTTTTGCGTAAGATGAGTTAATAAATTCTCTAGCTATAGGGACAGGATTCTATGACTAAAATAAATCTTTCCTCCACTTTGATTGCTAAACAAGCAGCAGGAAGAGCAGCTATAGATCTCATTCAGGAGGGAATGTTAGTTGGTTTAGGATCAGGATCTACTTCCTCTTACTTCATTGAAGCCTTAGGTGAAAGATGCCGAAAAGGCCTCCACATCAAAGCAATAGCCAGCTCAAAGCAATCAAGACTTCTCGCAGAAGCTGTTGGAATTCCTTTAGAGGATGACGATGCCATTTCTTCTCTAGACTTAACCATTGATGGAGCTGATGAGATTGATCCTCAAAAAAATATGATTAAAGGGGGTGGAGGGGCACTCTTAAGAGAGAAGCTTTTGGCTCAAGGAAGCCAGGAAATGATCGTTATCATAGATGAAAATAAGTTAGTTGATCATTTAGGGCACTTTCCTGTACCTATAGAAATTGCTTCTTTTGTTTACCGAATGACATTGCTGAGGATAGAATCTTTAGGCTATCAAGGTGTACTTCGTCTTAATCCGGATAAGACAATTTATGTGACAGATAATGGCAATTACATTGTTGATATTCAGTTCGAGAATCCCATCTTGGATCCACAAGCTGAGCATAATCAACTACGTCTCATCAGTGGTGTCTTAGAGACAGGTTTATTTTTTGGAGTCGCCGGCCGAGTGATCGTGGGTTATAACGACGGATATGTGAGAATTCAAAAATGAGTTAAAATTCACCTTATATACTCATTCCAGTTGAAAGCTGCAATTTGGGCAGCGTGAAAGCTCTCGCGATTCAACGATCAAAGATGAGCCCATATAGAGGGCCATATGGGCTCATCTTTGATCGTTGAATCCCGAGGCTTTGACGCAGCCGAAATTGCAGCTTTCAACTGGAATGAGTATAAACCTCAAGTTCAGGTTATAATGATTTTGCACCAATATAGAGACTGAGGATAGACCTAAAATCACCAATCAAATTCTGCATCAGGTGAGCTAAAACTTAATCTTAGGATCAGGGCATGCCATCACAACTTATCCAGCTTTCTTTCGACAAAATCATGCAAACACGTGCATATACGGTAGTTATTTTAGGAACAAAAGAAAAACGTTTTGCTATTTATACAGATCCGAGTATAGGCAAAATACTTCAATTGTTTTTGACACAGACAGAACGACCACGTCCCTTAACTCATGATTTAATCGATCTTATTCTCGAAGGACTAGATATTCGAGTTAAACAAGTCGTCATCAATGATGTGCAAGACACAGTCTATTATGCTAGGCTCTTTTTAGAACAAAATACAGGCGATATACGTCATATTCTTGAGATTGATGCCCGTCCTAGCGATTGCATCACCCTTGCTCTCATGAATAACGCTCCTGTCTATTGTACAAAGGAAGTCTTAGATAAAACTATCGCTGTTGAAGAATAAATTTGCCGCAGAGCACTCAGCTCTGCGGCCCATAGGGTTAGTAATTAATATAGAAATGATCTTGAGCTAGCACAATAATGGATCGAACTGCTTCTTCTGCATCTTCTCCTTCTGCCTCAATGCTAATTTTAGCACCTTTAGTAGCTGCCAGCATCAGAACCTCTAATAAGGATTTGGCATCAACAGCACGCTTTTGATAGCTCAAAAAGACTCTTGATTTAAAAGAACTCGCACACTTGGCTAATTCGGTAGAAGGACGTGTATGCAGCCCTCTATCGTTAGTGACGATAAATTTTCCTTTAACAACCCTCTTTTTTTTAGATATTGCTTGTGTCATCATAAATTTTACCTTAACATATTTGTCATTCTTAAATTATAATACATTAATTATTATCACTAATAACGATGTAAAATGAGGCACTTTTAACAAAATTCAGCCCCATGCTATTTGCATGCCGAAATAGATAATATATTATTGATTTATTATCAAAATTTTTTTGATGGATGGAGAATAAACATGGTCAAAAACCGCGACGAAGTACTTGTGGAGGATTGTTGGAATATCGAAGCTTTGTATCTCAATAAGCAAGAATGGGAAAAAGATTTCAAATTATTTGTTTCACTTCAGCAAATTCCTATCCGTTGGCCTATTCTTGCAACCTATCAAGGGACACTTCAGAAAGGTCCAGAAAGGTTAAAAGAGACTCTAGACCTGATGATGGGTATTGAGCGAAAGCTTTCCATGCTGTATACCTATGCTCACCTTCGCCACGATGAGGATATCGCTAATCCAAATTTTAAAATGACCTATGAACAAATTCTCAATTGTGTTTACGCCTATGCCCAAGAGACATCCTGGTTTCAACCTGAACTCTTAGCCTTGCCTGATAATATCCTAAACGATTATTTGAATTCTCCTGTCTTAAGTTCTTATCGCTTTTATCTAGAAAAAATTATTCGACTCAAAAAACATACCCTTTCACCTGATAATGAAAAGCTCATGGCTCTAGCGAGTCAAGCTCTTCAGACCTCTCATAAGGCCTTCAGTGCTATTAGTGATGCTGATTTCAAATTTGGATTTGTTCTAGATAGCCAGGGAAATGAAAAACCTCTCTCTCATGCCTCTTATAGCCTCTATATTCGGGAACAAGATCGTCTTCTAAGAGAGAGAGCTTTTAAACAATATCATCATCAATATCTTTCTTATGAAAATACATTATCCGAACTTTTGACAGGACAAGTACAGGATCATTTTTTCAACGCCCAAGCTCGTCACTATTCTTCTTGCCTAGAAGCAGCCCTTTTCTCCAAAAATATTGATTTATCTGTTTATCATGCTTTGATTGAAGCGGTTAACGAGCGTATTGATGTCCTACATAAGTATATGGCATTACGCAAACAAGTTTTAAACATTGATCAATTACATTTATACGATGTTTATGTCTCTTTGATTAAAGAGACAGAGATCAAGATGCCTTATTTGGAAGCTGAAAATATTGTGATTGAATCAGTTGCTCCGTTAGGATCTGAATACCAAGACCTATTATATCAAGGATTAAAGGAACAACGATGGGTAGATCGCTATGAAAATAAAAATAAACGCTCGGGAGCCTATTCAAGTGGTTGCTATGATAGCATGCCTTACATTCTCATGAACTATAAAGATCTCTTAAGAGATGTTTTTACATTAGCTCATGAGGCAGGCCACAGCATGCACAGTTTATATAGCCGTCGCGCACAGCCCTATCAATATAGTGATTATCCTATTTTTCTTGCAGAGGTGGCTTCTACATTTAATGAAGATTTATTAACGCGACTCCTCTTAAAGAAATGTTCGGATCCTGCTCAAAAAATTTTCCTACTAAATCAACAAATTGAAGATATTCGTGCTACTCTCTTTCGTCAAACGATGTTTGCCGAATTTGAACTCCTTATTCATGAGAAAGTGGAGCAAAACATCCCTTTAATTCCGCAATTGTTAAAAGAAGAGTACCGAAAACTAAATATCAAATATTTTGGACCCTCTGTCATAATTGATGAGGAAATTGATATCGAATGGGCACGCATTCCCCACTTCTACTATAATTTTTATGTCTTTCAATATGCCACAGGGATTAGTGCAGCATTAGCTTTAACTGAGCAAGTGATTCAAGGAGGCAATAGAGAGAGAGAGGCCTATCTCAACTTTCTCAAAGGAGGATCTAGTCAATATCCGATCGAGATGTTAAAGCAGGCTGGAGTAGACATGGCATTACCACTCCCCGTTAAAGCAGCCATTCAAAAATTTGATTACTTAATTAATGAATTAACGAGCTTGATTTTTACCTAAGACATCTATTCAAAAATAGACCTCTTTCGAAATTTGCTTTGTTTGAAAAAATGAATTGTTTTTGAGCAGATTGATTGCCAAATTTTGAAAGCATATGTGCACATATGGTTAAAAAATTTGGCAATCAAGATGCCGAAAAGAATCATTTTAGCAAACAAATGAAATTTCGAAAGAGGTCTAATAATTAAATAGAGTTAAAAAAAGTATTTGAAAAATCAGAAAATTATAAATAGAAACTATGATCAGAGCCAGTAAAACTTAATTTTTTTGCCACTTCTTGAATGAAATCATTGGTTATCTCTTTGCATCCCCCTAAGTCAATACGGGTCAGATTGTTTAGCTTGTTTATCACTTCTTGAATGGAGGCATTAGTTAGTTTTTTGCATTCCTTTAAGTCAAGATGATTCAGATTTTTTAAATTTTCTGCTACCTTTTTAATAGAGGCATCAGTTAGCTTTCTGCATCTTGCTAAGGCAAGATAAGTGAGATGTGGTAATTTTTCTGCCACTTCTTTAATAGAATCATCGGTTATCTCTTTGCATCCTCTTAAATCAAGATGAATGAGATTATGTAATTTTTCTGCCACCTCTTTAATGGAATCATCTGTTATCTCTTTGCATCCTCTTAAATCAAGATGAGTGAGATTGTGTAATTTTTCTGCCACTTCTTTAATGGAGATATCAGTTAGTTTTTTGCACTCGCATAAGCCAAGACGAATAAGATGTGGTAATTTTTTTGCCACCTCTTTAATGGAATCATCGGTTAAATTGTAACATTCTCTTAAGTCAAGGTAGATAAGATTTTGTAACTTTTCTGCCACTTTTCTAATAGAGGTATCAGTCAGTTGTTCACATTGCCATAAGCCAAGATGAGTAAGATGTACCAATTTTTCTGCTACTTTTGTAATGGAATCATCTGTGAGTTGTTTGCAACCTTTTAAGTTAAGATGTGTCAAATTCTGCAATCTTTCCGCTATTTTTTTGATAGAAATATCTGTTAACTTGCAACACCCTCTTAAGTTAAGATAAGTGAGATTTATTAATTTTTCTGCCATTTCTTGAATGAAATTATCAGTTAGGGATTGGCAGCCTTTTAAGTCAAGGTGAATGAGATTAGGTAATTCTTTTGCTACAACCTGAATGAAGTCCCCAGTTAGATTTAAACAATGTCTCAATTTAAGATGAGTGAGATTTGCTAATTTTGCTAGTACCTCTTTAATAGAAGCATCGGTTAACTGGTAGCATCCCTCTAATTTAAGGTAGGTCAGTTTAGGTAATTTTTTTGCTACCTCTTCAATAAAATTATCATTTACTTCGTCGCATTGACTTAACATAAGCTCTTTTAGATTTGGACATAATCTAATTATCGCTTGACAATTCTCTAAACTAGAGTTGTCTAGAACAAGCTTTTCTACACAAGCTCCCTCGTCTTGAAAAAATTTAATATCCCTATTTTTTGCTGCCTGTGTCACATAAGCCTCTATTAAAACCGTTGCCTGAACAAGAGTTGCCACAGACCATAATTCCTCTGAAATTTCATAATTGCTTAATATCCATTCTTGGCACTTGTCTTTGAGCTCATTGACTTGGTATTTATCAGCGATTTTCAATCCTTCTATAACGTTATTAAGCGAGAGATCGGCTTGCCCTGTTTCTAAAAAAGAAAATAAGATTTGAATAGCTTCTGGCGAGTCTTTTTTAAGAACAACTTTTCGTGCTCTTGCTTCCTTAAAAGAGCAAATGCCATTAAAATAAGAGGTTTTTTGAACAAGAGTGGCTAGGGGAAAAATAGCCTCTTTTCCTTTTGCTTGCAATGTGATGAACACTTCTTTCGATACGTTTTCAATGAGAATATCAGATGATGAATCATCGTCAAATTGTTGATGCTTTAAGTTTTTTTGAGCTACTGGTGAGGGCAGTTTCTTCTCCTCATCAGGTATTAATAAAGGCATCTCACTTGTTCCTTTTCCTTTCTCATCTTTCCTTGTGAAATTTTGCAATAAACTTGTCATATGCATTTGGATGCCATTTAAAATTTTATTGCGATCGAAACCGAAATTTCCCACCCATCTTTTTATAGCTGTCAGGACTCTAATTAAAATATTTTTTTGAAAAAGTAGTTGATTAGCTTGATTATCTAAATCCTTAATCTTTCCTATTACTCGAATTATTTCTGTTGGGATGATTTCATTATCCTGGCAAGATTTCTGATAAGCTTCATTTAGACGCTTGACAAGGTCTTTTAAAGAAAGACTATCCGATTGATTCTTTTTATAAAATCTTCTGCCGCCCCAATTTCCAATGGAAGGCTGCAATTTGACTAGAAATTTAGATAACTCTTGGATGTTTTTACATTCTTTCAGTTTAGCCAAGATTTTCATGGTTCATTCCTTAAATTTAACCATTGAATTATCAAAAATTTTTAAATTAGATAAGTTAGTAAAAAGCTGTTTTTACAATGATAACACCTCAACAAGCAGTTAATTCTAATTGATTGAAATTTAAAATATCAATATTAACCTTAATATTCTAGATTTTTGTAACATTAGGCGTACATCCTATTCTCGGATTATTAACTCACCTTACGCAAAAAGAGTGGCATTTGGACTGAGCCAAAGCCCCATGGCGCCCGTCAGTCACCCTATATAAGAAAATATAGGGTGACTGACGGGCGCCATGGGGCTTTGGCTCAGTCCAAATGCCACTCTTTTTGCGTAAGGTGAGTTATTAAGAAAAAGACTTCTTTAGCAATTGAAATTGTATAGTGCTAATTTTCTCTTGCTCAAAATCAGGACTTACGCTATCTTTTTTACTTCGAGAGACTATACTCATCCTAGTTCAAAGTGAGAATTTGGGCAACGAGAAAGCTCTCGCGATTCAACGATCAAAGATGGACTTTAATAAGTCCATCTTTGATCGTTGAATCGCGAGGCTTTGGCGCAGCCGAAATTTCAGCTTTCAACTGGAATGAGTATATACCTATTCTGACTAGTCATAGGATTTTTTCTTAGCCTAGCTAATTAGGATGGGGTGTATGCTCGGCTCATTAAAATCTAAATAGGAGGATTATATGACCCAAACACAAGTGCAATGCAGTCACTCTAACCACCAACAATCTGCCACCAAACTCAAACCTCTTGGCAATCGGGTTTTAGTCAGACGTTTAGCGGCAGAAGAAAAACTGAAAGGGGGAATTATTGTTCCTGATACTGCGAAGAAAAAACAGGAGCAAGCAGAGGTGATGGCAATTGGGACAAGTAAAAAAGATAAAAACGGCAACCTTATTCCTTTACCGGTCAAAGTTGGAGATATCATCCTAATGGAGAAATATTCAGGCCAGGAAGTCACATTAAATGACGAAGAATTTGTCATTTTGCGCTCGGATGACATCATTGCCATTGTAGAAAAATAAGTAAAGATAAACGAAAAATTAACTACAAAGGAGATTTTAAATGGCTGCAAAGAAGATTAAGTTCAAAGAAGAAGCACGCCAAAAAATTCTTAAAGGCGTTCGCACTCTTGCAGAAGCAGTTAAAGTGACATTAGGACCTAAAGGACGTAATGTTGTCATTGACAAGTCTTATGGTACTCCTCACATCACTAAAGACGGCGTCACCGTAGCGAAGGAAATCGAGCTAGAGGATAAGTTTGAAAATATGGGCGCCCAAATGGTGAAAGAGGTCGCTAGCAAAACAGCAGATAAAGCTGGTGATGGAACAACAACAGCGACGGTGTTAGCTGAAGCTATCTATGCTGAAGGACTCCGCAATGTAGCTGCCGGCGCTAATCCACTCGATCTCAAACGCGGAATGGAAAAAGCTCTTAAAACAATCACTCAAGAGCTTGAAAAGAGAAGCAAAAAGATTGAAAATCGTCAAGAAATTGCTCAAGTTGCAACAATCTCAGCCAATAACGATAAAGAAATTGGAGAGATCATAGCACAAGCTATGGAGCGAGTAGGACGTGATGGAACGATCACGGTTGAAGAAGGGAAAGGTTTTGAGACTGAGTTAAAAGTTGTGAAAGGGATGAGGTTTGATAGAGGTTATGTCTCTTCTTACTTTATTACCGATCCCGAATCACAAGAGTGTGTCTTAGAAGATGCTTATATTTTAATCTATGAAAAGAAAATTTCTTTACTCAAAGAAATCATGCCTCTTCTTCAAGCTATTGCCGAAACAGGCAAGCCTTTATTAATTATCGCGGAAGATGTAGAGGGCGAAGCTTTAGCCACACTCATTGTCAATCGTTTACGCGTTGGCCTAAAGGTCTGTGCTGTAAAAGCTCCTGGCTTTGGTGATCGTCGCAAAGCAATGCTACAAGATATTGCCATTGTCACAGATGGCGAGCTCATCAGTGAAGAGATTGGTCTAAAGCTTGAAAATACAACACTTGATCAATTAGGTCGGGTCAAAAAAGCGATCCTTACTAAGGACGAGACAACTCTTGTTGAAGGAGCAGGCTCAAAAGCTGCTATTCAAGAATGTGCTAACCAAATCAAACGCCAAATTGAAGAAAGTACCTCTGAATACGATAAAGAAAAACTTCAAGAGCGTTTAGCTAAATTGGTTGGAGGTATTGCTGTCATTGAAGTGGGAGCTGCAACTGAAGTCGAAATGAAAGAGAAAAAAGATCGTGTTGATGATGCCCAACGTGCTACTGCTGCTGCTGTAGAAGAAGGAACTCTTCCAGGTGGAGGCACAGCTTATGTACGCTGCATTCCCGCTGTGAATAAGCAAGCCGATAGTCTTGAAGGAGATGAGAGGACGGGTGCTAGAATTATAGCAAAAGCGTTAAGCTCTGCTTTACGCCAAATTGCAGAAAATGCTGGTCAAGAAGGCTCTATCATTTTACAACAGGTTGAAAAATTGCCAGAAAAGCATGGATATAATGCTTTAACAGGCGAATATGTAGATATGATTGCAGCAGGCATTATCGATCCAACAAAGGTTGTTCGCTGTGCTTTAGAAAATGCTGTCTCTATTGCCTCTATGCTATTAACAACAGAGGCCATTGTGGCGGATATCCCTGAAGAAAAGCCTGCAACTCCTATTCCTGCTGGTGGTATGGACTATTAAGTCAATGCAATCAATTTATTAGACTTAGCTCAAAGGGAAGCGCTCAGCTTCCCTTTTTTATTAAAAGATTAAATCGGTGCTGATGGGTCAGCCTAAAAATTCGCAAATTCAAAGGGGTTGAAGAGCAAGTTCAATTAATTTTGTCTGTGCAAAACTCAGATTTTTCTCAACACAAGCACGAACGTTTAAAGGAAGTTGAGTATTATTGAGCAATTTTTGAGAAATCTGATAACATTCTTCATACTTTCCTATCCAATAAGCGCAAATAGAAAGTTCAAGTAATAACCCATAATCATAAATCCATTTATCAACAAATAAGATATCTTTAGATAAGGGAATGTTTTGTCCAATAGTTGCAATTAAGTATCCCAAAGCATAATTTTCTTTTTGACGATAGTAATTTGCGAGATGATAGAGTGGCTCTGCCCGTGTAGGTCGATAATGATAAGCATGATAAAGACTTTTCATTACTATTTCAGGTGCCATATTAAGGGCATCTTGCATAAGACCGACCTGCAGCATTGACCAAAATACTTCCTGATCCCACCCCCCCATCTTAACCCGTTTCTCATAGTTTTCTAAGGCTTTTGCACATGCTCCCGCATCTTTATAGCTTTGGGCTAGGTAGAAAATATAGCGACTATTGTCTGGTTCCTCTTTTAATGCCATCTCTAAAACTTCAGCATCTTTTTGATATTTTTTAGGATCTTCGGAGCGAGCACCATCTGTATGAACAATATTTCTGATTCCATCTAAAACTCCATTTGTATTGGCTAGAGTAGAATCTAATGTCTCATGCACAACTCCTATCCATTTCCAGTCTAATGAGCTTTGGATGAGCTGGATACGAGCATAAATCATACCCGAATAGTCAGTCATTATATAGTAAAAATCTTTATCTAATGCAGGCATCTTAAAATCCTCATCAATAGCTAAAACCTCATCAGCGTCAATAAACAGAATATAGTCTCCTTTATTTTTTGCTAACTCAAGAGCCTCGTTACGGTTATGCGCAAAATTTATCCATGCTCTTTCGTAAAGCTCACCAGGCATATCTTTCATGAATTGCTTAATCATTTGCTGGGTCCCATCAGTTGAACCAGTATCTACAATTACCCAATAGTCTATGAATGGCTTTACTGAAGATAAACATCGCTTAATAACTTTTGTTTCATTCTTAACAATCATGTTAAGGCATACTGTCTTCTTTTTTGCTAATTGCTCCTTAGCTGCTAAATCAAAAAAAAGAAGAAGAAAACAACAAATAAAAAAATATGTTTTCATAGATGACTGTCTATCTAAGGTGAGTAAGTTAGAATAAATTTAAAATATTAAACTATATGTTGTAAATTTCTTTGTGAGCTACGCCGGAATTGTTGTCATTATAGCCCTTACTTCTTGACAAATTCTCTCCACATTTTCTTCTGTTAGATCATAATAAAGAGGTAGAGATAACGCTTGTGCATAATAGGTTTCCATCTCTGGAAAATTAAGTGCAATCTCTTCCTTGCCTTTCTGAAAAAAGGGATGTCTATAAACAGGAATATAGTGGACTTGTGCCCCGATTCCTTTCTCTTTTAATCTATTCATGACCTTTTCTCGAGTTATTTCATAAGCAGCAAAATTAATTTGAACTACACATAAATGAAAAGCTGTGCTTTCATCATAGGCATCTGTTAGTAATTTTAAATGAGGAATATCCTTTAGCTTCTCTCGATATAATTTCACTAAATAACGTCTCTTTGCTACGAACTTTTCTAAACGTTGCAATTGATTTAAACCAAGAGCAGCTTGAAAATCTGTTAAATGAAAATTTCCCGTAATTGCTTGTACTTCATAATAGCCAGGATCAAAAGCTGTCTTTTTCTCTAAGTAGGGAGCCGCCTTCTCAATGCCATTATTCCGGTAAAGCTGAAGGCGATGAAATAGCTGAGGATCATTCGTTAAAACCATCCCTCCCTCCCCTGTTGTAATCGTTTTAGAAGCATGAAAACTAAAAACAGTCATCTGACTCCAAGCACAGCATCCCACTCTTTGACCATCTAAATAAGAAGATCCCAAAGCATGAGCCGCATCTTCAATCACCACAGTAGGATGTTGACTAATTAAACGATCTAATCCTTGCATATCAACGGCAATACCGGCAAAATGGACAGGAATCACGACAAGTCGCCCTCGCGTCGACTTAAAATGCATTTTTTCCTCTAATTGCTCCAGATCTAAAAGACCTGTTTGCCGATCGATATCGACAAAATGAGGATAAGTCCCAAAATGAACTGCACATCCTACTGTGGCAACAAAAGTATTGGGAGTGGAAATAATACGGTCAAAAGAGGAGATCTTAGCAGCAAAACAGGCTCCTGTTAAGGCGGCCGTTCCGCTATTGAAGGCCACTGCATAACGCGCTCCACAATAAGAGGCAATCGCTTGCTCGAAAGCTTCAACATACTTCCCCCTTGTGATAATTTCTCCTCTTAAAGATTCTGCAACAGCTTGAATATCTGATTCTTGAATAGATTGTTTAGCATAAGGCATAAAAGGCAAAGACATTCTATCCTCCTACTCATCACTTAAAGCTTCAAATTCGGCCAAATTCTCATTTCCTGTCAATTCGTTCGCCTTTCACTTTTTTTGATCTCTTCTTATTTTGATAATCAATAGGTTATCAATTAAAAAAAGGCCAGCTGGATGAAATTGCTTGCCAGCTAAGATATCTCCTGCTAGATTCTTTGTTGAAACTGCCCCACGATGGTTTGTGGAAACGTTGTTCATAACTTTTTAAGGACCGAAGATTATGCTAGCTTGTGATACCCGTGAAGCTTGGATGCAATTTCTTCAATATGTCAAAACAAAATGCTCATTAACAGCATTTGGTAATTGGTTAGCCCCCATTCGTGTCCTAGAGGCTACATCAGAAGAGATCACATTAGAGATCCCGAATATTTTCGTACAAGATTATTTGCTCTCTAATTATAAAAAAGAACTTTGTGCCTTTATGCCAGTTCATGCCTCAGGAGAACCAGCCATACGTTTTGTGATCGCTTCTCCTCAAAAAAAAGCTGTTCCTCCATTAACTCCTAGTCTTTCAGTTGAAGGAGTACAGGAAAATACCTCTTATCCTGAGGTCAAGCTTAATAACAATTATCGTTTCGCAAATTTTATTGAAGGACCTGCGAATCAGTTTGTTAAATCTGCCGCAATGGGGATTGCTATGAGGCCTGGACAATCATATAATCCTTTTTTTATTCATGGGGGGGTAGGACTAGGCAAAACACATATTCTACATAGTATTGGGCATTATATTAAAGAAAATTATAAAAAGTTGCGAATCCAATGTATTACAACAGAGGCTTTCATTAATGATCTTGTAGATAGCTTAAGAAATAAATCAGTCGATCGGATGAAGCGCTTTTATCGATCTGAAATTGATGTTTTACTTGTAGATGATATTCAATTTCTTCAAAATCGCCTTAACTTTGAAGAAGAATTATCTTATACATTTGAGGCTCTGAAAAATAAAGGTGCCCAAATTGTCATCACAAGCGATAAACCTCCTTCTTTATTAAAGCTTTCCGAACGTACGATAGGCAAAATGGAGGGAGGATTAGTCGCTCACATGGGAGTACCAGAACTAGAGACACGTGTAGCTATTCTTCAGCATAAAGCCGAACAAAAAGGACTTCATATTCCTCATAAGGTTGCTTTTTTCATTGCGGAACATATTCATAATAATGTGCGTCAACTAGAAGGAGCCATTAATCGATTAAGTGCTCATTGTCGTCTTTTGGACCTGAATATTACAGAAGAGCTTGTTGCTAAAACTTTAAGAGAAATGCTACAACAAGCTCCGCACCAAAAAATTTCAATTGAGCAGATTCTCAAAAGCGTTGCTGCAGTATTTGAAGTCCGTGTTGCTGATTTGAAAGGCTCAGCACGTACCAAAAATATTGCGCTCTCTAGGCAAGTCGCGATGTATCTTGCTAAGGAGATGATTAATGAGTCTGTTACAATGTTGAGTGCCTTATTTGGAAGAAAACATTCGACAATGTTACACGCCTGTAGAAATATAGAAGAACAAGTAGCAATAGATGAAGTGTTGTGTCGTAAAATAGGAATGGTGCGAGATAACATTAAGGCCTCTTAAATGTATAAGGGCTGTGTTTATTCTTAGGAGAACAAAAGTTAAATGAAATTCAGTTACTTTAGAATTTTCATCTATATTTTATCCATTGTGAGTATTTTCTTTGGGTTAGCTCGACTCTATTATGACCTGACTGATGACTTCCGCTTAAGCAATATTACACATGATATGATAAATGAAGTGGTTTGGCATACCCCTTACTTATCTGATGAGCAACAAGCCCAAGTGGCTAAAGCCTTGCAGCAAAAGTTCTATTATATTGGAAAAGGGGCTCAGTGCTATGCCTTTGCAAGCGAAGATAATCAATATGTTTTAAAATTTTTTAAATTTAAACATTTAAGACCAAATTGGTTTATCCGTCTACTTCCTTCTATCTCCCCTTTTAAAGCTTATAAAGATGCTGTTAACATAAAGAAAAAACACAAACTTCAAGGTCTTTTTGAAGGCTATGAGTTAGCTTATCGAGAAGATCGAGAAGATTCAGGACTTTTATATTTACACCTCGTGCCAACAAGCGATCTGAAACATAAAATAAGTATAATCGATAAAATAGGATGGAAATGGCAAATCAATTTAGATGATGTTGTTTTTCTTATACAGAGGAAAGGAGAGACATTTCGTACACGGATGCATAATCAGCTGAAAGAAAATCAGATAGAAAAAGCCAAGGAGTCTATTAACAGAATTCTAACAATGTACATCAGAGAGTATCAAAAAGGGCTTTATGATCGCGATCATGGTGTAATGCATAATACAGGTTTTGTGGAGGATCATCCTTTTCATCTAGATGTAGGGAAATTGACGAAAAACGAACAAATGCGTCAAATAGATTTCTATAAGAAAGATTTCGAGCATGTCGTTTGGAAAATTGATACATGGATTAAGTCTAATTATCCTCAACATTATGTTATTCTTTCCCTCTACTTAGCTGAGCAATATCGCAATCAAACAGGTGAACACTTCGATATCCAGCTGATTGATCCTCAGCAGTTCAAGAAAAAGAGGCATCTTAATCTCTTATAAGAAGCCACTGATGTCACCTGAATCTTTGAAATTTTACCTAAAGAAGTGAGACGACACAAGAGGTCTATGAGCCCTTTATTAAAGAAATTGAAAAATTCCCTTCTCCACCTTGTCTATCCTCTTCATTGTCTTCATTGTGATGAACTCATTATAGATGATCAATCTGTCTTCTGTAAATCCTGTACATCTTTATTAGAGCTAATTGATCCTGAAGAAAGATGTCCTTTTTGTTTTGGACTGAATGATGCTATAAAAGCCAAGCATTGTTCTTACTGTGCTAAGAAAGATTATCAGCTTTTTTACCGGGTAGGATCTGCTTTTGAGTATCGGGGCCCTGCAGCTTCCTTGATCAAAAAATTAAAGTATGCAAACCAGCCATATCTAGCATCTGGAGCTGGGGCTTTTCTAGCCATTCAGTTCGATCGCCTTCAGTGGCCTTTACCTGACGCTATTATTCCCGTTCCGCTCTCTTTTACCCACTGGGTAGAACGTGGTTATAATCAAAGTGAGTTGTTAGCAAAGAGTATGGCTCATTTTTTACAAGTGCCTGTTTGGAATGCTATTAGAAGGCATAGTGGAGACTATAGCCAAGCTGGCCTAACATTGTCTCAGCGCAAATCTTTAAAGGGCAAATACTTTAAGCTGAAAGAGACATATTCTCTTCATGATAAAACTTTATTAATTATTGATGATGTTATGACAACAGGAAGCACGTTACAGAAGTGTGCTGAAGTCCTATTAGAAGGCTATCCAGCCAGCTTATATGCTATGACTTTCTGTCAAACTTAAGGAACAGTGTTGTAGATGATAAGCTTATATACTCCTTCCAGTTGAAAGCTGCAATTTCGGCTGCGTCAAAGCCTCGGGCTTCAACGCAGCCGAAATTGCAGCTTTCAACTGGAAGGAGTATATACTCATCCCAGCTGAATCTACAAAAAATTAAACAATAGGCTGAATGGTATTTAGCTGAATGCGTTGAAATTTATCGTTAATTCTTTGTTTTAAAATATCTGTCATTTTGGGAACATCTTCCCAAAAAAAACAACGTATAGCTTCTGTAAATTCTGCGAAATTTAAATAACATTTATTATACATTTTTCGCTCTCTCATCAACTTCCAAAGTCTTTCAATTGGATTTAAATTAGGCGAATAAGGTGTAAGATAATGAATTTCAATTTTAGATGTCTTGAGATATTCTTGAAGAGCTTTATTCTTATTAGCACGACCATTATCACAAATGATATGAATTTTAGAAGCCTGCGAGTTTGTTTCTAATTCTTTAAAAAATTCAATCATGCTTTCCGCATCAATCGTCTTATACTCTCGGGAAATCAATTGCATGTTTTCAAGAGCGATAGCACCTATAAAATGCAAACGCTTTTGTTTATTCGTAGTAGGAAGAGTCTTGCTTTCTCCTTTTTTAATCCATCCACAAACTGATTGCGATTGAAATGCTGGATGTACAGCATCTATAAAGTAAATCTCTTCATCCGGCTCAGCATTAAGCTTTAACTCTTCATATTTCTCAATAAACATCTCTTGTTTATGAGGATCCATTTTACCCGGAACTTTGATTGGTTTCTTATATTCAAAGCCGTGTTCTTTAAGCCAAAAGAGCATTCCTGAATTCGAGTATTCTAATCCATATTTGTCTTTAACGTACTTGCCGATGTCTTTAGAATAAAAATAGGTGAATTTCTGAAGATGGTCCACTAGCTCTTGAGAGTACTGTATACTAAGCTTGCTCACCGAGCCTCCTCTTTGATCGTGCTGAGTCTTAGCTTCCCTCTCATATTCGCGTAAATATCTATAAACACTATCAACACTTATACGGTGAGTTTGAGCAATTAGCTCCGCAGATATACCTTCACTGCTAGATAAAATTACACACAGACGCAGTCGCTCGTGCACATCCCTTGTCTGTCTGGCACGCCTTTCAAGTTCTAATTTTATTTCAGGAGAAATGTTCATTTATTAATTTATAATATTGCAAATCAATCTCTTATTTTATTTATCCGCAAATAAATTTGCTATGTTTTTTGCAGAATGATCTATGGTCAGTATATACTCATCATAAAATTTCTATTGTCAAATCTGTTGCATAGCTTGCTCTGTATACCGTTCTACCAGACGATCTTTAAGACAAACAAATGGCTTTTTACCTTCACCATAGGCATACTTATTGCCAAATTCATAATAAAAAACCAAATCTAAAATCCTTGAAATGAGACTTTTTACTCTTTCTCGATCGACAGAAGAAATATTTTTAATCTCCGGAAGCTGGAGGAATTTATATTTATCCGAAAAATCAAAACCGAAACATCTGACTTCATACTCATTCATTAAATCCTCTGCAGCAGAAAAAGGTTTTTTCACAATAGCAATATTTAATGAATCTCCTTTCGCAGGGATATTATGTTTGCAAATTGTTATCACATCTTTTATCATTCCTTGAGCAACAGAATCCCAGTTTTTTTCATTTAATCGTTCTTCTTCTTTACTAAATAAGAAATTTTTACCTCGCACCCAGGTAGAGGAGTTTCTATTTTTTACATCAATGATAAACCAACCTTTTGTCTCTCCTAATTGCTTAAATGTCTCGGATATATAAGCAGGAATACTGTCTTCTGAACTTTCAAAAGAAATACTGACTCGCTTTGATAAAGGAGCGAGTAATCCAATAGAATAAAGGATCTCCGACATAGCAACTTCCTCTTGAACCATTCTTTCCCATCTCTCCGCAATCGAATGAATTGGATCAACATCCATATTAGGCAGTATTAACGCTCGACCTTTTGCAATCTGAATGGCTTTTTTGCTTCCACCCTCTCCAAGAACATCTAATAGGTTCTCTTGATTCTTTCCACTTTCATCTGTTAAATACAAAGAAGAATTTTCTTGATCAAGTATATCTTTTAATAATTTATAACACTGAAGATTAATTGTTTTTTCTGCAGATTTATTAGCAGAAAAAAGCTCAGTGTTACAAATTGAATTATTATAATCTCTCTCTACAAACCCAACATTATAATTCATCACTAAATCCTTATTTTAAATTAAAATACAATTTTATATAAAAATATAATTTAAAATTATAAATATTTATATAATAAAAGTAAATAAAATAATTTTAGTTTTTATTTTATCAAATTTAATTTTATTATTATTTATAATATATAGTAGTTTATGAATTAGAATTTGAGAACATCTTTAAATACTCAAAGATGTTTCAGCACTCTTTTTTGTTTCCTCTAACATCCAAGAAAAAGGCTTCTTGATTTCCCATATGCCAAAAAAGATGGGATTTTTGATAGATTTGATCTTTTTTTCAACACTAAGGCTTAGTTGATAAAGAGGATCTGTATGCACTCTTTGCTTTTTAATAGCTTTAATTGTTTCCTCTATTGGATAAGCATAATATCCTATTCGTGCACCAGCCTCTTTTTTGCCCACAAGAGCTTCATTAAGTTCATAGACATCCGCCAACAAAGGATACATCGCTTTCATTAAATTAAAATAAGTTGGTGTACAGATAGAAGTTATCTCTTCCCACAGGTTATCTACTTCTTCTTGCCACTGAAAAGAATGATGGCGATTGATACGAGCCAAGTAATCCTCTCTTTGCCGTGTAGAGAGAGGAGATGTTTCAGCCTGAATAAACATCTTCAATTTAGCTAGAAAATCTTGAGGCTCCTCCTTCAATTTTTTCAAAGTCTTATAGTTTTGAAGATACTCTTTTCTTCTCTTCTGTCTTTCAAATAGAGCATCCCTCTGCCTCCATGTCAAATTGGGAAAGAGCTGTCTAGCAATCCGCATACGTCTCTGCAGAGAATCAGCAGATTTTAAATCATATTTAATGCGAATTTTTTCTTTTGGCAATAAAGGCTGCTGAGGATTCAATTCGATAAGCTGAGATAGATCTTGATTATAACGTCTGGCTATCTTCTCTAATGTATCTCCTGGTAAGGCCATGACATAAGATAATTCTCTTTCCAAGAATTCCCAAATTTTAACATATTCAGACCCACTACTTAGATCTTGAGCAAATTGTTCTTGTATGTCCTTTATGGTAGCATCTATATTTTTTATTCTTAAATAATTAAGAGTATATTCTGGTTTTTCTAATACCAGCTTTAATTGTTTATCCAATTGCTGTTGACTTTGTTGGGATAGACGCCATCGAATAGGAACATATTTTCTATTAATCCAGTTTTCCACTTGATTATTCCAAAGATCACTATTTTCTAAGCGGGCGATTATCTCGCTATCTAAAGGCTTATCTTTCCAATCTATTTCTAATAAAGCAGAACGGATAGGAATGAGAGTTCCTAAAAACGATTTTTTCTCATTATTTTTATTATAGTAAATAATTTCTTGGATTTTAATGTCATTAGCCTCTTCAAAAGAGGGGTCTACATCAAATAAAGCCAAATTCCATTTCGTTTTAGCCAAAACATTCACTATATTAGACAGCTCTGCTAATGGTTTAGATATTTCTAATTCATGCTCTTTATAAGTAATGATAGTCTCAGGAGATAAAAGACCCTGTAAAAAATAAAGACGTAAATCTCTTAAATTCGTTTGGATATCATAAATAAATTGAGTATGCTGAAATTCATTTTGTTGTTCTGAAGATAGCTCTTCAATATTTAATAAGATAATTTCGAAAAACTCAGATACCTCTCCACGAATTTCTGGAGACGAAGCACTCATTTTATACTTAATAAGTGTAGTAAGAGAAATATACTTTTTATGATAGTGATTGTTTAGTTGTCTAAAATCCATGGGTCCTAAACAATAAGAAAAAGTCATCTGATTCCATTTGTCATCTTGCTCTTCTAACTGAGGAACTAATCCTATATTCTCAGCATGAAAATCTTGTAATTGAAATTCTCCTCCTGTCAAAACCGCCAACCACTCAAATTCTTTATTCAAACTTAATTGGTTCAAAATAATATCTGCTAAACGAGGAGTTTTTAAAATTTCATTTAATGTGACCATTGAAAATAAGAATGGCTTGGCTTGAATATGTTCTAGAGGTTCTATTACTTCCTGATTGGATTGATATAGTACTTCTGAAGGTAGAACGAGTTTCCAATTTAAATTCAAAACTTGATTGATATCTATAGACTCTAATTGAAGATTTTTGAGGATTGGTTCTATACTGTAAAATTTTTCTTCATTTAAAATTAATGTTTGCAAATCTTTAAATTTGATAATGTTTGGAAGATTTTTATTTTCTAAATTGGGTTTATAATAATACCATAAAGTTCCCTCACATTTCTCATATAGTTCCTTAGACTTTTGATCCTTAAACTCCGGAATAAAAAAAATATTTAGCCCAGGAAGAAAGGGAGCACAAAAGGATTTAAAAATTGCTTGATCTAATGGACTTAATCCAGCCATAATTTTATTTTTTAATTTTAGTTTAAGATTTAAATCATGCATATAATAACCTCTTTGCATGGAAGACTGATCTAAAATATCTTTAAAATTAACCTCCTTCTCTATAGTAATTCCCCATCTTTGAGGTATTAAACGTTGCAGAAGAAAATTTTCTACATAACCCTGGCAGGCAAAAAAAGGAAATAAATCTCTAAAACGAGATTCTTCATCCAAAGTCCGTTTTCTCCATATTTTCTTATAAATAATCCCATACTGAGGAAGAGAGCAAACATATTGAGAAGATTTCACATTTCTTTGAATAATTTTTTCATCTTTTATCAGCGAAATGGATGCTTGAATACCTATTCGAATAGCTTTGCCTCTTTCTGCAGCAGATTTAGTAATCGCTAACAATCTCTCTGCCAAGAATGTTTTCGTCTTTTGCATCAATGGCTGAACTTGTTCCTTGTAAATTTCTATTAAATTATCTTTTGGGATTTCTGGTAGAAAATGACCTAATTCTAAATACTCTTGTATTTTTGCATAACTTGCAAAAATAAAAGGGAAATCTTCAACATCTATTCTTTTAAAGGGAGTTTGAGCTAAACAAGTAAGTCTCTCAATCATCTGAGGATCTGTCGCTTCATAATGAATTTGCTGATGTAACTTGTTTTCCCACTCCTTCTTTTGTTGCTCGCAACATAGGATTGACTGATCTAAACTGAGGTTTTCTTGATTTTTACTCTTAATCTCCTTCTGGTAATACCAACTATAAAAAAATTTAATCAAATAGGCGATTAGGATCATTTTCCTTTCTGCTCGATGTATTCCCTGGATTTCGATTAAATGGCATTGATTGTCTTTAATCACACTTCTGCAATTCTCAATGACTTTATTGAGGTTTCTAATTTTTATCTCAATGGTTAATCTGTCACTTATTCCCTGTAAATTAAGTGAAGATAATAGGGATTGGATTCTTTGATTTAAGGGCAAATAAGAAAGAGAGTTAGAATTCTGTGAATATGACAAAGAACTCTTATTAAAAAAATAATCTATAAATAAGTTCATTATCTTCGTGATTTTAATAAAATTAAATGCTTTTTTTAATTGTTGTACGTTTCTAACCTAAACTTTGGGTCTCTAATTTAAAAAGAGAATTCACCAAAAACTTTAGATAAATCCTAAAGATTTCAATAAGAAAGACATTCAAAATTATTTTTAAATATAAATACTTGAAATAAGTCAGGAAATATTATTACTAAGAATTAATAGTTTGTCAACACGTTAAAAGTGCCGTTTCATTTATCACATCAAATATTAATTATCTATTTTTTTATTAATTGCATGAAAACGTGAATTAAAATAAATTTCTAACTCATTAATTATTTGGACACTTAAATCATTAAGATTATTTACGTTTTTTACTTTAAAAATTTGAGTATCAAAAATAATTGCTTCTTCTAATTGTTTTTTTAAATGCGCTTCATTTTGGTTCTGTTCTTCTCTTTCCATGTTATTTAAAAATGTTAATAAATGGTGAAAAGCACACAGTTGAACTTTTTTCTCAAAACAATTTAATACAGGGGGAGCAAAGCCAATTTTTTCAGACATATATTGAAGAATAATGGAGTGACTGGCTTGGCCTAATATTTGTCCCATGGTAAAGAGATAATGGTCGATTATCTTTTCCCTATTTAAGGTATGCAAGACCTTTTCCTCTTCTGCTTTGATCAATTGATAAGCTCCTAGGTATTTCTCTTGATGGCTTCCTGTACGTAAAAGCGGAACCCCTTCCTCTAGCCATGCCTTTTGAAGAATTTGGGCAGGATGGTTGATAAATAGATGGATGAGTTTTTGTTGGGTGTGAGTCACTACATCGAAAGAAGAAGTAGCAGATTCTACAAATGCATAAAATTGATCAAAAAGAGGGTCTAAGTTTATTTCAGAAGTAAAACAGGCCGCTTGAATGATAGTCTGATTTAACTCTCGCTGTAAATTGATAAATAAAGGACGATCACTATTAAATACATCTTTTTTTAACTTAGAAATTCGTTTAGCTTTAGTCATAGTAAGAGAATCAAAAAGCAATGCACGAGCTAATTGTTTCTTTCTTTGCTCAGTTTGTTGAAAAAGAGGAGTCTGCTCTATTCGCAAAGGGTAGGCATTGACTATATCATCAGCTAAGGCCCAACTTGTATGCTGAGAGGGATAAGGAAATCCTGTTTGTATAAATTGAGAATTGAAACGGAAATGATCCAAAATGGGAATACTCATTAATTTGGATCCAGACAAATTGCGTTTGAAAGCGCCTATTAAAGTGATTGTTGAACCTGGCACTATCTCTAGTATTTGATACATAGAAATCAAATCAGCCTCTTCATCTTCAATCTCAATCGGCGTTTGCTTAATGAGGTTTAAAACTTCTTCACTAGGAAGATGATGCTGAATTAGATGCTCTTGAACCATCCGCATCGCTTTTAAGCGAAAAGCATCTATCATCACTTGCACAGTTTTTTTATGTGTTGGAAACAGGGAATTTTTCCTAGTTGTTCCCATTGCAAATGTTTCACTTAATTCCTTAAAAGTTTTTTGTGTTAAATGAACATTAGGATGAGAATCATACTTGATAGAGGTCAGATCAGGCAGTTCTATTTGTTTTCCCTTGATTTCTCGATCTAAAAGCAATCGATTTCTAATGCTATCATGTGAGGACCAAAAAGCGGTTTCTTGGATCTGAGTCACAGCAATATTATAACGCTTAATTGCTTCTAGAGCCCATTGTGCCAATTTTTGCTGATCTGAATTTCCTTCTTTAAGCTTTCCAATTAAAGCAGAATGACTCTGAATAATGTCTCTAGCGTTTAAAATCTCTTCTTTAATTTGATTTAATTTTTCTTTCTGGTAGCGAATTTGATCAGAAAAAAATATTCTCACAAAGTTACGAGCAAGATTTACAATCCTTTCTAAAGGATTGGATAATACGGCGACAAGACGACCATTTTTTTCAATCTCCAAATTAGCAGTATCCTGCTGAGTAAAAAGCTCCAATTTTTCAATAGCACCTTGAAGCACCGCTTCTGGATTGCATAAATCTGACTTTCCTTTTTGTATGTGATGTGCCATAAAATTAAGTGATTAAGTAATAGTAAAAAAATTCTAACAATTATTCAGGATTTTTTCATTATAATCTTTTTGAAAATTACATTCAGCTATCAGTGTTTATAATGGAATCCCTTTCTTTTTCTGTTAGAGACCGCCAACTTCCTAGTGGTAAATGACCTAAATGCAATCCTCCTAAACGAATCCGAGTCAATTCCCGTAAATGCAACCCTGCTGCTTCAAGAAGAGCTCGTACTTCTCGTTTTTTCCCCTCCATAATCGTTACTTTGAGAGTTCCACGACGAACTTTTTTAACTTTTAGTGGTTTTATAAACGCTCCTTCTACTAAAGTCCCTTGTGAGATTGCAACTAGGTGCTCATGCGTGACTTCCTGGCTGACTTTAGCTAAGTATTCCTTCTGAATATTAGCAGAAGGATGGATGACTTGATTAGCAAAATGGCCATCATTTGTCACCAGGAGCAAACCCTGCGTGTCTTTATCTAAACGACCTACTGTAAAGAGGCGGTGCCCCTCACCTTCAAAAAGATCCAATACAATTTTAGTATGTGAACCTCGACGAGCTGAGCAAACATACCCTACAGGCTTATTTAACAAATAATAAACTTTATTTTCAACCCCTTTTAGAGGCTGCTCTTGAACTGCAATTATATCCTCTGCCCCATCAACTAATGTTTGAGGTAATAAAATAATCTGTCCGTTGACTTTCACCTGTCCTTGAAAAATTAATTCTTCACAAGCTCGTCTTGAAGCTATACCTGCTGCTGCTAATACTTTACTCAATCTTTGTTTAGCCATCTTATTATCTATTTATCTATCAGTTAATGTTTAAAGAAGCTAGCTGCAACAGACTCCTGATCAGCTAAACTCCCCAATTCTTCAAGTTCATTGGGTATATACTCATCCCAGTCCAAAGTGAGAATTTGGGCAATGCGAAAGCTCTCGGGCTTCAACGATCAAAAATTGTTTCATATGAGTATATGGACCCATTTTTGATCGTTGAAGCCCGAGGCTTTGGCACAGCCGAAACTTCTCACTTTGAACTGGGATGAGTATATACTCATCCCAGTTGAAAGCTGGATGGAGTATATATTCATCCCAGTTGAAATTGAGAATTTTTGTGAATTTTAGAATGGTTCAGATGCATGGACTCGAACTACAGTAAATAGTTCCATTGCTATCTACAAAGGTTAAATCGGATGCAGATGAGCCAGTCTAATGGTCAGAAAAATTCTCAATTTCAACTGTGATGAGTATAAAATGATAAATAATAAGCTTAACCACAAAAGTCTCTAAAATTACTTTTTTTAAAATCATTAATGATTCATAATAAGATATAAAAAATTAAAAATCAATAAAATGAAAAATTAAAACTGTCGTTAGGATGTGTTCTCAAATTCATAACGCCTATATTAGACTTCTTTGTAACCTTCTTTATAACTCTATCATTGAGTATATACTGAGTATAGTTGAAAACTGCAATTTGGGCAACGTGAAAGCTCTCGCGATTCAACGATCAAAGATGAGCCCATATAGCTTATATGGGCTCATCTTTGATCGTTGAAGCCCGAGGCTTTGACGCAGCCGAAATTGCAGCTTTCAACTGGGATGAGTATATATACTCATTCCAGTTGAAAGTGAGAAATTTTATGAATCTTAGGATGGTTCAGAATCTAACAAAAATTAAAAATTTAGATATATAATTTTATGAGTAAGTTAATTTTAATGCGCCATGGTCAATCCCAATGGAATTTTTATAATCTCTTTACAGGGTGGGTTGATATTCCTCTATCTGCTAAAGGGATTGAGGAAGCACTAGAAGGCGGCAGACAAATCCAGGATATGACGATTGATATTATCTTTACTTCGTCTCTCATTCGCGCTCAAATGACAGCCATGTTAGCGATGAGCCTTCATCACTCAGGCAAAGTACCAGTGATTTTGCATCCTGGCGAAGGTAAACTAGAGGAATGGGCTCAAATCTATAGTTCAGAGACAGAAGCTCAAACCATCCCTGTTATCCGTGCTTGGGAGCTCAATGAACGGATGTATGGAGAGCTACAGGGCGTGAATAAAGCAGTAATGGCAGATAAATATGGAGCAGAACAAGTCCATATTTGGCGTCGTAGTTTTGATGTTCCCCCACCTAGTGGTGAGAGCCTAGCCATGACAGCTGCTCGAGCCATTCCTTATTTTGAAAAGACGATTCTTCCCTATTTAGAAGCCAATCAGCATGTATTTATAGCTGCGCATGGTAATTCTCTTCGTTCGATTATGATGAAATTAGATCAATTAACCGCTCAGCAAGTAGTCAGTCTAGAATTAGCAACCGGAAAACCTATTATCTATGATTTTGATCGAGGTAAATTTACCAAGCAGCGAGGTTAAAGCATGCCGCAACAGCCCATTTATTTAGATAATAGCACGACGAGTCGCCCTTCTGAGCAATCTATCAGCCGCATGATGCCTTTTTTGACTGATATGTGGGGTATCCCTTCTGCCCCTCATAAAAAGGGTCAAGAACTTTTTCCTGCTCTCACAAAAAGTTTCAAAGCTCTTTATACTTTTCTTGGAGCACAGGAAGCAGATCAGATTGTACTGACTTCTTCAGGCGCCGAAGCTGTTAATCATGTTTTTTTTTCCGTTTATCATGATGTAACCATCCCAACTGGCAAAAATCATTTTATCACTTCTAATCTAGATGAAGCTCCTGCTATCATGGCTGTTAGCCGTTTAGAGCAGATGGGCTGTGTTGGTAAGTTAGTAGAGCTCAATACTAAAGGCATCTTGACAGCAGAGGCTTTAGCTGATGCTCTATCTCCTCGCACAGCACTTATCTCCCTATCCTGGGCAAATGGATTGACAGGTGTTATTCAGCCTCTTATAGAGATCTCTGATTTATGTCGAGAGCGAGGAGTTTTGCTTCATTTGGATGCGACTCATGTGCTGGGAAAGCTTTTCTATGAGTTAGAAGACATTGGTGCAGATTTCATCACTTTTAATGGAGACCAATTGCACGCTCCTAAAGGCACAGGAGGCCTTTATATTAAGCAAGGCATTAAATGCACTCCCTTTATTATCGGAGGAGCTGACCAAGGAGGCTTACGTGCAGGAGCTCTTAACATGCCTGGGCTTATTGCCTTAGCAACTGCTGTTCAAGAAACATTAGAGACACGAGACTTTCTCTGTACAGAAATAGCCCGTTTTCGCGATCAGCTAGAAACTGGTATTATGAAAGGTTTCCCTCAAGCTATTCCACTCTTCCGAAACCAAGAGAGGCTTCCTCATTGTACAGTCATTGCTTTTCCAGGCATTGCCAATGAAGCCTTATTATTTACGCTTAACCGCAAAGGCGTTTGTGCCAGTATTGGAGGGGGTAACTTTCAACAGTTGGGTTTGATGTTAACAGCCTTGAAAGTCCCAGAGGCGCTAGCTTATAGTGCTTTATCATTCAGTCTATCTCGCTATACAACAGAAGAAGAAATCAATAAGGCCATCTCAATTATTGTTGAGTCCGCTCAATTGTTAGCCAAAATTTCTCAAAAAATTATCGATGAAGAACAAATGATAAAGATACCAGCATGAGCTTACAAGCACTAACCCATTCATTTCCTTGGAGCCGCTATAGCAAGAAGCTGATCGCTAAAATTGAGAACCCTCGCTGTGCGGGCTACTTGACGAAAGAACAATCAGAAGAACGGGGTATGCGCCTTGCGATAGGTAAAGAAGGGAGCATTGAAGATGGAAATGTTGTTTGGCTTTATTGGCTTGTCGATATGGATGATGGCATCATCGTTGATGCGAAATTCCAAGTCTATGGGCAATCGGCCCTTATTGGGA
>CAWIRV010000005.1:0-99633 GCA_963838645.1 uncultured Parachlamydiaceae bacterium | reverse complement strand
GAAGCAGCCCCTTGTTCTGTATGAGATCCCACCTCTTCATTATCCCAAAAGACAATCATTTTAATATCTTGCTCAAGAGGTTGTGGATCACTCAAAAAAGCGACTAGAGCGGCATAGACGCTAGCTAAACTATCAATCCGGTAAGAAGAGATGAGTTGCTTTTGATATCCGACTAATCGGGCTTTTTCCAAAGGATAGAAAAATAGGTCACAATTCAGAAGGCTTTTAAAATCAAGCTGTGAATGTAAGAGTGTTTCTAAATAAGAGGAAGAAGGAGGCAATTGCTCGCTGAACAAAGCAGCCAAAACATTGAAATGTTCTTGTTTATTTAGAATAAGCCCTTTCTCGTTCACCTCTCTATCTAAATGGATAGCCAGCTGTGGAATCACAAATGGGTGCTGGTCAAGGCAAACCAAATCCTCTTTAATCTGATCGTTTTGGTCATAATAAATGACACGGCCAGCTAATCCTAAGTCTCGATTTAACCAAGAAGAAAGGAGAGGAGATCCATAGATCTCTACACCAAAAAGAATGGTATGATGTTTCCGTATCTCTGGTTGAGGTTTCAATTTAAAGCTTGGACTATCTGTATGAGATGCTAAAAGACGAACCCGTTCAGGAGATGCTCGAGGTGTGATAAAAGCACATAGAGAAGATCCATTGCGAATAACAAAATAACGTTCGCTGGGCTGGATATCCCACTTTTCATGTTCTTTCAGTTGCTTAAATCCTTTGTCTCTTAATTTTTCCTTAATTCTATCAATACTATGCCAAGCTGTCGGAGACTGATCTAGGAAAGATAGAAGTTTCTGAATCATCTATGACAAGAGTAGAGGGTAAAAAAAAATCGCGTAGGGAGGTTATCGGCCTACCCTAGGCGACTAATCAAATAGAATAGCAAGCGATTAGAATCTGTGACCAACGGCAACGTTGACAGAATAAGAACGCCATTTATTTCTTGTTCTAAATCTATCATCTTCGCTACCACAGGCAAATATGCTATCAAGATCTTCAGGATCAAAGCGATGACGTCTGGTTGCTCTGAAATCTCTCCAGCAGCCATTTAAACCAACTATCCAGCCATCACATAGATCATAGTCTATGCCTGCTCTAAAGACCCAGCCTTCTCCATCACGAGATGTTCTGTTAAACTCATCAATCATGCTAAAGCCATCATGAGTATGTCTTTTGCCTTTGAAGTGTACCCAATGGTACTCAAATTGCGCAAACACGCTTAAACATTCCCCTGCTTGGTATTTGAAATCACCACCAACAAATGGACCATACCAACGAGAAATAAATTTATCCCAGCAACATTCACTGTTAGAAACTGGAACCAAAATACCGCCTACTTCATCAAATGTATTACCTTCTTGCCCCTCAATACGGATATTTTGTTCATTAAATCCATAACCCACTACAGGAGCAATGTAAGCAGCACAATCACAGAAATAGAAAGGGTAACCAAGAGCAACATCAAAGTCGACAACGAATTTATCATCGATGACATTTTCATGCCTATCTTTAAACTCAATGTCTTCAAGATCGCTAAAGCCCGGAAAGCTAAAAAGCACACTTGCACTTCGATCAAAATCTCCATCCAAAATCCAGCCCCAATTAAAGCAGGCACGTCCGTAGAAATTGCATCCTAAATTTACGCTACCATTAACGCCGATTTGGAAGATGTCAAGGTCCCTGAAACGTGAAGATGTCTCGAAAAAAGGATCTCTATTTGGTATTCGCACTCTCCAATCAATATTGTCTCGACGATAGCCGGCTTCAAAACTTAAAGAACCAGTATCTGCATTGACATAAGATACGGAGGATCCGACCAATAACGTCATTAAGAAGGTTATCAACTTTCGCATATTTTTTCCTTGTTACGTTGAAGTTTACCTACAATTTCCACACTTGGCTTTGTTACCAGAATGCTTTCCTAATAAGCAACAGTCCGTGACTAGTCTTGAATAAGACTTTTTTAATCTAATCACCATTTGTCTCTGATCGCTTCCTCAGCTTTTTGCCATGAATATTTCCTATTCAAAGCCTTCAGCTTTCCATGAACTCAACAAAAATACAAAACTGTACAAACTGAAACAAAACTTTGCGTAATTCGACGTCACTATCAAGCATTTCTCAATTATCTGTCAAAGGTTTTTTTTCTGGATTTTTTATTCAGTTTATTACATTGATAATAAGTCGCTTACATATTATAAAAAAATCATTCACTCGTTGAATTGATTGAGATCTTATCTGATCTTTAAGTATTTATATGCTAGAGCTTCGTTACATTATTTTTTGATGCGAGGGATGCGGGGTTAAAGGATTATAAGTCGGTCAATATTGGCTTATATTGACCGACTTACAATCCTTGTAGGTAGACCTTTCTAAAATTTACGCTATTTTTTAAAGGATACCGGGAGAATTTGAGTCGCTCCATCCAAATAAGATTGTAAAACAGTTGGAATACGAATAGATCCATCCGGGTTTTGATTATTCTCTAATAGTGCGACCATCAAACGAGATGTAGCGAGGCCAGATCCATTTAATGTATGTACAAACTCAAGCTTACCATCCTCTTCTCGTCTAAAGCGGGTATTTGAGCGCCTAGATTGATAATCTTCACAATTGGAGACAGAGGAGACTTCATAATAGCGATTTTGACCGGGTAACCAGGCTTCAATATCAACTGTACGAGCGGAAGCAAAGGACATATCTCCTGTTACAAGTAGCATCGTACGATAATGAAGCTCAAGACCTTGTAAAATTTCTTCTGCACCTCTCATCATTTCATTAAAGACATGGTGGCTATCTTCTGGTTTACAAAAACAAAACATTTCTACTTTATTAAATTGATGCATGCGAATTAACCCTCTCTCCTGAGAGCCTGCAGCTCCTGCTTCGCGGCGAAAGCAAGGTGTATAAGCCACATACTTTAAAGTTAATTCTTCTTCAGGAATTATTTCATCTATATGTAATCCGTTTAAAGGCACTTCTGCTGTTGGAATAAGATAAAGGTGATAATCTTCATCATTAATCTTAAATTGCTGATTATCAAATTTGGGCAACTGCCCAGAGCTAAACATGACTTCTCGACGTACGAGTAAAGGAGGTATCCACTGCATAAAGCCATTTTTAAGGTGTATACTCATCATGTAATTGATTAAGGCCCACTCTAAACGAGCGCCCCATCCTCGATAGATCGGCCAGCCTGTTCCCGCAATTTTAGATCCTCGTTTAAAATCAAAAAGATGAAGTTGATCGTTCAGTTCAACATGATTTTTCAGCGGAAAAGAAAAAGTGGATTTTTTGCCATATTCTTTTAATAAGACATTATCTTTGGGATCTTGAGAAACTTTAATATCATCCATTGGGAGGTTCGGCAGACGTGCAAGTTCTTGCAGGAATTCCTCCTCTAATTCTCGCATTCGGCTGTCAAGTAGGTGAATCTGATCAGCGGATTGAGTTACCTCTTCCAGGAGTGCAACGGAGTCTTGACCTTTATGTTTCATTTCACCGATTTTTTTGGATATCTCATTGCGTCTAGCTTTGAATTGTTCAACTTGAGTCTTTGTTTCTCGAATTTGTTGATCTAATTCACAGATACGGGATAGTTCGATCTGAGGATCTTTGGTTTTAAGTTTTGCTTCAACTGCAACACGATCTTTGCGAATAAGACGGATATCAATCATAAATAAATCCTCTAAATAAATTAACTGCTCACTTGTGTATAACTACTACACCTGAGTTTTGGGTTTATTTCCTTAATAATTTCAGGTTACTATTGCAAATGATAAAAAAAATGCTTCTTAAATTAAAGTAAATTGAGAGATGAAATTCAAAATTAAAACAGTTGGATTTACGCAGATTAAAAATGGCACCTCCTGTATGCTATCAAACTGAGTTTTGATTTCTCTTTATGTATTCAGAGACAGGAGTTTTTCTTATGCGCCTTAAAAAGCTCACCATCATTGGATTCAAATCTTTTGCCGAAAAAACAATATTGCATTTCCATGCGGGGATTACTTGTATTGTTGGACCGAATGGTTGCGGAAAATCAAATATTGCGGATGCCTTTCGATGGGTTTTAGGAGAGCAATCAGCGAAATCAATGCGCGGCAATAAGATGCCTGATGTTATCTTTGCCGGCACAAATCAGCGGAAACCATTTCATTTCGCCGAGGTCTCTCTTACATTGACAGATATCCAAGGAGCTCTTCCTATTGAGGATCAAGAACTGACATTAACACGTCGCTTACATCGCACTGGAGAATCTGAATATTTTCTTAATGGGAATTCTATACGTTTAAAAGAGGTCCAAAATCTCTTTCTGGACTCAGGTATTGGACGCCATGCCTTCTCTATCTTTGAACAAGGTAAAATTGATCAAATCATTCAAGATACCCCTCTGGAACGGCGCTATATTTTTGAAGAGGCAGCAGGAATCTTGCGTTTTTTGCAACGTAAACAGGAGGCACTGAAGCGTTTAGAAGAGGCGGATTTGAACTTGGATAGGGTGAGAGATATCCATCGAGAGGTGGAACAACAGACGATCATATTAAAAGAACAAGCAGAGAAAGCGCAGCAGTTTAAAGAACATCAAGCCCTTTTAGACAAACTAGAGAGAGCAAATTATATCCTACGTTGGAACTTGCTAGAAAAGAAGTGGAATGAGACAGAGAAGCGTCAGCAGCAGCTAAAGATGCATTTAGCAGAGATGAACGCCATTATGGATCAATTGCAAGCAAAATACCAGGAGAGAAGAGTACTGATACAACAACAAGAAAAGAGCTTAAGAACTAAAAGTGAAGAGCTTTATCAAATTCGCAGTGAGAAAGAGATTCACTTACGAGAATATCAGTCTCATCAAGAGTATTTAAAAGAGACCCAACAAAAAGAAAAAAAACTAAAATTGGAATTAGAGGAGCTTCACCTGTCCCATCAGACATACCAAAAAGCTCTGCAAGATATTTTTCATCAACAAACAAGGATTGATCTGGAATTTCAAGAGTCAGAAAACCAGTTAGCCGTGCAGCATGATAAAGTGCAATTAAAAGAGAAAGAGGTTCTTCAGCTACGCAACCATTTAAATGCAAAACAGCAACAACGCTTGAAGTTCATGCAAAATGAGAGTCAAATGGAAAGTGAATGGAAGCAAAATGAGGTTCGCTTAGAAAATAATCAAGAACGCAAAAAACAGTTAGATGAGTGTCAGAATAGGCTAGTAGAAGATCTCAAGCAGTACACACAATTGATTCAAGAGAAAAGTCAGCACCTTCATCGCATCTCTTCATCTATAGATACACATCAAGATCGTTTAGAAGCTTATGAAGAGGAAATAAAAAAAAGCTCTCAAGAGATAGAAAAAAAACACAAAGAGATAGAAACATGTAGACGCAAAATGATGGAACAAAAAGCACGTCAAAAAGTTCTTCTCAGAATGCAAGAAGAATATGAGGGATTTTCTCCTGGAAGTAAAAAGCTTTTACAAGAGGCTTATCAAGCACAAAGTATTTTATTTAATAAAATTCGACCACTTTATGAATTTCTAAACCCTCAATCCGATGATGTTGGAGCTTTAACGACAATTTTACGCACTTATACTCAGACTTTAGTAGTAGAAACAGAGACAGATTTTAAAGTAGTGCTAGATTTTGCTCAACAACATGATATTCAAGATTATTCTCTTTTTTGTATGGATTGGATGAAAACAGAAAAAACCATATTCAAGCAAAAGAAGAGACAATTTAATAAAAAAATAGCTTCAAACGATGTTTTAGAGCATTTTTTAAGAAATGTTGAGGAAGTTCAGGATCATATAGAGGCCTTAACGCTTTTGCGAGAAACGGCTTACTCCGGTGAGGTTTGGAGTCAACAAGGGGCTTTTTTTGATCGTTATCAAGTTTTTTTTAGTATTAATCCTCATGAAAATCATATTTTTTTACGGGAATCCGAATTGAAAAAGCTAGAAGAGGAATTGAACGAAAAAGAGGAGCAGCTGAAGAATTTAGATAAGCATTTACAATACCTGGATCAGCACCGAACAAAACAGCAGCTTGAACGAGCTGAAGTAGATAAAATGCTACGACGTGATGAGATGAAATTAGTAGAAGTAAACCTTGTTTTACAACGCTTGCTAAAAGATCAAGAGAAGATGAAAGCTGAGCAAGAACAAATCCAAAAAGAATTAACAGACCTAGAGAAACAAACTGAATTACAGCATAGTTTTGTAAGACAACTTCAAGATAAGCATGCAGTGGCAAGGCAAGACTTAACTCATCTACATCAAGAAGTAGAAGAGCTAGAAAAAGAGCTTGAGACACAAGATCGCTCTTTGCAAACTCAACAGAAGGATCAAAAAAATAAGAGTAATTATTATCAAAAATTGACTGATGAGAAAAGGCAACTTCTTCATCAGACTCAGTTGTTAGAGGCTAAAGAGCAAGATCGTCAGAAGCGAGAGAATCGCTTTGAAGAGGAGCTAACCTATATGGAAGAACTGCAACTGAAAACAAGAGTAAAAGGAATTCAATGCTCTCAATTTCTAGAAGCCATTGAAGGGAGATTACAAGAGTCAACGGCAGCCTGCTTGCACTTAGAAAAGGAGAAGGAAATCAATCAAGAATTCTTGTATCAAATTGATCAAGAAATGGCACAACAACTCAATCACATTAAAAAAGGAGAAGAGGAAAGTCATCTACTCAGTATCCAGTTAGCTCAACACCGCTCTGCAGCTCAATCTCTAGAAAATGAGCTACAAGAAAGACATCATTTAACAATTGCAGAGGCCAAGCAAAGGGAAACCCCTGTCATACAATCATTAGAACAAACTGAGAAGCAGATCCGTTCTTTACGCCAAACACTACAGGCAGCGGGGAATATCAACCTAGCATCCATTGAAGAGTTAGAAAAGCATCAGATCCGTTATAATTTCCTTCAACAACAGATGAAGGACATGATAGAGTCCAAACAAGAATTGCTGCAAATGATTACACAATTGGATACACAGAGTTGCCAGATTTTTCGCAAGACCTTTGAAGCAATCCGTTATAATTTCCAAAAGAACTTCCAGATTTTATTTAGTGGCGGGGAAACTGATCTACAATTTACAGAAACTGAAAATATTTTAGAGGCTGGCATTGAAATCATGGCACGACCACCAGGCAAACAAATGCGTTCAATTACCCTTCTTTCAGGCGGAGAAAAATGTTTGACAGCCCTGGCTTTACTTTTTGCCATTTTTGAGATTAAATCAGTCCCTTTCTGTATTTTAGATGAGATTGATGCTCCCTTAGATGACACGAATGTTGAGCGTTTTGTTAATATGGTGAAGCATTTTGTGGATCGGAGCCAATTTTTAATCATTACTCATAACAAAAGAACGATGGCTGCTGCAGATGTCTTGTTTGGCGTGTCAATGGAGGAAAAAGGAATCTCTAAGCTAATCTCTTTAGAATTTTCTCAGGAATCATCCATTCCAGAAGCAAGTTTAATATAACTTAAGTTTTGAGTTTATTTCCTTGATTCTAAGAGAAAATCTTCTCTTAGAATCAAGGAAATAAACTCAAAACTTAAGTTAATATAAAGATCAGCTTAAATTCTACGTCAGGTGAGTCAATAAACAGCCTGAAGCTATGGCACTGTTAACAAATTAAATAAGGTGTGATATAATTTTCTCTCAATTAACAATAGGGAGAGTTTTAGATGAATAACCGCCTCTATCCATTTTCTAAAGACTATTTCAAAGAACACATTCATCCTCATATCCTTAGTTTTAAAGATGGTCGTGGAAGGCCAGCCAAGATCTCTGACTATCAATAGACCTCTTTCGAAATTTCATTTGTTTGCTAAAATGATTCTTTTCGGCATCTTGATTGCCAAATTTTTTAACCATATCTGCACATATGCTTTCAAAATTTGGCAATCAATTTAGCCAACTTTCTATTGAGCAAAAAGATGAGCTTATTAATGAGCTGCTTTTACTCGTTCCCCTTGTTAAAGCTTTAAAGCAAAAAGTGGCAGATTTAGAAAACCAGCTTAATCAAAATAGTCGCAATAGTCATAAGCCTCCCTCTACAGATGGGTTTAAAAAAATCAAAATTCAGCATGAGAAAAGCTCTAAAAGAAGTGGTGGACAAATAGGGCATAAGGGCCAGACTTTAAAAATTTGTAATAAGCCAGATAAAATTATTGAATACCCGCTTGATATTTGCACCTATTGTAGATCAAATATTAAGAACACAGATCATGTAGGTTATAAGGTGGTTGCACAAGTATTTGATCTTCCGCAAATGAAAATAGAAGTGACCGAGCATAGAGTTTTTGAAAAGATTTGTCCAGATTGCGGCAAGATTTGCTCAGCTAATCTACCCCAAGGATTAATTTTTGGGCCTCAATATGGCATTTATGAATGCAATCATGCCTTATGCAATGGCCATCACTTACGTGAGCTGGAAGCTGTGTTTGAAGAGACATTTCATGATTGGGCAAGACAAATGCAGAAGTGCCTTCGAAAGAGATACAGCTTGCCAAGGAAGAGAGACAACTAAAGCCTTGCAAAATTTCGTTATTTGAACAAAGATAAGATTATAAATGAGGGCTATATTCAAGCTCTTCATGAAACTGGACCACCAAGAAAATCTCATCCCAATGAAATTTGCCTTTTGGATCGGCTGAAAAATAGGAAAAGGCAGACCTTAATGTTTATGTATAAGCAAGATGTACCTTTTGATAATAATCAAGGATATTCGCATGATGAAAGTCAAGATATCAGAGTGCTTTCGCACGAAGACTTATGCTCAAATATTTTGTCGCATTCGAAGCTATATGTAAGAAAAAAGGCACACTTGTCCTTTCTGCTTTGATAAAAGCTTTTAATGAGCAAGCCTTCTGTTGCCTAGCTTCTTGAATATTCAGGTCATTAAATATTAAATTGACGAAAATGAAAAAATTTCATTTTCGTCAATTTAATATTTAATGACCTGAGTAATTACTCTTTGTAAAATTTTGTCCTTGCTAAATTAATATTGTTTATATATTATTACTAAGAATATAACAATTAATTATATAATATTAAAATATAATCTAAAGTGAATAAAACATGAGAATCTTTAATGCACTTAAGGCATGTGAAACTGCTGAAGATTTATCTAATTTTCTAATCCAGCTACAGCCTAGCATCGGGAAATTAGGCGGAAGAAGGTTTTGTGTAAAGGATCAAGTAGGAAGTATTTCTTTAAGGGATATTGTCAAACGCTTAGATGAGATCTATAAAAAATCTCCCCTTATAGCCTCAACTTTTAAAGTTATAGAAAAAATCAAAACTTTAGACGACCAAGCTAATCAATTACTTATAAAAACAAATATTTTAATTCGAATCTTGACAGCTGTAAAAAGATGGATGGGAAATCTCGGATTTAATCGCACTAAAATTTTGTCCTTTATTCAAAGTGATGTCGATCTAAAAATTCAACAACAGACTAAACAAATACTTGAGGTAAATTTATTCACAAAAGAATCACTCCACCAACTGGCAATGCAAGACTGGTTAGGTCTACAGCATGAGGTGAAAAATGTTATTGGAAAGTGGATTGAGACCAATCAACAAATCTTAAATGATTCTGCAGTTGTTGAGGATTTACTTAAAATTAATACAAAGATAACAGACGGTCTTCAAGATATTCTTATCGAAAAAGGACCAAAAGAATTATTAATTACATTGCAAACAGAAACAGAAAAGGTCAATTTTTTCCAACCTTTTCTTGTCCAAAAAAGTCCTTATTTTAATAATATGGCCCGTTTTATGGAAGGAAAAACACGACAGATATCCCTTCAAGATGATACGCCAGAAGCTATTCAACTCTTATTTTCTTTTCTAAAAACGGGTCAAGTTGTGCTCACTTTTGAGAATGCTATAGAAGGACTTGTAGTTGCAGATAAATACCAAGTCAAGGAGCTTAAGGACAAGTATCAAAGATGGATTATGGACAATTGCGATCTTACGTGTGATAATGTGATCGAATGGCTTGCAATTGCAGATAAATCCCAAGCCAAGGAGCTCAAGGACAAGTGTCAAAGATGGATTTGGAATCAAAATGGCGATACTTTTAATTTATGGGAGATAGTAGATAAATTTGATGCAACACTTTTACGAGAAGCTTTACTGCAACGAGCAGTGGCAAGCAAGGACATCTCAATTCTTAAAGACAGAGGCCTATTTCTGAATAAAGTCGTCTTGGCCAATAACAGCTCAGAAGACATGCTAGAATTACTTCAATTTTGTCCAAATATCTCTTATTTACAATTAACATCATGTCAAGGGCTCAAAGACCTCAAAAAAATCAGGGAATTAAAGAACCTCACAAGCCTTGAATTAATTGATTGTCAGCAACTAACCGACATGAGCAAGCTGATATTACCCAATCTCACTAGTCTTGGCTTAAGTTGGTGTGAGCAGTTAACCGATGCAGCTGTTAAAGAGATAGCAGCAACATTACCCAAGCTCACTAGTCTTGACTTAAGTGGATGCGAGCAGTTAACCAATGCAGCTGTTAAAGAGATAGCAGCAGGATTACCCAAGCTCACTAGTCTTGACTTAAGTTGGTGCGAGAAGTTAACCGATGAAGCTGTTAAAGAGATAGCAGCAGGATTACCCAAGCTCACTAGTCTTAACTTAAGTGGATGCGAGCAGTTAACCAATGCAGCTGTTAAAGAGATAGCAGCAGGATTACCCAAGCTCACTAGTCTTGACTTAAGTGGATGCAAGCAGTTAACCGATGAAGCTGTTAAAGAGATAGCAGCAGGATTACCCAAGCTCACTAGTCTTGACTTAAGTGGATGCAAGCAGTTAACCGATGAAGCTGTTAAAGAGATAGCAGCAGGATTACCCAAGCTCACTAGTCTTGACTTAAGTGGATGCGAGCAGTTAACCGATGCAGCTGTTAAAGAGATAGCAGCAGGATTACCCAAGCTCACTAGTCTTAGATTAAGTTGGTGCGAGAAGTTAGCCGATGAAGCTGTTAAAGAGATAGCAGCAACATTACCCAAGCTCACTAATCTTGACTTAAGTGGATGCGGGCAGTTAACCGATGAAGCTGTTAAAGAGATAGCAGCAGGATTACCCAAGCTCACTAGTCTTAGATTAAGTTGGTGCGAGAAGTTAACCGATGAAGCTGTTAAAGAGATAGCAGCAGGATTACCCAAGCTCACTAGTCTTAACTTAAGTGGATGCGGGCAGTTAACCGATGAAGCTGTTAAAGAGATAGCAGCAAGATTACCCAATCTCACCCTTCTCTAACTAGAGCATCTTCGACCCACCTACTAAATGAAAGTAAGTCCGATACTTCTTCAAATATTCTAAAGCCATTAAAAGCTTATCTTCAATACTTAAGCTACCTAGCCTTCCTGCTTTAAAGAAGCATTGAATACTGAACAATAAACAACCTTAAAATGGTAACCGTTCACGGTGTGCATCAAAAATCTAATTGATGCACACAAAAGAAGGAATAGATAGAAGCTGATATCTTGCCTTAAAGCAATGAGTTAAATAACCCAAGATGTTTCGTTTTTGAATCTTTAGGGTTTCAACAACAGAAAGAATTCGTTCAACAAATTGTTCGCCTTTAGCACTTTGATTACCAAAAGAAACTTTACGCCAAAGGACAGCTGGCCTTAAATTTCTCTCTGACAAGTTATTTGTAAGATCAAGGGTTGAGTCTTCTATAAAAGCCCAAAGCTTTTCTTCTTCAGAAAGAAGACGTTCACAAAATCTTCCAGTTTTACCAAGCTTTAAATCATGGGTATCTGCTCGAAGTCCTAGCTTAAACAGGTAATGAAAGTCTTCTTTTAAACCTTTGATTTTTTCTTTGAACTCTTCATCGCTTAAATTGTCTTTTTCATGTGACCATCTAAAAAGAAGACCGCATAGCGATCCCATAAGCTTTCCGATCCAAGAAACTAGTCCATCTCTTTGTTCAATTCTTTTAAAATCTCTCTTTAAATGTGCCCAGCAGTATTGATGTAAACCCAATGTCGAGTAAACCCTAAATCTATCTGTGACTAAATTTTGAATACAATCCTTGCCTAGAAAGCTTTGAAAAGCTTTTTTACCTCGACTTGAGAAGAGTTTAAAAATCACAATTTGTTTATCGCTTGCTTGCCATAGCCATTTAGCTTGCCCTTTAGTCTTCCATCCAGTTTCATCTGCATGAACGGTTTTACTTTTTCTTAAAAGCTTTAAAGCTTCTTCATAAGGTTCCTTTAAAAAAGCAGATGCTTGGGCTTCAACATTGATAATGCTTCCTAAGCTAATATCAATGTTAAATAAAGTCTTAAACAGCTCTTGAATATTTCTTTTGCTTAAATGGAATTTACCAGAAAGCGTAGAGGATAAAGCTTTAATTTTTGGACCAAATGTACTTATTGTCACATCATAAGGCAGAAAAGCCCGCACTTTTTTACCACAACTTGCACATCTGCAAGCTAAGGCTTGATGCTCTGTAACAATTGGCTTTACCTTTGGAAGTTCTATTATCTGACGGGCTTCTACAATAGTACTTCTTGGTAAAAAGTTATTTGATCCACATTTATCACAATGTAAAGGAAAGTATTGTTTAAATTCTGTGATCTCTTCTTTGGCAAACCATTTCCTTGCAAACCCTTGCCTTTTTGGGCGATCCTTTGAAGGTGCCTTTGGTTCTTTTTTAGGGTAACGATCAGATGAAGGTGGTTTAGAAGAATTTTGAGAATTGAGACGAAGCTGCTCTTTTAAATCAGCATTCTCTTTTTTTAATTGTGTGATCTCTTGCTTGAGATCTTCAATGACCTTTTTAAGATCAAGAATAATGGCATCTTTGTCTTCCATGTTAAATGTTATAACATACTGAAAATCAAAATGCAATTATTCTTTTGATGCACACCGTGAACGGTTACTTAAAATGAATGAGTTAGCTCATCTTAGCTTGTCAGAAAAAGGCTGGTTGATTGAAGGGTATCATAAATCAATAAAGCAAAACGCTAGCCTTGAGAAATCGCCCACAAAAGTTGTTCGTTCTCAAAAGAATCATATTTTCGCATCAATTGTTTCTTATTGCAAGCTTGAATTTTTGAAAATTAGAACGGCATTGAATCATTTTGCTTTGAAATACAAGCTTATCTTGAAAGCAAATCAAATGGCTTTTCAAGAACTAAAAATTTTACGTGAAAAAGCTATGTGTGCGTAAGGTGAGTAAATAATAGACCTCTTTTGAAATTTGCTTTGTTTGAAAAAATGAATTGTTTTTGAGCAGATTGATTGCCAAATTTTGAAAGCATATGTGCACATATGGTTAAAAAATTTGGCAATCAAGATGCCGAAAAGAATCATTTTAGCAAACAAATCAAATTTCGAAAGAGGTCTAATTCTGTTTCTCTATTTGATCTTGTTTTCCTCTAATAGGAGGTCATATGGATAAAAATAGGGTCTATCCAGATGATCTTTCAGATGACGAATGGGATTTAATTAAACACTTATACTCATTTCACTTGAAAGCTGCAATTTCGGCTGCGCCAAAGCCTCGGGCTTCAACGATCAAAAATTGGTTCGAGTAATATGGACCCATTTTTGATCGTTGAAGCCCGAGAGCTTTCGCATTGCCCAAATTCTCACTTTGAACAGGGATGAGTATATGTTTCGATTCTATTATACCATCCTTTCAACCATTGTTGCTCATTTCTTTCAGGAGGGGAATTCTCTACTCTCCTAGATAATACCTTTTTGGCTGCTTCTACAAATTCTTTAATTGGAGAAGACGAGTCTCCTGGCATAAGCTCTAGCACTTGTCGTAATCCCCATCCCTCCCCCTTATAACATTCTTGGCATAAAATACCCTCTCCTTTGAAATTGATATAATCAAGAAGAGCATAAAAGCCCATTGATGTTTCAGTTAATCGATCACATTGAGCTATCACGTGAGGAATTTTATCCATTGATAGGTTTTGTAATATGCTGGGCAAAGCTTTTTGTAAACGTTTAACCATAAAAATAATTTGCAAATCGATATGCTCTTGCAGTAATTGCCGAAGTTGTACCATTTGCGGTCCTTGTAATGCTTGATAAAATACTTCTCGAGATTCCCAAGGACATCTAGTTGCCTCTTCTAACCATTTAGGTAGCTTAACACCTTGTTGCTTAAAAAAAATGAGAAGATCAGGAAATGTCTGACCAAATGGACCTAATGACTCGGTAGGAGACCAAATAAAATGCCCAATCCCCAAGGAAGCAAACTCTTCTCCTTTATTCCAGGAGGTCAAGCCATCAATCTTTCCAGCACACTCATTATACCAAATTTGTTGACCTATTCGAACAATATCATATGCTGATAAACTAAAAGACTGATCCCATTTTGCATAAAGGCTTAAGAAGAAAAATAAAGGGAGAATTCTTAATCCTCCCATTAAACACTTATTCATTCTTTATCATCCCTAAACAGACGTCTACATTTAAAGGATGTATATAAAGACAATGCTTAGCTTAGCTCTTAGTCTTTAGATCGCCTATGAAGCTTGACTGAACATTAAGAAATTTCGCTATCCACTGCGACCAAGAAATGCTAAAATCCGGAACCTGTTGGCAGTAGGCATAAAATATCCCCAAAAAGGCTATGTTCTCAAGCGTAGCTCTCTCCTTTAAACTACCAGATTCATACTCTTTTAATAAGTCTGATCCACCTATTAGTTTATGTCGAGTTAAAATTGTCTTAAAATCTACTTTATTGGCATTTAACATCATGTCACGCATGACAAGACAAGTCGTTGTCCTCTCTTTTCCTTCTTGACCATGAAAATGTAACCATGTATGTGATGGCAAATTGGCAATCAAATGGACAAATTGATCTATAACCTGATTTGAGGGACAGTAATAATTTTGAATAGGGAGGCGTACATAGGTCATACCTAAAGATGTTATAAAATCTCTTTCTGTTCGCACTCTATTAACAATGAGTTTTTCATGTTTATCTTTACCTTTTGTCTTTATGACAATAACTCTTGCTTCAGCTGCTTGTTGCAGCTTTACCTTTTCATCCCTTTCAATTTCTTCTATGGTCTTACCTACGTTAGCCCAGTCTAATATACCATCTGTCCAGTTCACCGCTCTTCCATTAATAAATCCATGGGATTCTAATCGACAATCTACAATGACCACATTTTTCTGGAAATCTCTAAAACTATGCAAAACTTTAAGCATTCTCTGAAGAGAGGACTCTGAGAACTGACCACTGCCAGATAAAGACAAATTATGAAAACCTACTTTAAGAGAGGACAAGTCTGTTAATGGCACCGAAGAGCTCTTTGCTATCCGAAAATGCAGAGGTAAAGTATTATCAATTTGTCTATCAAAAATGGGGAATACCTCTTTTGTAATCTTCTTTACCTTCACTTCTGAGCTAACTTCTGATTCTTTTACCGCTGAAATAGCTTTAGCTTGAAGAGAAAGGCTAGCCAGTAGGCACAATGTACATACTAGCAAAACCCAAACTTGGTTCATAAAAACCTCATATTTGATAATTATGATTATGTGAACTTAGAATAAAGTAGACATCACACGTGAAAACATCCCAAAGAAAGTAGAGTTAGAAAGAAGTTTATTCTGTTATTCTTGTATCAAGCATAAGTAAATTAGACCTCTTTCGAAATTTGCTTTGTTTGAAAAAATGAATTGTTTTTGAGCAGATTGATTGCCAAATTTTGAAAGCATATGTGCACATATGGTTAAAAAATTTGGCAATCAAGATGCCGAAAAGAATCATTTTAGCAAACAAATGAAATTTCGAAAGAGGTCTATTAAAGACTTGGGCTATCTAAGTAGCCACATAGCATGAGAATTAATATATACACAAGTAAATTGAAAAATTGGTTTTTGGCTGCGCCAAAGCCTCGGGGTTGAAAGCTGGAATGAGGATAAACTCAAAACTCAGGTTATTAACTCACCTTACGCAAAAATAATGGGCTTTGGCTTCAGTCCAAATGCCACTATTTTTGCGTAAGGTGAGTTATTAAGGAAAATTTAAGAGTAAATTTGACGAGATAAGTTGCACCTCAAAAATACGAGGCCAATATTTTCCTGTCAGAAGAAAAGTCTTATTTTTAGGATTATAAGCAATCCCATTTAATACGCCTTCTGATCCTATTGCTCGCCTTTCGTCTGTTGTTAACAAACCAAGAGCGTTAATCACCCCCGTGACAATACCAGTGGCTTTATCTATACGCAAAATAAAATCTTTTCCCCAGACATTGGCATAAAGAGAATGACCTATACATTCTAATCCATTCAAATTGGATATACTTTGGGTTCCAAGTAAAACTCGGTATTTCCCCAAAATGGCAAAAGATTGAGGATCTCTCATTGTAATGGTATCTGTTCCATTGCTCATAAAAAGCTTTGTGCCATCATAACAAAGACCCCATCCCTCCCCTTCATAAGGGAAAGTACGAATAAGTTTAAAATTTTTTATATCATATACAAAGGCGACTTGTTCTCTCCAAGTGAGCTGGATCAGTTGGTCACCAACCAAGGCAAATCCCTCTCCAAAATATTTAGGGGGGAGAGAAATTTGATAGATTATTTTACCAGTAAGAAGATCGATCTGTCTTAAGCTAGATTGACCATATAAACCTGTACTTTCATATAATAAATTTTCTTTGATCGCAAGTCCCTCTGTAAAAGCAGGGTGATGAGGATATACAGCAATCACTTGAGGAATAAGATGCTCAACAGAAATGCTTAAAATTTTAAATGGAATAAATACAGCGAGGAAAGGGATTAAGAAGAACCTTATTGAGTATAAGCTTTTTGTGCTCGCTTGATTCATAAAGACTCTAAAATTCAGCATTCCAGTAAATAAGATGGTGCTGACAACTTAAACATTGAAATAAATAATATCCCTTATCCCATGAATCTGCACAGTCCTTTGGCGAATCTTTGCGAATGCAGTCCCAAAATTCTTCGCATACCAAATGAGGGTTAAGAAGATGTTGAAAGAAGAACTTCCTTCCATCTCCATCCTCTGCTAAATCATGGAGATCAGACTGTCCTATTTCTTTCACATAACAGCAATAATCCGCACAGTGACAAGGCCAATCAAATTCATACATAATAACAGGAGCTGGTGTACATTGCTCCAGTTCAAAATTCTTCTGGCTAATCATCTCATCTAAATCAACATCCAAAATATTAGGATATTTTTTTCTTAATTGTTTACGTAATTCTTTAGAATTTCCTAAATTAGTAGAACATTCAATTTCTGCCAACCTACCTTGTATAAGGCAAGTCTCACAGATAAATTCAATCTTCTCAGGCCCATAAAAAATCCCTTCGTATCCTTGTTGAATTTCTTTGCATAAATTACATTCATACAGATCATCAATATAATAAGAAAAGTGATGCGGATCTTTAAAATATTTAAATCCCATAATTCCTCGTATGCAAGAAATTACAAAGAATAAAATAATTATTTTCTCTTGTCAATGCGAATACGCTTGTGATCCATGCTTCATTGTCAATGCAAAACACGATTAGTATAAAATCTTGTCTATAGTATATAGTCATTCCAATTCAAAGTGAGCTTTCGCGTTGCCCAAATTTCCAGCTTTCAATTGGAAGGAGTGCCTCATAGAAGGAAAAGAGTAAAATTTCACATATAAATTTAAGGTTAATATGAACCCTTCTATTTTAGCTTTATCGACTGTAGTTCCTCCTTATATGTTTAGACAAGAAGAAATAGCAGATCAGATGATCGAGGTTTTTTCTATTGATAAACAAAGGCAGGATTATATTCGAACACTCTATTTAAACTCTGCCATTCAAGAGCGCTATTCAGTTGTATCTGATTTCCAAAAGCCCCGTTCTGAATGGCATTTTTGGGGATATGATTATCCTAAAAGTATTCCTGGCATGTCCCAAAGAAATGATATGTATAAAAAGGAAGCTCCAAAGTTGGCTCAACAAGCAGCTCAAAAGGCTTTACAATTATGGGGTGAAGATCCCTGTCTCATCACACATGTCATTTCAGTATCCTGTACTGGTGTGGTAGCTCCAGGAATTGAATTTGAGCTTATTCAACTTCTCAATTTAAGACGCTCTGTGAATCGATTAGGTATCAATTTTATGGGTTGTTTTGGAGCTTTTAAAGGTTTGTCAGTTGCTCAAGCCTTTGCCAAAGAAAAGGCTGATCATCGCATTTTGCTAATCTGCACAGAGCTTTGTTCTCTCCATTTACAAGCAAATTCAGATTTAGAAACATTTCTGGCTAATTCTCTTTTTTCAGATGGTGCAGCAGCAGTTATTGTTGGCTCTCATCCTCGCTCCTCTGAAAAGCCGCTGTGGGAGATTCTCAATTATCAGTCTTTTGGACTTGAAAATACGATTGATAAAATGGCTTGGGAAGCTAGCGATCAAGGATTTTTGATGCGTTTATCTCCTACTGTTCCTGTTCACATTGGCCGGCATATCTCATCCTTTGCAAATCTTCTCTTAGATCCTCATCAGGTCTCTCCCTCTGCTTGTAATTGGGCTATCCATCCTGGTGGAAAATCGATTCTTCAAGCCGTAGAAAAGGCAATGAAACTCGATAGAAGCCAAAGCCAAGCCTCTTGGGATACTTTAGCAAAGTATGGAAATATGTCGAGTTCTACTTTTCTATTTGTCTTAGAAAATCTTTATCACAGAAAAAGTTCTCATCTATGGTCGTTAGGAATTGGCTTTGGTCCCGGTTTAGCAATGGAAGGGATTTTGCTGCGGCAACCCACAATGAGCTCTTCATGAAGAAAAATGGACGATTAAACCAACTTGAATACATCGATTTAGGTCAATATACACCGGAAGAATATCGAGATTGCCTTTATCAATTAGATCGTGTAGGACGTTTTCTTGGCGGAGATCATGCGAATTATTGGGCTTTTAACCAACTAAAAAAACCTCCTCAATCTATTTTAGATTTTGGATGTGGAGGTGGTTTATTCACAATGCGATTAGCAAAACGCTATCCTCAAGCTCAAATTTTAGGGGTGGATATTACTCCGGAAGCCATCCAATTTGCCAATGAATCTCTCCAACAAATAGACCCTCCTCTGACTAATGTCAAATTCTTTGTCCCTTCCTCTCCGCAGCTAGAATATCCACCAAAAAGCTTTGATGTCATTACCTCTACCCTTGTCTGCCATCACCTCTCTGATGATGAAATCGTCTCCTTTCTTAAAAAAGGCTATTCCATTGCCAGACAGGCAATTATTCTCAATGATCTTCATCGCCATTTTCTTGCTACCTTAGGGTTTACCACCTTGATTCCCTTTCTATTTCGCAACCGCCTCGTGACACATGATGGATTGATCTCGATTAGACGTGCTTTCACACGCCAAGACTGGTACGCTTATATCCAAGCAGCTGATATTCCTATAACCCATTGTTCTATTACCTGGCATTGGGCCTTTAGATGGATTGTTCTTATTCATATTTTACCCTCTGCTAAGTCATGATAAAAGATATCGTCATTATTGGCGGAGGTGTCGCCGGCTTATGCGCTGCTTGTAGGTTAGTAGAGCTAGGGATTAAACCTCTTATCATTGAAGCAAGTGAGTATCCCACTCATAAAGTATGCGGTGAATTTTTTTCGCCAGAATGCCTGCCTTTGCTTGCCCAATGGAATATTCATCCTATTAAAATTCATCAAGTTCATCTACGGACCTCTGCACAAACTTTGACATTTACCTTTCCACGAGAAGCAGGAAGCTTATCCCATATCCAATTTGATCCTCTTCTTGTTCACTATGCTTGCATACGAGGTGCAGAAATTCTGACACAAATGAAAGTAAAAGAAATACGCCCTAGGCAGAAATCGATGAAATTTCACGAAATCATGCTCTCCACAGGTGAAATTGTGAAGACTCCTATCCTTTTTGTTGCCACAGGACGCATTCCTTCTTATAATCAGAAAATTCCTCTCACCCGCTATGTCGGAATAAAAGCCCATTTTGAAAATCTTCCATTAGAAAATACTTTAGAGATGTTCTCATTTCCCGGGGCTTATTTAGGAATTGTTCCTATTGAAAATCAACGGTTTAATGTAGCGTGTTTGGTTCAACGTCATCAAATGGAAGCAATAGGATCTCCAGAACACTTTATGCAATATTTGATGTCTCAAAACCCCATTTTGCAAGCGTATTTCACAAAAGGCAAAAGAGTATTCTCTAATTGGATGCAAGCTTTTGTTCCTACCTTTGGCATTAAAAAAACGCCTGATTGGCCTCATACCTATTTTATTGGAGACGCAGCAGGCACAGTCCCTCCCGCTTGTGGAATCGGTCTATCCATGGCTATTACAAGCGGTTATTGGGCTGCTGAGTATGCCATTCGTCAAGATGCTAAAGGATTTAAGAAGGCATGGCGTGTTCGCTATTCCTCTCAAATCTTTTGGGGCAAACTTTTGCAAGAAGCCATGTGGCGCCCCTCTATTGGCAATCGTTTGATGAAGATAACCTCTTTATTTCCCTCTATAGCGAATTTGGCTTTCTCGATAACACGTTAAGATTAGGATATTTATACTCATTTCAGTTGAAAGCTGCAATTTCGGCTGTGCCAAAGCCTCGGGCTTCAACGATCAAAAATAGGTCCATATGAGTATATGGACCTATTTTTGATCGTTGAAGCCCGAGAGCTTTCGCATTGCCCAAATTGCAGCTTTCAACTGAAATGAGTATATATGGCACTGTTAACAAATTAAATAAGGTGTGATATAACTTTCTCTCAATTAACAATAGGGAGAGTTTTAGATGAATAACCGCCTCTATCCATTTTCTGAAGACTATTTCAAAGAACACATTCATCCTCATATCCTTAGTTTTAAAGATGGTCGTGGAAGGCCAGCCAAGATCTCTGACTATCAATTTTTCTGTGCAGTTTTGTATGTGCTACGCACAGCAGTAGCATGGAGAGATTTACCAGGAGCCTATGGCTCTTGGCACACGATTTACACACGCTTTAAACGTTGGAGTGAATCAGGATGGTTTTGGAAACTCTTACAGAACCTTCAAGCGAAAAAGCTGATCAAAGCAGACTTTACATGGGTGGATAGTACAACCATTACTGTGCACCGGCACGGTTCAGGAGCTTTAAAAAAAAAGGAAATCAATGGATTGGGCGTGGACGCAAAGGTTTGAGCACAAAAATTCATTTAGCCCTTTCCCCAAATAAGGTTCAAAGTGCTTGCTTATCCGAAGGACAGCGCCCAGATATGAAAATTTTTTCACAGTTATGGAAAAATGGAAAATGGGAAGGAATTCAGTACGTCATAGCTGACAAAGGGTATGATTATTTTGACGTACGCCATCCTATTAGAGAAGCTGAAAAAGTTCCAGTCATCCCAAGACGAGCAAACGCTACCGTACCAGGACTACAGGCACTTTATAAACCTTATTACCGTACTCGTTCTGCCATTGAGCGGTTCTTTGGTCGTCTTAAAGAAAATAAACGCTTGGCATTGAGATTCGATAAGCTTTCCACTACTTTCTTTTCTTTTTTTGCTTTAGCTTCCATTAAAGCTCTCGGTTTAATTTGTTAACAGTGCCATATAGTTCTAAAGGCATAACATTTCTTCTTATTTTATACACAAGTGACTCAAAATTCCAATTTTTGAGTTCACTTGTGTATAAAACAGACTACTAAAAGATATAACTAGGAAAAGCATCTCTGACAACAGGAATAAGAGCTCCCATCACAAGAAATCCTACAAGAATCAGGATGGAATTAAGCACAAAACTCGTAAAACTCTTTCTTCCCCATATAGCATCGCAAAATTGAGTCGTTAAAACAAACCCTAACCACATCCAAAAACCAATATTTAATCCTTCTAATGGAGTCCCCACTCCTGCAAACTCAATGATCACGGTTAAAACATAGGCTATAATTAAAGCTGCGATAAACTCTCCAACATAAGCCAGAGCTTTAGAGGGCATACGATTAGTATTGACGATTTCATGCCTAACCAATTCCTTTCCAAAAACTTGAGAAGAGTACCAAATAGCTGTTAAGATAAAATAGACGATAGCTGCAACAATAACAGCTATGTAGTTCACCTGAACATCAAATAAATTTGAAAAAAAATCTGAAATCATGGTTGCCTCCCTGAGATGGTTTATTAAATCAAAACATCCTTCTTCTAGATTTACTTGAATACAAGCTCGACGTCAATTAGAAATTTTTAACTCACCTTACGCAAAAAGAGTGGCATTTGGACTTGAAGCGAAAGTTCCCATGGTTCAATGCTCGTCAGTCACCCTATATAAGGAATATAGGGTGACTGACGAGCATTGAACCATGGGGCTTTGGCTCAGTCGAAATATCGCTATTTTTGCGTAAGGTGAGTTTTTAAATACAAGGTGTCAAATCACCTCTTCAAAATACCAATCTAATATTCTATCCTTTACATTTTATTATTTTTTCCTTAGTATAATTAAACATTTATGAAATATCATCCAATAGACTTCATATTTCTAACCCTCCTTTATTTTGAATTTTTAGTTGATAATTTCTTCTTCGTATTCCTCATGAGGTCAGTAGAGAGGTCATTAAAAAAATCAAGTCAAGATAAAGTAGATTTCGAAAGAAGTTTAATAACTATAGATTATAAAGTGGAGAGGCTATGTCTTCTGTAAAAAAGAAGCGTAAATATAAGATTGCGAAACATAAGCGCAAAAAACGCAGTCGACGAGATCGTCACAAAGGGAAATAGGGTTTAAGCATTTATTTTATGCTTTATTCCACTAGATATTAAGATGGGTATAAGGGTATGTGGAACTTTCCAGTTCTCTATGACGTTATCGTCATAGGAGGAGGCCATGCAGGTTGTGAGGCTGCTTTTGCTTCAGCTCGTATGGGCCTACGTACCCTACTTCTGACGATGAATTTGGATACCATTGCCAAAATGAGCTGTAATCCTGCTATTGGAGGCATCGCCAAAGGACATATTGTCCGAGAAATTGATGCCTTAGGTGGGATCATGGGAAAAGTCATTGATGTCACAGGTATTCAATATCGCATGTTGAATGCAACAAAAGGTCCTGCTGTTTGGGCGCCACGCGCCCAAGCAGATAAGATGGCTTATCAAGTTGAGGTCAAACATCGACTTGAAAGGACGCCTAATTTAGAAATCAAACAAGGTACTGTAGAAGATTTTATTATCGAAGGAGATCGGATCAAAGGTCTTCTTACAAAAGAAGGGGTCATCTACAAGAGTCAAGCCGTTGTGATTTCTTCGGGAACATTTTTACGAGGACTTCTCCATATTGGAGAGACAAATTACACTGGCGGACGTGCAGGAGATCAACCTTCTATTGGAATGTCAGCTAGTCTCGAAAAATATGGTTTAAAATTAGGCCGACTTAAAACAGGAACTCCTCCTCGAGTTAATAAGCGTTCTATTGACTATACGCAAACAGAGGAACAGCCGGGTGAACCTGGGGTAAAGTTTTCTTTCGATGATGAAGGGCTCCCTCGCCTTTCTCAAATATCTTGCCATATTACCTATACGACTGAACGAACTAAAGAAATTATCTTAGCCAATATCCATCGCTCGCCCATGTATTCTGGTAAAATTAAGGGAGTAGGTCCTCGCTATTGCCCTTCTATTGAAGACAAAATCGTCCGTTTTGCCGACAAAGAAAGGCATCAAATTTTTCTAGAGCCTGAAGGGCTACATACTCAAGAAATCTATGTCAATGGAGTCTCCTCTTCTCTTCCGTTTGATGTCCAACTAGAATTTATTCATAGTATTCCTGCTCTACAACAAGCAGAAATTATGCGTCCTGCTTATGCTATTGAATATGATTATGTCATAAGTGGTCAAATTGATTGTTCTCTAGAATGTAAGAAAATTGAAGGCCTCTTTTTAGCTGGGCAAATCAATGGAACTTCTGGTTATGAAGAGGCAGCTGGCCAAGGCCTTATAGCTGGAATTAATGCAGCTCGAAAAGTGATGGGTAAACCACCCTTAATCCTAAAACGTTCTGAAGCTTACATTGGCGTGATGATTGATGATTTGGTTACCAAGGACCTGAATGAACCTTATCGGATGTTTACTAGTCGTGCAGAGTATCGCCTTCTACTCCGCCAGGATAATGCCGACTTACGACTTCGCCCTTATGGCTATGAAGTAGGATTAATCAATCAAGCTTGCTATGATATTGCCTGCCGCAAAAAACAGACCATAGAAGAGGAAAGTCTTCGCCTCACTAAAATCTATAAACAGTTTAATGGAAAAGGGTATAGTTTGGCTCAGCTCCTGTGCAGGCCTGAAAATACTTATAGATCTCTTTTACAAAACTATCCCGATGTCATGATCAACTTTGGCGAAGAGATTAATTTTCAAATTGAATTAAATCTCAAATACGCTGGCTATATCGAACGTCAGACAACTGAAATTGCTAAACTTTCCCATATCGATAATATGGTGATTCCCTCTAACTTTGACTACACTACTATTAAAAGCTTGCGTAATGAAGCTCGTCAGAAGCTAACTCAAATTCGACCACAAAACCTCGGACAAGCCCTCCGCATTTCTGGTGTCTCCCCAGCCGATATCTCTATCTTATTAATTGCTTTGACACGTACACAAGGAATTGTAACATCTCAAGAAGAGGATGAGCCTACTCCTTCTGTAGATTGTTGTGATCCAGAGTGAAAACTCATGACCATTCTCCATCTTGTTCAGCTCAATCAAATGCCTATTCTAGAACAATTGCAGCTTGAAGAAGCGCTTTTGCGAACAGACCAGCGAAATTGGTGTCTTATCAATGAAGGTTCTCCCCCTGCCATTATCATGGGCATTTCGGGAAAACCTGAAGAGCTTATTCATCAAGAGCGATTTAAACAAACACCAGTTCCTCTTATTCGACGCTTTAGCGGTGGAGGAACTGTTTTTATTGATGAGAACACTTACTTTGTCACTTTTATTTGCAATACCTCTTTTATTTCCATTTCCCCTTTTCCTGCTCATATTATGCAGTGGACAGCAAAGATTTATCAAACCTTATTTGCTCCCCATCCATTTAGTTTAATAGAAAATGATTATGTATTAGGTCATCAAAAATGCGGAGGAAATGCCCAATCTATTTGTAAAAACCGTTGGCTTCATCACAGCTCTTTTCTCTGGGATTATTCTCTGACTAATATGGATTATCTTCTGCCACCTAAAAAAATGCCGCTTTATCGACAGCAGCGATCTCATGGAGAATTTCTTTGTCGTTTACGTGATTATTGGTCTCAACAGATTTCTTTTAAGAAAAAATTGATCGAACATCTCTCTTTTCAGTTCTCCATTATAGAGATGAAAAAAGAAGAAATAGAAAAAGTGCGTAATCTGCCTCATCGAAAAGCAACGATTATTCTCAATGAATGCAGTCCATTTTGTTAATGCGAACTGCTGATGACTAACATTTTTGGTTATATACTCATTCCACTTGAAAGCTGCAATTTGGGCAATGCGAAACTTCTCACTTTGAAATGGGATGAGTATATGAGTTTAAACAAAAAAAGACTGCTAAAAGGGGCTAGTCTTAGCACAGTCAACCTTTATATAAAGGTGGGTCCATTTCCTAAAATTCTAGTTCTTTAGCTGTGCCTTCGGCAAGCTAGAAGCTATCGGTTTAGCGTCATGGTCCCTTAAAAAAAATAATATCGTTGATCGGCTTAATAGACTTAATATCCCAATTAGCAGTCAAATTATTCTTATTCAATTCTTATTATAGCCTGATGATAATTCTTTAGCTAGATTTTTAGTGTACCAGGACAAGGCATAGGAAATTAGAACAAATTTTTGATTACTTTTTCTCTATCTTTAGCACCACAAACTTGTGCGACTAAAACCATAAAAATCACGCTTGTTAGGGAATGGCGAAAAAATTGAGAGGGCCTGCGAAAATCTTCAATTCTTTCCAGCGCTTGAATAATTGGGTGATCTAGTGATGGATGAGTAAACTGTTTTTTTTGAATATGAGATGGAATTTGTCCTTTTCGTGCTGCCATTTATGCCTCCATTTTCCTATGCCCTGTACTGTTTAACAATGGCTATTGAATTTTGATTAGGAATTTGAGATATAAATATACTTGTATAAAAGTATCTAACTTGTTATTATAAGAGTATAATTAGGAGGTTGATATGAAAGACAAAGTTAGAGTTAGCTTTGACGTTCCAGTTGAAGAGCATACTTTTATAAAATCCAAATGCGTCAAGTCAAGAATCGCGTTTAAAGAGTTAATGCAAGAAATTTTTCATAAGACTTATACAGAGATGAAAAAAAATGAATTGCATCACATGATATTGAAAGGATTTGAAGATTCCTATGCTGGAAAAACGACTAGGCTTACACAAGAAGATTTAGAAAAATGGGAAAAGATGTTAGATGACTAATTTTGAAATTGATTATTCCGACTTAGCCAAATATCAATTAAATATTTTACTTAATGATTCTTCTAAAAGATCTATGGCTAAGGCAGTAGTTAAAAGCTTAGGATATATGCGAACTAACCTTAGGCATCCATCTTTAAATACTCATAAATTTGAAGAAATGATTGGACCTAAGGGAGAAGAGGTTTTTGAGTCTTATGCTCAAAATAATACTCCTGGAGCCTATCGAATTTTTTGGCATTATGGACCTGGCAAAGGAATTATTACTGTTTTAGCTATCACTGCCCATCCCTGATATAGGGTGACTGACGGGCGTTGAACCATGGGAGCTCTTTCGCTTCAGTCCAAATGCCACTCTTTTTGCTTAAGGTGAGTTAATAGACCTCTTTCGAAATTTCATTTGTTTGCTAAAATGATTCTTTTCAGCATCTTGATTGCCAAATTTTTTAACCATATGTGCACATATGCTTTCAAAATTTGGCAATCAATCTGCTCAAAAACAATTCATTTTTTCAAACAAAGCAAATTTCGAAAGAGGTCTAATAAAGAAAAGTCTCTTTCGGTTGCTGTTTTAAACAACGATGGCATCTAAAAATAAAAGCTCCCTTTACGACCTCCTCTTTGTGATAAAATAAAGGCGTGAATCCTAGTAGCTCAACTTTCTCAAAGTACTTCTGCAATTCGAGCTGATAATAACTGAGTTTATATTCCCCTTCTCTTTTTAAATGAGGCATATTTTCTGTCCAGACAAAATATCCCGTTTTACCTTGCTGATCCTCTTGTAGACTTGGCCAATAAGAGAATTGATTTTTGCGTGTTCCTGTTAAATTCAGAAAATAGGCTCGCTTTTGCCCCTCGCTATAAAAACTTAATATACTCGTTGTCTGATATTTATCACTTAAGAGAAAATGTTGGTTTGGATCATATCCTTGCTGTTTTAATGCCCCCTTTAAACTGAGCCATCCTATATGATGCTTAAATGGATTTATTTGGTAAGGGAGAAACGCAAGAGAAGAGAGTGTTAAGACAAGGATTGTTAATCCAATGGATAACATCAACCCTCCTTTTAACCAAATAGTCATTTTAGGTCGCTCTTGACAAGCATACCATGCTAATAACACCAAGCCTGTAGGATAGGCAAACAAAACCCAATTTCCTTGTATTTTTTGGAATAAGGCGATTATAGTGACAACAAGAAAACTACTTAAAGAAACAAATCCACAAAATATAAGTGGAGGGGACAAGCGGCGATAATGCTTGATTCCCATTCTATATGCCAGGATTAATAAAATGAAAAGAACCGGTGAAATGAGAAGAGCTTGGGATCCAATAAATTCGAACACATTTCCTCTTTGTCCTGTTAAAGGGGCATGTCCTCCCTGCATCGTCGCTAAGACATGACGGAAAGTAGCCCAGTCATGTGATAAGTTCCACCACATACTAGGCAATAATCCCAATAAGGATACTAAAACACCTAAGATGCCCTTTCTGAGACTTTGTTGAGGAAAATACCAAAAACGAAAGATGAAAAAAAAAGGCCAAAATAGATAAATAGGCCACTTAAACAATGCCCCTCCTGCAATAAGCAAGCCGACCCAGATCGGATTCGCTTCTCGATGCTTTGCTAAAGCTGAAGTCATAGTTATACAACCTAAGGTCCAAAAGAGAAGAAGACCTACATCTGTCACAGCTAACAAGGAGCCAAAAATACCAAAAGGACAAAAAGCCATCAACATACCAGACCAGAAAGCTGTTCGTATCTGAAGACCACATCGCAGGGATAAAGTGTAAACAGTGATTGATTGAATAAAAGATGATAGAACAGATAAAACACGGATGCCTAATTCTGTATGACCAAAACCCTGTGTGCCCAGCCAGATTTGCCAAGCAATCCCAGGAGGTTTGCTATAATACCCCCAATCTAAGGCTCGACTCCACGTCCAATATTGGGCTTCATCGGGACTTAAGCCAATTCCTGCATATAGAATAATTCCCACTATATAAATCACTTTGATCAGTAAATACAACAGCAACTTTTTTAAATGGATGGAATGAGTGAAATAAACTTTATTATCTTGGACTTGTATACTTTCCATGGATTTATCTATTTGATGATCAGGTTAACCTGTGAGTATAACGGACTTGAGCAGGCTTTGCAAGTAAACCAAGTTAATTTGGTGTATACTCATTCCAGTTGCAAGCTGCAATTTGGGCAATGCGAAAGCTTTCGCGATTCAACGATCAAAAATAGGTCCATAACTCTCAGATGGACCTATTTTTGATCGTTGAAGCCCGAGGCTTTGGCACAGCCGAAATTGCAACTTTCAAGTGGAATGAGTATATAAGTTGGGAACTGTCAATTACGTCTCGCGCTCAGGAAAGCTAAAAAAATCTTTAATGGCTTGCAATGTCGCATCGCGACCAATGACAGCAATAGAATCTGTTAAAGGAACATTTCGAGGACAGACTTTCGTACAGTTTTGTGCATTTCCACAATCACTAATTCCTCCCTCCTCTAAAAAAGGGCGTAATCGAAGTGCTTTCTGGGTTTGTCCAATAGGATTCGCATTGAATAGACGTGCTTGAGCAGTAGGAGCGGGACCGATAAACTTAGAATGGGCATTGATTTGAGGACAAGACTCCGAACAACATCCACATGTCATACAAGTAGAAAGAGAATACATGATTTTTTGCTTTTCTGGGCTAATTTGGGGGCCGGGACCCCGATCATAAGCGCCATCCACATCAATCCAACCATGAATTTTCTTAAGATTGTCAAACATCCTGTTGCGATCCACAATTAAATCGCGCACAAGAGGAAATTTTGTAAAAGGGGCAAGATTAATGGTACGATTGCCTGTATAACGAATGATAGGCTCAATCAAAGCAGTACAAGCTTGACGTGGATAACCATTAATCAACATGGAACAAGATCCACATACCTCTTCTAAACATCCTGATTCCCATACAACCGGTGTCACTTTTTCTTTTTGACGGTTAATAGGATTTTTTTGAATTTCCATTAAAGAAGAAATAACATTAGCTGCAGGCAAAAGCTCTAATTCAAACTCTTCCCAATATTGATGCTTAGGATGTCCTCGATAAATTTTTAAAATATATGTCTCAGCCATCGTCTACCTCAGGTTAGTAGGAGCAGGATCCATTAAATGGGCAATACAATATTTGCTGGAATATTTTTTAAAGTGGGCTTAATTCTTTTAGCCTGTACATACTCTCTCTGACTAGGCTCTAAATAGCTCAACTCGACTTTTTCATATTTGATAATAGGTTCATCCTGATTTTTATCAAAAGTCGCTAAAGTTGTTTTAAGCCAATGTTGATCATCTCGTTGAGGAAATTCAGGTTTATAGTGAGCACCTCGCGATTCATTGCGTAGTAAGGCCCCTTTTGTCATCACCATAGCTAAGTCTAGCATGGGACCAAATTGATGGGCAAAGGCGTAAGTCTGATTGACAAATTGACCATAATCGTCTAGCGTGATCCGACGATATCTCTCCTTGATCTCTTTGATCTTATCTAACGTAAGCTGCAAATCTACATTATTACGCTTGACTGTCACATGATTCACCATCCAAGCGGATAATTCATCATGCAAACGGTAGATATTCTCGGGACCACGACGCTTCATGATATCTTGTTTGATTTCTTGTTCGGCTTGAATGGCACTTTCAAAAGTTCGGCTCGAAATATCTCGACAGCTTGAGACAAGATTATCTAAGTAACGAGGCCCCTCTTGCCCAACGACAAGACCGCTAAAGATACAAGCTAATAACGCATTAGCTCCTAAGCGATTGGCTCCATGATATTGATAATCTGATTCCCCCACATTAAAGCAACCGGGAATATTAGTCATCTGACGATAACGTTTAAAGCGATCTTGACTATCTGCAGCAGGCCAATCTACCCATGCTCCTCCCATCGAATAATGCACTGCAGGGAAGATTTTCATAGGGACTTTACGAGGATCATCTCCTGTAAATTTTTGGTAGATATCGAGAACAGCTTCCAGTTTTTCAATCTTACCTGCATCAAGATGGGAAATATCTAAATAAACTTGCATTCCCCCATCGATGCCAAGTCCCATCTCACAAACACGCAGAATCTCACGCGCCCCAATATCTCGAGGGATCAAATTCCCAAAAGCAGGATACATCTCCTCCAGAAAATACCAAGGCTGACCTGTCATTCCACAAATCAATTCTCGGCCATCGGCCATAATAATCTTTTTGGAAGAATCCCCATAAACCCAAATACGCCCACCCTCTCCACGAATAGACTCTGACATCAAACGTAATTTGTCCTGTCCTGGAATTGCTGTAGGATGTATTTGGATAAATTCTCCATTGGCATAAATCATCCCTTGTTGAAAAAGACGTCCATTAGCGGCCCCCGTACAAAAAGTAGAATTCGTTGATTTCTTAAAGATTAATCCCAACCCTCCAGTTGCAATGACAACAGCATCCCCTTTCAAAATATCAAGTTTTAAGTTAAAGAGGTCCATGATCACTACACCACGAGCCCTGCCCTCTTCATCTAGAACCAAACGCATAAACTCATGATTTTCAAATTTCTCTACCTTTCCTAGTGTCTCATAACGGCGCACTTGTTCATCTAAGGAATAAAGTAATTGTTGGCCTGTTGAGGCCCCACAAAAAGCAGTGCGATTGTAAAGGGTTCCTCCAAATCGCCGAAAATCTAAATTACCCTCTGGAGTCCGATTAAAAGGACAGCCAAATCGAGCCATTAAATTAATGATGGCCGGAGCTGCTAAACACATCTCCAACACAGGTGGTTGATTAGCAAGAAAATCACCTCCCTTGATGGTATCGTAAGCATGAATAAGAGGGGAATCATCCTCACCTTTTAAATTCATGGCAGCATTAATACCGCCTTGAGCACAGACAGAATGCGAACGTCTGACTTTAGTCACGGAAACAATTTTAACTTGGCAGCCATTTTCGGCTAGCTTCATAGCAGCAGACAGTCCAGCTAAGCCACCTCCCACAACAATAACATCTCTAGTTGCTCCCATCTTCTATCCTAATTCTCTTTCGCTTTTGTTCTTCTACAAAGCATTTAATAACCTGATTTTTTGTTTATCTAACTGATAATCAGTTAGATAAACAAAAAAATCAGGTTAATACCTTAAATTAAGCCAATACGTTCCCCAAATAGCAGCTAATCCTAAAAGACTAATGAGAACTGTTAATCCCGTTGCAATCTTTAATAATAAACTTTGCGAAGCGGCAGTCAATGTCACACCCCATGTAATCATAAATGTCCATAACCCATTAAAGGCATGGAAGCAAGAGGCCAATACTAATCCTGTATAAAAAAAAATTGAGATGGGATTTTTAAAAGAGTCTCGTACCATAAGCAGTTCAGCAACCCCAAATGTTTTAGATACAGTCATGATTTGATTCTCATTCAAAGGCTGACTTTCTAACGCCTTTAACCATGCATATTCTTCACGACTTTTCTGAGCGGCAATTAGAGCTTCTGGTGTATCACTTTGCGCTCTCTCTAGTAGGGGGCGAGAAGTGATTTGCTCTTTAATTTGTTCAATTTGTTGTTTAGTATAAATATCAAATCCTAAGCGCTTTGCTAATGTATAAAGACCATTATCTAGGCTGACTGGCATCATATAGAATTGTTCAGTATCTTGCTGACCAGCGGCAGGATGCAAGATAAATCGCATATGAATAACATGAGCTAAAATGCCAAAAAGCAAAATCCATGAGGTAATACGTTGCCAGGTATAAGCATGATTGCGAGAATATTGAGTGAGCGATACAGTAGAACCATCTGTTGGGAAAGAATTTGAATGAGCTGTGAAAAGATACTTAACACCCCACGCACCATGAATGAGAAAAGGGATACCTAATAATACAATCTCAATAACAGGAAGATAAGGCAATGCTTTAAGAGAATTAGCAGCAGCCACAAATCCACTCCCATTATCTCCAATAAAGAGAGCTGCTTGAGAATTCACTATTAAATGCTGAATTAAAAACAGCACAAGCCATAATCCTGTCAAAGAATGAGCACGACGCCAAATAAAAGCTCGAGGAATAGGTGGAGCTTTATAGTATTCCATAATAGTAATCCATATGTTAAAAAATTTTAATTTAACAATGAATCTCATTTTTAAAAAGAAAAAATGCTGAAGGGATGTTTTTGCATCTGATTTGTTTAACGAACATCTTTCAAAATTTTCTTATATTTTGGATTTTTTAGAATTTGCTTGGGGTTTTTGATGACTTTTTCTTTGCCTAAACTAATGTGACGGAGCACTAATACTCATTTCACTTGAAAGCTGCAATTTCGGCTGTGCCAAAGCCTCAGGCTTCAACGATCAAAAATAGGTCCATATAAGTATATGGACCTATTTTTGATCGTTGAAGCCTGAGGCTTTGGCACAGCCGAAATTGCAGCTTTCAAGTGAAATGAGTATAAAGGTTATGTCAAAGAAAAAATCATCGACAAGATCGAGCAAAGTAGACAAAATAAAAGAGATCTTGAAAGAAGTGTATGGTAGTTTAAGATTTGCCTTTTGAAGAAAAACTTTTTTCAGCAGGAAGAGTCGAAATCGTTTCTTTAAACCGCTTCCATTCAAGAGCTGGCCAAATTTCAGTAGAAGCATGACCAAATGATCGCACAAGTGCAGCAACTTTCATAGCATTCTCAAGATCAGGAGCACTAAAAACATCCAGATAATCATAAGGGCCAAAAAGAGCATAGTTAGATAACCATTTCACATCTGGGCAAGAAGCTGAAATGTGATCTTCTACCTCTTGTTTTAATTTTTCTAAAGAAAGTTGATCTGGATGAACTTCTTTACCTATTAAACGTGTAAGCATGATAAAAATCATATGTTCTACCATAAAAATAAAATTATTTAATATTTAGGGAGCTGTTTTTCACATTTTGCTTAATTTAAGACGATAACCTTACTTCGTTAAGGAAATAAACTCAAAACTCAGGTTACTAAGCTCACCTTAGTATTTTTAATTATTTATAATCTAATGTTTTTTAGAAATTTCTTTCTTCTTAAGCGAATCATCTTCTACTCGAGTGTATCAAAAGATCCTTTAGAGAAAATCATTAGACCTCTTTCGAAATTTCATTTGTTTGCTAAAATGATTCTTTTCGGCATCTTGATTGCCAAATTTTTTAACCATATGTGCACATATGCTTTCAAAATTTGGCAATCAATCTGCTCAAAAACAATTCATTTTTCAAACAAAGCAAATTTCGAAAGAGGTCTAATAAAAGCTTGAAAATATTATCAAATATTTTCGGCGCTTTTATTAAAGAATTTGCATCAAAAATGCCTCTTTTAATCAAGATTTTAAATCGTAGACAGTCTCTAAGCTTCTAAACATGGTAAATGCCCTAAAATCATTGCTTAATTTTAAAATTTATTATATATCTTCTTCGGTTGAAAGCTGGAATTTCAAAACCATTAAGCTAATGAGACAGAACATTAGTGCCCTATACTCATCCCAGTTCAAAGTGAGAATTTGGGCAATGCGAAAGCTCTCGCCGCGATTCAACGATCAAAAATGGTTCCATATACTCATACAAACCAATTTTTGATCGTTGAAGCCCGAGGCTTTGGCACAGCCGAAATTGTAGCTTTCAACTAAAATGAGTATATAACAAGAATAAAATAATTTTAAATCATCTGCTTTTTCATAAATTATTAAATAAATGAGACGACATGTCGATGTTAATTCATGCACAAACCTCTAGGCAATGGCATGTTAATTCTTGTCAAAATATTCCAATTAATCCTCAAAATATTTTAAATAAAATTGCTAATGTTATTAATTTAGATATAAATAACCTATCAATTCAACAATCCAGTGATTTATGCTTTTCTGAGATTTATAACTTATGTAAGCAAAAAAAATGGGCTATAATTAATGAATTAAAAGATGAAGTGAATCAACTTGTCAATGCGGTTGGGCAGACCTTGTTAGTCGCTTGTATCTATCAAAAAGATGAAATCTTATTCCAAGGTTTGATAGAAAAAGAAATAGCCATCCATAAACCTAGTAAAGAAGGTAATTTACCTTTGCACTATGCTTCTCAAATGGGACTTATTAAATTTGTAGAACAACTCATTAATTATAATAAAATCAATGTAGAAAACAAATTCAATCAAACCCCTTTGCATTTAGCAGCCTATTATGGACATGAGAGAGTTATTGCTTTTTTATTAGAAAAAGGTTCTAAAATTTATATTGCCCGTTGGGATTATGGATCCATCCACTTAGAATTAACCCCTATGGCCTTATCAATTATAGGAGGCCACACCAAATGTGTAGATCTTTTTTTGCAAAAAACTTCTTTATCACCGCGCATCCAATTTAGCAAAATCGGTAACTTTCTTCACCTTGCGGTTTTCTTTAGACAAAATCAACTTTTAGAAAGATTTTTGACTTTATATATTGATAAATTTTTACCTCAGCTCGAAGAGCTAAATGACCAAGGCCAAACACCGCTCATGCTTGCTGCTTACTTAGGCAATGAAACAGCTATTTGCTTGCTTATCAAGAAGGGAGGAAAATTAGATGTGATGGATGGAAATGGAAACACAGCTTTACATTGGGCTGTATTAGGCAAGCAAAGAAATGCTGTCTCTATTCTGATTAAGCATGGCGCCAATTGTCATATGCGAAATAGACAAGAACTTGAAGCTGACAAATTGGCTGATAGGATTGAAGCGAAGTCAATTGGAGCGTATATTAGCAACTTTATGCATGAGGGTTTATATCAAGAGCGTGCCAATTTGAACTATATTTCTTATCCTCCCGAAAACTTGGTACTGAAGGGTGGTGGACCTAAAGGAATTGCTTATGTAGGTGTTCTTGAAGAGCTAGAAGTAGAAATGATGAGCTCATTGAAAAGAGTTGCAGGCACGTCTGCAGGTGCAATTTTTGCGGCCCTAATAGCTGTAAATTACACAAGCGTAGAAATAAGGGGAATTCTCGAAAATTTGAACTTAATCGAACTTTTGGATCATCCTCTTATTGAATTAAAAAATGCAAAAATGAAGTCTAATTTAAAGACCACTTTTGCTTTATTAGAAAAACTCGCTGAGGCATTTTTTAATCCAATAGGAATGGCGACAACAATTTTTTTAGATTGTCTGCAATCATTATGGTATACAACAGGCATTTGTAAAGGAGAAAAGTTCCGTCAATTAATGGAAAAATATCTTTTTGAAAAAACTCGCTTAGAGTTTTGTACCTTTGGGGAACTGCGTGAATTTATCAACAAAGGAAAACCATTTAGACATTTTCATGTCTTTGCGACAAAAATAGGTTCTGATTCGAGAATCATACAGATGAGTTCAGAAAATCCTGAATGGGACAAAGTGATTATTTCCGATGCGATTCGAGGAAGTATGTCTATACCTGGAGTTTTCAAGCCTCATCATTTGCATATTAAAGAAGGGGAAAAACGTATTCCTATTCCTGAAGAATATGTTGTCGTCGATGGAGGGTTACTTAATAATTTACCCTTAGAGACTTTTGATAGAAAAAAAATACGTCTCGACAGCTTTTATACAAGAGGATCAAGATTTTCCTGTCTTTAACAAAAGAACTTTAGGAATTTCTTTATATGATCCCGAAAAGAAAATACCGGTGTTTGATAGAGAGGTGACTACTTTAAAGGAATTTCTGATAAACATTATTTCTATTTATTCAGAGGCTCAATCTTTGCTTCGAAATTTAAATTCTTATAACCAGTTTCGTATCATTGAAGTGAATAACTGTGGAATAAATTTAATGAATTTTAATCTTTCTGAAAAGCAAAAAATGGAGCTTATAGAATCTGGAAAAAATGCGGTACAGAAGTTTTTGAAAAAACAAAGAGATGATTTTCTCGACCTCACTATGGAAGATAGACGACAAAGCGAGGTTGAATCTGTAGAAAAAAAATCGCAAAAGATTAAGCAAGAAGTAAAATATGTTGAAACTGCAGCAAAAGATATAGGTTTTGCCCCTGGATTTTATGTTTTTGCGGCTTGTCAACATATCTCATGCGAAAAATATCAAAAAGATGAGTGGATTCTATGCGGCACCCATGGGAATTTTGATATGCATGAAATTCAGGAAAAAATGAAATGTTCCTCTTGTAAACACAGCTTTGGTAAATTAGATAAAGTTGCTCTTTGCGCCTGTACTTGTAAGATGAATATGAGAACAAAAGAAAAATATGGAAACGAAAAGATAACTAAAACAATTTTGATGCCAAAAGATCGCGCTCAAATTATTGAGCATTTTAGTTATTTAAAATATTTAACATTTGAAATCACATAAATTTAGATGTGGTTCCTTCTCCCAGCTTTCAACTGGAAGAAGTAGCAATTATTTTTAAACTCTTATTTTTGAAGAATTAAGAAGTGAGGAGAAAAAATGGTTATAACCTTAAAAAGCGAAGTTTTAAGCACTCAAAGTGGTATTTTAGAAGTTTTTTATAAAAATAGGGAGGAAAAAAGCCAATTGGATAAGTTTTCCGTTACCATTGAAGGTAGAGTGACTGAGTTTGTTCTTCAAACTATTTGGGTAAACGGACAACCTGCACAACACCTGAAAGGATTTAAGTCCCAAAAGATAGAAAAAAGTGCTTTAGTTCATTATGAAGTTGTTAAAGAAGAGCTTTACCTTGTCATTAATTCTCAACAGGAAATCTCCTTAAAAATTGTCTTCATGAATATGAATACGGATGCGAAGGAGGAACGACAGCTAACAACGAGTTTAAATCTTACTGTACTGGGTTTGAAAAAACAAATTCAAAGGACATGGAATTTGCTGAATGATTTTGAAATATACAATGAAGATGGTTATCCGCTTAGCCAGTCTCACAAGCTTAAAGATTGCTGTGTAACAGAAAATACACAACTTATTATTAAGTGCAAGGAAGAGTCATCAACGAATATAGAGAAGGAAAATAAGGGTAAAAATCCTTTAGAATTCGGCCTAGCAAAAATTAAATTTGTGAATTTTAAAGATGAAGTGCATTTATTATTTAATCAGCAAGCACCTAAATGGCGGACCATCATCAAAGGATTAAACCTTGAAGGACAATGTCAAAATCAAAGTTGTCGTGCTCAGAATCAGATTGTATGTATCCAAAAAGGATTTGGTGAATTCCCTATGAATGTAGAGCCTCATGAAGCACGTTGTCCTATTTGTCATACATTAGTTATTAACGTAAATAATTGTATTTTTTGGGATTGTATGTATGTAATTGAAGGCCCAGAAGGATTTGAAAAAATAAATAAGCAAGCACCACAACATGAGGCTTTATCTTTTGCAGAGGGATCATCTCATGACTCTCGAGGCAACATTGTGAAATGGAGATATCTAAAAATTACCACGTATAAAGCTCCTTCAAATTGCATGATTATTTAGGATAATGAATGGCTTCAATCACTTGGAATGACCCATTTATTGGTCGCTTATCAGCTCATTATATATCTATTGTAGCCAAAAAAAAAGTTAGACTACAAGACATCACACTTACTTCTTCGGATGGAGAAGAAACTAAAATCTCTCTTGAAAAAATGTGGATAAATCAATTGCCTGCTGAGTATCTAAAAGGTTTTAGATCATCTCAGATGCCACAGAAGCTAAAAAACGAGAAGTTTGAGAAGATTCAAGATAACTTCTATCTAAATTTTGAGGATTGGGGGTGGTTTAAGAATCTTCAAGTTCAAGAATTAGAAATTAAAGTGATACACTTAGAAGAGTATGAGCATGTTTTTCCTGTAGTTTCATGTCTTAAAATTTTAGGATTAAAAAAAATTATACAGAAAGAACTTAAGCTTGAAACCTCCTTTAGAAAGTATTTCCTTTTTTACGAAAACTATAAATTAGTTGATGAGAATACTTTGAGTGAATGTGGGATAAAAAAGGGAGAGGTAATTGATTTAAAGTTGCAGGAAGATAGCAGCAGTCAGCGATCCTCTCATCTACAGATGGCTACTGGAAGTGAGTATCAGTCAACAACAGATTTCAATGATTATTTTTCCATTCTCACGAAGAGAATAGGAATTGTCTGTCAGATTGAGCTAAGAAATGAGAATAGCACCGGGCCACGTTATGGAACAGGTTTTCTTATAGGGAAGAATCTCATTATGACTAATGCTCATGTGATATCAAGCAAAGAAGATTGCAAATGCGCTACAGCCCACTTTTTCTATCATAAAAAGAGTGAAAATAAAGCAATGCAAATTCCCCTTGATGAATTGATCCATTGTAGTTCAAGCCCTTTTGAGAATAAAATACCGACGATGGAAAATTTAGACTTCTCAATTATTCGCTTGAAAACTGATTGGACGTGGAACCCAATTCATGCTATTCGTATTCGACTTTTAGCTAGAATGGCGATTTCTTTTTTTAAAGAACCCGAAGCGCCTCCGAAACCAAAAAAAACACGAGCTAATATTATTCAACATCCTCTCGATCTGTCTGGCGGCCGATCAACTAAACAAATTGCCTTTCGAGAGAATTTTATTAAAGAAGTGGATCTATTTTTACTTCATTATGAAAGTGCAACAAGGGGAGGAAGCTCTGGTTCTCCTGTTATCGATGATCAAGGAAAATTTATTGGTTTACATCGATCAGAGTGCCTAGAGATTGAACATCAGCTTTTTCAGAAGCTAACAAAATTATTAGAACGACTCCAACTTAATAATTATCAAGTAGATGTAGATAGGCATATGTATCACTCATTTGAAACTGAGCCAAATCTGCAGGTCTATTATAAGGGAAAAGATAAGGGATTTTGCGAAAAAAAAGGTGGGGAAAAATTTTCTCTTTTGACATTAATCGAGCGATGGGCCCAGTCGGATGAGCCACCACGTGCTTGGGCTTTCAATTTTTTGAAAGAGCAAAATAACACTATCGATTCATCTCATATCTATTGCAATACGGCAATTACGGCAACGATGATCTTTAAAAATCTTAAAGCTAAAAATAAATTAGAGGAAATTAAACAAGCGCAAGATTTTTCACTTGTTGATCTTAAGCCATTTATTCCAATAGGAGCTTTCTCAATTTGTATAAGTGTCTATTTGATTTATAGAATGCTTAAAAAAAGATAAAAAATTCAAAACTCAGGTTACTATACTCATTTAACTTGAAAGTTGCAATTTCGGCTGTGCCAAAGCCTCAGGCTTCAACGATCAAAAATAGGTCCATATGAGTATATGGACCTATTTTTGATCGTTGAAGCCTGATAGCTTTCGCATTGCCCAAATTGCAGCTTTCAAGTTAAATGAGTATATCCATACGCTACGAAATGCAACTATCTTTACAAGTTCATAAGCTTTGAAAGTATTTGCTTTCAGACCAAGCCCTGTCTAAGATTGCTTAAACCAACTCCAATAAGCGGGCGACTCTAAATTTCTCTGAGCCTCTAAAGGTGTTAAACAAAAATCTGAGAACTGCTCTTTGACCTCCACATGAGGAAGTATCTCTTCTGGAGTTAAAGTTTCTAGTTGTTGATTTAATTCATTTCTAACTAAAGTGAGTTCCTGCTTCCAAGCAACATATCCAAGGGGCAAATTATTTATGTCAAATAATATTCCATAGGTGGATTTATAAACAAAAATAGTTTTGACAGTTAAATTAATCTGTTGAGGAGTTATTGAAATATCAAATCTTAAAGCTCCCCCATTCTTCGCATCAGTATCAGTAAGATAGATATCTTGGATGTTTAGATGAGATAAGACTTTATGCAACTTGCCACAAGCACCTGTAACAAAAGCTTGATTCATCAGCATGCCTAATCGAAAAAAAGAACTCTGAATTTCCTCAGGAGATTCATGGGATCCAAGACAAAGGGCATCCACGATATCTTTTAGTATTTGGACTTTTTGCTGCTCTCTGAACTGAGTTATCTCTAGATTAGATATCCCCTTGCTTTTCTTTTCTTCATCTTCTTTCTCTACTAAGACTAAATCATACAAAGTTTTACCATTGACCACCATTCTTCCACTGCGATGGATATCTTGAATTATTTGAGAGGGAATATCTCTACTAGATGTCTCATTTGGAAGTTGAAGAGACACTGCCTGACTAAGTGTTTTATCAGTGATTAGACTTCGAATAGTTGTTTTAATTTGTTCTTTTGACTCCGCCCCCTCACTTTTTTTGAAATTAGCAATTGCTCTCTGGAGCAGCGGAAAAGTCTTCTGCTTGTAAGTCATGACTGCCAAAGGCATTACTTGTGTCTTATATATAGGCCAAAGGAGGTATAGAGGTTAAAGAAGAGGTCAATTGTGAATAGGAGAGAGTGGGATAAGATAGAGTCGGAATATAATTCCAATACGATGAATAAGAAGATTGCTTCACCTCTTGCTGATGGTGATCTTTTTTGCCCTCTTCTAAATGTGTCATTGGAGCGGCATGATATTTTGCCAATTCATCAAAAATCTCTTTTGTATTATCAATGATCTGATAACAAAGTTCTTGATTTTCTTCTTTTCTATCATTCAAATAATCTGTTAATCCTATTAAAAAATTGATTACTTGCTGTTCTTGAAGTTCGGTCTGTTCGATTGCTTTGGAATGAATTAATAAATTCTTTACCTTTTCAACCCCTATTCTTAGAGAAGACAAAGTGTAGCCTCCCGCTAACTTTTCAAGAGCAATATTCACCTCTTCTCCATTTTTTTTACTAGGATAAGAGCTAAGAAGAGCTAAAAAATCTTTCATCTTCTCAAATTGCCTCTTCCTCAACTCTTCCCTCATATTCATCACATCGCTCAAAACTTCAGCAAAAACGGATGGTAAAGCATTCTCACTGTATTGTTTATAGGCTTCTATCAACTCATCCGTCGCTTCTAGAACCTCTTGCTCTTCCTGAGAGCTAGATACTTGAACAGGCTGAGACTTTACCACAAAATCTTTGATTTCTCGAGTGAGATTTTTTAAAGTAGGTAAATTCTGGCTCCTTGTCTTCCTGGTTTAATAACCTTTCAATAATAGGTCTGATTTTTTCAGAAATCTCTGTCTCCTCAGACAAACCCTGAGTTCTTAAAGTTGTATTCAGAGAATTTAAAAAATATTTAATAACTGGAAAATTGAATGACATATATTAGCTTTTTTTAAAATTTAATTTATTTTAATAAAAAAATAAAATTTAATTAATATAATTTAACAAATTCATTATTTAATGCTTATAGACTCTTTCTAAAGGAAATATGAAATTATCGCTGAACTGACCAGATGGGACATTAAGATGATTTATATCCCAACCAACTCCACCAACCCGGGCTGACAGAGGCTTTCTTATATTGAGTTTCTAAGTTTTTTAATGCCGCTTGAGGAGTAGCACAAAAATCTGATAATTCATCTTGAACATCCAGATGAGGAAATGCTTCTTCTTTAGTTAATACGTCGGGTTTCTGACTCCATTCATTTCTAGAACAAGTAGCTGTGCGCTTGATCGCTGTATATCCCATACGCAATCCACCTTCTTCGTATTCAGATAATAGAGAGTCTTGAAACAAAAAAGTAAGAGAGAGGGTGCTGCTCATATTTTGTGGGTCGATTTTCATATCAAATTTGATCTCTCCTCCTCTGTATCCTTTCTCCTCATGAACAGCAAAAAAAGCTGCCTGAGGAAGTGTTTCTAAAATATCTGAAGAGTTAACCTTGAGTGTCAATTGACGACAAATATCAGCTACAAAGGACTGATTAGTGATCATCGCTAACCTCTTAAAACAAACTTGAATTTCCTCAGGAAAAGCATCAGAATTTAATTGAAGCGCATCTAAAATCCCTTGTACAATATGACCGCGTTGTATCTCTTGTGCTGCTTCATCTTCTCCTTTTTCTCCTAACTCAAATAAAATTTTTCCATTTACAGAGATTGAATTCAGGCGAATGGCATCCAGGAGAAATTGAGCGGGCACCTCAATGACTGTTCCATTCGGAAGAGCTAATGGCCTTGTTATGCCTAATACTTTTTCATCAGTGGCAAGGTCTCGTATCGTCACTTTACTCTCTTCAATAGCTCCCGGTTGTGCGACTTCCTTTTTAAAGACAGCCACCGTGTTTTTAAGAATTCCAATCTCTTGTCTCCTGCGCTCTTTAATCTCTTCTGGCAATCTCTCTATTCTGGTCGACTCGGCATAGATTTCCTGTGCATTCGCGATAATCTTTTGATAAAGCTTAAGACTTTGCTCTTTTTCTTCTTTCAAACCTTCGTTATTTAGATAGTTTGATAAGCCCGATACAGTACCTGCTAGGAGAACCTCTGGAAATTCGATATGGTGCTTTTCTACCCATATTTTGATTTTTTCAATAAGCTGATTGAGAGAAGAAAATTCACGGTACACCATTCTTCCCAATAGTTTTTCAATCATTTGATGAACTTCAATAGAATCCTTCTTCGTGGAATAAGAGCAAAGAGCCTTGAAAAATTCAGTCACTTCCTCTATCTGCAGCTCTTCCCCCTCTATCCCTTTCTCTAAATGGATGCTACGCTTGGCCAATTCCTCATAAATCTCCATGATAGACTTAAGGACCTCATCAGTAGATTGAGGGTCTAAGCCTTTTCCCACCCCATCATTCAAGTAATTTGTTAAAGCTATTAATGCCTCAGTCATAAGCTCTTCTTGTAGCGGACTATGCAAAGTATCAGGCGCTGTCACAATAAGCTGTTTAATATCTAGAAGGATATAGCGCAGAGCCGTCAAATTTTGATTAATCCCCCCATGACCTGCTAATTTTTCAATCGCCTTTTGCACTTTAGCTGCATCCTTTGTACTTGGATAGGTACGAAGCACCTCTAAAAACTTTATGATTTCTTCGGTCTGACGTCGTTTGATTTCTTCGCTAGTTTCTACTAAATTTTCGAGAGCCTCAGCAAAAAATTCATCTCGTGGTAAAACTGAACCGCTCCCCGTATAAGATTCTATCAGTTCATCGACAGCTTGTATGATTTGCTCTTCTTGACAAGAAGATGGCTCGGCTTGAGATCTTGCGACAAGCTCCTCGACTTTTCCTTTAAGATGAGCTAATGATGGATCGTGGCTCTCTTGATTTTGACCTAATAACCTCTCTACAGAAGGCCCCATTTTATCTAAGATCTTTCCCGTATACGAAAGACCTCGAATGGTTAAGTCTGTTGTCACTGCACTTACAAAATTTGTAATTGATGAAAAACCAAAAGACATAAAAACCTTATATTCTTAATTTATTAATATTAAATAATAAAATAACACTAATATATTTATAAATTATTAAGCATGAATTAATATTAATTAAATTAAATATATTCATTTAGTGAGCGATATTTCCAAAATAGACCTCTTTCGAAATTTGCTTTGTTTGAAAAAATGAATTGTTTTTGAAAAGAATCATTTTAGTAAACAAATGAAATTTCGAAAGAGGTCTAATAGTTGAATTGCAAAGCGTATCATAAAAATATGGCATGTTTTGACGGAGCGTTCTAAACCTGAGTTTATTTCAGGGAATAGTCAAATGGCTATTTCCGAGAAGAAAAGGACGAGAGATAAGAGGAAAGATTCCTAAGAATCAAGGAAATAAACCCAAAATTCGGGTTATGCAAAAGGTCTAAGAAATATTAAATAGATATCGAGCATTCTGAGTAGTCGCTTGAGCAATTTGCTCAACAGGAACTTGTTTAAGAGAAGCAATAAAAGCTGCTGTTTCAACTAAAAAGGCTGGTTCATTGGTCTTGCCTCGATAGCGTTGAGGTGCGAGATAAGGGGTATCTGTCTCAATGAGAAGCTGAGATAAAGGGACTTGTTTAGCTACTTCTTGTAATTCTGTACTCTTCTTAAATGTCACAATTCCACTTAAAGAAAGCATCCATCCCCTTTTCAAAACCTCTTCCGCTTCAGTCATTGTTCCCGTAAAACAATGGAGAACTCCTGGAGCATGCCGCCGGTTCACCATATACTCAGCATCTAAAATTTCGAAGAAGTCAGCAAAGGCATCACGACAATGAATCACAACGGGCAGATGACACTCTAAGGCTAAATGAAGATAATGACGCAAAAACTCTTTTTGAATCTCTCTTGCTGAATGTTGATAGTAATAATCCAAACCCGTTTCGCCAACTGCTTTTAATTGTCCCTTACGTGCATAATCTGCCAAAATAGCAAAAGCAGCCGCTCCCTCTTGCTCGACATCATGAGGTGTTGTTGCTGCTGCTTGATAAATCCAAGGGAAATGCTTAGATAATTGAATTCCTCTTTCTAAAGCTAAGGCATTTGTGCAAATATTGAGAATAGCACTAATTCCAACTTGTTGAGCTCTTTTCAAAAGACTCTCTACTTGTTCAAATACGCCATTGGCTGTTAAATGAGCATGCGAATCAACGTAAGAGAACATGAATCTTACTCTAAAGCAATTTGTTCAGGTTCCAGAGCAAATTTCAGATGTTCTATAACAATTTCTTGGGTTAGAACTTGAGGCAAGATAAAAGGCTGACTATTTGGATCCGTGCCATATAGAACATAAAGTGGCACACTCGTGCGTCCAAACTTGGATAATTCTCGAGTGATCATTGGATCACTCTTGGTCCAATCCGCCTTCATTTTAACCACACCTGCTTCAGCCAGCCGTTGGCTAACTGCCTTGGCAGAAAGTACTAGATGGTTAGCTTGGCAAATCAAACACCATTTAGCTGTAAAATCAATTAAGACAGGAATGCCCTGTTTTTGTAGGAGGGCAACACGTTCAGGAGAAAAATTTTCCCATCCATCCCATTCACTTGCTAAATGCCTCTCCGAGCTAAGAGCTTCTTTACTATACCAAGATCCTCTTGGAAAAAGAATCATTTGGCAACCGATGATGACAAAAATAGAAACGCTTATATAAGCCAACATTCGCCGCGATTTACTGATTAAAGGAGAACTTCCTTTTCCGTACAACCAAGCACCTATAGCAAAACATAAGAAACCGCCTATCAAGCAAATAAGAGAAAATGAATCTGTTTGTGCACTAAATACCCACATCAACCATAAAACTGTGGCTAATAAGAGAAAGCCCATGCATTCTTTAAATATCTCCATCCACGGACCTGGCTTAGGAATAAAACGGAAACAAGCAGGAAAGGCGGATAATAAAAGATAAGGGCAACACATTCCCAATCCTAAAACGGTAAAAATCAATAAAGCTTGGAAAACCGGCAAAGTCACAGCAAAGCCTACTGCGGATCCTAAAAAAGGACCCGTACAAGGTGTCGCCACAGCTGTTGCTAATACACCGCTTAGAAAAGAACTCACATATCCGGAAGACTTTTGACTTGTGTCTGCTTGAGTTTGGCCTGCCCAAGAGGCAAAGAAAACTCCCCACTCAAAGACACCAAATAAGTTCAAAGAGAAAATAAATAAAACAGAGGCTAGAATAACAACAAATAGAGGTTCTTGTAGCTGAAAACCCCATCCAACCGCTTGACCATAAGCTCTTAAAAAAAGCATCGCGATGGCCAATATCCAAAATGAAAAGAGTACCCCCAGAGTAAATAAAAGCCCATGCTTAATCGTGAGTAAACGATTCTGTCCAGCCATCTTCACAAAGCTCATCACTTTAAAAGAAAGAACAGGCAACACACAAGGCATGAGATTTAAAATCATTCCTCCCAAAAAGGCAAAGAAAAGGGCTAATCCTAACCCCCCTTGAAATCGGGATTCGATGGGTGAAGAGATGATACTGTTACCGATAGAAGCTGATACAAATGAGGGATTCTTTGAAGAATTTGCAAAGCTCACTAGATATCTATCTGTATTATCTTGAATGAGACTATCAATATCAAAGGCTTGAATGTGGCGATAAGCATCCTTCTGAGTATGTACAACAAGGACTCCTTTCAAAATAGCACTTTTGGCCCCTATCTCATCATTTTCTTTTAAGTTAACAACAAACTTATCTGAAGGAGAGATGGTCTGAGAAACAGTGGGATCTACTGAATGATCAATTATATTTGCCTGTTCTGGAAAGAAATAAGCATCTACAATAGCACCTTGAGGCGTACTAGAGGTAGGAACCTGAAGTTGTACAAGTCCCTCTTTACGAACTGTTTTAATAGCTACATGGGAAGTCGGAATCTTTGCTCTAGCAGCCTGAAATAGATTAACAACATTTTCATTGGGTTGAGGATGCTGAGAATCAACTTGAAAAGCAAACTGTACAGAAGCAGAACCAGGCTGACAAATCAGGGATGAACAAACCAGCCACGTGACTAGTGCATCTAAATGGATCTCTTCTCCTGATTTTAAAGAGGGATCTGGTGTAATCTCTGTTAACAAGGTCACTTCTCTTTGATAACCAAAGCCAACCATTCCTTCAACAGTAAATTTCTCAGGAAATGGCCATTTTAAAGGACCTACTCGCAAGCCTTCTGGTAATTTCCAATCTACTTTTAATGGGATACCAGCCTCACCTGGATTCTTCCAATAGACATGCCACCCGTCATCCATCACAAAACGGAGAGCAATCCAAAAAGGACGGCCAGGCTGAATCGTCTTTTCTTCTGAGATTAGCTCAACTTTGATAGGCATTGTTTCATGGTTAATGGTGGCAAAGCTATGCATAGGCAAAGCTAGCATGATCAAAAGAAGAAAAAGGCGAAAATACGACATTATTAAAAGCTCCTAATTTTTAACGGAGTTCAACGCTAAGCAGCTAAAACTCTATCATTGAGTAAAAGAGACCATGCTGAGCTCGCGTTTATTTTATATAGCTTATACACAAGTGAACTCAAAAATTGGAATTCTGGCTATGTCAGAATTCCAATTTTTGAGTTCACTTGTGATATTTTTGTATGATTTATTCTTAAAAAGGATTTTTAAATTCCTTATTTTGAAGTACAATACAAAATAACTATTTAAGATAAATTAATAAATCCATTGTGCAGTCAAGCTCTTTCTTGACAAATAGCCTCCTATAAGTTATCCATTTTAATGAAAATCATAAAGAAGCCAGCAAATTAAAATTATTATATCACAGTGTTACAGTATAAAGGAATGATAAATGTCTGTAAATACTATAGTTTTGGCTCATAATCCTTTTATTGATGCTTATACTCAATCAGATCTGTTAGGTAAATTGATTTTCTTAGCTCTTTATGCGTTGTCTATGTGTAGTTGGACAGTCCTTATCCATAAAATTTGGATGACTTATCAAGCGAAAAAATATGCATTTCGCTTTCAAGAAGCCTTTCAATTACAAAAATTGAATCCTTTAAGTCTCGATTTTGAAAATATGAATCAAAAAAAAGTGATTAATCCTTTTGTCGACCTTTATAAAGTTCTCAAAAAACAATCTTTAGAACTTTTAGCTAAAAATCGTCATTTTGGTTTAATTCATCCAATACTAGATAAGCAGCCACCTAATAATACTCAACAAGCAACTGCCTATCTCTCTTTAAGTGATATGGATTTCATTACTTCCCACTTAACCACGACCGTGGCTGCCCAAACGAAAAATTTAGAAAAGAATTTATATATCCTTTCTACGATAGTTAGCTTGGCCCCTTTCTTAGGTTTATTAGGAACTGTTTGGGGAATTCTAATAACTTTTTCAGAGCTTCAGGCACAAACAGCTGGTAATACACATCAGGCAGTGTTAGGCGGGCTTTCCTTAGCCCTTGCCACAACAGTCTTAGGGCTTCTCGATGCCATTCCTGCTTTAATTGGTTATAATTATCTTAGAAATACAATTCGGGATTTTACGACAGAAATGGAAGGGTTTTCTAATGAAATTCTGGCATCTGTTGAACTTCAGTATCGCAAAGTCGATACTCATTAAATTGAAGGACTCAAGTTGTTTAAATATATTTTTTAAATCGTTCTACTGCTCGTAGGATTGTTTCTCGATAGCCAAAAGCACTAAGACGAATAAACTCCTCTCCTTGTGGCCCAAATCCAGCCCCAGGAGTAGCTACAATATGAAACTTCTCTAGAAAATCTTGGAAGACATTCCACGATTTGTGCCCTTTAAGATATATCCATAAGTAGGGCGCATGAATACCTCCGAATACCTGATATTCTAAACTCTCTAACCTTTCTCTTAGGATACGAACATTTTCTAAATAAAAATCAATTAAAGCAGAAGCTTCTTGCCATCCTCTATCTTTAAGAACAGCACAACCTCCATATTGAGCAATATTAGAAGCTCCATTAAAAATAGTTGAAGTGAGTCGATGCCAATCTGCCTTGATGGAAAACCCATCTTCGTACTTTAATTCTTCAGGAACGATACTCCAGCCAAGGCGAACCCCTGTAAAGCCTGCTAATTTAGAAAATGAGTTAATTTCAATAGCAACCTGTTTAGCTCCCTCAATTTCAAAAATTGACTTGGGAAGGGCAGGATCCCGAATGTAGTGAGCATAAGCTGAATCAAAAATGATAATAGAATGGTTGGCTTGGGCAAAAGCAACAAGTTGTTCTAATTGTGATCTTGTAGCGACAGCTCCAGTGGGATTATTAGGAGAGCAAAAATAGATCAAATCTGTTCTTGGAAGTAGTTGTAAATCTGGAAAAAAATTGTTCTCTGGATAACAAGGCATATAGATAATCTCTTTGATTCCCTGAATGAGACTTCCCTCTACATACACAGGATAGACAGGATCTTGAACTGCGATTGAAATCTGATTCCCAAAGAGAGTCTGTAATCTCCCAATATCACATTTGGCCCCATCAGAAATAAAAACCTCTTCCGGTTTGATCCGATTGAAGTAAATTTTTGAAGCAATTTTCTCTCTTAAAGCTTTTATACCTTGCTCTGAACCGTAGCCTGAGTATCCTGTATGAGTTCCTAAATGTGCTGAAGCAAGAACAAGAGCTTCGGTAACGGATTCTGAAATAGGTTCTGTTGTATCTCCGATTCCCAAGCTAATGAGATCTGCATTAGGATAGCATTCAAGAAATTGCCGCTTTCGCAGATTCACTTCAGGAAAAAGATAATGAGCTTTTAACAAGGCTAGGTTCGGATTTCTTTTTGTCATTTTTTATCCAACAGGAGTTGCATACGTACAAGCAATTGACGAAGTTGATATTGATTGTCTGGCAGCATTGAAGATAAGGGAAGTCGGCACTCTCCTGCAGCCATTCCACATAAATTCATGGCCGTCTTAATCGGCATGGGATTGGTCTCTATAAAAGCTGCTTTAAAGAGAGGTAATAATCGCTTCAAAATGACAATAAATTCCTTCTTGGGTCGGCTTATTATAATAAGGTGTCACAATAAGAACAAGATCAGCTCCTAAATCTTCGGCTTTCTTCGTTTTTTCAATAGTTCGTTTTGTACAATTATGCCCTGTTCCTATCAACACAGGTACTTTGCCTTTTGCCTCTCTAATAGCAATACGCGTATCTGTTTGGTAGCAAATATTGCGAATCAACCTTTCTTCATCCAATTGTTGATTGCTAATCGGGATTTTACTACGGAAATGGAAGGGTTTTCTAATGAAATTCTGGCATCTGTTGAACTTCAGTATCGCAAAGTCGACACTCATTAAACTGTCTCCTTTGCTGGAATTTTTTGATGAATTTTTATTTAAACTACCCTTTAGAGTAAGCACAAGACATTTTTTCAAAATTTGTTAAGCTACTTTTTTAACTTGAGTTTGGCGAGTCTGAATTAGAGTGACTATCGTTATTTCATCTTGCCAAAAAACACAAATTTCCAAGCAGAATAATGAGAGCTACAGCTGAAATTCTACTTATAGTAATAAATAGAGACCATATTCCATTAAGTCGCTTTCTGTTTCTTGCTTGTTGCTCGGCTGGAAATATGTAAGCACACGTAAGTCCTAACTTTTCATTTTTTTCTTTGGTTCTATCATCAAATTGACATGGAATTGAACCAACTCCGTCATCATGGCGAGGTAGTGAGTTAAGAAAAGAAATAAATTTATTTTTCCAGACTTTGTTATAGCAATAAAGAAGAACAGATTGTTTCAAATTTTTATAATTACCATCTTTAAGATGTTTAAGTAAAAGGTCTTTTTCCTCTAAATTAGCATTGTCTGCCAAGGCTCTGTCATATAGATTCAGGACGGTAAATAGCTGCCTAATTTCTTTTTCTTTGTTAACAGCAATATAGACAGGGCCTTCTGATAAGAAAGATTTACCATTTTAGCTAAGTTTTTCTTATAAATAATTTCTCAAGAATGCATATTTTCTCTAACACGGAGGAAGATATGCCAAAGAGAAAGACTACCGATAAAGAATACCAAGACCTAGTAAACGTTGATCTAAAAGCGCTTAAAGAAAATGTACAAAATTTCCTTTCAAATTTTCCCGATCCAAGAATTGAGTCAAGATGTCTATATCCATCTTGGTATCTTATCTTGATAATATTGTGCGGATACCTTTCAAATTGTAATACCGTTGCCGATATCGCTTATTTTGCTGAAGCTAGAGGCTCATGGCTCAACTTTTCTCTCGGTTTGAACTTTAGTATTCCTTCTTACGATACAATTTGGTGGTTTCTTTCTAGAGTGAAGCCAGAAGGGCTTAAAAATTTGATGTCCCAATGGCTAGCTTCATTGCCTTCGGAATTAAAAGATCAACTTTTGATCGTTGATGGCAAAAGATTAAGAGGGGTCTCTAATAACGAACACATTTCTCATATCGTAGAGCTCTTTGCAGCAGAATCAAAGCTGGTCATCAGACAAGAAAGAGTTGCAGATAAGTCGTGTGAACGCAAGGCATTACCTCAATTATTAAAGGGGGTCGATGTTCAGGGAGCAATCATCTCGTTTGATGCTCATTTTACCTATAAGGAAGAGCTTCAATATGTTTTGAATGAAGGGGCAGATTATCTTGTGGGCATTAAGGGAAATCAAGGGAATCTTGAAGCAGAAGTTCATAATTATTTTAACCAGGCCCACGCGATTCATTATGAAAGTGAGGAGTTTAAGTGTCATTCCAGTTTGGATAAAGGGCATGGAAGAATAGAAAGCCGTCACATTTGTGTGACTGAAGACTTAGACTGGCTTCCACAGAAAAATGAATGGGGATTAAAATCACTGATTGAGGTGCGTTCAGAACGTGCTTTTAGTGGAAAAACAGAAAATTCTGTCCGATATTACGGTTGTAGTCGTTGTGCTACGGCTGAACAATTTGGCGATTGGATTCGAGAACATTGGGCAATTGAAAATCCCTTACACTATGTAGTAGATGTTATATTTAAAGAGGATGCATCTCTTGCAAATGTAGGACATATTGCAAAAAATATGAGTATATTTCGTCGGCTTACAATGAATATTATAAAAACTTTTGATCCGAAAAGAGGAATGGCTGATGCTAGGCGAGGAGCAACCTATGAGCCGAATTATTTGTTGGGATTATTGTCTAGATTATTTTTAATAAAATGGTAATTACTCAGGTCATTAAATATTAAATTGACGAAAATGAAAAAGTTTCATTTTCGTCAATTTAATATTTAATGACCTGAATATTCAAGAAGATAGGCAACAGAGGGCTTGTCCATTAAAAGCTTTTATCAAAGCAGAAAGGACGACTGTGCCTTTTTTCTTACATGTAGACATGTAGCTTCGAATGCGACAAAATATTTGAGCATAAGTCTTCGTGCGAAAGCACCCTGATATCTTCATTTTGACTTTCATCATGCGAATATCCCTTTCTGCCTGATTATTATCAAAAGGTACATCTTGCTTATACATAAACATTAATGTCTGCCTTTTCCTATTTTTCAGGCGATCCAAAAGGCAAATTTCCTTGGGATGAGATTTTCTTGGTGGTCCAGTTTCATGAAGAGCTTGAATATAGCCCTCATTTATAATCTGGACTTACGCGAAATTCATAGGAATAGATGGGTTTTTGAGTTGATCGATAAGATAATTTTTCAAAAGTCCTTCTTTTAGTTGATAAATAGTTTGGCATGTTTGGTAAGCAATTTGTTTGAGTTTTATCCAAACAAGAAAAGCGGAAGCAATATGGTTTCTTTGTATTCTTCCTTTTCTACATTCACACTGATCAATCCCTGTTGTTTGCTTTAATTCTCTATGCAGCTGCTCAATCATAAAGCGAATGCCATACTCTTTTTGTGTGGCATTTGCATCCAACTGGGCTAAATCGTTCGTGACGATATAATCCGTTCGGTTAGATGAAACCTGAATGCGGAAAAGCTGCAAATGTTTAAACTGCGACCAGCGTCTAAAATGAATTCCTTTTTTTTGTTCTTCTTCAGACCACTCAAATTCTTTAACTTGTTTATAGTCATACTTTTGATCCACAGGACTTGCCAATCGATTGGATTTGATGGCACAATAAAATAGCTTCCCTAACCGATCAATCTCCTTCATTAGAAAGTCTGTTGCATACCAAGTATCCATCAACACTGTTTTAAACCTAAGATTCTTGCTAAAAATCGCATTCTGCAACATATCATAGACATGTTTTAGCTTACTTTTACCATCCTCTTCAGGAGAATAGATTCGATAATCAATCGCCCAAAATCTTTTAACCTTAGGCTGGTAATAGACACATGTGACAACTCCAATCCCATTAATCACTCTCCCTTCATTTCCGCTATATTGCCACTTTGTTATCTCAATTGCTTTAGAATCTCTTTTATCTAAAACAACATCATCAAAGATGAGATAGCCCTCCTCGCTTTGATCCGCATCCTTTTTAACATGTTCCCACACTAATGCAGGCGTCAATTTATCCTTAGCGAGATAGCGGTTGATTGCATCATGACTGACTCCAGCTTGATGCTCAGCAAAATAGGTCAGTGTATAGTTTGTTTGAGTGCAAAGAAGAAATTGGCAGTAATCCATTCGATTGACTTTTTTTTACGTCCCATAACCATTCTCAATTTTTTTAGCTATTATTTCAAAATCTCGAATTTTGCGTAAGTCCAGATAATCTTATCATACCTTTGTTCAAATAACGAAATTTTGCAAGGCTTTAGTTGTCTCTCTTCCTTGGCAAGCTTTATCTCTCGAAGGCACTTCTGCATTTGTCTTGCCCAATCATGAGATGTCCCTTCAAACACAGCTTCAAGCTCACGTAAGTGATGGCTATTGCATAAGGCATGATTGCATTCATATTGGAAATAAGCCCTCCAATGGTCATGTACTAATGTATTCATAAAATTTGGCAATATTTCCATTTCATCCATAGCCTTTTTGCCTCTTCTGGGATGAACAAAATAGGAAGTCAACCTCTTAGATGATGCAACATGGAGCCATTCGTTCTTACCATTTATTCTTAAACTTGTTTCATCTCCATGTAAAACTCTTTCCTTTTGGATTTGCCTTTTAAGTTCCTTTTCAAAGTCTTGCAGATTTATAAAGGAATCTTTCTCTGCTTTAAAAATGGCAGCCTCCCCTAAAGGATGATCAAAAATATCCTTAAAAAATTCGCAAATACGTTCGCTTGGAATAAATTGATAGTGATGTAAATAAACTAAAAATGCCTTAAGCTGCTTGCCATATTGAGGTCCAAAACTTAATCCTTGGGGTAGATTAGCTGAGCAAATCTTGCCGCAATCAGGACAAATCTTTTCAAAAACTCTATGCTCGGTCACCTCTATTTTCATTTGCGGAAGATCAAATACTTGTGCAACCTTATAACCTACATGATCTGTGTTCTTAATATTTGATCTACAATAGGTGCAAATATCAAGCGGGTATTCAATAATTTTATCTGGCTTATTACAAATTTTTAAAGTCTGGCCTTTATGCCCTATTTGTCCACCACTTCTTTTAGAGCTTTTCTCGTGCTGAATTTTGATTTTTTTAAACCCATCTGTGGAAGGAGGCTTATGACTATTGCGACTATTTTGATTAAGCTGGTTTTCTAAATCTGCCACTTTCTGTTCTAAATCTACCACTTTCTGCTTTAAAGCTTTAACAAGGGGAACGAGTAAAAGTAGTTCATTAATAAGCTTATCTTTTTGCTCAATAGAAAGTTGGCTAAGAGGAGGAAGATTCTCAAGATCCATAAAAAACCTCGAATCCTTATCTTCCTGTATTATAAACTAATTGTTAATAAAAAGTTTACTCCTGAGTAATTACATAAAATGTTAAATCTTTCTTATCAGAAGGCCCTGCCTTCGAAAAAGTATCGCAGACGAAGATGTACTGAAAATTATCGATACAATCATTGATAGTTTTAAAGTTAATAGCGGTCCGTCAGGGAGTGTGGGAATTCCTTTAGGAAATGCAACCTCCCAATTATTTGCAAATGTTTATCTTCACGAGCTGGATGATTTCATCAAGCAAGAACTCCGTGAGCGGTATTATCTACGGTATTGTGATGACTTCATTATTTTATCTAATGATAAAAACCATTTAGAATTTTTAATTTTTCCTATTCGAGAATTTCTTATAAAAAGGCTCCAATTAGATCTTCACCCAAAAAAGTTGATTATTAGAAAATTAACTCAAGGAATCAATTTCGTGGGCTATGTTCTTTTTTTTAAGCATACTTTAGTGCGAACACGAACAAAGCAGCGGATGAAAAAGCGACTAAAAGATGCGTACGAAATCTTTCTACAAGGGAAAATAGATGGGGTCAGTCTGGATCAAAGACTGCAGTCCTATTTGGGGATTTTATCTCATGCTAATCAGCATGCGTTATCTCAAGCTGTAAAAAATGCTTACTGGGTAAGAAACCAATGTGATTAAATATACATATTAAAAGTAAAATTTAATCACATTGAATAGCCTTGGTTTTTTCCTCCCCAGGTCGTTAAATCAAGGACCAAAAAACAAAGAACAAGAACCTTTATCAAAGGCCAATTGACCAAGAGCCAATGACCTTAGAACTTCCGCAGGGCCGCAACGCCAATGTGGTCGTGGTGGTCATAGTTGTGTTTGTGGCTAACGCGGAGGCCAGCCGGGGCGAAGCCCCCAACAACCGTTTGATAGCCTTTAACATTCTCTTGACAACGTGTATAGGTCCATAGCCTATCGCTAAATAGGCGATTTTTAGAACGAGAGTACTCTGCTAAAATACAAGTCGCGGCTTCTAAAGTAGTGGGGACTTCATAAGGGACCCCAGTTGTTTCAGCAAGCTCAGTTACAATATTCTTTTGCTGACTGTAGCTTTTACTTCTGCTTCCTTGAAGGACATCCTTTGTCATCAACAGCCAAACAGATTCATCGACGGACTTATCTTCTAATTCATCAACAATTGCTGACCAAATGTATCTATAGCCATCAGTGTTACTTGGAAAATATTTTTTTGCAAGCTCTCCAAGTTTTTTTATGGTAAGCCCTTTTGGCATTCTCACCAGTACATGAGTTTCTATAATGCTTTTTCCAGGAAAAGCTGAACGTCTAAGTTCTTCCGCAATATTCTTCGGTAGAGACAGCATTTCTTGTCTCATGTCTACATCTTTTACAAGATCTGCATCCCATTGAGCCCAATTCTTACTGCTAAAAGCGATTTCGCGGTATATTGCTGACCGCCAAAGAATTGGGGTATTTGCGTATTGATTCCATATTCTACTTACACTCCTACACACCCCAAGTTCATGGAGATTTAAATAAGAAAAAATGTGGTTAACAACTACCTCGGGAGGAATGATTATAGAAGGATCTTTAGTTCGAAGATCGATGACTTGACTTTCTTCTCTAGGTCTATTATTAGCAGGGGGAAAGCACCGATTCCAACAAGTTTTAACGATAAAGCAAACTAGCTTAAGAGATCCGTAAACAACAATAGGAACCCAAAGACATTGAGCGATTTTTTTGATAGTAGTCTGAATGGGTGATTTAAAAAAGTCTTCTGAAATTTTAGCAGTGCGATCTCTAGAAGATAAACACGCCGATCCAATTTCATAAGCAACGGAAGCAATGCCTCCAAGGGGGATTAAATTTAAAGCCCAATCTTTTTTTGTCCAACCATCGGTGATGGAATCGCAAAAAAATGATCTGTTATTATTTATATTCATAAAAAATTTTATTTGTATTTTATTAATATTAAATATACGATATCATACATCCAGGGCCTTCTGATAAGAAAGATTTAACATTTTATTAAAAATAATCTAGACAATAATCCCAACAAATAATTCGGCTCATAGATTGCTCCTCGCCTAGCATCAGCCATTCCTCTTTTCGGATCAAAAGTTTTTATAACATTCATTGTAAGCCGACGAAATATACTCATATTTTCTGCAATATGTCCTACATTTGCAAGAGATGCATCCTCTTTAAATATAACATCTACTACATAGTGTAAGGGATTTTCAATTGCCCAATGTTCTCGAATCCAATCGCCAAATTGTTCAGCCGTAGCACAACGACTATAACCGTAATATCGGACAGAATTTTCTGTTTTTCCACTAAAAGCACGTTCTGAACGCACCTCAATCAGTGATTTTAATCCCCATTCATTTTTCTGTGGAAGCCAGTCTAAGTCTTCAGTCACACAAATGTGACGGCTTTCTATTCTTCCATGCCCTTTATCCAAACTGGAATGACACTTAAACTCCTCACTTTCATAATGAATCGCGTGGGCCTGGTTAAAATAATTATGAACTTCTGCTTCAAGATTCCCTTGATTTCCCTTAATGCCCACAAGATAATCTGCCCCTTCATTCAAAACATTTGGAGCAATTGGAGGTGTTATCACTACTATAGCATCAGAAATTGGTAAAATACGTCAAAATGAAAGGACTTGGACAGAAACCATTTGCGATTCTCTATTTCCTCCACCATCCGTTCAACAAGAATAAAGATTAAAAAGGGAAGCTATTCAAATGGCTACTTAGCAATTTGGGCAGAAGCTTCTTGCCATCCTCTATCTTTAAGAACAGCACAACCTCCATATTGAGCAATATTAGAAGCTCCATTAAAAATAGTTGATTCCCAAAGAGAGTCTGTAATCTCCCAATATCACATTTTCCCAAGCTAATGAGATCTGCATTAGGATAGCATTCAAGAAATTACCGCTTTCGCAGATTCATTTCAGGAAAAAGATAATGAGCTTTTAACAAGGCTAGGTTCGGATTTCTTTTTGTCATTTTTTATCCAACAGGAGTTGCATACGTACAAGCAATTGACGAAGTTGATATTGATTGTCTGGCAACATTGAAGATAAGGGAAGTCGGCACTCTCCTGCAGCCATTCCACATAAATTCATGGCCGTCTTAATCGGCATGGGATTGGTCTCTATAAAAGCTGCTTTAAAGAGGGGTAATAATTGATAATGTTTTTTACGAGCTTGATCGAATTGTCCTTGCAAAGCTGCTTGGACTAAGGAAACGACTTGAGCTGGAATCAAGTTACTTACAACAGAAATGACTCCGTTTGCTCCTAATGCCATCATCGGTAGCGTCAAGGCATCATCACCCGATAAGACTGTAAAGGGCGGATCTCTTTCAGAAAGCACTTGTATGATGTCGCTAGCTTGACCGATATTTCCAGAAGCCTCTTTCACTCCAATGACATTTGGCAAATCTGCTATCCTCATTAAAGTAGATAATTCGATGTTTGTTCCTGTTCTTCCCGGAACATTATAGACAATTATAGGAATCTCCACATGAGTGGCAATCGCTTCAAAATGACAATAAATTCCTTCTTGAGTCGGCTTATTATAATAAGGTGTCACAATAAGAACAAGATCAGCCCCTAAATCTTTGGCTTTCTTCGTTTTTTCAATAGTTCGTTTTGTACAATTATGCCCTGTTCCTATCAACACAGGTACTTTGCCTTTTGCCTCTCTAATAGCAATTGACATAACGCGCATCTGTTCTTCTGGCAGTAACGTGGCAGCTTCTCCTGTTGTACCAAGAACGAGAATTCCACTCACACCTTGATCAATTTGGTAGCGAATATTGCGAACCAACCCTTCTTCATCCAATTGTTGATTGCTAAATGGAGTAATTAAAGCTGTGATCGTCCCTCTCAGTTTCATGGCAGCTCTTGTAGTGAATCTATTTTCTTTCAATGACGACTTTTTTGGATCATTTCCCTCATACAATCTTTAAGCGTATACAATCCTTTTTTTCCTTGAAGCCAGATAGCAGCCTGAATCGCCCCTCGAGCAAATCCTTCTCGATTTCTTGCTTCATGTGTAAGGGTAATCGTATCAAAAGGAGAATCAAAAAGCACTGTATGCATACCAGGAATCGAACCACAACGTACACTTGAAAAATGAAGCTTTTTTACATGAGGAATATTTTCTTCAATGATCTTTCCTATCTCCAAAGCTGTACCCGATGGATGATCTCTCTTTCGATGATGATGATATTCGATACCGGCCACATCATATTCTTTAAATGCACTCATGATACGTGAAGCATCGCTTAAGATTTCGAGCATGAGCTGAATTCCAATGGAAAAATTTGGTGAATAGAGCACTCCTATTTGGTACTCCTCTATGATGGAACGTACTTCTTCTATTTGATCATACCACCCTGTCGTCCCAATAATCATCTGTTTTTTTAATTTAGCGATCCTTTTGACATTTTCTAAAACACAATCAGGGCGAGTAAATTCTAAGCACACATCTGCTTCTTGTAAGGACATATTCTCCCATTGATTAGAGGAAAGGCGCGTCACGATCGAATATCCTAAACTCAAGGCAACCTGCTCGATCGTTTTTCCCATTTTTCCATATCCTATCAAAGCAATCTTCATCTATTTCCCAATATTAGACCTCTTTCGAAATTTCATTTGTTTGCTAAAATAATTCTTTTCGGCATCTTGATTGCCAAATTTTTTAACCATATGTGCACATATGCTTTCAAAATTTGGCAATCAATCTGCTCAAAAACAATTCATTTTTTCAAACAAAGCAAATTTCGAAAAAGGTCTATTCATAAAAATTCTCAGTTTTCCCTATAGGGAGTATATCGATTTCGTGTATTATCTTCTTGCTTTTGTAATTAGTCAAGGACTTGATAACTCTAAAACCATGATCAATCATCTCTTATTCCGTCCACTTCCCGGCTGTGCTTCTCCCCATCTTCAGACAATCCTTGCAAATTTGATTGCACCTGGCAAAGCTCCTCCCTCTATGCCGCTCTTCATTCCCCTTAAAGATAGCGACACACTCTGCTGTGAAGTGTCGACACCAAGCTCTTGGCATATGACACAGAAAACAGTCATGATGATTCATGGACTCGCAGGTAACCATACCTCAGCCTACATGGTTCGCATTAGCCGTAAACTGTATCATGATGGCTACCGGGTGATTCGTATTAATTTGCGCGGCTGTGGCTCAGGACAGCATCTAGCACGCTTTACCTATCATGGTGGAATAAGTGATGATATCCTTAGAGTGATTCAAGCCTTGAAACAAGAAACTCCTCTTTCTCCTCTTATCTTACTTGGTTTCTCTCTAGGCGGCAATATTGTTTTGAAACTTGCTGGTGAACTTGGAGAAGAGGGTCGTAATCTTTTACATCATACGATTGCGATTTGTCCTTCAATTGACCTCGCTCAGTCAGTCCATCTCTTATCCCGCTTTTCAAATCGCTTTTATCATCGTTACTTTTTAACCAAGATGAAACAGCAAGCATCTCGTTGGCCTGAAAGAAACAAAATTAAGTCTATCTATGATTTTGATCATCTCATTACAGCTCCCCAATGGGGCTTTCAAAGCGCTTCAGATTACTATCAACAGTGCAGCAGTCGCTTTTGGCTGCCCTATATTCAACATTCTTGTTACCTACTCTTTGCTGCAGATGATCCCTTTATTGATTATCGCTCTGTCTTAGACATGACTCTTTCCTCATCTGTAAAAATATGGCTATGTCAATATGGGGGCCATATGGGTTTTTTGGGATGGGCGGGACGAAAACATCGTTACTTTTGGTTGGATTATCTTTTGCAAACTTGGATAAACGATATTTAAATTTATTCTTAAGCTTCAATTGATATACTCATCCCAGTTCAAAGTGAGAATTTGGGCAATGCGAAAGCTCTCGCGATTCAACGATCAAAAATGGGTCCATATAGTCGAACCAATTTTTGATCGTTGAAGCCCGAGGCTTTGGCACAGCCGAAACTTCTCACTTTGAACTGGGATGAGTATATGATATTTTTCATTCGATTACCTATATAATCGATGCCTGTAAATTCTATCATCTGCACCCAGGTTTTTTCTTCTTTTTTGACGAATAAGAAGAGCTAAATTAAGTCTTGGCTTTTTTCTAAAAAGTGAACTCTTCATTTTTATTTCTACCTCCACCTACATCACATTTCTAAGCCTCTTATAGGCCATACATAAGTAAGTTGTAAAGTCACGTAAAGTGTAAATAAGATTTATTAACCACTTCTAAATAATTATCCCATATACGTCAATCTAAAAAAATTTACTCTGGTCGCTTACTCTAAAAAGATAGAAGTTACGCAATTGAATAAATTTTAGTGTTATTTTAAGGAATCCGTGAATCTTTCATTGCTCTAAAACAGCTTCCCTTATCTTAGCTTCAAATCAAGTTAAGCCTATTCGAAAGCAAAAATCTTTCAATTCTTAAGAAAGCTTGAAGTGAAAAAAGGATATGATTTCTTTGAGCTTTCTCTGTCCTTGCTTGGCATTTTTCTACTCCACAAAAATTGTTTGATTCCTCGATGACTGATTCTTGAATAAACTCTTTGGGGTGGGCAAAAGAAAAGTCAACGAAAAGTTAAGTAATAACTCATGGAATAACCTTAAAATTTAATTTCAAGTAACGTCTCGTTTTTGAATATGCCAGTTGCTCATCATATTCCCGTATAAATTAAATAAAATTATAGAGTAACAGTTCAATTAAATAAGTTTTTTAATTGACAAAAATTAATTAAATTGTTATTATTATTATTTTAAATACTAATAATTACATAATAGGATTTAAATGGTTAATATATCACAATTTGTTAAAGATCATATTCCTCTTTGCGCTTGCACATTAGGAATGGCTATTATTGGTTATTTAGGTTATCACACGATTAAATGGATAATCGATAAATGCTCTAAAACAGAGAAAACTGATCGAGTGGCACGAAGACACATAGCTCCCAACAATAAATACCATCGACTCATCAAACTCAGCATTTACCAAACGATAACAAACATCATTCCCTAACTTTTAGTTCTAGTACAACGTCTGTTTTTACAAATCAATCACCTCTTAAGCCACAACAATCAGCTCCAAAAAAACAAATAATTATCCCAGATATAGCTTATTTGTTACTACGAGAAGAAGAAATCGAATTACCTGGTTATCCAAAAGAAAAATTGATAAAAAAGCAGCAAGAAATAGAGGAAAGAAGTATTCCTTTGCATGTATGCCCTAAACGACCTAATCAAAGTCTTGCTCCAAACCAAGAGAATGCCAATAAATACTTGGATTTGATATCCCGAGGGCTAAAAAGCCCCCTTCTTCGCCAAGTTGCTGAGAAAGCTATTGCCAACGTTCAATATATCTCTATGGAAAAATTTGATGCAGCATTAAAAGAATGTGTCATGATTTTAAATAATAAATTGCAGGAACTAGAAAATCCTCAATTTGCTGTAGGGGCAATCTCTGGAAGTAGCAATCTCTGGATAGCTTCTCTAGCTTTAAAAGATCTTGTTCAACTACCTTATGCCTGGTTTCCTCTTAAAAGTAATCAAGATCAAGGTACGATCGATTTAAATATCAAAGAAGTCAAAGAGAATACAATTGTTTTATTTGATGACGGTAGCTATTCAAAACAAGGGTGTATGAGTAGCATTGGGACAAAAATCACAGATTCTCTGCAAGAAATGGCAAAACAATTAAAAGAATCGGAACAACTATCACCAAAAAAAGTATTGATAGTTATCCCATTTATCACTTCTTACGCTCACGATCTTATTAGTAAATGCCAAACGTCTCTTAAAGATCAGCTAGATATTGAGTTGATTACATGTAATGAGCGCCTCAAACTTATTAAAGAGATTTTTGAGACTCCACAAGAACAGGATAATATGCAAAAGCTGACAAATGGAAAGGCGGAGGATCATCTAACTCTGGCTTACACTGATTGGCAAAAGAAAGATGATTTTTTTGTTCCTGGATTTGGTGGTTCTGGGATGCAGTACCCCATAAATTTAATTGAACAAAGTGACGAATGGGACACAGTAAAGATGTTAGGTAAGGGGGGGGCATTCATACCAGACATTGGTTGAATTGTTCTCTCAAAACCTATAAAAATAGACGTGGATGATTGACTCCCGATAAACTGTCAAATCAATTCAAATCACAATTGAAATGGCGAACTTTCTGAACTGAGCTACCCTAAAGTTCGGAAAATTCGCCATTTCAATTAGAAGAAATCTCTAATTTCGCCAAGCAAAGGAGTTAACGAACAGGACAAACCCCCGTCATACAAGCTTCAGCGGGTTCATAATCTTGAATTTCGCTGCCTGAATAATCAATCTCTTTTAATGAGGAAGTGTAAGCTTCATAAACTTCTTTTGTCACAACTTCCTGCGGCAAATAGGCATAACCAAAATATTCTGCATTCTTAGTCGGATCATTGCGAAAGAGGAATGACACGCCTACATAACAGTCCCAATTCTCTTCAAACCAATCTAAAATAGCTGGAATCTCCTGAGTTTGACACATTAAATTTATAAGTTATTTATTTTAAGTTAGATAAGTTTTTTTTCAAAATTCGTAGTGGCAACATTTTTTCAAAAAAAATTGACTATTAAAAGATTAAATGTAAAATGTGAGTATGTTTATAAAAAAAACTCGCTCAAAAAATTTTATTTACCTCAGTTTGGTTGAGACTTTTCGTGAAAATGGGAAAGTTAAACATCGAACCATTGCTCAACTGGGAAGATTGGACCAACTTCTTCAGAAAGGAGAACTTCATCGTTTTTCCAAATCATTACAAGCTATTGGAGTAGCTTCAACGGATATTCCTAAAATTGGAGAAGTAGATCGGATCAATTGGGGTGCAGAATTTGTCTATAGACATATTTGGAAGCAGTACGGAATGGATGCAATCTTAGATACTGTTTTTGGATCAACCAAAGTAGAATTTGATTACAAAGAAGTTATTTTTCTGGAAACCATTTCAAGATTAATGGCTCCTTCTAGCAAACTTCAAGTATATCTCAAGCAGAATCATTTTTTGGGAATCAATGAAGTTCCTCTTCATCATATCTACAGGGTTTTAGATTATCTTTCATCATTTCAAAAAGAAATTGAAAATCTAATTTTTTTGAAACATGTCGATCGTTTTGGCATGAAGGTAGACGTTGTATTTTATGATGTAACTACTCTTTATTTCGAAGGAGCTTTGCCAGATAATTTAAGGGACTTTGGATTCAGTAAGGATGCCAAGTTTGGCGAAGTGCAAGTCGTTGTAGGAATGCTTGTAGATCAAGAAGGTCGTCCAATTGCTTTAGGAGTATTTCCGGGAAATACATTTGAAAGTAAAACGCTAGAAGATGCTCTCATAACATTGCAAGAAAGGTTTAAAATTCAGCACGTCGTCGTAGTTGCCGATAGGGGAATTAATTCAAAATTAAATCTAAAGAGAATTAAAGATAGAGAGTATGATTATCTAGTTGGATGTAGATTAAAGAGCTTAAATAAAAATTTGCAGAAGCAAGTTTTAGATATTGAGAAATATGAAACTATTCATGAATCAGATGGGAATCTTTTGAAATATCGAGAAATTGAGTTTGATAATGTTGTAGAATATGTGGAAAACAATGAAAAGAAGAAGCAAATTTTAAAAGAAAGAATTATCTGCACGTGGAGTTTGAAGAGAGCTGAAAAAGACCGAAAAGATAGGGAGCGATTAATTCAGAAAGCAATAAAGATGCTAGATAACGGCACAGCCTCCCTGGAATCTAAAAAAGGCGCTAAAAGATATCTAAAAAATGAAAAGAGAGAATTATCATCAATAGGATTGGATCTAGAAAAGATTAATGATGATAAGAAATGGGATGGATTTTACGGAATTCAGGTTTCAAAGCATAGTATGAAGAGAGAGGAGATACTCTCCAGCCATCATCGATTATGGAAAATGGAGGAATCTTTTCGGGTTATGAAACACTCATTAGAAATAAGACCGATTTATTTGTCTAGTCCCGAAAGGATTATTGGACATATTGTGCTTTGCTTTCTTGCCTTTGTTATTCACCGTAGCCTAGAAATTGAGCTAATTAGAAAAGGATCAGATCATACAATTGAAAAAATACGAGAGGCTATTGGAGAACTAGAAGCTTCAGTATTAGAAGTGAACAATGAGCGTATATTAGTTCGGGCACCGATAAAAGGGCTATCAAAAGAAATTTTCCAAACATTAAAGCTTAAATACCCAGGAGAAATGGTATTGAATTGGACTAAATAGGTGTAGTGGCAATTTTGGCACTTTCAAAAAATGAGAGTATTGATAATCAACGTTTTAAGTTTTTGAAGTGTCAAACTCAGGACAAAGTGACGAATGGGACACAGTAAAGATGTTAGGTAAGGGGGGGGCATTCATACCAGACATTGGTTGAATTGTTCTCTCAAAACCTATAAAAATAGACGTGGATGATTGACTCCCGATAAACTGTCAAATCAATTCAAATCACAATTGAAATGGCGAACTTTCTGAACTGAGCTACCCTAAAGTTCGGAAAATTCGCCATTTCAATTAGAAGAAATCTCTAATTTCGCCAAGCAAAGGAGTTAACGAACAGGACAAACCCCCGTCATACAAGCTTCAGCGGGTTCATAATCTTGAATTTCGCTGCCTGAATAATCAATCTCTTTTAATGAGGAAGTGTAAGCTTCATAAACTTCTTTTGTCACAACTTCCTGCGGCAAATAGGCATAACCAAAATATTCTGCATTCTTAGTCGGATCATTGCGAAAGAGGAATGACACGCCTACATAACAGTCCCAATTCTCTTCAAACCAATCTAAAATAGCTGGAATCTCAGAAGGGTCATAAGAGATCGTATTAGAGACGTTCTGTTCACACCAAGTCGTTTGTAAAAGCTTATACATCTCTAGTTGATCAACAGCTGATTCCAAATTAACTTCGACCTCTTCAACAGTTCCATTCTTCCTGCTGACTTTGGTTTGAGAAAAAGAAATATTCTCATATTTAACCGGAAACTTCACAAGAACAGACTCTGGTTCATAGGGCTTTTCTATAACGCTATAGCCCGCAACCTGAAATTTGCCTACTAAAGGATCATGTTTAGAATATGTCACATTATTAAAAATATATTTTCCTAAAGGCATATGAATACCTTCAGGAACTTCCCCCCATTCCTTTGTTCCCATGATCTTACTAATTGTTCCACTTGGCTTAATACATGTCACATTCTTAGGCAAAGGGGCATTAAGCTCAGTAGCCATACTGTAGGCAGCACTTACAGTAATATTACGCATCCGTTTATAATCATAAGCGGTCAAATCGCGTCGCGCCCGAACCCCCGTTAATCCTACCCCACAAAGATGCAAGAAATCATTATTGAGATGCCAGGCTTCCTGCAAAATTTCATCTCGTAAATTAACCATGGTCTGTCTGTAATTCATACGACCTGCTAGATAAAGAGCCCGCTCTAAGCCTACCTTATCACCTTTGAAAGCTAAGACGTTAACTTCAGTCAAATTACAGAAACTTTTGTTCCCTAAAAGAATTTCTACACAAGGATTGCACCCTTTGAACCAAGGAGCCCTCCTTTCTGCTTCAGCAGCATTAATAAAGCCAGGCTCAGATCCCCCTGATTCAATCATCAGTTGGAAGATCTTTTCTAACTCTTGACGTTTTGGCTTAGTATGGAAAAGTAAGCTATTATTAGATTGTTGCCGATGAGCATTGCCTTTTAGCCACCATTCCTTTTTAGCTAAAGCAAAGTCTTCCCATTCAGGTTGACCATACTCAAAAAGGGCTATCTGAGCAGAACGCCTGCTGGATAAAATCGTCCCCAGCCAATTGACTATATCCAAAATATCAATGCGTGTAAGCAATTGATCAGCCCGATCTGATAAGATTTTGGCAATCGCTTTAAATGCCTTTGCAATTTGCTCATCGCCAGAAGAGATCCATCCATAACCTTTCAGACGTGTCCCTGCTGGTCGAATTTCTGAAAAATCTAATACTAAAGCCTTAGCAGGAAATTTACCTGCTACTAATTTACCTACAGCCTTCGCCCAAGCAACAGCAGAGTCTCCTACCTTAATCGTCCAGGTTTGCGTTTCAGGGTCAAACGTTTCCACATTATGCTGAACTCCACCCTTCTCAGTACGCGTAGAACGGATCAACTTGATCTCTTGCAAAGGGCGACGGAAACCATTTAATGTTCCTGTAATAGGTCGAAAACCAACACCACAGCCTTGTAATAAGAGCCATAAAACATCAACAACATCATAGACCGTTTCCACATGAGTATAAGAACAATTAAACATACTAGATTCTCGCGTACGACTTAATTCAGTTCCTCCCAACCATAATGTGCGTCCAGCTGGCGCAATATAACGATTAAGAATGAGTGCCTTAATCTCTTCCAACTCATCTTCTTGAATTTCATTGAGCGAATGTCCTAATGCCCGCTCCCATAACCAACGCTGATGGGAAACTACACGATCCACCACTTGTTCCCAGCTCTCTAAACGCGTATCTCCCTCTTTAATCGGCCGATGATAGGTGCGTAAGGCTGTAGCCATTGCTCGTGATGTTGGTCTTGTCATATGATTAGCTCTCCCCTTCAAAATATATCTATTTATAGTACACTCAAATCTCAGTTTAATACGAAGCTATCTCCCTTAATACAAGATCTTGTAGTTGATAGCATTTCAAACTACAAGGGATTGTATTAAATTGCCCCAGTATATCCCTCTTTTTGCCATTAAAGTCAAGATACAGAATTTATTTAATTACTCCGCTCATGGCTTTTAAAACAATCTTTAACACTTTGATTATAAAGGAATTAAAAAATATGAATGGGTATTTTTTTCTTTTAAGGAGGTTGGAGATCAAAGACTTATCAAATTGAGCTTTTAAGAATCAAATATTTTAAGTAAAAGGGGCAATTCTGGATCGTTTTGATCAAAAGATTCTGTTAATGATCGATGGGAGCGCCTTTGTAAAATCTCTTGGATCAACTGCTTTTGAGCCTCTTGATTGAGGTCATGATAATAGTCAACACAGATATGTAAAAGATCTTGAAAATCTTCTTCTACTTTTAAGAGAGGCAAAGTCAGTTTGACTAACTTATAAAAAAACTGTAAATTTCTAATTTCAATCATCAAGGCAAGTAGCTCAAGATTAAATTCTAAGTCTTGTTCTTCACTATAATCCTCTAAGACTTGAGACAATAACTTATGAGCCGTTTTAGTACTTAAATGGCCTAATAAACGTATACGAAGGAAGATAAACCATTTATTGCCTTCAAAATAAGAACTAAAATTATCTAAAAGTTCCTGAGCATAAGAATCATTTTCTTCTTCTATTTGTTCGGCTATAAAATCATACAAGAATGCTTCAATATCATTAGCACAGCAAGATGAAATCAATACAAGCGCCTCTGTGGGCTTAACCCCTTCGTCTACATTTTCATCTAAAACGGTTAAAAGATTAGTTAGAGCATCTTGTAAAGGTTCCATTACAGTTAATTGGTCGTTATCATATAAATAGATTTGGTAATCTAACTCATCACAAAATAAAGATAAAGAAGGCTTTTCACTCATCAAGCGACGCCAGAGCTCGAATACGAGAAGATAAGTTTGATCTTCTACATCTGCTTTAAGCTGTCTATCTCCTATCAAATAATTAGTTAATTCTTCAGGTGAATCACAAACATCCGCATAAGCAACAAAACTAACCTTGTCCAAATAAATGGATAAACGCTTTAGTCGTTCGAAAATATCCAACAGAGCAAGTTGACGATAATCTTCGACCTGCCAAGGCTCAACTGCTAACGCTGGATCGTTTAGCCAATTCATTCTTAATGAATTATAAAGGGCTCGTTGCTCTATTTGCTGCATAATTATTATTCTAGATCGTTAAAAGCTAAAGATGAAAAATCTGATTTAATATCTCGGAAAATAATGTATAATTTGTATCCTATCTATCTCTGTACTTTTTTTACAGTAAATTCCTTGTACTTTTCAACAGAATAATCTCTGCCTGAAGAGCTTTTCTATTTTTTGTTAAAAAAGAATAAATTTATTCTTTATTTAATTATATTTTACTACATTTTTATTAATTTGTGTATAACTCTCACTTCGGTTAAATAATTCTAATCGAGCTAGATGGAATATAACCCACTACTCCAGTAGGAGTTTCAATTTTCAACCATTTTCCTTCATCTTTTATATCTAATACATTGACCTTTATCCCTTCTAGCAAGGGCATAGAAAGAAGCTGTGGCTGTTGCCAATTAGCATCTCGATAGAGTCCAGTGGGTGCAATCAAAATTCCTTCAATAGGAGTTAAATAAAAAGAACAAATCAAATTAAGTAGAAGGAAGCATAAAATGCCTAGTAAAATGTGAGTTAAACGTTTTAGTAGCATCATTAAGGGAAACCAAATAGACAATGAGAAAAAGCTCAATGTAATCACAGAAAGCCAAAAAAAGCTCAAAACGTTGTGGCAAAGATAGTAATCGATTAAAAGATAAAAATCTATTCAATCGAGCAATTTTAGTGTGGGGTGGCAGTCCTAATTTTTCTTGAGCACGATATAACTGATCTTGGACATTTCGATCTTGAGGCTTTAATTCTAAAGCTCGATAAGAATAAAGAATAGACCAGGCATATTCTCCTAATTGGAAATAACTATCCGCAATAGCTTCATAGAGTTTGTTCGAATCATTAAACAGCTTAAATTGATTTTCTAATTCAAGATAAAGGCTCAAAGCCTGATTAAATGCTTTTTTTCTCTCTATCCAAATTGTAGCCTGCTCGCCTTGTCGATAGCTTCTATTAGCCTCTTCTAATTGATCATTCGGCTCTAATGCTAAACAAGAGGAAAAGAAAAATAGGAGAATCAATAAGAAAGGATAAGGAATCATAGGATTGCCTATTTAGTAACCTGAACTTTTTGTTTATCCGCATGATTATCAGGTATTAAAATAATCGATAAAAGGGATAATCCGCTATCTCTAGCAATTCTTGGTCTCCTCGACTATCGCCATAGGCATAGAGTTGGTAGTATTTTTGTGGGCCTAAAAGCTCGATTAAGCGGCGCCTCTTCTCTGCTCCCCAACAATTCTTTCCTATTAACTGGCCGGTTACTCTCCCTTTCTGATCAATTTCTAAACGGGAGGCAAGGATATCTTGAAAACCATGTCTTTTAGCCCAAGGAACTAAATAGAGCTCTAAAGAGGCACTCACTAAAATACAGTCATGACCCTGCTGTTTATGCCAGTGTAAACGTTCCATGGCTTGTGGTTTAATCCTGACTTCCGCGGTTTTGTTTAAGAGATTCCTAAAAATCAATGACTTAGTATTTTTTTAGTACACTACATTTTTCTCGTAATCGAACACTTTTTGCGGATAACGAATACGAGATATGCCAAAAGATTTGTATATTTGTTTTGCCTCCTTACTCATACTTGAAGGTAATTTATAACGCTTTCCCGTTAACTCATCTTCCATAATGCTGGCTTGCACATCAAGTAAAGCTTCTCTCATCCGTTCTAAACTAATGCCATCATCAATAAATGCACTGACTTGATGTATAGCGTACTTCGATAACGCAAATGCAAGATAGCAAATTAAAATGTGGGCTTTTACTCTATTAGGCTTAAAGTGGTATATGGGCCTCATTTCCAAGCTGGATTTATTGATTTTGAAAGATTCTTCAATGACCCACAACCGCCTATATTGACTTAGGATTTCTTTCGTTGAGGTGTTTTTTTTACTTGTAATCACTCCATGTAACCCATCCCAAAGAGCTTCCTCTGCTATCTTATCTTCGTTTAAAGTTATATTTCCTTCTTGCTTATCATTTATAAACTTAAGATAGCCTTTGTTTGTTATTAACTTCTTTGGATTTGCCTCATTCTTCTTTCCTAATTTGACTTTCAGTTTTTTTATTAATCTTTCTCTATCTACACGATCTTTCTTAGCTCGACTTTCACTAAAACTCACTAATAGTCGCCTTCCTTTATATTCGTGCTCCTGAACTTCCATTATTTCATTTTCTTGAATCTCTACTGATGTCTCTTGCCTTCGTTTCAAAATAGTTTGTTTTAATTTGCCTGGAAGACTTTTTAACTTTGCAGCAACTATATAATCCAATTCCGCTGCATCCATCTTTTTTAGATTATCCTCTGACATCATAGCTCGATCAGCTATCACTGTTACATTTCTTATTTTGAATGTTTTTTTCCATTCCTCTAAGCATACTAATAAAGTATCTACCTCCGCAGTATTTCCTGAAAATAAGGTGTAACCAACCGGAAGACCTGTTGAAGTTGTCGCTAATGCTAGCACAACTTGAACTTCTCCAATTTTATGAGCTTTGGAATAGCCTAGATTTCTCAAATCATCAGCTTTTTGACTTTCAAAATGAAGAGTGGTTACATCGAAAAAAAGAAGATCTAGTTCTTGGTTTGGACACAAGCTCTTAGAAAATTCAAAAATTTTTGTTTTAATTTCTGTTTCATATTCCAAAACAGCATCCATCATCCGATAAATTCTGTCTTCAGTGATAGGTCTTTGATAATTCTTTTTAAGAATTTTTGCTGTATGAACCTTGCTTCCTGGTTGGGCAATGCGAGCAGTAACCACATTCTTTAGTTGATTATAACGATACTTAGAAAATAACTCTGAAATCCCAATTCGGTCGCATAATGTGTTAAAAACAGCTTGAAATCCCTCATTTATCCGATATTTTTCAACTAAGCCTGCCAGTTGTACCCCATCGCAATCATCATATTCGGGGTCGGTGTTTTTTCGTGTATTATCAATCTTAGATAATACTCTTAGTTCGCTTTGAGCGACTTGCATAAGAATATTATACTGATTCTCATCACGGGCAACACCTATGTATTTAATTATTTTTTGTTTGACCTTTTTTCCTTCCCGAAAGGATTTGCAGATCATTAAGGTACGACGTTTGCTATTGGAGTGTTTTTGGCATCTTATAAACATGGTTTTAAATTACATTTTTGTAATTTAAATATCAAATAAATTTATACACTACATTATTTTTACTGACAATTCATTCTCTAAAACATATCTTAAATAACGCTCTACAAATTAAAAACCGCGGAAGTCAGGAGGAAGCATAAAATGCCTAGTAAAATGTGAGTTAAACGTTTTAGTAGCATCATTAAGGGAAACCAAATAGACAATGAGAAAAAGCTCAATGTAATCACAGAAAGCCAAAAAAAAAGCTCAAAACGTTGTGGCAAAGATAGTAATCGATTAAAAGATAAAAATCTATTCAATCGAGCAATTTTAGTGTGGGGTGGCAGTCCTAATTTTTCTTGAGCACGATATAACTGATCTTGGACATTTCGATCTTGAGGCTTTAATTCTAAAGCTCGATAAGAATAAAGAATAGACCAGGCATATTCTCCTAATTGGAAATAACTATCCGCAATAGCTTCATAGAGTTTGTTCGAATCATTAAACAGCTTAAATTGATTTTCTAATTCAAGATAAAGGCTCAAAGCCTGATTAAATGCTTTTTTTCTCTCTATCCAAATTGTAGCCTGCTCGCCTTGTCGATAGCTTCTATTAGCCTCTTCTAATTGATCATTCGGCTCTAATGCTAAACAAGAGGAAAAGAAAAATAGGAGAATCAATAAGAAAGGATAAGGAATCATAGGATTGCCTATTTAGTAACCTGAACTTTTTGTTTATCCGCATGATTATCAGGTATTAAAATAATCGATAAAAGGGATAATCCGCTATCTCTAGCAATTCTTGGTCTCCTCGACTATCGCCATAGGCATAGAGTTGGTAGTATTTTTGTGGGCCTAAAAGCTCGATTAAGCGGCGCCTCTTCTCTGCTCCCCAACAATTCTTTCCTATTAACTGGCCGGTTACTCTCCCTTTCTGATCAATTTCTAAACGGGAGGCAAGGATATCTTGAAAACCATGTCTTTTAGCCCAAGGAACTAAATAGAGCTCTAAAGAGGCACTCACTAAAATACAGTCATGACCCTGCTGTTTATGCCAGTGTAAACGTTCCATGGCTTGTGGTTTAATAAATTGATCAAGGCAGTGATCAGCATAGGCTGTGCCTAGTCTTTGTAGTTCTTCGAAAGTTATTCCTTTAAAAAAAGCAGCAAGAATAGTTTCCTTGACTTGCTGTCTCGATTTGACCGTCAGTAAAAATCCAATAAAGTAAGGGATTAAAATAGCTAATTGAAAATAAGTCTTCCAAATTCCTTTTACATAGATTAAAAAAGGAAGAAGAGAATCTCGATCTATTAAAGTATGATCAAAATCAAATGCAGCAACTAAGGGACTATGATAAAAAGAGTCCAAGCATTTTCTCCATTTAAAAACTCACCTTACGCAAAAAGAGTGGCTCAGTCCAAATGCCACTCTTTTTGCATAAGGTGAGTTAAAAACTAAATTTTTTGAAAAATTATATGCTTATCATAGTTGAATTTGCGAATATAATTCTATCTACAGTTTTTCACGCATCATGTCTATAGAAGTTTTTACATTTTACCAAATTCGTTTATTATCAGCAGAAGAGTATCAAGGATAAGCATTCATGTGGAATTTCTTTTTTAAGATAGATCAAATGGCTTTATGGTTAGTCCTAGGAGCCATTTGTGCTGCTTATATCTTAAAAAAAATCTTTTTTACCTCTCAAACACCTCATCTTTCTTTCTCTTTCTTGAGAGGTTTACATCTTGAGAAATCCTCAGGACGCCCTGCTTGGGCTTTCCTTCCTGAACGCCTCCTACAAGTCTCTCTTCTCTTCTTCACGTTAGCTTTTCTAGATCCTTACCTTCTCGTAGACAAAAAGAAAAGTCCTTTTGGCCAAGATCAACCAGAAAAGATGCCACCTTCAACAGAGGGAATTGCCATTTATCTTGTGTTAGATCAATCTGGCTCCATGGCTGAAAAGCTGATGACAACAGGCCCCAACGAAAAAGAGAATTCATTCGCAAAATAGATCTTCTTAAACACTTAACTCAACAATTTGTTCAGAACCAACCCTCTAATCTTGTTGGCATTGTCGTTTTTGCTCGCACGGCTCATGTTCTGGTCCCTCTCACTTTAGATCAAGACACCCTTCAAGATCAACTCCATCATTTAGATGTAGTCAAAAGTCGTCAAGATGATGGGACAGCCATGGGTTATGCAATTTTTAAAACAGCCAACCTCCTGACAGCCACTCGCCATTTTGCCCAAGAGTTAAAGGAAAAAGGTCAGCCTGCCTATGACATCAAAAGTGCTACGATTGTTCTTGTTACTGATGGCCTTCAGGATCCTAGCCCTCTTGATAAAGGCAATCGATTGCGTACGATTGAATTAGATGATGCAGCGGCTTATGCCAAAAGTCAAGGGATACGTCTCTACCTGATCAATATCGATCCTCAGATCTCTACCTCTCAGTTTGCCCCTCATAGACGCCAAATGCAGAGGATCACAGAACTGACTGGAGGGCAACTTTACCTTCTGAATGAACCACAGGAGCTACAACAGATTTATGCCGCTATTGATCAATTAGAAAAAGGCAGCATTCAAATAGAGGGAACCTCTAAGACTTCTACAGAAGCTAAATCAGAACTTATGAAAACACATTATGATCGATTCTCTTTATCTCCTTTTTTGATTGCGATAGGACTTCTCTCTCTTTTCAGTGCTATCATACTGGAAACAACGTGGTTAAGGAGGGTACCTTGATGCGTGATATCCATTATGATTTCCCTCAAGCTGTTTATCTTTTGCTCCTCCTTATCCCTTTATTATTTTTGTATGGTTGGCTTTTCTACTACCGTCAACAATCTACAAAAGCTTATGCCTCCTCATCTATCCTACCTCAGTTGCTGAAACGCCGTTCCTTCTTTTTTTCTATTCTTAAAGCCTTCGCTCTTAGCTTTGCTTGGATTTTAGCTTGCATCGCCTTCATGGGACCTAAAGGGAATTTACAATATCAATTGATATCTCATGCAAATCAGAAGAGGAACATACATACTCAGACACAGGCACATAGCCAGCTCCCACATCAGACACATGAAGTCATTTTCTTAATAGATGCCTCAGCCTCCATGTCTGTTTCTGATGCTCGTCATCATCGAACGCGGCTAATAGCTGCCAAAGAGATAGTAGAACAGATTATCAGCCAACTAATAGGGCAAACTATTGCCCTTGATGCTTTTACATCTGAACTAACTCCTTTGGTTCCCCCGACTTTAGATTATCTCTTTGTTCGCTTAGTACTCCAACAGCTTGGCATCAACGAAGGTGATGTAGGTGGAACTGATTTAGCAAAGGTATTAGAGACTTTAAAAGAGAAAATACTCTCCACTCCTTTTTCTAAGTTGTACACAATCATTTTATTGAGTGATGGAGGAGATAACCGCATAGAGAAGCTCCAAGGCCAAGCAAAAGAAGAGGCTATCCAAAAAGTTTTACATATTATCCCCAATCCTACAGAACTGAATTTGCGTATTTTTACAATAGGAATGGGGTCTAAAGAGGGTGGCACAGTCCCAAGTGTAACTTTTAATGGCCAACCTATCCATTCTAGACTGGAGGAAGAGATTCTAAAATCATTAGCACACCAAGAAAGAGGGACTTATTATGAGGCTAATGCTTGGCCAGCTTGGAATTTAGCTCAAGATCTCATCAATCAAATGAAAGAAAATTCTCCTGATGCAGAAGGAGGTGAATCTGCCGCTGTGTTGGAAAGAAAAGTCGTACCTGCTAAACAAGAGGAGATTTCTTACGATTTTTATTATCAATTGCCTTTGGGTTTAGCTATTCTCTTTTTACTCCTTTATTTTATCTTACCAGATGTACATCGTGTATGAAAACCCTTCTTATCTTCTTCGTTTTAACTATCTATCGCATCCATCTAACGGCCTTAACAGCTGATCATGTAGCTCCTGCTAGTCGCCAAGCCCTAGCTTTTTTTGCAGCTAAAGATTATGGACAAGCTAGCGCTATTTATGAATACCTTCTTAAGCAAGAGCTCCCCCCTTGGCAGCAAGCAATTCTCCTTTATAATCTTGGAACGATTAAACTCATCCAAGGCCAATGGGAACAAGCCGACCATCTATTTCAGTCGATTTCTATAGATACAATTTCCTCTCTGCTTCTCTTGAGATATTTAAAAACAAATAAAGGGTTAGTTTATTTGCGTCAAACAGAGCTTTTACCTGCTTCTAGTCGATCTGTAGAGGATCTAGAGGAAAAAATTTACTTCCTACAACGCAGTCTACATGAATTTGCAGAGGCAGAAAAAATCGATTGCTACTTGCAGAAGCTAGAAGATTCTATAGAGTCTTGCGTAAAACCAACAGATCTTCATCTGTTTTCTCAACAAGCTGCTCTAGCGATAGATCAGATTAGGCAGCAACAGCGCAATCAGCTCCTATTGGGAGAAGAAGGGCTAATTGTATTAACCGAAGGTTTACAACGATTATTGACCTCTTTCAAAATGTCCAATCGGACAAACTGGTTAATGCATTTAGGAGAAACGCTTCTTCCTTTATGGATAAACCTGAAAGGAAAAGCTTTAAATGCGTTACAAAAGCAACTAGCAGAAGAGGCTGAAGCTCTGTATATGCGCATGCTTCAATCTCTACAAGAAAAAGAATTCAATCAAGCCTTTCAAAGTCTTCAACTAGCTTTGCAAAAGCTAACACAACTTCAAAGAAAAAACTTGAATATCAGGCAACAACAAATTCAACAAGCCTTAGTCAATTACCAGATCCTCTTTACTCAAAATTCTCTTTCATTATTTTCACTACAAGCTCTTATCAGAGAAGTCAAGCAGCTCGGTTACCTCTTCTCTGAGCAAGCTCTTTTTCAATCAATTATCCAAGATCTAGAAACAAGTTTTAATCAATTGCAAACAGATCATGAAACGATTACTCGCTTTTTCTTATTTCACAGCTTTTATCAATTTCAAGACCTAGTTCAATCAGAAAAGAAGACAAAAGATCCTAAAGTGACCTTGGAAAAAGCACTTCAACAAGCTAAACGAGCCTTGCATCTAAATCGCTTAGCTCAATTGGAAAAAATAAATGAGCCTATCCAGAAACAAATTGAAGACATTTTAAAGAAAGCTCAATTACAAGTTCTTCAGCTTGTTCAGCCTTTTCTAGACAACGTTCTTACTTTAGAAACAGAGCACTTTCGACAGATAGGTGTGATCACTTCTCAGCGTTGTCAAGAAAAACCTTGGGATCAAGCTCTTCCACTTTTTGAAGAGGGCTATCACGAGTCCTCTCGTGCATGGAATGCTTTATCTCAAATCCCTACTCAACCTCTTTTAGCTCAATCTCAACAAGAACAGACAGTCAAAAATTGGCAGCAAGTCCTACAACTTATGGAACAACAACAAAAGATCTCTGCATCCGCAGCAGAGGAGGATAAGCAAACAAAGGAGGAACCACCCGAAACCCCTGCCCATATCAATGATATATTTAATCTTATTCAAGAAATGGATACACAAGACACGCCGATAAAGCAAGAGGTCTCAAAGGAGTTGCATACATGGTAAAGGTTTATTGCCTCCACTTTATCCTTTTCTTCTTATTATCGTTTCCCTTATCTGCTCAAGATGTGATTGTTGAAGCCTTTATTAACCAGAATCAGGGAATAGCTAACCATCCTATTGCAGGCACAATCACAGTGACACATCCTAAAAAAGATCGAGTAGATCCCTTATCATTTCAATTAGAGGGTCGACCCCTAACTGTGGCTCCTGTCCGAGAGGTCGATATCACCTCTGGAGAAATGGGGACCGTTATCTCTATTTATGAATTTGAGCTACCTGCTAAAGAAAAGGGACTCTACATGTTAGCCCCTATTTCTGTGATGGTGAAGACCAAAACTTATTCCTCTACATCCTCAAGTTATGAGATTAAAAATGGGAAGATGGCTACAGCTCCTGCAGGAAGTGAGCAGGCCATTTTACGTTTAGAGGCATCTGTGCTAGGCCCTTCTCCTTTGTACCCAGGTCAACGGGCAACGCTTTTCTATCGCATCATATATAATAAGAGTATCGATTTGACCTATTCGGAGTTACCTCTACTGCATACGCAAGAATTTCAAAAAATAGGGGATGAACAGATTAAAGATTATGAAAAAGAGGGGATGACGTATCAAGATATTACACAAGAGATTGAAGCTTTTAAACCTGGAGCCTTTCACTATGGACCCTCTATTATTGAGGGCTATGCCTATCAGTTAAACTCAGCAGGTCAGAAAGTTTATCAACCGCATAAATTACGAGCAGAAGCACCTTCTGTTAAGGTGGTAGTGAATCCTTTTCCGATTGCAAAACAACCAGCCTCTTTTAATGGGATGTTAGGCAAATTGAATATTCAACTGAAAATGCTCACTCCTAATGAAATAACGTTAGGAGAACAAATTGAATTAGAAATGGCCATTAGCAACTCTCTTAATTTAGCAGATATTCGTTTACCCATTCTACAGTGTCAGCCCGGTTTTAGTGGATTTTTTCAATTCAATGATCTTCCTCCTATAGCCAGTATTAAAAATGGGGTAAAGTCTTTTCAGATTCAACTTAGACCTATCTCTTTATTGATTTCTACCCTTCCTTCTATTGAAATCTCCTCTTTTGATCCTAAAACACTCAAATATCTAATTTGGCGTAGCACCCCCCTTCCACTTAAAGTGAAGCCTCCTATTCTGCCAGATAAGCAACAATGGCTTTCTCCATTCTCTTCCGAGTCCATAGATACCAGCCTCATCACAAAATTCCCTTTTATTTCTTTCCAACCTATTGAGACGAGGGGTATAAAAGTTGAACCTACAGACTTAACATTCAGCTTACTTCGCAGTCATTGGGTTTTATGGATGGTTCCTTTAGGTGGTGTGTTAATATGTCTCCAATGGTATTGGCATCAAAAATGGATTAAACATAAGCAACAGGCTCAAAAAACAACAAGCGAAGATTTATTCAACAGAGCTTTAAAAGCTGAAGACCATCTTGATCAAAGTAACAAGTTATATTTATTAGAAAAAGCTTTTTTACTCCGTCTGAAGGAGCGGAGTTACTTAACAAAAACAGAAGAAAGCCTAGAATTGCTTCCTTATAAGGGAGTAGAAGGAGAAATTCGCTCTTTTCTAATGGATTTACAAGCTTTACAATACGGCTTTCAAAAAGAATTCAATATGAATCAAATACGGAACAGAGCAAAGGAATTATTTAATAAAATATAATTTTTATTTGATGACAACCTGAAATTTGGATATATCTATCTGATTATCAGAAGAGATTTACTCGAGATCGCAAATGGATAAAAAGTATTTTATAAAATGAACCAGTTCTATTTAATGAGAATTTAAGAAGACAGTAACGTAGGAGAGCCCTTTTATGATCTGAGTTTTGTCTCCAGTTTTTAACTATTCTATAGATGAAAATGCAAGCATATTTATTTGACATGAAGAAAGGTAAGATTTCAGAAGAATAAACAACTCTTGGAATAGGCCATTTGTTGTTTGCTTTCTTCTTTTTTGAATATGAATATTTTAATAAGGAGGTTACTATGGCTTACCAAGGTCAGGGACAAAAATCTAACTTGCAACAACAATCTAAATATACAGATTTTGCTATAACAGACACACGCGAAATGCATAGCTTGATGGAATGTATGAGTATTTGTGCAAGTTGTGCTAAAAAGTGCTTTGAAGAGGGACAAAAAAAGACAGCTAGTCTTTGTTCTGATTGCGCCAAGATTTGTGGTTTAGCTGTTGATTTTAAAAGCTGGGATTCTGAATTTCAACATCAACTTTTAGATCTGTGTGCACAAGTCAGCAAAAAATGTGCAGATGAATGTACAAAAACGGGTTCTCATCACTGCCAGGAATGTGCAGAGGCTTGTAAGCGTGCTACAGAAGCCTGTTCAACATTGACATATGCTCATCGTTAAAAATAAATCTATATTTTCTAATTCGAAAAAGTCTAATAAAAGCTTCTAAAAATTGGGTTTATCTGCCTGATAATCAGGGATCTTTCTCATGTGGCTTGAGCTTTTATTGGCCCCTATACAATAGGGCTCTCGATTAACACAGGTTCTCAATCGTCTTGAGTAATAACAAAGAACTTAATCATTGCTTCGATGAGACGGGTATGCCCCGTCTCCGTGCGTTAGATATTAGACCTCTTTCGAAATTTCATTTGTTTGCTAAAATGATTCTTTTCGGCATCTTGATTGCCAAATTTTTTAACCATATGTGCACATATGCTTTCAAAATTTGGCAATCAATCTGCTCAAAAACAATTCATTTTTTCAAACAAAGCAAATTTCGAAAGAGGTCTATTGTCTAACCCCTCTTTTTTCCCCTCTTAATGACAGAAAACATGCTCATCATTCACCTCCTCTTAAAAAAGGACGCTAGCAAAAATTTAAAAATAATAAAAGTCTAATCTATTCTTGAATCAAAATAGGCTTGAAATCTAAATAATCGCAAGCAGTCAGATAGTAATAAATGCCTTGATGCTTGCCAAATAAAGGAATTCCCTTTTTTACATGATGAAGATGGCCAAAAACACAAATATCCACCCGATATTTTTCTAAAAGACGAGAGACCTCGGAATCTTTTAAATCTGCACTGATGGGAGGATAATGTGTCATGACAATACGCGTCTTAGCTTTAAGATTCATGGATCTTAAGCTCGTCTCTAGACGCCCTAATTCCCTTTGAAAGACTTTTTGCGTCTCTTCTAAATAATCTGATTGAATAGGACTTTTAATCTTATCATCTTCTTGATAATGAATGTACCCATCAAAATTGAAAGCAGGAGTATCCCATAAACGGGTTCCACCAATACTGACATCATTCCACGTAAAACTATTATTTTGAATGAGATGACAAGAAGCAGGCAAGATGAGTTTAACTTTGGACAGCGAACTCCACCAATAATCGTGATTGCCCTTAAGCAGTAATTTTGTACCAGGTAAACGATCAATCCACTCTAAATCAAGACGAGCCTCTTCTATGCGCATCGCCCATGAAATATCACCTGGAATCAAAACAAGATCATTTTTAGCAACATGCCGATACCATTCTGTTTCAATCTTCTCAGTATAATTTTCCCACTCAGGTCCAAAGATTTTCATGTGCTTTTCAGGAACACCAAATGCAAGGTGGAGATCGGCAATAGCCCAGATTGGCATGTCAAGCTTATGTGTAAAAGTTTATAAGATAAAGCCTTCAGGGATAGAAGATCCCCGTGGCACAATAATAATTCCATCTCGAATGAAAATATTTTCTCCATTTAAATGGGTGAGCTTCTGCTTATTAAGCAACTGCACATTCTTTCCAATATACACATTTTTATCAATAATTGCACGCTGAATAATACAATTCTCTCCAATATGGGGAATAGGAGGAAGACGATGGTGATCAGACACAGCTGATAAATAATAGTCATTCCCCATGATATAGGAGTCGCAAATAATCGATCCTTTGCGAACGATCGTACGGGGACCTAATAAGCTATGGGAAACCTCATCTGCTTCAATAATAGCCCCTTCGCAAAGAAGGGATTGCTTGAGTCGAGTTTGATGAAATTTAGCTGGAGGGAGATCATAGTGCCAACTAAAGAGCGGCTGCTTCTCATTATAACAGTTAAAAACAGAATTAAATTCTGTTAAAGCCATATTAGCTTCATAAAATGTCTCAATCGTTCCAATATCCTCCCAGTAGCCATCATGCAAAAAAGCTGCTACCGTGCCTGATTGTACTTTTGTGGGAATTAAGTGCTTGCCAAAATCTTCTCTTAAGTCTTTCGTCAATAATTCTACCAAAGCTTTGCGCTTAAATAAATAAATCCCCATTGATCCTAAATAATGTTTTTTGCTTTCAGGATTGACACCAGACCTTTCAATCACTTCTAATGGGCTCTGAAATCTTTGTAAAATGGCTTGATCTTGAGGTTTTTCATAGAAGTCGATAATAAAATCATTCCTATCAACTTTGAGAACTCCCATACGAGAGGCATCTTGAGCTGTAATTGGTAAAGCAGCAATGACGAGATCAACATCAGTCTCTTTAGCAAAACGGACCATCTGGCGGAAATTGATATTGTAAAGCTGATCACCAGATAAAATAAGAAAGTAATCCACAGGACATTCTAGTAAATATTCTATATTCTGCCGGACAGCATCAGCCGTTCCTTGAAACCATGCTTTATGGGATGGCCTTTGCTCAGCAGTCAAAATCTCAATGGAAGAGGAGGTCTTTCTTCCTCCTTGCATGTAAGTTTGAAAAATATGGTGATGTAAAGAAGAAGAAAGAAATTGAGTTAAAATAAATATTTTATAACAGTCAGCATGAATAGAATTTGAAATAGGGACATCGATGAGTCGATATTTTCCTCCAAAGGAGATAGCTGGTTTGCATCTTGTCAATGTAAGAGGATATAATCGTGTTCCTTCTCCCCCTCCCAGGATGATACTTGCAACAAGCTTCATATCAATAGATAATCCGGCAGAATCCGAATATTCTACTTTTTTGGCTCTCAGATAATCTGATGTAATCATAGTCATGGCTTGATACCATACTGTAAAGCATTGTTGCACTGAAATCGTTACCCTAGCATAGGCAAAATTAAAAAAAAAGAATTTGTTAATTTCCTTATTTTTAGCAGAGAAAATCCATAAAAAATTGAAAATCAGATAAGATGAAACTGAATTTTTAACTCACCTTACGCAAAAAGAGTGGCATTTGGACTGAAGCGAAAGTTCCCATGGTTCAATGCTCGTCAGTCACCTTATATAAGGAAATATAAGGTGACTGACGAGCATTGAACCATGGGGCTTTGGCTCAGTCGAAATACCGCTATTTTTGCGTAAGGTGAGTTTTTAAGATGAATTAATCAACAAACGATGAGGCAAGATGTCGACGTTTGGTTCTTTTGTGCAGAAAAAATTAAAGAATTTTTTCAAGCAGATTTCCTACCGGCAAACTATCTACGGGATAAGCACTATAATCTGCTTTGCAGCCTTGATAGTCATGATACAAAGATGCTCAAACTCTACCTCTCAGGCAAAAATTTATTATATCGGTCGAGATATTCATTGGCGTGGAATCGATTTGATGGGAAAAGAGAGAAACATGACCGCTTTTTCAGACGAGCTTCTAGTGGCTATTGCTCAGACAGAAAATCTACATATCAAACTTATGACAGTGTCTTCTCCTGAGCTGATGATCAGTCTGAAAAATGAATCGGTCGATGCTATTTTGTCCCCTTTCACGCCTAACTCCCAAATAGAAAATCTATTTACATCCTCATCTTCCTATTTTCCCTTAGGACCTGTCTTAATTGTTCCCATTTATTCTGATTTAAATAAAAGGGAACAATTCAGTCACAAGATCATTGGCGTTCAAACTAATTCTTCAGCTGCCTTAGAGCTCAAACAAGACTCTTCTATTCAACTTAAGTTATACGATAACATTTTGCAGGCACTAACAGATTTGGATAATAATCACATTGATGGTGTGATTTTCCCTATCTTACCTGCTTATATTTATACTAAAACGTTTTATTCAGGCCGTTTCCGAATTGCCACTGCTCCTTTGACGAATGAGGGATTGCGTGTTATCACCTTAAAAGATGAAAAAGGAGAAAACTTCATTAACCATTTCAACCAAGGATTGGTTACTCTCCAAGAAAACGGGACTTATGACATGCTAATCAATAAATGGGAGCTTGTGAACACAGCTCAACTCAAGTGAATAAAGTTGGAAACGAGGAGTTTGCGTAATATCAATTATTAAATATAATCTTTTATTAATAAAAGAAACAACCTAAGTTATTTCGTAGAGGAAGAAAAAAATCATGAAAATTTGAACTTTCTAATTACTTCTAATAAAAGATGTTAAAATCATTGCATTTTAATAAATAATTGATTATAATTACATTTTAGAAAATAGTTTGATTATAATTTGTTTGTGTTTTTTCATAATTAATTAAAAAATATTAAAGAGAAAAATATGAGTATAAATATTGATAGAGTAATGAATAAGGCTGAGACTTTTTTAAGTCAAGCTTCTGTTGTTGGCGTAGTAATACCTGTAGCAGGAGTTACTAAAGTAGCTATGGGATGTATTCAAGCCACTCTAGCTTTAGCTATTAGCATACTAAGTGTAATACCTGCGGCAGCATCTGGTAATTGGTCAATAACTGATCATGCTTGGACCCATGTTAAACATGGGGTTGGTAACATGATAGCTGGAACCTTTGAAGCAATACCTCTTGTAAATTTATTTATTTGCTACCTTCGAGAACAGCAAAGAGGTGTAAAACAAGATTCAAACGAGCCATATGGGGATAAATTTATGCCTTATCCATCTTTGATAAAGGACGCGAAAACAAAACTGCAGGCTTCAAACAGGGTCGAGTACTGCGAATGGCAGAGAGGCTAGAAAAATTTATAGAAGAGGAAAAGATTTACATATCTAATAACGGTATAAACTCCTTCCAGCTTTCAATTGGAAGGAGTTTATACCGTTATTAGACTTTTTCGAAACCTCTTTTATTTATCTACTTTGTCTTTATTCGATCTTTTTGATGACTTTTTCTTTGCTTACCTTCAATACAACCTCTTTCTTAATATTTCTAAGAAGTATCCTATATTAAACGTTATATTTTATTTTCAATCTTAATCCTGACTTCCGCGGTTTTTAATTTGTAGAGCGTTATTTAAGATATGTTTTAGAGAATGAATTGTCAGTAAAAATAATGTAGTGTATAAATTTATTTGATATTTAAATTACAAAAATGTAATTTAAAACCATGTTTATAAGATGCCAAAAACACTCCAATAGCAAACGTCGTACCTTAATGATCTGCAAATCCTTTCGGGAAGGAAAAAAGGTCAAACAAAAAATAATTAAATACATAGGTGTTGCCCGTGATGAGAATCAGTATAATATTCTTATGCAAGTCGCTCAAAGCGAACTAAGAGTATTATCTAAGATTGATAATACACGAAAAAACACCGACCCCGAATATGATGATTGCGATGGGGTACAACTGGCAGGCTTAGTTGAAAAATATCGGATAAATGAGGGATTTCAAGCTGTTTTTAACACATTATGCGACCGAATTGGGATTTCAGAGTTATTTTCTAAGTATCGTTATAATCAACTAAAGAATGTGGTTACTGCTCGCATTGCCCAACCAGGAAGCAAGGTTCATACAGCAAAAATTCTTAAAAAGAATTATCAAAGACCTATCACTGAAGACAGAATTTATCGGATGATGGATGCTGTTTTGGAATATGAAACAGAAATTAAAACAAAAATTTTTGAATTTTCTAAGAGCTTGTGTCCAAACCAAGAACTAGATCTTCTTTTTTTCGATGTAACCACTCTTCATTTTGAAAGTCAAAAAGCTGATGATTTGAGAAATCTAGGCTATTCCAAAGCTCATAAAATTGGAGAAGTTCAAGTTGTGCTAGCATTAGCGACAACTTCAACAGGTCTTCCGGTTGGTTACACCTTATTTTCAGGAAATACTGCGGAGGTAGATACTTTATTAGTATGCTTAGAGGAATGGAAAAAAACATTCAAAATAAGAAATGTAACAGTGATAGCTGATCGAGCTATGATGTCAGAGGATAATCTAAAAAAGATGGATGCAGCGGAATTGGATTATATAGTTGCTGCAAAGTTAAAAAGTCTTCCAGGCAAATTAAAACAAACTATTTTGAAACGAAGGCAAGAGACATCAGTAGAGATTCAAGAAAATGAAATAATGGAAGTTCAGGAGCACGAATATAAAGGAAGGCGACTATTAGTGAGTTTTAGTGAAAGTCGAGCTAAGAAAGATCGTGTAGATAGAGAAAGATTAATAAAAAAACTGAAAGTCAAATTAGGAAAGAAGAATGAGGCAAATCCAAAGAAGTTAATAACAAACAAAGGCTATCTTAAGTTTATAAATGATAAGCAAGAAGGAAATATAACTTTAAACGAAGATAAGATAGCAGAGGAAGCTCTTTGGGATGGGTTACATGGAGTGATTACAAGTAAAAAAAACACCTCAACGAAAGAAATCCTAAGTCAATATAGGCGGTTGTGGGTCATTGAAGAATCTTTCAAAATCAATAAATCCAGCTTGGAAATGAGGCCCATATACCACTTTAAGCCTAATAGAGTAAAAGCCCACATTTTAATTTGCTATCTTGCATTTGCGTTATCGAAGTACGCTATACATCAAGTCAGTGCATTTATTGATGATGGCATTAGTTTAGAACGGATGAGAGAAGCTTTACTTGATGTGCAAGCCAGCATTATGGAAGATGAGTTAACGGGAAAGCGTTATAAATTACCTTCAAGTATGAGTAAGGAGGCAAAACAAATATACAAATCTTTTGGCATATCTCGTATTCGTTATCCGCAAAAAGTGTTCGATTACGAGAAAAATGTAGTGTACTAAAAAAATACTAAGTCATTGATTTTTAGGAATCTCTTAAACAAAACCGCGGAAGTCAGGAGCCACGAAAGAAAAAATCCCTATTTTCAGATACATCTTCACAAGTTCACGATACATTGACAGAGATGGAAAGATGGCTGAAAAATTTTGAAGACAGGCTGAAAAACTCAGAATAATCTCAAACATACAAATTATCTGATATATACTCATTTCACTTGAAAGTTGCAATTTCGGCTGTGCCAAAGCCTCAGGCTTCAACGATCAAAAATAGGTCCATATGAGTATATGGACCTATTTTTGATCGTTGAAGCCTGAGGCTTTGGCACAGCCGAAATTGCAACTTTCAAGTGAAATGAGTATAACGTTACTTTAGAAGACGTAGAGCATTAAGCCCTACGAGGACTGTTCCTCCTTCATGCATGATAACGGCCAGCCAAAGAGGTACCAATCCAGCTAAAGCAGGGAGGGCGGCTAGAATAATGGCTGTTATGGCTATGATTAAATTTTGTTTGACGATGGATTGTGTTTTCTTAGCTTTTCGCATCAGCCAATCTAACCGATCCAAATTATCATGCAGAAGGATGACATCAGCAGCTTCGATCGCTGTGCCGCTGCCAACTTTGCCCATGCAAATGCCTACTGTTGCTCTGGCAAGAGCTGGAGCATCATTAATTCCGTCTCCCACCATCGCTAATCCCTGTGTTGATGAGATACGGCTTACGTGATCGAGTTTATTTTCTGGACGGAGATCAGCATAAAATTCATCAATACCTACTTCTTGGGCAATACGGCGAGCATTATTCTCATGGTCGCCTGTCAGCATGAGGAGCTTCCATTTTTTCATGCTTTTTAAAGCTTCTAAAGTCTTTTTTAAGTGGGGGCGCAGTGTATCTTGGAAGGAAAATAAGAAGAGATCATTGCTTACCAATAAGACAGCAACAAGCTCCCCTTTTTGATGCAATCTATGAATTTTCTCTGTTAACTGTTGCTGTTGTGTAGGTGATAGCTTATCTTTTACATAATCAGGATGCCCCATAAAAGTGGTGATATGCTCTTGTGATAGGGAGATGCTTGCCTCTAAACCATAACCAGGAATAGATCTAAAATCTTTTAGCGAGATAGGAGGTACATTCTTTTCTATAGCATAAGTCAAAATAGCTTTGGCGATAGGATGCACAACATTCCTTTCTAAAGCATAAGCAATGGCAAGGACTTCATCTTCCTTCCAATCTAAATTGGAATGACCAACTTTTTCTATCCCTGTACATCGTAAGTTGCCTGTTGTTAAGGTTCCTGTCTTGTCAAAGGCAATAGCCGAGCACTGGGCTAAGGCATCTAAAATGATCCCTCCTTTAAGGAGAATGCCATTCTTAGCACAAGCACTCACAGCACTCAGATAAGCAATTGGAATTGCTAAAATAAGAGCGCAAGGTGAAGCAGCAATCAAGAAGGACAAAGCGCGATAGAGTGAGCCTTCAAATCCTACAAGCGACATATTAAATAGAAAAGGAAAAGTCACTGCCACTAGAGCTGATAAACACATAATCGTCAAAGCATAACTGCGACTAAAACGATCAAACCAACGTTGTAGTTGAGGCCGAGCTTCTTGAGCACGTGTTACAAGCTGAATGATGTGTGTGAGAGTAGAATTGGCACTCGTATGGATGACTTCTAATGTTAAGGACCCTTCCATATTGCGAGATCCAGCTGGGACCTCGTCCCCTCTCTGTTTTCTAATGGGTAAACTTTCACCAGTTAGGTGGACAAGGTTAACAGATGAAACTCCTTCTATAACACGGCCATCAAGAGGGACAACTTCTCCTGCTTTGACCAAGATAAGAGTACCCACTGTAATATCTTGAATGGATCGTTCTAATAATCTTCCATCAATTTCTATGACACAAGCTTTTGAAGGAGAAAGTTTATGAAGCTGATTGATAGCTCCTTTTGCTTTAGTTGTGACAGAGTCTTCAATAGATCCCGAAAGAGCAAAAAGGACAAGTAATAGAGCGCCTTCTAAGCTGCTTCCGATTAAGACGGAGGAAAAAGCGGCTAATGTCATGAGGACATCGATATTAACATCAAAACTGGCTAAATCTTCAATCGACTCAATGAGTGAAGGTATGCCTGCAAAAAAGTAAACAAATACTAGCAAAAGGTTAGAAAAAGGGATGGCAGAGGGAGTGAGAGAAAGGATAAAAGCAAATAGGAGAAGAAAAGCAGATAAGAGAGAGGCTTTTAGGGTTAAGTTAGCGGCCCATTTTCTGGATTGGGGAGTGAGAAAAGGGCTTGCGCTTTCTTCTTCTCCTAATCCGAAGAATTCTTCAAAAATAGCTGGTTTAACATGAGAACTATGAGGGATGGCTTTGGATTGGCTCATGATGTCAGACCTCGCTCGATGAAATAATCGAGAAAAAAGTTAGCAGATCCTATAGCTAAGCCTCCCATCCCTAAATTCCAAATCATAGCTGGGACTAATCGATTTTTTTCATAGCACGCTGCAATGCCAGCGCTGGTTCCGATCATTCCAACTGCTGCAATAAACAAGCCATAAGAAGGGAGCATCCAATAAAGTAATCCAGCAACTAATCCGCTATAGAAGACACCTAGTCCCGCTCCTAGACCTTGTTTAAGAGGATGCTCATGGACTTCAAGAGATAAACCTAGCTCCTCTTCAATCATGATTTTGAGCAACCGGTCTCCATCAGCCATTAAGACATCTACAACATCTTCTAGCATCTTCCCTTCAAATCCTTTAGCAGCATAAAGAGCTTGAAGCTCTTCCCGTTCTTGAAGGCGGTTATGTTCAATTTCCCAGCGTTCTTGAGCTAAAATGCGATGGAGTCTCTCTAGACGTGACCAACCTAACCAAGAACCTCTTCCTGCTTTCCATATCAACCAGCCAAGGATAAAAAAGGATAATAAAGTGAGAATTTGAGGAGGAGGAAATGAAAGTTTAGTTAAACAGATCTCTATCAAAAGTAATATAATAGCCGTCTCACGAGCAGCATCAGCGCCAGCTGAAATAAAACCAGGAATTTCTGTTCCATGGATTTCTGAAGAGGCAATAATTCTTTTGGCTTGTGCTTCTGCTACATGGTTGATGGCATCTTTGCCTTGAAAGTGATCTGATAGGGAAGACTCCATGTTACCATCTCATTGTTTTTCTTAAACTCTATTCAGGATTAGCATAACGAATCTAAGATTCTAAATCCATGTAGAAAAATTAAGATTGAAAATAAAATATAACGTTTAATATAGGATACTTCTTAGAAATATTAAGAAAGAGGTTGTATTGAAGGTAAGCAAAGAAAAAGTCATCAAAAAGATCGAATAAAGACAAAGTAGATAAATAAAAGAGGTTTCGAAAAAGTCTAATAACGGTATAAACTCCTTCCAATTGAAAGCTGGAAGGAGTTTATACCGTTATTAGATATGTAAATCTTTTCCTCTTCTATAAATTTTTCTCCTGACTTCCGCGGTTTTGTTTAAGAGATTCCTAAAAATCAATGACTTAGTATTTTTTTAGTACACTACATTTTTCTCGTAATCGAACACTTTTTGCGGATAACGAATACGAGATATGCCAAAAGATTTGTATATTTGTTTTGCCTCCTTACTCATACTTGAAGGTAATTTATAACGCTTTCCCGTTAACTCATCTTCCATAATGCTGGCTTGCACATCAAGTAAAGCTTCTCTCATCCGTTCTAAACTAATGCCATCATCAATAAATGCACTGACTTGATGTATAGCGTACTTCGATAACGCAAATGCAAGATAGCAAATTAAAATGTGGGCTTTTACTCTATTAGGCTTAAAGTGGTATATGGGCCTCATTTCCAAGCTGGATTTATTGATTTTGAAAGATTCTTCAATGACCCACAACCGCCTATATTGACTTAGGATTTCTTTCGTTGAGGTGTTTTTTTTACTTGTAATCACTCCATGTAACCCATCCCAAAGAGCTTCCTCTGCTATCTTATCTTCGTTTAAAGTTATATTTCCTTCTTGCTTATCATTTATAAACTTAAGATAGCCTTTGTTTGTTATTAACTTCTTTGGATTTGCCTCATTCTTCTTTCCTAATTTGACTTTCAGTTTTTTTATTAATCTTTCTCTATCTACACGATCTTTCTTAGCTCGACTTTCACTAAAACTCACTAATCCTGACTTCCGCGGTTTTGTTTAAGAGATTCCTAAAAATCAATGACTTAGTATTTTTTTAGTACACTACATTTTTCTCGTAATCGAACACTTTTTGCGGATAACGAATACGAGATATGCCAAAAGATTTGTATATTTGTTTTGCCTCCTTACTCATACTTGAAGGTAATTTATAACGCTTTCCCGTTAACTCATCTTCCATAATGCTGGCTTGCACATCAAGTAAAGCTTCTCTCATCCGTTCTAAACTAATGCCATCATCAATAAATGCACTGACTTGATGTATAGCGTACTTCGATAACGCAAATGCAAGATAGCAAATTAAAATGTGGGCTTTTACTCTATTAGGCTTAAAGTGGTATATGGGCCTCATTTCCAAGCTGGATTTATTGATTTTGAAAGATTCTTCAATGACCCACAACCGCCTATATTGACTTAGGATTTCTTTCGTTGAGGTGTTTTTTTTACTTGTAATCACTCCATGTAACCCATCCCAAAGAGCTTCCTCTGCTATCTTATCTTCGTTTAAAGTTATATTTCCTTCTTGCTTATCATTTATAAACTTAAGATAGCCTTTGTTTGTTATTAACTTCTTTGGATTTGCCTCATTCTTCTTTCCTAATTTGACTTTCAGTTTTTTTATTAATCTTTCTCTATCTACACGATCTTTCTTAGCTCGACTTTCACTAAAACTCACTAATAGTCGCCTTCCTTTATATTCGTGCTCCTGAACTTCCATTATTTCATTTTCTTGAATCTCTACTGATGTCTCTTGCCTTCGTTTCAAAATAGTTTGTTTTAATTTGCCTGGAAGACTTTTTAACTTTGCAGCAACTATATAATCCAATTCCGCTGCATCCATCTTTTTTAGATTATCCTCTGACATCATAGCTCGATCAGCTATCACTGTTACATTTCTTATTTTGAATGTTTTTTTCCATTCCTCTAAGCATACTAATAAAGTATCTACCTCCGCAGTATTTCCTGAAAATAAGGTGTAACCAACCGGAAGACCTGTTGAAGTTGTCGCTAATGCTAGCACAACTTGAACTTCTCCAATTTTATGAGCTTTGGAATAGCCTAGATTTCTCAAATCATCAGCTTTTTGACTTTCAAAATGAAGAGTGGTTACATCGAAAAAAAGAAGATCTAGTTCTTGGTTTGGACACAAGCTCTTAGAAAATTCAAAAATTTTTGTTTTAATTTCTGTTTCATATTCCAAAACAGCATCCATCATCCGATAAATTCTGTCTTCAGTGATAGGTCTTTGATAATTCTTTTTAAGAATTTTTGCTGTATGAACCTTGCTTCCTGGTTGGGCAATGCGAGCAGTAACCACATTCTTTAGTTGATTATAACGATACTTAGAAAATAACTCTGAAATCCCAATTCGGTCGCATAATGTGTTAAAAACAGCTTGAAATCCCTCATTTATCCGATATTTTTCAACTAAGCCTGCCAGTTGTACCCCATCGCAATCATCATATTCGGGGTCGGTGTTTTTTCGTGTATTATCAATCTTAGATAATACTCTTAGTTCGCTTTGAGCGACTTGCATAAGAATATTATACTGATTCTCATCACGGGCAACACCTATGTATTTAATTATTTTTTGTTTGACCTTTTTTCCTTCCCGAAAGGATTTGCAGATCATTAAGGTACGACGTTTGCTATTGGAGTGTTTTTGGCATCTTATAAACATGGTTTTAAATTACATTTTTGTAATTTAAATATCAAATAAATTTATACACTACATTATTTTTACTGACAATTCATTCTCTAAAACATATCTTAAATAACGCTCTACAAATTAAAAACCGCGGAAGTCAGGATTTTTGATCGTTGAAGCCTGAGGCTTTGGCACAGCCGAAATTGCAACTTTCAAGTGAAATGAGTATATATCAGATAATTTGTATGTTTGAGATTATTCTGAGTTTTTCAGCCTGTCTTCAAAATTTTTCAGCCATCTTTCCATCTCTGTCAATGTATCGTGAACTTGTGAAGATGTATCTGAAAATAGGGATTTTTTCTTTCGTGGCTTTTTAACTGGAGGCTTAGAAGAGGCTTTCTCAGCTTTTCGAACTTGTTCTGCTTTTAATATTTCTTGAAATGTTGCTTCAAAGACATGCTGATAATAGTCTGCGCTCTCTTCAACAGTAGCTTTGGGTACTGGGATGAATGGGTGAGCTTGCTTCTCTATTTTACGCGAAGATTCCCCTTTTCTCTGCGTAACTTCTTTTTGTTTTCTTAATTGTTTTAATTTATTTTTATAGCTTCTATTCAGCCATAAAAAAAAATCTTCTATACTCTCCGTCTGAGCAGAATGACGCCGAGCAAGCCAAGCCAGCCTCTTATCTGATGTGACAACAATCTCCTGCCGAGGATGCACAGAACTCTTCAATGCATCCAAAATAAATTCATCCGCCGTTTCCCCTTGAGCAGTAAAAAGAATTTCTAGCTCATTAAAATGAGAACGGGATCGTTCTCCTACTTGAAAAGCTGCATCAAAAACAATAGAAACATTAATTTTAACAAGAACGACTTTCTGATTGAGTTCATAAATGACCTGCTCTCGCTCACTTTGCAAGTCATGGCCAGCATACCCAAGTCGAAATAACATATTATAGCCGTCAATGAAGTAGTGCATACTTCAATTTCTAAGAGTCTCTAGAAAGACTGCCAGACGCTCAAAAGCCTTACGACGATGAGAGATACGATTCTTAGTTGCTTCATCTATTTCAGCAAATGTCTTTTCATAATCATTTTTTACAAAAAGTGAATCATAACCAAAACCATGACGCCCCCTCTCTTCAGTTAAAATATGCCCCTCACAAATGCCTGTCACATGTTTTTTTAGACCATCTGCATTTGCTAATGCAAGACAACACTCATAATAAGCTACCCGTTCCATGGAATTTAATAGATTCATGGCTTTCAAAAGCTTCTTGCGATTCTCCGCATCTGTCGCTTTTGGACCTGCATAACGTCTTGAATAGATGCCAGGCTCTCCATTAAGGGCTGGAACAACTAGTCCTGAGTCATCAGCTAGAACCCATCTATTTAAGTGTTTAGCTGCATGCTCTGCTTTTAAAATAGCATTCTCTTGGAAACTTTGACCAATCTCCTCTGGAGGTATATAATGGGGAAAATGATGAAGAGAGACAAGCTCAAGATGAGAAAAAGGTTTAAACATATCTTTAAACTCTCGTATCTTATGGACATTAATGCTTGCCAGGACAATTTCCATAAGGCCTACTTCTCAAGATAGCTATTGAGTCCAATAATCCGAAACTTTTCCTCTTTAAATTGAAAATCCTCCCCTCTCTTTTTACCTATCATGGCCTGAGCTAATTTAGAGTTAAAGGAGAGAATATTTCTATCCGGATCTGCATCCCAAGGACCTAAAATGGAGTATTGAAATTTATTTCCTGTTTCATCCACAACATCCACTATGCTACCAATCCCTACCTCTTCAAAGTGAACATCTTCTTTTGTGATAATACGAGCACGATTGAGTTGATCAGATAAAACTTTTAGTTCGGATTGTAACCTAGCTCGCCTTTCTTGAGCAAATTTAAATTCGGAATTCTCTCGCAAATCTCCTAAAGCACGAGCAGCTTCGATTTCTCGAGCGTTTTCTATTATCTCAACAGTTCCGATATGTTGAATTCGGTCTTGCGTTTTAAAATAGCCCTCTTCTGTTGTCCAAATTAAACCATTTTCACCTTGTCCTCCTTTACGTTGTTTAGGAGCTGCTAAAGAGGGATGAACAACTTCTGCCAAAGATCGTAGTATCTTCTTATCATGGTCTGTAAAAGTTTGACACTTAGATGCCAGCAAGAGAAATTCTTTTGTAAACTCTAAACTTGTCCCGTGGAGCAATTGGCGCACAAGTGCATAACGGTTACCCGCTAACATACTATACATTCTTTTCAAAAGGTCACGATAATCGGGTTGATTTTCTAAATAGTGAAATAAAACTAGAAATACTTCAAAAAAGAGGCATTGTCCCTCTTTATCCTGATAAGGAATCGTTTTATCTTCTTGGCTAATCAATTTTTGGAAATACCATACAAATACTTCAGCATATTTATGAGGATGTTCTAGAAGTTTTTTCAAGTTCTCTTCTAAACTTTTTTTAGTTTCTCCTTGGTTGAGCTCTTTCAAAATATAATCCCGCAGTTGCACTTGTGGAATTGTAAAGAGAAGAGAAAGAAAAATCTGAGCCCAGTCTTTTCTATGTTCTCTTACGGCTACAAGAGCCCGCTTCTTAAAAGCAACAATCTCCATTTTCTGAATGATTTCTTCGATATTGTTACTTTGTTGAATCTGTTGAATAATGGATTTATTCAACACTTGATAATTAAAAAACTGCTCTAAAAGCAGGCTAATTTGTAAGCTTTGCTCTTTAGAAATACCTGGCGTATCAAGTAAGAGAATAAGCTTATCTTGTAGACTTTGCTTGATCTCTTGATTTTTAAGTGCATTGGATACATCTCTGACAAAGTTATAAGTCGTTTGAATCACTTCATTAATCTCTGTCTTATTATGCATCATATTTTGCAAACGCTCTTCAGGCAATAGCTCTGCCTTACGTAAGTAAAAAGGCTCCTTCAAAGACTCTGGTACTTCAATCATGGGATCTTTTTTAACTTTTGCTCGAGCTCCCTGCCACCACTTAGTCCAATCTTTCTCTGGAATGACAAGCTCGCACAGCTCTTCTTTGATCTCCACCGCCGTCTTAGGCCCCATATCCCGCAGCAAGAGTTTAATAAGAGCCACAGGATCTTCTCTCCCCTCTTTTTCTAAGAGATCTGGATTTAAAAATCGACGTGCTAAAAAATGGGTAGACGGAAGGGGAACCAAGGTTTTAAAAGCATTAGCAAAAGAAAGATCTTTACGTCCTCCCACATTTTCAAATTCAATAATTAAATGCTCGCGTATAAACGAGACATCCATAACCTCACCCGTTCCCCATCCCCCCGTATGAAAGACTATATTGCCTTTAGACATGTGCGTTAAAAGATCATATCTAGAGATGGCTCCTTGAAAACTTTCTTTATCACGCAATCCTATTAAACGCAGCCTCTCATTAAATTTGGGATCTTGACCATGAACTCTCTTAAGAGTTTCTAAAGTCACTTCAGCAAGAACAGGACTGTTGGTATTCTCAAGATCAATGAGTAAACGTAAAACCTCATAAGACTCTTTCTCGTCTTGGATTGTTCTCCAAAGAGGGAGGGCCATCTCTACAATTTGTCCAAAACGTTTTGCTATATCTGATAATTTAATCGCTTTTAAAAGCTGAATAAATTCTTCTGCATCTACAATATCGCTCGTACAATATTCTTCCCATAAAATGAGAAATTTATGAAAATCTCGATTCTCGATTTGCGTCAGAAACTCTTTTAAATAGCCCATCACCAAATCCTTAATTTATAATCGTTTATAGATTAGGCAAAGATTGGCTAAAACCAATAAACTTTCCTAAATTCCTTTTTGTCAATTTTTTCATAAGCTCTGTACGAAGCAATATAGCTTTTCAGTTTATTAATTTCAATTCAGTTTTGTAATAACTTAAAAGAAGTAAAAAAATGCTAATTCCCTAAATAATGTCTTTTTGTTAAAATAATAGTTTAGATAGGAGGTAATTATGGATAAACAGGAGCCTTTTAAATCATTTAATCAAGAGCTCAATCTTCATTTTAGTAAGCCTAAAAAGGCCCTTATAAGACAAAATTTTAAAAAATCAGTTGGGGTTACAAATACACAAGAGGACTGTTCGATCCTAAAGCTTTCAGATTTCAAGGATCAAATGAAGAAAGTATACTCTTTACATGATGATTTTCAGAAGCAATTAGACCATATTTCTCAACAATTTGGATGGAATCTTAAAGAAAATGAACAATACTTAAATAATCCTCATAATTTTGATTCGATTGAATGGGAGCGTATTCAAAAAAAACGTCAATCTTTTTTAGGACCTATTTATAGAGATTTAGGCAAAGAAAATCCAAGTTTCACTTCCTCTTTAAGCCAAGAAGAGAAAAAAGAAATGAAAAAAACGGTTAAAGATCGTAAAATGAGGACTTTAGGAGCACGTCGAAATTGGATTTCTATGCGTTAAATGGCACAAATGACATCACATTCTTTAGATATAGATAGTCTTAAAAAATGGTTTCTAAAAGAAAAGCGAAATCTTCCTTGGCGTCAAAATCCTACTCCCTATGCGATTTGGATTTCAGAAGTCATGTTACAACAAACACAAGTCGCTGTTGTCATTCCTTATTTTCTACGTTGGATGGAGCGTTTTCCAACTATTCGATCTTTAGCACAAGCTTCTCTCGATGAAGTCATTAAAGAATGGGAAGGATTAGGTTACTATTCGCGTGCTCGTTACCTACGTGAAGGCGCGCATTATATTGTAAACCATTTTAATGGTGAGCTTCCTCAAGAGGAAGAAAAACTAAAAAAGATTAAGGGATTAGGGCCTTATACAATAGGGGCTATTCTTAGTTTTGCTTTTCATCAGAAAAAAGCAACCGTGGATGGGAATGTTTTACGTATTTTAGCCCGTTATTTTCAAGTTAAAGAGGACATTGCCAAATCAGCTACTATCAAACAGATACGCCTGTTAGCTGAAAGTTGTCTTCCTGAGCAGGAATCTTGGATAGTTAATGAGGGCTTGATAGAATTAGGTGCCACTCTTTGTCAGCGAAAAGCGCGTTGCCAGGAATGTCCTTTGAAACAGACGTGTCTTAGCTATCGCCATCAAATGGTTGATCAATTGCCCGTTAAAACTAAACACTATAAAACTGAACATCTCTATCGAGCTGTGGCTGTCATTCGTTATGAGGACTCCTATTTAATCAAAAGAGTCCAAAAAGGAAAAATCATGTCCGATCTTCATGAATTTCCTTTTTTTGAAGTGACAAAAGAGGGAATTACCCAATCCCAATTAAAACAAAAAATTCAAAATGACTACCAACTTAATACCCAGCTTAAGCAAAGCTTACCTTCCATCTCTCAATCCTTTACCCGTTATCAAGTCAGATTAGATCCTGTTTTATTCTTGTCGACAACCCCTCATCTTGTTGAAGGGTTTGAGTGGATGCCTCAGGCTGCTTTAAACAAATTGGCTTTTTCATCGGGTCATCGCCGTATTTTCCATCTTGTGCAAGTTCTTTAAGGGATAGTTGATAATTAGCCTCTGCTAGCTTCAAATACTTATAAAAAGCTGTATTCCCATTATAAATCGAAATCTCTAACCCCTCAGAACCTCCTAAGAATCCTCTCTTCCAGATATAGCTCTTCAAAAAAGCAAATAATCCATGCACAATAGCTTTACTCATCGAAGAGGATTTACATCCCTGATACTGAGTAGCAAAAAGACTAGAATAAGATTGCATTTTAGTTAAAAAATCTGAAATATTAGCATAAGAATAATGGAGTAGAGGACTTTTTAAAAATACCTCTTTTAAATGAGCTGAAATGATGGATTCATGAACTTGGGCGTCTGTAAATTGTGTTTCTCTGCGATTATAGAGACGTATCTGACGATCAGGATACCATCCACACCACTTAATCCATTTCCCTTTGTAATCATTACGACGAGAAAGTGAATAAACACACCCTCTTGTGAGAATAAGTCCTTGAATTTCTTGAGCTAGTTGAGGTGTCACAACTTCATCACTATCGATGGATAAAATCCAATCATGACGAGCTAGACTCGATGCTATATTATGAGTCGGACCAAAACCGATAAAGGGTTTCTGATAAAGAATTACATTAGAAAATTGCTGAGCAATGTCTAGCGTATCATCAGTGGATCCCGTATCGCAAACGACTACTTCATCGAATGAATGTAAAGCTTTTAAAACCTCCCTAAGGTAGGGTTGACTATTTTTGGTAAGAATTGTGACACTAATTTTAGATTTTACCATAGAAAATGGACTTATAATTTTGTTAGTGCTTCTAAAACTCGTTCTATATGGCCTTCCACTTGAACGGGACTTTCTATCCAACGAATAAAGCCTTGTTGATCCACGACAAAAGTTGTCCGGACAATTCCCATGCTTTTTTTACCAAAGCTATTTTTCTCTTGCCAAACATGAAATGCTTCGCTGATGCGATGATCTTCATCACTAAGGAGTGTAAAATTCAATCCGTATTTATGAATGAATTGAGCATGAGAATTGAGGCTATCAGGACTAATCCCAAATAGCAATTCTAGCATCTACTGACTCGTCGTCTGCCCCCATTTTGCAAAAACAACTCGTGGAAGCCGGGGCAGATGGTTTGGTCCTGTTCAATCGCTTCTACCAGCCGGATTTCGATCTGGATGAATTGGAAATTGTTCATAGTTTGGATCAGTACGTCAGCAGATTTACGCTTACCCTTGCGCTGGATTTCCATTCTGTATGGGAAGGTCAATGCAGACCTGGCTCTCACAAGCGGGATCCATACCTCGCGTGACGTTCTTAAAGCAATACTGGCCGGTGCACAGGTCGCGATGATTGCCTCCGAGTTGCTCTGGGACGGCTCCCCACAACGTGTCAAAGCAATCCTTGATCAAACAAAAACATGGATGGAAGAACATGAGTACACATCGATCAAACAAATGCAGGGCAGTATGAGCCAAAAATCTGTGAGTAATCCGGCAGCATTTGAACGAGCAAATTACATGAAGGTGCTCAATTCTTTCAGAGAATTGCCGTAGGCTTGACCCCATCGGTTCAATATAAATAGAAAAAGGCTCTCGAAAAACGAGGGCCTTTTATGTTTACAACAATATGGCAAATAAAGATTATTCCTGAACGGGAGCTGGAGCATTTTTGCGCTGGCGGAACGTGATACGCGCCCGGGTCAGATCATAGGGCGACATATCCATTGCTACGCGGTCTCCAAGGAGAATTTTAATGTAGTGCTTGCGCATTCTACCGGAAAGGTACGCCAGCACTTGGTGGCCGTTATCCAATTTCACGCGGAACTGGGTGCCTGGGAGGGCCTCCACGACCACGCCTTCTGCTCGAATTTTATCTTCTTCCTTTGCCATATACACCTCTTGACTTATTCAGTCTCTCTCGTAAACGTTCGCCGTTTAATACGACGAATTGCTTTCTTCTTTTCCATGCGGCGCTGCTCGCTCTTGGAGACGAACCAGCGTTTGCGGCGAACCGTGCTCAAAACACCACTCTTGACAACCTTCTTGCGAAAGCGTTTGAGCAAAGAGTCCTGAGATTCGCCATTTCGTAAATTTACAGATGCCAAACCAAGTCACCTCCTTCCCGCATGGAAAGTGCCGAGAAAAAAAATCGGCCGATACGCAAACTCGGCCGAGGAGGAATGAGTTCAAAAGAAAGAAACGACAAAATGATCACCGGATCAAACCGTACGCTTCACACTCCTCTTTTGTAAAATCTGGACAGCCTTAGGCATGTCCAGCAACCGAACCTGCAAGAAGTATTATACACGATTCCTACAAAGCTGAAAAGTG
>CAWIRV010000004.1:0-99689 GCA_963838645.1 uncultured Parachlamydiaceae bacterium | reverse complement strand
AGGTCCGCGCCGTCGACCAGCACCGAGCCGGCGTCGGGGTCGTACAGGCGCGAGATCAGCCGCACGAGCGTCGACTTGCCGGAGCCGGTGGCGCCGACCAGCGCGACCGTCGTGCCCGGCTCCACCACCAGCGAGACGTCGCGCAGCGACGGAGAGGCGGGTGGGGGTGGTGGGGCCATATCTGAACGTCACGTCGCGCAGCTCGACGCGCCCGCGGCCGGGCGGCAGCGGCGGCGCGTGATCCGGCGCGACCAGCTGCGGCTCGCGGTCGAGCAGCTCGAACAGCCGCGCGCCCGACGCCGTGGCCCGCTGGGCCAGCCCGAGCGCGATCCCGAGCTGCCGCATCGGCCCGATCAGCATCAGCAGGTAGGCGTAGAACGCCGTGAAGTCGCCCAGCGTCAGCGTCCCGTCGACCACCTGGCGGCCGCCGACGAGCAGGATCACGGCGAGCCCGAGGTTCGGCAGGAAGCCGAGGTACGGGTTGTAGAACGCGCGCAGGCGCGTCGCGAGCATCGACTGCTCGAACACGCGCGCGACGGAGCCGCGGAAACGCTCGAGCTGGCGTTGCTCGGCCGCGAACGCCTTCACGACGCGCACGCCGGAGACGTTCTCCTCCGCCTCGGCGGTCAGCTCCGCGATCCGCTGCTGGACCTCCTGGAGCGCGGGCGCGAGCGGCGGCCGTAGCGGGCCGCGACCAGCACGACGAACGGCACCGGGAGCAGCGCCAGCGCCCCGAGGCCCGGGTCGAGCGCGAGCATCGCGACCGCGGCGAGCAGGATCGTCAGCGCGCTCTGGACGATGAAGACGAGCCCGTAGCCGAGGAAGAAGCGCACGGACTGCAGGTCGACCGTCGCGCGCGACATCAGCTGCCCGGTCTGCTGGCGTCGAAGAAGCCCAGCTCGAGCGCCTGGAGGTGCGCGTAGACGCGGTTGCGCAGGTCGACCTCGACGCCGAGCGACACGCGGCCGGCGACGAGCCGCCGCGCCACGGACAGGCCGAGCCGCAGGAGCGCCAGCGCCGACGATCACGACCGCGAGCGTCGCGAGCCCGCCGCGGTCGCCGCGCGGTGATCTGGTCGATCGCGCGGCCGGTCAGCCACGGGATCGCCACCGTCGCGGCCATCGCCAGCGCCGCGAGCACGAGCGAAGCGATCACGCCCCGCGGTAGGGCCGCAGGAAGCCCAGGAGACGGAGAAAGGTGTGCACGCAACCACAACGATAGGCGGGCGCGCGCGGCATCTGCAACACTCGCGCCGCGATGTCCGACCCGATCGCGCTCCGCAACCGCTTCGCCATGGTCAAGGGCGCCTGGGACGAGCACCTGCGCGGCGTCCCGTTCCCGCCGCTGGGCGAGGGCACGGCGGAGGAGAAGATCGAGCGCCTGGAGTTCGCGCTCGTCGACGAGATGCGCGAGCGGGCGACCCCCGAGAGCGCCGAGCAGGTCGCCGACGCGATGTGGGGCCTCGTCCACGCGCGCCCGGACGACGATCCCGTCAAGCAGCGCGTCACGAGCCACCACGAGGAGCTCGCGCGGCTCGGCCACCGCGGGCTGTGACGGCGGCCCGGAGCGCGCCCGCGCGCCGCGCGGCCGCCGGCGGGCTGTGCGACTCCTGCCGCCACCAGAAGCTCGATCCGCACCAGCCGCGGATCGGAGTTCTCGATGTGCCTGCGTCGCGGGAGGACCCGCGTTCCCGAAGTACCCGCGCGTGCCCGTGCGCGCGTGCGCGGGCTACCGCTCGGGCCGCTCGAGCACGAGGAAGCCGCGCCGTCCTGCCCCTGGCGGCGCGAGGAGACGAACAGGTTCGACGCGTCAGCGTGTCGACGCGCGCCGCCTCGTCGCCGTGGAGGGCGGCGATCGACGGCGGCCGCTCGCGCCATCGTTGACGCAGCGGCACCGTCGAGCCGTCCTCGAGGTCGCCTGGCCGATAGAACATCGCCTGGTGTCTGGGACGGCTCGGCCTTCGCCTTCTTCTTCGCGTCGGGCTTGGCCTCGGCGGCCGGTCTGCTCGCGACTTGGGCGGCGGGCGGCAGCAGGGCGACGACCTGTCGACGTCCGTCATGTAGCGGAACGAGTAGAGCGCGAGCTCGAGCGCCTCGCGGCGCAGCAGCCGGTGGCGCTCCGCCGGGCCTGCCGTCCTTCGATGGAGCCGCTCCCGCCGAGGCCGCGAGCGTGTACTGGACGCCGTGCCGTCGAAGAGGTCGACGTCGCCGCCGACGCGGCGTACGACGCCGAAGCGGCATGGCCGGCGGTCGAGCGGCCCGCCGCTGGACCGACGCGAGCTGCGCGCCGTTCCGAGCCGGTACGTGCGCGCGGACGTGGTCGGCGATCTCGCCGCGCCGGGTACGCGTCGCGGGTGCTCGGCTTCCACGTCGACCATCGGGGCCGCCCGCGTCCGGGTCCCGGCCGCGCCGCCGAGCGAGCGCGAGCGCGGCGTGGCCGGCGGCGACGCGCGCAGCCGAGCAGCGCGCCGGTCAGCGAAGCCGAAGCGCGCGCGGAACTGCGACGGGCCGCGCGCTGCGGCGTCGCGCTCGCGGCGGCCGGCGCGGCTCGGCGCCCGGATGCGCGGCGGCGACGGGCCGCCGTGCGGCTGCGGCCGTCCGGCTCGGGCCGGCCGGCCGGCGAGGCGGCGGGATCAGATCGCCGGCCACGTGGCCTCGTCCGGACGTCGATCGTCGGGCTTGGAGACCGGCCGCGTCGAGCAGGCGGTGACCTCGTCGCCGTAGAGCTCGCGCTCGGCGACAGCCGCGTCGGCGACGTCTCGCGTGCCCTCGCGGTTGTGGCGATCGTGTTCTAGGCCACGACGAACGCCTGGCCGAGCAGGCCGGCGACGAGGCGCGCTTGTCCGGTCGCCGAGCGTGGCGGCGCACGGGTTGTTGTCCATCACGCCGCCGCCCGAGCGGTGCATGATCTGGTAGCCGAGGCGCTCGAAGCGCTCCATCGACTCGCTGCTCGGCCTTCTCCGCTCCTCGGGGTCGTCGATGCGGTCGGAGAGGTCCACCGGCGCCGGCGCCATGCCGTGGACGCCGACCATGCGCGCGGCCTGGTGGGTCACGGAGTCGACGTCGCCGCCGACGCCCGTCGTTTCTGGCCGTAGAAGACGTGCTCGGCGGCCATCGCGCCGAGCGTCCAGATCAGGTCGCCGACCTGCTCGGAGCGCCACTGGCCGAAGCGGTCCTCGATCCCCATGGCCTGGTGGTGGCCGCCCGAGGAGCCGCGCTTGCGGATCGAGAGGCGCGTGGAGAGCAGGTTCTCCTTGTAGAGGTGGCCGCAGACCGCGTGGCCGGCCTCGTGGATCGCGGTCGCGCGCTCCTCGTGCTTCGGATAGGGCTGGCCGACCGCGACGCCCGCCTCGACGGTGGTCATCGCCTCGACGAGGTCGGTCCAGGCGAACTTGTCGCGGCCGTCCGAGTGCGCGTAGGTCAGCGCCATCGAGCAGACCTGGTCGATCATCGCGGGCGAGTAGCCGTTGGTGATGCGCGCGAGCTCGTCGCGCCGGCCGGGCTGTCGAGCTCCTCCTCGTGGGCGACCTTGCCGAGGTAGAGGTCGAAGATGTCGCGCCGGTCCTCCCACGTCGGGGTGCGGAAGTACATGTGGCGGCCCATCCGGCCGGGCCGGATGAGCGCCGGGTCCAGCCGCTCGAGCGGCACGTTGCTGGCGCCGATGAAGTAGATCTCCTCCTTGCGCGGCCGCGGCGGGCGAAGGCGCAGCTTGACCTTGCCGACCTGACGCGGGACGACGTACAGCGCGTCGAGGAACGTGTTGATGCGGTTGGTCAGGAAGCGCTTGGTGGCGGGCGGGTCGTCGATGCCGTCCATGACGACGAGCAGCTGGTTGAGCGCGAGGCCGCCGCCCATGCCGCCCATGCCGGGGATCATGAAGCGCCTGATCGCGTCCGCGAGCCGCAGACCGGCGCGGGTACGCGAGCGCCGGCGGCTCGGCGCGCGGGCGGAACAGCTGCTCGCGCCAGGCCGCGGTCTCGAGCACGATGTCGCCGTCGCGGGTCAGCGCGCCGTCGGGCCCGTAGAAGAGGCGGTCGTGGATCGTCTCCGGGCGTAGCGGCTGGTAGCCGGAGCCGAGCGCCTGGCGGCGCATGCCGACGGCGTCGATCTCGTCGATGAACACGATGCACTGGCCGCCCCACTTGGCTGCGAGCTTCTTGGCCTTGCGCGCGAGGTAGCGCACGAGCACCGCGTCCATGCCGATGAACGTCTGCGCGAAGCCCGAGCCCGGGATCGTCACGAACGGGCAGTTGAACGAGGTCGCGATGCCCTTGGAGAGCATCGTCTTGCCGGTGCCGGGCGCGCCGAGGAAGAGCACGCCGCGCTCGCGCTTGCCGCCGGCCTTCTCGAACTCCTCGCCGGACTGCCACAGCTGCACGACGCGGGTGATCTCCTCCTTGGCCTCGGCCTGGCCGCGGACGTCCTGCGAGCTTCACGCCCCAGTCCGCGTCGCCCGGCTCGTAGCCCTTGATCTGCTGGACGCCGAGGAGCAGCAGCGGCCCGAACAGGATCAGGAAGTTCGCGAAGAACAGGACGGTGATGATCGGCAGGTAGCCGAGGATCATCGGCGCGAAGCCCGAGAGCAGGTCGCCGAGCGAGTCGATGCTGCCGCTGACCGACGAGTCGCCGCCGAAGATCAGCGTCAGGAACATCGTGGCGATCACGGCGAAGACGAACGGACCGCGAGCCGCAGACCTGGCGGTACGGCGGCGCCAGTACCACAGCCGTCGCCGCCAGATGACGTCCTGCGCGGCAGCTCTTCTCGGCGCCGTACAGCGACGGCGCCGGGATCAGCCTGTGGGCGAGCACGTCGATGAGGCCGCGGAAGGCGGCGATGCCGAGCACCGTGAGGACGAGCGCCCACGGGATCGACCACTCCCAGCGGCGCAGCGCGCGAACAGGACGGGCGCGATGAGGATCGCGACCACGGTGGCGCCGCGGCCGAACCGCGCCACTCACGCGCGAGGGCGAGGCTCTGCTCGTTGACCCTACGCCGGTGCTCCACCCTGACCCGAGTTTATGCCTATCGCCACTTGACCGAACAACCCCTGGCGGGCGTTTCGGCCTGTGGCACCGGTGTCCCGGCGAGGACGGCGTCGAGCGCGGCGCGCAGCCACTCGGCATTGCGGTCCGGATCCTGGTGATCGGCGTCGGGAGCGCCGTGGTAGGCGAGCCGGTGCTCGCCGTCGAGGACGAACAGCTCGGGGGTGCGCTGGGCGCCCAGCGCGCGGGCGACGTCCTGGCTCTCGTCGTGCAGGTACGGGATCGGCCAGTCGTTCTCGCGCACGAACCGGCGCATGCGCTCCAGCGAGTCGGCCGGGTAGCGGGCGGCGTCGTTGGGGTGGATGGCGAGGAAGCGGACGACGCGCGGCGCGTAGTCCTCGGCGGCGGCGCGCAGGCGCGGGTTCCACGCGATGACGTACGGGCAGTGGTTGCAGCTGACGATCAGCACCGTGGCGGCGGCGGGCTCGTCGCCGGGCACGGCGTGCTGCTCGCCCTCCGTGTCCGGGAGCGTCAACGGCGGGACGGTGTCGCCGGGCGCGAGCACGGGTCAGCCCAGCGATTCTTGCAGCGCGATCACGCGGGCGGCGGACTCGCGGACGCGCTCGCGGAACGCCGGGTCGCGGCGCGCCTCGGCGAGCAGGGCGCGGTAGACCTGGATGTAGAGCCGCGGCCGGTGGTGAGGACGATGTCGACGCCGGCGCGGAGGTTGCGGACCGCCGCCTCGGCGGGCAGCGTGACGGCCTGGACGGCGGCGGCCTCGGTGGAGTCCGTGATCACGACGCCGTCGAAGCCAGCTCCTCGCGCAGCAGGCCCGCGATGACGGGCCGCGACTGCGAGGCGATGCGGTCGGGGTCGATCGCCGGGTAGACGGCGTGGCCGGCCATCACGAGCGGGACGCCGGCGTCGATCGCCGCGCGGAACGGGAGGCGTCCTGCGCTCGCAGCTCGGCGGCGCTGCGCGCGATCGTCGCCGGGCCGTCGTCCGTGTTGACGGTGGCGCCGCCGAGGCCGGGGAAGTGCTTGACGGTGGCGGCGACGCGGCCGTCCTGCCAGCCGCGGACGGACTCGGCGACGGAGTCCGCGGCCTGCTCGAAGTCGGTCGAGAACGCGCGGCCGGCGAGGGCGGCGCCCGGGACGCTGGCGACGTCCGCGACCGGGGCGAGCGAGACGTTGACGCCGGCGTCGCGCAGCCCGCGGGCGGCGGCCGCGGCGTCGGTGCGCTCGGTCCCGGCGCGCCCTGCTGCGGGGCCGAGCGCTCGGGCGGGAGCCAGGGGAGGATGCGGATCTCGCCGCCCTCCTGGTCGACGCAGATCAGCGGCGGGTGGTGGGTCGCCGCGCGTGAGCTGGGCGGTCAGCGCCTTGGTCTGCTCGGGTCCGGTGAGGTTGTCGCGGAACAGGATCGCGCCGGCCGCGCGGCCCTTGCCGAGCACCTCCCGCACGTAGGCGGGCGCCGACGTGCCCGCGAAGCGGAGCACCACGAGCCGCCCGACCTGGCGGGTCAGCGGCAGCCGGTCGACGGCCGCGCGGGCGGCGCGCTGGCGCTCGGCCGGCGCCGGCTCGGGCGTCGCCGCCGGGTCGGGGGCGCTGTCCTCGTCGCCAGCGCCCGCGCCGAAGGCGATCCCGACCAGGAACGCGAGCGCGGCGGCCGCGAGGACTGCCGCCTGCCGGCGCCGCACCACTGCTCTGCGCCCCGCGTCCATGGGCGGGAGTCCTGCTACGGCCTTATATGCAACAGAATGACCATTAATCATGACTTCATGTAATGTTTCGGAAAATTCCTCTTTAAAATTCTCACAAAAATCTTCTTCCAAATCCCCTTTACCAATCTTTTCTTTGCCTACTCCACCCTCTGCAAGTAAGCTAAGAGGAGCTAAAACTAGCCATAAGATAGCCAAAATACGATAAAATTTTTGATACATGAGTTCCTTCTCTCTATTCAACCATTGTTAATTTTTATTCTATTCTTAACTTTAAAAGTCCCCTTTAATTTTACTTCAACTTCAGATAAAGACAAATCTTTTAATAGAATTTGCTTATGGCGACTTGCTAGTCCCTTCACTAACTCAATTTTAGATTTGCTTATGTTAAAGTAAGAAGAGAGAAAACGAATGAGCTCAGTATTAGCCTCTCCTTTCTCAGGAGTAGCTGCTAAACGGATCTTCAATCCTCTATTTTCCCATCCCATTACTTCATTAGCTGAAGCTTTCGGGACCACTTTGATAGTAATCAATACTCCTTGTTTTATTTGTTGCAACATTTGAGCTTATGTATTATAAAAATCTTAATCATTATAACTTTATAAGTGATTGCCATGCCAAGAACTTCCTTATTTCTCGTTACTTTCATCATTGCTCTTCAGGCAATTGCCAATCTTATTCGTTTTCTCTGGAATATTCCTGTCATAGTTGGCTCTGTTGTCTTGCCTGCATGGACAGGAGCTCTCTTCTTCATCATTCTAGGGCTACTTGCAACATGGGCTTTTAGAACTTTGATGTTTTATCCTCCATCACATCCTTAAACCAAATCAAATTCGCCCCCGCCTTATGCATGCTCTCAAAAGCCTCTTGTGAATCGTTTGGCTTTAAATTAACGCCTCGACAAGCATCTATAATCACATAAGTATTAAATCCTAATTGTAGAGCATCTAATACAGAATATTTCACACAATAATCTGTTGCTAAACCCGCGATATAAATGTCTTTAATCCCTTTTTCTTTTAAATAATTCTCTAGTCCCGTTGACCTGAAATGCCCATTATCAAAAAACGTACTATAGCTATCTATATCTCTTTCAATTCCCTTATAAATAACTTGGTCTATTTTAGTTGTATTCCATCCAGAAGCAAACTCTGAACCATGAGATCCTTGCACACAATGTCGAGGCCATAAGATCTGATCGAGACCAGCCAAATTCACATGTTCACCTGGACTCTTACCATGATTATCCGCAAAGCTTCCATGATCGGAAGGATGCCAATCTTTTGTTGCCACAATTAAATCAAAAGATCCCTGAATAAGTTGATTCACAAGAGGAATAATTTCATTCCCGTGCTGTACAGGTAGAGCACCTCCTGGCATAAAATCATTTTGGAGATCGACTAACAGAAGAGCTTTTTTCATATCCTTCCTGCCTTTTAATTAAGAATTAATGATATTAGTTCCTCGTATTTTCTTGATTAAATTAATTTTAAGATCATAAAGAGATTTCTCCATTCCTACTACATATAAATGAGGATTAAAAAATCGTTTAATTCCTATACAAAAATGGGCAAGTCCCTGTTGGGTATAAGCACGGATCTCTTGCAACGAAGGACATTGATAGATTTTTTCTCCGTTGCGAAAAATAGGCTGTAAGAGATCGTAACTTTGCAAATCCTTACTCAATACTCTCTCACGAGTGGGATCTAAAGGGTCAACAAGTTTGGACTCCTCTGTTAAAGGGAAATGAATATCATAAATAACATCTGCTATATTCTCTTTATTCAAATAAAAACGCCTGATCTGTAGAATCCCGGGATTGGAGACTTTAGCCATTTGCTCAGAGAGCTTAAGCTTATACTTCCACTCTTCACCCGGATGACGAATTGCCGATAATTTATAGACACCATCAAGAGCAGGCTGACCTTTGGCTGTAATCAAATTCGTGCCAACTCCCCAAATATTAATCCGAGCCCCCTGCCTTTTCAATTCGCTAATAAGAATTTCATCTAATTCATTGCTTGCCACAATTTGAGCATCTGAAAAACCAGCTTGATCAAGAAGCTGGCGACTTTTAATACTCAAATCTGCTAAATCACCTGAATCCAGTCGAATTCCTAGCATCTTCTTACCATGCTTTTTAAGCCAATTTCCTACTTCAATAGCTTTCTTAACCCCTTCTAAACTATCATAAGTATCGACAAGAAAAATACAATTATTAGGTAAAGCTTTCGCATATGTCTGAAAGGCCTCTAGTTCATCATCAAAGACCATGACCCAACTGTGCGAATGTGTCCCTTTGACTGGAATGCCAAATACCTTACCAGCTAAGACATTAGAAGTAGAATCACAACCTCCAATATAAGCAGCTCGACTAGCTGTCAACGCGCCATCAATGCCCTGTGCCCTTCTCACGCCAAATTCCATGATAGGTTCTCCTTGTGCAGCAGTACACATACGGGCAGCCTTCGTTGCAATCAGAGTAGGAAAATTAATTAAGTTCAGTAAGGGAGTTTCTAGAATTTGGCATTCAATCAGTGGCCCTTGAATACGCAACAGAGGCTCATAAGGAAAAATAACCGTTCCTTCAGGAACAGCATCAATATGACCAGAAAACTTTAAAGAAGATAAATAGTCTAAAAACTTATCTGAAAAATAAGGGTTTCCATCTGTACCTAATAACTGAGCTAAGTAAGTTAAATCGGTATCATCAAAATGAAATTTTTCAATAAAATCGATAACATTTTCTAATCCGGCAGCAACTGTAAATCCCCCTTGGAAAGGAGCTCGACGAAAAAAAAGATGGAAAACAGCCTCTTTTCGATTAAGTCCCATTTTCCAATATCCATAAGACATCGTCAGTTGATAGAAATCTGTTAAGAGTGCAAAAGAGGATTGATCCAGGTAAGGAGTAGAAAGTTTAGACATCTTGATCAATACTTATTAAGAACTTTAATCTTTAAGCTTTCTACCCATCGGTTTAATGCCTAAAAGGCCATAGATAGTAAGCTCTTTGAGTCATTAAATTTTGTGCTGCTTGAGTTCCCAAATTCATCTTTTCAATTATGATAAATAAAGGATACTGTATTTAGAAATTTTTTCCCCTAAAATAGTTGAGTTGTTTTATGATTAGAGCAAATATGGCGGAGGAAAGCATGTTGTCTCATTATAAAATATTTCATTTGTTTGTATTTTTATTGATACTTTTCGTACAAAGTTTTGATCTCTCTGCTGAAGATAGTTTAATGTTAAGAAATAAGTTGCAACTTGCACAGCCTAGTGATTATCTCGTTGTCTCTTCAAATAAAACTTATACTCTCATGCATATCTATGGTAAAAAAGATCATATTTTGACAATTGAAGAGATTGCGATTCCAGAGAGCAAGCGTTATCAAACCCAACGGTTGAACTGGATAGATTGGATCCAACAAAACGCCCCAGGGCATACTTCTTGGACTATGTATGAAATTGACCTTCGTACAGGACAAATGCTACGTTACTATTCCTTTTCCAAGAATGGTTGGTTTGAAATTCCCGATGCTGATAATTTTATTTCCAAATTATTAAACTTACGTTTAACTAAAGTTCCTGATCAGACCCGCAAAAAGATTGGGCCTCGTCCTCTTATTGGTCCTGATTTACGTTCTCTCTGGCAACCACGCTTGGTTATCAATGGCCAAGTGATTAAAGATGCCCTTTTTGATGCTTGGCGAACAAATTGGCCAAAAGATGGCAGCGAATTATCAGGAAAAACTATTGATCTTTATCTTCCTCAAGACAGTCAGCGCTATCCCTCTTATTTCCCTCATTGGTTACAGATCACCGGAGCAATGGGAAAAGCTAAAGTGCGGATTATTGATTCCGGCAGCCAACTCAAATCCCCTAAACCTTCTTTATCTACTTTAAGTTCATAAAATAAAGTTAAGGATTGTCATTTGAATCAAGATAAAGTATTCTGTTTTTATTTTTTAACTAACTTATTTTACGCAAAATTTGATTTAAAAATTTATGGATAACTCAACAACCTCTCCTCTTTATTCCTTGCGCAAATCGCGTCAAATCATGAAATCAAGTTATAAATGGTATAAAAAGAGAGGGAATCAACTTCCTTCTAGCCAACTAGTGTTTTTTGAATCTCAGTTGCAGGCTTTAGATCAAGCTTTATTAGCTCAAAATCAACCTAAAGCTGATCAATTAGCCCGACAGTTAGAAGATTTTTGCCATAAACATTTTAAAAAAAGTTTGAAAGATTATGCGATTGAATTAGGAATCGCCATTATTTTAGCATTAATCATTGCGACTCTTGTACGGCAGATCTGGTTTGAATTGTATGAAATTCCTACAGGTTCCATGCGTCCTACATTCAAAGAACAAGATCATTTGACTGTTACAAAAACTGCTTTTGGCATTAACTATCCTTTAATGACAAGTCATTTATATTTTGATCCCAACTTAGTAGAGCGGACAGGTATCTTTATTTGGTCTGGACATGGAATTCCCTATTTAGACTCCGATTCTCTGTTTATGGGGATTTTTCCTTATACTAAACGCTACATTAAACGATGTTTAGGCAAACCTGGAGATATGCTCTACTTTTATGGAGGTAAAATTTACGGTTTTGATAAGGAGGGTCGAGATTTAACTGAATTAAGGAACAATCCTTGGATGAAGAAATTGGAGCATATTCCTTTTATTCATTTTGAGGGACAGCGTTCGGAATTACAGGAACCGACGAGACAAACTCCAACCATTCAAGTCCTTTTTCGACAGATGAATCAAGTGAGTGGACGATTAATTTTTCGAGGTGGAGGAGAGCTAGATGGTGAAGTATTCAATGGACAAAACTGGGTCAAAGATGAACCAGAAGCACAGCGTTATCCACACTCTTCTATTCAAACCTATAGTGATCTTTTAGGCATCCGTAATTTTGCTATGGCTCGTCTTTTAACAAAAAAACAGGTAGAAACACTAACAGCTTACAGCCTTGATGAGATAGAAGAAGGTATCCTTTATCTTGAATTACGCCATACCCCTAGCTTATCCTATCCCTCTCTCGTTTTAGGACCACAGGGAATTTTCTTGAGAGGATACATTACAATCATTCCCTTACAAGAAAAACATCTTAAAGAACTCATGAATAATATGTATACAGCGCGATTCATTATTAAGGATGGTCGGGCTACTCTTTACAGTCACCCTCATGTTTCTCCCTCCAGTCCTTCTTTTTCTGGCATTTCAGATGGAACCTATGAATTCTATTATGGGAAGGCTTTTCAGATACACTGGGGTGGCATTACCTCTACCTTACCATCCACTCATCCCTTGTACCAATCTAAACCAAGCGATGTACAAAAGCTATTTAACATTGGTATGGAGATGTCTAATCTATTTGAGCCTCGTAGCCGTCACCAAACTACTTATCCTTATCGCTATGCTTATTTTCGTGAAGGAGACCTTTTTCTTTTGGGAGCACCTATTATCAAAAAAGATGATTCTACAATGAAAAATTTCTTAGCCAGAGAGTATCGCAAAGAAAAAGCTTCGACAAAGCAACATCCCTATGTGGCTTTTAAAGACTATGGTCCGCCTTTGACTAAAGAAGGAGAGCTAGATCGAGAATTTATTAAAACCTTTGGATTTAAAATTCCGGAGAAGCACTATTTGGCTTTAGGTGATAATCATGCGATGAGTCAGGATAGCCGTACTTTTGGACCCATTCCTCAAGCTAATATCCAAGGAGCCCCTTCCTTAATTATTTGGCCACCTGGAAGTCGTTGGGGATTACCTAATCAGAAACCTTATCCCTTGGTTACATTTCCCCGTTTAATAATATGGGGTATCGTGGCATTTGCTTTACTTATTTGGTATCTTATTCATCGTAGAAACCTTCACAAGCCCATTTTTATAAAGATAAACAAGACCGAGCCTGGAACATTTACCCTATGAAAAATGGATGGGTATATACTCATCCCAGTTCAAAGTGAGAAGTTTCGGCTGTGCCAAAGCCTCGGGCTTCAACGATCAAAAATTGGTCCATATACTCATATGAACCAATTTTTGATCGTTGAATCGCGAGAGCTTTCGCATTGCCCAAATTCTCACTTTGAACTGGGATGAGTATATACTCATTCCACTTGAAAGCTGCAATGAGTATAGCCTGACTTTATTTTAACTATACCTTCTTGATAGCGATAATAGTGGGCTCTCCATTAAGCTCCCATTCTATACCAGAAGTGGGTCCAAAAGATACTTCTGTCGCTAAGACCTCATGGCAAATATAATCCTTATAGCGATCAAAACAGCTTTTCACTAATTCAGTCGTCTGCATTGTAAGAGTAATTCTATCTATCACTGCAAAATCAGCCTCTCGACGCATCGTATTGATTTTATTAACAACCTCGCGAGCTAATCCTTCGAGTAAGAGGTCCTCATTTAAACTGGTTTCCAAAGCAATGGTTATCTTACCTTGGTTAGCAGCGACTATTCCCTCATGAGTGACTCTTTCCACTTGCACATCTTCCGGTGTCAGAATTAATTCTTGCCCTTCTAGATGAAGGGTAAGAGGACGATCATTTAGTAAAGTTGATAGTTGTTCCTGATTAAATTGTTCAATAGCCATATGAACAGACTTCATCAATTTTCCAACTTTTTTACCTAAAATACGGAAATTAGGTTTTGCTTTTAAGCTCACAAAATTTTCTTCATTATTGCTAAAAATGACCTCTTTTACATTCAACTCATCAGCAATTAAATATTGTTGATCTTGTAAGAAAGATAAAGTTCTCGAATCACTAGATACCACATAAGCAGCTGCTAAAGGTTGGCGTACTTTTAGCTTATGTTCTTTACGTAATGCATGCCCTAGGCTCGCTGTTATTTGTACAGCAGCCATTTCTAATTCAAGCTTTTTATCTCTCCATGTTGTCTCATAGAGGGGAAAATCACATAAATGAACAGATTCTGGCATATCTTTTGTTCGTAGATGACGATAAATGGCTTCACTAATAAAAGGAATATAAGGAGCCGCAATCTTTGTTAATTCAACCAAAACATGATAGAGGGTTTCAAAAGCTTGATGCTGATCAGGCGTCACTTTCTCTTCCCAAAACCGACGTCGCGACCGTCTGATATACCAATTAGTGAGTTGTTCGATAAAATCAACAAAAGGCTCAACAGCACGAGACAAATCGTAATTATCCATTCCCTGTTCAACTTCATGAATTAATTTCTGAAGTAAGGAAATAATCCATCGATCAATCGCTAACTCAGGCTGAGGCAGAGAGGGTTGAGGTTCCCACTGATAAATGCGTGCATACATCACAAGAAAACTATAAGCGTTCCATAAAGGAAGCATAACTTGGCGTAAAACAAGTTCTACACCACTTTTAGCAAAAGAAAGATCCTCGCCTTTGACAGCAGGGCTATTTAACATGTATAACCGAATAGCGTCAGCTCCATACTGATGAATGACGTCTAATGGATCTGGATAATTCTTGAGACGTTTAGACATTTTAGCCCCATCTTCTGCTAAAACCAGACCATTAACGATCACGTTTTTAAAGGCATGTCGATTAAATAAGGCAGAAGAAAGAACCGTTAAAGTGTAAAACCAGCCACGTGTCTGATCAAGACCTTCAGCAATAAAATCCGCTGGAAAATTCTGCTCAAATACTTTTTGATTTTCAAAGGGATAGTGATTTTGAGCATAAGGCATTGACCCTGACTCAAACCAACAATCAAATACTTCTGGAATACGGCGAAAGATTTTCCCATTTTTCTTGAATGTCAGTTCATCGATAAAATGGCGATGCAAATCTTCTATTTTGGTTTGAGTGAGATATTCTAACTCTTCAATACTTCCAATCACGACGATTTCGCCATCCTCAGCACGCCATAATGGAATAGGAGTTCCCCAGTAGCGATTACGACTAATCGCCCAATCGCGGGCCCCTTCTAACCAATTACCAAAGCGGCCATGCTTAATATGAGCAGGTGTCCAATGAATATGATTATTGGCTGCTAAAAGAGGCGATTTAATCTTCTCGACAGCCACAAACCAGGTACGAACCGTTTTATAAATAAGAGGAGTATCAGATCGAGGACAAAAGGGATAACGGTGATGGCAAGTACCATGCTGGATCACTTTGTCCTCATGTTTGAGACGTCGAATAATTTCTTTATCAGCATCTTTAACGAACAGACCATGGTACTCCGAAATCTCCTTTGTAAAAAGACCGTTTTGATCAACCGGGCAGATAGGCTCAATCCCCTCTCTTTGGCAAGCATAAAAGTCCACCTCTCCAAAAGCAGGAGCGCTATGAACAATGCCCGTTCCTTCTTCTATTGTAATTGTATCCTCTAAAATGACTCGAAAGGCCCCTTTGCTGGCTTGATCGGCAAAATAAGGGAAAAGAGGAGAATACCGTTTACCATCCAGCTGTTTTCCTATATATTCTTCAAGGATAGTGTACTCATCAGGACTCTTATAATAATTAGATAGTCGCTGTTTAGCTAAAATGAATTGACGTTGAGAATGATGATCTAAAATTTTTACATATTCGGCTATCGGATTAACCATCAGAGCTAAGTTAGAAACCAATGTCCAAGGTGTTGTCGTCCACGCCAAGAAAAATGTATGCGGATCATCAAGAAAAGGAAAAGCCACTGTTAAAGAAGGGTCATCAATTTCTTTATAATTCTCGGAAGCCTCGAAGTTAGATAAAGGAGTTCCTAATTTAGCCGAAAAAGGCATCACTTTTAGACCTTCATACACAAGTCCTTGATCATAAAGTTGTTTAAAAACCCACCAAACTGACTCCATAAATGAAAGATCCATTGTGCGATAGGTCTGATTGAAGTCAACCCAACGCCCCATACGACTCACAATTGCTTGCCATTCATGTGTATAACGTAGAACAATATGACGACAAGCTTCGTTAAAGCGAGCTATACCAAATTGTTCAATAGAAACAGCTCCGGACAGATCGTATGTCTTTTCAATCTCATTTTCTACAGGTAATCCATGACAATCCCACCCAAAACGACGAGGAACATAAAATCCTTTCATCGTCTTATAGCGTAAGACAACGTCTTTAATAGTACCTGCCAAAAGATGTCCGTAATGAGGAAGACCTGTAGCAAAAGGGGGACCATCATAAAAAGTAAATAAAGGACAATGAAATCGATTTGTCACAGATTTTTCAAATAAACGGTTCTCTTGCCAAAATTTTAAAATTGTTTTTTCTCTTTCATCAAATGACTCTTGAGGAACTTCTTCAAACATTGATATTCTCTTACTCTTAAATTTTAGCTATATACAAAATAAGCCGAAAAACCAATTTTTCAATTGACTTGTGTATATACTCATCCCAGTTCAAAGTGAGAAGTTTCGGCTGTGCCAAAGCCTCGGGCTTCAACGATCAAAAATTGGTTCATATGAGTATATGGACCCATTTTTGATCGTTGAATCGCGAGAGCTTTCGCATTGCCCAAATTCTCACTTTGAACTGGGATGAGTATATACTCCTTCCAGTTGAAAGCTGAAAGGAGTATATACTCATCGTTTTTAAACTTTTATTAAAATTAGCAAAGATAAATTTACTTATTTTATTTTATAAAATCCATTCATATTTGCCTAGCAATAATATGATGATTCAATTCCTAGGGTGTGATTAAAACTGTAACTTGATAACTAAGCTGCAAGTTGCTGCCATTGCCAATAAGAATCCCAATCTTCATTTACTCGTAGTGATCTTAAAGCAAGCATATGATTGGCGGTTGTAGGTCTCCACCAAGCCCCGGAAATTTTTAGCCTTTTCTGTATCACATATCTATTTCCACTCTCGACTTCTCCTGAGCCTATTGGCAAACCCTTTTCTAACGCTCCTTTGTAATCTAAGCAGTTTTGCCTATTGAAGATATATTTATAGCACTTTTCTACAGGCGTCTCTTCCTCTTCGCTCTGTTTTGTATTCCAATCTATTGGTAACCTAACATGAATAGACTCTAAGACTTGCTTGTGTTTATTCTCTTTTAATAAAGTTTGCTTATCTTTTAACCACTGTTCTTTCTCGCTAGTCCAGCTATGGTTAGCAGCTTCGCTCAAGTAACTGCTCATGTGATAAAAATCAATTAGGTATTTTACCCTGGTTTGAAACTTAAGCCTCATTTGGATTTCTATCCATTTGGCTCCATCTCCTAGACCATGAACATCAGTTCTTGGACCAAATCCGGCTCGTTTTGCTGCTCGATATAATAAATCTCCGGCTTTATCTACACTCTCCATTGTTGCATAAAGAAAAGGTTTCAATTGCGTAAATTCTCTGGCAAAACAAAGTCTTGCTTCTTGCCATCTTACAGTTTTATTTTTTCTGCCATCATTTGAATCTTCACAGATCCCGGTATCAACTACAGGAACCATAGCTCCATCCATTTCTGCTATAACTAATTTAGCCGCTCCATCTGCCACCGGATCCTTTTCTATATATTCTAAAGCGTTTTTTGCATGGTTTTCAACCATAGCTTGGATTGAGCTTTCACTCACTTCTATTCTATAATGTTCTTGCAATTTCTTTTTAGCTTCTCTGAACGAAACATCCGCGCCAAAATCAACGATTGCTCTTTGCAAATGATGGGAATAAGATCGGCATTTTATTTGAGCTACTGTTGAAAAAGGACGAAATGTTTTGCCCGCTAATCTCAATACAGTTTCATTGATTTCTATTTTTCCAAATGTTGATTGCCAATACAATTTTTTTTTAAATGCTCTTTTGTTTTGCAATTTCCCGCTTTTGCTTTTTCTACAACTTTATTGTGTTGATTTTCTGCCCACCCTTTCAACACTTCCTGTCCTAATTTTCGAATTTCTTCTATCGCCTTTTCCTCTGCTTGCCGTGCTGTAATCAGTTCTCCCGAAGTGTTCTCTGCAATATTTAAAATTTCTTCTACCCTTTTCCTGATAGAAGGATGATTATTAATTTTATTCAAAAGCTTTATATCTTCATTATTTATCATAACATATCTCCTTTCAATAACTTAGAGATATATTATATAACTCTCTATTCATAATTATCAAGTTACAGTTTTAATCACACCCCAATTCCTAAGTAGAAAATATTTCTGTTTGCAGAAAATTAGAGACATTTTATAATAAAAATATAAAAAAGTGAATGTATCCTTTATTTTTTCAGATTAGAGAGGAATTACAGAAAACAGTCACTCTATATGAGAAAAAAGAAAGCTAAGTGAATTCAGAGAAATTAGACGTCTCATTTGGTTTAAATTAATGGGGGTGTTACGGTTTCGACTGAGAAATGAAGTATTGATTGCATGCGGAGGATGTCGGTTGGCCTCCTTAAAAAGCCGATAAAAACAATAAATGCCGATTATCAAATAGGCAAAAATGTTGTAGCTGGCAACTTTGGCAATTACTCTGCTGATGAAGCAGAAGTTGCTAATTTGGCCGTTGCAGCATAAGCTGCTTAAAACCTAACAGTTTTAAGTAGCGCGATAGTCCAAAACTGGACCAAGGGTTTTGGAGTCTATCGTTATTCACTTGGTATGAGATCTTATTTCCGCCGCTTCTAGGAGAGGGATCTCGAGATTAAATGAAGCAGGCGAGTCTTAGTGTTGCGTTCTGCATAGAGACTTGCTCAATTGATCAGAATGCTAAGCATGTAGTGGTCAGTATGTAGTTTGCTTAGGACGAGAGTTCAATTCTCTCCACCTCCAATTGGTTGGATCCTCGCGGTACCCAATCATAGTAGAAAATGGCTCACGGACTTCCGTGAGCATTTTTTTATCTTCTAATTTTAAGTTCTGAAATACCAAATTCAACAATTCACGTTTTTCATCCACTTCAGAACTTTCGAAGATTTCTCTGGCACGTGCCGCCAAATTCATGACCATGTTCGCTGTGATATAGAAGTTTTGATCGGCTTTCTCATGGTTTTTCATCTCTTCAGCAATTTCCATTTGACGAGTTTTGTACTCTCTCACTTTTTCGAGATAGAGCTTTTGATCGATCAACCCATCGAGTTTATCATCATAAATTTGGCTCAATCTCTTTTGAATCTTGTCCCGTTCTTTTTGAAGAGCTGTTAAGCTTTCTTCATGAAACTGATTCTCTGATTCATGAATTTCTTTGAGGTATCTGGTGACGCTAGTTATTTGCTCTTCACTCAAAGCGATTTGATCCAAATATTCTGATAAAGTTTTAACCAGCTCCTCTTCTTTGACATAGACTCGCTTGCAAATTTTTTTGGCATTGGTGCAGCTATAATAAACATAGCGTCCTTTATGAATTTCAGGAGTAACCACACATCCGCAAGTAGAACAAGAGATCAACCCTTTGAAGATAAATGGCTTTATCGCCGTCTTATGGGGTTTTTTATGAAAACCGTTGATCACATCTTGAACTTGCTGGAATAAAGCTTGTGAGATGAGAGGCTCATAACAATGCTCAACGATCCCATACTTGGTATCCATCATTTCAAATAACTTTCTAATAAAAGGAGCTCGATCTGGATCTGGAATAATTGTTTTTTCGCCTTTATCGTTCGTTACATGCATATAGCCTGTAGGAGCTAAACCCGCTTAGCTGCTTGTTCTTTACTGCGCTTAATGTTGTCGCTCAATTGAAGAACATAACTGCGGGCAAACATGACGCCCATATCCCAGCGCAAAATATCAGAGCTATTGGATCTGAGGTTAAGAATCAACCCTTCACGCATGAAATGGATTTCTACTTTTCCATCTTTTCTCAAATTGTCAAGAACCACTGATTCTTTAAAGCTGCGCTGAACTCTATCGATTGTATCAGCAACTAAAGCAACGATCTCACGTGACTTGCGGATACGTTCTAAAATTTTCTCAAACTCTTTACGGGTATTTTTAGTCGATGACTCGGTAATTTTAAAAACTTCATCAACAATAAGACCTTTTCTTTCGGCATATTCTCTTAAACGCCGCTCCTGAGCAGGGATAGATTGTCCTTCCTCTTGCTCTTTGCTTGAAACGCGAGCCAGTAATAGAGCCTTCATTATTTTTTTGTCCGATACGCTTGTTGGGGATGATTGGGTTGATGAGGGAATAGGTATTCAAGTTCATCTGACTCAATAAGAGGTAAAAGATAGTTTTGTCTAATATAATTTGTATGACGACGAAGAAGTTGTGCCAATTCGGGGAGTTTCCAAGGTTGAATCGCACAAAGACGCTTAACTAACTCCTTCATTTTCTCGGGATTAACTCGCTTCCCTACTACTTTTAGTTCATTTTGAAGGTCCGAAGGTAAGCTTGCTAACTCTGAAGATAACGATGGGAACTCTGAAGATAAGCCGCTTATCTTCGGAGTTAACTCAGTAGAGCTAGGTAGGTTTGAACTCTGAAGGTTAGGCTTTATATGACCAGTAAATAATTTGCTTGTTGGAACATAGTAGGTTGCATTGCTTCGGCCCTTTTGCTCGAGAAGACCCAAATCTCTCAATCGTCGCAAGCTGGCGCTAGCCGTCAAGGTTTCTACACAGTTAATGTTTCGATAGTCTGCATTAGTGATCGCCCCCATTTCTCTGACAACTATAAGAGTTCGAGCTTCTTCATCAGTCAGATCGAATTCTTTAAAATTTTTAAGCCATTCAATGTCTTTCTCGTCAAAAAAATGATGTGTCAGTAATGTCAGTGTGAACTTATTAACTGTTCGATCTGACTCAAAAAATGGGACAGATAAATTAGCTTCGCGCATTGCTTCACGCATTGTCCGAATCCCCGTGCCCTTTACTTCGGCAATTTGTAAGTCATGCAGCACTTCAGCGATCTGATCATTACGCGTTATTGATCCAGGAAGTCCAAGTTGATCCTCGGGTTTCAAGGAATACCCTGGATTCAAAAATTCGATGCGATTTGCATAGCGGATAATTTGAATCGTTTGACCAGCCGCTTCTAAAAATCTATACAAATCTATAAAAGACAGGTTAGACACGTTAGCCAAGCAGTTTTGCTAACGATTCACGTACTGGAATTACACCAATAACAATCAGGAATTGCTTATCTCAAGAGTCGATTGATTAGACTCAAGGATCGATCACGTCGCCCGAAAGTGTGCTGCAAGCACCGTTTTTAATTTCTTCTTCGCCTGTGCCCAAAGATGCCATACGTGTTTTGTTCGATTCCTCGCGGGTAGAACAAAAGCGACATGACTTCCTTTCCCATCGGGGATTTTCCCGGGAGAAGAGACGGGCGATTCAGAAAATTCTTGATAACGCCTTGCAATGCAAAGTGCTGCTGCAAGGTGAATACTCAAACCATAGCGTTTAGCGTAGTTAATACGGCCCGATGTAAAGGCTGGGTTGACGATGTGGAGTGTAATGCCGTTTTTAAAGGCGCATGTCATCAAAGAAGAAAAAAATAATCCATAGGCTTACCACCCATCAGTTTAATAATTGAATATATGTTATAATGAAGTTGTCGATCAAAAACTCTTTTTGTAGGAGGAATTATGGTTGGCAGCATTCAACATTTGGCGGAAGCAATCAAAGATGACTTATTAGAAGTTCTTCCCCATCAAAGAAAAACCCAAAGAGATAAACTTTCTCTTCTTGTTGCGACAATGCTTCACGTCAGAAGCGCAAATACAATGGATTTAGCCGCTTCACTTCCAATAGCAACAGAGAGAATAGATATGAGATATCAATGGATCTCTCGTTTTCTTGGTAATAAGCTTGTAAACATACACGAAGTCATTGATCCATTTGCTTGTTTTGTTCTAAGGCAATTAAGCTTAATTCAATCATATATTGTCCTTATTATTGATCAAGCTTCTTCTGGGCTACAGGTTCTTATGGTTTCAGTGCGTTTTGGACAAAGAGCTGTTCCGCTTGCTTGGTGTGTGAGAAAAATTCAAGGTAATATTGGCTTTGAAGATCAAAAATTTCTGCTTGATAAAGTTGCTTCTTATTTACCCTCCAATATCTCTGTGACGCTGATGGGAGATCGATTTTTTGGAACGGTAGATTTAATTGAATATTGCAAACTCAAAAATTGGGATTATAGATTGCGTTTAAAAAATAACCTCATTGTTGGGCATGGTTTAAAAGAATTGAAAACAAAAGATTTAGAGCAATCAGGAGAACATTTTCTTGAATATGCTACTCTAACAGGCCTTCGAGAACAAACAAATATTGCAGTGATTCATGAAGAAGGACATGAAGAAGCCTGGATTATTGCAATGAGCCAAAAGCCTAACTTTTATAAGGCCTTAGATTATGGAATGAGATGGTCCATTGAACCCATGTTTTCCGATTTCAAAACGCGAGGATTTGGATTGGAAGACACTCATCTACACTATTCAGATCGGCTAGAAAAACTTATTTTAGTCATGGCGATCGCCATGATTTGGGCCGTTTTTTCGGGTCTTTGGGATGCTATCATTCACTCATTGCCTTATGAAAACAAACCATCAACATTAAAAAAGCCTATCGTAGCTTAGTCTCTTTTTTCAAGCGCGGGCTGCGTTATCTTTTGAGATGTGCTCAGCGATTTATTAAAATTCCCTCTATTTGGAGTTTGATTAATTGTTGTGTAAAATTATTAGAATAAAAACTGATAGGTGGTAAGAATCCATAGGCAAAGCTGGATAAAAGTCTTGCAAATTTTTTGTTTCCTTGTTCTTCCAAAGATTGTTTCTTCTTCTGAAAATCTAATTTTTCAATAACGATTGGTTTTTGTTGTTCTTTGGCTTGTTGGACGATTTTGTTACAAAGATCTTCTGTAAGAGCTTTTAGTTGGTTTTTACTTTTTCCGTAAGTGGTCCAAGAAAAGTTTTTTTTCTCTACGGGATTGCCAAAGCGATCTGTTTCTACATAAGCGATATGATCGGTGTTGAGGTCAAGTCCAATGACTCCACAATTTTCTTTTGAAATGGTTGGGGCTTTTTTAAAAGCTGTTGAAACAAAGACTTTCCAGCTTTTCCCATCTTTTTTGAAGCGGTAGGAAAGGGCTTCTGGATGGTTTAAGTTTGCCAGAATGGTTTCTTGTCCATAGGCAAAATTGACGTTTTCAATTTCAAGATATTTGCCAAACTTCTCTTCTAATGCTCGGGGTAAGCGTAGTCTTAAACTTAAGGTTCCTTCTTTTAGAGTCGCGATGCAGGTCTGATTACCCGCAGTTTCATCTTTTGAGCCTAAAATAAAAAACTCACTGTTTCGTTTGGTTGTCCACGCTTCTTTCCATTGCTGATGTGAGGTAAATCCATTTTTTTCAAGGTGAAACTGTGCTCGAAAGAGCTTTCTGCTTCCAAAACAGAGTTGAACTCGTCCTTGGTTTTGATTATCTTCTAGGCAAGAGAGCTTATGGGATAAAATATCTTGGCGGCGTTTTTTTTGGTGTAAAACAAGGCGCTTTGAAGGTTTCTTTTCTAACTGCTTAATCTTTTTTCCTAAAGAGGCTAATTGCTGCTTTAAGCTTGCAATGGCTTGGCAAATGCTAGCTTTGCAAGCTGAGATTTTTCCCTCAAGACTTATCCGACAAGCATTAAATTGTCGTGCAGTGATGCCATAGATCTTTAAAAAAACATTTTTACAAGAAGCAGATGTTTTTCCCTTTGCTGTTTCAGCATAAAGAGAGCGCTCAACTAAACTTAGCAAACTTGCATATTCACCAAGAATTATCTGTTGTCTTTCATCTAAGCGCAGGCGGGTTTGATAAGTTAACGTAATTTCACTTGTCATCGCTGATCAGTACTTTGGCTGCCTCTATTAGCTTTTTGTTTTTTCTACTGCGGCTACCATATAAGCGAGCAGAAAAAACAGTGATGATTTCTAAAACATCTTGTGCAAGTTCTTCCTCAAATGAAACATCATCTCCTCTATTGATGATGATAATTTCAATTTGCTTGGCTTCGCAAAAAGCAAAGATAAGCTCTGCTCCAAAACGAAGCAAGCGATCTTTATGTGTGAGCACCAAACGAGTCATCTTTTTCTCAAGAATCGCATTTAAAAGAGTTTTCAACCCTTTCTTGCTATAATTCATTCCAGATCCTAGATCTTGAATGATCTCAAAATTCCAGCCTTGCTTGATGCAATATGTTGCAAGAGCTTCTGCTTGTCTTTTAAGATCTTCTTTTTGGTCATGGCTAGATACACGTGCATAGCCAATTGTCAAGTCACTTTCAAGAATTTTCTTGTCTGTTAATTTGTCCAGATTGTAATATCTTGTTTCTCCTTGTGACTTGCAATCAGGCACAAGGTATCCAGTCTTCTCCCAACGCCTGAGCGTTTGAATACTTACCCCTAAAATTTTCGCGGCTTCGCCGATCTTGATAAATCTACTCATTTGTCTAGATAGTATCAGATATGCTCAGACTTTTGCAAGCTGTTTCTAACCCTTCTCTTTAGCTATCATAGAAGATTTCATAAGAATTCTAATAACCTGAACTCAAAACTCAGGTTAATACTCTATTCTTTTTTTGCAATAACAGAAGGCTGGGAGCTCTACATCGATTAAGCCATTGATGATAGCAGCAACTCCATTGAGAAGATGGAAGGTTCTTTACATAAGCTAGGATAGCATTCTCTTCTAAAGCCCCTTCTGTATGTCCTGGATAGCATGTTAAACTAATTGCCCCTCCAGGCATGACTAGCTCTTGCGCCTGACGCAAGCTTTGTAATGAAGACTCTGTTTTTGTTGTACGAGTTTTATCTCCCCCTGGAAGGTATCCTAAATTATAAACAATAAGTTTAACAGTATTGGGCTGAATCTGTGAAGGAAATTGTGAATGGCAGCCCAGCACGAAATGAATACGAAGAACTTGTTGAGGAGATAAATGCCTAGTGAGATAGTGTTGCGTCCACTGAATCGCCTGAGTCTGGATATCACAAGCATAGACCTCTCCTCGATCAGAATGAATAGCTAGCTGTGATAATTTCAATGTATCCCGACCTTTCCCGCAAGTGGCATCAATCACAAGATCTCCTGGATAAACTAACTTTTTCCAGTATTGATAAGCCAAGTCTAAATGCGAATAGAACAAAGAATCATAAACAAGCATAGAGTCAGAATCTCCGTCAATACATATACGCATCTCAGTTCAAAGTGAGAAGTTTCGGCTGTGCCAAAGCCTCAGGCTTCAACGATCAAAAATAGGTCCATATGAGTATATGGACCTATTTTTGATCGTTGAAGCCTGATAGCTTTCGCATTGCCCAAATTGCAACTTTCAAGTTAAATGAGTATATATACAAGTAAACCGAAAAACCAATTTTTTCAACTTACTTGTGTATAATATAATAGACAAATTAACTTTGGTAATAATTGCCAAATTTGAAATAAAGTTTAATTAAGTTAAACACAATGCATCTGTCTGAAAGCTAGCAGTAAGGTAAATTTTATGAGGATAACCAAGAAGTCGCCCAAAAATATCCATAAAATCTTGGTGAATATGGTTTAAAAACTTTTCCTGCTCATCTTTAGGTATAAAAGGAAGATCAACGACAATTTGAAGTGCATTCTTTTTAATACTGAGTCGAGAAGAAACAGAATGCGTAGGAAAATGCTCCTTCCAATAAGTTTCTAAATATTGCTGGATAAGCGTTTCATCTATAGTGACTGCATGCTTGCTAATACAAATGGAGATATAACGACGCCTTGAATTAACAATCGCATAAATTAAAATAGAGAAACCGATTAAGGCTAGCCCTAGACCAAATAAAGACAATATTAAAGTGTTCTCTAAAATAAAGTAAATAGCTTTTAAACGAAGAAAGGAAGACCAGGATAAAGCAGTCGCATAAGTGCCTCCTAAGAGAAAGAAGATACCTAGGATAAAGCTAATGGAAAGATAAAAAAAACGGCTAACCTTAGAACTCATCTGAGTATCCATTACTAAGGTTAGATCTTAATACAGAAGAAGGAACAGAATTGGAGCCTTGTTGATTTAACTTATTTACCTGTTCAATGGAGATCACATTCTTAAAGACAACATGAACTGAAGCGACATGTAAACCAGTTAGTTTAGTAATTTCTTCAGTCACTTTAGTTTGAATCTCTTCCGCTTTATCCGGAATCGGAATCCCAAAATGAATATTGACTTCTACTTTAATATTGACTGAATGATTTTTATTATCTTGCTCAGCATAAATACCTTTGATCCCTTCTACAGCACTACGACCCAAAAAATGATCGATAAAGTTTCCTTCAACTAAACTAATCCCTTCGGTCTGAGATAAACATTGCAAAACAATGGATTGAAACACTCTATTTTCAATATCACGAATAAAAACTGTTTCTGGAAGTTCAAATTCTTTTGTATCAACTTTTTTTTTATCAACTTTTAATTTTAAATCACTCATAACCTATTCTCCAATAGAGTTGACAGTTGTTTGAAGATACATTACCATGATGTCTTTAATCTGGCTAGTCTATTTAATGATCTTAGATGAAAAACTAGTGCTCCGTCTCACATTAGTTGTAGGTTACTTGAGCTGCGTCCAAAGCCCACAACTAATGTGAGACGGAGCACTTAGAGCCATATAAACATAATAGCAGAGCAATGATGATACCTTCTTTGAGCTCAAAAATTGCCTTCTATTAAACATAAAAGGGATGTTTCATGACTTCAGCAAATTCAAATACCCAGTTATTTATAAGTTTTATCTTTTTGTTGATTATTGCAAGTTTAACAGCTTATTATGCTGATAAAAAAGGGAGAAATTCAACTGCATGGTTTATCCTAGGATTGCTTTTTAGTGTTTTTGCCACCTTGATCTTATTCTTCCTACCTTCATTAAAGCCTGAAAATACTGAAGCATCGATCGGTTTTCCTTCTGTTACCCCCCCTAAAAGTTCTATTCCCATCCCTCCTAAACAATTGACTTCTCCTGAAGCAAATAAATTATGGTATTATCTAGATCAAAATCATCAACAATACGGCCCCGTGAGCTTAATTGCTCTAAAAGATTTATGGGATACAGGTCAACTTGAATTAAATAGTTATATATGGAGTGAAGGGATGCCACAATGGGAAAAAATAGATAACTTACCTGAAATAAAGATCGCTCTCAGCCGGCATCAAGGATAGCTAAATAAGTAAGACCTATAAAGTTTAGGATAGAAAGTGGCATAAAACTGCCACCATATACTCATCCCAGTTCAAAGTGAGAATTTGAGCAATGCGAAAGCTCTCGGGCTTCAACGATCAAAAATGGGTCTATACTCATTTGATCTTTGAAGCCCGAGGCTTTGGCACAGCCGAAACTTCTCACTTTGAAGTGGGATGAATATATCTTAAGCTAAAAGAGTAAATTGATTAAAAACAAAAAAAATAGTTACCAACTCGACTTCGTCACCCCAGGAATCATCCCCGAAGAAGCAAGCTCTCTAAAGGTCAGACGGGAAAGTTTAAATTTACGCATAAATCCCCTAGCACGACCTGTAAGCTGACAACGATTTCTTAAACGTATTGGAGAAGAATTTCTTGGCATCTTATTGAGGGAAACACGTGCTTGCGCTCTCTCCTCTTCACTAAGGTTAACATCATAACTTTTATTACGCAATTCTTGCCTTTTGTTCCATTTAAGCTGAACAAGTTTTTCACGACGTTTTTGTTTTTCCATAGATGATTTTTTAGCCATGTTCTTCCCCTCTTTATTTTTTACGAGCCGGCCCTTTTTGGCGTTGCTTTCGATTAGGATCTTTTTTATTGATCACGTATAAGCGGCCACTGCGGCGTACAAGAATATCGCCTTTTGAAGGGTCTGCTTTAACTGATGCTTTAACTTTCATGAGATTTCCTATGTAATTATACCATTTTAAATGATGATAAACGAAGTATAATTTATACTCTACACACCAATTTTCCTTCAATGATTTTCTCTATTCCTTTTCCGATAAAAGATGAATAAATATTGATTGCAAATTGCTGGTCTTTTCGCCCATCCAATTGCTAAGCACAAAAGTCTATTGCATTCAACCTAGTAAATCTTTAAAATTAAGCACAAAGATCTTAAACAAACATGAAATTCCAATTTCTTAATTAATGGCTTTAAGCACTATATGGCACTCTCTCAACAAAAATTTAGAGAAATGGTTTTTCAACTTCTTTATAGTCAAGATATCAGCCATCCAGATGAAGAAGTTATGCTCAATTTAATTATGTCAGAGCTAGCTGTTTCCAAAAAAAATGTTAAACTTGCACAAGAAAAAATGTGGTATATTTTTCAAAAACTCACCGAAATTGATCTATTAATTGCTTCTGTTTCCACCTCTTATGATTTTGATCGCATTCAAACTGTTACAAAAAACATCTTACGTTTGGGAGTGTTCGAATTATTCTTCGATCAAAATATTCCTCCCAAAGTGGCTATTACGGAAGCGATGCGACTAGCGCGCAAATTTGGAACCCCAGAATCAGCTTCCTTTGTCAACGCTCTTCTTGACCACCTCTATCAATCTAGTCAAGGAGGTCGAGTAAACCCTCATCTTTTAGAGCATAAAATAAAAGATCTCAAACAAAGTGAGGAATTAGCTCAAAAAGCAGCTTTAGAAGCTCATGAACAACATCCTCAATCTAGCACTGAAAAAGATAAGGGGGGTTCTTAGATGAACATCCCTATCCCTGCAAATTTTCAACAGCATCGACAGCTAAGTCAATTGACGACTTTTGGGATTGGTGGAATGGCCCATTACTTGATTGAGGTTTATCGCATCCAAGAAATGCAAGAGGCTTTAATTTTTTGCCATCATCATCATATTCCCTACTTTATCTTAGGCAAAGGATCAAATTGCCTTTTTGATGATCAGGGCTTTCATGGGGTCATCATCGTGAATCGTATCAGTTTTTGCCAAATACGAGATGATGGAATTTTCCATGTGGGAGCAGGCTATAGTTTTTCTCTATTGGGTGCTCAGCTGGCTCGACAAGGCTGGTCTGGATTGGAGTTTGCTGCCGGTATTCCAGGCAGTGTAGGTGGAGCTATCTATATGAATGCAGGGGCCAATGGACAAGAGACATGTGACTCTTTAGTCACTGTTGATTTTATGACTGAAGATGGGGAACTCATCCAAATTCCCCGTTCGCAAATCGATTTCCGTTATCGCTTTTCTTCTTTTCAAGATAAACCTGGAGCTATTATAGGAGCTTATTTCCGCTTAGTTCATTCTTCATCTGCACGAGAAAAGCAACTAGAGCTCCTTCATTATCGGAAAAAGACTCAACCTTATCAGGCTAAATCGGCCGGCTGTGTCTTTCGTAACCCTTCCTGCCATTCGGCCGGAGCTTTAATTGATCAAACTGGATTAAAAGGAAAAGCCATGGGTGGTGCTCAAGTATCTGATTTACATGCTAATTTTGTGATCAATACGGGAAAAGCCTCTTCTAAGGATATCCTGGCTTTAATTGAACTTATTAAAAAAGAGGTTAAAGAGCGAATGGAAGTAGAACTTGAGACTGAAATTTGCTATATTTCCTATAATTGGACACACCAGAGAATTCCTTATGATAGAATTTCGAGCCGATCTTCATTGTCATACCAGCTGTTCTGATGGGACTACTTCACCTCAGGAAATTATTAAACTAGCTTGTGAAAAAGGGCTCAGTGGTTTGAGCATTACAGACCACGATACAATTGAAGCTTATAAGACAGCAATTCCTGCAGCTAAGGATTTAGGACTACCTCTGATTTCAGGGGTAGAATTTTCTGCTATTCATCGTCAAACTAGCGTACACATTCTTGCATATAGTTTTTCTTTAGGTTCTTCCCTTCTCCAAGAATTTTGCTTGAAGCACTCTCAACAACGCACCGAACGCAATCAAAAAATTTTAGCTCTCCTCTCTTCTCATAGAATGCCTTTAACAGAAGCAGAGATTCAAGACTATCTTCCTACTTCTCCAAAGATTATTGGGCGGCCTCATATCGCTTTCGCCATGTTAAAAAGGGGATATGTTTCTTCGATCCAAGAAGCATTTTCTAAATATATTGGCGAAGGGGGTCCTTGCTATGCGATGGGTCATTACTTTAGCGTTGAAGAAACAATAGAGCTTATTCATCAGACAAAGGGATTAGCTGTGATTGCCCATCCACATTTAATCGAAAACCCGACAATTATGCAAGACTTACTTCATATGAACTTTGATGGGATTGAAGGCTATTATGGTCGCTTTATTGCTTCTCAGCAAGAAAGATGGGTGAAGATTGGAAAAAAGAAGGGATGGCTAATAACGGGAGGATCTGACTTTCATGGAGAGATGAAGCCGAATCTTTCCTTAGGTAGTTCCTGGGTCAATGAAGAAACTTTTAACATTCTACAAAACCGTTTTAAACAAAACGAGATTACTTAGAACAACCATGATGCCCTACTCTGATCTTATTTATCGTTTATTTCATGCTAATCTATTCGGAGGGATGAAACTAGGCTTAAATAATATGAGACGTCTGCAAGAAATTCTAAATTTTCCAGATCGCTCATTTGCCTCTATCCATGTAGCAGGTACAAATGGTAAGGGCTCAGTTGTCACAAAAATTGCTCTGGCACTTCAAACTGCAGGATATCGAGTGGGACTCTATACATCACCTCATCTTTCTTGTTTCCGTGAGAGGATAATGGTTAATGGTAAAATGATCTCAGAAGCTGATGTAGAATCTATTCTATCATTCCTCTTTACTCTAATAGACAAGGAAGGTATCCCTGCTACCTTTTTTGAGCTTACAACGTTTATGGCATTCCTACACTTTATGAATGAAAAAGTAGATGTAGCCGTTCTAGAAACTGGATTAGGAGGTCGATTAGATGCAACAAATATCGTCACCCCTCTCCTTTCAGTTATTACATCCATCAGCTTAGATCATACAGATATCTTAGGCTCAACAATAGAAGCGATTGCCAAGGAAAAAGCAGGCATTATTAAACCTAACGTCCCTGTTATCATAGGACCCCGAGTTCCACTATCAGTGATCAAAGAGGTTGCTGACCGACAAAATAGCCCTTGTTTCCAGATGACACAATTCTCTCCACTCTTTGAGCAAGAAAATCGTTTAGTCGCGTTAGCTGCTTTAGAGCAACTTTCTTTGAAATTAGCCATCTCTAAAGATGCCATTATTAGCGGGTTAGAAGGCCGACAACCTTGTCGTTTTGAAACTTTATGGACCCCCTCACCTGTTGTTTTAGATGTTGCTCATAATCCGGATGGTTTACGACATCTTTTCGAAGCCATTCAGCAGAATTTTCCAGGCTATTCCTTTAGGATACTCTTCGGCTTATCAAAAAATAAAGATATTAAAGGTTGCTTAAAGGTCATTCAGCAGCATGGAACGGCCTATCATCTAGTCAAAGCTATACATAGCCGAGGAGCGCCTACTGCCTTATTAGATGAGGGATTGAAACAACTTGGCGTTAATCCTCACAAAATTTTTATAGAAGCAGATATCGTTATAGGTATGCACCATGCTCTTCAGCAAGCTGCTCAACATCAGCAAGTTCTTGTTGTGTGCGGCTCCTTTTTTATTATGAGTCCTGTACGTCAAGCCTTAGGTATAGAGGAACCAAGAGATGAAGTCGATATGAATGAGCGGTAATCAATAGACTTCTTCAGTAACTATGAGTATCTAGTTTGACTTTGCCACGGAAAATGTAATAGATGACGGTCGTATAGGCTATGACTAAGGGCATACCAATAAAAGCAAAAATAAATAAGATTCCTAATGTCAAAGGAGAGGCTGAAGAATTGTAAATTGTCAAACTATATTGTTCTGCATTATTTAGGGAGCGAACGACATTAGGATAAGCTCCAATGGCATAAAGACCCAACAAGAAAATGATATTTAAACAAGAAGAAAGAAAAGCTCGCACATCTCTACCTAATACAATTTCTCTGGGAATATTGGCTACAATAAAGATATTACATATAGCCAAAAGGAAAAAGAAAGGACGTTCACGAAATGCTGATAGCATATGTGGCATATAAATCAAGGTCGCCATTGTGGTGACTGCATACATGATAATAAAGAAGATAATACAGGGATTTGTCCATTTTCGTACTTTTTCATGAAATTCTTTTTCGGTTTTCATTAAGATAAAAATGGAGCCATGCATTAAGAAAAGAGAAACTGTCAAAATGCCCACTAAAAAGGCATAAGGATTTAAAAGCTCTTCTAAATTCCCTGTAAACTCTTTATAAGCGTCTAAAGAAATACCTCGAATCAAATTTCCTAAAATGATACCTAAGATTAAAGTAATCACTAAACTGGCAAGAGAAAAAAAAATATCCCATGTCCAACGCCACCAGATCATCGGCTGCTTACTACGAAATTCAATGGCAATGGCGCGAAAAATAAGACCTCCTAAAAGAATCATGAAGGGCGTATAAAAGGCAGATAACAGCGTGGCATAAATATCTGGAAAGCCAGCTAATAAAGCCCCTCCAGCTGTCACTAACCAGACTTCATTTCCATCCCATAAAGGCCCAATTGCATTGAGCATTAAGCGTCGTTCTTGGTCTTTAGTGGTCACCCATGTGTGTAACATGCCAACGCCAAGATCAAATCCATCTAAGATTGCATATCCTGTCAATAAAATGACAAAGATAGTAAACCAGCCAAACTCTAAATCGGTAACAAAATCATTGATATTTATCATGAGTAGTAGTCTCCACAAAATGGTGTAAGCCGTGGTAAGGAGTCGACATTTGATCTTTGTCCTCAGGACCATGCTGAATTTTATCGTTTAATAGATAAATAAATAAGACAAAAAGAAAAGAGTAGATGATTCCAAACATAATGATTGATCCTAATATTTGACTTGCTATCACACTCTTAGAGATTCCATCTGAGATACGTAAAAGACCGTAAACAATCCAAGGATAGCGTCCTGCTTCTGCACAGAACCATCCCGCTTCATTGGCAATCTGAGGAAATAAGACAGCTGGCATCATTGCCCGTAACATCCACTTATTTGAAAAAAGTGTCCCTCGGCACCATAAATAAATGCCTAGTAAAGAAATCAGTAACATCACAAACCATGATCCAACCATCAAACGAAAGGCAATAAATAAAGCAGGGGTATTTGGCCAATCCTCGGGAGGAATGTGGTCCAAACCTTTAATCTGGGCGTTCCAATCACCAAATGATAAATAACTCAGTAATTTAGGAATTCCAAAGGCATACTTGATCTTTTGCTCCTTGGGATCAACAATGCCAAAAATAGTTAAGGGAACACCCTGCTCTGTATGATATAAGGCTTCAAGAGCCGCTAGCTTAGAGGGTTGATGATGGGCAATTAGCTTACCGCTCCGATCCCCTGATAATCCTTGCAATAAAGCAGACACTAACGCCACTATCAGTCCGATTTTCATCCCACTCTTAGCAATGGCTAAGTGTTTCTTTTTTAAAAGGTAGTAAGCTGACACACTGATCACTAAAAAAGCACCTGCTAACCAACAACCTAGGATCACATGTCCTAAGCGAACCAGAGAGGAGTGATTGAAGAGCATCTCCCAATAATTTGTAAGCTGAGCTCTAGCCTGAATCCCTTCTCCCACAATTCTAAAACCAGCAGGTGTCTGCATCCAAGAATTGGCTACAACAATCCAAATGGCACTGAAATGAGCTCCTAAACAAACCATCGAGCTAGATAAAAAATGGGTCAAAGGGCTTACCCGATTCCACCCAAAGATCAAGATAGCTAGAAAACCTGATTCGAGAAAGAAAGCGAAAACACCTTCAGCGGCTAGGGCACTCCCAAAGACATCTCCTACATAACGTGAGTAGGCTGCCCAATTCGTACCAAATTCAAATTCCATGACAACGCCAGTCGCTACTCCCATTGCAAATGTTAAAGCAAATACCTTTGTCCAAAATTGTGCCATCCGCAAATAAAGGGGATTTTTCGTTTTAAGGTAGATGGCTTCAATAATCACCATAATTAATCCTAGACCTACACTTAAAATGGGATAGATATAGTGAAACATAATTGTCAAAGCAAACTGCAAACGAGCTAAGAAGACAGCATCCATATTAGACCTTAAGAATTTTGGTCATCAAATAAAAGTCAATTTTTCAACTTACTTGTGTATAAAAATAGAATACGAGTACAATTTCCTAAAAACTCTATTATCGAGTAAATTAGCTATCTTTCATAGCAAACCTTCATCTAATTATGCTATTTAATTTTTATTAAGGTTCTAAATGATAATCACCAAACTGATGGGAATTCTTAATATCACGCCAGACTCCTGCTATGACCAAGGGCGATGGTTCCAACCGCATTTAGCTATTGAAAGAGGTCTTCAAATCTATCAAGAAGGCGCCGACATTTTAGATATTGGAGGGGAATCTACACGTCCAGGAGCAATCCCTGTTTCCGAAGAAGAGGAGCTCCACAGAGTCATTCCTATTCTAAAAACTCTTAAAGGGCAAATTCCAATTCCTATTTCAATAGATACAATGAAGCCTAAAGTAGCAGAAGCGGCTATTCAGGCAGGAGCCTCCTTCATCAATGATGTTTCAGGTTTTTGTCATCCTAGTATGCGTGCATTAGCTGCAGATACTCAAGTCACAATCTGTGTCATGCATATGCAGGGAACACCGGATACGATGCAAATTAATCCTCATTATTCTGGAGGGATTATCCCTTTCCTTTTAGAGTGGTTTAGTCAAAAAATTGAACAGCTGACGAGGGCAGGAATCAAGGAATCAAAGATTATCTTAGACCCAGGCATCGGATTTGGGAAAACCGTTGCCGATAATGTTGAAATCATACACAATCTGCAGCAGATTAAAGCTTTAGGCTTTCCTGTTTTATTAGGCTTGTCGCGCAAATCATTTCTAGGAAAAATTATAAATAAAACAACTTATGCAGAGCTTCTTCCTGTGAGTCTAGCCATAAATACCCTAGCAATTTTAGCAAAGATAGACATCATTCGCATTCATGATATTGCCCCTCATCGCGATATCTTAAATTTAATGAAGTATTTGAATATGAAAGAAATAAACAATTTAACATTTGATTCCTAGATTATATGTGGCTATTTCAATTGATTATTCCAGGATTAGAAATTTTGATCATCGCGATTATGGTGTACTATCTTCTTTCTTTTTTTTGGAATACTCGTGCCATGGATCTTTTGTACGGAAGTTTAGCTTTTATGGCGCTTTTTGCCGCTTCCGGTTGGTTTCATCTTCCTGTTTTACAAAAGCTACTTTATTATGTTGTGAATGTAGCTGTCTTAGCCTTGTTGATCATTTTCCAACCAGAACTACGGATTGCACTCTCAAAATTAAGTTTGAAAGGCAAAAAATATCGAGAAATTACAGAATTTGATAATTTTCTAGATAGCATTTCTCAATCGATTTATCGTTTATCTGAGAGGAGAATTGGTGCTCTTGTTGTCTTAGAGAATCAGGATTCTTTAGAGGACCTTGCCCACAAAGCTGTGTTAATTAATGCGAAGTTTTCCCCTGAACTTTTAGAGTCTATTTTTATTACGACCACACCCTTGCATGATGGAGCTGTGATCATTCGAGGAACGACTATTTTATCAGCCGCTACGATTCTTCCCCTAGCTGATGATAGTACCCATCTTTCGAAATCCATGGGGACACGCCATCGTGCTGGCTTAGGGATTAGTCAACTGACAGATGCGCTCGTTATTGTTGTCTCTGAAGAAACAAGCAAGGTTTCTATTGCACGAGATGGCATTATGACAAGAGGTGTGAAAATTGATCGCTTTAAAGGTATTTTACGCAGTGTTTTCACTCCTCCCAAAGCAATTATTTCAAGCAATTTAAAGGTATGGGAAAAATTGAAATCATGGACTCATTAATCACTCACCTATTTATAGATAATTGGCAAAAAAAATGTGTTGCTCTGCTCATAGCCACTGTCATTTGGGTTTTTGTTAACCATTCTATTACGGCTACCAAGGTTATCCCCTCAGTCCCCATTCGGGTGATTAATTTGCCTATCGATAAGACTATTTTAGGCCTGCTTCCTAATGGTTTTTTGAGTAAAAGAACGACTTTAACAGTTCATGGAACAAAAGATGTTGTGGAGCAGCTAGAACCTGGAGATCTGGAAATTTTGTTAGATGTTTCTCATCAACCTAATGAAGGAATTGTACAGATTTCTAAAAAAAATTTAATCAGTTTAAATCCTGATATTAATCTCGCTAATCATATTACTTCTGTCTCACATCCAGAATTTGTCCTTAAACTCAGTTCTATCTTAACAGAAAAGATCCCTATCACTATTAATCCTCCTACTGGATCTTCTCCTAAAGAGTATGATTATCTAGACATCTGGCCGATTACTCTCATGCAAACTATCACAGGAGCTCAAGAACAGGTTTTGGAGCTAAAAAATAAAGGGCTTGAGTTGACTTTTAATCTCAATGATATTACTAAAGAACAACTAGATGCTCTTCACGCTTCTCAAACTGGTCCTTATGATGATGAAGTCAACTTTCCTATCCCTGATCAGTGGAAAAAGATTGTCATTCCTTTTCTCTCACAAATTCCAGAGCCTCTCAATGATTTAGATGCTAAAAATCTTCATATTAATTTTCTTTATCAAGCTCCCATCGAGATAAAAAGAGATATTCCTATTCATGTCTTTTATCCTTTGAAATATATTAGCCAAATTAATCCAAGAACTTATGGTTTAATTCCTACTCCTTTTATTCAATTTGATTATGATATCCCCGTTTTGAGACTTCCTTTATTTGCCCATCATATTAGTAAGCTTTTTTTTGAGGTTATCAAAGATAGTTTAGAACTCCAAATTGCTGCCGCCCCAAAAGTAGAAAGAGAAAAATTAGAATGGAGCATAGGTTTTATTGACGAGCCCCATTTAGAAAACGCTTATGTCGCTTTATTACTCAACCTGATGAAGACTCATACAGGAGAATCTCATTTGAAACTACAAGAACGCGAACAACATTGTCGAGAACGTTTTCGCTTTTATAGGCAAAAATTTTCTCTTTATATTTCCCCTGATTACCCATTGAAAATTGAAGGCGCTTTAGATGATCAACAGATCACTATTCACATTCCTAATGCCACCCCACTTCCAATATCTAAAGAGTCCAATGCCTGATCAACGTTATTTCATTGAAGAACCCTTATTGCCTCGAGATAGAAAAATTCTTAAAGGAACAGAGTTCCATCATTTTGCTCACGTGATGCGCAGGCGTAAAGGAGAAGAGGTCGAATTAGTGAATGGTCAAGGCACATTGGCTCATGCAATTGTGCAAGATCTTTTTAAAGATCATGCGCTTTTAGTCATTCATGATGTTTATGCAGCCTCGCCTAGCAAAATTCGGGTCATTTTAGCTCAAGCATTGCCTAAGCTTAATCGTTTGGATTTTATTCTAGAAAAAGGAACAGAATTAGGAGTTGATGAATTTTGGTTATTTCCAGGCCAATATAGTGTCAAAAAGGATCTTCTTCCTCATCAGTTAGAACGGTGTCGTTCCTTAATGATTGCAGCCATGAAACAATGTGGTCGACTTTTTTTACCCACACTCATGACTAAGCCTGTACTTGAAAAATGGCCTCCTTTATCAGGGACAGCCTTTTTTGGTGATATACAAACAGAAGCAGTCCCCTTCTTCGTGAAGTGGCAACAAACGCCTCTTATCTCCCCTATTCTGTTTTTTATTGGGCCAGAAAGTGGCTTTTCAGAAAATGAAATTGCAGAGCTTAACAATCGAGGTGCTCAAGGAGTAAAGCTGCATCCTAATATTTTACGTACAGATACAGCTCCCTTGATGGCATTAAGTTTAATCGGACACTGGTTGTTATTAACTCACCTTACGTAAGGTGAGTTAATAACCCACCTTACGCAAAAAAAGTGGCATTTGGACTATTATACTCATTTAACTTGAAAGTTGCAATTTCGGCTGTGCCAAAGCCTCAGGCTTCAACGATCAAAAATAGGTCCATATGAGAGTATATGGACCTATTTTTGATCGTTGAAGCCTGAGGCTTTGGCACAGCCGAAATTGCAACTTTCAAGTTAAATGAGTATAACCTAAGTATTGGGGTTATTAGGCTGAATAATCTTAATGACTTAGCAAGTTCTATTCAAAATAAATTACTACTCTTCTATTTTCTATCCTATCTTGTTTTAAAATTATCTAATTTTAATATTAAAAAATAAATTTATAATTATTAATTTATTATTAACATCTAGATTTTTGTTTATTTTTTTGTTTATTTTTGTTATAAGTATTACAACTAAATAATATCTATAAACATAATTTAATTTTTAAAATTATAATATGATAAATAATATAGAACCAAATATTAAACCCTCTCATAACACAACATTTATTGAGAGAATAACAGAAGATCTTCCCCTTAAAAAGATTGAAAGAATTACCCAGCTTGCTTTACCACTTTTAAACTTGTATCAACCGACAGCCTTAATGATAGCAGCAGGGAGCGGAGTTCTCCAATCTAGTTCTCACCTTATTCGATTGAGCAAAGCACTTAAAAATCAAGAGGGTATTCAAGCATGTACTATACAATCTCTTCAACTTGCCTTAACGATAACTTCTCTAGCAGGTTCTGTTTTTCAATCGCGTATGGCTTTGGTTGTTACTGCCAGCTATGAATTAGCGCTAGACATTCAAGAGTTATCAAAGCATCAACTATGGACACAAAATGGAAAGATCAATCCAGAAGCACAAAAAACATTTTTTCAAGCCATTCGACACACTATTCATTTAGCTTCTGTTATCGCTCCTTCCCCTCAAATGGTTTTCATCTCTTTATTGGCACAAACCATCTTTGAAGGTTACGAGATTTATGCGAATCTATTGAAAGATAAAACAATCTCACCAGAAACGGTTGTTAAAATCATTGTCCTTACCGTCCATTCGTATCAGCTGAACCAGCAGTGGCAAGTTGTGAAAGCAGATATTGTCCTGCGTGAGCAGGACAAAGTGACTAAACAACTTGTTGAAGATTTTCATATCTACAAGCAGAAACATGAAAATCAAACAATAAAATTTGCTCATTTCTTAAAAGAGCACAATGGATCGGATTACGTAACTAATGCTAATTTTTCCAAAGCTTTGGCTAACAAAATAACAGATAAGCCCTACTCTTCTCTTTTTGAAGGGGTAGATTTTAGCGATTTATCTCTAATCAATTGTAATTTTGAAGGATTAAATTTACAGAATGTACGTTTAACAGGACACATCCATTTTTGCAATTTTCAGAAGTCAATTCTAGCAGGAGCTCATTTTCAAGAGTGTAAAATCAGCGGATCTCAATTCCAATATGCCAATATGGCTCATGCAGTCTTTTCACAAACTTCCATTAAAAAAACTAATTTTACTTCTACTCTCCTAAATGATGCAGAATTCAATCGTATCGAAATGGATGATTCTATTTTTAAACAAGCTTTATGCCATCGCGTTAAATTCACAAGGTGTAAATGGAATAATTGCAATTTAGATAAAGCCGTCTTAAGAGAGGCAAGATTGATTCAATCTCAAATGATTAATACAGTGGCAGCAGGAATCAATTTGACTAAATCTCTGTTTATAAGTTGTAAATGGACCAACTGTCAATTTACTGATGCTATCTTTAGAAGCGCTCAAATGATCAATTTAATCTCAAATCAAGTGAATTTAAGTGACGCCATCTTCAATTATGCTCACTTAAGTCATGTTCAATTCGATCAAACGACTTTAAATTACGCTAGCTTCCATGATGCACGTCTGTCGGAAACAGAGATCAAACAATCTACTCTTATCGGAACAAGTTTCTTAAATACACAAGTCGCTGAAAAGACAAGCCTTTCGAATAGTTGTAAGCTGACTCAATGTGATTTGACAGATTGTCTATTCTTTGAAACGAAAGAAAAATTTATCACGATTAATTGCACAGATAACATTATTACTCGCCCTATTGTTGGAATTTCGTGGAATTCAGAAGTCCCTGGGTTCACGGTTCCTAAAGTTTACCGCTCTGTAAAAGCATTTGAGGGCATTCCTCTTAGACTTGATTATTTACCAGACAATATTAATCTTCAGCAATTAGATGCAGAGGTTAAAGCAGAAATCGCAGCCATTCATCAACTTCCTGAACAAGATAAAATTTTAAGCATTCCAGCTGAAATCATAAAACGGGCGAAACCTGGAACACAAATTTATGCAATCAAACAAAAAGCTGAAAATTATGTCAATCAACTAGGAGCTCTTATTCTTCCTGGAGGGAACAATATTGAAGGAGAATTCTTTGGAGGGGAACGAGTGACAGATCCTAGCCAATATGACCCCGATTATCGTCGTAGTCTATTTGAATTTGCCATGCTGTATGCAGCCACTGATGGAGGCACAAAAAGCAATAAGCCTATTTTAGGTATTTGCAGAGGGAATCAACTGTTGAATGTCTTTTTTGGCGGAACAATAAGAAATGTGGAAGGGCAATGGGGTAAAATCCAACAATATTTTGTTAACACAGGAACGCTTTTAGGAGAACTGATCGGACGTGTCATCATTGGATACTCCACACATCGTCAAGCTATTGATAAACTGGGCAAAGGTTTTACAGTTGCAATTGAATTCGATGGCATTATTAAAGCTGTTGAAAATGTCACATTAAAGGTTTTTGGCTTTCAGTTTCATCCTGAATGGGTATTAGATCGAACAGACATTTCTCTAGAAGAGAATGCAGAAGTAATTAAACGTCATATTGAGTATGCCAAAAACCCTCAAACAGAAAGCAATATACTCATCCCAGTTCAAAGTGAGAATTTTCGGCTTGTGCCAAAGCCTCGGGCTTCAACGATCAAAAATTGGTTCATATGAGTAGATGTATCCTGCTAACGTCTTGATCGCTTAAAAAATTTTCAAATTATAGGCAAAGAATACCCAAGGTTGCCTTATAACTATATTCCTTTCAACTGGAAGGAGTATATACTCATCCCAGTTCAAAGTGAGAATTTGGGCAATGCGAAAGCTCTCGCGATTCAACGATCAAAAATTGTTTCATATGAGTATATGGACCCATTTTTGATCGTTGAAGCCCGAGGCTTTGGCACAGCCGAAACTTCTCACTTTGAACTGGGATGAGTATATACGCAAACTAATTTACGGAGCACTAGTGCTCTGTCTCATTAGTTTTTAATTTTTCAAGAATTCTTATATAGCCAATAATCATTTGAATTCATATAATTTTTATTAGCTTGAGTTTGGGGTTTATTTCCTTAATTTTTAGGAATATTTCCTCTTATCCCCTTTCTTATCGGAAATAGGCATTTGACTATTCCCTTCAAAGAAGAGGATAAGGTCTAAGAAAAAATCTTCTCTAATAATCAAGGAAATAAACCCAAAACTCAGGTTATTAAACTGAAAGCACGTTAACATACTATCTATCAAACAGGAAGATTTCCATGAAAAAAGATACATGGCTTATTGTTGCTAATAGTAGTCTCGCACGTATTTTTAAAATAGAAAATAGACACTCTCTGATAGAATTAGCAGTTTTAGAACATCCCGAAAGTCGTCTCCATACGCGGGATCTTGTTTCTGACAAGCCTGGTCGTGATTTTGAGAGGATAGGGCCAGCGCGACATAGTATAGAATCTCAAACTTCCCCTAAGCAACAAGAATTTAATTATTTTGCTAAGCAGCTTGCAAAGTATTTAGAAGAGGCATTAGCAAAAGGGGAATTTAACCGCCTTTATCTTGCTGCAAGTCCTGGTTTACTTGGCATACTTAGACAGATCCTCCATCCTTCTCTTACAAAGCTATTAAGTGGAGAAATTAATAAAGATGTGACTCATCTCAAGCCTCAGGAAATTATGACTCATCTTCCCTTTTTATTTTAAGAATGAGTTTAAGAGGATGGGCTTAGAGCTTAAGTCAGAGAAAATCAATTTATCTCATCAAGCTTTGCTAACAGAAAGGTTTCAGAAATTGAAATTAGATATTTCTGAGTATACCTTTGCCAATGTTTACCTTTTTAGGCAAATTCATCAATATGAAGTAATTTTTGAAGAAGAGGTATTCCTCAAAGGAATCACTCGAGATGGTTTTTCATTTCTCATGCCTACTTTTATCCCTTTTAAAACAGAGATAGAGAAAATCATCCGCCTGCTTCCTTATGTAGACTTTTTATTTCCTATTCCCGAGCAGTGGCTGTCTTATTTTGATACTACCCTCTTTACTTCTACGTTTATTGAGAGTGATAGTGATTATCTCTTCTCAATTGAAAAAATACGCACCTATCCAGGTCGCCATCTTAATGGCAAACGTAACCTCGTCAAACAATTCACTACTTCCTATGCAGTCACATCATTTCCTCTTACCCCTAATCGGATTCCTGAAGCTCTGCAAGTTCTAAATAGATGGCAAAGCGAGCAAAAGCACAATATGAATCAAACTGATTATTTCTCTTGCCAAGAAGCTCTTGAGCGGTTAGCAGAACTTAAACTTGTTGTGGGCCATATTTTTTATGCGGATCAGCAACCTTGCGCTTTTTCACTAGGTGAAAAACTTAATGAGTGCATCTATGCTATTCATTTTGTTAAAGCACAAAAAAATATAAAAGGTATTTACCAATATCTTTATCAAGCAGTTGCTCAATTAATAGATGAGAATATTGAATTTCTCAATTTTGAACAGGATCTAGGCTATGATGGTATACGTAAAGCCAAGCAATCCTATCACCCCGATCGTATGGTGCATAAGCTACGTCTTTCCCTTCGTGAATATACTCATTCCAGTTGAAAGCTGCAATTTCGGCTGTGCCAAAGCCTCGGGCTTCAACGATCAAAAATTGGTTCATATGAGTATATGGACCCATTTTTGATCGTTGAATCGCGAGAGCTTTCGCATTGCCCAAATTCTCACTTTGAACTGGGATGAGTATATACTCATTCCAGTTGAAAGCTGGAGTTTTTAAGCTGAATCTTAAATCAAGAACCTGTTAACCTGTTAGCTTAAATTTTTGTAAGATGCAATGAATCTATCTCCTGAAACAAAATTACAATTGGAAAGACGTGTAAAACAAACACGAGATAAGCATGAATACACACGTCTTTGCGTGATTTTGGCAAGAAGCGAAGGGATGTCAATAGAAGCGATTGCTCAAGCACATCGGATAAGCGAAAGCAGTATCTTCAAATACGTAGCAGAATATGAAGAAGAGAATAAGACTCGGCATGATCCAAGAGGTGGGACAGAAAGCAAGCTAAGTAAAGGACAGACTCAGGAATTACATCTGCATTTGCAGCAAGTGACGTATCTTCACACTAAAGATATTTGTAAATATGTTAAAGCCAAGTATGGAATTGAGTATTCAAGATCGGGAATGAATGATTGGCTATTGAGGCATGGCTTTGTGTACAAAAAGCCATTAAAAGTTCCCGGTAAGTTAGACCCTGAAAAGCAGATGCAATTTGTAGAGAAATATGAAGAGATAAAAGCGAACTTAAAGCCGGGTGAAGAAGTTTATTTTCTAGATGCAGTTCATCCAGAATTTCAAGCAGTTTGTGGATGGATATTGAAATCTGAGACAAAAACGTTGTCTACCTCTAATAAGCAGTTTCGATTGCATTTTGTAGGTGCTATAAATCTTCAGAACATGAATATTCTAAGTCAGGAATATAAAACGATCAACGCCGAAAATATGATTGATTATCTGAAAACTTTAGAGGCTCATTTGACAGCATCAAAAATTCATCTCATCTGTGATAATGGAAGAGCTAACAAAAATAAAGCCCTTACAGAGTACTTAAAGACATCCAACATTGAAATTCATTATTTACCGCCTTACTCTCCCAACTTAAATCCAATTTACGTGCCTCATAAAGCGAGTTTTCTTTCCTCTTTTCCCCTTTTTACAAGGAATCTTGGGGAAATGTGATGGAATATCCTTCATAGATTCAACCATCTTAACTGTTTGCCATATGAGACGGATCTCCTCAGAACTGCTGCTAGATTGAACATCACCGCCATCGAAGTCCGTGAAACTTTCTGGTCAATTTACTCAGCGGCCTTGTCGCTTACTGTCAGGATCCTGAAAAGCCTACTCTACAGGTTCAAAGACAGGATGTGGTTCTGCTTGCATAGCTTGCAGCTTAACTCGTTTTCCGTAACTCGCGTTATTTACTTTGCTCAATCTTTTTAATAACTTCTTCTTTGTCTACCCTATAAAAGTAAAAATTGATTGAAGTAAATTCAATAAGTTTTAAACTGAGCGTTAGATAACTTGAGCTCTGGATTTATTTCCTTGATATGAGGGAAGATTCCTAAGAATCAAGGAAATAAACCCAAAACTCAGGTTGTTAGCTTAGTACAGGACAAAAAATTGAAAAAGCTCGTCTAAGAGCTTATAATGTTCTTTCTTACAAGGAGAGAACATATGAAACAAATAGACGAGCTAAGAAGGACTTTAAATAAATATTTAGATTGGAACAAAGCAAGACTGACTTGCCTTTGTCAAATGATTCTCGCTCTTTTTATGGTTAGAAGCGTTAATCTTACTCAAATAGCGACAGCTTTTCAAGGAAAAGCGAGTTTGGATTCACATTATAAGAGATTACAACGCTTTTTTCGAGGGTTTAGCTTTGATATGATATGTGTTTTTGAAATTATTTTACATATTTTTCCTATTAAAGGCAAAGTATGGTTGATTATCGATCGAACAAATTGGCAATTGGGTTCAAAAGATATTAATGTTTTAACTTTTGCCATGGCTTATAAAGGAATAGCCATTCCTCTTGCTTGGTTTGTCATGAATAAAGCAGGGAACTCTTTTACGGATGATCGGATTAAACTTTTGGAAAAAGCCATTTCTATGATAGGAAGTTCAAAAATAAAAGGACTTATAGCGGATAGAGAATTTATTGGAAGTAAATGGTTTGATTATCTTATTAAAAATAAAATTCCTTTTTACATTCGAATTAAAGAAGACACCTTAGCTGAAGGAGTAAGAAATAGGTATGCAGTACCTCTAAAAGATGCCTTTCGTTATGTTAAGGAAGGTAGAAAGAAAGTTTTAAACTATCCTTTGCAAATGCTTGGACATTCTTTTTATGTTGCTGCAAGTAGATTAAAAGACGAGCTTTTAATTGTTGTAACTAATAAAAACCCAAAAAAGGCTCTAGAAATTTATAAGATAAGGTGGGAAATAGAAACCCTATTCGCTTGTCTCAAAACTCGTGGATTTTGTTTTGAAGATACTCACTTGACCCATCCAGAAAGGATTGAGAAGCTTATTTTTGTTTTGTGTATTGCCTTTTGCTGGTCTTATAGATTGGGAGATATGATAGAAGAGGTAAAACCGATTAAAATTAAGAAACATGGAAGAAAAGTTAAAAGTTTATTTCGATATGGAATGGATAAAATAAGAGAAATTTTATTTGAAATACATAAATGTTTTAATAGTTTTCTTTGGCTGTTAAAAGTCTTTGATCGAATATTGGTTTCAGATATCCCTAAGATGGTTTTTTTATGAAAAATTCTCTTTTTTGTCCTGTACTAAGGGTTGTTAGATAGTTTTTATATGAAAATTGTAGGAGGGGGAAGATGAAAATAAGGGCGGGAATGATAATTTTAACAGCTCTAACAGCACTTTTTATGGGCTGTGAGAGAGAGCCTAGTGAGCGGGTGAATAAGAAAATGGAAGATGCTGCTGATAAAATAAATAGAAAAATTGAAGATTCAACTGACAAAATGACAAAGAAAATTGATGACACAACTGATAAAGCTGTCAAAAAACTGAATACAGCTTTAGATCGTGTCAATCAAAGAACCGAGGAAGTAATGGAACGAGCTAGCCAGCGAGCAGAAGATGTGAATCAAGAAACAGAGGAAAGCAATCAAAGACAAAGTAACAGAGGTCAGGCGGGAAGTAGTGCGGGTTTCTTAGATTAGAAAGATCAAATACAAAGAATCATTTTCTTATAACGTAAATCCGATGTGTAACCCACTTGAATTCAACCAGAGCTTGTCCTAAAGTAGGATATTTTGTTCAAAGAGGATATCACAAAGGTGCCGCTTCCGAGAACAAAAAATTTTAAGATAAGCAAAGAGATTTGAATTTAAAGGGCTTACACATCAATCCAGGTTGTTACGCTTTTAAAGTTTGTTTTATCGAGGTATATTTTTTTCGAATAAAATAAAGAGGGACTCCTATTGCTAATCCCCCTAATCCTCCATATAATTGATATGGAGAAGCTTGAAAAAGCAGCCACAAGACGCTGCTTAAAGCGAATAAAGGAATGAGCAATTTGAAGGAAGGTTTCCCAAATTCTGAAAAAAATAGAAGATCTCGACGAAACACGTATAAAGCTAAACAAGTTGAGATATATTGAACAAAGCGTGACACGACACTCATAGCAACCAGCTGTGTAAAGTTACCAGATAAAGCTACAATGCTTGTGAAGGCCATGGTCATCAAGATGGCTAAGGAAGGAGTTCCAAATCTTCCTTTCTGGGCAATCCAGCTAGGAATCATCTCATCTTCAGCCAATATCACCCCGTTTCTTGGCGCAATAAATGAGGCAATAATATTAACACCGCCAATGGAAATCAGCATAGCCAGCGTGACAAACCATTTTATAGAAGGTCCAAATAACACCTCTGCCACATCCGCTATGGGGGTAGGATTATCGGCTAAATAGGGTCCTAATATTCCAATAGCAATAAATTGAATCAGACAATAGAGGGTTGAGCAAGCAACGACAACAAACATGATAGCGACTGGTACACTCTTTGTTGGATCTTTCATCTCTTGGGAAGCGACAGCCAAAGTCTCAAATCCACCATAAGCATAAAAAATAATTAAAGCTGCTGCTCCAAAGGATTTTACTTCAAAATGTTGAAGAGTAATGAGAGTTAGATTGGATGGTTGAACAAAAAAGATCCCAATAAACACAAATAATAAGAGAGGCACAAGTTTGGCAATTGTTATTACATTGCTTAAAAGCTGGATGATTTTTATTCCTAAGATATTCAGACAGCCCAATCCGCCTATCAAACTCAAAATGAAAAGACTTCTGAGAGGTTCTTGGCTAACAGCAGGCCAAATAGAACTTAAAACCGTAATAAAACCAACTGTTAATGATGCCCAAGCAATGATTCCCACAATCCAGCGCATCACCCCTATTTCAAAGCCTATAAAATCACCAAAAGCTTCTTTGGCATAGATATAGGCTCCTCCACTACGATTGAAAATCACTGCGCATTGGGCAAAGCACCAAGCAATCGCCAACACAACTAAAGTCACAAATACATAAGCAAGAATACTCCAGGCTCCTGCAAGACCCATAGCTTGGCCTGGCAGTAAAAATACTCCGGAACCTATGATACTATTCATGCCAAATAAGACCATGCTCCCTAAGCCCATCTTACGATCAGCGAGAGCGCTCATTTATTCTGGCTCCTATACGATTGTGCGGCTAAAACAAAAGCTTGAAAAAGCTTCAACATTTCGACATGCTTACAGATCATCATTTCTGGATGCCATTGCACACCAATAATAAATGAACGGTCTATTCTCTCAATCCCCTCGATAATGCCATCTCTCGCTGTAGCGCTTACTATGCATCCCGGTGCTATCTTTTTAATAGCTTGATGATGAAAGCTATTAGTCCTGATACTCTCTTTGCCAAAAATTCGATATAATTGAGTATGGTGGGCGATGTCAACGGTATGGGACGCCACATACATATTGGCCTTTTGGGAATGTTGCAATTCACTCTTAGGTTGGCATTGCGAAAGATCTTGGTAAAGAGTGCCTCCAAAGGCCACATTGATAAGTTGCAATCCACGACAAATCCCAAGCAATGGCTTATGCAGCTCATAAGCTATCTTGGTAACTTTGATCTCATATTCATCTCTTTCAGGGCATACGAAGTCTAAAAGTTTATGCGGCTCCTCACCATAAAATAAAGGATGAATATCATAGCCACCAGACAATAAGATCCCATCGACAAGGCCCACTTGCGTATAAATAGCTTCTTCATCCGTCAGAATAGGCAATAGCACAGGTACAGCCCCTGCTTTGACAAGAGAATCGACATATTCTCGATTAACATAAACCCTCTCTTGGCCAGGAAAAAGCCCCTCCTGTACGGTAAGTAAATTAGCTAAAATGCCGATTAAGGGCTTCATCGTATCTGGTTTCTGTTTCATAATAACCTAAAATTAAATTTTGCAAGACAACTGAGAGAAGTAGATAAAACCAATTTTTCAACTTAATTATGTATAAAGAGAAAGTGAATAAGAGTAAAAAAAGCTCAGGAATATGATAATTTAATTAAGAAATAAATTCAGAACAATTTCAAATAACCATTCATTTAATGTAATTAGAGTCCTATCATTTTAGTTTAATTTTTATTTTTTAACAACCAATAAATTAACACTTTTAATCCAATTTAGAGATTTCCATTTTTAACCATTTAGAAATTGTTGTGCAGTTATCTTTAGGAGTTACGCAGTTGAATAAATTTTAGAGTTATTTTAATTTATTTGGTTATGACTAATCCAAAATGCCAAGAAGAAGATTACATCAATTTTTTAATTGCAACACAAAAAGCTTATAGTTGTACAGAAGCTGCTCGCGTGCAACCAGATAAACCAGATCCCGCCTCTCATGATGCAATTCTTAGAGTTTTATATAGACTTGAGCCAACATCGGAACACTTGTGGCAGGAGGCTCATGCATTTGTAGATAAGTCAAGAGGCTGCTTAGTCATTGATGATACGACACTCGATAAACCTTATGCGAGTAAGCTTGTCTCTTATCACTGGTCAGGTAAACATCATCGAGTAGTCAAGGGAATTAACCTTCAAAGTTTAATTTGGACAGATGGTGATCAACTTATCCCTATAGATTATAGCCTTTATGATAAAGCAAAGACTGGAATGACTAAGAATGATCATTTTCGCGCTGGTTAAGGCTAAAGAAAGAGGATTTTGTCCTGAATGTGTTTTATTTGATTCTTGGTATTCAAGCCTTGATAATCTGATCAGGAAGTTGGATTGGTTGTGGTTAACAAGACTTACTCCAACAGTTGATCCGTGATGGCAATCGTTGCCTTAGTGAAGTGAATATAGAAGATCTTTAGTTCATTTAAAAGCTTATGGTTGGATTAAAGTATTTAAGCTAGTCTCTAAGGAAAGGGGCATTGAGGGCAACAAACAACCTTAAAATGAATGAATTAGATCGCCTTAGCTTATCAGAAAAAGGCTGGTTAATTGAAGATTATCATCGAGGAATCAAGCAATTTTGTGAAAAATGCCAAGCAAGGACAGAAAAAGCTCAAAGAAATCATATTCTTTTTTCACTCCGAGATTTTTTAAGGATCGAAAGATTTTGTTTTCGAACAGGTTTAACTTGGTTTGAGGCTAAGATAGGTATTGTTAGAGAAGCTGTTAAAACATATCTTAGATGTCCTAAATATGTATTAAGTGCGTAACTCCTAATCTTATTAACCTGAGTTTTGAGTATATACTCATCCCAGTTCAAAGTGAGAATTTGGGCAATGCAAAAGCTCTCGCGATTCAACGATAAAAAATTGGTTCATATACTCATCTGAACCAATTTTTGATCGTTGAAGCCCGAGGCTTTGGCACAGCCGAAACTTCTCACTTTGAACTGGGATGAGTATATTTCCTTGATTCTTAGGAATCTTTCCTCTTATCTCTCGTCCTTTTCTTCTCGGAAATAGCCATTTGACTATTCCCTTCAAAGAAAAGGACAAGATCTAAGAGAAAATCTTCTCTAAGAATCAAGGAAATAAACTCAAAACTCAGGTTATTAAAAGTGACCTTGGGAGCATCCGAGAAATCGCTCAAAGAAGACGACAAGCCGCTTGGATGGATAGTTGGACTATAAGGTTAAACCCTGTAGAATTTTTAATCAAAAGGCTCTGCTTTGATCCTTAAAATTTGCTTTTCCGAAACACAAAAACGAGAATCAAAGTCGTATAAAATAAAATTATACTATAATATTTTTTTGGACAACTATATTTAATTTAAGATCGTTTTACAGGTCCTTCTTGCAGAAGTTTTAAAATCCCATCCCTGCAGAAAGAGGGAAGATCATGAGGGCCGCGGCTAGAAACGACATGACGATCGACCACAACTGGCTCGTCCGTCCACAAAGCCCCTGCATTGATTAAATCATCTTTGATAGCAGGTGCAGATGTGCATCGAATTCCCTCTATGATCTTAGCTGAAATAGGTACCCAACCAGCGTGGCAGATAAAGGCCACAACTTTTCCCGCTTGATAAATCTGACGTGTTAACTCAAGCACCTTTGGATCTCGACGTAATTTATCAGGAGCATATCCTCCTGGGATAACAAGAGCTTCAAATTGATCCGCCTGTACCTCACGAATAGCTAGATCAGGTTGGCAAGGATAGCCATGTTTTCCTTGATAGATTTCCCCTTTTTCTGGTCCTGCAATCATCACTTGATATCCCGCTTCCATGAGACGATACTTTGGATATTGCAGTTCCATATCTTCATATTCATGATGAACAAATAGGAGAATTTTTTTATTCTTTTGATTCATTTTCCCTCCTTCCTCTACATTTCTATCCACTACTAACCTGAGTTTTGAGTTTATTTCCTTGATTCTTAGGAATCTTTCCTCTTATCTCTCGTCCTTTTCTTCTCGGAAATAGCCATTTGACTATTCCCTTCAAAGAAAAGGACAAGATCTAAGAGAAAATCTTCTCTAAGAATCAAGGAAATAAACTCAAAACTCAGGTTACTAAAATGAGTCTATACAACTTTAGGTTTATAATATGCAATTGATAGATGATAGAGTATTCATAGATTTTATTGATTCTGCTCATAAATTAATGTCAAAGGAGGAGCATCTGTGATAGTTGCAAGCCCTTCAAACTGAATCGGACCCGGGCAACAGTAATCATCTACCATCATCCAAGCTTCTCGTTGGCTTGAAAAGATAGAAAAAGGTTGCCCCTTAAGATCTACTAATGCTTTACGTATCACAGGTTTTTCTTTTCCTTCTCGTGTCTCCATATGAAGCATACTAAAGATAGGGATACCCAAAATTTCCCAGTTTTCAACAGGTTGAGTAAGATTTTTAACACAAGTGATATAACCTGTTGCTCCTCTATGAATTAATAAGGCTGCCACATGACCTAAAGCATAACAATATTGGCTATCAAAATTAGAAGGCAATCCAGAACGCCCTTCATAACCGCAAAAATGAGGTTGAGGATTAAACTTACCCTGATAGCGTCCCATTTGCTTGCGCCTCTTTAGCTCTTTATCCACTAGAGCAATAAAAAGTCGCTCTGTCTCAACTTTAGAGACTTGCACATTACCATGAGGGTCGCGGTCTAATAAAATTTGCTCTTGTATATCCTCTGGCAAACCTAAAAAGCAATGGGCTGATTCTTTGCTTAACTGATGAGTGATGTAGTCAATTTTATCTTTCCTCTCCTTAAAGACCTCTATATGGCTCGGCTGATCAGAAGCTAGAACCTGGTTCAATTCCTGAATCATTTGCTTAAACTCTGGAATGAATTCAATGATGCCCTCTGGAATTAAAATAGTTCCGTACTGCTTCCCCTGTTCAGCCCTTAAACAAATCATTTCAGAAATTTGATTCACCAATTGAACAAGAGTATATTTTTTCTCAGCCACCTCTTCGCTGATTAAAGCCATATTCACATGTGTTTGCAAAGCACATTCTAAAGCAATATGAGAAGCCGAACGGCCCATGAGCTTAATAAAATAATAATATTTCTTAGCAGATAAGGTATCCTTCAAAATATTTCCAATAATCTCTGAGTAGATTTTGCAGGCCGTATCAAAGCCAAAGGAAACCTCAACCCATTCATTTTTAAGATCACCATCAATGGTTTTAGGTACACCTATCACTCGGGTTTTGATTCCCTTTTCCTCAAAATACTCAGCAAGAAGAGCAGCATTTGTATTGGAATCATCCCCTCCAATAATGACCAAACCATCTAAATCTAAAGCTTTGACTGTCGCTTCAGCAGCAGCAAACTGCTCTGGCGTTTCAATCTTTGTTCGACCGGATCCGATCAAATCAAATCCTCCTTGGTTACGATAAGGAGCTAGTCGTTCCGCCGTCATCTCAATTGCTTTATTTTTAATAATGCCTTGAGGACCATCAGAAAATCCAATCAGATAGCTTTTTGAGTGAAGGATTTTAAGAGCATCGTATAAGCCTGAAATGACATTATGGCCACCGGGGGCTTGCCCGCCCGATAAAACAACTCCTACGCGCAATGATTTAGCAGGCTGTTGAGTTCCTTTTTCAAAATGAAGAATGGGCTGTTTATAAGTCTTAGGAAATAACTTTTGTAGGGAGGCTTTCTGATCTTCTATGGCTTTCTTCTCTCCTTGAATAGGGACTAAACCTAATAAATCATGAAGAATAGAGGGAAGCTTAGGCTTGTACTCCAAACGATGCTTTTGTAATAAACTTAAAGAAGGCATATCTATTAAACCTCACTTTAAAAGAGTTTGTTCATACCATTCACAAGTTTCCATCAAAGCGATTTTTTGTTCAGAAAAATCAGAAAAATCATGGTCCGTATTAGGCAATCGAATAAACCGGGTTCGGTCTATCCCTTCGCGAGCTTGTTGATAAGCTTCGGCTTGATCTATCTTGACTACCAGATCTTTTTCTCCATGAATATGTAATAAAGGGATATCTTTCAGATATTGTAATTCATCTTGAAGATGAAGCTTAAAAAATTCATCTAAAAACTGCAGATTGGGAACAATAGGTGGAAGAGTAAAGTCTTTTTTATCCGGAGAAATTTCTAATTGGCGAGATTTAAAAGCAGCCCATAATGCCTGCCAAGAAGTCCCATTGAATACAGGTGCCCATAAAGCAAAACTTTTAATCTGTTGGCGGCGTCTGGCTGCTACGATAGCGATAGCGCCTCCAAGGGAACGTCCAAATAAACCAATGCGATTCACATCAATTTGTGAGTCCTGAGCTAAAAATTCTAAACATTTTAGAGTATCACTGACTTTTCCCTCTAATGTCATGTCGTGAAAACTCCCTTCACTATCACCTGACCCGCGATAATCAAAACGTAAAACAGCGATTCCCAATTTGGCTAATTCTTCTGCTAGAATCACAAATAGGCGAAATTTTCCACATTTATTTCCAGCAAAGCCAGGGCAAACTAAGACGGCAGGAACTTTGACCTGATGAAGAGGTCGATGAAAAACTCCAAAAATTTTCTGACCTTGATTAATTAAAGTAATCGCTTCGCGTTCTTCCACTTTTTGCATAAGTATGCCTTCTCTCTTACCCATCGTTTAAAGAAAATTTAACATTCTGGTACATTTACGTGTACAGCAAGCCCACCTTGAGAAGTCTCTTTGTAAATCGATAACATGTTTTGACCTGTCTCTCGCATGGTCGCAATCACTTGATCCAAAGAAACGCAATGACTGCCATTTCCGTGCAAACAAGCCAAACGGGCTGCATTAATCGCTTTCAAGGCACCCATTGTATTACGCTCAATGCAAGGAATTTGTACGAGCCCTTTAATTGGATCACAAGTCAGGCCTAAGTGATGTTCCATCCCAATCTCAGCTGCATTTTCGATCTGTTCATTAGTGCCCCCTAATACTGCTGTCAAACCTGCTGCAGCCATTGAACACGCCACACCCACTTCACCCATGCATCCCATTTCTGCAGCAGAAATAGAGGCCCCTTCTTTATAGAGAAGGCCAATTGCTCCTGCCGTTAACAAAAAAGTCATTATTCCTTGATCAGATGCTCCTTTGACAAATTTTTCATAATAATGCATAACAGCAGGAATAACCCCTGCGGCTCCATTCGTGGGAGCTGTCACAATACGTCCACCAGCTGCATTTTCTTCATTAACGGACAATGCCCATAGGCTTACCCAATCCATCACTTCAGCAGGATCTCGCTCCCCTGTAGGGTTGGCTTGCTGTGCTTGTAAATAACGATAAATTCCTGCTGCACGCCGCTTCACATTCAATCCTCCAGGCAAGATCCCCTCTTGAGAGCATCCCCGCTTCACACAATCTCTCATCACTTGCCAGATACGCAATAGGCCACTCTGAATCTCCTTTTCACTGCACCATATTTTTTCATTTTCTAGCATTAATTCTGCAATGCTAAAGTCATGCTGGCGGCAAAGCTCTAAGAGTTCCTTAGCAGTTTTGAAAGGATAAGGAATAGCACAACCTAATTTAGTATCTTTCTGATCTTTACTCTGATGAGCCGTTTCATGATCTATAATGAACCCTCCACCAACTGAGTAAAAGACTTGGTGATAAAGTTCCTGTCCTTGTTGATTGAATGCTCTAAATCTCATCCCATTAGGATGATAAGGCAGCTGTGTGTCATAATGGAAGAGAAGGTGTTGAGACTCCTCAAAAGCAAGAGGATAGATGCCTAACAAAGAAATTTGCTTATTTTGGCGAATGGCCTTTACAAAAGAAGGGATATCATTAGGAGAGATATCCTCTGGAGTAGCTCCCTCTAAGCCTAATAAGATTGCTAAGTCTGTAGAATGCCCCTTACCAGTGAGAGCTAAAGAACCATATAGATCGACTAAAATTTCTTTGACATGATCAAGGAGATTTAATTTTTGCAAAGTGAGAACAAACTGCCGAGTTGCACGCATGGGCCCTACTGTGTGGGAGCTAGAGGGACCAATGCCGATCGATAATAAGTTAAAAACGCTAACAGCCATACAACGAAATCCTCGTTCAACATGATTAACCTAAAAGGTCTTTGGTAACTAGGCAAATAAACCTAAAATTCATGTGATGATGTTATTTATAGAATAAAGAAGCTCAGATATTAACAGATAAAAGACATTAGGCAAAAGAAAAGATTGCGAAATAGGCAATAAATTTTGGTGCGTTTAGCAGTGTATGGATAGTTACAAATCATCTTAAGTCATGATGGACTATTGGGAAGTCTATTGGTAATTACAAAGAGCAGCAGCTTAAAGATTACCAATATTTTTTGACACTTAAGACACATAAAGCTTAAATTATTGTGGACTTTATCAAAAAGTTTTTAGTATATTCATCTTTGAATTAGACATTTCTTTCAACTATAAAGAGTACCGCAAATTCATATTAAGGAAAAAGAATATGATAAATGGAGATAATAGTGACTGGTCTATGATGATTTCTACAGAGACATACGAACAACTGCAGAAGCAGCTTTCCGATTTTAAAGAGGAACTAGAAAATACGAATCAAAAGCTAACCAAAACAGACCAAGTTCTTAATGATACTCGTGCAATTGCTCAAAAAGCTTTAAATGACTATAGAGAAGTCCAAGAGAAACATACGATTTTGGAACACGATCATAACACTTTAAAAGAGGATCATACGACTTTAAAAGAGTTGCATCATGAAGTTCAACAATGCAATGAAGGAATGCAGCAATCTATAAAGGAGATGCAGGCGCAATTCATACAAGTGGAAAATGAGCACAAGAAATTGAATAAAGACAATGCAGCTTTAACAGAAGAGGTTGAGTGTTTAAAAAAACAAGTTGAACAGCTACAGGAAGAGCTTGACTTATCTAAACAGAAAAATAGCTCTCTTGAAGAGAAAAATGGACTGATTAAAGAAAAAAAGCAAGAGTTAAAGAAGCGTATTCAGTTGTACGATAAAGAAAAGCTTTCTTGGCAGGAGGAAAATCAACAATTATTAAAACAAAAAGAAGACCTAGAAAAACAGATTCGGTCTCTTGAAATTCAAAATCAAGAGGAAAATCAATCCAATAAACATTTAACTATTGAAAATGGAAAATTGAAAAAAGAGAAAGAAGTTTTAATCACTGAAAAGCAGCAAGTAATTGATAGGCTAGATCAAGTAATTAAGAATAACAAAAAATTGTCCCAAAAGCAAAGTGAGTTACAACAAACTCTTGAATCATCTCAACAGTCTCAAGAATATTTTCGGAAAAAATTACTTGAGCTTGACCAGTTGGATTTTAATAATTCTAAGGCGGTAGTGAATTGGATGAAATCATTAATACAACTACTTGAGCTTTCAAAGGAACAAAAACAGGAAATTTTAACTTATGTATCCAACAATCTTGAGCAAATGAGCAATCGATTACAGCAGCTACAACAGAGTAAAACCAGTTGGCAATGGGTTAGCTTAGGAGAGGCTGCCAGTATCCTTATGGGTATCTTATACTTTTGGATTTGATAAAAAAGTTATGTCATTTTTTCTAACTTTGTGCAACATAATCTTAATTTAAAAATTTAATTTAGCTAAAAAAGAGTATGAATTTTTTTTAATAAACGCAGCAGTAATTGGTCGTTTAATGGCCTTATGTGGTTTAGAAGTATTTTGATTATTTGCTGTTTTTTTATTTCTTCTCTTCTTATTTCGTTATTTAATTCCTTCGTCTCTTCTAATTGTTCTTTTTTATGTGCCTCCCTTCGTTTTTTTTGTTTTACCCATTGCACAATTAAAAAAGATTCAAGCATATGAATAATGAGAATTCTATCCGTTTTAACTTTATTCCTAAATCTATCTTTGTCTTCAGTGTTCAGTTTCTCAAAACTTTGAAATATTTTATTTATGTTTATAGATTCAAATTTGTAGAAAAGATAAGTGGAAAATAAGTAAGAAGCTAACTCTTTTCTTTTTTCCTCATTCACTTCACCAGACTTTTGAATATACTCTTGAAATATCTTAATAATTTGTTGAAATTCATAAAGGCTAACAATACGGATATGGCTTGGATCAACGATAAGCTCATGAGTAGTTTCTGTAGATGCCTGATAAGTTATTTTATAACCTTGAGATTCTAATATTTTTTTTGCCTGAAGAGTCATGATATATTCATGTTTTTGACCATCTTCAATAGCATAGATCATTTGCTCAATCAAGCTTTGACCCTTATTCAAGTTAATCTCTTCAATTTTTTTGCCGGCCTTCACCGCTTTAGCCATGAAGTTTATATGCTTTCCATAATATACTCTATTGCCAGTACTAATTGGCTTTAGGGCCTTTAAGCAAAGATATTCAATTTTTCTCTGAAAGATATTAGATAGGCATGATGCATGATTGAGCGTATAAATAACTTGCTGATTTTTATAATTATTGTAATTATATGAATTAACATTCATACTAAATCCTTGAAAAATAATTCATGCTAAACTTATTTTAAAATAATTTAATATTGTTTATCAATCTAAAATAATCAACAATTACGAGTATTTTGTTTTTTAATGAATAAAAAAAACAAAATACTCGTAATTGAGATAAAAACTAATGTTTAGATGAGAATTTTAAATAAAAATAGAGTTCAAAAATGGATATTTTAAGTTAAAAAAGTCAAAAAAGCTCATTCTTCTTCAACAAAGGATCATTAAATTCAAAAATTTGATTGTAACTCATGGGCTCAAACCAAGCGAAAGTTTATCCGGCATTCATCCATAAAGAGAACCTAAGTTATTTAGGATAATGGCATAAAAAAATACATTCATAGTGCAGATAGAATAAATTCGGAAGATATACTTATTAAACACCCAGATTTTGCTTTGCCAGGCCGCAAAGCTCTTTTAAAGAGCGATGACCCCTATTGAAAGGCCTAAAAAAACAAAAGCATTATTACTCAGGAAAGAAGAAAAAACATACTTTAAAGACTCAAGTTGTAGTGGATAAGAAAAGTCAAAAGATTATTTACACATCTTTTTCTAATGGTAAGAGGCATGATTTTCGATTATTTAAAGAATCAAAGATTCATCCAGACATCAATGCTTTAACTGATTCAGCCTATTTAAGACTTCAAAAGCTTCATGCTAAGACACAGATGCCTGAAAAAAGTAAGAAAAAGCCATTAACTAAAGAAGATAAGAAAAATAACGCTAAGCTATCTAGTGAAAGAGTCATCAACAAAAATGTGATTGGTTTATTGAAGCGATTTAAAATTATGCTGAGCGCTATAGAAGATGAGCCCAACAATACTGATGTAGACCATATGTTGAATAAACTCGGTCACTAAATTTTGAATGCATTTTTCCCTCGACTGGTAAAGATTTTAAAAATGACAATACTCTTATCACTTGCTTGCCATAGCCATCTAGTCTCTTTCTCTCCATCCTGTCTCATCAGCATATACGGTATTACTTTTTCGCAAGATATTAAGAGCTTCTTCGTAAGGACCGCTTAGAAAAATAGCTGCTTGATGTTCAACATTGATAATACTGGCTTATATCTATATACCGAAGAAAGTAGAAAAAAGCTCGTTTCTTTTGCTTAAATGAAATTTACCAGAAAGCAAAGTTGATAAGGCTTTAATTTGAGGACCAAATATACTTGAGATAACATGTGGTGGAAGAAAAGCTCTAACTTGCTTACCACAAGTTGCACATCTGCAAGCTATCGCTTGATGTTCTATAATAATTGGCTTTATAGGTGGGAGTTCTACAACTTGACGAGCTTTAATTACTTTAGTCTTTTGGCAAAAATTACTTCTCCCACATTTATCACATTTTTCTGGAAGGCATTGGATAGTTTGACTCCTCTTTGGGAAACCACTTTCAGGCATAGCCTGGCCTTTTAGGGCGTAATTTATTTGATTCTTTCTTATCTTTTTTAGGAGGATAACGATCCGAGGAGGGAGGCTTTGAAGAGTTTTGAGAATTTAAGCGGAGCTGATCTTTGAGCTCAGCATTTTCCTTTTTTAATTGGATAATTTCTTGTCGAAGTTCAGTAATAATCTTTCTGAGCTCTTCATTTTCTTTTCTTAATTCAAGAATAATTACATCTTTTTCGTCCATGTTGAAAGCTATAACATATTGAAAATCAAGACGCAATTATTATTTTGATGCACACCGTGAATATTTACTCTTTTGACTTAGAGTAATTCCCATTTTTTTTAAGTGAATCAAAAGGGGCCATCTAACCAAATTTTCTGGAATTTGATAAGACTCCTGTAGCAAATCTCAAAAAAAACAAAGTACCGAGAATAGTAGAGCAAGGGATAAGAATTCTGGGATTACAACAGAAAATAGAGTGAAATAAGAGAGAAATCTTTTTTATGACTGTCTTGGTACAGCTAGATGATTTCGTCAATGAACCATCATCTGTTTTCAATTGTTCTAAACGCTGTTTTTCAAAGTCTTGCTCCCCTTTTAATTGTCGTTCTTCCTGTACATCTTCTAAACATGGCTGCTTATAAGCCTTGTCAAGTTCTGCGTTCTCTAAGCATCGCGGCTCATAAGCTGTTCTTATTTCTTCCTCTTCTGTGATCCGTCGCTCATCAGCTTTTTCTATTCCTTTCTGTTCTAAAAGTTGCTGCTTTACCTCTATGGCTTGCCTTTCTCTCAGTGGTAGATTACGCCTTGAATTCAACCTGCATCTTTGTCGGAAATCTTTTTCCCCCTTTTCCACTAACTGTGCTTGCTGTATTAAGTTGGCAAGCTCTTCTACCATTTTTTTTGTCTCTAATTGCTCTTGCCTCAATCGCTCTGTCCCAATACGGTCTCGCTCTGCTAATTGCTGAACCTCCTCTAACAGAGTCTGTGTTTTCCTTTGAGATTGCCTTAGTCCTTCTTGAGATTGCCTTAGTCCTTTTTGAGATTGACTTATTTCTTCAGCAGATTGGCTTATTCTCTCTTGAGATTGCCTTAGTCCTTTTTGAGATTGCCTTAGTCCTTCTTGAGATTGCCTTATTTCCTCAGCAGATTGGCTTATTCTCTCTTGAGATTGCCTTATTTCCTCAGCAGATTGGCTTATTCTCTCTTGAAATTGCCTTAATCCTTTTTGAGATTGCCTTAGTCCTTCTTGAAATTGCCTTATTTCCTCAGCAGATTGGCTTATTCTCTCTTGAGATTGCCTTATTCCTTCTTGAGATTGCCTTATTTCCTCAGCAGATTGGCTTATTCTCTCTTGAGATTGCCTTATTTCCTCATTATAACGCTTTAGGCTAAGATTCATGGCTAGCAGCTTAAGATTATTCCTAATTTGCAAAGCATTGACTTCTTCTTGCTTTGAGATACAAGCTCTCATCAAGCGATTACTCTTCCAGATTATCTCAAGGTTCTCTTTCCTTACACTCTGAATTAGAGATCCTCCTGCAATGGCAATCAATGTTTGATTTATCGCTGCGTCCCAATCTTGGATAAACATAGATAACCTCCTAATATTTTTTATTATTCATATTCAATCGTTACTTTGCAAGAATTTTTGTAAGCTCTTTCTTGCAAATGGAGAGCCCGAGGGCTCTCACGCTGTTGACCTCTTAAAGAAGACGGTATAAAAGACCAAAGAGAATAGCAGCCGTCTCTCCTATACTAATCCACTGCCAATGACTTTTACTTTGTTGTAGTTGCTCCAATTGAATCTTTATTTTTTCGCAATTTTTAAGGGCGTTTGCTAATATTTCTTCCTCTTGCTGCTTCGGGAGCTTCAGTAATTGTACCAATGATGTTATCCAATCTAGCAGAACCTTAGAATTACTAAAATCTATCCCGTCAATCTTAACCAGCTGTTCCTTAAGTCCGTTTTGTAAGATTCTCAGGGAATTTTGAACTAATTCCAGGTCATTTAGTAATTTTTTATTATTATCAGTTAATTTCTCTTTCTCATCTTCTAGATTTTCATTGTCTACAGTTAAAGTTTTTTTATCATTTTGGAGGAGTTGCAGCTCCTTTTCTAGATCTGCTTTACACTTTAATAATAGCTCACGTTCTACTTGCCAAGAGAGCTTCTCTTTCTCATAAATCTGCACACGTTCCCCTAATTCCTTTGCGATCTCATCATTTTTTTGCTTAATTTGAGTATTTTCTTCCTTAAGAAAGCTGTTTGTCTGATTAGATGCGTCAAGCCTTTCTGTTAGCTCTTTAACCTGTTGCGCTAAACGGTTCACTTCCTTTCTTAAAACCGCCTTGTCTTCTTCTGATTTCTTGCGTTCATTTTCCGCTTGCATAAACTGGGCCTGCATCTTTTGTAGAGATTGCTCCGTTTTTTCAAGGATCTCTCTTAGAGATGTATGATCTGCCTGCAAAGAGTTATGACCTAGCTGCACAGAGTCATATTTCGTCTGCAAAGAACCACAATGTGCCTGCAAAGAGTTATGACTTACCTGCAAAGAGTTATGATCCAGCTGCAGAGAGTCATATTTCGTCTGCAAAGAGTTATGATCTAGCTGCACAGAGTCATATTTCGTCTGCAAAGAACTACAATGTGCCTGCAAAGAGTTATGATCCAGCTGCACAGAGTCATATTTCGTCTGCAAAGAACCACAATGTGCCTGCAAAGAGTTATGACTCACCTGCAAAGAGTTATGATCCAGCTGCAGAGAGTCATATTTCGTCTGCAAAGAACCACAATGCGCCTGCAAAGATTTATGATCTAGCTGCAGAGAGTCATGACTCGCCTGCAGAGAGTTATGATTTCGTTCCAAATTCGTATATCTAATCTGTATTTCTTGATGTCCTTTTTTTAATTCTTGATTTTCACTTAAAGCTTTCAGAGCAACTTCATTAGTATTAAAAAGAGTCTTTTTCGTATCTCCTAACTCTTTTTTTGTACCTCCTTGCTCCGTTTCAAGAGCAGAAATACGGTCTAGCATTTGCTTATATGCGTCTGTGGTAATTATTTCCATCGACCAACTATTATCAACAGAATTTGCCATGTTTTTACTCCTCATATAAGTTTACGACATGTTTTATAGAGAGGTCCAATTTAAAGATTTTAGGAATGTTTATACTAAAAGGATTTTGATAAAGTCCACACTAATTTAAATATTGTTTTATCTATTTGAGCATTAAAAACAAATAAGCTTAAGAATCATGAAGAGGGTACAAAGAGATGCAAAAGCATGTTCTCTTGCTCCTTTAAATGCTTGCTTCTTTTTGCAAAACATAGAACGTCATAAGTTCAGAACTGAGGTGAGGGAAAAGGCAATCAAGGTAAGTAAATGCCAAATACTTTGACGGTGTCTGCTATAGAGGTTGTCTTAAAACCTAACATGGATTAGCCATTCGTTTTAACATTAAACGAATCATAGAAAGATAAATCCAATTTTCACTTGTAGGCAGTCTTCTCTTATACTTGATAAGCAAGATCAGCAAATCGATCGGATCAAGTTCCTATTTAATGTTATAGATATTTGCTCTTCTTTTGAAGAAACCAAAAAAAATGTTGAAGAAGTTCGCGAGATTATTGACGCCGCCAATGAAACAACTCAAAGGGTTAATGAAACAATTCAAAGGGTTGATAAAACAATTCAGCGGGTTAATGAAAAAACTTCTGCAGTTATAGAAGACGTGAGAATAATTCGAGCGGCGAATCAGAAGACAAAAGCCGTATGTGACATGGCATTTGAAGTAGTATTAAAACAACAGGAAAAGATAGGAGATGAATTGAATGCTTTGGAAAAAATTGTGCATAAAGAAAGAAGTGATCAATTTAAAATTGTTTGGCCGTTAGACTTAGCTGCTATAATCTTGCAAAGATTCTCTTTAAAAAGTTTAAAAATTACTATTTTCGCTCTTTCTATATTTATGACTATTAATTATTTAAGAAAACATCTCTTGCCCCCATGAATCTTTGCTAAAGATTTCAAGTATTCTCTCTAGCAGAAAAAAATTTAAGCTAACATTAATTATCCTGACATTTTATAGGAGATATTTCTATGACTATTGATTTATTACGATCATTGGAATGCCCCATTACGCACGAATAATGATGCCGCCATTAGAGATTGGTTAACTACAAGTCATCTATGTCCAGTAGGTGGGGAAGCTTTAGCGCCACAGGACCTTCGTATAAACTATGCAATAAGAGGCGTCATTGAAGAGTGGCAACAAGCAGCTAAGAGAAGAGCAGAAGAAGAAAAGGTAGCTATTGCCTCTTTCCTGCAAATTGAGGTCAATGGACGACTACAAACGATAGAAGCGATCACTCAGTATATTCTAAGAACTCCTAATGGGCAATTAAAGGACACTATATCTAGAGTCATGAATGAGAACCATATGACTTTAAATCATTTGCGACAAAACATAGAAATCTTACGCAGCAAAATAAAGCCAAGTGCGATTCGTACGCTTGAAAATGCATTAGATAGCTTGGGAAAAGAAAGAGATTTTCAACAGCTCACAGAAAAAAATAGACGGTTAAATGAGCAAATCAGGCTTACAAGAGAGACGGCAGCACAAGCAATAAAACAATCAGATCAAGCAGAGAATCGAGCCAATCATGCAGAAGAGCAATCCACACTTTCAAGAGGTGAGGCCATGGCTTTAAGAATTGAAGATCGAAAGAGGCTAGAGCAATTAGAACAAGCAAATTTGGAACAAGCTAGACAGATTAAAGAACTCACAATGAACGTAAACTCATCTAATGCCATTATTGCTGGAGCTAAGATAGCAGGAACGGTAGTTGCTGGAGCTTATTTAGGAGGATTTTTCGTTGCAAGTACTGCTGTGGGTTATGTCGGAGGCGCAGCAGGGGGTGCAGTTATAGTTGGCATTGAAGAAGTAAAAAACAAGAGTGCAAATCAAACAACCTGGATAGAAGCTGTTACAAAGAAGGCCAATCAGGAAGATAAAGCAGTAATAGCCTCTAAAAAGCCCGTCATTGTTTAATGAGCTTTAAAATGGTCGTTTCTGACCAAGCTGACGCCTCAAGTGGATTTTGTCTATGATAGGGCCTTAGCAGAGGTCACGCGTGTCTATCAGATCAAGTCATGTCTGGATAAATCGTTTATCCAGACATGAAACATCTGCTCAGTTCGCTCACTCAGACCAGCTGAGCGCGACCTTTGAGCTTTAGATAGAGTTTTTCAACTCTAAGCCTTGATATTTAAATATTCTTGATAAGTCTGCCCTAACTGAACAAGTTCTGCGCAGTCTTGTTCGCTTAATACTTTTAATGAGTGGGATGGGATCGTGATTTCTTCTCCATTTTTTCTAAACGCTGTTATGGGACGATCAGCGGAAACCAATTGAGCTCGTTTTAGAATAGCCTTTCTTGTTTCCTCATATTTTCTATGTTCTCTTATCTGACCTATTTCCTTTTTGTTCGCTATCATGATCTGACTGGGTCTAATTTTTAAGTCAGGCTGCACATAGTAATGATTCAGCCTTATCTGTTCTGCATCCTCTTTTGTACAAATGTAATACTGACCTTCTTTAATTAAAAGACCTTGGCCTTTCTCAAACGTTGGCTCTTCAGGCATGTAATAAAGTTGAGAATGCTGGGTCAAAGGAAGTTCTTTGAGCTTACAAACATAGAAGGAAGAATCGCCTGATACTTGCAAGAACGTGAGCATTTCCGTTGGGTTATAATACCTTTCTGCAAATGTTTTGACAAGAATCTCAATCTCTTTTTCTGAACCAAATCTAAATTCAAATTGAGGAACATCCAGCAACATATCGCAAATGACATCTGATTCCTCCTGTGTGATATGATCCATACAAAGATAAGTTTGAGCATCAAGATAGTTTCTTAAGATATTTTTAAACGTCTCAATATGACGATCTTGCATGTACGGAGTGATATCAACCATGACAGTTGCCAATTGAGAGAATTGCGTAGGAACGGTTTTAGGGTCAAATTTGCAATGATATTCTGTAATCCATTTATCTTTCTGCACAACAGTGAATTGAAGTTGTTCTTCATTGTTTCCCTCTTCTAGCCAAATGCGCTTAAAAAGCTCAAATTTGCTATCACTGACGTAAAATTCTAATTTGGGATTCTCTCGCATCTTGCGGACTATGAGCCTAGCCTCATCTTCAAATGGACCTATTTGCCAGAACCGAATACAATTGAGGATATAAGAGTTAAAGCTGTCTGCTTTATCCAAAATGCGTTCAAGAGTTTCTAAATCTTTATTAATTTGATAGCTTCTACATAGGATTTCAGGCGGGTTGAAGTTATATTCAAAGTTCAATTCAATCTCTACTTGCCGAACAGATGAGGGCAAAAGTTTGCACCTATAGCCAATGACCTCTTCCCGTTCCTGCCATTTATCCTGAACGATCTTCAAGGTCTCTGAGATAGTTTGTTTTTGGAAAAAATCTTTGAAAAATCTTACATCTTCTTCTTGAGTTAAAAGAAGCTCAAATTTTGGATTAGATTGCATTTTCATTAAAATTAATAAGGGTATCCGATCTGGATGGTTATACTTCTCTGTGAGACGGTCCATGCGAAGCTTAAAACAGCCAAATAGATCTGCAACATTTAGGATTTGTTTAAATATCTCAATATTTTTATCTTTATAATAACTTCTAAGTTTAATAAAGGGTTGATTTTCAAAGTTTAAAGCAAGAGGATGTTGGGATAAGTCTTTAGGCATCAAAGTAGAGCGGATAGACTGAGTTAAGGGATGAGAAGGAAGTTGGCTCACAGATTTATTTAGGGGAGATTTGCATTCGTTTTTTCCAAACACAGACAAAATAGGCAATTTTCCCAGATTTTTGGTTTTATCACTTAAATAATGATAGCCATCTGTGATGGCAGATGTACTCATACTAATAGATGAAGTATTCATAATATTTGACCTCAGACGTTAATTTTAAAAATAATTTTTGCAAAAACATAAATAGAGAATTTCCATCTTACCTGAATCAAGCTTATTTACCACGTTTCTTTATGCAGTGAAGTTAAAGAGATTGGTTAATCCCTATCTATTAGTCTGATCTATTGAAATAAAAACAATTATTCAGCTTCAGGAACTTAATTAAAAGTTAGTTAGACATTATGTATAATATTTATATAAATTTTTTGTCAATAATTTTAAAAAATTATATTAGAACAAAATAGAAATTGCCGCTTTTTCCAAAACTTATATCTTTTGGAAAAAGTGGAGGTTCTTTATGGAGGAGACCTTACAAATGTCTGAAAAAGAAGTAAATAGACATCATATTATTCAACAAGTTCTTGGTAAACAGATAACTCAAGTGAAAGCTGCTGAATTAATGGGTATTAAAGAGAGGCAAGTTAGAAACCTTGTTGTTGCATTTAAAAAGGAAGGAAGAAAAGGTTTAATCTCTAAACATAGAGGGAAACCTAGCAATCGTACATATCAACAAAGATTTAAATCTCAGGTTATGGCTTTAGTTAGAGAAAGGTATCCAGATTTTGGACCCACATTTGCTGTTGAGAAATTGCAGGAATATCATTCAATTAAGATTTTAGACGAAACATTGCGTTCCTGGATGATTAAAGAGCATCTTTGGATTCCAAGAAAAAGTAGATTGCGCAAGCACCCCCCTAGATTAAGACGTGAATATTTTGGTGAACTCATACAAATTGATGCTTCTATTCATCTTTGGTTTGAAAATAGAGGGGCAAAATGTGCTTTGATTGTCTTTATTGATGATGCAACAAGTAAAGTCACTGCTTTGCAGTTTTGCCCTTCAGAGTGTTTAAGCAGTTTTGCCCTTCAGAGTGTTTAAGTGGTTATTTTAAAGCATTAGAAAAACATCTTATCAAATATGGAAGACCCAGAGGCCTTTATAGTGACCGGCATTCAATTTTTGGTGGAGGTGATCATATGCATCATGCTCAGTTCACAAGAGCTTTGAAGGAATTGGATATTGAAAGTCTACTAGCGAGGTCTCCACAAGCTAAAGGTCGTGTTGAAAGAGTAAACCGGACGCTTCAGGATCGTTTGATCAAAGAGATACGTCTTAGGAATATCAACAATATTAATGATGCCAATGAGTATTTGAGGGAGTTCTTAGAGGAGTTTAATCGGAAATTTTCAAAAGAGCCGAGGGGCCAATTTGACGCCCATCGGCCTCTTGAATTAGGTACTGATCTCGAGCGTATTCTAACCCGTCTCGAGATGAGAACCGTCTCTAAAGATCTGTGCATTTCTATCCATAACACATATTATAAAATAATGGAATCCCCTATTACCAATAAATTAGAGAAACAGAAGGTTGAGGTTAGGCAAAAATTGGATGGAAGTTTTAAGCTTTTCTTTAAGGATAAGGAACTTGAATATGTTCCTGCTGTAGAATATGAAGAGAAAAAAATTATCGATGCGAAAGATAAGTTGGTATGGAAGCCCAGCAATAAAGTTAATCCTAAATCCAACCATCCCTGGAAGAAATATGGCTACCAAGTGGAATTGAGTAATAAGATTAAAAAAATGAAAGCAAGAGTATAATAAATATTAGGCCAAAACCGGCAATTTCTAATTTGTTAAACCGGCAATTTCTAAATTGGTTTAACATTATTATTTTGATGCACACCGTGAATATTTACTCTTTTGACTTAGAATAATTCCCATTTTTTTTAAGTGAATCAAAAGGGGCCATCTAACCAAATTTTCTGGAATTTGATAAGACTCCTGTAGCAAATCTCAAAAAAAACAAAGTACCGAGAATAGTAGAGCAAGGGATAAGAATTCTGGGATTACAACAGAAAATAGAGTGAAATAAGAGAGAAATCTTTTTTATGACTGTCTTGGTACAGCTAGATGATTTCGTCAATGAACCATCATCTGTTTTCAATTGTTCTAAACGCTGTTTTTCAAAGTCTTGCTCCCCTTTTAATTGTCGTTCTTCCTGTACATCTTCTAAACATGGCTGCTTATAAGCCTTGTCAAGTTCTGCGTTCTCTAAGCATCGCGGCTCATAAGCTGTTCTTATTTCTTCCTCTTCTGTGATCCGTCGCTCATCAGCTTTTTCTATTCCTTTCTGTTCTAAAAGTTGCTGCTTTACCTCTATGGCTTGCCTTTCTCTCAGTGGTAGATTACGCCCTGAATTCAACCTGCATCTTTGTCGGAAATCTTTTTCCCCCTTTTCCACTAACTGTGCTTGCTGTATTAAGTTGGCAAGCTCTTCTACCATTTTTTTTGTCTCTAATTGCTCTTGCCTCAATCGCTCTGTCCCAATACGGTCTCGCTCTGCTAATTGTTGAACCTCCTCTAACAGAGTCTGTGTTTTCCTTTGAGATTGCCTTAGTCCTTCTTGAGATTGCCTTAGTCCTTCTTGAGATTGCCTTAGTCCTTTTTGAGATTGACTTATTTCTTCAGCAGATTGGCTTATTCTCTCTTGAGATTGCCTTAGTCCTTTTTGAGATTGCCTTAGTCCTTCTTGAGATTGCCTTATTTCCTCAGCAGATTGGCTTATTCTCTCTTGAGATTGCCTTAGTCCTTCTTGAGATTGCCTTAGTCCTTCTTGAGATTGCCTTAGTCCTTCTTGAGATTGCCTTATTTCCTCAGCAGATTGGCTTATTCTCTCTTGAGATTGCCTTAGTCCTTCTTGAGATTGCCTTATTTCCTCATTATAACGCTTTAGGCTAAGATTCATGGCTAGCAGCTTAAGATTATTCCTAATTTGCAAAGCATTGACTTCTTCTTGCTTTGAGATACAAGCTCTCATCAAGCGATTACTCTTCCAGATTATCTCAATGTTCTCTTCCCTTACACTCTGAATTAGAGATCCTCCTGCAATGGCAATCAATGTTTGATTTATCGCTGCGTCCCAATCTTGAATAAACATAGATAACCTCCTAATATTTTTTATTATTCATATCCAATCGTTACTTTGCAAGAATTTTGGTAAGCTCTTTCTTGCAAATGGAGAGCCCGAGGGCTCTCACGCTGTTGACCTCTTAAAGAAGACTGCATAAAAGACCAAACAGAATAGCAGCCGTCTCTCCTATACTAGTCCACTGCCAACGACTTTTACTTTGTTGTAGTTGCTCCAATTGAATCTTTATTTTTTTGCAATTTTCAAGGGAGTTTGCTAATATTTTTTCCTCTTGCTGCTTTGGGAGCTTCAGTAATTGTACCAATGATGTTATCCAATCTATGAGAACCTTAGAATTACTAAAATCTACCCCGTCAATCTTAAACAGCTGTTCCTTAAGTCCATTTTGTAAGATTCTCAGGGAATTTTGAACTAATTCCAGGTCATTTAGTAATTCCTCTTTCTCATCTTTTAGATTTTCATTGTCTGCAATTAAAGTTTTTTTATCATTTTGGAGGAGTTGCAGCTCCTTTTCTAGATCTGCTTTACACTTTAATAATAGCTCACGTTCTACTTGCCAAGAGAGCTTCTCTTTCTCATAAATCTGCACACGTTCCCCTAATTCCTTTGCGATCTCATCATTTTTTTGCTTAATTTGAGTATTTTCTTCCTTAAGAAAGCTGTTTGTCTGATTAGATGCGTCAAGCCTTTCTGTTAGCTCTTTAACCTGTTGCGCTAAACGGTTCACTTCCTTTCTTAAAACCGCCTTGTCTTCTTCTGATTTCTTGCGTTCATTTTCCGCTTGCACAAACTGGGCCTGCATCTTTTGTAGAGATTGCTCCGTTTTTTCAAGGATCTCTCTTAGAGATGTATGATCTGCCTGCAAAGAGTTATGATCCAGCTGCAGAGAGTTATGATCCAGCTGCACAGAGTCATATTTCGTCTGCAAAGAACCACAATGTGCCTGCAAAGAGTTATGACTTACCTGCAAAGAGTTATGATCCAGCTGCAGAGAGTCATATTTCGTCTGCAAAGAACCACAATGTGCCTGCAAAGATTTATGATCTAGCTGCAAAGAGTTATGATCCAGCTGCAGAGAGTTATGATCCAGCTGCACAGAGTCATATTTCGTCTGCAAAGAACCACAATGCGCCTGCAAAGATTTATGATCTAGCTGCAGAGAGTCATGACTCGCCTGCAGAGAGTTATGATTTCGTTCCAAATTCGTATATCTAATCTGTATTTCTTGATGTCCTTTTTTTAATTCTTGATTTTCACTTAAAGCTTTCAGAGCAACTTCATTAGTATTAAAAAGAGTCTTTTTCGTATCTCCTAACTCTTTTTTTGTACCTCCTTGCTCCGTTTCAAGAGCAGAAATACGGTCTAGCATTTGCTTATATGCGTCTGTGGTAATTATTTCCATCGACCAACTATTATCAACAGAATTTGCCATGTTTTTACTCCTCATATAAGTTTACGACATGTTTTATAGAGAGGTCCAATTTAAAGATTTTAGGAATGTTTATACTAAAAGGATTTTGATAAAGTCCACACTAATTTAAATATTGTTTTATCTATTTGAGCATTAAAAACAAATAAGCTTAAGAATCATGAAGAGGGTACAAAGAGATGCAAAAGCATGTTCTCTTGCTCCTTTAAATGCTTGCTTCTTTTTGCAAAACATAGAACGTCATAAGTTCAGAACTGAGGTGAGGGAAAAGGCAATCAAGGTAAGTAAATGCCAAATACTTTGACGGTGTCTGCTATAGAGGTTGTCTTAAAACCTAACATGGATTAGCCATTCGTTTTAACATTAAACGAATCATAGAAAGATAAATCCAATTTTCACTTGTAGTTGGCAAATATTCATATTCTTTTGAAAGTCTTCTATAACGATTAATCCAAGCAAATGTTCTTTCAACAATCCATCTCTTTGGTAATACTTTGAAGCCGTTATCTATTAGTTTTGAAATATCTACCACAATTTTTTTTACGCAAATTATCTTAAAATATAGGTTTTAAGACAACCTCTATAAGCCTTCTAAGTAGCAATTAAAAATTTATATAGTCTTGTCATTTTGGCTTATTCATGCCCAACAGATTAGAAAATGGCTAAAATCTTTTCAACCGCGTAACTCCTAAAAGAAACGAAAATTTTATATGAATTATGTAAGAAAAAAATCTTAAAGTTCTAATAGTAATAATATTATGATAACTCCAACCATTTTTATAAATTTAAGTATTATTTTTGAGTAGAAAGTTATTATTAATCGTGATATTTTCAAATTAAAATTACAAGATTAAGCTTTGTACAAAAGCTAACTTTTCAATTAATTTGTATATAATTTAAACAGGAGATGTATGCAACCAGTTAATTTTCCTTTAATCAATTCTCCTTATCTCGAGGCTGCGGGAGAAACTTTTGAGATTGATGTATGTAGCTTATATCAGCGTGCTTTAATAGACAATGCTGAGAAAGCAGATAAGCGCAGACTAGAAATTTACCTAGAAAAAGCGAGTTATGATCAATTACGAGATTCGTTGACTTACCATACCAAGGCCATTGTCATTGCTAATAAAGAGAGAGCTACAGAGCAGTTAGATATTTTTAAAAATAATGTTATTACCTTTATTAAGCAGTCTTCTCTTATACTTGATAAGCAAGATCAGCAAATCGATCGGATCAAGTTCCTATTTAATGTTATAGATATTTGCTCTTCTTTTAAAGAAACCAAAAAAAATGTTGAAGAAGTTCGCGAGATTATTGACGCCGCCAATGAAAAAACTCAAAGGGTTAATGAAAAAACTTCTGCAGTTATAGAAGACGTGAGAATAATTCGAGCGGCGAATCAGAAGACAAAAGCCGTATGTGACATGGCATTTGAAGTAGTATTAAAACAACAGGAAAAGATAGGAGATGAATTGAATGCTTTGGAAAAAATTGTGCATAAAGAAAGAAGTGATCAATTTAAAATTGTTTGGCCGTTAGACTTAGCTGCTATAATCTTGCAAAGATTCTCCTTAAAAAGTTTAAAAATTACTATTTTCGCTATTTCTATATTTATGACTATTAATTATTTAAGAAAACATCTCTTGCCCCCATGAATCTTTGCTAAAGATTTCAAGTATTCTCTCTAGCAGAAAAAAATTTAAGCTAACATTAATTATCCTGACATTTTATAGGAGATATTTCTATGACTATTGATTTATTACGATCATTGGAATGCCCCATTACGCACGAATTGTTGTCCACTGCGGTGATAGATCCTCATGGCCATTCATTTAATGATGCCGCCATTAGAGATTGGTTAACTACAAGTCATCTATGTCCAGTAGGTGGGGAAGCTTTAGCGCCACAGGACCTTCGTATAAACTATGCAATAAGAGGCGTCATTGAAGAGTGGCAACAAGCAGCTAAGAGAAGAGCAGAAGAAGAAAAGGTAGCTATTGCCTCTTTCCTGCAAATTGAGGTCAATGGACGACTACAAACGATAGAAGCGATCACTCAGTATATTCTAAGAACTCCTAATGGGCAATTAAAGGACACTATATCTAGAGTCATGAATGAGAACCATATGACTTTAAATCATTTGCGACAAAACATAGAAATCTTACGCAGCAAAATAAAGCCAAGTGCGATTCGTACGCTTGAAAATGCATTAGATAGCTTGGGAAAAGAAAGAGATTTTCAACAGCTCACAGAAAAAAATAGACGGTTAAATGAGCAAATCAGGCTTACAAGAGAGACGGCAGCACAAGCAATAAAACAATCAGATCAAGCAGAGAATCGAGCCAATCATGCAGAAGAGCAATCCACACTTTCAAGAGGTGAGGCCATGGCTTTAAGAATTGAAGATCGAAAGAGGCTAGAGCAATTAGAACAAGCAAATTTGGAACAAGCTAGACAGATTAAAGAACTCACAATGAACGTAAACTCATCTAATACCATTATTGCTGGAGCTAAGATAGCAGGAACGGTAGTTGCTGGAGCTTATTTAGGAGGATTTTTCGTTGCAAGTACTGCTGTGGGTTATGTCGGAGGCGCAGCAGGGGGTGCAGTTATAGTTGGCATTGAAGAAGTAAAAAACAAGAGTGCAAATCAAACAACCTGGATAGAAGCTGTTACAAAGAAGGCCAATCAGGAAGATAAAGCAGTAATAGCCTCTAAAAAGCCCGTCATTGTTTAATGAGCTTTAAAATGGTCGTTTCTGACCAAGCTGACGCCTCAAGTGGATTTTGTCTATGATAGGGCCTCAGCAGAGGTCACGCGTGTCTATCAGACCAAGTCATGTCTGGATAAATCGTTTATCCAGACATGAAGTAACCGTTCACGGTGTGCATCAAAAGAATAATTGCATTTTGATTTTCAGTATGTTATAACATTTAACATGGAAGACAAAGATGCCATTATTCTTGATCTTAAAAAGGTCATTGAAGATCTCAAGCAAGAGATCACACAATTAAAAAAAGAGAATGCTGATTTAAAAGAGCAGCTTCGTCTCAATTCTCAAAATTCTTCTAAACCACCTTCATCTGATCGTTACCCTAAAAAAGAACCAAAGGCACCTTCAAAGGATCGCCCAAAAAGGCAAGGGTTTGCAAGGAAATGGTTTGCCAAAGAAGAGATCACAGAATTTAAACAATACTTTCCTTTACATTGAAGTACTATTGTAGAAGCCCGTCAGACAATAGAACTTCCAAAGGTAAAGCCAATTGTTACAGAGCATCAAGCCTTAGCTTGCAGATGTGCAAGTTGTGGTAAAAAAGTGCGGGCTTTTCTGCCTTATGATGTGACAATAAGTACATTTGGTCCAAAAATTAAAGCTTTATCCTCTACGCTTTCTGGTAAATTCCATTTAAGCAAAAGAAATATTCAAGAGCTGTTTAAGACTTTATTTAACATTGATATTAGCTTAGGAAGCATTATCAATGTTGAAGCCCAAGCATCTGCTTTTTTAAAGGAACCTTATGAAGAAGCTTTAAAGCTTTTAAGAAAAAGTAAAACCGTTTATGCAGATGAAACTGGATGGAAGACTAAAGGGCAAGCTAAATGGCTATGGCAAGCAAGCGATAAACAAATTGTGATTTTTAAACTCTTCTCAAGTCGAGGTAAAAAAGCTTTTCAAAGCTTTCTAGGCAAGGATTGTATTCAAAATTTAGTCACAGATAGATTTAGGGTTTACTTGACATTGGGTTTACATCAATACTGCTGGGCACATTTAAAGAGAGATTTTAAAAGAATTGAACAAAGAGATGGACTAGTTTCTTGGATCGGAAAGCTTATGGGATCGCTATGCGGTCTTCTTTGAGAAATTTAAGGCCAGCTGTCCTTTGGCGTAAAGTTTCTTTTGGTAATCAAAGTGCTAAAGGCGAACAATTTGTTGAACGAATTCTTTCTGTTGTTGAAACCCTAAAGATTCAAAAACGAAACATCTTGGGTTATTTAACTCATTGCTTTAAGGCAAGATATCAGCTTCTATCTATTCCTTCTTTTGTGTGCATCAATTAGATTTTTGATGCACACCGTGAACGGTTACCTCAGACCAGCTGAGCGCGACCTTTGAGCTTTAGATAGAGTTTTTCAACTCTAAGCCTTGATATTTAAATATTCTTGATAAGTCTGCCCTAACTGAACAAGTTCTGCGCAGTCTTGTTCGCTTAATACTTTTAATGAGTGGGATGGGATCGTGATTTCTTCTCCATTTTTTCTAAACGCTGTTATGGGACGATCAGCGGAAACCAATTGAGCTCGTTTTAGAATAGCCTTTCTTGTTTCCTCATATTTTCTATGTTCTCTTATCTGACCTATTTCCTTTTTGTTCGCTATCATGATCTGACTGGGTCTAATTTTTAAGTCAGGCTGCACATAGTAATGATTCAGCCTTATCTGTTCTGCATCCTCTTTTGTACAAATGTAATACTGACCTTCTTTAATTAAAAGACCTTGGCCTTTCTCAAACGTTGGCTCTTCAGGCATGTAATAAAGTTGAGAATGCTGGGTTAAAGGAAGTTCTTTGAGCTTACAAACATAGAAGGAAGAATCGCCTGATACTTGCAAGAACGCGAGCATTTCCATTGGGTTATAATGCCTTTCTGCAAATGTTTTGACAAGAATCTCAATCTCTTTTTCTGAACCAAATCTAAATTCAAATTGAGGAGCATCCAGCAACATATCGCAAATGACATCTGCTTCCTCCTGTGTGATATGATCCATACAAAGATAAGCTTGAGCATCAAGATAGTTTTTTAAGATGTTTTTAAACGTCTCAATATGACGATCTTGCATGTACGGAGTGATATCAACCCTGACAGTTGCCAATTGAGAGAATTGCGTAGGAACGGTTTTAGGATCAAATTTGCAATGATATTCTGTAATCCATTTATCTTTCTGCACAACAGTGAATTGAAGTTGTTCTTCATTGTTTCCCTCTTCTAGCCAAATGCGCTTAAAAAGCTCAAATTCACTATCACTGACGTAAAATTCTAATTTGGGATTCTCTCGCATTTTACGGACTATGAGCCTAGCCTCATCTTCAAATGGACCTATTTGCCAAAACTGGATACAATCGAGGATATAAGAGTTAAAGCTGTCTGCTTTATCCAAAATGCGTTCAAGAGTTTCTAAATCTTTATTAATTTGATAGCTTCTGCATAGAATTTCAGGCGGGTTAAAGTTATATTCAAAGTTCAATTCAATCTCTACTTGCCGAACAGATGAGGGCAAAAGTTTGCACCTATAGCCAATGACCTCTTCCCGTTCCTGCCATTTATCCTGAACGATCTTCAAGGTCTCTGAGATAGTTTGTTTTTGAAAAAAATCTTTGAAAAATCTTACATCTTCTTCTTGAGTTAAAAGAAGCTCAAATTTTGGATTAGATTGCATTTTCATTAAAATTAATAAGGGTAGCTGATCTGGATGACTATACTCTTCTGTAAGATCATCCATGCGAAGCTTAAAACAGCCAAATAGATCTGCAGCGTTTAGGATTTGTTTAAATATCTCAATATTTTCATCTTCATAATAACTTCTAGGCTTAATAAAGGGTTGATTCTCAAAGTTTAAAGCAAGTGGATGTTGGGATAAGTCTTTAGGCATTAAAGTAGAGCGGATAGACTGAGTTAAGGGATGAGAAGGAAGTTGGCTCACAGATTTATTTAGGGGAGATTTGCATTCATTTTTTCCAAACACAGATAAAATAGGCAATTTTCCCAGATTTTTGGGTTTATCATTTAAATAATGATAGCCATCTGTGATGGCAGATGTACTCATACTAATAGATGAAGTATTCATAATATTTGACCTCAGACGTTAATTTTAAAAATAATTTTTGCAAAAACATAAATAGAGGATTTCCATCTCACCTGAACCAGTCTTATTTATCACGTTTCTCTATGCAGTGAAGTTAAAGAGATTAGTAATCCCTCTATCCATCAGTCTGATCTATTGAAATAAGAACATGTGTTCAGCTTGAGGAACTTAGTTAAAATTTAGCTAGACATTATATATAATATTTTATAAATTTATTGTCAATAATTTTAAAAAATTAAAACGGATATTTATTTGAATAATTTATTTTGAAATTTATCATTTATTCCAATCGAAAAATTTGTTATAATTATTGAAGGAATTAAAATTTTTAAGTTTATATAAGGATTCATATGAATGTATATAACAACTTTAACTCTATTAATCAATATGAATACTTTTCCCTTAATGAAAAGACGGGTACAATAAAATTTAAAGGAGAAGAATATGAAGTACAACTGATTGGGAATCAGGAAAGGATACCATTAACAGCTGATGCTAGAAAAGAGATAGCTCAATTAGCTTTCCAGATTATAAATGAGCTACCTAGAGACCAAATATATAAGCTCGATACTTTAACAAATGTTTCTATTGATAAAAGTAAGATTCAACTCTCTCTTGAGCAAGAAATAAAAGTATCCGATCAAGATAAACGCTTAGAGAAAATCTTTACTCGTCACTTCAAACCAGAACCTCAAATTACAGATTTTGTCTCGGAGGTTTCTGAATCGCATATTTTTAAAAATGAAAAAGAGAATTTAAATTCTGCCCAGATGGTAAAACTCAAACAGCTAAATGAGGAGAAAAAATTTCTAGAAGATCAAGTAAAAGGGGCAATGGCAATCAAAAGACAAAAAAAAGTAAAAGAAAACGCTAAAATATGGTCAAAAGAGGATCAACTTCAATTGACGGCATGGGAAAAAAAACTTACGAATATAGAAAAGGAAATAGACAATTTAAAACAAGAATAGCCTGCATTTCGCCTTTTGTGAGTCTGTCAGTTTTTCTGTGTAAATCAGTTCAGCCATTTGCAAGACCTAGCCTGCCTCCATAAGCAAGGGCCAGATATGAAATTACTATTTTCCCTTCCCGAATGAGCGAAGTCCATTTTTTTGATACATCTCATGCCGCTAAAAAAAGCGATAATGCTTCATCCGTCGAAAAAATGGCTCTGTTTTTTGTTACTTTTTCTAAACTGTCTATGCAGCGATTCTACCGCGTTTATCGTATAAATGATATGACGAATTGGACCAGAGAATTCAAAAGATGTCCCTCAAGTGAATGTTTTTCATAACCCAAATATTCATTCATTTCTTTTTGAAGCATTTGCTCTAGCATTCCACCAATCATACGTTGAATAAGTCCGTTTCCGGGGATCATCGGCTGTTTTTACATTTAGCAAGATCGGCTTGCAGATCGAAATGTTGAGTAAGTAACATATTAGTCTGTCTCCATTGTGTAAATTTTAGTCATCGCAATTCCGCTCCATCACAATTTCATTTTCTCTTGAGAGGGAAGATAAAATTTACCGTTCCCCAAAGTTTATTTACACAAAATTTTTTATAGACCCCTTTTGTCTGCTAAATGAGGTTATTTTCGCTGTCTTTTTCCTGATTAAAGCTAAGAGAGCTCTCTTAGTTTGATATCGTATATTTAAGACTTGAGGAATAAAGTTTATATTCTTACTAAATGTTTGTAAAACCTTCTTCTATCCATGTTTGGGTTAAGAATTCTTTTGGAAGAAACCGTGCCGTAAACTTGATTAGTTCTTTGGTATGTAAGATAATATATTTTAGATTTGGGTTTTGAAATTTTGCCATCATGTACGTGTTGTTTATAATTTCTAACCCCTTCTATACTGATATTAAGACAAGGAGTCATTGCATTTGGATGAGACGTATTAACTTTCGCTCGATTAAATTTTTTTTGACAAGTCCGTCGACAAGACTTGCTCTCCTTGATTATTGTATAGTGAATTGTATGAGCTTGAATTGAGAGGTTCCCGATAATATTTCTCTCACTAAACTTGTTCTCAACTTTAACCTTAGTTTTGCTTGACAGATCAAATAGAGAAAGTTGCAATCCCTTAAAAGGTTTAAATTCTTTAATAATACCCTTAAGGAGTTTAAAAAATTCGGCTATTCTAGAATACAATTCTACAACCTTAAGTAAACAATAAAAAGATTTAATGTTATGTTTAATCATTAGTAGTATGTCTTTACTGAATTGAATTTCATTGCTAAAAAGACATATAAAACTAAATTTCATAAAATCACCTATTTTTCTTATTTTAAGGAAGCGTGTTTCCACGAAAGCTTAGATTTGAGATTAATTACACTCTTAATTTTGAACTAATTATCCCTTAAGTAACTATTCAACTACTCTATACACAAGCTTCACTGACATTTTTGACCTTTTATTTTTGCGCTTGCTTCATGCCTTTTTCTAAACAGTCTACCAATTCTTTCCCAACAAAATCCTCAATAATCTTTATTTCTTTAAGAGTAAAGTCGGAGAAAATAGGATCCATTTTCTCACGAAGCTTACATTCCTCGTTTAACAATTCTGTGACATGTGGAGTTGAACTATTATTGATAATAAAATCAAAAATTTGATCAGTTTCCTCTTCCAACAGGTCAGAAGAAGCGTCAATAAATTCTCCCATGAAGTAACTTATACCAACCTTACATAATTTACTAGATGTAGAAGACAATTCCATAATCTCTATCGATTCATTTACCATTATTCCTGCTACTACTTTAACCTCAGCAGTAAAGTATTCTTTAAAGCACTGAATGCAAAGTTCTGATACACGCTGATGTTGAGAACGAAAAGCTGCGATTAACTTTTGTTCCTCATCAGGATTAAGATTAAAAAATTTTTTAATTTCACCTTCTGGTAATTTATCTACTACATAAAAACAGTAATAACACATAGTAATTCCAATTAAGTGTTTTCTAACTTCTTCGAACACCTCTTGTATTCTCTCATCTATATCATCCCATCTTGTCGATGTTTGTAATTTATTCGTATCACATTCAGAATTAATTGCACTTAATTCCGATGCATCTAATTCATTTATAGCAACATCTGCCTCAATCGGTTCTTGATACTCTGGCTGAGCTTTTTCAACTGCATTATTAGAAAAAAAGTTGACACAATGTGAATATACTGAAGAAAAAATCGACATAATTTACCTAAATTTTATATTTCTCATTTGTTGATTAGCTTAACAGGCGCTTTATTGACTTAATATTTCTAAATATTTTGCCCCTATTTGTCAATAAAAAATTATAATTTTGTATAACTCACCTTAACACCCATCAGTTTTAATTTAATAGGAATGTCTGTAAATGCGTTTTTCCAAAACAGTACTTTCCTGTATGCGTCCTATCCAGGGTATTTTAACTAAAATTATTTACCATTTTTTTCAGAAAAATCTTGCTTAAAATACCTTTCAAATAATCAGTCCCAAAAGCTGCTGTGGTTCTAACGGAAGCTAATCCTCTTTTGGGATCTGCTAGAGATGCTATATTCATGGCTAAGCGTCGAAATATCCCTAAGTTTTCAGCACTATGCCCTCTATTTGCCAATGCTATTAGGAGTTACGCAGTTGAATAAATTTTAGAGTTATTTTAATTTATTTGGTATGACTAATCCAAAATGCCAAGAAGAAGATTACATCAATTTTTTAATTGCAACACAAAAAGCTTATAGTTGTACAGAAGCTGCTCGCGTGCAACCAGATAAACCAGATCCAGCCTCTCATGATGCAATTCTTAGAGTTTTATATAGACTTGAGCCAACATCGGAACACTTGTGGCAGGAGGCTCATGCATTTGTAGATAAGTCAAGAGGCTGCTTAGTCATTGATGATACGACACTCGATAAACCCTATGCGAGTAAGATGGATCTTGTCTCTTATCACTGGTCAGGTAAACATCATCGAGTAGTCAAGGGAATTAACCTTCAAAGTTTAATTTGGACAGATGGTGATCAACTTATCCCTATAGATTATAGCCTTTATGATAAAGCAAAGACTGGAATGACTAAGAATGATCATTTTCGCGCTATGTTGGTTAAGGCTAAAGAAAGAGGATTTTGTCCTGAATGTGTTTTATTTGATTCTTGGTATTCAAGCCTTGATAATCTTAAGTTGATCAGGAAGTTAGATTGGTTATGGTTAACAAGACTTACTCCAACTCGATTAGTTGATCCAGATGGTGATGGCAATCGTTGCCTTAGTGAAGTGAATATAGAAGAAAAAGGATCTTTAGTTCATTTAAAAGCTTATGGTTGGATTAAAGTATTTAAGCTAGTCTCTAAGGAAAGGGGCATTGAATACTGGGCAACAAACAACCTTAAAATGAATGAATTAGATCGCCTTAGCTTATCAGAAAAAGGCTGGTTAATTGAAGATTATCATCGAGGAATCAAGCAATTTTGTGGTGTTGAAAAATGCCAAGCAAGGACAGAAAAAGCTCAAAGAAATCATATTCTTTTTTCACTCCGAGCTTTCTTAAGGATCGAAAGATTTTGTTTTCGAACAGGTTTAACTTGGTTTGAGGCTAAGATAGGTATTGTTAGAGAAGCTGTTAAAACATATCTTAGATGTCCTAAATATGTATTAAGTGCGTAACTCCTAGAGGTAAGGTTTTCCCATTTTTCTTTTTGACGTAGCCATTCTAAATCTTTTATTACCTTTACCTCGCGTGTTTCTATGCGGCCATGTTCTTTTTCAATTGTCGTATGAGAAGAATGCTCAACCCCTTCCCAATCAATCGCCTCTGCCTGCCCAAAATAGTTCTGCATTTCTGCATGCAATGTCGGTTGATTATCCTTTACTGCTAATAGATAATCTGCCTGAGCCTCAATGATCTGTTTTGCTGATTCCGGAACTGTAAAATGAGCATCTCCTGAAATAATAGACCCAGTAACATCAACTTGGCTCAAAATGTTAGAAAGAGTCGTTTTTTCAACGGTTTTATTTGGAACTTTTTCTACAGCCAAAACCAATCGATCTTCTGTTGCAAATAGTTCAACAACATGAGTGATATTTCCAAGGAAATTAGCAGATCTTAACCTTTTACCATCTAAAGCGAGTAATTGGTCTTTTAATTCTCCAGGCATTTTAATAAACCATTTCTGGAGGTATTTTTTTAAAGCTTCTGGTGGAGTCTTCACTAAAAACCACCAAAGAGTCCCATAACAGGGAGTTTTATACGAATTTCCGAGAAGAGAGTTAAACCAGGTCTGCTGTAAAAGAACATACTCTGCTATTTCATCGATCGTATTACAACCGCAAAAAAATCCACAAAGTATAATGAGGCAAAGATACCAAATCGGGTATAGAATCCTTTTCTGATTTAATCTAGGATCGGGAAAATCAGCAAATTCTGCTTTAACTGTTTCTACAAATTGCTTAGAATCAAATTGTTTTGCAGCTTCTAATATACTTGGATCAATTGGTTTTCTACGCGCCATGATAATCTCCAAAATTTTTTGGAGATAGAATGGCATTCAACTATTTAGCGCAAAATGAAATTCTCTTAAATATGTCAAATCTTTCTAGTTAAAATACTCTGGCGTCCTATCGTTATTATACTCATTTATCTACATCTTCTTGTAGTTCTTTTATACTATTAACCTGATTTTTGATTTTATCTAATTGGCAAGCAATTAGATAAATGAAAATTACAGGCTTTATTGACTTAATCTAAGTTCGGAACAACTAACTTATAATAAAATTTAGTGGTAAAGCAACAACAGAACCCATTACTTTACGCAAGCTTCACTAATATTCCGCTTACTCCATGCCTTTTTCTAAACAGCCTACCAATTCTTGCCCAACAAAGTCCTCAATAATCTCTATTTCTTTAGAAGTAAGGTTGGAGAAAATAGGTTCTATTTTCTCACGAAGCTTGCCTTCCTCTCTTAACAATTCTGTGATATGTGGAGTTGAACTATTATTGATAATAAAATCAAAAATTTGATCAGTCTCCTCTTCCAATAGGTCAGAAGAAGCGTCAATAAATCCACCGAAGTAACTCATACTAGCCTCATATAATTTAATAGAGATAGAAGGCAATTGCATAATTTCTATTGTTTCATTTATCATTATTCCTGATGCTACTTTAGCCTCAGCAATAAAGTATTCTTTAAAGCACTGAATGCAAAGTTCTGATACACGTTGATGTTGAGAACGAAAAGCCTTGATTAGCTTTTGTTCCTCATCAGGATTAAGCTTAGAGATTTTTTTAATTGTACCTTCTGGTAACTTATCTACTATATAAAAGCAGTAATAATAGATGGTAATTCCAATTAAATATTTTCTAACTTCTTCGAACACCTCTTGTATCTTCTCATCTATCTCATCCCACCTTTCCGATGTATGTAATTCATTTATATCATGATTAACCGCACTTAACTTCGATGCATACAATTTATTTATAGCCACATCCACCTCAATCGGCTTTTGACACTCTGGCTGAGCTCTTCCAGCTGCATTATTAGAAAAAAAGTTGACACAATATAAATATGCTGAAGAAAAGATCGACATAGTTTACCTAAATTTCACATTTCTCATTTGTTGATTAGCTTAACAGGCGCTTTATTGACTTAATATTCCTAAATATTTTGCCCCTATTTGTCAATAAAAAATTATAATTTTGTATAATCTACTCTCTATGAAGGGATAAGTCATAGTAGAAGTCTTGCTATAGTAGAATGAAATTCTTTAGAAAATTTTGAGATTAAGATGTTGGGCCTAATTAGCTTTCTAGCTTATAAATTTGCTAGCCAAAACTCACCCTCAATATCTTGTTAGCTCACCTTACGCAAAAAAAGTGATATTTAACCATGGGGCTTTCGCTTCGGTCCAAATGCCACTCTTTTTGCGTAAAGTGAGTTAATAACCGGAAATAGCTATTGGCTACCCCTTCAAAGAAAGGGTGAGAGGAAATCTTCTCTAATCATCCAGGAAATAAACGCAAAAATCAGGCTGACAGGTATTTCTACTGCTTTTTAGAAGATTATTAACGCTTTTAATCATTGTGATCAACTCACGCATGAAATGGTGAGTATCAGGGACAAGGTATCATGTATGCAAAAAAAAATCGCTACGCCAGAGCGTAGCGACTTTTCTGTTAAGGTAAGCAACACAAAATAATAATTATCTATTATCTATTTTTAAAAGGCAACCGTTATTTTTTGTCAGATTCGCAAAATTCTTCCAGAGCTCTTAATGCTGTAAATGAAATTTCTACACAATATTCTTTGTTTCTATAAGAGACTTGACTTTGAATACCATTACCAAATGTCTTCCCTTTGAATTCTTCTAATTTTTTACGCAAGATCTCTTTGACTTCTATTAAAGCTTCTTCATTTTTCACTATGTACTCTATTGAGTTGTTCAACCCGTTCCGAGAACTGGTAATTAAATTTTCTAGCTCTGGAAAGGATTGAATTAATGTGTCTCTAGAAACTGTTCCAAACTTTTCTTTCTTTTCTATTTCTTTGAACTCTTTTGTAATCGCTTCTTTAAAAATTTTTAAGGCTTTATCGTTAGTGAATATAATCTGAATATTTCCCCCTCGACGATTGCAATTAGAAGCTATAACATCAGCCGTTTTATTAACTTCGTCAGACGACAATTTTTGCGTTAATCCAAGACATGCAATTTTTTTGACAATCTCATTAATAATAAAAGATTTAGAGTGAAAAATTTCTGCTGGATAATTTCCTAATTTGCCGTTATAAGGTTCTACATAGTCAATCTCAGAATAATCAGGCCCAGTTTGAGGATTATAAAGTTTATTTAAATATTCTTTAAATGAAATAGAAAGGTTTAAAGACTCAAATGGTTGAGTAAGAAGATCTAAAGATGTATGCATATTAAACTCCTTTAAGATTTACACAATATTCAATTAGAAGAAAAATTCCTCAGGAAATAAACTCAAGTTGTTAATTTAACATACTATAGCTTAATGTCAAAACTAAAAGATGCTACAAATTTCTCAAGTTTCTTTAAGAGTTTCATGAAATAAAATCATCCGTTCAAAGTAGCAACAATTTTGTCATAGCCCAAATACCAAAAACTAATGCAACAGAGAACTATACTCATTTCACTTGAAAGTTGCAATTTGGGCAATGCGAAAGCTCTCGGGCTTCAACGATCAAAAATAGGTCCATATACTAATATGGACCTATTTTTGATCGTTGAAGCCCGAGGCTTTGGCACAGCCGAAATTGCAACTTTCAAGTGAAATGAGTATAGAAGTCGCCTGGCAATGAATAACTTGACCTTTGGTTGGTAAGCAATAAGCAAAATTAAGTGAGATAAACTCATGTTACAAACAAACCCGTGTGCAATTTATTGAGGATCTAACAATATGCCTAAATCTTCTAAAATTAGCCATTTTTTCGCTTTCTGTAGCGCTCTATTAGTCACCTCATTATCTATTTTTTTTCTTGGTAGTTATTGGCTATTAGCACCTATTAGGACTTTATACGATTTTCTGAGTTCTTCTTCCTTCTCTTTAAAACAGTTAGCATTTATAGGATTTTGCCTTATACCTCTCTTGACTAATATGGCTGCTCTTTACTTAATCTGGCTTAGTTATTTGAAAACAGATTTTACTTTTATGTACTTCTGTTGCATGATTCCATTCGGCCTTTTTATTTTCTTCCTTTACTTAATTCTTTATATTAGTTCATCTTAACTTCCGATTATCGGAGGTTAATACATTAAGCCTCCACAGAAAGAACTGAACTAATCTCTTTAATTTTTTGTTTGATCTGCTCATCCCATGCAATCCCCCATTTACTATCAATATGTAGAGTAGCTAATGACCTCCCTCCTGCATGGAAATGAATCTGCACAGGTACCTCTCCCGGATACTGGGAAAATACCCGCTTCAATTGTAAAATATGGCTTAGCCTAGCTTGATCTGCATCTAACTTAATCAAAAGCTGGTTTGTCATAGAAGTTTTCTTAATAGTCGTATTCATATTTTTGGATTTTTCTCTAGCAAATTTCGGATTATTCTTATTGGAACTATACTTCCCTATTTGATATTTAGCCTTGTCATACGCGCGATCACAAGCTTCTATCATTGCCTCATCGGCTTGCGTTAAATCATCTAACCAACGGCAAAGCAAGCGCATCTCTTCCTCTTTTTTATCTACTTGCAAAACAGCGTAAAGCAATTGATTCTCTTTTAAAAGATGGCTTTTTTCTTCATATAAATCAGACCAAATTGGCAACTCCTGCCTTTCAATTCCATCACTAATCACGAGAATGGCAAATTTTCTCTGAGATTTAGCTGAAATACGAATCTGAGCTGATTCAACAATGAAAGCAGAGCGAAAGACTGTATCATGATCCATGCCTTCTAAACGACGTAAAGGAACACACGACAACCGTTCCAAAATGCGCTTATATTCATCCATGGGATGCCCTGTTAAGAAAAACCCTAATAAAGCTTTTTCCCGTTGCAGAATCTCTTGCTTGGATGTCTTGTGTTTAACTACAGGAGGGTTAGTAAAGCGGCCTTCTGCTGTTTCACCCATTAAAGAAAAAAAAGTCATAATGCCCAAAGCATTTTCTTTTTGTTCCTTAGAGACGACTTCATAAATAGGATCGATACTTTGGATAAGAGCATCACGCGACCAGCCTGGTAAAATCAAAACATCCCGCTTCAACTAAACTTTCTACTACTTTTTTTCCGACTTTTTTTGTATCAATTCGTCTTAAAAAATTGATAGAGACTTGTAAAAGGTCCATTGCGCTTCCGTTCTTGGATGATCGCCTCTACTACACCTGCCCCCACCCCTTTAATTCCTGTCATCGCAAAACGAATTCCTTGAGGTGTCGCTTGAAAGGCCTCCCCTGCCTCATTGACATCAGGAGGTAGCATGGCAATACCCATGGTCTGACATTCTCGAATAAATTTAGCCACTTTAGTTAAATCGTCTCGGTCGCACGTCATCAAAGCAGGCCATCCACTCTCTCGGATAATTGGCCTTTAAATAAGCTGTCACATAAGATAAATACCCATAGGCAGCAGCATGAGACTTATTAAAACCATAGGCAGCAAATTTTTCCATTTTATCAAAGATTAGCATAGAGGTGTGCTTCATCAATCTGATTTTCAATAGCGCCCCTAGGCGAAATTTTTCCCGCTGCTTTGCCATCTGCTCCATATCTTTTTTACCCATTGCACGGCGCAAAACATCCCCTTCTCCCAAAGAGAAGTTAGCCAATTTACTAGCAATTTGCATCACTTGTTCTTGATAAACCATAATGCCATATGTCTCAGCCAAAATATCTTTCATCCAAGGATGGTCATTTTCGATTGGCTCTCGCCCATGCTTTCGATTGATAAAAGAAGGAATCATATCCATAGGACCCGGTCGATAGAGAGCTCCTACCGCAATGATTTCTTCAAAACGATCTAAATGAAGTTGACGTGCTAAATCTTGCATCCCTCCCGATTCTAATTGGAATATACCTAATGTTTTCCCTTGATTAAGTAGATCAAAGGTGGGCTTATCATCTAAAGGAAGATTAATCCAATCAATCTCTTTTCCTGTTACTGACTTTAATGGCATCCACACATATTTGAATAGCTGTCAACGTTTTGAGTCCCAAAAAATCCACTTTCAACATTCCTACAGCTTCAACAGGCTTCATAGAAAACTGCGTGACAGGCATATCAGAGTCTTTAGATTACAAATAGGAATGAGATCTGTTAAAGGAACTCCACTGATGATGATTCCTGCCGCATGGATACCTGTATTGCGAATGGATCCCTCTAATTTTCTTAGCTAAATCAATGAGACGTGTGACTTCTTCATCTATTTCATAAAGTTGCGATAGCTCTTGGTCTTTTTCTAAAGCTTTCTCCAATGTAATATTGAGATCTTCAGGAACAAGCTTAGCAATTTCATTGACTTTAGCCAAAGGAACACTTAATACACGTCCAACATCTTTAATAGCCATTTTAGCTTTCATTGTGCCAAAAGTAATGATCTGAGCGATATTCTCTTTCCCATATTTTTGTAAAGTATAATGCAATAACCTCTCCTCGCCTATCCATACAAATATCGACATCAATATCGGGGTAAGAGAGGCGTTCTGGATTAATAAAACGCTCAAAGAAGAAATGAAAACGTAAAGGTTCAATATCTGTAATACCAATAAGATAAAGGACAATAGATCCAGCTCCAGAACCTCGTCCAGGTCCCATAGGAATCCCATTACGCTTAGCCCAATTAATAAAATCCCACACAATAAGAAGGTAATCACTCATTCCCTTAGGAACAATAATACCCATCTCATAATTCAGCCGCTCTCTAACGACTTGCATAGGATCTCGTATCCGGATAAATTTCCTGAACTTTAGCTAGCCTTTCTGGGGTATAACGTTTAGGGATCCCTTCCTCACATAGTTGCCAGAGAAATTTCTCTACTGCCTGACTTTGCTCCTCTTTCGTATAGACTTTGTCTTTCAAGCCAGGAGGAATATAAACAGGATAATGCTTCGTTTTAAAATCCATTTCAACATGACATCTCTCAGAAATGACATGCGTATTGGCCAGAGCTTCTGGAATATCTTGAAAGAGAGCCTCCATTTGCTGAGGAGACTTAAAATAATACTCATGAGAAGGATAAGTTTGCCTTTTAGGATTGGGAACCCGAAACTTTGGATTGCCTTGCGAATCTTTTTCCCAAATTTCACAAGGCTCGCCCGACTGGATATTCATTAAAATCTCATGCGCCCGCCAATCTTCCCGATCAATATAATGAATATCATTTGTCGCTACAAGTGGAACATGGTGATCACGGCTTAAATTGACAAAGTGTTGCATTGACCTTCTCTTGCCGATCAATGTAATCTTGATATTGCTGAACTAAGCCAAGATTCTTGATTGAGTCCATCAGTTTGCAAGTCTTCCTCTTCCATCTGATGTCGTTGCAAATCAAGGTAATAATCTTCGCCAAAAACCTCTTTATACCATTGCAGATGTTGTAAAGAGCTGTCTAGCAGATCCATGTAAAATTTCATGTGCTAAACGCGTCCCTAAGCTACCCACAAGACAAATAAGTCCTTCTCTATATTGTTTGAGAAGATCATGATCTACTCGAGGATAATAATAAAATCCTTCTAAGTACCCAGTAGATGAAAGTTTACAGAGATGATGATAGCCTTGTTTGTTCTTAGCAAGAAGGGTCAGATGATAAGCAGCGACGTAGGCCTGATATTTTGCTTTTTTCAAGGCGAGAGGTAGGAGCGACATAAAGCTCACACCCAATAAGAGGTTTAATTTGAACTTCTTTGCATGCCTTATAAAATTCAATGACTCCAAAGAGATTGCCATGATCTGTCAGCGCTAAGGCTGGCATTTGATAAGAAACTGCCCTTTCAACAAGCTCTGAGATAGAAGCAGAAGCATCTAAAATAGAATATTGCGAGTGGACACGTAGATGGATAAATAGAGGCATGGGAATACTTAAGAATACTCGATTGTTCGAAAGGCTAAAGAATAAAGGCTAAAGAATAAAGTGTCTACTGCTTCTTAGCCTTTCGAACAGAATTACGATCTGACAGGAGCCGCTTCTTTAGGCGTTTCCACATCTTGTGGTCCTGCTTTAATGCCAGAAGCTGTGACAGACCATAGGGGCACTAAGAGGGCTGTTGCAATGGCACAACAGAGGATTAAAGCCAAATAGAATCCGTTCCAACCCCATCCTTGAGTGATTGCTCCTAATGGGTAACCCGCACAAGCAGATCCAATATAAGCGAAAAGCCCCACAAAGCCTGTTGAAGTAGCTGCCGCTTTTTTATGCGATAGCTCTGCTGCTGCCAATCCAATCATCATTTGAGGTCCAAAAATCGTAAATCCAACGAGAAACATCATGACCGAATCGAGCAATCCATATCCCATTGGCATTAGCCAGAATAAACTAATGACAATGAGCATTCCCAGCGTAAATAGCACATTGACAGGACCCCGTTTAGCCCCAAAAAGACGATCTGAAAACCACCCAGCTGCTAAGCTCCCAAAAAATCCACCGACTTCGAATAAAGAGACACATCCATTAGCTCCAATATTGCTATAACCTTTTGCCTCTATTAAGAATAGAGCAGTCCAATTATCAATACCTGTTCGCACAGAATAAACAAAAAAGTAAGCAACAGCTAACACCCACATATAAGGATTTTTTAAAACATACCGAACCAAGATATCTTTAGTCTTTAACTCTTTATCTTCTTGGGTCTCCACTTTATCAGCATGGTCATTGCGATATTTTTCGATAGGAGGAAGGCCTAATGAGGGAGGCGTATCTCTTAAACGATTGATCAAGAAAAACCCAATGAAAATGCAGAAGACACCCGGAATGTACATTGCATAACGCCAGCCAAAATATTGTAAGGCGGCTCCTGCTACCCACTGAATTAAAAACCCTCCTACATTATGAGAGACATTCCAAGTAGACCACCAAGATCCTCTTTCCGAGTGAGAATACCACTGAGTTAAAAAACGGGCACAAGGTGGCCACCCAAATCCCTGAAACCATCCATTCAATCCCCAAAAAATAGCAAAAAACAAAATAGAAGAAGAAAACCCAAAGCAAATATTAAAAATTCCTGTTAGAATTAACCCAATAGCCATCATATAACGAGGATTAATACGGTCTCCAATCATACCGCTAGCAAATTTACTAACTCCATAAGTGATAGCTAAGATACTACCTAAAATACCTAATTGGCTCTTATCAAATCCAAGGTCCTGAATTAAGCCAGGCATCGCAATATTAAAGCTCTTCCTCGTAAAGTAATAAAAGGCATACCCAATGAACATCGAGTAAAGAATACGAATACGCCAGTATTTATATTGCTCTTTTACAACTTTTGGATCTTGAATCTCAGCAATATGGGGAGCTGGTTGTAAGAAGGTGAACAAACTTTTCACATATTTCTCCTTAGATTTTTATCCTATAAAATTCCAGGCCAGACCACCTAATTCATTTCCCTCTAAAACACAGGTAATAGAATAGAAAAGCTAGATTATGTCAAGACTTTTTCCCTTTCTTCTCTTCTCTGAAGAAACATAATGGACATTTATACTTTTTTCATTTCAAATGCATTCATTATTTAAACTAAAATAAACTAACTATTAAAAATATTAATTTAAAAGCAATCTTTTCATTCATTTAAGATAATTTTGATTGAATAACACAAAATAATAGGCCATTTTTATTCTTATAAGAAACGTTAATTCGGTCTGTTTGTAAAAGGTAATAGGCATTGTGATTTGAGAGAGTATTTACCATACCTACAGATATTGTTTTTAGAGCTATTTGAAGGCATGGGAAAAATGGCACTCATAATAGCAACTGAGAATTCTAGAACAGAGTTTTTTTATATCAATTTGATTGCTTTTTTAGCTAATATATATTTACATCAAATTTAGGCACGTTTAATAGACCATTATTAAGTGATTCTTTCTCCTTCCTATTCAAAATAATCGCTTAAATCTATTACGTTAAACAAGGCCTAAATCGAAAGTTAATTTTCTAAATTTGGTCTAATTTTACAGGAAAATTTGATGTAAATCAAGTTAAATTTAAGGCAGTTTCAAACTTAGTTTGTTTGGTTTAATCGGCAATAGCCCTTTTTGCTATTATCTGCACAAAAAAGTCCCGACCCAAAGGAGACATCTCTCCTATACTCATTCCAGTTGAATTATCTAGTCATTTTTAAGAGATTACAGTTGACGTAGGCTATTTAATGTGTTAGAAATTTTTGAAATATAACCAGTAAGGTCATTAGATTAGATATGATTCGGCTCACTCTTAAGGCTCAATCTGAACCAGAAGTACATCTCTTTAATAAATCTTTTATTTTGATTGGGGCTGACTCAGCAGAAGTCGATATTGCATTACCTGAACTTAATCTTCAGCCTATTCACATTAAGATTTTCGAAAAGAATGGCTTTCTCATTATAGTTAACGTTGCTAATGATCCCTTTGTTTTGCTGAATGGGCACCCGTTTGGCAGAAAATTACTGAAAACAGGGGATATAATTGCTATTTACCAAATAGAAATCCTTTTTGAACATTTAGGGGATGAGGTTTCTGTTAATACTCCTTCTTCGGAAGAATTTCATCAAAACCTATCTCTTCACATTTTTGAAAATCATGCTAAAGCACAAGAGTCCTTAGCCCAGCAAAAGAAAATGGCAATAGATAACAAAAGCCTTTCCCAATCTCCACTAAATATTCCCCTTCCTTTTGAAAAAGAGATTGAGATTTTTAAAGAGGAAAAATGGAATAATGCTCATGTTCAACAAGATTTGAAAGAGAATGGACAATCTCTCTCCAAGCCAGAATTAAAATCTACTCCTTATTCTCCTCTTGAAAATCAGAGTTCTAAGAAGCCCCCAAGTCTTAAAGATGATTATTTGCGCGAATTTGATGATGACCATCAACAAAGCCTAGCAATAAGCAATAGCTCTGAGGCGGTTGAGCCGAGCCATCTCTATCAAGCTTGGAAATGGATTATTTTTTTTATTATTTCTACTCTGGCTATCGCAGGCATGATTGGTACAATAATCTATCTAACTGTAAGCGATAAGACAGAAGTACGAGAGATGAAAGTGGCACAAGGTGTGGCTGATATTGCTATAGCTCTCACACATGCTCAGCTTAACCATTTAAAACCTACCAATCAAAATTGGTCGGACATGGATTTTATCAAAAGCAATTTACAAAGCATCTTACCAGAAACTCATTCCTATGCCTCAGAAATTGATCCTCAGGGACAATTTCATTATTCTGCGTATAGTTTAAGAATCTATACAAGTACTGATTTATCTCGCTTTCTATTGATAGCACAACCAGCGCCTAGCCTTCTGCATTGGCTTATCCCTAAATCGATCATTTTAGTTGATTCACAAGCCATGGAATTACGGATTGTGCACGATCTTCGCAACTTAAACCGTCTTTTGGCCAATCCAGATCCCTTAGAAGGAGTTAATGGTAAGGAGATTTACCAATTAGTGAAACAAGGCACTCTGATCCCTCTATCTTCTTTGGCACATGAAGAACGTCATCTAGATTTTGCTCCTCCGAAAAATTTGGCTTGGCTTAAACCTGGAACGGAAAATTTAATTTATAATGCTCCCCGCTATTATCGCTTAGGACAATCCCTCATCCAAAAGGCTATTTCCTTATCTAGTTTAAAAGGGACAAGTCAGGAGGTGGCTGCCTTGCAACAAGATATGGAGAAATTTTTGTGTCTCAATCATTTAGTTTTATATGCTGATCAAGGTAAAAAATCTGCTTTGTTAACCAAGCAAAGCATTATGGCTTTTGCCCCTTCAGCTAAAGTATTATTTGGGTATTTAACTCTCAATGCTCAGGGAAAGATTTACCAAGCCCATTTATTAAAAGATGAAGAAGATCTAAAGGAACTACCCTCCACAATTGTTAATGAATCGGAAATCATTGCTTCTCAATTGTCTAATGAGAAGACAAGCCATGGCAAAGAAGAGAAATTTCCTCTAAGCGATCAAAAACTCATTGATATCAATCATCCTCTTTACATCCAGTTAGCTACATTAGCGACTGCAAGGGAAAATGAATTAAGTCCTATTATGACTGCTCTTAATGATATGCTACATCGAGAAACGCAACAGCCTACTTATCATTTTCAAGAAGAATTTCAAAACCTTACTCATCGCTATTTAATGGTTGATATCAAGCATAAAGAGAAGATTAAAGAAGCTCTTATTACTCTGTATTATCAATACGAAGAAATCCCTCTTCATCAATTTATTGTCTTTGCCAAACAGGCTGGCTTGGAGGAGTTAATTCAGCAAAATGGAGCGTCTCTAGCCCCTGCAAGTGAGAGCTATCTCCAAAATGTTGAAGTCGTCCTTACTCAAATTGAAGATTCTAAGACATTAACAGAATTGGATCATCTTATTCATATCGCTTCTTCATGGCTAATGCTTGATCATAATCCTCAGGATCTAATCAAATATCAAAATCTTTTACGAAATAAGGTCCTTTCTCAATTGGAAAAGCTTTTGCTCGCTTATCATAATCAAGTAGAATTTCCTGATTTAAAAATAGAAGATAGAAAGTTACTGGAACATATTTTAAATCATAAGAGAGTGATTCAAGCAAATGAAAAAGACTTTTTTTTGAATGAATTCGATCTCTTATTCGGCTGCAATCAACAATCTGATCCCCAAGTAACAGAGGCGCTTTGAATAGACTTTTCAGGTATATTATCAAATTGATTTATTGTTTCCACTTCAGGCCAGAGTGAGATGAGGGTTTAAAAAAGCTTTGAGAAAGTTGATTTAAGTGAACATAAGTAAGAAGTAATGAAAGCAAAAGCATGAGGTCTATTTCTCTCTTCTTCTATTTTTTGCACGAATGGATCTGTATAAGATTTAATCACCAGCGCCAAAATTTCATGTCCTCTTTCATTAGGATGTACCCCATCAATCGTATAAGAAAAATTTTTAATAAAGCACTCAGGAAGATAAGGAAATAAAGTAAAAGAATGATTCCTCGCTAAACGACTATAGAGATGTTTAAATTGGCGATTATATCTTATATCAATAGCAAATTCATAAGCATGTAAATCAATGGTACCTAATAAAACCTTAATATTATACTTCTGAGCCATTTGAATCATGGTTGCTAAGTTCTTTTCAATGATTCGACATAAATGATGAGAGGCTCCATCATTGGCACCTAAACCAATAACTAAAATATCAGGCTTATCGTATTTAATCAGTTGTTTTAACCGAGAAGGGCCACTAGCTGTTGTGGAACCTACTATGCTATTATTAAGGATACGGACATCCATTCCCTCTTCTCTGTACTTTTTTTGAAGAATGGAAGGATAATTGTGATTCACAGCGATTTGATAAGGCACACCTATAGAATCTGCAATAATAGCAATTTTGATCTCTCCTCTACAGAAAAATGGAATTAAAAAAACAGCTAGTAACCATTTAAATGTAAACATGTTATCCTCCATTAGGAAAATTTCAAAAGTTAAAGCTAAACTTTATTGAATTGGCAAATCTTCATAAATCCTAGCTTGCTTACCACATTTCATTCGATTTTTACTCTACAAAGGGCAGAGACCTAGCCTCTAACCTGAGTTTTGGGTTTATTTCCTCTGCTATAAAATCCCAAAACTTAACAAAGAGATATGTATAATACAAGAAAAAAATAGATAGTTTTGTGGAGAGGATTACCTCTTGCTTTTAACTATAGATCCTCATTATGATAATGATTATCAACAAAATTATATCTCCTTTGAAATCTATCAAAGAATTTTTGTCGTTTTCATTTTTAATAAGGAGGATGGAATGTTTGGTATTTCAACTAGAATAGGTCATTTATTGTTAGCAATTTTCTTGATTTTAACAGGCCTTAATATCTTAATTGGAAATTTAGGCATTCCAAATGTAGTCATGGGTCTGCTGGCTTTGGTTGCAGGAATTTTTATTTTCATTGGCCGTTGATTAAATCATGATAAGATATCTAAGGTGAGTCGTGTCTATCTTCCAGCTTGCAATGATATTTTTTATTGTCACCAATCCTATTGGAAATTCTCCAACTATTGTGGCTTTAGTTAAAGATCAAGATCTCAAAAGTCAGCAAAAAACTCTTTTCCGTGAAGCGATGTTTGCGATGATTTTGGCTATTTTTTTTCTTTTCTTAGGTGAAACTTGTTTGACATGCTTAAATATCCAAAACTTTGCATTGAGAATTAGCGGAGGAGTGATCCTCTTTATTGTGGCTTTGCATATGATCTTCTCAAACAGAACAGAGACAAAATCTGAAACAACCAAGCAAATTCCTTTTATTGTACCGATTGCAACTCCACTTCTATCAGGAGCAGGATTATTGACTATGATTATGCTCTACTCGCAACAAGAGGCGAATCAATTAAAAATTTTATTTGCTATTTTAATTGCCTGGATAGGGATCACGGGAGTTCTTGTTACAGCTCCTTACCTCCAAGTGCTTTTAGGCAAGCGGGGATTAGCTGCCTTAGAACAACTCATGGGAATGCTTTTAGCTATGGTTGCCATTGAAATGATCGTCAAAGGATTTGCTTTATTCTTAACTGTTCTTTCAGGCTCATGATGAGGAGTTTGTTATCATGTCTTTATTTAATGTGACGCTTGTTTTCTTACTTATTATGGATCCATTAGGAAATCTTTCTTCTTATCTTTCTCTTGTTAAAGAGCTTGACTCTAAAAAGCAAAAATGGATTGTTTTTCGTGAAATGTTCATCGCTTTGGTGATCATGATGGGATTTAATTATTTAGGAGAATACTTCTTTCATTTTTTAGAGATATCAGAGACGACGGTTTATCTAGCATCAGGGATTATTCTTTTTCTTATTGCGATTAAGATCCTTTTTACAGCTCCTGATAGTCCAAGAGCTAACTTACCTAAAGGCGAACCCTTTATTTTCCCTTTAGCAGTGCCCCTTATTGTGGGTCCCGCTCTTCTCGCTACTATTATGCTATATGCTCATTTAGAACCTTCCCAATCCGTTATGCTAACAGCCATTTTAATTGCCTGGTTCATCTCAATTTTGGTATTATTTTTTGCTCATCCCATTAAACGTTTATTGGGTCAAAGTGGTCTTACAGCCTGTGAAAGGCTTATTGGGATGGTTCTTGTTTTGATCGCTGTTCAGCGGTTTTTGGAAGGAATTCTTTCATTTTGGTCTATGCAAACGCAAGCGATATAAAAGGTATGCAAAATATTAAGCTGATTGTGGCTTATGATGGACAAGCCTATCGAGGCTGGCAAAAGACACCTATGGGTCCTAGCATTGAGTCTACTCTTCAGCAAGTATTAGAGAAAATCTTACAACATGCCACACCTCTGCAAGCGGCTAGCCGGACAGATGCTGGAGTCCATGCTCGGGGTCAAGTTGTAAACTTTTTTACCTCTAAACTTCAGCTAGACTTGCATCGGCTCTTGATCAGCCTGAATAGTTTACTACCTAAAGATGTTGTTGCTCTTTCTGCAGAGAAAATGCCCTCCTCTTTTCATCCTACCCTAGATTGTCTAGAAAAAGAATATCACTACTACATCTGCTATGGAAAAGCTCAACTTCCCCATTATCGATTCTACTCTTGGCACTATCCCTATCCACTGCAAATAGAGGAGATGCGCCAAGCAGCTTATGAGTTGATAGGAAGCCATGACTTCTCTTCTTTCTGTAATGTGAAAAAACATGCTCTTTATTCTCATTTTATCCGTAAAGTCAATGTAATTGATATCAAGCAATTAGAGAACCAACGCCTTTCTATTTGTATCAAAGGGAATCAATTTCTTTATAAAATGGTTCGTAATTTGGCTGGAACACTTGCCTATATCGGTAGAGGCAAAATCAAGAAGGAGGAAATCCCTTTAATCTTACAATCTGGCAAACGCTCAGAGGCTGGCATGACAGCGCCTGCCCACGGACTTTTCTTATATCAAGTGAATTATTCACTCACCTGATCTGAGCCACACTCCTTCCAGTTGAAAGCTGCAATTTGGGCCAACGTGAAGCTTCTCACGATTCAACGATCAAAGATGAGCCATATGAGCTCATATGGGCTCATCTTTGATCGTTGATGACGCAGCCGAAATTCCAGCTTTCGACTGGAATGAGTATATAAGACTAAAACCTCCCAATCCTAATAACACAGCACAAGCAAAAAAGGGAGTCGATATAGATGGCCAAATGGGATCAACCACTAGCAGTTGTGGTCCTTTATCCAATTTCAAAGGAAGCAAAGCATAGGCATAGGACCAAAAGGGCCAAACAGAGCGTAAAGCTCCAATCATAAAGCCTGACAAAACAGCTAAAGTCATATTAGAGTAATACTTTAAAAGCCAGCTCACAAATCTAGCAAATAAGAGAGCGCCCCCTAGAATCCCGATCGCTAAGCTTAACAGAATATAAAAAGCTTCACGATCGAATGAAGCTACCCTTATCCCCTGAATAAAATCGGCTAAGGCTCTCATAATAACAGGGTAAACACCCATTAAGGTTAATAAGTAGCTTCCTGAAATCCCTGGTAGAAGTAAAGCGCAAATCGCAAGGGCCCCACAGAAAACAATCCACAAGTCAATGGGATAAGCTTTATAAGAGATGGCAAAATCTGAGATAAGTCCGATGGGTTTGCCTTGGATATCATACACAAGAGTATCGGGCTTTACTATTCCCTTTGTTAACAGAGCCCCTAAAGAGGCTTCTGATAGCTGAGTAAGTAGCTTTTGTTGAGGATCGTAGTTTTTTAAAGGAGGCATAGAGTGATCTAATTGGATCTTAATCGCGTATTCCCCCTGCGAATCTGATACTCCAATAGCTCCTGTCAATAAATAGGCCCCTATAGCCCCTAAAAGAAGACCTGCTATAGAAAGCCCGTTCCATTTTTGCACCTGCCGAATACAAAATAAAAAAGAGGCTAAAATTAAGCCCATAAAAAAAGAATATAGATAAGCTCGATAGATCTCATGCCCAAGAATATGATGAAAAAAGCTGGCTAAAATAGCGAAAGAGAAGGAAATGCCTATTAATAGGCTTAAGAGAAATTTCCATGCCACTGTTTGAAAAAAAGCTCGCCATTGGCCTAAGAAAAAGAGCTTGCAAGAGGAACGATTAAAGGTTTTAATGCTTTGTAATAACTGATCATAAAAACCCATCATAAAAGCCACAGTCCCGCCTGAAATACCAGGAACTAAATCTGCTGTTCCCATGCATATTCCACAAAAAAGTATAAAGCCAGAGCGGTAAAGATGGCAATCGAGAAGAGTTGTAATCGGACACTAAACCACCTCAAAGTATTTGGCTAAATACCAAGCAGCTAATAAAGTCAAAATAAACAGAATGATCCATACAGCATTTGGAAACCATTTTATACCCGCCCCCGGCTTTTCTCTAACCTCTAGGGTTCCAATTCCATAGGCAAAGTCTTGAACCTCTGTACGATTAAAATTTTCAGGGTGCTCGCGCACGATACGATCACCATCCATACCTAAAAAAGTCGCATATTGCTTAAAGAAGCCTTGAGCATACACAGGAGAAATTAATTTACTGATCTCCCCCTCCTCTAAAGCTTGCAAGTAAGCAATCCGAATAGAAGTGGCATTTTCTGCTTCTTTAAGAGAAAGATTCATCTCCTTACGACGCTGTTGCAAAGATTCTCCGATATTTTTAATCTCTTGTGTCATCGCGTTTAACTCCACATCCGCGAATCCTTTTCTTCGGTCCAATTTCTCCTCCTTATCCTCAAAAAAATTTCTTCCTTTTATATACTACTGCCTATTAAATCTCAATCTACTATCACCTAGGGTAGGCATCTGACAAATTCACATATACTCATCCTAGTTCAAAGTGAGAAGTTTCGGCGAAATCTTGTTGTACACATTTAAGGTGAAAAATTGGCTTTGGAATTGTCCAAAAGCCAATTTTTCACCTTAAATGTGTATAATTAAATCAATGACTAATTTAAAGGTGTTAATCGCATGCATACCATAGATACTAGGGTTTTAACTTATATATTTTCCTTTTTAGATCTTAAAGACTTAGCTAATGGAGCGCAAGTCTCTAAAGAGTGGAATAAAGCACACAAAACAGACGGAATATGGCAACGTTTTTGCTTAGATTATTTAGAAGATGCTAAGCCTTATCAAAACTCTTGGAAGGAAAGATTTAAAATTATGAATAATTGGATGAAAGCCAGTGCAGAGGTGAAGGTGTATCCTCCCTGTTATAAAGCCTGGCACAAATACCATGATTTTACATTTTTAGAGAATCATACACCTTTAGAGATTTATCCTGCTTATAACAACCCTTCAACTTACATTATCTACGACTGGTCCACCAAAAAAATCATTAAGATTGATTTAAAATCAGTACACAGTTCTGACATCATCTGCACGGATTTATACAATAAGACATGGGTGGCTCTCAATTCTCAAGATAAAATTTTTTGTTTTGATATTCAAACAGGTCAATGCACAAAGCAAATAGTTCCCCCCCTAGCAGAAAGTCAGGCAGAAATATCTTCAGCAAAAATGAAAAGCAATGATCAAGAGATCATAATAGCCTATCATCAAAAAATTAAAATTTTGAATTCAAATACAGGTTGCTTAGAGACAATTATAGATATCTCAACTTTAGGAGAAGTTTGGAATCTCCATTATACACCTCATTATATTATTTATCAGACATATCATAGAGGTTTTGAAGAAGTCATATTGCCATTCATAAAAGTAGTCGCACTGTAAAGCAATTATCTGACTCTTCTTTTAGGGTTGATTTTCGGGGCATAACTCACTATGGCCCTTATTTGGCTATTCTAGGTAATGAGGGTGAAGTTAAAATCTTCAAAGATACCATAAAAGATTTAACCTTAATTCACCATTTTACAGCTTTTACTCCTTCTTTCAATAATTGGTTTAGCACTATTCAGGCCTACAAAAATTGGTTATTAGCAAGCAAAAATGGGATATTACATATTTGGGATATTAAAACAGGAGCAAAGCTCACTACTATCCAACATGGCAAACCAAATATAGAATTTTGTACAAATACAATCCAATTGTTTACTCGTATAGTGTTAGGCAATTCTGTTTTTCAACAGAAGTACTTATATACTTTGTACAATTTTAACTCTATACATAAAACAGATCGAGACAAACCTTTAAATAAAAAATGTGTCATCATATAACAGGGATTAGATTTTGTCCTAAATTCCAGTTGAAATGACAAATTTTTTAATTTAGTTGAATCAAATAGATATTTAGCTAGTTCTTATGCTACTATATTGGATTAAAATTTAGGAATTTATTTTATGTTAGAAGAGTTGCCTACCCCCTCTCATACCTTTGTGGCCACTATAGATCTTAAGCTAGCAGATAAACTTTTAGCCGATCTTCAAGAACAAGGATTTGAGATTTATACCCCGGCCGAATACCAGTTTTTCAGCTAAGAAGAAAGGGATTATTTGCACACTTTATCAATCAGGCAAAATGGTGGTGCAGGGTAAAGAGAAAGCAGCTTTTATTGAGTTTTATCTAGAACCAGAAATTTTAGGCTCTTTTCAATTTAGCCATCCTTTGGTAGGTGTCGATCTTACCTCTCGTATCGGAATTGATGAGTCAGGGAAAGGTGACTTTTTTGGCCCTTTATGTATTGCAGGCGT
>CAWIRV010000003.1:0-311001 GCA_963838645.1 uncultured Parachlamydiaceae bacterium | reverse complement strand
GATTATGTGATTGGGATTGAGAAAAGCAGATAATCAAAGACAGACCATTGCCGTTACAGGTAAGTTTAGACAGCATTTTAAAAATAAAAATGACTTGTGAATCAACTTTGGGAGAGATTGAAGAGGAGTTTGGCTCTACAGACGATTGCACAGAGTATTTTGTACTTCCTGATTATCCAGACATGGAGATGTATTTCGAAGAGGAAGATGAAAATGATGAAGATGATGATAGCTGGAAGAAAATAAAAGTCAAAGAAATTGTTATTAATGATCCTCATTTTATCTGGGATAAGCATTTTTCTCGAGAAGACTATAGAAGAATGGAAAGAACAAAGTTTGAATGTCCATTCCCTAAAGACAAGTATGTTCAGCGATATAAATAATGTTTTCGGCAATCTGTGAAAACGAAGGCTAAAAAATGGCTCATTTAATATCCAGGGCTTTTTGACGAAAAAGATTTGATAGGCAATGGGCATTGATTCTAAAGAATTTAGAAAAAAGCTAACTTCTCTGTGATCTCTGTGGTAAATAAATTTTTATAAAACCACAGAGATCACAGACTCGATTTAGGATTTTTTTAAGGATTATAACCCATCTGTAGATATCATAGGAAAGGTTATTGGTATTAATTTAATGGTTGTATAGTGCAAAGAAGCAAAGGAATACATAGGAAAATTATCACCTTAAACATGCTCAAGCCTTTCACAATACGTCTAAAATAGGCTAATTAAATTAGCCTCCTTAAAAAATCCTAAAGAGGATTACTCTGATGTATCTTAGCAAAGTCTTTAGCTGCAACGTTGTATTCCTTTTTTGATTTAAAACCCATTAGACGGCCATGTTTATTAAAGTGAGGACCTAATTGATAGGTTGCTTTTTCAGAAATCGGTATTTCTCCCTTTCCGGAGAGGGTTTGGGAAGGATCAATTGTTCCATCCTGTCCGGCAGCAACTAAATAGGGCCAAACATAGGCGTGTCCCGCTATATGGGCAACATGCCACTTTCTACGGCCTAGCCTTTCTAGTCTACTTAAAAGCTCTTTTCCTGTTTCTTGGGGCTGTAGAGCGTTATGTACCTTATCCCCTGAAATAATTGTCATTTTTCCCTGATTATTCAGAATAGATAAAATAAAAGTGGCTTTTCTCTTCCATAGTTGATAGCTGTTGCCTTCTAAATCTTGAGAAACCAAGGATAAAGGCCTTAGGTGCTCCATCATGTCAAAAGCTTTGCTGGGATTGCTTAGAGCAGTATTACTCTCTGAAAAAAAGATGAAATGGCTTGCATAATGGCCTTGGCAATAGGATTGAAGAAAAATCGGATACAAAATATACTAGTTTATTAATTTTACAAGCTATTTAAAAGTGGCTTTAACAACCAATTGAGGTTAAAAACATAATGACAGATTTAGAAATTATTCCAGCGGAAAGGATCGGTCCTTACCACTTGAAATGGGATATTGAGACTTTAAAAAAGCATCTACCTGCTAATTATATTGTTTATGACACTCACTATAAATGGTGGATAGAATTTGAGGATTATGTGATTGGGATCAGAAAAGCAGATAATCAAATAGATACCATTGCCGTTACAGGTAAGTTTAGACAGCATTTTAAAAATAAAATTACTTGTGAATCAACTTTGGGAGAGATTGAAGAGGAGTTTGGCTCTACAGACGATTGCACAGAGTATTTTGTACTTCCTGATTATCCAGACATGGAGATGTATTTCGAAGAGGAAGATGAAAATGATGAAGATGATGATAGCTGGAAGAAAATAAAAGTCAAAGAAATTGTTATTAATGATCCTCATTTTATCTGGGATAAGCATTTTTCTCGAGAAGACTATAGAAGAATGGAAAGAACAAAATTTGAATGTCCATTCCCTAAAGACAAGTATGTTCAGCGATATAAATAATGTTTTCGGAAAGTTTGTGAAAACGAAGGCTAAAAAATGGCTCATTTAATATCCAGGGCTTTTTGACGAAAAAGATTTGATAGGCAATGGGCATTGATTCTAAAGAATTTAGAAAAAAGCTAACTTCTCTGTGATCTCTGTGGTAAATAAATTTTTATAAAACCACAGAGATCACAGACTCGACTTTAGGATTTTTTTAAGGATTATAACCCATCTGTAGATATCATAGGAAAGGTTATTGGTATTAATTTAATGGTTGTATAGTGCAAAGAAGCAAAAGGAATACATAAAAATTATCACCTTAAACATGCTCAAGCCTTTCACAATACGTCTAAAATAGGCTAATTAAATTAGCCTCCTTAAAAAATCCTAAAGAGGATTACTCTGATGTATCTTAGCAAAGTCTTTAGCTGCAACGTTGTATTCCTTTTTTGATTTAAAACCCATTAGACGGCCATGTTTATTAAAGTGAGGACCTAATTGATAGGTTGCTTTTTCAGAAATCGGTATTTCTCCCTTTCCGGAGAGGGTTTGGGAAGGATCAATTGTTCCATCCTGTCCGGCAGCAACTAAATAGGGCCAAACATAGGCGTGTCCCGCTATATGGGCAACATGCCACTTTCTACGGCCTAGCCTTTCTAGTCTACTTAAAAGCTCTTTTCCTGTTTCTTGGGGCTGTAGAGCGTTATGTACCTTATCCCCTGAAATAATTGTCATTTTTCCCTGATTATTCAGAATAGATAAAATAAAAGTGGCTTTTCTCTTCCATAGTTGATAGCTGTTGCCTTCTAAATCTTGAGAAACCAAGGATAAAGGCCTTAGGTGCTCCATCATGTCAAAAGCTTTGCTGGGATTGCTTAGAGCAGTATTACTCTCTGAAAAAAAAGATGAAATGGCTTGCATAATGGCCTTGGCAATAGGATTGAAGAAAAATCGGATACAAAATATACTAGTTTATTAATTTTACAAGCTATTTAAAAGTGGCTTTAACAACCAATTGAGGTTAAAAACATAATGATAGATTTAGAAATTATTCCAGCAGAAAGGATCGGTCCTTACCACTTGAAATGGGATATTGAGACTTTAAAAAAGCATCTACCTACTAATTATATTGTTTATGACACTCGCTATAAATGGTGGATAGAATTTGAGGATTATGTGATTGGGATCAGAAAAGCAGATAATCAAATAGATACCATTGCCGTTACAGGTAAGTTTAGACAGCATTTTAAAAATAAAATTACTTGTGAATCAACTTTGGGAGAGATTGAAGAGGAGTTTGGCTCTACAGACGATTGCACAGAGTATTTTGTACTTCCTGATTATCCAGACATGGAGATGTATTTCGAAGAGGAAGATGAAAATGATGAAGATGAGGATAGCTGGAAGAAAATAAAAATCAAAGAAATTGTTATTAAGGATCCTCATTTTATCTGGAATGAGCATTTTTCTCGAGAAGACTATGAAAGAATGAGACAGACAAAATTTGAATGTCCATTCCCTAAAGACAAGTATGTTCAGCGATATAAATAATCGACTTCTTTCGAAATTATTCATGCTAGCTCCAAATTCTGAATTCCTGCGATAAGATTGAATCGCAAACCAAATCTTTTTCTTCGATTTCTGTATCTATCACTGATAATTTTAAATCTCTTCAGACTGCCTATCAGGTTTTCATTCACAACCCTTTCCGAAGAAATCTCGCGATTCTGCTTTTTTTCTTCCACCGTTAGCGGTTTCTTTTTACTAGATTTTTTGGGTAATCTTGTGTTTCTTTGTAATTTTTTTATACCAGTATATCCGCTATCCGTTACCCCAAAAAGCTCTTTTGTCCAACGCACTTTACTCTCTTTAAAGAGTCTAAAATCATGCTTTTTACCATTACTAAAAGACGCGCAGATAACTTTTTTTGTTTTCTTATCTACAACTACTTGACTCTTTAGAGTATGCCTTTTCTTCTTTCCTGAATAAAAATGCTTCTGTTTATTATTACGATTCTTTACTTTCCGTTTCTGTCTGACTTTTTTTTAGGCCGTTCTATTGGAGTCTCAGATGCATCTATAAGCACCACTTCATATTCCATATCGCTTTTTAGAAGAGCTTTACGTCCCGGTAAAGCAAAGTCTGGATGTTTAATAAGTGTATCCTCTACCCATTTCACCGTCTTATAAGCATTGCTTTCACTCACCGAATAACTTTGGCTTATGTGAAAATAGGTTCTATACTCCCTAATGTACTTTAAAGTCATAAGTAGCATATTTTCAATGCTTAGCTTCTTTTTTCTTCCTTTATTCGTTCTTCGGCCTTTAACAGATTGCTCTAGGATGCATGCCTACCATCTTGTCAAATGTCGCTCGCTTAACACCCGGTTAGACGACGGAATTTTTCTCCATCTAACCCCTTTTCAAATTTCATTATGCCTTCGTTTCATTAAGAGGCTAGAATATACACTCAAAAATTTAATTTCGAAAGAAGTCTATTATCCTCTCTGCTATGTTAGCAGGAGCCAATAGCATTGGCCAAATTGCAATATTTGCCAAATCTAAAAGCCAGTGGATTAAGAATTCCAAGCTACGGAATTTTTTGGTGGACACTCGTGCGAATCAAACGGGAATTTTTAAGACAGCTTTTAAGTGAATGGTTAAAAATCCTTGGGTTAAAAGATCAAGTTCTAGTTGTTGATGGAAAATGTTTAAGGGGAACTCAAGAGAGTGCCACGTTCAATCCAACTTTGCATTTTGTATCTTTATTTGTCGCTGAAAAAGGGATTATTCTTGCCCAGCAACCCGTTGAAAATAAATCTAACGAGATAACAGCTATTCCTTCTAGATCAAATCAATATTCAAGGCTATTATTCCAACAGATGCCATGGGATGTCAAAAAAATATTGCAGGAAAAATTTGTGATAATGGCGCAGACTATGTACTAGCGTTAAAAGGCAATCAAGAATCTTTGGCAGATGAAGTAGAAAATTATTTTATCCAAGTTGATGTTATTGATTTTGAAGAATGTGATGCTATTGGTTGGAAAGAAACTGGACGTATAGAAAAAAGAGAAATATATGTGACAGAAGATATCGATTGGCTGCCGCAAAAAGATGAATGGCGAAAACTCAAAAGTATCATAATGGTAAAGAGCGAACGCTCGTTGCCTGCCCAATTACCAACAACTGAAAAAAGGTATTATATCTCAAGCCTATCAGCTCACGCTCTAAAAGTTGCTAATGCTATTTGAAAACACTGGACGATTGAAAATCATTTGCATCGGCAGCTAGATTGCAATTTTGTTGAAGACAGTAGTATCATTAATACTGGTTATGCCGCTGAAAATTTGGCTATATTTAGGAGATTAGCACTAAATATGTTAGGGTCTGGAAAAGGACTATTAGAAAGACAAAAGAAGGTTGGTTGGAATGAAGAATACCTAACAGAAATTGTTATCAAATTCTTTATCAAGTATTTTTAATTAAAAACCCCTGCATTCACCATGCATTTTGGATGCAAATACATCTTTCAGATAGATAATAATAAAAGAGGAGAATATAGTAGTGCTAGCAAAGGACAAAGTAGCCGTGAACTTTCGCTCTTCAGCTAATACCGGTGAAAGTTATTGTTAGTAAGTTGAATGTAACAAATTTATCCTTCTTTTTGCCCAATGATTGGATCCACTTTATCATTTAGTCATTGATTATCAAGAATTAGAAACTTTGGAATAGTTAACCGATAAAAAATTACTCATTGCTTTAGCAATGGGTCAAACTAGTTGAGGATATTTATGTTTTTAGTTACACGTTTATTTTTTTTGATTTCTATTTTAACTATCAGTTGTTCTTTTAAGTTAATAAATGACGATCCTACGGTTACACAAGGAAATGTGATTCATTCATTTGAATCAGGAAAAATGCAATGCCAATCTGAAGTTGATCCAGAAGGTCATATATTTGTGCTCTTAAAAGGTTTAAATAAAAATACAAAAGTTAATTTTTTTGAAGTAGTCTCAATAAAGCATTCTGTAGAGGAAGAAGTTACATTTATAGTGCGGGCTCTGATGGAAGTAGAAGAAGATACAAATCTATGCGCACGCTGGATAAATCTTCAAGAGGTCAGTATTGAAATTAATCCTCTACCAATTAAAACAGTTTCTCTAATAGGCGAACAAGTCTATAACTCGGATCAAATCACTGTCATGCTTTTAAATACATCAACTTAAGCATTCTTACTGTCTCGACAAAAATCGCAAAGTTCGTTGGCAGCGTTTAGGTGGTTAAAGACCATTTTATGGGAAATTCTATGGGACTTTACTGACGTGATTAACGTCAATTATTTTTCCCTTTAACGACAAATTTTTCAGTATTCCAACGCCATTAATAATCGATCTTCCATCAGTTTACCTCTAAAAGTCTTTTTCGCTTTTTCGGATTCTTTTAGAATCCCAACCATTTTTTCAAAAGTCGTTCGTTTGATTCCTGTTAATCGACGAAATTCCTTATCTTTAAATTCTTTCAAATTGTCATATCTCATAGCTAAAACCTTTTTAACTTTTAGCTATTTTAACAGTTATTCTAAGTTATGCAAGAGATCTAATGTTTAAAAGAAGAAATTGGCCTAGATCATTTTGAAGGAAGGTCTTGGATTAGCCTTCATCATCATTTGACGCTTTGCTTTATGACTTATGCTTTCCTTCTCATCTTACAACAAAAAAATCAAAAAAAATGGTCGCTTAACACCTTTCCAGCTGTTCGGAAATGGTTAAACCAGTTATTTCAAATTGTCTTGTGTCCTTATTGTAAGCAGTATCATCTCATTAAACAAAGAGCTTTCTTTGATACTTCCTAAACTTAACAAAGTAGTGCTATTTACCTCCCTCTCTAATACAGTGGCTGTCGTCACTGGAATTTGGGGATTTGATTCTTTTGACTTTATTTTACATGGCTATTTTCTCTCTTTCAAAGTGAAGGCTATAAACTATCTCTTTGGTATCTTGCTTTAGTAATTTATTATACTTCAAATTGGTAATAGGGTAACCTGCAGATTGGCAAATACTCAGAAGATTTTTCAGCTCCTCAGACGAACAGACAAAAGTCAATCGATGATTGGCGATCAGGGCATCACACATGATTTTTAATTGATCATTTGAAAGATGAGAGGCCTCTAAGAAAATGGGCACATCTTTCACTTGTTCAGAAATCCCTTTCAACACCTCAGTAAGGTCATAATTTTCGAGGTGGCGATCTATATTCATACTTATTGCCTGAGGATCAATAATAGAGCCAGACTTACTTTGGTTCCAAAATCTTCTCAAATAAGAAATGTCATCAATATCAAGAACTTCTTTAATTTGCTCAATAAAATCTATAGCATTTTTTTCGTAAGAAGGGAAGGACAGTGCTTTCAGCAAATAGTCTTCCGCTTTATCCAAATAAATCTGCGCCTCTTGACTATTTTTAAGTTCTTTTGCATATAATCGACAACATAAACCAAGCAATACGATATCAGATTGATCAGGAAGAAATTCTTGGAGTTGTTCAGAATTATGAGCCAATTGTGGACATTTATCCAACCATTTTTCTCCAAAATGAATGACCTTTTCAAACGCACTTTTGTTGCAATAGCACAAGAGTAGCCGACGGATAAAAAGGTATTCTGATACACCTAATTCAATTGCTTGATGAATCAGTTGGATTGATTCACTGTATTTCTTACTATTGAGCAGTAAACCAGCTAGAAGAAAATAAATAGTGCCTGTGATCTTTATCTGAGAACCTTTAATGGCGCAAATGTTTGCAAATCGAGAAATTTGATGGGGCAAAAGAACTTCTTGACAGTGATATACCTCCTTTATCAGGTCTAAAATGTCATTTTCTATATCCTGAGGATCAGGAAAATAAAATTTAATTTTTTCAATTAAAGTTAATAATTCATCCCATAAGTTGTTGGCAAGCAAGGTGAACGCAAGTTCCTTAAATGTTCTCATTATTTCCTGTGAATGACGATTAAGTTCCTTAATAAGACGTACACATTCCACAAAACATAAAGTCGACTGTTTTAAATCTTTTTCTATAAAAGCAATGAGTCTGAGTCCATCATAGATATATAAAAGGTCTGTATCTGATTGTTTGTAAGCTTTTCTTTCTTCAATAGCACGGTGATAGTACTGTTTAGCTTCATTAAGACGATTAGTATTTTTATATACCCTTCCCATTTCAATATAAATATTCACAATGCGTTTATCATGGCGAAGATGTTTTTGATGTAGATTAAGAGCCTTCTTCAGCATATCTTCGGCGTTCAAAAATTCATCCCACTCGGAGTAAAGACAGGCAAGGTTTAAATATATTTCTAACTCAATTGGTTTAGGAAGCCGATCACCAAAGATACTGAGCAGTTTTTTGAGCTCTTGTTTAATAGGTTGATCAATTAGTTGCTGACTTACCTTTTTATTCTCCTGTGCGCGACAAAATGACTGAATGCTTAAGAAGTAGCCATAAAAATAAGCGATGGCAAAGCGGGCTGGAGCTTGTGTAATTAGCTTTAGAAGGGATTGGCTCCCTGGTGTAAGTAGGAACATAGGGGGTGAACAGGATATCACATGATCAAGGTCTTTATACTCTTCCAAAGTTTCTATGATAGGGGGGATCTGAGAACAGACCGCCTCATGAAGCATCTTGCTAATACGTAAAGCTTGCACTTGTGATATCAATATTTCATTTGTCGGATCGTCTTTCAGCATTTTTTCTAGATAGGGCAAGGCAAGTAAAGAACTTCCTTCTGAGAGGAATTGCTCTACCATTTCTTTGTTGTCTTTCGGCAATACAGCCACCTTTTCCCTCCCTACAGCCGACTCGCGGCCAGCTAGTACTTCTTCAAGATCGAGATCAGCCAGCTTTTTTTCCATTATTTCAACGGAATAAACAGCTTGTCTTGCAAATTGGACCGCCTGTGCCATGTGCAATCGTGCCTCTTTTTTTCTTCCCTCTAATAACTCGAGTTGACTTAAAGCCTCGTAAATCAAAACTTTAAGTTTGGTTTGCTCAGCAGGCTCAGTTAATTCTACTTTTTTCAAACTATACATCAAATGCACACGTGCTTTCTGGCAATCTCTCTCTTTTAAAAAGTAGGCTGCACAGTCTAAAAAAATTTCTACGCGAGGATAATGCGATTCTGTATGGGAGAGAATACTTGCAAGTCGATTGACGAGACAATCGATCACCAAATAATCTGTATGGTTTGGTTGAAAGTTCTTTTGTAACGGACTTTGTATGTTATCAAGTGTTTGGAAAGCTTGTATGTTTTTGAAAAATAAATCGATATATTGATGACACCATTCCACTTCTAATTTTTTAGGAAGCTTTTCTCCGAGCTTTTGGATGAGGAAGTGTAAGAAATGCATCGCTAGGAAGTCTTTTCTTTTAATGCTCCTATCAATATGAGCAGCCAATAAACTAAAAGGAAGAAGAAAAAAAGCTGGTGAGTTTTGCACAATTAGGTTGCTGAGAAATGCAACTCTCTGAAGGAAATGATTGATTTCTTTGAAATCATTTCCCTTTCGCAATAGCTCATCCAATTCCTTATAATCGGTTTGATAAAATTTCACTTGTTGATTTAATTCATCTTGATCGTCTATTTGGATATTCTGAAGGTATTCGCACATCCGTAGCCAGTTGATCGCTTGAGGTCGCTCTGATTCTAAGGCGAGTTCTTTTTTGAAGGAATCAATCGCGCCCTCTAAGTCGTTTGCAGCTAAATGTCTATGTCCCTCTTCCACAAAATTATGCGCCTGATAAGCCGTCAACGTTTGGAGGAGGCGCTCATCCACTCGATTTTTTATAAAGAGGGACAATATAGAATGAAGCGGATAAAGAAGCTGATAAATCCGCTTAATGCGTTTGAGTTGTTCAGGATTAGCCACTAATCTTTTTTCAGACGAATCTTTTTTATTTGCTACAAGATACAATTCTTCTCTTTCCTCCTCGTAATAAAGTTGAGCCTCAAAACGCAAGCGAATAATATCCTCCATGATAGAGCACAGAAGATTGCTAATTTCTTGTGAAAGTTTTCCTTGGGCTACAAGTTTATGACAAAGCATCCAGAAATTTCTTTCCTGAATTCCATAATAGAGAACTAAAACGGAACCAAACAGGCTAAGCAAGCGATATAGCTCTCGTTTAATCACTACACATTCGCGTTGGTAAAGAACTTTGCTAGCAAGATCGGGGTTAAATTCCTTCATCGCTGTTTTTCCCAGAATGTAGCCATAGTTCTGCCCAACTGTAAGAGTCTGCTCTTTCTGAATCATGACTTCTTGCGAATCACTAGCTTTAAGTAAATGGGACTCACGTACACTATGTTCAATCCTAGTCACCTGTTTAGGATCCTTAACATGATATCTAAAGGATCTAGTAGAATCGGGAACTAAATTAGTAAAAGGATATATTATTTCTACAATCCCTTTACTTATTTCGGGCATTTCCATTAATTGGCGAACGGACGCAGGAAAAGTAATATGAGATGGTTGATTAAGAATTTCTTTGATTTCAGTGACATACGCGTCATAAAGAAAATGGCTGCCAACAAGGAAGCAGCTGTCACGCAAAGCATTCACTGTTATAAAATGAGATTCGAAATAGCTCGGTGATTGATAGAAAGCAAGTGTGGTCGGAATGGCGATTAAAGCGATCAGCTCATTAAGGGGTGTATTGCCACCTATATCCATTCTAAAGCCCTCAGGGACAGGACTTTTGTTCCCCTTTTGCAAAATTGGGTAGGGAGTTTCTCCCAAAAAAATCACTTTGAGTTCGATCAAGCGAGCTAAAATAATAAAGTAAGAGCGAATTTCCGGAGTATCACTTTCAACTAAGATGGCATACTCCACATCAGAGTAAGGAGACATTTCTCCTCTTGCCATCGATCCGATTCCTAAAATGGCGAATTTACAAGGTGGAGGCTTTAATTGATTGAAGCTATCCCAAATGATTTCTTTAAACAAATTTTGGAGCATGGCAGTAATATAACCAGTCAGAGAAGACGCTGTTTCGCTTGCGTCGCATTTAACTTTAAGTGTTTGTCGCGCTAGTTTAAGAGACTGCTGATGTCTCAAGATGTTGTTCTCATGCAAAAGATCGGCAGTCTCCAGCTTGGAAATGACACTTTGTATATCCTGTAGAGTCTTTCTGACTTCCTCTACAGATAAAGGTTGGTGTGGCGTAGCACGAGTGATGAATTTTTTAATAGTAGATAAAGTTTGGACGCCTGTGGCAAGAGCTAGGAATTTTTTAATAGCATGATCGTGATATTGTTTGGCAAGTTCACCGACATAGCATAATTGCAACAGTTTATTTTTTATTTGAGAAGCAAGTTCTTGGCAGGAGGGCGGAAACTTTAATAATTGCACTTTTTCCACTTGTCTTTTTTTCTCAATAGAAATACCTTCAGCTTCTTTTCGCCATGGCGTGCTAGTGAGATAAGCTTTTTCTACTTCTTTAAGTTTGTGTAAAGCAAGATGGCTTTTCTCTTGCTTAAGTAAAGCCAAATAGCAAGCATAGACCTTTGCTGCATTAGCATATTTTGCCTGAGATAAAAGTATATCTCCAATATGCTCTATGGATTCTAATACCCCGGAAAGGTTATTTCCTTGTTCGCTTTTTGCCAGTGCTTTTTCAAAAGAAAAAATGGCATCAGAGAATTGTTTCTGTATTTTTTCTCTTTTTCCTTTTTCTAACCACACTTCAGAAGAAATTTCTTCAGGGGATTCATTCTGCAACGATTCGTACAGGGCGGTTATGGCCGTAGACTCTATGCTTATACTAGGAGAGGCAGCAAGGGAACGTAAACTCATAAATTCTCCAGACATTTTTTATTAATTTTTTGCTGAGTGGAACGAATGTAGTGCTATTGCCTCTTTGCCTTTCATGCCATTACTATCTGTTTTGCGAGAAGATTTAGTTGACTTTGTATATGTTGAGTTTTTTCTTGAGAATAAGCTGAATGTGCTCGATATAACTCATTAAGCTGTCGATAGTAAAAAGCAGATTTGATCATGTCACCTTTGGATGCCCAAGCTGAGGCATACAAATCCAGCATTTCAGCAAGTAGCTGGAAGTCAGCTTTATAGTAGCGTTTATAAATTTCAATAGCCAGATGGGACGAGGTTATAGAGTGATGATGCTTTTGCAAAGTCGTATAGACAGCGTCTACATGGTCTAGAATATTACGTAGGTAATCACCTTTTTGATCTAATGGCAATTGTTGGCATACTGTGGCAGCTTTAAAAAAGCATCGCAATGATTTTCCAAAATCTTCTGTTCTTTCGTAAATTTGCCCTAAAGAAACGAAAGCCGAATAGATAGAAATGTCGGGACGCGAACCTAAAGTCTGGCTTTTAACTTTAAGTAATCTCTCGAAACACTCAATGGCCGCATGATGATTTTCTAATTTTAAGAAACAATTTCCTTGTCGATGTAAAATAGTAGCAGTGAGAGGAGAGGAACGTTGCCCTTCAATGCTGTCGTGATTCTGTATCGCTTTCTCGTAATAATTGGCCGCTTGATCCCACATCTCGAGTTCTTCCCAAAAACAGCCACGTTGATACAAAAATGAAGTAAGTGTGGGATGGGCTGTTTGGTTATAAACTTTCCACAATGTATTCCATGCATTTTGGAAGTAATGCTCTGCTACCCTAGCTTGATTGTTCCTAAAATTAGTATAAGCTAACTGTTCCATTACGAAAGAGATATCAGGATGAGGGTTTTTTTCGTGAATTGTTTTATAGATCTCTAACGCCTTCATTAAATGCGTATTAGCTTGCTTATAGTTGCCCAGTTTATAATAAGCCATACCCATTCTCGTTTTGCAGAGAGGAATACTTCTATCCAAGCTACTTTTGGCACTTTTGGTTAATAAAGGTAAAATCTTTTCAAAACAGCCAATGGCTTGGTTAAACTGTTGCTCGTATTCATAGGCACATGCGAGATTAAAGTAACACGTTGCAAGCAAGCTTGGATCTTCTTTTGCAAGTTGGCGACACAGAGAAATGGAACGTTCGAGGTGTTGGATGGCTTCAAGCTTTTGCATAATTAAACAAACTGTTCCAAGATTATTGTAAAGGATAGCGTTAGCTTTGATTGCTCTCTCTTTTAGTTCGGCCACTCTTGCTTCTACCCCTAAGGAGATTGGCTCTGCCATGGCTTCAAGCTTCTCAAGCAGAAGATGCGCTTGTATCAAGCATTTTAAGCTATTTTCTCTATCATTTAAAAAGGCGTATACTGTTCCAAGTCTACATAATATTTCGTAAGTATCCCTATGTGGTGTTTCACCATACTGATGCATGGCCTTTGTGTATAAAATTTGGAGATCTATTAAATACTGCTCGTAATAATGAGGAAATAATTGTTCTAATTCGGTATCTCGTATAAAGGAGTCAAGTTTTTCTGCTTGAGGTTGGAGACATAGGGCATCCCAAGCACCTCCAGTAGGAGCAAAAGCATGCCACGTAACAGATGATGGAGTGACCAGAGCTTTTTCGTTATAACAAGGGGCACGAGTAAATATTTTCTCATTGCCTTGTAGGAATGCTTTCGTCGCTTCGCAAAAGGGATGAATGACATGGTAGATTTTTTGAATGGCCTGAAAGTCTTTGTCATTAATAAATAAGACAGCTTTTTCGTGGCTTACAGATCCACTCTGATAATAACATGTTTCCTGTCCTTTGTTTTGATACAATTGGCAACGCATGCGCCAGGTAATAGCCTCTTGAAGTGCTTGGCGAATTTTTTTGGCGGCCTGAGCGTTTAGGATCTTCTTTCTTTCGAGTTCATCAAGACGGGCAAATGTATTTTTACTTTGACATGCATAGTAAAGAGAAAGACCTTTAATCAATCTTTGTATGAGACGATACAAATCTATTTTCGGATTGATCATGCGTTGTTCTGTAAAAGTCTTTTTTTGTGACTCTTCATTCTCTGTCACCTGATTGATTAAAATTCTACGAGCCAGTTTTTTTCTTTCTGTTAACCGCTGAGGCGCATCTTCACTATCCAGAATTTTTTGGCTTTGTTTCTCAAAAGCTAATATTAACTTTTCATCACCAAAAAGAGACTTGCAACAGGTCATTTCTTCGATCAAACCCTCTTCGCCAGGATGTTGATCAATCCATTCTGGTTTTAAGATAGAAGTGAGTTGCTCTACTGTCCCTGTTAGCTCAAAGACCCCGCTTTTTCCTATAGGAGTAAAATGGCTTCGGTTGGCACAAAATCCCTTAGGAATCAAACTAATAGCGATTGGTTGACTTTGAGAATTTTCTTTTTTGAGAAAAAGGAGACTGTAAGGAGTTTCTCCCATATTACATAATTTCAATTCAAGTAGCTGACTAAATTGTCGTACGAAATTTCGCATAGCTGGAGTATCTTTTTCAATGATTATACCGAATTTTATTTCAGAAAAAGAGCTCATTTCTTCTCGCGCCCACGATCCCATGGCAAAAAGAGTAAAAGAATTGATAGGTTGAGTGGGTTTTCCCATCGCTTCAACTCGGGAAACTTCTAAAACTTCCCAACAACGACTGCACATAAGGTAAATAAGTTCATTGAATTTTTGAACGATAAATTTGTCATATAAAGATTTATTCATGTTGCCTTGAGTTAAATAAGAGGCAATTTGTTGACGAGCCTCTCTCAGAAGGTCATGATATTTCTTAATGTAATGGCGGTGCTCGCTGGGAGTTTTAGCTCCTAAAACCCTATGCGTAAATTCTCCTTCTAGGTTTTCTAAGTTTCCTATCTCTTTGGACATTTCTGGCTGTAAGTCATATTGTTTAGCTAAATAAAGAGCACTATTGATAAGACAAGCAGCTGTTATGTATTCTCCCTTTTCTAGGTGGAGCTGACCCATTTTTTCTAGATATTGGCATTGCTCTAAGGCGTGACCCGTATAAAAGGCATTTACAAAAGTTGCATAGGCTTGAGGGATGTCAATCTTTTGAGGGAATTGCTGAACGTTTCTCTGATTAGTTAGAAAACGAACGAGTTGGGGTTGCCTCCATCTGATAGCCAGGTCAAGTGGTGTATCCCCATTCTGATTGATCACCATGCTTTCGGCACCTTTGTCTATAAGCAATTGAGCACTTTCCAGATGGCCGTGCTTGGCGGCCCAATGCAGAGCGGTATACCCCCACTTATTTTTTGCCTTAGCATCTGCTCCATTCTCTAGAAGAATCTTGACAATAGCTGTTTTGGGATTGCCCCATACGGCTAGGTGCAGAGGTGTTTTGCCATCACTATCTGGTAAATTTAAGTAATCAACTAGAGAAAGCTGTGGCTGTTGGGCCTGCTGTATCAAAAGGTGCAAAACAGAGACCCTTTCATAGCTGACAGCATAGTGGAAAACAGTCCACTCCTCGCGTGTTTTAGCAAGCAAATGAGCCTCATGCTTCAACAAATAGGCAACAGCTTGATCTCGTCCCTCAATGACGGCGAGGTGCAGAGGTGTTTTATGATCTTTATTCTTTTCCTCTAATCTTGCTCCTCGTTTCAGTAAAAGCTTGATATTGTGAACACAGCCTACTTGTGCCGCATAATGGAGAGGAGTGTAGCCTCCCTGTTCCCCACTTTTTTCGTTAATCAATAGACCATAATGCAAAAGAAATAATAAACTACTATGTTCTTGGCGAGCAAGTTGATGAAGAAGATTTCTGCCGCGCTGATCTTTTTGATGAATATTAGCGCCTAAGGCAATAAAAATATCAGCAAAAAATTCATTTTTTTTCTCAAGAGCTTGTATGAGTAAAGGATCTAATTTGTCTTGAGTCACACATATAGGTTGTTCATTTAAGCAAATCGAGATCTTCTGATTGCGCTGCCATGCAAAGCGAAAAAGAGAAAGATAATGCTCTTTTTCTAATGTCATCTGTCCTAAAATTAAATATAGAGATTGGTGCTGATTTAGAATTTCTAAAAGGGTCTCACAGGGAAAGGAACAACAGGTGAGTTGTAGCTCTGTTAAATGAGTGGCTTCGGAAAAGGCTTCTTGTATCTGCTGGCTATCCATATCACATTTGAGCAGATTGAGTTTTTCGAGCATGGGAAACTTTTCGAAAAGATTTAAAAGAAGCTGTTTTTGATCTTCCGCTAGGGAAAGATTCAGCATCTCACATGAGTGGATGAAATCTATCTCCTTGGCCTTATCTTGAAGAGGGAAATCAATCCAGGCTAGCTGCTCGACTAGTTGCCTAAACTGAGAATCAGCCAATGCTTCTAGGTAGGAGTCGCATAAGGGACGGTGGGATTGTCTGAGCAGGCATTTAAAATTATCTACATGCTCTTCTATTGAAGCTTTACTTTTAACAAGATAGGAGGCGGCCTGAAAAATCATAGAGGGAGAATGGGGATTGAGATTTTTCCAAGCTTCTTCAATAGTCAAACGAATGAAATCCAGTTGATTAAAAATCTCATCCAGTTTTTTTTCCTTTTGCAAAGATACATTCAAATGAGAAAACAGAGGCCTTAAAATCAAATAGTAATATTGTTTGAGTTTTTCTACTTGAGCCGTTGTTAAAAAAATGGCTGTAGAATTTAAGGGAAGGGCGTGAGCAGTATTCGAGATCGATCCCTCTTCATTTTGGCTATCGCGGTGCAAACCAAGCCGGATGTGATACACTGTAGCAGCAGCTTCTTTCAGCAACTCCTTGCTACGTTGTGTAAGAATCCTATCGGGAATTTCCTTTAAAATGTCGATCGTATTGGTTGCTTGAATCCTCCAAAAGAGAGATAAATCAGCCCATAAATAATGAATGAAACTGACATATTGATCTTTAAGAGATAATCGCATTTCAAAATGAGAATCTTTCCAGGCTTTATCATAGTCTTTACAGCGTGTCCTTATCAGTTCCAAAGAACGAAAGTGACGCTCTGAATGACCATCTTGTCTAGACTCATTCATGATTTTATCGATTTCAGCTAAATAAGTCTCGTAAAGAGAAGACTCTGCGTTAAGAAGACTGATTGATTTTAAAGCTGTATGGACAAAGTTATTAGGATCTTGCGCGGTCGTCAGGTCAACAAGTTGCTTTCTCGCCATTTTATAAGGTGTTCCGATAATATCCAGGAAACTGGAAGGAAAGTCCAAATGCATGCCCGATCGATTGCTAAGCCCTAAACAAGGAAATACTAACTCTTTTGATGCTGTTTCACCTAGTGATAAGATTTGTAAGTGCAGAAATTGAGCCAATGAACGGAAATACCATTCTTGATTCTCATCTTCTATCAGAATCATAAATTCGAGATCAGAAAAGGGACAAGGCTCTTCTCTTCCCAAGGAACCCATGGCTCGAATATCGTAAGAACAGGGAGGCTGTCCTAAAATGGCAACTGCATTGTTGAGTAATTTATTAAAAAATATTTTAAATTTCTCTGTCACCTGTTTTTGAAAACTTCTCATTTCTTGACTATAGCAAAGATCAAGTCCTATAGAGGTGTGCGCCTTCGGCTTTTTTTCTAAAAACCGTTTGAACGCATTTCGGCAGTTTTCCAACAAGTCATAATACTCCAGCGTTCTCCCTTCATTCAACACAAAAGGGTGACGCTTCATTTGTTCTTTTTTATCATGAATGAGTGCTCTATGAGTCTCATAGATTTGCTTTTGGGCGTCAGGACAACTCAGGCCACAGATGTCCAGGGCTGTATCATACAAAGTAAAAAGAATATTTCGATCCTTCTCTTCGCAGCAAAATAAGGAAAGAGCCTCTATGTGGTTGATGAGATTTCTAACCTCGTTGTCATTACCTCTATTACGCGCTCTTTTTAACCGGTTTTTGAAATCCTGATGATGAACCAGGTACTGTTCCATAATAGTTAATAACAAGTGAGAGGCTAACCGATGACTTTCTTGGTATAATGGATAATTTTCTTGCTTTTTTGCTATTTGGATAGCTAGACCAAAATAGCTCATGGCGTTCTGATAAGAAGGATAATTTTCTTCTAGTGTTTTTCCATGGGCTTGCTGAGCGTGCCATTGTGCCAGTGCTGATGCCAATTGTCTCTGTTCATTGAGATGGTCAGAAGTCAATTTTAAGAAGGGAGGCAAGAGGCTAATCAATGTAAGGTATTCGTCAGGATTCAATCGAGGTATAGCTAAAAAAAGAGCTTCATAGACATCTCTTTTATTGGACGATTGTTCGAATTCAGCGAGACTCAAAAAGCACTGTTGGATGGCTTTTCTTGTTTCTTGTGCTTTTAATAGTTGAGCCACTTTCTCGGATAAAGTCTCTTGCAGGTAGAGTGGCAAGGGAATGGTGGAATTTATCAGTGTATCTGAGGTAATAGACGGAAGCGGCTCCATAGTGCTCCTTTGAGAAATTCTTTATCGGTTAATGCTAAGGGTAGATAAAACAGGCAGATGATCACTCAGGACGGTACCAGGCTCATTGAGCAGAGAGGGATCATTGACTTCAGGACGGTATAATGACGCTTGACACTCTTTGCACAGATATAATCATATTTTCTAGGCTGTCCATCATTGGCATCTAAGATGGTGAAATGATGATTATACTCATTTAACTTGAAAGCTGCAATTTGGGCAATGCGAAAGCTATCAGGCTTCAACGATCAAAAATAGGTCCATATACTCATATGGACCTATTTTTGATCGTTGAAGCCTGAGGCTTTGGCACAGCCGAAATTGCAACTTTCAAGTTAAATGAGTATAGTATGATCCATCTGATAACCATACAGCTCAAACAGCCTCATCCTTTTAGGGTGGAGGCGGTGGATTTTTTCATGGCTAGATTGTTTGGAAGTGCTATTGGCATCCAAGCCAAAGAGGATGATGTCTATCTCCTGGCTCTGTTTTTCTAGACAATTCAAAGTGGTGTCTAAGGCAATATCACCATCAGCTATACGCGGATTCTTCATGAAAAATTTTATGCGATCTTCTTTTTCAAAAGCGTATAAAGCCTCCTTTTGCGCCTTCAAATCTGTAGGGGAAATCGTATTCCCTGTTTTTTCTTTCCATTTGGTTAGAGAATAGAGGTTATACCAATCGAACTCTGAACCTACGTTGAAACTAGCTATTTTGATTGTGACATCTGAATTCATCATTGATTTTCCTCGCTAATGGTTTAGCTGTGAGTTCAGAGGTAGTTTTGACTCCCTTGTTATGTATTGGCTCTGCCATATTTCATTCAATATGGCAGAGTCAACACATAACAAGAGAATCTAAAATTTCTTTTATTACTTTAGGAGTGGCTGGCACTGCTCATAATGTAAGCCCTCATGCCAAATAACCTGAGTATCTTTTGAAATATGCTGCTCTTCTAATGTAGGATGATTGATCATATGCTGGTTGAGCAACAAAATCCTTTTACCAAACAGGTGGGCAACCATTTCCAGCTCTATGTGGGTGAGATAGTAATTATCTTGCGTGAAAACTTGAAGATAATCATCAAAATGATTTTCAATAAAGGTATTAATGAGATGATGATATTCATGCTGGGCATCCTGGTTTTCACCCTGATTCTCTTGAACAACTTGCAATTGTTGATATAGTCCCCGTAGAGGTTGTGCGAGTTTTCTCGAAGCACTTAATAGGGGATCGTATTCGCTATTTCGAACTCCCACACTCTTACTTAAACCTTCAAAAAAAGCTCGAAAATAGGGCAATAATTCCTGATTTTTTTGCTTAAGAGCCTGTTTCAGCTGATCGGCGATTTCTTTTCTTGTCCCTTTCCATGCAATAATGCCATTGGCATTAGGTTCGCCTAGTAACGCATGGACCGAGCAAAAGCCATCCCCTTTGGTCACACATCGTTTGAAGCGCTGTTTACCATACGTGAATTCCATTAGAGAAGCGGGTTCTGGTTGTGGAAAAGTCATAGGCAATTGAGGTCTTAAGAAAAACTCTTGATCTTGCGTCGTCAATAACTCTTTGATTGAGGTCTCGTTAACTGGAATTCTTATTTTTAAAAGATTTTGGAGATGGTTAGGGTTAGAAAGATCTTGCGAAGGTCTCCAGCTGTTATGACCTACAAGAAGGGTTGCAGTGATGACTGCGCCGTCCGTAATAGCATACCAGAGCGCTGTATGTTGGTTTCCATCCTGAATATTGACATTCAAGGCTTCATTTGTAGTTAATAAAGCAACTACACTGATGCGCCTCATTCTAACAGCTTCATGCAAAGGAGTCAAACATGTTCCATCTGTGTTCGTCTGCGTATTGATAGCAGCTCCATTTGCTAAAAGAAAGCGTGTCATCTCTTCTCTTCCATTGTAAGTCGCCATGTGTAAAGGGGTTCTGTTAAAGAGGCCTAAAGCATTCATGGGAGCTCCATGCCTTAGAAGCTCAGTAGCAATTTGAACGTCGCCAACCTGTACAGCCCGATGGAGAGGTGTATAACCTTCACTGTCCTTGAGATCGACCTTAGCTTTATTCTGTAAAAGAAATTGAACAACAGCCAATTGCCTTGAAGAACAAGCAAGATGCAATGGCGGTGAACCTATATGATTGGGAAGATTCACAAATTCTTCTACTGTAGATGAATTCATGAAAGAAGCAATGAAAGAAGGGAGCTTCCAACATTTTTGTATCTCGGTGTTTAAGTAGTCAAGATCGCCTCGTTCACAAGCGATCCATCGATCTAGAGGGGCATTCAACAAAGCTTGGCGCAACTTGTTCAGATCGTCCATCTCCTTATCTATCTTTTCAACTTGTACAGTCAAGGGAACTTTACTATCTAACATGCGCTCATAGATATCTACGTAACTTTTGAGATTCTGTGAAATTTTCTCTTTTAACTCATTAAGATCTGTTCTAGAATCAATATTTAAACCCCCATTTTTTTCTTGATAATCTTTCAATTGTTCATCCATTTTTCGTTTGAATATTGTTTTCAACTCTTCTCTTTTGTCTGGAGTTAAAACAACCTTGCGACCTTGCTCCATGATTGCTTCTCTTGCTTTGAGGAGACTGTCGTAACTTTCAATCGCATCGTCTTTAATGCTCTGCATTCGCTGATCCATTAAGCCTTGCAAAACAAGGGAGCTTGCTCTCACTGTAGCATCTTTTTGAAAAGTGCTAATGAGCTCAAGCTGTGACTCTGCAATGTCCGCTATCGTTCCAACAATTTCCCTCATTACTGTGTCAATGCCAGCAATGCGTGTGCGATAAAAGTTTGATTTTTTTTCCGCTGCTCCAATAGCTACACTCAATTGATTATACTGGTTAGCTATAGCAATAGGTAATGTTTGAGTGCTTTTGTCAATACTTGTCATGCTTGAAACTATAGTCATTTTCATCCCCCTCGGATAGTGTGTTTATGAAATCACAATTCAATTTATACACAAAACACTTCAAAAATTGGTTGTTTCGTGCCTATGAACGTGCTCAAATACCTCTGCGCGCAAATCTCTAATTCAGGCATGCTATAGGCACGAAACACCAAATTTTCATTCAGAATAGGTAGATACATATATGATCTACGTATTTATATTTTGGATCATTTTTACAAGATCTGGGAGCATCTCACTCAGAAAAATTTTTTGATAGATATTTGATGCTTTTTGTTCATATTCTAAAGCCTCTCGATATCTTCCCAACTCTCTCAAGCTCACTCCGATATTGTTGTAGCTCATCGCCACGTCGGGATGCCGCTCTCCCAGCACTGCTAGTCGGATCTTCAACGCTTTTTGATCAGATTCTAAAGCTTCCTGAGGCCTTTCCAGATCGCCCAAGCTCGCTCCGACATTGTTGTAGCTCGTTGCCACGTCGAGATGCCGCTCTCCTAGTACTGCTAGTCGGATCTTCAACGATTTTTGATAATGTTCTAAAGCCTCCTGATGTCTTCCCAAATCGCCCAAGCACATCCCGATATTGTTGTAGCTCTTTGCCACGTCGGGATGCCGCTCTCCTAGCACTGCTAGGAGGATTTCCAACGCTCTTTGCTGACATTCTAAAGCCTCCTGATGTCTTCCCAAATTGCCCAAGCCCACTCCGATATTGTTGTAGCTCTTTGCCACGTCGGGATGTCGCTCTGGCAGTACCGCCAGGATGATTTCCAACGCTTTTTGCTGACATTCTAAAGCCTCTCGATATCTTTCCAACTCGCTCAAGCTCACTCCGATATTGTTGTAGCTCATCGCCACGTCGGGATGTTGCTCTCCCAGCACTTTCAGGTTGATCTCCAACGCTTTTTGCTTACATTCTAAAGCTTCTCGATACCTTCCCAGAGCGTCCAAGCTCGCTCCGACATTGTTGTAGCTCATCGCCACGTCGGGATGTTGCTCTCCCAGCACGGCTAGGCGGATTTCCAACGCTTTTTGCTCACATTCTAAAACCTCATGATGTCTTCCCAAATTGCTCAAGCTCGCTCCGACATTGTTGTAGCTCATCGCCACATCGGGATGTCGCTCTCCCAGCACTGCCAGGCGGATCTCCAACGCTTTTTTCTCGCATTCTAAAGCCTCCTGATGTCTTCCCAACTCGCTCAAGCTCGCTCCGACATTGTTGTAGCTCATCGCCACATTGGGATGCCGCTCTCCTAGCACTGCTAGGAAGATTTCCAACGCTTTTTGATAATGTTCTAAAGCCTCCTGAGGTTTTCCCAATTCTTTCAAGATCACTCCGATATTGTTGTAGCTCGTTGCCACGTCGGGATGTCGCTCTCCCAGCACTGCCAGGCGGATTTCCAATGCTTTTTGCTGATATTCTAAGGCCTCCTGATACCTTCCCAAGTCGCTCAGGCACAGTCCGATATGGTCGTAGCAAGTGGCTACTTCTCGTTTTTTCTCCGCTGGATATTTTCTCTTGAGAATGCCCAGCCGCTCTTGGTTATACTTCAAAGCATCGCTTGCTTGACCCAAAGTACGCTTGATCCTCTGCAAATCTTGCAAAACGCTGGGATCATTGGGCCGAAGGGCGGCGGACTGGCTATAAGCAGCTAAAGCCGCTCGGTAATTGAGATTGTTTTCTTCGTTGTAAGTGCTTTTTCCAATGGCTTCATCATAGAGCAAAGCTTGGGAGAGCGCCTTGCCTTCCAAAAAAGAGCGCGCGACTTTATTTAAAGGAACCAAAACTCGATAAATTTCCACGAGGGACTGTGCCTCGTCAAAGATGAGGAGTCCCGTGTCTTTTTCACTTCGATAGAAGAAATGAGCCTTACGGACCCAGGGCAGCGCCTTTCTCAAAATCTCTTCTACCTTGCTCGCTTCGGCTGCACAGAAAACTTCTTTAATGGCGAGGAGTCCCGTGTCTTTCTGGCCCTCTTGGGCATGGTAAATGATCTCTTTTTCACTTCGATAGAAGAAATGAGCCTTAAAGCGCCAGGCCAGCGCCTCTCTCAATGCCTCTTCTAGCTTGCTCGCTCCGGCTGCACTGACAACTCCTTTCTGTTGAAGCTTGCGGATCTGAGAAAGCGTACTTTGACTCTCCAATCCATAGTAGAGTGCCAGAGCTCCAATGATCATCTGCAAAGGACGGTAAAGGTCTTTTTTGACGTCAAATCCCCGCAGGTCAATCCGATTTTCATCGAGCCGAGGCTTAAACTCTTCGAGATGCCCTCTTAAGAGATCCAAGGCCCTTTTTTGTCTTAGCTTTTGGCCTAATATCCAGTGCTCTTTTCTTTCGAGAATATTTTTTATACACTTGACGTAACTCTTGACTAAACCTTGATCTCCCATGACAAAACAGCAACTAGTGAGAGCATTGGCCACAATCACCTCGGCTGCATTTGCTTGCAGCCAAGCAGGCTCTTGATAAGAGGCAAGCTGCTCTGGAGTCCCAATGAGCTCGTAAATGCCCTCCTTGCCGCAAGGAACGATCCCTCCTCTATCCATGCTAAATCCCTTGGGCGTAAAGCTTCTTTCCTCTATGAATTCAGCTCCCATTTTTTTAGGCCGTACGATGGGATAGGCAGTCTCTCCTAGATTGAGGATTCTCAGCTCAAGGAGCCGGCTCAAGTTGCGGAAATAGGTCCTGTCGCTGTCTTCTTGAATCAAGAAGATAAACTCTATATCGGAGTAGGGGCACATCTCTTGGCGGCTCATCGATCCCGATCCCATGATGGCGTAAGGAGGCGCTTGACCCAAGAGTTTGATGCAACTTTGCACCAAGCTGCAAAGCAAGCTTTGAAAGAGACTCGTCATTTCAGCCTGGACGTTCTCGATAGGGACTTCTTTTTCCAATAGCCATTTTACATGGGCACGAATCACCTTTAACTGATAGCGGTACTTGTGGATGTAATTGTAGTGATCGGCAGGCGTTTTTAAGCCAAGCTCTTCTTCTAAGTAAAGCCCTTCTATCCTTTCGAGCTTTTTGAAGAGCAATTGCTGGTAGCGATCATCAAATTCATAGAGCACAGCCGCGGCAAGCACATTGTTGAAAAGATGAGCGGCCCTAACATAATCTTTTTTAGCAAAGTACAGATCGCCCAACTTTTCCAGATAGAGAATCTGTTCTAAAGGTTCGCTCTTGTCGTACGCTTGCTCAAAGCAGCGGTAGTAGACGCCTTCTAAATCTGGGTAATCGAGGTCGACGGAAGGAGGAGAAACGGAATGGAAGCTGGGATCGATGAGGAGTCGAGCGACATTGTCTTGTCCCCATCGGATGGCAAGGTCCAGTGGAGTATCTCCATTGGCATTGGCTTGACTGCGATCTGCCCCTTTGGCAAGAAGCAGCTGAACACTTTCGAAATGGCCATGCTTGGCGGCCCAGTGAAGGGGAGTATAACGACACTTGTTCACAGCGTTAGGTTCAGCACCATATTCTAAAAGAAGCTGAACGATCCCTGGCTTAGGACTTCCCCAAACTCCTTTATGAAGAGGGGTCTTCCCATCAGCGTCTTGTTGGCTTAACATCATTTGCAGCATTTCCATCCCCTGATGTTCCTTAATATAAACGCTGAGCGCGTTGAGCAGGGCTTCATGCCCATACTCAGCTATCAAGTGGAAAAGATTCTCCTGTTGGGCAGAGAGTGCTAAGAAATCGGCTCCTTGTTCTAACAAGACAAAGAGGCAAGCTTGCTGCCCATGAATCACGGCATCGTGTAAGGGAGTTCTGCCATCGAGATCTTGTATGTTTTGGCCAGCTCCCTGTTCCAGAAGAGCAATAGCAGCCTCTCGCTGTCCTTGATTGACTGCTCGGTGAAGGGGTGTTTGACCTCGATCATTCTTAGAGTTGACCGAAAGATGTTTTCTTAATTTTAGGAGGAGATCACTATTTCCTTGCTCAGCGGCATAATGCAGAGGTGTATTACCCTGTCTGTCGGACGTCTGTAAAGCAATCTCTTGCTCAATCAGGGCTTGAGATAGCATGTGATCACCTATTTGAAGAGCATAAATTAAAAGTGACCGACCTGTTTGATCGATTAGCTCAACAAGCTCATCTCGGCAAGCGGTGATAGGTTTCCAATGCCTCTGGCGACAAGCCTCTATGACTGCCTGAAAACATGCTTCTCTATCCAGGCTTTCATCAAACTGAAGTGTTCTAATAATTTTCGAAAGGACAGAGTCATCTGCTTTTGGAGGGAAGAATATAGCGTGTGATCCGTATGCAGAAAGGAGAGAAATCATAAATGGGTCTCCTTGTAAAAGAGATAAAAAGATTTTATTTATTGAAGATATTTTTTGACAGATAAACTTGTAATACGACCAGGGCATAGGAAATTAGAACAAATTTTTGCTTACTTTTTCTCTATACTCATTTCACTTGAAAGCTGCAATTTCGGCTGTGCCAAAGCCTCAGGCTTCAACGATCAAAAATAGGTCCATATGAGTGAGTCACTCATATGGACCTATTTTTGATCGTTGAAGCCTGATAGCTTTCGCATTGCCCAAATTGCAGCTTTCAAGTGAAATGAGTATATATAAAGGATTAGCTATAGCAGCTGCCTGTTTAGTTGCTATCCCTCTTTTCGGATTGACATTAAAAATAGTCATTTTTATACTTTTAAGTGAGCTTTGCTCATTATAGAATTAGATATCGCTTGGTTGCAAGAGCAACAAGGAAAAATTTATGTTACAAATTATAACTAAGATTCCAGTATTTATATGGCCTTTGTTTGTTATGCTGCTATTAGGAGGTCTAAAAGCAAGAAAGACTAGTATGGTTCCTTTATTTTTATTGCTTTTGATCCCCTCCATTTTTTTTATCTGGTCGTTCTTTTCATTCTTTGGCAAATATGGTAGTGATTTTGTATCGATTTTTCTCTGGATCCTTTGCTTAGGAATAGGTCTCTTAATCGGTTTTTCTTATATGCAAAAATTAAAGCTTCGATTCGACAAACAAAAAAAAAGAGTTGAGATGCCTGGTAGCTGGCTTCCCTTAATACTTTCAATGTTGATTTTTACCTCAAAATTCTCCATTGGCATAATAGGGTCAATTTCTCCTCATCTTAGTAAATCGACTTTATTCCTAACGCTAGAACTGTTTGCTACTATCATTCTTGGCATCTTTGTAGGAAGAGGAATAGGTTGTCTTGTTAGATATAGAGCCGCCTCTGATGCTATTCTTTAAGATTTTACTATGATATAGCTCTAATTTCCAACTAATACTCATTCCAGTTGAAAGCTGCAATTTGGGCAATGCTAAAGTTCTCGCGATTCAACGATCAAAAATTGGTTCATATAATCATATGAACCAATTTTTGATCGTTGAAGCCCGAGGCTTTGGCACAGCCGAAATTGCAGCTTTCAAGTGGAATGAGTATAACGCAAAAATTGCTACGCTACTGACTGATTTGATAGATTACCGTGAGTGATTTAATCCAAATACCAAAAGCTAATGAGACAAAGCACTAATGCTTTGTCTCATTAGCTTTTGGTATTTCCCTATTTTGAATTAAATCAGTCTGGACAAAAACTTATTTTTAGAATGAAAAGAAGGATAGTTTGTGTTTCAGAATTTTTTGAGCTGGAGCCAAGATGTTATCCATTGTGCGTCTTTTAAGATTCATCTTATGTGTAGAGCTGCTTGCTTTTTATACAACTGCACCTGCTACTCTGTTACTAGTTTTAGATTCACAACATGGATTAATTGATGAGCAAGCAACTTCAGCCTATAGGATGTTGATGTATATGCTTTTTATTGGAGGATACCCCTTTTTACAAATGATGATCGCCCCTCATATTGGCAAACGCTTAGATACGCATCCTAAAAAAACAATCTTGCAAACGATTCATTTCACAAATGCTATTGGTTATACTTTATTGGCATTAGGAAGTTATACAAAATATTTAAGTGTCGCTCTTTTAGGCTGTATTTTACCTGCTCTAATGGGAGCTATCATGCCTGCGATTAAAACCTTTATTGCTATTCTAACAGATAAAAATTTTCGTCTGCATGAATTTGCCAAATTGGCTATTGTGAGAGGTTTAGCGACTTTTCTAGGTCCTTTCTTAGGAATTATGATCCTTTGGTTGGATGGAGCCACTTATACTACTATTTTTATTTTTTCTGCCTGCTTATCCTTGACCGCCTTGTGTTTAACTTGGCTTTTCATTCCCTTTTCTTATGAGACCTATTCTCCCGATCTTTCTTTGTTTGAAACATCTTCATTAACAATCAGTTCCTTTTTTAAAAGTAACTCTTATTATCTTACCATTTTTTTCTGCCTTTTTACAGGGTATTGTGTCTTTATTCGATTTATTCCCGTTGTTTTGTTGAAGCATTTCACTAAAGATATTTTTATTATTAACTATTTTTCTGCTTTGGTGGGACTTTCAATGATTGTTAACCAAGTAGCGTTAGCTCAATTTTTAAAGTTAAATGATAGATATTTAATGATTTGTTTTGGAATCCTTTGTTCTTCTCTACTGTATTTATGCTTTTCTTTTGTTCATTCATTGACCTTTTTCTTATTGCTAGCTATTTTGTTTTGCTTTTCCATCCTCACAACTCATATTGAATCACGCCTCTCTATTCAAGGCATTACAAGTACACAGGGAAAGCTCCAAGGTATCCTTTACAGTTTGGAAAATAGTGGCTATGTAGCTGGCCCTATTCTTGGGGCTTTACTAGCTTCTTACCACCCTATCTATGCCATTTATTTTGTCTTATTAAGCGGCTTGATTGGAGCAACATTATTCTCTAAATTTTGCTGGACCTATCTTTCCAAGGCTGAAAAAGTTTGATCGTTTTACTTCAGACATTATAAGACCCAGAGCTTACTTTGCCCCCTTTCCCCGTCCAATTTGTGTGGAAAAACTGTCCTCGCGGCTTATCTACTCTTTCATAAGTGTGGGCACCAAAGAAATCTCGCTGAGCCTGTATTAAATTAGCAGATAGTTGTGCTGTACGATAGCCATCATAAAAAGCTAGAGCCGTACTAAAGCAAGGAATCGCAATCCCTAACTCTGCTGCTGTGGCCACAACTCTACGCCATCCATGCTGCCTCTGCTGTACTTCCTCCAGAAAATAGTGATCAAGCAACAGACTGCGTAGATTAGGATTGGCATTGAACGCCTCTTTAATTTTAGCAAGGAAAGCACTTCTAATAATACACCCTCCCCTCCACATCAATGCAACAGCACCACAATTTAGTTTCCAATGGTATTCTTTTGCTGCCTCTTGCATCAACATAAAGCCTTGTGTGTAGCTAATAATTTTGGAAGCATATAAGGCTTGGCGTACATAATCGATAAACTCATTAGAATCCCCCTGAAAACTGATACTAGGTCCTTGAAGTAAAAGATTAGCAGCCACTCTTTCATCTTTTAATGCAGATAGGCAACGCGCAAAGACAGCTTCACCAATTAAAGTTAGAGGCACTCCTAGATCCAAAGCAGTCATGACTGTCCATTTTCCTGTTCCTTTTTGCCCAGCTACATCTAAAATTTTATCAATAAGTGGAGAATTATCTTCATCATATACATCAAAAATGCGTGCAGTAATCTCAATAAGGTAACTATCTAAATCTCCTTTATTCCAGGCACTAAACACTTCATGAAGATCGCGCTGCTTAAGCCCTAATACCGTCTTCAAAATGTGATAGGCTTCAGATATAAGCTGCATATCTCCATATTCAATTCCATTATGCACCATCTTTACATAATGTCCTGCCCCTTCATCCCCTACCCATTCACAACAAGGCTCACCATCTACTTTGGCGCTAATTGCTTGAAAAATTTCCTTAACATAAGGCCATCCATCAGGATTACCTCCTGGCATGATTGAAGGACCATAACGAGCACCTTCTTCTCCACCAGAAATTCCTGTTCCGATAAAAATAATTTCCTTTTCTTTAAGAGCCCGACAACGGCGATTTGTATCGGTAAATAAACTATTACCACTATCAATAATAATATCGCCTGACTGTAAATAGGGAAGACAAAGGTTAATAAAAGAATCCACAGCTTCTCCTGCCTTTACCATTAGCATGATGCGACGTGGACGTTTTAAGGTATTGATAAACTCTTCTAACGAGTGAGCACCGATCACATTGGTGCCTTGAGCAGGTCCCTCCAAAAATTCATCTACTTTGGAAACGGTGCGATTATATACAGCAACTTTAAAACCATGATCATTCATATTAAGAACGAGATTCTGTCCCATCACAGCTAAACCAATTAAGCCAATATCTGCCTCTGCCATATCATACCCTTTCAAAATTAAATTTCTCTGATAACAGAATATATCATTTTCATTTCATAAGCTATAAAGAAATGGGGTTTTAGTCCTATTTTAAAAAAGTTTTAGTACTTAGATGAACAAAACCTCAACTCATTTTAGTATGTTTTTAAAGTGTGCTGTCTATACTCCTTCCAGTTGAAAACTGGGATGAGTATATACTCATCCCAGTTCAAAGTGAGAATTTGGGCAATGCGAAAGCTCTCGCGATTCAACGATCAAAAATTGGTCCATATGAGTCATATGGACCAATTTTTGATCGTTGAACCCGAGGCTTTGGCACAGCCGAAACTTCTCACTTTGAACTGGGATGAGTATAGACACAAGTAAATTGAAAAATTCAGACGTTTATTTAGCAAGATGACTGTTTCGTCTTCCATAAAGGAAATAGACTGCTAAACCAATGAAAACCCATAGAGTCAGACGAAACCAGGTGGAAATTCCTAGAAAGAACATCAGTCCAAAACACACTATAATGCCAAGTAAAGGAATTAAAGGCACAAGCGGTGTTTTAAAAGGTCTTTCAAGATCAGGTCTGGTCCTGCGCAGAACAATTACACTTGTACAAACAATAGCAAAAACTAATAGGGTTCCCATACTCATCAGATGTCCTACTAATGAAAGGGGAACAAAAGCTGCGAAAATTCCAACAATGACCATTAAAATAATATTAGACAACCAAGGTGTGTGAAATTTAGGATGTACAATAGAAAATAAAGGTGGAAGCAGACCATCTTTGGACATGGTAAAAAAGATACGAGATTGCCCCAGTAAGAAGACAAGAATGACAGATGTTAAACCTGCAATAATGGCTAGTTTAATGAGCCAATTTAACCAAATATAAGGTGTATTTGCGATAGCAGCCGCTACAGGTGCAGCAACATTTAAATCTCGGTAATTGACAAGTCCAATTAAGACGAAGGCAAATAGAATATATAAAATAGTACAAATGAGAAGAGATCCAATAATTCCAATAGGTAAATTCCTTTGGGGATGCTTAACCTCTTGAGCAACTGTTGAAACAGTATCAAATCCAATATAAGCCAAAAAAACCACTCCTGAGGCACGTAATACGCCACTCCATCCAAATTCTCCGAATGTGCCTGTATTTTCAGGGATAAAGGGTTCGTAATTTGCATAATCAATATAGGCAAAACCGATTCCAATGAAGATTAAGACCACTGCTACTTTAATCACAACTAAAATAGCATTGACTTTAGCGGATTTGTCGATACCAACAATAAGAAGAAGAGATAATAGACATATAATGATGAGAGATGGAAGATTGATGATGCCGTATACCTCTGTTCCATTTGGAAGATGAGTAGGCTGCCAAGGGGAGGCTATAAGAAAGGCTGGAAGATGGAATCCAAAATCATGCAGAAAAGAGACCAAGTATGCTGACCAGCTAATTGCTACAATAGCTGCTCCTGTGGCATATTCTAAAATAAGAATCCACCCAATAATCCATGCGATAAACTCCCCCATTGTAGCATACGAATAGCTATAAGCCCCCCCAGCGATAGGCATCATAGCAGCAAGCTCGCTAAAACAAAGGCCAGCAAAAGCACATCCTATGGCAGCTAAAATAAAAGAGATAATGATGGCAGGCCCTGCATTCTGAGCAGCTGCAATGCCTGTGATAGAAAAGAGTCCGGCACCAATAATAGCGCCAATTCCTAATGAAATTAGAGTAAAGGGCTAGAGTACGTTCTAATTTTTGAGTTCCACCAGTGGCTTCTGCTTCTAGAGCTTCAAATGATTTTGTTCGCAAAAGGCTCATTTTCTTATTCCCCTTCATTAAATTTCTTGCGAAACTAACTTTATTTTGTTTACTTGGCTTTGGTCAATATTTTGATGATTTTTTACTTTGTCTTTTCTTCTAATGTAATGCGTTTGTTTAAGTATACTGATGTATTGATTTGCAACATATTCCTATTCAGATTGCCATGCAAGAGAAGAAAAGACTTGAGAGAAACCGATAAATGATCTAACCTGAAAAACCCATAATTTAGATTAAAAGTCTACTATACTCATTTCACTTGAAAGCTACAATTTCGGCTGTGCCAAAGCCTTGGGCTTCAACAAGATCAAAAATGGGTTCATATGAGTATATGGACCTATTTTTGATCGTTGAAGCCCAAGGCTTTGGCACAGCCGAAATTGCAACTTTCAAGTGAAATGAGTATACAACCAAACTTTGTTTTACTTGCTTGATTATCAACCTGAGTTTATTTCCTTGATTCTTAGAGAAGATTTTCTCTAAGAATCAAGGAAATAAACTCAAGTTACTAAAAATGTTCTCGTAGCTCAGGTGGATAGAGCGGTTGCCTCCTAAGCAACAGGCCGCGCGTTCGAGTCGCGCCGAGGACAATTGTCCTATAACTCCATGACAGATTTTTTTGTGAGATGTATACTCATTTAACTTGAAAGTTGCAATTTCGGCTGTGCCAAAGCCTCGGGCTTCAACGATCAAAAATGGGTTCATATGAGTATATGGACCCATTTTTCATCGTTGAAGCCCGAGGCTTTGGCACAGCCGAAGCTTCTCACTTTGAACTGGGATGAGTATATACTCATTAGATAATAGCTTTAAGTGAACTTAACGACATCTTGAAATTGCTCATGCATCGTTCGCTCTTCCTTTTTAGTTACCTATCCAAGTATTCTTGAATTCCTTTAGCAACTCCCCAAGCCAATCTTTTCAAATAAGCAGGATCTTTCAAATTTAGCAATTCCCCTTCATTTGTCATAAATCCTCCTTCAATTAAAATAGCAGGCATATCTGTCTCTCGAATCACAGCAAAATTTCCATGTTTTACTCCACGAGACTTTGCTTTTGTATATATTAATACATTTCTTAAAATGACCTGAGCTAATTGTTTAGATTTTGTTGTCCGCATTTTATTTTCTTTAGATTGATAGAAATAAACTTCTACTCCTTGAGCCTCTGCACTTGGAGCCGAATTATAATGAATGCTCACAAAAAGAGTGGGGTTTTGTTCATTCGCCAACCGTGCCCTTTCTTCCAATGAAATAAAGACATCATCTTGACGAGTCATTGCGGTTCGATATCCCAATTGTTGTAGATAGTTTCTCAAAAAATTCGCTGTTAGCAAGTTCAATGATTTTTCTTGATATCTAGGTTTAAAGATGGATTGGGTGCCCACATCCGAACCACCATGCCCTGGATCAATTAAGATAAATGCTTTTTGAATAAGAAGCGGTGGTTTAATTATTCCTTCAGCAGTTAGATCTCGAGGGTAAAACTGTTGAGAAGAGGAGTTTTTTCGTTTAAGAGAAGGATAAGATTGATAAAGCGGGTAACCACTTCCTTCTTGAACGATTAACAAAAAGAGAACCAAGAAAAAGCTAAATATCCGATACATGAGAAAATTTCCTTAATTATTATTAACATGCTGGAAGGTCTGTAGTTGTGAGCAGATTTCAGCAGCGACTTTGCTATCATCAAATTCAATTGTTTTATGCGCAAAGATCTGGTATGTCTCGTGTCCTTTTCCTGCAATAAGAATGATATCCTCTTCTACAGCCATATGAATTGCTTTTTGAATGGCTGTACGACGATCAACTTCAATCATATAAGTACTCTCTTTCTTGAATCCCTTAGCAATGTCTTGACAAATAGCGATAGGGTCTTCTGATCGAGGGTTATCTGAAGTCACAATGGTAAAATCAGAAAAGCATTCACTGACTTCTGCCATTTTAGGACGCTTAGATTGATCCCGATCTCCTCCACACCCAAATACAGTCATCAATCGTCCTTTTTTCAATTCAGTTAAAGTCTGTAAAACATTAGCTAAAGCATCATCTGAATGGGCAAAATCAACATAAATCTTCAAGCCTAATGGATTTTTAACAGGCTCTAAACGACCTTTAACAATAGATAAGGAACTCATCTTCTCTGCTACAACTTCTAAGGGAATTCCTTGAGATAAAGCTACTCCCATCGCTCCTAAACAATTATAAATATTAAAACGTCCAATGAGTGGCCAGCGACAAGCCACCGTTTTACCTCGAAAAGTAATATTAAGCTCAGTACCATGCCGTCCTAATTGAATACAAGAGGCACGAAGATCTGCCAGATTTTCAATACCATAGGTCATGAAAGATGCTTCGCAACCTTCTAAAATCTTTGTATGCCAAGAACTGTCGACATTAACCACTGCTATTTTTGTGTTTTTTTTCTTTCTTCTATCCTTCCCCAAATTCCGAAAGAGGCGATTTTTAGCTATACAATAGTTTTCCATTGTCTGATGATAATCTAAATGATCAAGAGTGAGGTTGGAGAAAAGAGCTACATCATAATCAATTTTTGCTATTCGTCCTTGATCTAAGGCATGAGATGTCACTTCCATGACAGCTGAACAACACCCTTGATTAACCATCTCTCGTAGCATTTTATGGTTCGAAATTACATCGGGTGTTGTCCTAGTGGCTTGATAACGATGCTGTCCAATAATATATTCAATCGTTCCAATAAGTCCACAAGGTCCTCTTAATTGATCAAGAAGATGCTTAACAATAAAAGACGTGGTCGTCTTGCCATTGGTCCCTGTAATCCCTACCATTAAGAGTTCATCTGAAGGAAACTGATAATAAGAGGCAGCCAAAATACTTTCAATGAAGGCAACGTGGGGATGGATAACTTGGACAATTTGTTTTAAAGAGGGATCATACATGTCTGTTAGAATGGCAGCAACACCGGCTGCTATTGCTTCTGGGATATAATAAGCTCCATGATCCATCATCCCCTTTTTGGCAATAAAAAGATTACCAGGAGCAACTAACTTAGAATTAGAACATACGCCTGTGATGTTGACATCTTGAGAACCCTTAATTTGCTGAACAGGAATATCCTTTAATAGCTTTCTCAGTTTCATCGTCTCTTCCATTATCTAAAATCTATGTTTTTGGTCGAAAGTGTGAACGAAGTTTTATTACTTTTGCGAAATCTTATTCCATTTATCGTATATTTCTTGCAACTGTCTCATTTCAGACATCCAAATAATACGCTGAGCATCACGACGAGGGTCTCCATACGGATGTCCATAAGGATCATCTGGAGGAATTCCAAGGTATTCTAACGAACGTTTAGCGATTTCGCGAAAAACACCTGCTGTACAATTACCTCCATGATGATTTTTTCCGATTCCTGGAATATATCCATATTCAGGTTCATCTATTGTTACAATAAGCACAAAGATTGGATGAGTGGCTGGAGCAAAACCTACAAAAGCGGGACAATAGAGCGTCTCAGAATACATTCCATTGACAATTTTCTTTGGTGTACTTGTCTTACCTGCTTCCGTATAGCCTGGAATATCCGCTTTGATCGCTGTTCCTCCTGGTTTAGTCACATAGCGCATAGACCGTACAACCTTTTCTACAATATTTTTTTCTAATACATGAGGAAATTGTTCTAATCTTTTTTCTTCTGTGTAATCAATAAGAATATGTTCAACGCCTCTCTTATCTCTTTTTATAATCTTGCGTATAAGGGTTGGTTTCACTAGATAGCCTCCGTTCGCTAATACAGCATAGGCACGCAATAGTTGCACACTTGTCACTTGAATATTGTGACCAATAGCTAAGGAAAAAGGTGTTGAAATAGACCACTCTAAAGCTCCATTAGGATGAGTTTTACCAGGAGTTGGCAAAACTCCTGGACTTTCAGCAGGCAATTCAATTAAAGTCTTTTCACCCAATCCAAATATCTGTTGTAACTGCTGACGATACCACTCATTTCCTAAACGAGCAATGATCCTCTCTGCTAACCTTGCCATATAAATATTAGAAGACTTCTGCATGGCCATATCCATGTTCAAATAGTAATGAAGAGAGGTATCCGTAATAGGTTTAGACCGCCCAGGAAAAGACCCATTGCTGGTTGCTATTTTTTCTTCTGGAGAAAAAAGAGGACGTTCTCCTTTCTGAACAAGTTGCTGATTGGCCTTTAGGGCTAAAGCAATAGTAAAAGGTTTAAAAACAGATCCTGGCTCATTAGCGTCTGTAATAGCTTTAACTTTGGTATGCTCAATTAACCGTGGATTATTAAAATAGCGTCTGTATTCTGATGGTTCAAAAAAAGGATATTGAGCTAAAGCTAAAATTTCTCCTGTGCAGGGATCCATCATGGCCGCCCATCCTCCCTTTGCGTTGCTTCTCTTGACCCCTTTTTCAATCTCTTCTTCAGCGATAGCTTGCAAACAGTGGTTAATCGTCAGATAAATATCTGCCCCATGTTCAGGATAGGTAATTACCTCTCCTGTCTCAAGAGAATTTCGAGGAGAGCGCATCAAACGGCTTTTCCCTTGCTTGCCTTGCAAATAATGATCAAAATAAAGTTCTAATCCTCCTGTAGGTATAGCTCGATTGGTCGCCTCATCTTTAGTATTCTGAATTGTATGTAAAACTTGCCCTAATAACTTTCCAAAAGGATAAGACCTTTGGTAATCTTTAACAAAGAAAAACGCATTACGAGGAATTTTATGTTGGCGTGAATAAGCCTGCCACCATTGTTGAATAGCTTGATATGTTTCTTTATCTAACCACGTGGCTAGCCTGCGACTACGACTTTGTTTGTCAAAATGCTGGCGAAAAGTAAGTTGTTCTTGAATCGATAAATTCAAATAAGTTAATAATTGTTGAGAAATTTCATGTCGAAGATAAGAAGGAATTGACTTAGGGTCAACATACAAGTGAAAACGAGGAATATCAATGACAAAGGGCTGTGGTTCATTAGGATGCCCTCTCTTGATAGAGGTATTTGAATAAAATTTTCCTCGTACAAAAGGCTCTTTTACAATAAAATAATGTTGTTTATAGGCTTGTTTCAGCCATTTTTCCCTCTCTATGATTTGCATCATATAGAATTGAGAAATTAGCAAAGAGAATAAGATAAACAGAGATAAAGCAATCCAAAGAAGCCTTTTTCTTTCCGCAAAAAAGGGAGGAAAGGGATACTGAGTCATCATGATTTAATTGCTATTTACAGCTTCCAGATCTTGAAAAGAGTGCTCTGGCAAAATAAGAATATTATTTATAGTAGGGTATTTGAGATAGCCAAACTCAGGTTTTCTTGCAAGCTCCATTAAATGAATAGGACTTTCAAAATGTTCTATCTCATATTGTAATTCAAGGTTTTTTTCATGAATTTCTTTGACTTCTTTAGCTAAAGCAGGAATGGATAAACGTAGTTCAGTCAATTCATTCAACTTATCAATATATTTATATAAGATCAGTCCTGTAAAGAAAATACAAACTAAAACACGTATAAATGATCTCATTTAAGTTAATTCCTCTCCTTCCAAAGGTAATTGCTGTGCAACACGTAATTTAGCACTACGGCTACGTAAATTCTGACTAACTTCTTGTTCTGTGGGGACAATGGGTTTTTTTGTGATAAGAGACATGCTCGGTCTTTTATCTCGAAATAATCCTCCAATGCCTGATGTCTCCCATTTATCGCTTGCCGCCAAACGCATACTATTTTTAACTATCCGATCTTCCAAACTGTGAAAACTAATAACAGCTAATCTGCCAGAGGGAGACAACCATTTCGTCGCCTTGGACATGAAGATCTCTAAAGACTCTAATTCATGATTGACGCTGATACGTAGTGCTTGAAAAAGTAACGTCAAAGGATTAATTCTCTTTTTGGGATTCCGAGAGAAGTGAGGTAACCAAACCTTAGCAAGCTCAAAAGTTGTGAGGATAGGCTTTTGTTGGCGAGCTTCTACAATTAATCGAGCAGCCATTCGCCACCTTTTTTCTTCTCCATATTCACGAAAGATACGCCCTAACTCCTGTTCGGGCCATGTATTGATAACCTCAGCAGCAGTTAAGTCTTCTGCCGGATTCATCCTCATATCTAAAGGACCATTTTGAGAAAAACTAAAGCCTCGTTCTGGCTGATCAAATTGCATAGAAGAGGCACCGAGATCAACTAATAATCCATCTATTGCCTGCAATTTTAACTCACACAAAAAATGATCAAAATCAGCAAAATTTCCATGTTTAAGAACAAGTTTATGATGCCAAGGTTCTAAACGCTCAGAGGCTAAAGCAAGAGCCTGAGGATCTCGATCGATCCCTACATAGATATCAATTTCAGGATGAGCTTGAAGAATAGACTGAGCATGACCTCCAGCTCCTAGTGTACCATCCACAAAAACTTTTAATCGACAAGGCTGGAAAGCTTGCATAACTTCAGATAATAAAACGGGAACGTGAGGATAAGAAAATTCATTCATAAGCAAATTTTATTTAAATCCAAAAATTTAAGTTCTACTTTTGTATGGGTAAATATTTTGATTTTAAAACGACATAGATTTACTAAAAATAGTATAATTGTTAAAATAAATTATAGAAATATAAATTTTAACAGGATGAATATTTATGACAACTATTGATAAATTGGACATTGGGATTTATATTCAGTATGCTCGAAGAACTCAACTGATTGAGCAAATTAAGAGCCAGTATCATCTTGATGAAGCATCTAGTATTCCTCCTCAAATTCAGGTTCTTGATCTTTATCCCAAGCTTGCTGAAATTGATTTGCTTTTAGGAACGGTACCTGTTCGAGCTCCCTGGGCATATTTTTTTCCTCCTCCTAAATTCCGTTATCAAAGACGCTCACCTTTTAGCTTTTTCCGCGTTGCCCCTAGTTTAGGTTCTTTTGATAAAGAAGACGAAGATGAACAAAAATTAGATGAAATTGAATGTGAGACTGAAGAGGAAGAAAAAGAAAAAAGAGCATTAAAAGCTTGTTTTGAACAAATTAGTAAGATTAATAGCTGGCTCAGCTTTATTGTTGGCAGAGTAGGTCAGTTTTTACAAGGATAATCATGGGTAAAATTAATTGGCTGAAAGAGCTAGAATGGTCAGATGAACATATTGAGGACTTACGCTATACAGGATATGCCTACATTAGGCAGGGAAAATATGAAATTGCTCTTGCTTTTTTTGAGGCTTTAGCTGTTTTAGATCCAGAAAGCGCTTATGATGCTCAGACATTAGGAGCTGTCTATTTGGAAATGAAAGAACCTAAGAAGGCAATCAAATGTTTAGAAAGGGCTCTTAAATTCGAAACTGAACATTATCCAACCCTCTTAAATCTCTGTAAAGCCTTTATTATGTTAGGTAGAAAAGAAGAAGCTCTTCGGATAGCTCATATTCTTAAAGATGAGTCTAATCCTACAATTGCGAACACTGCTAAAGCGATCCTTTTGGCTTATAGCTAATAACCTGAGTTTTGAGTTTATTTCCTTGATTCTTAGGAATCTTTCCTCTTATCTCTCGTCCTTTTCTTCTCGGAAATAGCCATTTGACTATTCCCTTCAAAGAAAAGGACAAGATCTAAGAGAAAATCTTCTCTAATAATCAAGGAAATAAACTCAAAACTCAGGTTAATAAGCTTGATCAAATTGACAAATCATGAGGGGAATACCCCCTCATGCAGTGACTCATTATCACTATTTTTTATGATCATGCGGATTTTGATTATGATTCTGGTCATGATCTTGATGTTCTCTCTTATGCAACCTTTCGATTGTCAAGAAAGCAGTTGTTGCCCGTCCAGAATGGGCTCGCAGTTTGAGCGGTTCTGAACCTGCATTAATAACACTCAGAGTTTGATTACGATGGTGGACTTCAAGGATAATAGTCTCTGACGTAAGATGTTCACTTATGCTAAAGATGGTACCAGGCACTTCCTCACAATCTAATGCTAAAGCTATTAAATTGCGATCTTTGTCACCTTTTTCATCATCATCTTTTTTATGTTTTCCACAGGCTCCATAACTAATTTCATAAAATCCAGGTTCAAGGAAAATACAATTTCCAAATTCTGGATTATGAACAATTTTTTTTGGTTCAAAAAATGGAGTATCAATAGGAATATTACCCTTAGGTGGGATAGGTTTATCGTGTATTGTGGTATAGAAAGAGGCAAAAGCATCACTTCCTGAATCTCCTCGAGGTCCTTTTATCCCTCTTGGCCCTGTTGCCCCCGTTGCCCCCGTCGCTCCTGTAGGCCCTGTAGGCCCTGTTGGTCCTCGTAGACCTTGCGGGCCTATAGCCCCTGTAGCACCAGAGGTTCCTGTAGAACCAGTGGCCCCTGTTGCTCCTTGTGCTCCCCGCTCAATTCTAAAATTGCAACCAGTACGCTCATCTAATGTGAGATTGTAATTGTCATCAGCAAAGGACTGTGGCGATACCGCTAAGATAGGTAATCCCTGCGCTAATAAAAACGCCGCCAAAAGTGCAGTATATATCTTTTTCATAACTCTCCCTATTCATTCATAATTGTTTTTCTCTTTCTCTATCTCAAAGCATTTCATTCGGGACTTTAGCATGCAAGATAGTTAATGGAGAATTATCCTAGGATTAAATCTTTCTTGCATAATCTAGAGAGATTTAATCACAGTTTTCAAACCCCAATGTATTGCCCCATCAAGCTCCAAACTAAACACTCTGCAATATCTATCAGCCTGAGTTTTGGGTTTATTTCCTCGATTTTTAAGAATTTTTTTCTTTTCTTTTTTTCTAGCAGAAATAGACATTTGACTTATTCCCTTTAAAGAAAAAGGCAAAGAGAAAATCTTCTTTAATAATCAGGGAAATAAACCTAAAACTCAGGTTATCAGTTTAACATAAACGCTTCGTTAAACGTTGTGTCATGCTTGTTTTTCAAATTTTATGATTTTTGTCCATTAAAACCCTTTAAAAAGAGTTTTAAGGGCTAACCAATAAAAATGATAAAAGCCTCACCACATCACTAAACGTCTTAAAATTAAACTAAGAGCTCCTCTTACCATAGATCTTAAATTTTTTCTATCATTTATTTTTTGAAAAAGAAAACAAATAACATAATCTGGAGAGTCATCTTCTCTCATTTATCACAAGACTTCTTGCAAAATCTCTCTTATGGACTCACTTTACGCAAAAAGAGTGGCATTTGGACTCTTCAGTCCAAATGCCACTCTTTTTGCGTAAAGTGAGTTACGAACCTAAAGTTCAATGATGAAGCTCGCAAGAAATCTAATTTTAAGTTAGTTCATTTTGTATTCACCTTAATTCTTATAAAGAATTTTAAAATTTTAAAATTAATTTACTTGTCCATTTTATTATTATCTAAGCAAATTGAAAATATTATATAATATAATATAATTAAGGTTGATTATGATCAGAGAATTTTGACTTTTTTGTTTAAAAAAGGTAAAATGAATCCTATTTTTTTTCTAATTATTCCTAACACAGAGGTTTATCATGAATAATGAGACGCAAACACGTTTAAAAATGGTTGAAGAAAGACTTATTCACATGTGGAGGTATCTTTGACTTAGCTTCGAAAGAAGCACGTATGAAAGAGCTAGAAATTCTCTTAGAGGAACCTAATTTTTGGGATAACAATGAGCAGGCACAAAAAGTCATTAATGAATGCAATCAATTGCGCTTATGGACGGTTCCTTATCGAGAGCTTAGAAGGAGTTTTGACGATGTAAAAGTTCTTCTACCTGATGCTTATGCAGTGGATGAACCATCTTTGATTGCAGAGCTTTTAGTTGATTTGAATCGAATTGAAGAGCGTTTAAGCGAACTAGAAGTACAGAAAATGCTTTCTGGGGAAATGGACAACAAGGATTGTTATCTGACCATTAATGCAGGAGCTGGTGGGACCGAGGCATGTGATTGGGTTCAAATGCTTGCAAGGATGTATCAACGATGGGCAGCTAAGCGTCGATGGGATGTAGAAATTATTGATTTTATCGATGGTGAAGTAGCGGGTTTAAAGAGCATGACCTTGAAATTAAGCGGTCAATTTGCTTATGGATATGCCAAAGCAGAGAAAGGGGTTCATCGTTTAGTTCGCATTTCTCCTTTTGATAGCAATGCCAAGAGACATACGAGCTTTGCATCTGTCGATGTAACGCCTGAAATTACTGATGACATCAAAATTGACATTAAATCTGAAGATGTTCGAATTGATACCTATCGATCTTCAGGCGCTGGAGGACAACATGTTAATAAGACGGATTCAGCGGTTCGGTTGACTCATTTATCAACAGGGATTATAGTCTCTTGTCAAACTCAGCGCAGTCAAGTACAAAATAAGGAAACCTGCTTTCAAATACTCCGTTCTAAGCTTTATGAGAGAGAAGTCTTAAAAAGGGAAAAAACAATTGATTCTTTGAAAGGAGAAAAAAAGAAATTGCTTGGGGAAGCCAAATTCGTAATTATGTTTTTCATCCTTATACACTAGTCAAAGATACAAGGACAAAGAAGGAAAGTGGCAATATCCAAGCAATTATGGATGGTGAGATAGATGAATTTGTCAATGCTTATCTATGGATTATTAAAGGAGTTTGGCTGATATGGATGAGTTGATACAAAATCCTTCCGTTTCTGGTTTAGAAGTCCGTTATACAGAACCGGGGGACGCTAAGTATCTAAAAGAATGGCTGATGGAACCTGGTATTTTGCGCTGGTTTCCCATGCAAGATCAAATAGAAATAGATGATGCTGTGATGAGATGGATTGCTTTCTATCGCTATAAATGCAGTTTAACAATTCTTAAAGACAGTATCCCTTGCGGCATAGCCACTTTATACCTTCAACCCTATCGTAAGTTAGCTCATCAATGCGAGTTTGGCATTATTGTAGGGCAAGGATACCGCAGTATGGGTATCGGTAGCTACCTTCTGAATAGCCTTATGCATTTGGCAAAAGAGAAATTTAAAATTGAACTGTTGCATTTGCAAGTGTATGCCGAAAATCCAGCAATGAACCTTTATAAACGGTTTGGCTTTAAAGAATTTGGCCGTCAGAATCAGTGGATTAAAGAAAATAATCGATATGTAGGACGTGTATTTATGGAGCGGTTCTTATAATGGCAACTTTTACCCTTCGAGAAGCTTTGACATTTCAAGAACAACTAGAAAATTGGTCAGGCATGAAACTAGACTTAAAAATTAATGATAATCGCTCAACCATGCTCAGTGTAAAATGGGAACCAGATTGTACAAAAGTATCTGTACATCGTATGTTTCTTCAAGCTCCCCAAAATATTATGCAAGCTCTTGCTTGCTATTTGCGCGGGGAACATAGGAAGATTGCACCCAGTATTAAAGCCTATATCGAAGATAATTTACAGAGATTAGATTATTCTCATCAGCTGAATTTAGGCAAACTGCAAACAAAAGGACGCTTTTATGATTTGCAAGAGATTTATAAAAGCTTGAATAGAGAATACTTTGATAATCAGTTAGATCTCTATATTACATGGTTCGGAAATTGTGAACGGGCCAAATGTAATCGCATTACCTTTGGCTTATATCATGATCCGTTAAGATTAATTAAGATCAATCGTCTACTTGATAACAGGCGTTTTCCTGATTACTTTGTCGCCTATGTCGTCTATCATGAAATGTTGCACTACGTCTGTCCCGCTTATGTTGATGAGAGAGGATGGAAGCATATTCATAGTAAAGAGTTTAAGAGACAAGAAAAGCAATTCAAGTATTTCCAAATAGCTCAACAATGGATTCAAGATAATCAAAATTACTTATTTCCAGCATCCTGTAATCAATAGACTTATTTAAATAAGGGTTTTTATGGCAGGTCATAGTAAATGGGCAAATATTAAACATCGTAAAGAAAAAGCAGATGTCAAAAAAGGAAAAATTTTTTCACGCATCTGCTAAGGAGATTATTAGCGCAGTGAAATTGGGTGGACCTGATCAAAGGAGCAATCCGCGCTTGAGGTTAGCACTTCAAAAGGCTCGGGATGTCAATATGCCCAGTGATAATATTGAGCGTAATATCAAGAAAGCCTCTAATGCAGATCAAGCAGATTATCACGAAATGACTTATGAACTTTATGGACATGGAGGAGTAGGAATTGTTGTCGATGTGATGACTGATAATAAGAACCGCATTTCTTCCGAAATGCGTATTGCAACAAATAAGAAGGGCGGAACAATTGCTAACCCAGGAGCTGTGGTTTTTAACTTTGATCGTAAAGGGGTCATCCAAATATCCAAAAAGAATGCCATTGAAGATGAACTGTTTTTAGCTGCGACAGAAGCGGGTGCAGAAGATTTTGAAGTAGGAGATGAAATGTTTTTGATCACAACAGATCCTTCTCATCTTTATACGGTCAAGGAGGCAATTAATCATCTAGGCTTTGCCTGTGAAGGGGCGGAACTAGAAATGCTTCCTAAATCTCAGGTTGAGTGTGATATGAAGACATCTACAGAAAATTTAGCTCTTATCGAATGGCTAGAAGGGATTGAAGATGTAGATGCTGTTTACCATAACATGAAAATTCCTGATGATTTGTAATTTTAAAATAAGAGACTACCTAAGAGATTGATGATTGCAGCTAAAGAACCATTTATAGAAAAGGGATTATCAAAATGATAACGTCTAAAGAGAAAAATGCTATTACTCCGACTCGAGATGAAGATTATCCGGAGTGGTATCAACAGGTTGTTAAAGCTGCAGATTTAGCAGAGAATTCTCTTGTCCGAGGTTGCATGGTTATTAAACCTTGGGGATATGGGATATGGGAAAACATTCAGCGACAACTAGATGCACAGATCAAAGCAACTGGTCACGAAAATGCCTATTTTCCCCTTTTTATTCCTCTTAGTTTTTTTGAAAAAGAGGCTTCTCATATCGAAGGATTTGCTAAAGAATGCGCTATTGTGACACATCATCGTTTAGAAGAGAAAGAAGGTCGTTTAGTACCATCGGGACCATTAGAAGAACCTTTAATAGTTAGGCCTACTTCAGAAATTATTATAGGAGATTCTTATTCTCGTTGGATTGAATCTTATCGAGATCTTCCCCTTTTAATTAACCAATGGGCTAATGTTGTACGCTGGGAAATGCGTCCTCGTATTTTCCTGCGTACAACGGAGTTCTTATGGCAAGAAGGCCATACAGTGCATGCGACACATGAAGAGGCAGTCCAAGAAACACTCAAAATGTTGGAAGTGTACCGCTCCTTTGTAGAGGATGTATTAGCCATACCTGTGATTGCCGGAGAGAAATCACCAGGTGAGCGCTTTCCAGGGGCTGAAAATACGTACACATTGGAAACAATGATGCAAGATCGCAAAGCTCTACAAGCTTGCACATCGCATTACTTAGGACAGAACTTTGCTAAAGCCTCTAACATTAGGTTTAGTAATCGAGAGGGAAATTTGGAATATGCCTATACAACTTCATGGGGAATGACAACACGTCTAATTGGAAGTATGATCATGTGTCATGGGGATGACGATGGCTTGCGATTACCACCTCGTATTGCACCTAAACAGGTTGTTATTATTCCAGTCATTTCTAAACCAGAGTTTGAAGCTCCCATTTTGGCCTATGCCGAATGTTTAGCTTCGAGCTTAAGAGAACGAATATTTTATGGCTACTCTCTGTGTGTTCATATAGATAAGCGGGAAAAGAGGGGGGGGGAGAAGAATTGGGAATGGATTAAAAAAGGAGTTCCTATTCGAATTGAAGTAGGGCCAAGAGATCTAGAATCGCAGTCGGTTATGCTAGCTCGAAGGGATAAAGCACATAAAGAAAAGCAACAAATCTCAACACAGCAGCTACCTCAAGAGGTGATTCATATCTTAGAAGAGATGCAACAAACCTATTATCGACAGGCACTAGAATATCGAGATACCCATATTTACCGAAATATTGAAAGCTTTGATCAGCTTCGTCGCTTCTTTACACCTAAAAATGAGGAAAAGCCAGAGATCCATGGGGGATTTGTCTTAGCAAAATGGTGTGGGGATCCTACAACAGAAGAAATGCTAGCAGAGCTAAAAGTTACAATCCGTTGCTTACCTATGCAGCAGAGCGGAACAAGAGGGCGTTGTGTTTTGACAGGACAAGAAGCTACTCTAGATGCAATTTTTGCCAAATCATACTAAAAGACGATTCTTCTTAAACAGAAATCAGGACATGTCAAAACAAAAAATTTATCATCGAATATAAGATAAGTGGAATAATAAAACAGGATCCTATAGAATTTTTGTTGTTAACTCAAAAGAAGAATTAATATGAATAAGAACGTGTTAGAAATGGTTAATTTCTGCTCTTGGGAAGAAAAGCCTCCATTAGCCGAAGTCCAGAAATTAATAAAAGCTTTAGAAGTTGGAAAAGTCATTTATTTACCTAAATTGCCATTTCAGTTAAGGGAATTTGAGAATCGGTTTCTTTCTCCCCATATTTTAGAAGGCAATTCTAAAAATATTAGTTATGATATCCGCCACGATAGACTAGGAGGAGCATGTTGTCAAAACGAAGAATCCATGCAACTCAAGGAAATGCTTAAACGCTATGCCATTCAAAGCCGTCAATTATTGGAAAATCTTTTTCCTAGCTATGCTCCCTATCTTATTCAGGCTCGCACAAGCTTTCGGCCTGTTGAAGTAGCTAAAAGAGTGTCTTCTTACCGAAAAGATGATTCCTTACTTCATATTGATTCATTTCCTGCAAATCCAGTGAAGGGAAAAAGGATTTTGCGTGTTTTTACAAATATTAATCTTGATAATCAGCCCCGAATTTGGCGTCTTGGTGAGCCGTTCCCTGAGGTGGTCGAAAAAATTGCACCCCGTCTTCATAGACCTTTGCCTTACCTCTCTCTATTACTAAAATGGCTCAAGATTACTAAAGATTATCGAACTATTTATGATCATTATATGCTACAAATTCACAATGCCATGAAGGCAGACTCCAACTACCAAAAAGTTGCTAAGCAAGAAGAAATCCATTTTCTAGCTGCTAGCAGTTGGATTGTCTTCACAGATCAAGCTTCTCATGCTGCCATGTCTGGCAAAGGAGCTCTTGAACAAACTTTTTATTTACCAATAGAGGGTATGCAAAATGAGAATCATTCACCTCTTAGGACATTGGAGAGGTTTTTTAAGCGTCGTTTAGTATAATAATCTAAAATTTAAGAACCATTAGACTCTTGCAAAACCTTCCTTGTTGTAGATTCTTGAGGATTTTCTTGAAATTTTCGATGACTTTTTAACCTACCTCTTAGAATAGACAAAGGCTACTTGCCCCTAATGGTAAATTGTGAAAAGATTTTCATAAATTTTGCTCATTTATCTTTTGAAATTAAAAAATGAGCGGGATTTCTATACTTTTTCCTGTCTATCCATTTATTCATGCTATCTTTTTAAAAAAATAACATATTTATAATTAATACTTTATGAAATTATATGTATTAATTCCCTATCTATTATGGCTTTGCACTATCTAGAAAATAAATCTTTTCTTATTTTGACAAAAAATATTAAAAGCTCTAGGAGGTGCACTATGAAAAAAACATTAGCTAACTGTTCGTATAACTTGATCTATTTTTTTTTCGTTTTCCTTGTTTTATTCAAGATAGAAGCAATAGAGAGTGAAAAGGATAGTCGGGAAAGAGCCTTTTATGCGATCTCTTCTCTACGATTTCATGTGGAGGAGGTACTCTCTGAAATACCTTTAAATACCCTTTCGATTTGCTTTGAAGATGAAGATATAGCTGATCTTTGGACATCTGCTGCCTTAGATCCTGCTCTTTTTCCCCAACTTGATCAGGCTCAAAATTATTACTATCAAGCAAGGAATCAAACAGATCCTCATTTAGTTACTCAATGCTATGCCAAGACTAAAGATCTCTTGAAGTCAGCATGGGAAGAATTAAATATCGATCTTCTGACAGAGAGCTCAACTGCCATAATATCGAGAAAAGAGTTAGCTCTTCATCATCAACCCGATTCATCTTATCCAAATTTTGATGAAAATCCTTATATCGATCAAAAAATGCAGACGCAGATAAAACCCCACCTTTTTCCTCTCCAACATGTGGCTAAAGTCGCTTTAGATTCCATTTTTGAAAAATCTAGAGCTACAGCCAATGAGAAATCTTTCTCAAGGTCGGGATTTATTACTCTTTCTATTCGTCCTTTTAGCCATGCTATCATTGCAAGCCACCCCCATTTACCTGGCTATATTATAAAAGCCTATTTAGATTCCGAATCGCGTCAAAAGCATAGTAAACCTGGGTGGCTTTGGCTAGTTAGTCGTTGCGAAGGAGCTGCAAATGTACGCCAATTAATTAAAGCCAAAAAAATTCGTCACTTTGTTGTACCAGATAAATGGCTTTATCCTCTTCCTATCCATCCTGCACCTGATCACCCCAAGCGTAGACAAACTATTCTTTTGGTTGCTACGGATATGAATCTAGTCAGCCAAGAGGAAAGTGAAGAGGCTTGGAAAAAGAAAATTACACATAAACATCTGGATGAACTTTATCTTATTTTGAGCCATGGATTTGCATCTAGTTATTTAAGTTGGAATATTCCCTATACAAAGAATGGCAAATTTGCCTGTGTTGATACCGAAGATCCAAAAAGAAAACCTAATTACAAAGAAGTAAAAAATTATCTCTCAGATGAAATGAACAGCTATTGGGATAAACTAGTAAAAACTGGAGGAAATCCAGGTAAATCCTATAGGAAGTAAACCAGTATTTAACTTCTTTGAATTTTCTTTTTCTAAATTAGAGAATTTATCCAAAAGAAGTGACTTTTAACCTGAATATTGGGTTTACCCTGGTGATTAGAGAAAATTTTCTCTAATCACCAGGGAAATAAACCCAAAACTCAAGCTAGAAAGCTTCTTCAAGCATCAGCTAGTATCATCTGAAATTTGAAAACCATTTATACTCATTCCAGCCGAAATTGCAGCTTTCAAGTGGAATGAGTATATACTCCTTCCAGTTGAAAGCTGGAATTTCGGCTGCACCAAAGCCTCGGGCTTCAATGATCAAAGATGAGCCCATATACTCTATATGGGCTCATCTTTGATCGTTGAATCGCGAGAGCTTTCGTGTTGCCCAAATTTCCAGCTTTCAACTGGAATGAGTATATATGCAAAAGCTATTTTCCGCCACCAGTAACTTGTGAAAATAATTTTCATAATTTTTGCTTATTTATCTTCTGAAATTAAAAAAATGAGCAAGATTTCTATGCTATTCCCTGTCTATTCCTCTATTCATACAATCTTTTTAAAAATATAATTTCTTTATAATTAAGGCGTTATGAAATTATATTTATTAATTTTCTATCTATTATGGCTTTGCACTATCCAGAAAATAAATCTTTTCTTATTTTGACAAAAAATATTGAAAGCTCTAGGAGGTGCACTATGAGAAAAACATTAGTTAACTGTTCGTGTAACTTGATCTATTTTTTCGTTTTCCTTGTTTTATTCAAGATAGAAGCAATAGAGGGTGAAAAGGATAGTCGGGAAAGAGCCTTTTATGCGATCTCTTCTCTACGATTTCATGTGGAGGAGGTACTCTCTGAAATACCTTTAAATACCCTTTCGATTTGCTTTGAAGATGAAGATATAGCTGATCTTTGGACATCTGCTGCCTTAGATCCTGCTCTTTTTCCCCAACTTGATCAGGCTCAAAATTATTACTATCAAGCAAGGAATCAAACAGATCCTCATTTAGTTACTCAATGCTATGCCAAGACTAAAGATCTCTTGAAGTCAGCATGGGAAGAATTAAATATCGATCTTCTGACAGAGAGCTCAACTGCCATAATATCGAGAAAAGAGTTAGCCCTTCATCATCAACCCGATTCATCTTATCCAAATTTTGATGAAAATCCTTATATCGATCAAAAAATGCAGGCGCAGATAAAACCCCACCTTCTTCCTCTCCAACATGTGGCTAAAGTCACTTTAGATTCCATTTTTAAACAATCTAGAGCTACAGCCAATGAGAAATCTTTCTCAAGGTCGGGATTTATTACTCTTTCTATTCGTCCTTTTAGCTATGCTATCATTGCAAGCCACCCCGATTTACCTGGCTATATTATAAAAGCCTATCTAGATTCCGAATTACGCCAAAAGCATAGTAAACCTGGGTGGCTTTGGCTAGTTAGTCGTTGCGAAGGAGCTGCAAATGTACGCCAATTAATTAAAGCCAAAAAAATTCGTCACTTTGTTGTACCAGATAAATGGCTTTATCCTCTTCCTATCCATCCTGCACCTGATCACCCCAAGCGTAGACAACCTATTCTTTTGATTGCTACGGATATGAATCTAGTCAGCCAAGAGGAAAGTGAAGAGGCTTGGAAAAAGAAAATTACGCATAAACATCTGGATGAACTTTATCTTATTTTGAGCCATGGATTCGCATCTAGTCATTTAAGTTGGAATATTCCCTATACAAAAAATGGCAAATTTGCCTGCGTTGATACCGAACATCCAAAAAGAACTCCTCATTACAAAGAAGTAAAAAATTATCTCTCAGATGAGATGAACAGCTACTGGGATAAGCTAGTAAAAACTGGAGGAAATCCAGGTAAATCCCCTGTAAAGTAAGAGAGAATAACTTTTAATTCACTTTCCTTAAGCAAAAAAGAGGAAAGAATAAATGGGTTACACTTATCAATCAAATAATTTTTTGTTGATTTATTTTTATGATAAATACACTGCGAATTTTTAAATGCTGGGAGATAAATATATGAAATGGATGAAAAATTTGCTATCTTTTCGCTTTTTTGCCATTGTTTTCGCTTGTTTTTTCTTTTTAACGCCTCAAAATGTACAAGCTAAAAAGTTTGTTTTTCCTGATTTTGATGAATCTTTGACAAGGTATGGTCAAAGCCAACTGCGCTATGAACGGCTTTATACACAAGAAACTAAAGATCCTAAGTTGCTTGATTTTAGAAAAAATAAGAATGAGTTTAGAAAAATCTATAATATAAATCGCTTAAAGTTCACTAAAGATAAAAAAACGCCAACTCGAATACCAAAAATTATTCATCAAATCTGGCTCGGGAGTAAGGTGCCAGAGAAGTTTAAAGATTGGATGAATTCATGGGCAAGTATACAAGGATGGGAGTACAAACTTTGGACCGATAAAGAAGTAGAAAAATTTCCTATGCATAATCGAGCTCTTTATGAGAAGGCTAAAGATTATGGAGAAAAATCAGACATATTACGTTATGAAATTCTCTATAATGAAGGCGGATTATATGTAGATGTTGACTTTGAAAGTATTAAACCACGTCTACTAGAACATTTAAATAAGTCGTATGATTTTTATGCTGGTTTTGAGCCCATTGAACATAGACAGAATATTTCTAGCCCTCTACTTGGCAATGCCATTCTTGCAGCTGTTCCAGGACACCCTATTCTACAAAAATTGATCTTAGAGATGAAAGATTACTATAAAGAACATAGTCATCAATGGGCTGTTGTTTGCACAGGTCCCGTTTATCTCACAGAAAAGGTGATTCAGTATAATCAAATACCTGATCAAAAATATATTAACATATTCCTTCCTCCCACATTCTTTTTTCCTTTAACTCATTCTGATGTGCGAAAAAACCTAGAAGAAAATTTAAAGAATCTTATTAAGAAAGAAACCGCTGCCCTTCACCTTTGGTCTGGTAGTTGGATTAAAGATAAAAAAAAGTTAATTAAATAAAATATCCTTCAATCCTATGCAAAACGTATTAAAAGAATAAAATACTAAGAAGATTGACCTCTTCGTCGCTAATAGCCATAAATGATTAGCGACGAAGAAGAGTCAACTTACAGATTTAATTACACTCATCCCCCTATACGTCGCAGGTTCATATTGTCTTTTTTTACCTTCCCTTCTATAATAGACCTCTTTCGAAATTTCATTTGTTTGCTAAAATGATTCTTTTCGGCATCTTGATTGCCAAATTTTTTAACCATATGTGCACATATGCTTTCAAAATTTGGCAATCAATCTGCTCAAAAACAATTCATTTTTTCAAACAAAGCAAATTTCGAAAGAGGTCTAATTATTGAATTCTAAAATCTAGTATTAATTTTGATTCTAAGTCTATATGCAACTCAATACAGATCATCCATTTTCGTCGATTCATGATCAAAAGATCTCTCCTATGATGGCACAATGGCATGCCTGTAAGAAGCTTGCTAAGGATGCTATTCTTCTTTTTCGTATGGGTGATTTTTATGAAGCCTTCTATGAAGACGCCCTTCTTCTATCTAAGGAACTTGATCTAACATTAACACGCCGTCAAGAGATTCCTATGAGTGGAATCCCTTTTTACACCAGCGAAACCTACATCGACAAGTTAGTTGCGAAGGGATATCGAGTTGCCGTCGCTGAGCAAGTTGAAGATCCCAAAAAAGCTAAAGGTCTTGTTAAACGAGAAATTGTCCGTATTGTGACTCCTGGAACATTGATTAATTCTCATTTGTTATCAGATAAAATCAATAATTTCTTTGCTTCTTTAGCTAAAGTTGGCCATTTATTTGGTTTAGCTTTTTTAGATCTGACAACAGGAGAATTTTGGATAAGTGAATTTACAGAAGAGAGAGACCTCCTTAATGAAATTTATCGCTTGCATCCCATCGAGTTTCTAACATCCACAAAATTCAAAGAGAAACACCAAGAATTATTTGATGAAATTGGCCAAACCTATTCCTTTTTATTAAATACCCAGGAAGAGTGGCATTTTGAACATCAAATAGCCTACGATTTTCTTCTTTCTCATTTTAAAGTCCATTGTCTAGATGGTTTCGGTCTCGGCGACATGGTTGCTGCTATTAATGCAGCTGGAGCCTTGCTTCACTATTTACAAGACTCCTTATGCCTTTCCATTCAACATATTCAGGAGATACGCCCTTACTCAACTTCTCATTTTATGTCTCTTGATCGTATCAGCCAACGAAACTTGGAGTTAACCACTTCTATACAAGATGGAAGTCGTAAAAATACTCTTCTAGAAATCTTAGATAAGACTTGTACTCCTATGGGAGCTCGCTTAATGCGTCATTGGATTAAACAACCACTTCTTTTAGTTTCTGAAATTCGCAAAAGACAAGAAAGTGTGCAAGCTTTTGTAAATCAAGAAGATTATCTTAAGCAAATTAAAGAAAAGCTCATTCAAATTCGTGATCTAGAGCGTCTGATGATGAAAATTAGCGCAGGATATGCCAATCCTCGGGATGTTATGGCTCTCTATCACTCTTTTACTCCTATAACAGAAATCAAAGCTTTATTAATCAATCTCCCCTCCCAATTAATTCAAGAAGAGGCTTATAAGCTTGAAGCTTTACCTGAAATGACTCAGCTTATTGCCAATGCATTTGTTGAAGAGCCTCCTTTACGCATCGGAGAGGGAAAGATTTTTCGAGAAGGATTCCATCAAGAATTAGATGAATTACGTGAAATCAGCCGTGATAGTAAAGCTTGGATTGCCCGCTACCAAAATCAGCTTCGCGAGCAAATAGGTATTAAAACGATTAAAGTAGGCTTCAATAAAATGTTCGGCTATTACATTGAAGTAAGCCGTGGGCAAGCCGAAAAAATGCCCGAGACTTTTTTACGTCGTCAAACACTTGTCAATGCTGAGCGTTATATCACTCCCGAACTTAAAGATTACGAAAGTAAGGTCCTAACAGCTGAAGAACGTATTAAAGCTATCGAGAATGAATTATTTCAAACTTTAAGACTTGAAGTCGCTGCCTATGCTAAACCTGTCTTACATATTGCTCAAGCTCTGGCTCGTCTAGATTGTATGAGATCCTTAGCTGAAGCTGCCAAACACTATCATTATACTTGTCCTCAAGTGGATGAAGGACTATTCATTGAGATTGAAGATGGCCGGCATCCCATTATTGAGGCATCTTGCATGCGAGAAAAATTTATTCCAAATGATACACGTTTGGATAGTCAAGATAATCGCCTCCTTTTAATTACTGGCCCCAATATGGCTGGAAAATCAACCTATCTGCGCCAGGTTGCTTTGATTGTTATCATGACTCAAATAGGATCTTTTGTTCCGGCTAAAAAGGCACATATTGGCCTTATTGATAAGATTTTTACACGCATTGGAGCTAGTGATGATCTTTCTCGTGGTCAATCAACTTTCATGGTGGAAATGACAGAGACAGCTAATATCTTGAATAATGCCACCTCTCGCTCACTAGTTATTTTGGATGAGATTGGCCGTGGAACAAGCACGTATGATGGCATTTCAATTGCTTGGTCTGTGGCTGAGTATCTTCTGATAACCGAAGGAAAAATGGCTAAAACCTTATTTGCTACTCATTACTGGGAATTGACTAAATTGGAAGGTAAAATTCCAGGAGCTATCAATTATCATGTCGCTGTACATGAAGCGGAAGACCACATTACTTTTCTTCGCAAGATTGTCAGAGGCGGAACAGATAAGAGTTATGGCATCCATGTAGGCCGTCTTGCAGGACTTCCTCTTTCAGTTATTCATCGTGCTAAGGAAATTTTAACTCATCTAGAGGAGAACGCCAATCGCAAAAGCGCCTTTGAGCCGACACACTCCAAACGAGTTTCCACAAAAGCCAAAATACCCCATTCCGATTTTCAACTCTCTCTTTTTGAAAACTAAGAGGTCTACTGTTTCCTGAATAACGCTTGAAATTCAGCTGAATCTCGAATAGCATCAAACTCTCTCCTATTCATGACATCAGATGCATGGGGTAAGCCTATCTGGATGGCAGAACGCAACCAACCAACAGCTGGTGTCACTTGTCCCATTATTCCATATGATAAAGCATTCAATAAGGCTATATCTACTCGGGGCTCTTCCCGATAAGCTCGGCTGCCAATTCTGACAACTTGATTCCAATCCTGTAGACGATAGGCAAGCTGCTGCAGAAGAAATAAGTAATCAGGAGCGAGTTGATATTCAATAGGTAAAAGCCAATCATAGGCTTGTTTGAATTGTCCTTGCTCGGCTAATAAACGGGCAATATATTGCGTCGTCAAAACAAATAAGACACCTTCTTTTGTTTGTTCCCTTAAATATAAGAGTTTGGAAAAGGCCTCATTATGACGACCTGCCTTTAGATCCTCTTGAGCTTGCTTGAGCATCTCTTGTAAATGCTCATTGGTATCTTGAGGTGACATCGTCTTCAACTCAGCCCAAGCTCGATATCCTTCAAAAGCCATCATCAAAAATAGAGCTCCAGCTAAAAATTGTTGCTCTAAAAAGAAAAAAATACAGAGAAAGGAGGCAAGAATCACACTAATTAAGAAGGAAACTTTAATTCCTCTAAAACCAAAAAACTTTTCTAAAATAATTCTAAGAAGTTGGCCTCCATCCAAAGGTTGAATAGGTACTAAATTCAAAATACTCCAAATGAGATTAATAAATATGGCTGCCTCTAAGGCATAATCCAATAATAGTAGACGACCACCTTGGAATACAGGATGTAACAAGGCCTGCATTCGATAAGCTAAGATAAACAAGAGAAATCCTGCTACCGGCCCATTCAATACAATTAAAAACTCTTGCCAAGATTTAAGACGCCCCCCTACACGACGGGTTAGACCGCCTAAGCCTACTAAGCTAATTTCAGCTTGCTGACCAAATGCTAATGCTGTTAGTGCATGACCATACTCGTGAATAAGAACAGAAATCGTAATGACTACTGCCCAAATGAGAGTCCCCACTAACGAACCACTACTTAACCATCCAATCATGAAAATCAAAAGCCAAAAGAAAGGGGAAATCCGAATGGGAATTTTACCTGGAATCGAAATCATACATTATTAACCTGAACTTTGAGTTGATGTCTTTGCCAATTAAATAACTCACCTTACGCAAAAATAGCTCTAATTCTTTTACTATACTCATTTCACTTGAAAGCTGCAATTTGGGCTGTGCCAAAGCCTCAGGCTTCAACGATCAAAAATAGGTCCATATACTCATATGGACCTATTTTTGATCGTTGAAGCCTGAGGCTTTGGCACAGCCCAAATTGCAACTTTCAAGTGAAATGAGTATACATGTGATTTGTGTATAATCGGGTTACTATTGCAAAGCTTTTTTCACAGCCAATCCCATTTCTGCAGGAGTCTCTGCTATGATAACACCTGCTGCTTTGAGGGCCTTTATTTTTCCTTCTGCTGTCCCTTGATTACCTGAGATAATTGCTCCTGCGTGTCCCATGCGTCTTCCAACTGGTGCTGTCCGCCCAGCAACAAAAGCAGCAACAGGTTTAGAGCTATACTGTCCAATCCAAACAGCAGCCTCTTCTTCTGCATAGCCTCCAATTTCTCCAATCATAAGAATCGCTTGAGTATCTGGATCTTGCTCAAAGAGTTGCAAGATATCAATAAAATTGGTTCCATTTAGAGGATCTCCTCCAATGCCAACACAAGTGGATTGCCCTAGACCTAGAAGTGTTGTTTGCCAAACAGCTTCGTATGTTAAAGTTCCTGAACGGGAAACAATTCCCACATTCCCTTTACGATGGATATAAGCTGGCATAATGCCCATTTTGCATTCATCAGGTGTAATGATGCCTGGACAATTGGGCCCAATCAAACGGCTATTTGTACTAGCACGCATAACTTGGCTAACTGTTAGCATGTCTCTCACAGGAATTCCTTCTGTAATGCAAACAATGAGCTCAATCCCCGCCTCTTTAGCTTCTAAAATAGCATCTGCTGCAAAAGGGGCAGGAACAAAAATTAAAGAAGCGTTACATTGAGTTGCCTGTTTAGCTTCTAGAACGGTATCAAATATAGGCAATCCTAATATTTCTCCTCCACCTTTTCCTGGAGTCACTCCTCCTACATAGTTAGGAGCATATAACATGCCTTGCTCTGTATGAAAACGGCCCGCCTTTCCTGTTATTCCCTGTGTGATGACCCTTGTCAATTTATTCACTAAAATAGACATATCAGCCACTCCTTATAATGCCTTTGCAATCGAGACAGCTTGCTGGGCGGCTTCTTCTAAACTATCAGCAATCTTAATAGATAAGCCAGCCGTTTCTAATAGCTTTTTACCCTGTTCTACATGGGTTCCCTCCATGCGTACAACAAGAGGAACATGAATATGTAAATCACAAGCGGCAGCAATAATTCCAGCAGCCAAAGTCTCGCAATTCATAATTCCACCAAAAATATTAATGAGAATAACCTTCACCTTAGGATCAGAAAGAATAATCCTAAACCCTTCTGCAACTTTTTCTTTAGAAGCACCACCTCCTACATCTAAAAAATTAGCTGGAGTCCCTCCATTATAATGGATAATATCCATGGTAGCCATCGCTAAGCCAGCTCCATTTACCATGCAGCCAATATCTCCTTCCAAAGCAACATAAGCCAATTCATGCTGTTGAGCACGCGCCTCGCTCTGGGAGACTTGATTAGGATCGAAAAAGCTTTTCACTAGAGGCTGGCGAAAAAGGGCATTATCATCCACTGAAAGCTTGGCATCCAAAGCAGTTAATTTTCCCTCTTCTGTTTTAACAAGTGGGTTGATCTCAATAAGTGAAGCATCTGTCTCTACGAAGGCTTTCACTAAACTAGATATAATTTGCATGCCTTGGGCAGCAAGACTACCTTCCCACCTCATAAATTTAGCTACACGTAGAAGCTGATAAGGTTTTAACAAACCATCAATGGGAAGCAAAAGCGTGAGAACCTTCTCAGGTGTTTGATGAGCTACCTGTTCAATCTCCATTCCTCCTTCGGGAGAAGCAATTAATACCCCTTGAGCTCTCTTCCTATCAATAATTGCACCTAAATAATACTCCTCTATAATAGGAATAGGAAAAGTTATTAATATCTGATGGGCTACCATTCCCTCTTTTCCTGTCTGATTATTAATGAAACGCTTTCCTAATAATTCTCTAGCTGCACTCAAGATTTCTTGCCTATTATGCGCAAACTTAATTCCTCCGGCCTTGCCTCTGCCTCCTGCATGAATTTGTGCTTTCAAAACAGCCGTATCGAGCTGATATATTTGAATCAAATGTTCAACCTCTTCTAAGGTAGAAGCAATAAAAAAGGGGGGACAGGAATTCCATATTTTTGCAAAATTTGCTTAGCTTGAAATTCATGCGTATTCATATTGATCCGCTTTATCTATAAAAGATGAATTTGAGTGATATCCCTATCTAAAAGTATCTTCCCTTTTTTGTTTTTTATATGCTAAACTTTTTTCTAGTACTCAGTAAAAAACTGGAAGGAGTATATACTCCTTCCAGTTGAAAGCTGCAAGTTGGGCTGCGTCAAAGCCTCGGGCTTCAACGATCAAAGATGAGCCCATATAGCCTATATGGGCTCATCTTTGATCGTTGAATCGCGAGAGCTTTCACGTTGCCCAAATTGCAGCTTTCAACTGGAAGGAGTATATATGGCGTTTGAAAACGTACCAAAAGAACAGAACAAACAAACTCCTCTAATGCCGTCTTCTTCGTCGCCAATCCTAACCCAAGAATCTTATGGCTTTAGAATTTATTAAATCCAGTTATATAAAAATTAAATCTGCCCTTGCTCGAGCCCGTTCTCTATTAGGCAATAAAATTCGAGTTCTATTTCAAGGTAAAATTGATGAAACGACCCTTGAGAAGCTTGAGCAACTTCTATATGAAGCAGACTTCGGTGTTCAGGCAACATTAGAACTGACAAATAAAATTCGAGAACTTCATAAAAACCACCCTTCTTTTAAAACTGAAGATTATTTAGCGGCTTTACGCCAAGAAATTGTCAATCTTCTTAACCGTTATCCCACCCATTTAGTGTCTATTGATCAAATAGAGGGTCCTCAAATCATTTTAATTGTAGGGGTCAATGGAAATGGAAAAACAACTTCGGTCGCTAAGCTAGCTTATCTACTCACCCAAGCAGGACAAAAAGTCCTTATAGGCGCAGCAGATACTTTTAGAGCAGCAGCTATCGAACAGCTAGAAGTATGGTCCCATCGTCTCCACGTCGATTTGGTCAAAGGAGCTCCTAAAAGTGATCCTGCGGCTGTTGCTTTCGATGCTGTTTATGCAGGAAAAGCGCGTCAATGTAATGTTGTCATTATTGATACAGCAGGACGTCTTCACACCAAGATTCCTCTTATGCAAGAGTTAGAAAAAATCAAACGTTCCTGTAAAAAAATTTCAGCTCATGCTCCTCATGAAACTCTACTGGTATTAGATGCGACAACTGGACAAAATGCTATTGATCAAGCCAAAATCTTTCATAAATTTACTCCCATCACAGGCCTTATTTTAACAAAGTTAGATGGAACAGCTAAGGGAGGCATTGTTGTCGCCATTCAACGAGAACTAGGAATTCCTGTCAAATTCATTGGCATAGGTGAAAACATTGATGATCTACAACCTTTCGATCCCACGACTTTTGTGGCAAATCTTTTTGAATAATACAAATAACTTAAATTAAAGAATTTAAAAATTTAATCAAGAACAATTGCTTAATTGTCATCATCTTCATGAATTTTACATTAAGTTTTTAATTTGACAATTCTGACTTTAATTTCTATAATGAAGATAGGGAGGTTAAAGAAAAGAGTAAGTTTTAAATGAGATGAAATGATTGATCTTATTTTTACCATCTGTTTGATAGGCAAAAAAGGTAGATCTAATGGTCAGATTAGGGTAAACAGTGAAACACCGTCTTTATCCGTAAAATCTGAAGAAGTTAGATCTACCCTATGTGCCTAGCAAACAGGTGAAGCGCAAATCGTAACCATTCTTTTTTCTAATTGAGGAAGTTATAAGGTTGAGGTTACATTGTAAAAACTCAACAAAATAAAATTCGTATTTAACTTCTGCATTTATTAGTTTTATTTTAAATAAATGTTATCGATTAGAAAAAATTGAATGGTTACTTAAGACATGTTCTCAAATTGCTAACTGCTTATTTTCAAGAAAATAAGCAGTTAGCAATTTGAGAACATGTCTTAGTCAAGAAAAAGAAAGGAGGCGTGTATGTATCGTACCTTAACATCGCTTCTAGGTGGTCTCTTTTTCTTAGCGCTTACAGTGCTGCCATTTAATCCTCTTTTAGCAGATCGTGATGGTGGACATAGAGGCGGCGGCCATGGAGGTCATGATAGAGGTGGCCATGGCGGTCATCATAGAGATAGAGATAGAGATGGAAAAGGCTCTCATGGAGATCGTTGGAGTAGAGGCCATTGGGATGGTGGACATCATAGGCATCATCATGGTGACCGTGATGGTTGGAGGCATTGGAATAGGGGTTATTCTCCCTATTATAGCTTTTACACTTCTCCCTATTCTTATGGTTATTATCCTTATTCTTACTCCTATCCTTACTCTTATAGTGCCTACCCCTATTCCTACTATTCCTACTCCTCTCCTTACGACTATGACAGTGGAATTAGCATCTATTTCCGAGGGTAAGCGTTAAGAGAATGATCTCCTTTTAAAAGGAGTAAAAGATGGCCCTGTTAAAGGGCCTTGTTAACCCAAGAAGCCTATTCTATTAGGTTATCTTGGGTTAACTTTTTAATTAATCCTTCTAATTACTTGAAAGATTCATAAAAACTGCGATATTTAAAGATTAAAATTTAATTATTACATTTCTCAATTCTGTTACTACTTCGAATAGAACAAAGATAGCAAGTAAACTTAATAAAATTCTTCCTCCCCATAATTGTTGATTTTCATGAAATCCAAGATGATAGCGTCCTATCCAAACCATTAAAATGGGCAGTAAACCAAGAAGTAGAGCGCACCCAAAACCTCCAGCATAATCTAAAGCAACTAGAAAGATATGAGGATAAAGGACAGAAATAGCGAGGGGAAATAAGAAAATAATGCCAGCTAAAAGCCACTTTCCTTTTCGGTCTTTTTTAATTTTTAAACCATCCGCTAAAAAATCTCGAAGACCTAGTGTAACGCCTAAAAAAGAGGTGACCAAGGCAAAAAAAGCAAAAGCTTGTCCAATATAATAGACAGAAGAATTATGAATGAAATTTTTTAAAGAATAGATAGCATTATCTCCCTTCTCTAAAGCCTCAGCTAGTCCACCAACTCCATAAGTAGGGACAATTCCTAGAATAAGCCATTGCCATACTACATAAGCGATAAAAGGGATAAAACTGCCGATAAGAATGGCTTGTCGGATCTTTTTAACATCTTTATGTAAATAAGTCGCCAAAGTAGGAATGATACCTTGATAAGCAAAAGAGGTGAAAGCAATAGGTAGAACTAGTACAGACTTAGACCAATCAGATTGAGATAAAAGATCAGATTGTACATAGCGAAATCCTAAAAAAACAAAAGCAAAATAAGAAATGGCTAAGCCAACCACTAAAAGAATATTAAGTTTTCCAGCCAAAGATGTATTAATTAAAATCAAAGGGGCAAAGATGAGGACAAAAAGGATAGGCCCAGCCCAATCAGGAATAGAGAACTGAGAGAGCTCAACAGCAATATTTCCACACCCCACAATATAGGCAATAGTTAAGCAATAAAATAGAAATACATATAAAATCCAAGTAGCATATTTACCTGGTTTTCCTAACGTATACTCAGCCATAGAAATGATATTCGATTCGCCTTTTAACCATTGAGAAACTTCCAAAAAGAGAAGCCCTGTACTCGACATAAATAGCCAGCATATTAAATAAATCAACAAGGAGGGTATAAATCCAGCTACACTCGTGAGAACAGGAAGAGCCAACATTCCTCCACCAATAGAGGTTCCTGCGACTAAGAGAGATCCTCCCAAAACACTTCCTTTTTTATTCATCACTTATTCCCTGCCTTGCTTATGTAAGGCGCAAATCTTAATCTTACTATCACCTAAAAATTGGACTCAATAGACAAACTACTTCCAAGCGAGGTGTTTTTAAATCATCAAAAACCCTAAATTTGCTTAAGTCTGCAAGAAGTTTATTATAACTAATTTTATTTGTGAAATCAAGATTAAGTCGAGATACAATTAAATGGTATTACTCTACAGTTACTGATTTCGCCAAATTGCGTGGTTGATCGATATCACCGCCTCGCTCTCGGGCCACATAGTAAGCAAAAAGTTGTGTAAACACTGTCGTCACAACAACAGCTAATGGATCTATCACAGAGGGGATATAAAAAATATAGTCAGCAATTCCTTCTATTCCTTTTTCTCCCTCTTCAACAATAGCTAGAATAGGACCTTGACGAGCTTTAATTTCCATCAAATTATTAGCTAATTTCCCAAATGTCATCTTATTAGTACAGAGAGCCACGGTTGGACATTTTTCATTAATTAAAGCAATAGGGCCATGTTTTATCTCTCCTGCTGGATAACCGTTTGCATTGATATAAGAAATTTCTTTTAGCTTAAGAGCCCCTTCTAAACTGGCAGGAAACATATATTGCCGTCCTAAATAAAAAAAATTATCATAATGAGCATATTCTTTTGCCAATTTCTGAATCAATTCAGACTGGTCTAATACGTATTGGACTTGATCAGGCAGTTTTAAAAGGGCATTCAAGAATTCTTGTCCTTCTGCTTTTCCCATATGACGCATACGAGCCATTAACAAGGTAAATAAAGCCAATACAACAACTTGATTCGTAAAAGCTTTTGTCGAACAAACACCAATTTCAGCTCCTGCTCTAAGAAAGATGGTATTATCGGCCTCACGAGCTAAGGTGGACCCTTGAGCGTTACATAAGACTAATACTTTAGCCCCTTTCGCTTTGACTTCTCGTACAGCAGCTATCGTATCTGCTGTTTCGCCCGATTGGCTAATCGCAATGACGAGAGTATTATTTACAACAATGGGATTTTTATAGCGAAATTCAGAAGAGATTTCAAGTTGTACAGGAATACGAGCTTTATCTTCTAGCATATAGGCTGCTATATATCCTGCATGCCAAGAGGATCCACAAGCCAAAATTAAGATACGCTCAGCTCGCAGCAAATCCACTGTACTAAAATCCAATTCTTCAAATAGAGCAGTTCCATACTCAAATAAAAAGCGAGATAAAAGAGCGCTACGGATAGCTTGAGGTTGCTCGTGTATCTCTTTAAGAGTATAATGTTCAAATTCTCCTTTCGAGATATCTTCTAGATTATCGCTTCCCTCTAATAATTGACTTTCCTTAACAATTTGTTGATCTGCATGATAAATTTCTTGCTGATCAGCCTTCACAACGGCAATTTCAGAATTAGAAAGATAAATCGCCTGACGTGTGTAAGAAGCAAAGGCATGAGGATCAGAAGAGATAAAGGCTTCATGCGTCCCAATTCCAATGGTTAAAGGAGCTTCACAAGCTACACCAATAATCCGATCAGGAAAATCTCGATGCACAAGAGCAAAAGCAAAGGACCCTTTCAGTAAGGAAACAGCTTGTTGCACAGCTTTAAGAATATCTCCTTCATAATAATTTGCAATGAGATGAGCAATGACTTCTGTATCCGTATCGGTAATAAATTTTACCCCTTGCTCTTTCAATTGCCTTCTCAAAATATCATGGTTTTCAACAATTCCATTATGAACGAGAGCTAACGATTGGTGTTGATCAAAATGAGGATGGGCATTTTCTCTACTGACTTTGCCATGTGTCGCCCAACGAGTCTGAGCAATCGCTAAATCCACATCTAACTGGCATCGGTCAATCTCCTGCTCTAAAGCTGAAATTTTCCCCACCTCTTTGCAATAGAAGATCCGCCCGTGTTTAATACCTGCTATTCCAGCGGAGTCATAACCTCGGTACTCTAACCGCTTCAGACCATCGAGTGTCATTTTCACTGCATTCTTTGTTCCAATATAACCAAAAATCCCACACATTTTTTGCCTTTTCCTTTAAACACCAATTTCATTGCGCACAATATTAGCGATCGAATTCGCCAATTGAACGACTTGTTTTTGTTTAATCCCTTCTACCATGACTCGACAAGTATTCTCAGTCCCTGAATAACGCACAAGTACTCTCCCAGAATCCGATAATGTTTCTTCTACTTGTCGAATCATCTCATTAAGTCTTGGAATAGATTCTAAAACTGGCTTAGAAGAAATAGGAATATTAATGCAGACTTGAGGATACCTTTGCACAAAAGCGGCCAGATCTGATAGCTTAGAGTCTGTTTCGATCATAATGCGCAAAACTTGCAAGGCACAGACAAGCCCATCTCCTGTTGTATTATGATCTAAAAAGATCATATGACCACTTTGTTCTCCTCCTAAAATAGCTTCATATTTAAGCATATCTTGAATGACATATCGATCCCCTACTTGGGACTTAAGAACTTCGATCCCCAGCTTATCCATTGCCTTAATAAAACCTAAGTTACTCATAATCGTTGCCACTACACGATTATTCTTTAATAATCCTTTTTTTTGCATATCTCGAGCACAAATAGCTAATAACGTATCGCCATCTATAAGCTGGGCTTTTTCATCAACAAGGACTACTCGATCTGCATCTCCATCCAAAGCAATACCAACATCAGCATGGTGATCAATGACCGCTTTTTGAACAGTTTCAGGATGCATAGAACCACATCCCTCATTAATATTTAAACCATTAGGAGTATTGCCATACGTGAAAACTCTGGCATCTAATTCCTTAAAAACAAGAGGAGCGACCTTATAGCCAGCACCATTTGCGCAATCTAAGGCAATAGTCAAATTTTTTAGGGATAAACCACGTGGAAAAGTGGCTTTGACAAATTCGATATAACGTCCATCTGCATCACTAATTTTGGTATTTTTACCAATATCGTTATCTGCTGGGAGGCTATCCTGAAAATCTCCTGTGAGAATATAAGATTCCATCTCTAATTCCCAGTCATCTGGGAATTTAAATCCTTCAGCATCAAAGAATTTAATTCCATTATCATGGTAAGGATTATGAGAAGCTGAAATGACAATACCAGCATCAGCACGATAAGCTCTCGTAATAAAAGCAACTCCAGGAGTAGGTAAAGGGCCTACCATTAATGTATCAACCCCCATCGAGCATAAACCAGCAATCAAGGCATTCTCAAACACATAACAGGATAAGCGTGTATCCTTGCCAATCACCACGCGAGGTTTTTGAGATCTTTTACGAAAAATTTTTCCGGCGGCTCTACCTAGTGCAAGGGCTATTTCAGGCACCATCGGAAACTTATTAGCACGACCCCTTACCCCATCTGTTCCAAAAACTTTAAAAGAACGTTCTTTTGACATGTGCACTTACCTAATTGCTACTTATCAACACATTTTTTTCAGATCTTCCTTCCAATGATGATGAATCTGAATTTTGAGTCATCTGCAAAACGCGGCAATAAAAAAATACCTATTTTAGCCACTAGAAGCAAGAAATTTCGTGAAGATAAACTCATGACATTGAAATACTAAAGGAAAACTTTTAAAAAAGTCAATTTCTCTATAAATAATTTTAAAATAAAAATTAATAAAATCAAAATTAAAATAAATTATGATATAATTATAAAATGGGTTAATAAACTATATCTGAAGATTGAAATAACGATTAAACTGAATGCAGATGGATCAAGCTAAGGGCTCATAAAAATTCAGGACTTCAATATTTTACCCTTACCACCCATCAGTTTAATAATTGAATATATGTTATAATGAAGTTGTCGATCAAAAACTCTTTTTGTAGGAGGAATTATGGTTGGCAGCATTCAACATTTGGCGGAAGCAATCAAAGATGACTTATTAGAAGTTCTTCCCCATCAAAGAAAAACCCAAAGAGATAAACTTTCTCTTCTTGTTGCGACAATGCTTCACGTCAGAAGCGCAAATACAATGGATTTAGCCGCTTCACTTCCAATAGCAACAGAGAGAATAGATATGAGATATCAATGGATCTCTCGTTTTCTTGGTAATAAGCTTGTAAACATACACGAAGTCATTGATCCATTTGCTTGTTTTGTTCTAAGGCAATTAAGCTTAATTCAATCATATATTGTCCTTATTATTGATCAAGCTTCTTCTGGGCTACAGGTTCTTATGGTTTCAGTGCGTTTTGGACAAAGAGCTGTTCCGCTTGCTTGGTGTGTGAGAAAAATTCAAGGTAATATTGGCTTTGAAGATCAAAAATTTCTGCTTGATAAAGTTGCTTCTTATTTACCCTCCAATATCTCTGTGACGCTGATGGGAGATCGATTTTTTGGAACGGTAGATTTAATTGAATATTGCAAACTCAAAAATTGGGATTATAGATTGCGTTTAAAAAATAACCTCATTGTTGGGCATGGTTTAAAAGAATTGAAAACAAAAGATTTAGAGCAATCAGGAGAACATTTTCTTGAATATGCTACTCTAACAGGCCTTCGAGAACAAACAAATATTGCAGTGATTCATGAAGAAGGACATGAAGAAGCCTGGATTATTGCAATGAGCCAAAAGCCTAACTTTTATAAGGCCTTAGATTATGGAATGAGATGGTCCATTGAACCCATGTTTTCCGATTTCAAAACGCGAGGATTTGGATTGGAAGACACTCATCTACACTATTCAGATCGGCTAGAAAAACTTATTTTAGTCATGGCGATCGCCATGATTTGGGCCGTTTTTTCGGGTCTTTGGGATGCTATCATTCACTCATTGCCTTATGAAAACAAACCATCAACATTAAAAAAGCCTATCGTAGCTTAGTCTCTTTTTTCAAGCGCGGGCTGCGTTATCTTTTGAGATGTGCTCAGCGATTTATTAAAATTCCCTCTATTTGGAGTTTGATTAATTGTTGTGTAAAATTATTAGAATAAAAACTGATAGGTGGTAAGATATTTTACCAGGCTGAAAAATATGGGATTGACTTTTTCCCGCTATTTTATTATTTTTGCTTATTAGTTTAATTTTGTTTAAAAATGATTCTCATTAATTTACATCTAAGTTTAACTCAGTTGGTTTGCTAATCTCATATTGTACGGCTTAATGATGATTTCTTGTTTATTTCATTTCTCTTAACATTTGGGAGCGGTTCTCTGTGCAACCTAAGATTTATTTTGTTGAAGACCATGATATTGATACAGTCTTAATTGATCCGGATGCCCTCTACATTTTAGAGAAGTTGAGACAAGCGGGATTTATGGCCTATCTTGTTGGAGGAAGTGTTCGAGACCTCCTAATTAAAAAGGTGCCAAAAGACTTCGATATTTCTACTTCTGCTCGTCCTGAGCAGATCAAGCAAATCTTTCAACGTCAATGCATTCTTATTGGAAGACGTTTTCGCCTAGCCCATATCCGTTTTGGTCATAAAATTATCGAAGTATCGACTTTTCGCACCGGTGAAAATGATAGTGATCTCATTATTCAAGATAATGAGTGGGGCAGTGCAGAGCAGGATGTCTTGAGGCGTGATTTTACTATTAATGGTCTCTTTTACGATTCTTCTAACCATTCCATTATTGATTATGTGGGAGGATGGGAAGATATTCAAAAGCAGGTATTAAGAACAATTGGAAATCCTGAAGTACGTTTTCGACAAGATCCTGTTCGTTTACTACGTCTTCTTAAATTTCATGCTAGATTTAATTTTGAAATTGAACCAGCTACAAGACAAGCTATTTATACGAGTCGAGAAGAGATAGTGAAAAGTTCTTCTGCTCGCATTTTAGAAGAAATCTTTAGAATGCTTGAATCTGGTTGTTCTGCACCTTTTTTGCGTTTGTTAGTGGGATATGAGATTCTTCCCCTTCTTTTTCCTGCTCTGACTCAGTTCATTCATACACCTCCAGGAAAAAGTATTTATCACTACTTAGCTAGTGCTGATTATATTTATCAGTATAAGGGTAAAAATATTCTAGAACGTCCTTTATTAGCATCATGTCTTCTGTTTCCTATACTTGAGTATGAGCTACAAAAGAAATACTTAGATCAAAAACAGATGCCTCATATTGGAGAGATTACATTAGTGACCTCCTCTTTAATTAAAGAGATCTTTGTCCATGCTTTCTCTCATTTTCCTAGGCGGATTAGTTCAACAGTTGCTTCAATTTTAGTCACCCAATATCGCCTAACACCGTTATCTGGTAAGCGTCATTATAGAGAAAAGCTATTTCATCATAAAGAATTTGAGTTAGCTCTCAAATTTCTTAAACTTCGAGCTTTAGTAAGTGAAGATTTAGTCGATACCTATATTTCCCTTCGTAATCAGTACCGTCAACTCATCCGGCATGGAGATCGCAAACACCATTCTCCTCCTATATCTTCAGATAAGGATTCCTTACTGACAAGAGACCCATCTCATGCCATATCTTCCTAAAAAAGATCCTTTTATTACCTCTTCTGGTGCACAAATTTACTACCAAGGCCCTGACCTTGCCCAAGGCTGTTTTCCTGCTCTCATCTATTTTGCCCTCTCTGCAGTATCTAGCCTCTATGAAGATCCCTACAATCAACCAGTCATTGCTTTATCTTCTAATCCCATACGTATTTTTTCTTGGAATCTCCCTTTTCATGAGCCAAATCATAACCCACACGAAGCAATGAAAAAATGGACTTTAACATTTAGGGATCATCCCTCTTATTTCTCTGAATTCATTGATAGATGTATTCAAAACATTAATGATCTTATTGAACAAGGCTTTATCGATGCAGATCATCTTGCTGTGGCAGGTCTTTCCAGAGGAGGTTTTATAGCTACCTACCTCGCTGCTCATGATTATCGCATTCGTACTGTACTGGGGTTTGCACCTCTGACTCGCTTCTCCCCTTCCCTTATCGAGGAATTTGGATTATTCCCTTTATCTTTATACGAATCTATTGCTTTATCTAATCTAGCTCCTCATCTTTTTCACAAAAGTTTTCGATTTTATATTGGAAACCATGATACACGTGTTGGAACTGATTCTTGCTTTGAATTTATTAAGACTTTAGCAGATACTTCTTTTTCTCATGGTATTCGTTCTCCTGAGGTAGAACTGATCATTTACCCTTCAATTGGACATAAAGGACATGGGACTCCTCCTTATATCTTTCAGGAAGGGGCAAATTGGATTAGAACCAAATTAATTAAAGATTAAATGTGTTATGAATATCTACTATTCTGTTGTTATTCCCTTAAAAAATGAAGCCGACAATATCATCGATCTTATTGAAGAGTTAGAACCAGTAATGGACTATCTTCATAAACCATGGGAGCTTATCTGTATTGATGATGGCTCTACAGATCAAACTCGCCAAATTCTCCATGATTTAGCTAAAAAAAAGAGCTATCTGCGTCCCATTTTCTTTAAGAAAAATTATGGACAATCGAGCGCTTTTCAAGCTGGCTTTCGAGCATCTCAAGGAGAATTTGTCATCACATTAGATGGAGATCGTCAAAATGATCCAAAAGATATTCTTAAACTAGCTCAGCTTATTGCAGATTGTGATCTCGTTTGTGGGATACGTGTTAAGCGTAAAGATACATGGGGTAAACGTTTCATCTCTAGAATCGCAAATCGAATACGTAACTGGATCTGCAAAGATGGGATACAAGATATAGGTTGCTCACTCAAAATTTATCGCCGAGAATGCTTAGACAAGATTAAAATGTTTAATGGTATGCACCGTTTTTTGCCTACTCTTTTTAAGATTGAGGGATTTCGCTTGAAAGAGATTCCCGTTAATCATCGGGAAAGGATCAAGGGAAAAAGCAATTATCATTTATTTAATCGCTCTTTCAATACAATAGCAGACCTTTTAGCTGTCCTTTGGATGAAAAAACGTCATCTTAATTACCAAATTGAACAAGAATAGCAAACAGGCCATCTAAAAATCAGAAGAGGCGATTGTATATGAAGGGGATATCTTTATGATTGAAGAGTGGCGTATTCTTCTTTATCCTTTAGGCTTTCTCTCTAGCCTGATTTTCGGTGCACGCTTTATTATTCAGTGGGTGGGAAGTGAAAGACAAGGAAAAAGCCTTGTCACCCGTTCATTTTGGCAACTTTCTTTACTAGGCAATCTGTTCCTAGCCTTGCATGCATTCATTCAAGTCCAGTATCATGTTTGCTTAGTTCAAGCTTGCAATGGAGTCATCTCTTGGCGTAATTTAAACCTGATGCAAGAGCATCCTCCTATCCCTTTTCAGCGTGTTATTTGGCTGCTGTTCGCTACAATTATCTTAACTTCCTGCGCCTTCTTTCTTCAGGATATTTTCCTAGTCCAAGAAGGGGGAAATTGGTTTCGTACTCCTAAAATGGCTTGGCACACTACTAATGAAAGAGAAATTTCCCTCTTTTGGCACTTTTGGGGTTTTACAGGCTATCTTCTTTTCTCTAGCCGTTTTTGGATCCAATGGTGGAGTGCGGAAAAGCTGCAAAAGAGCTGCTTACTTCCCTCTTTTTGGTGGATTAGCCTAAGCGGTGCTTTAATCTCATCTATTTATTTTTTCCTTATACAAGATCCCATTAATCTCATCGGCCCCCTCATAGGTCTCATCCCTTATATTCGTAACCTCATACTCATGCACAAATTTAAGCAGACCTCATGACAAACACGTTAAGACGTTATTTTATTTTTGCTGGAGAAGCAAGCGGAGACCTACATGGAAGTCGCTTAATCCAAGCTCTCAAATTATTTTCTACTCCTCATCATTTTACTGGAGTTGGAGGCCCTTCTATGCGCGCTGAAGGATTGGAATGCGTTCTAAATATGGAAGACTTTCAAATCATGGGATTTTCTGACGTTTTAAGATCCTTACCTAAATTATGGAGGCAATTTTATACTGTTTGCGAAACAATCTTAAGGGTTAAACCAGATGTGGTGATTTTAATTGATTATCCAGGATTTAACCTTCGTTTAGCCCACGCCTTGCGTCGTAAAGGATTTCAAGAAAAGATTATCCAATATATCTGCCCAACTGTCTGGGCTCATGGTAAAAAACGAATCCAAACAATGTCCCGTACACTCGATTTGCTTCTCACTATTTATCCTTTTGAGCCAGCTTATTTTGCCAATACTTCATTATCAACCATCTATATTGGCAATCCACTCGTTGAATATATCCAGCAATACGTCTATGATGACAACTGGAGTCAACAAGTGGGATGTTCTTTATCTCATCCATTAGTCGCTATTTTCCCTGGTAGCCGCTTAGGAGAAATTAAATGTAACTTGCCTCAACAACTATTGACATCATCTCTACTAAAAAAAGATAATCCCCAAATACATTTTGCCCTTTCTTATGCTCATGAAAATTTATTACCTACTATCCAGCAGATTGTCCAACAGAGCCCTCTGCAATTGAATCGAGATATTTACTTAGTTCCCAAAACGTTTACTTACGAGCTCATGCGTGATTGTCATACAGCTCTTGCAACTTCCGGAACCGTGACCCTAGAACTTGCTCTGCATGCACGACCTAGTGTCGTGATGTATCGACTATCTAACTTGAATTACCTCATAGCTAAATATCTCCTACGTCTCCGTCTGCCCCATTACTGTATCGTCAATATTCTAGGTGGTCGAGAGATCTTTCCAGAAATCATAGGACGAGAAAGAAGAATAGATCAATTATCTAAACTGCTCAAGCGACTCTACTATGATGAAAGAACTAGAAATGCCATCTTAGAGGGTTGTCAATATATTCGAGATCTCTTAGGACAATTTAAAACAAATCAACTGGCTGCACATGCGGTAATGGAGCTTCTAACATGCTAAAAAAAATGACTCATTACTTAAAGCGACTAGCTTATAAACCCCTTCCTTTTCTAGTTGCCACAGTAGGGCAAGGAATTGTACGCCTCATCCTATGGACATGCCGCTGGGAAGTCAACGGCTTAGAAAGATTTAAAAAGGTTGCAGAAAAACAAAAATGCATTTTGATGTTATGGCATAACCGTTTAGCTATTATGCCTTCTATTCTCTATAAATTCGCCTCGCATTTAACTTATACAGCCTTTGTCAGCAATAGCCGCGATGGAGAACTCATCAGCACAGTCATTCACTCCTATAAGATAGGGAAAACAATCCGGGTATCTCACTATGCCCGCCATCAAGCACTACGAGAGTTGATTCGTTACTTAGAAGAGAGAAAAAATATTATTATTATCACCCCAGATGGCCCTAGAGGTCCCATTTATAAGATCAAACCTGGAGTGGCTTTAGCCGCTATGAAGACATCGGCGCATGTTGTACCATTGACTTGGAGAGCTGATCATTTTTGGCGGCTAAAGACGTGGGATAAGCTAATGATCCCTAAACCTTTTACAACAATAAGGATTTTTTTTGAGGCTCCTGTTATTTTAACAAAAGAAGATGGCATAGCCCTTCATCATGCTCAAAATATCTTACAGTGCTCTTTGCCTACTCCTTAAGCGGATATTGCCGTCCCATGAGAAGGCAAAATCTCGACTAATTTATGAGATCAATTGCTGCTTAATTTGATCAATAAAATTGTTTTTCACTAAATCTACTGCTCCCTTAATTCCATTGAGCATTCCTTTAACAGAGGACTTTCCATGGCATTTGACAGCTACACAATCCACTCCACACACAATTGCTCCTCCATATTCCTCATAATCAAAATGATATCGAAAATAATTGACAATAGCTTGTTTCTGTTGAGGAAGAATATCATTTAATGCTTGATGAAGATGATCTAAAATGAACGAAGAAACTCCTTCTGACGTCTTTAATAAAACATTGCCTGTAAATCCATCTGTTACTAAAACATCGACCTTTCCTTGGAATACTTCTCGACCCTCTATATTTCCAATAAAAAGCATTTTTTGAGCTGTTGTAGCTGAGTGCATGAATATCCACTCTTGTAAACTTTGATAGGCATTTCGTACTTCAGATGTACCTTTTTTGGACTCGACACCAATATTGAGAAGACCTACTTTAGGAATTTCAATCCCTTGGCAACAACGTTGATAGGCTGCTCCCATTTGAGCGAATTGCATTAAGTGATGAGCTTTACAAGAGACATTGCCTCCGACATCAATAACGGCTACGTAACCCTTTTCGGTTGGCAGAGTAGCAAGCAGGGCTGGTCGTTTAATACTAGGCAAAAGGGGTAAAGAGAGAGTCGCGTTAGCAATCAAGGCTCCGGTATTTCCCGCCGAAACAAAAGCATCTAGATGCTTTTTTTTTAGAAAACGCATCCCTAAAACAAGAGAAGAATTCTTTTTTTGACGAATAGCCATAAGAGGTTCATCACACATCTCAATGACCTCAGAAACAATATGAAACTCCACTCGTGAAGATGTTTGAGCTAAAATAGGTGAGAGGCTGGGTTTAGACCAAATTATATCGACGACAGTCTGAGTGGCAAAGACAATGAGCGTTATTCCTCGGAGTTGCTGAGCAGCCTGTAACACAGCTTCAAAAAGGATATATGGAGAACTATCGCTCCCCATTAAATCAACTCCGATGCGCAAACTTTTTACTCCTCATGGGGTTATACACAAGTAAGTTGAAAAATTGGCTTTTACGTTGCTCAAAAGCCAATTTTTCAACTTACTTGTGTATAAAGTTTAAGACGTTCCTCTATTGACGACAACACGTCCTGCATAAACTCCACAAGCTTGGCAGCTAAAATGTGGCAAACGAGGTTGTCCACAATTATTGCATACAGACATATTCTTTGGTTTTTTTGCATGATGAGCACGCTTAGAATTTTTGCGTGCATTCGACAAACGATTGCGTGGCACTGCCATGATAATATCTCCTATCTTAATCAACTTTTTAATCTAATCTTTTTAATTTTCACCTACCGGATATTGTCATTTCCAATCTAAATCCGCAAAAGGTTGATATCCTTCTTCATCTGATTCATTTGCAGGTAGCTTCAAAAATTTCTCTATTTCTTTGCGTTTAGGACAATTTCCCTGATTACATTCGGCAAAAGCGGGAACTTCTAATAAAATAGTCTCACGCAAAAGATCTTTAAAATTAAAAATACTTGATTTGATTTCAGATAAGGGCTTAGCATAATAAAAATTTTCAATCTTAATGCCAATGGGTACCTTTTCGTTACAAATGGAACATGCTACAAGTGCTTCTGCTAAAATGGATAAATTCAAAATAAGCTCATTTTCAGCTAAATAAGCAACCCCTTTAACCTCAATGTTCTTTTGGAAAGCAAGATCAGGTTCTCGAATCTCTAAAAAATCCGGTGAAACTCTCTCCTCAATCTTTATTTCTTGCCCATCACGGAGCCGATCCACATAAATCTTGAAAAGATCTTCCATGTTATGCCTTTCTTTTCATCTCTTATTTAACAGAGTAAGTTTATACAATTTAATGTTTTTTTGCCATCAAATTCTACTTATTGTTTATAATAGATAACAGAATAGAGATAGGCAATATAAAAGGTTTTTTATCTAACTTTTTGCTGGAAAAGAACCCTTCTTTTGCTTAAACTTCAAAGTAAATTAGTGCTCCGTCACATTCGTTTTTGGTGTTTGGGCTGGGACAAAGATCCAGCCCAAACACCAAAAACGAATGTGACGGAGCACTAGGAATGATTCATTCAAATCCTTATGCAAGTATCCGCTGCTACCTTGGCATTCAAGATATCAGCGCATGCTTACATTGTAACAGTTAAGATAAGTAAGTAATGACCTTAGGATGTGTTTTCAATATGAGGTCCATACCATATAGAGATAAAAATCATTATCTTAAAAGCAAATAAACTGAATTTGAACACACCCCATAATTTATAAATACAAAGTATTTTTAATTTTGCCCGTAAGGTAGAATCAAAAATAAAAGTTTAAGACAAAGGCATAAACTGCGCAATTGCATTGAATACAGAGCGACACCATTAAATTAAGACCAGAAGAAAAGCTCGATGACAGAGCAAGTTGTGATTGCTTATTTAATGAAATAATTATTCTCTTCCATGATCTTTAGCCCATAATTAGAGTAAGATAAATGACAAGATTGAGGGGAAAAGACATGAGAGGGACATTAGAAGATTTCTTATGATTGTCAAAAGAGAATGAAGGTGTCAATGAGTAAATGAATCAATTTCTGATAAGCTAAAAGAGACTTTAGGCGTTTTGATCATTTGACTATGAGGCTGCCGAAAATATTCTTTGACATCAATGAACAGAGTAAGCAAGGAACACTTAGGATAACCTTTTAGTTAAATCGCAAAAATCTAATTTTTAGTTTTTGCAAGAAATCTAATTTTGAATGACCATCATCTAAGAAAGCTTAGAAATCATTTTAAGCTTTTCTTGCCGCTCTCTAATGCAACGCAGGCTTTGTGCCTTCCGTCATACTGCTCATAGGTGACGAAATGCATGAAATTTTACTTAATATAGAGTCCAAAGAGACACGTTATGCTCTTCTTAAAAATGGAGTACTAAGCGACCTTATTGTCGAACGGAAAAAAGAAAGACAATTAACTGGTAACATTTATCGAGGTAAAGTCAAGAATATTTTACATAATATCCAATCCGCTTTTATTGATATCAATGAAGGAGAAAATGGTTTTATTCATATTTCGGATATTATTGAGAATACCAAGAAGTTTGAACAACTCTTTGATATGGATTTTGATCTTGATTATGATATTCAAACTTTGAATGAAAAAGAACAGGAAAATCTAGATATTGAGCAAGTGATGAAGTTAGAGCAACCTGTTTTAGTTCAGGTTGTCAAAGAACCTATTGGGTCAAAGGGAGCTCGTCTAACTTCAAATATTTCTATTGCGGGCCGTTATTTAGTTCTTTTGCCTAATTCTTCTCATAGAGGGGTTTCCCGTAAAATTGAGGATCGGACTGCTCGTGAGCGTTTAAAGAAGCTCATCCGGGCTTTTGAAATGCCTCAAGATATGGGTCTTATCTGCCGAACTGCCAGCGCTAGTGCGATCCCCGATATGCTTATTACAGAGGCTCACGACCTTCTTCATACATGGCAAAATATTATGGAGAATTTCGATAAAGCAACTGAGCCTACTCTCTTGTATGCTGAATCAGATCTCATCAAACGGGCTGTTTTGACGGCTATTGATAAACGTTATGATCGTATTTTAGTTGATGATTATGGTGTTTATCAAACTTGTAAACATCTTTATAGCCGCTATTCAAGCGAACACGCTTTACGTATCGAATATTATCGAGATAAAGTTCCCATGTTTGAACGTTTTAATGTAGAGAGGGAAATTGAAAAAACTTTAAGACGTAAAATCTGGCTTTCAAGCGGAGGTTACTTATTTTTCGACCGTACAGAAGCTATGTATACGATCGATGTTAACTCAGGAAGAAGCACCTCTAGCAAAATAGATGTGGAAGAATCTATAGTCCGTATTAATTTGGAGGCAGCAGAGGAAATTGCACGTCAGCTTCGTTTACGTAATATTGGCGGTCTTGTTATTTGTGATTTTATCGATATGCGGCTACGCAAAAACCAGAGACGCGTATTAGAGCGTTTAAAAGATTGCATGAAAGATGATTCGGCTAAATGCACGATTTTAGGAATGAGTGAATTTTGTTTAGTTGAAATGACTCGCCAGCGTAATCGAGGATCACTCATTCAAACCATTTTCACTAACTGTCCTTATTGCTCTGGAAGCGGTATTATCAAATCTCATGAGAGTATATCCATTGAAATCGAGCGTACTCTCAAAAAGATTATCTCTTGTCATGAACAATTTGCCCTTAAACTTATGATCCATCCAGAATTAGATCGCTATTTGAGTATTTTTGATAAACAATACCTCCTTAAAGTTGCAGTCAATCACAATGCCCATTTGGAATGTGTGGTAGATGATCGGTTGCATCTAAACGAATTTTATTTTTATTCAACTATTACTAATAAGAAGATTGATATATAAGAGGGATCGTGAAAGAAATTAGAAATTTATTGGAAAGCAAAGAAGAAGAACTAGGCAATCCTAAGCTTTGTACTATTATCAAAAATTTTCAGGAAAGCTACTTACAATCTATTCAGGAGTCTGGAATCAGCATTGTAGAGGGTATCCATCTCCTAAAGCAATGGATCGACTTAGTTATTCAACAATCCAAAGTCCCTTATAAATTTGATATTTTTCATCAAAGTATTCGCCAGCCTTTCGATTATTACCAATTTGGTTTGGATTTTATTCGACCCTTGGTGAATTTTAAAGCTTCTAAGGTATTAGGACTAGAACAAGTAGATCGGATCATTGAACAACTCACTGATGGAGAGAATGTTGTTTTGCTAGCTAATCACCAAACAGAGCCAGATCCTCAGATCATCAGTCTCTTATTAGAATCCCGCTATGCCGAACTAGCTTCTCAAATCATTTTTGTCGCGGGGCATCGAGTAGTGGAAGACCCGATGACAATACCTTTAAGCATGGGACGCAATCTTCTCTGCATCTATTCTAAAAAATATATTGACATTCCTCTGAAAGAAAAACCTAGAAAATTGATCCATAACCAACGAACGATGCAGAAGATGAGCGAACTACTCTGTTCAGGAGGAAAATGTATTTATGTTGCTCCTAGTGGAGGGCGTGATCGCCCAAATTCTACGGGTCGCATCGATATTGCCCCTTTTGATCCTGATAGTATTGAAATGTTTTGGCTTATGGCACAACGATCTCCACACTTGACTCACTTCTATCCTCTAGCCTTAGATTCCTACCATTTGCTTCCTCCTCCCCATCAAATTAAAAAGGAATTAGGAGAACACCGAGAGGCCCATTATACACCTATTCACATGGCTTTTGGCCAAGAAATTCGGATGGAGCACTACCCAAGAGGTAATACACTAAATAAAAAAGATAAACGCCTCAAGCGCGCTGAACATATTTGGAATCTTGTACGTCAAGATTATGAGATGTTACTCAATCTCAAAAAATAGGTTACACTCTTTGGTTAGATCTTAATAATCGAAAAAATCTTAGAAGCATTTACGCTATTGTCTAGCAAATTAATTGGCTGAAGGGAATTAAGAATCAATTTTTGTGTGAACGGTGATAGGACCTGACTTCGTCACTTTAATAGAGATAAAAAACTAATTTTTGTCCTGCACAGAGGATTGTAAGGGCTATAGTTGCTAGAATTCTATCCCCTCTTTTTATGTAGAAAATTCTCTTAATAAATAGGAATAAGACTATTTTTTGACGGAATACTAGATAAAAAATCTATAAAAAATTATTTATCTAATTTATGATGAGTTTGGTTTGCTGTCCTATTAAGTACAAGCATCTTTCTTATCTTATAGGGCTTTATCTTTAGAAATAGCCAATTCTTTTGCTATTTTCTTTAGCTAAGAGTCTCTGATTTAATAAAAGAGCTGCTTGGATTCAAAGGAATTAAAAAACCGAACCTCCAGTAATTAGGAGCTGTCAATTGTAGCCTCTCCTTAGAGAACCCATCACTTATTAGGAGAATAAGATGAATAAAAATGCTTGTTTTTTTCTTTTTATTTTTTTGTCCCTTTTTAGGGCGACTTATTGCACAGATTGTGATGAGTATAAATGTTATAATTTAGTTTCCTACCCAAGAAGTGCAAATACATGGGTCCGCTATTGCATTGAATATCTTTTTAAGTGTCCTACCATTGGACCAGGGGGTGGTTCTTTTTCAGGCGATATTCCTTATAATGATCAAGAAAAACTTTTGAAAACCATCGATCGACCATTTAATCAGCCTCTAGATAAATATTTGAATTTGGATGTGGATTATAACAACCCCTATTTTCTCAAATTACATCTATTAGAAAGCATTAAAAACTTATCCGGTCCATTAATTTTGATTGTCAGGAACTATAAAGAATGTATTCCCTCTCATATTCAACGAATAAAAAAAGATCCCTTAACTTTTTCAGAGATAATCAATCGCATCTCGACCACCGAATCCTATTATTTTAGAAATTTGCAAATTTATGACAGATACCGTGGGAAAAAAATCTTAATTTATTATGAAGATTTAATTAAAGATCCAGCTAACACTCTCAAGCAAATCTCAAAATTTATCAACAAAGAACCTTTAAATTTAATGGATTTTATTAATAATCTTCCTTTGCATAAAAATATTGTAATTGAATATTATCAAACTATTGGCAAATTTGAATCGATTACAAGAGGCGATGTAGAATTATATTTTAGCAGTAAGCTAAGTAAACAGCAAAATGTGGAAATAGATAAACTCGTCGAAAGCAAATATCCTTATATTACAAGAAAATATTTATCCCGATACAAAGAACTCTGAATAAGTCTCCGATAGCTATTGCAAGATCTTTATTTTTTATTTGTGACCAATAGTGAGTGTATTTAATTTAACGTGAGTTCGATGTGTAAGTTTCTTGAATTCAAGAAACTTACACATCGAACTCACGTTAAATTAGGAAGTTTGGCGATTTTTTATTTTGATCGGTTTCTGCTAAACTACTGCTAATAGCCCTAGTAATTAGGTTCACAGTTTTTCAGAAATTTGAGCAAAATTAAAAGAAAGGGAAAATCATAGGAATCGCTGCATCTAGGCTATTAAACCTTTTTTGAAACCTACTTAGATAAAACTAGGTAGGTTTCGAAAGAAGTTTATTGTGTAAAATCCATAAAAATTTGCCATTTTAGCTATGATGAATAAGATAATGATTAATAACTCACCTTACGCAAAAATAGCGTTATTTCGACTGAGCCAAAGCCCCATGGTTCAACGCCCATCAGTCACCCTATATTTCCGTATATAGGGTGACTGATGGGCGTTGAACCATGGGAACTTTCGCTTCAGTCCAAATATCACTCTTTTTGCGTAAGGTGAGTTAATATGATTTGCACACAATCAACATGCCAAAATCTAAGACAAACATAATGATCATCTATATATTTAGAATTCTCTGTTGCATTTTCATCACATGCGAGTGGTACCTCTCTAGCGAAGAGGCTTACACTCTTATTGAAAATCAAGCTAAAATCTCTATCTTGACCCCCTCTCTGTCTGACCAGCAGATCCTCAAACTGAAGTTAGCCAATGGATTAAAAGTTTACCTAATTTCAGATCCTGGAGCAATTAAATCGGCTGCTTCCCTAACCGTTCAAGTGGGGAGTTGGGAAGATCCTCTTCATTATCCAGGCTTAGCCCATTTCCTAGAACATATGCTATTCCTAGGCACAGCTAAGTATCCCATTGAGTCAGACTATGACCGTTTTATTAAAGAACATAATGGAAGATCCAATGCCTATACAGCATGTGATCATACTTTATACCTTTTCTCTATTAACAATGATGCTTTCGAAGAAGCTCTTGATCGCTTTTCTTACTTTTTTAAGGAACCTTTATTTAATCCTTCTGGAGTTTCTAGAGAACTACAAGCTATCGACCAAGAATTTGCAAAAGATTTAGATAATGATGGTGTAAGAGAATACTATGTTCAAAAAGAATTGAGTAATCCAAAACATCCCTTTCATCGCTTTAACTGCGGAAATTCCTCCACTCTATCTCAAGTCTCTCAAGAGACTTTAAAAACATGGTATCAAGAGCATTACAGCGCAAACCTTATGCATTTAATCGTCTATTCTCCCCTTCCGCTTGAAACACTAAAGAAATTAGTCATCGAAAATTTCAAAGATATTCCTAATATAAATCGGACTCCTTATTCTCTCTCTACTTCTCTATTTTCGGAGACACAGCAGAGTCATATTGCTTATATTTATCCTATTCGAGATATCCACAGTGTTCGTCTGACATGGGAGCTCCCTTCTATTTTTGCTAATCAAGAAGAAATGCAATCTGAGACCCTTTTAAGTTGTATTTTAGAAAATGAAGGACCAGGAAGCCTAATCTACGAGTTAAAAAAGGAAAACTTGGCTGAAGAATTATGTTGTGCAGGATATCGCTTAGGGCCTAATCACTCTCTCTTTTCTATTTATATTGATTTAACAAAAGAAGGGTTGCAAAGTATTAATTCAGTTCTTAATAAATGCTTTGCAGCCGTTACTAATCTTAAGCAACAGAATATTCCTCCTTATATTTTCGATGAGCTTCAGAAGATGGATATGATTCGTTATCAATATCAATCTCGTCAAGATCCTTTTGAACAGCTCATGGAGTGGGGAGAATGGATTATTTACGAAAACCTAAGCACCTTTCCCGAACACAGCGCGATAATTAAGAAATTTGACTCACAGTTAATCAAGTATCTTTTAAGCCAATTAACCCCTGAAAGAGCATTTATTACTCTTATCGCTAAACCAGACATCCTTAACATAAAATCTGATCGTAAAGAACAGTGGATGAAGGTCCCTTATACCATTCGTCCTCTCTCTTCAGAACAGGTCAAACGCTGGAGCCATATTCCACTTGACCCCACACTCCATCTACCTATCCCTAATCCTTTTATTCCTCAACACCTCTACCTCCGACAATCTCATTTACTCATTAATAAGAGGCAAGTTCCTTATTCAGAACAGGTCAAACGTTGGAGCCATATTCCACTTGACCCCACACTCCATCTACCTACCCCTAATCCTTTTATTCCTCAACACCTCTACCCTCGACAATCCCATTCACTTATTAATAAGAGGCAAATTCCTTATCCTGACATCATTTTAGATAATGAAGAAGCTAAAATTTACTACGCTGAAGATCAAATCTTTGAAATCCCTCAAACTGTTTGGTCTTTTGATATCAAAACACCTGCAATTAAGAGAAATGAACCTCTGAAAGTAGTTTTAGGGGATCTTTATATAAAAAGCCTGGAGGATTCTCTTAATCTATATAGCTATAATGCCAAAATAGCAGGTTTAGAATATGAGATCCAGCGGGGTGAATATGGGATCAATCTCACTATTCAGGGATATAGCGATAATGCCGAAATACTTTTTGATGCTATTCTTCAACATCTCACAACTTGCTATCCAAGTGAGCAGTTCTTTTATCTCTTTAAAGATTCTCTTCTCAGAGATTACCAAAACTTTGCAGAAGAGAGTGCTTTACAACAAGGTTTAGAAACTTTTCAAAGCATCCTTCATGAAGATTTTTCCAATCATCAACAAAAAGCACTAGCGCTTCAAGAAGTGACCTATCCGCAATTCCTTGATTACTTATCGCATCTTTTTGATCATACTTACACATATGGCCTATTTTACGGCAATATAGAGAAAAGTCACGCTCTGAATCTGTGGAAGAAACTACATCAAACTCTTTCTAGTCTCCCCTATTCCCTGCATGAGCAAGATATTCTCAAAATAGCTAATTTACCTCCTCATAAAGGCCCTTTCTTTATTGAGACTCGTGTGAAATCTCCTAGTCATGCCACCATCTTAGGCATTGAGGATGTCAGCTTTTCTTTTACCTCTCGAGCTGCTCAGCAAATTCTCATGCAAGCCATCAGTGAATCTTTTTATTCGACATTAAGAACTAAGCAACAAACAGGTTATCTGATCTTTACAAAAGGAGAAGAGTTAGAAAAGCGCCTCTTTAATCTCTTTGCTGTCCAATCAAATACGCATGATCCTCGCGATTTATTGGCTCGCTTTGAACTTTTTATTGAGACTTTTCTACAAGAGATGCGCCAAACAGAGTTGACAGAGGAACGATTTGAAGTGATTCGTCATGCTCTTCTGACCACAACAGCACAACCTCCTCAAAATCTTATTGACATGGGAACCTTGCTAAAAACATTAGCTTTCCGATATAAGGATTTTGATTGGATTTCTAAACGCATTCAAGGGTTTAAAGAGTTGACTTATGAAAATTTTTTAACAATTGCTTCTCAATTTTTAGGAAAAGACAATAAACGGCGCTTAGCTATCCTAGTCGAAGGAGCTTTACCTGAAAAGAAAGGCCTTCAATATATTCGTGCAAATGATACTAATGAAATTCGTGATTTGAGTGTATATACCCATGATTAGTAGTGCAGAGCCTATGAGTATGACCCCAGAACTTTATCATTGGGTCATTTTTAACCTGATGATTATTGGGCTGCTCATCCTAGATTTATGGTATTTCCATCGCGATCCTCATGCTATTACGATTAAAGAAGCCCTGCTCACAAGTGTAGCATGGATCAGTTTAGCCCTCTTATTTAATCTATGGATTTACTACTCTTTCGGTCAAGAAATGGCTCTTAATTTCTTTACAGGGTATCTGTTGGAAAAATCATTAAGCTTGGATAATCTCTTTATTTTTCTATTAATTTTCTCCCACTTTAAAGTACCAAAAGATCTCAAGCATCATGTCTTATTTTATGGCATATTAGGAGCTATTGTCATGCGTGCCACTTTAATCTTAGGTGGAGTGGTTTTAGTTAACCTTTTCCATTGGATTTTTTATTTATTTGGTGCTTTTCTCTTCTTTACAGGTCTGAAGTTATTTTTTTCAAAAGAAGAAGAGATTCAATATGAGAAAACTTTGGCTTACCGTCTTTTATCCTCTTATATCCCTCTCACTTCTACCTATCATGGAAAAGCCTTCTTGATTAAACAAGAAGGCCGTTGGACAGGCACTCCCCTGCTTGTCATCTTAACTCTAGTGGAGACAACAGATTTCCTCTTCGCTCTAGACTCTGTGCCAGCCATTTTAGCAATTACTACTGATCCTTTTATTGTTTATACATCTAATATTTTTGCCATCTTAGGGTTGCGCTCCCTCTTTTTTGCTTTAGAAGGAGTCATGCAACGTTTCTATCTTTTCCACTATGCCTTATCTATTATCTTAATCTTTATTGGAATAAAAATGATCTTAGTCAATCTCGTTCATATTCCTACTTGGATCACTTTAATTTTTATGCTAGTCTTACTTATTGCTGCCTTAATAGGTTCTCTTATTTTTCCACAAAACTCGAAATCTCCCAAATAAAATCTGAAACCACTTAAATTTTACTCCTCGATTAATAATAAATAGATATTTCTTTTCTTTTAGTTATCTTTATACTCATTCCAGTTAAAAGCTGCAATTTGGGCTGTGCCAAAGCCTCGGGATTCAACGATCAAAAATGGGTCCATATACTCATATGGACCCATTTTTGATCGTTGAATCCCGAGGCTTTGGCACAGCCCAAATTGCAGCTTTTAACTGGAATGAGTATAGTCAGGTTAATAATAAAAAAATATCTTGTAAATAAAGCAAATAATATATATATTTTATGAATAAATAATGTATTGGGAGGTTTTATGACTTTTCATCAAAAATTAGAAGAAAAGATTCACCATACTCAACTAAAGATAAAAGAAATGGTCATTCATGTTGAAAATTTACATCATGAATACAGTCAAATTTTAAAGGAGCTAGGGCTTAACTCTGATCAAATTCAATCTTTTATTGAGAATAAGGAAAACTTCTCGCCATCTGAATGGGAAGCATTACAAAATGAACAGAAAAAATTGGATGAGAAGCTTGATTTGCAACTTAAGAATATCAAAGATCCTCGTAAAAATAAACAAGTGTTTTTAGAACAAGGCAATATTCAGCCTCATTGGCTTTTTGTTAGATGATAAATTGACCTACTTATCATCCTTTAATCGCGGGAGCTTTCACATAGCCCAAATATCAAAAACTAATAAGAACAGAGCACTAGTGCTTCGTCACATGTTTTAGTTGAATTTCATTTTGAAATCCATTAATTTTCCTGATTTTAAAACTTCAACGAGGATCTAGAATGAGCGCTTTATTTAAAAGAAAGATTACTTTTTTTCTCAATCGAAGCGGAATTCTCCTATTAAATGGATTTTTAATTTTTATGGCTCCTTGTTCATTATTAAAGGTACAAGCAGAGGAATATGCCTGTAGCCATTGGTTTTACTCTGAAGAAATACATCCAAATTTTGCTATTGGTGCTACAGCTGCCTTAGGATTAGGAGCCGGGCTTATTATTGGATCCATAGTGAATAGAGAGGCAGAATCTAGTAAGAAAAGAGGAGCAAGGGGATTAACGGGACCAGTAGGTGGAATTGGGCCTGTAGGTCTCAGTGGACCAGCTGCTACCCCTCCTGTTTCAATAAACGTAACAAATCTTAAAATTTCGTTTAGCTTATCTGATCCTTATATTAGCCATTACCAAGCAATAGTGACGACACCCAACCAATTAGTTTACGAACAAACTGTAACTAACCAAACAAATTTTTTCTTTGGTTCAGGGCAGCTCGCTCCTGTTTTCACAGGAACTTATACTTTGACAGCTCAAGTTAACTTTGACATCGATCCAAGTATCCAGCAAAATATGGAGATAGGAATTATTAGAGTAACTGTAAATGATAATCACACGGCCAGCGAGTATCCTATTCTTATTTCGCCTATTAACACCTTTACAGAACGACAAATTTCATTCCAATTTACTGTTTCTAAATAGATAGAAAATTTTTCACCAAAACTCGATCAAAGAGCAATAGAACAACAAAGATTCACAATAAAACGCAAGCATTCAAATCCATTTGAAAGATGAGTTTATAAATCACGCAACAAGGACTTATCATGAGCACTTTCTCCAAAGAAAAAAATCATTTCTCTCGTACTCAACATCAAATTATTACAATTCTAATGATATTTTTCCTTTTCTTCTCTCCTTCTCTTTTAAAAGCACAAGAATGGGAAGACGAGAGTGGCTATTGGTATCATGCAAAAAGATTAAATCCAAATTTCATCCTAGGAGGAACAGCTGCTTTAGGGATAGGAGCCGGAATAGCAATTGCCTCGTTAGTATGTGGAAATAAAGCATCTCACCATGGCAAAAGAGGTCCCCGAGGGCTAACTGGACCAGTAGGAGCAATTGGACCAATAGGACCAATAGGCCCCGTTGGCCCAGCTTTTACACCAGCGACTTCAACTCATGTTAAGACTCTGAGTTTTTCATTTACATTGACTAACCCTAATATTAAAAGTTACCAAGCACTTGTGACGGCACCCGACCAATCAGTTATTGAAAAAACTGTTACGAGTCAAACAGATATTTCCTTTGGCTCCAATAAATTCCCTGCTGTTTTTATTGGAACTTATATTTTAACAGCAGCAGTCAATCTTGCTGGAATGTCAATAATTTCTCCTGAAATGGAAGTGGGGACTATAACAGCTATTTTAAATAATAGTGAGATCGCTAACCAGTATCAAATCCTTATTCCTATTACTAACTTTTCCTCTAGTGAACTCCATGATCAACAGATTGCGTTCGAATTCACTATTCCTTCCTAACCTAAACTGAATTTGAAATTTGAATTGAGATAACCATAAATTAAATAATATTAATAATTAATAAATATAATTTTGAATAAATTTCAATTGAAATTTATTCAAAATTAGAATAAAATCATATTTTATTAACACATTATTTAATTTTTATGTCTGTATTTTTATCTTCTAATAGAGTATTTGATTTTCAAGCAATATACCCAGATACTATGATTAAACGTCGTAACAAATATACCTTATTATGCTTAACCAACCCAATTGGCTGGGGAGTTGGAATTCTACTTTTAATCAATAAATTATTTGAACACAGCATTCTTTCTCTAGGACGTGATATTCTTTTTGGTACAGAGCAAGAACGTCGTCAACCACGAGATATAGAGAAATTAACAAAGTTAACTCAAGAAATGGGTGGTAAAGAATTGCAACTTCAAAGCCCAGATGGACGCATTTTAGAAGGAATGTATATTGCATCGAGTAACATCTCTGATCAGACTCAGCAAAAAACCGTATTGCTTTTCACCGGTAGCCATAAACCATATGAGTATGATGCTTTTCCGATGGTCAAAGCTTATATCGATCATGGCTATCATGTTCTTTGTCTCAATTACGGAGGCTTTGGGAAAAGTCTAGGCAATCCCAACCAATTGACTCTTGAATTAGATGCTGAAACTGCTTTTCAGTATATCCGACATACATATCCAAACACAGCAATTCATGCTCACGGTTATTCGCTTGGTTCTTATGCGGCTTCTTATTTAGCTAAAAACTATGATCTTAGCAACGTCGTTATTGATAGGGGGTTTAGCAGAATATCAAGTGTAGTACAAGATAGAGCCACTCAGTTGTACGGTAAGGTGATGGGATATATTTTTCAAGGATTAGTCAAGTATGTTTGTCCTCTAGATAATTTGAATAATATAGAAAATATCTCTGCTAAATTATTGGTGGCACAGGGTAATGAGGATTCTATTATGCTACTTTATCATGCAGAACTTTTTCGAAAAAGGATGCCGCTGACTGCTAAAATACTTCATTTTAAAGGAAATCATTTCCACAACTCTGATTCATTATGGTTTAAGAATAACCCAAAGTTTTGGAGTTGGATGCAAAATGATTCCAAGATCTAAACTTATTTGATCAGTTTGATTTTACACTCGTTGATAAAGTTTTTGTCTTGCCATTTAGATGAGTTTACTAACCTGAATTTGGGGTTGTTTGCCTTAAAGAAAAGTCAAGATTCCCAAGGCAAATAACCCCAAATTCAGTTATTACGTTAAACGAAACTTAAATTAGAATTTGATGACTATACAGGGGAACAATTGCAAGAAAACATTTGACGAGAAGATTCGAATAAGTAATGAATCACGTGATTATAGATTGCGCCGTAGAGAGTACCCAATAAGACTGTTTCTCCTATTACTATAATAATTCGAGAACTCCATAATAATTCTAATCCTGTTTTGCCTCCACAAATAGAAAAATTTATTAAATACTTTAAAGCAATATTGGTGATAACAACTGAAATAGCTGTTAAAGAAACAGTAGCAATTCCTCCTTTTTTTGTTTTAACAGTATTAAGACCTAGGACTCTGGATCCTACAGCTCCACCTAGAACACTAGAGATGACACAGAAAATACACATATTCTCCTCCCTTCTTGATGGTCGTCTTGAAACTTAACCTAACAAATTATCCATCAAGGGTCAATAAATCCCTATTCTTCAAGTTAATTAGGCTTATCACTTATTGGAAGCCTTTTTTCAATGCTCTCATTTTTATTTTCTTGCAAAATTCTTAACACCTATCAGTTTAATAACTCACCTTACGCAAAAAGAATGGCATTTCGATCGAACCAATGGGGCTTTGGCTCAGTCGAAATATCGCTATTTTTGCGTAAGGTGAGTTAATAATTGAATATGAATGTTATAATGAAGTTGTTGATCAAAACTCTTTTTATAGGAAGAATTATGATTGGCAATATTCAATATTTGGCAGAAGCAATCAAAGAAAAAACCCAAAAAAAATAAACTTTCTCTTCTTATTGCGACAATGGATTTCTCGTTTTCTTGAACTTGCAAACATATACTCATCCCAGTTCAAAGTGAGAATTTGGGCAATGCGAAAGCTCTCGCGATTCAACGATCAAAAATGGGTCCATATACTCATATGAACCCATTTTTGATCGTTGAAGCCCGAGGCTTTGGCACAGCCGAAACTTCTCACTTTGAACTGGGATGAGTATATACGAAGTCATCGATGCATTTGCCTGTTTTGTTCTAAGGCAACTGAGTCGAATTCAATCCTGCCTGTCATTATCAGTGTCAAACACAGTCTTCCTCGGAGCTGCAAGCTTTTATGGTTTCAGTGTGTTTTGAACAAAGAGCTATTCCTATTGCTTGGTTGTGAGAAAAACTCAAGACAATATTAGTTTTGAAGATCAAAAATTTCTACTTGATAAATTTTTTACTATTTACCCTCTAACATCTCTCTTATGGAAGTAGGTTAGGTATTAAATAAAAAATTTTTAAATAATTTAATTTTAGAGGTAGAATGCCTGGTTTTAAAAATTGGTAGTAATAATGAAGTAAACAAATTATGCGGTTATAAACCACTTTGAATAATATCATGTAAATGAATAAGACCTAGGACTTTACGATCAAAATCAAGGACGGGTAAAACCATTATCCTTTTTTGATCATTTGCTTCCATCATTTTCATAGCATCCCAGGCTAACATATCAGGGCCAATCCAACAAGGATGGGATGTCATAAGTTCACTAATGGGGGTTTCCAATACATTGCCTCCATATTTTTGTAGAGCACGTCGTAAATCCCCATCCGTAAAAATACCCAATAGCCGTTGTTGATCATCGACGATTAAGATACATCCACATCTTTTGTTAGTTAGTTCGACAAGCACATTAACTACCTTATCTTGAGGAGCACATAAGGGAATACGAGATTCGATTAACATGAGATCTCGAACTTTTATTGTTATCCTTTTCCCAATCCTTCCTGAAGGATGATTAAGAGCATATTGATTAAGACTAAAGTTTTTACGCCGCATTAAAGCTATGGTCATTAAATCGCCAAATAAAAGTTGAGTAATTGTCGATGTTGTGGGAACCATATCAAAAGGGCATAACTCTTTTTGACACGGCAAAACCATTATATGGTGACACGCAGCAGCTAAGCGAGATTGTGGATGGCACACGACACCAATCAAAGTAGCACCTTTATTGCGGATAGCAGGAATCAGATTTAATAATTCATCACTTTCTCCGCTCTTACTTAGAATGATAAAAACATCTTGATGAGAGACTAAGCCTAAATCACCATGAACAGCCCCTATAGCGGATAAATACAAAGCACGTGTCCCCGTTGAAGCCATTGTAAACGCAATTTTCTTAGCCACTAGTCCACTCTTTCCTATTCCTGTAAAAAAAATGACTCCAGAAGACTTAAATAAAATATCGATGATCGTCTCTGTTTCCCTAAGATTCAAGAAATCAAAAAAGTAATTAATAGATTGCTGTTGTTGATCTAATAGCTCTTTTAACATGTCTCTTCCTTGATTTGCTGATAGATTTTAAACAAGGGAATGATTAGTCTCAAGGTAATTACCCAAAATTATTTTTAACGGGAAGCTTTATGCCAACGCAAAAGACACCTATTACTGTTGCTGAAGGAAATGGGATCGGACCTGAAATTATGACAGCTGTGCTCCATATTCTTCAAGAATCAGATGCACAACTGGAGATTAAAAAAGTTGAGATTGGAGAAAAAGTCTATTTAGAAGGGCAGCCGACAGGCATTGATCCTTCAACATGGGAAACCATTCGCCATACAGCAGCTTTTTTGAAAGGTCCTATTACGACTCCGCAAGGTGGCGGATTCAAGAGTTTAAATGTCACAATTCGCACGACTTTAGGATTATATGCCAATGTACGCCCCTGTGTTTCCTATTATCCTTTTGTAGAGACTAAACATCCTAACATGAATGTCGTGATTATTCGAGAAAATGAAGAGGATTTATATACAGGGATTGAATACCGCCAAACGCCAGAGGTCTATGAAGCGCTAAAAATTATCACACAACCAGGATGCGAAAAAATTATCCGCTATGCTTTTGAGTATGCACAAGCTCATCAACGGAAGAAAGTGACCTGCTTTACAAAAGATAATATTTTAAAGCTTTCTGATGGCCTATTTCATAAAATTTTTGATGAAATTGGAAAAGAGTATCCCCACATAGAAAAAGAACACTGGATTATCGATATTGGAACAGCTAAGTTAGCTGATACCCCAACGATTTTTGACGTGATTGTCTTACCTAACTTGTACGGAGATATCTTATCAGATGTGGCTGCTCAAATTGCTGGCTCCGTAGGATTAGCAGGTTCAGCTAATATTGGTGTACAGAGGGCTATGTTTGAGGCCATTCATGGTACTGCTCCCCAGTTTGCAGGTCAAAATTATGCCAATCCATCCGGTTTACTTCTTGCTGCTGTGCTCATGTTAGTCCATATTGGACAACCAGAGGTCGCCGCACAAATCCACAATGCTTGGTTAAAAACCATTGAAGAGGGCATCCACACTGCAGATATTTTTAAAGAAAATATTAGCAATATAAAAGTGGGGACAAAAGAATTTGCTGAAGCTGTTATTCAACGCCTTGGTCAATATCCTCATACGCTGCCCAGGGTCCATTATACAAAATCTCCTAAATCCAGCGACATGATAGAAGCGGTAAGAATAAACCAGACTAACTCTCTCACTAAAAAAGAACTTGTTGGAGTTGATATTTTTATTCAATGGAATCATTCTGTTCATGAACTTGCCAATCAATTAAATCATCTGCCCAATCAGAGTCTTAAACTTTCCATGATCAGTAATCGTGGAGTGAAAGTATGGCCTGATAAGCATCCTGAGACTTTTTGCGTGGATAGCTGGCGCTGTCGTTTTACTCATCAGAAGAAAAATACTCTTATTACGTACGAAGAAGTCATTAATCTACTCATCGCACTCACAAAAAAAAGATTAGATTGCCTGCAGATCCACAATCTTTATACTTTTAATGGACAACCAGGCTATACTTTAGCTCAAGAGGAGCAGTAATACCAATCTTCTAAGTAAGCATTAGGCTAAGATTCTCATTTCCTTCTTACAAGATAGTGCAATGTCCCATTGCTCTTGTTAATAACCTGAGTTTATTTCCTTGATTCTTAGGAATATTTCCTCTTAGATCTTGCCCTTTTCTTTGAAGGGAATAGTCAAATGGCTATTTCCGAGAAGAAAAGGACGAGAGATAAGAGGAAAGATTCCTAAGAATCAAGGAAATAAACTCAAAACTTAGGTTATACTCATTCCAGTTGAAAGCTGCAATTTCGGCTGCGTCAAAGCCTCGGGCTTCAACGATCAAAGATGAGCCCATATTATAGCCTATATGGGCTCATCTTTAATCGTTGAATCGCGAGAGCTTTCACGTTGCCCAAATTGCAGCTTTCAACTGGAATGAGTATTAATAGGCTTTATGAGCTTTTAATTACACCCTAGTTGTTTAATGTTTACAAGTTTTACTGGCCCTAAAAAGGGCCTATTCTTAAAATCATCATTCCTAACAGATGATGGAATGATTTTATATGCCTTTTCCCCATCCTAATCGAGAAGAACTCATTACCTTTCTAAAATCTTTACGAGAAGAGATGATTCACGTTTTTGAAACTCTGGAAGGTCATGATCAGTTTAAAAGAAAGCTCTGGAGTTACCACTATGAGGGCGGAGGAGAAATTGCTTTGCTTCGTGGGCAAACCTTCGAAAAAGCAGCAGTGAATTGGTCTGGAGTAGGAGGTCCTGCATTTCCGATGTCAGATGGCAAAGGGCCTTTCTTTGCAACAGGAATAAGCTTAATCACCCATATGTCCAATCCACATGCCCCTACCGTTCATCTCAATATCCGATTTATGGAGACACAAGAAAGCTATTGGTTTGGTGGCGGCTATGACCTCACTCCTATGGGCTTTCCTTATCCAGAAGATACTGAACATTTTCATCGTGTGGCAAAAGAATCCTTACAACCCTTCGGCGAAAAAATATACGAAACCTTTTCTCAAAATGCTCGTGAATATTTTTATATTCCCCATCGCCAAAGAGAGCGGGGTATAGGAGGACTTTTTTTTGATTATTTCAATACAGGGAATTTCACTGCTGATAGAGACTTGTGGCAATGTGTAGGCTCATCCTTCCTTAAAGCCATTATACCTATTTATCAAAGACGTATTCACCAACCCTATACATCTGAAGAGCGAGATAAACAATTGCATTATCGTGCTTATTATGCTGAATTTAACTTGGCTTATGATCGGGGAACAAAATTTGGATTTCAATCAGGTGGCAATCCAGAGGCTATCTTGTGTTCAATGCCACCCTTAGTTAAGTGGTAATATCATTTTATTAATTTTAAGGACATTTTATGGTTAAATCGACGGTGACTGTTTTACTCGCTCTTTTATTTATTTTTACACGTAATTCTATTTATGCAAAGTTCGATATTTGTCAATTAAATATCCACGGAAAACTAGATGTAGGACCTACTTTGATTGATGTTGATATTTTAGAATCAGGAAAAACAGTAGAAACCCTCCACATGAAAGGCTTTAAAGGAGATGCGACAATTTTAATCTTAGGCGGTTTTTGTCTAAAACCAGGATTCATTTGGGCAACAGGGCATGGAAACCTTTCCTCTTTCAGTATGGGAGTCGGTCAGTATATTCCTCTGTATGATAAGCTCCTTTTGTTGCCTAATATAGGAGTCACATGGACTGATCTTCATACGAGAGTCGATTTTGAGCAATTAGGTTTATTCGATTTAAAAGAAAAATTCCGTTCGACTAGCCCTTTTATTGGTCTAGAAATATGCTATAAACTAACAAAGAGATGGACACTCATGGCGACTACTCAGTATGCCTGGAGCTGGACACATACAACGATAGATGCTCTTATTTCAAAAAAGAGTAAATCCCGCGGGCCTAACTACTCTTTAGGCGTGGATTACAGTTTAAACCAACATTGGTCTCTACTTTTTGGCATTGGATATAATAGTAGTTTATCTAAAGAAAAACATGGTATCCGAGGCAAAGGGGCTAAAATTGGTGTTGCCTACTACTTTTAAAGGTTATAGATGAATAGAGAACAGATTATCCATTACTATGAAACATGTGAAAATGACTACCGTCTCTTATGGGACTTAGATTATAGTCACGCCATGCACGCTGGTTACTGGGATGAACAGACGAAGACCCTGCGTGATGCTTTAAGACGGGAAAATGAGATATTAGCCAAGAGGGCTCATATTAAGGAAGGAGAACGAATTCTGGATGCTGGCTGTGGCGTAGGTGGAAGCTCTATCTTTCTTGCACAGCATTATCGATGTGAAGTCTTCGGCATTACCTTAAGTCAAAAACAAGTCCAAACGGCTTATCTTAAAGCAAAGGCTGCTCATGTGCAGCCTTTGCCTGTCTTTCAGGTCATGGATTATACATGCACAAACTTTCCCAACCATTTTTTCGATGTCATCTGGGGAATCGAGAGCATTTGTCATACCGAAGATAAAAGTCTCTTCATTAAAGAAGCTGCTCGGCTTTTAAAGCCAACTGGAAGATTAATCATTGCGGATGGATTTGCAATGAAAGATTGTTACCCTCCAAAAGAACGCGACTCTATGGAAAGATGGTTAGAGGGATGGGGCGTTAAGGTATTAGACACCAGGCAAACTTTTGAGAATCATCTTCAACAACAGGGATTTAAAAATATCTCTTTTACAAATGCAACGGCTCATATCATGCCTTCCTCTAAACGCCTTTATTTATACTCTTGGCCCACCCTGATGCTTTCTAGGTTAGGTGAATGCTTAGGATGGCGGTCAAAGTCTCAAACAAAAAACCTTTATAGTGCTCGCTATCAATATCAAACTTTAAAAAAAGGTTTGTGGCAATATGGAATCTTTTATGCAGATAAAGGAGGATAGATGCCTTTTGAAGTCTTCTTATAGGATATTGATCAGTTCTCTTGCTAGAGCAGCTCCTTGTAATAGACCCCCTAATCCTGCTGTTTCATCAAGAGATTCAATACGGAAAAAACAAATAAAAATTGTTAATAACAACTCGGCATTTAAAATACGCATCTTAGCAAATAAATCCACACGAGAAAAAGTTTCTGTGTTTTCCCTTGCGTTGAGAGTGAACGAAAATAAACGGCGTCCTGCTATGACATCAGTAATCCATCTGATTTGTCTATGAGAACCTAAGATATTCATAGTGGTATTTAAAATATCAACATAAGTGCCCCCAAAATGTCTGAGAACGAAAAATACAAATCCTCCACAAAATCCAACTGCTCCGGCTACTGGGCAAAAATAGATAGGAAGCAAAATCATTCCCATTGTCGATAGACGATAAATGAGCTTTGAAACATTGATACTTAATAAATGAAGAGAAGCCTTGATTCCGCTTATATTGGCAGGAGATCGAGTGATAGTGCTGTAGCTAGTAGATAGAGTAGAATAAATACGAGCTCTAATTCCTCCTGAGTTAGCTTTAATATATGTATAAAGTTTTTTCTTTAACTCTGTTTTTTCATCTTCTCTCGCCTTTTTCCTGCGCTGTTCTTTTTCGACGTTATTAAGGCTTTGAAATGCTGGATCGTTTTCAAATGGGCGATTAAGTTGCCGCGGCAAAATCCCATGCTGGTATAATTTCTCTTCTGTTTCAATATCTAAAGTTTTTAACCGATCTTGAAATTGATCTTCGTCTAATTCCACATATAGCCATTCAGCCAACTCTTTATAATCATCACCTATAAATAAGCATCTGCCATCTCCTAGAAATGTAAAAGTTGTGGCTTGTATTTCTGGTTGATCCATTCCCTTTTCTAATACCGTTATTTTATTAGATATTCTTTGGATCATACCATGTAGTGTCTGACTAGCCTCTCCGTTAGCAGATAAACCCATGAGCTCTTGATATAATTCATTGATGAGGTTTAAGTTGATTTGATATATTTTAGTAATTTCAGCATCATCACACACCTGATAACATGATTTTTTCTTATAGATTCTTTGGATTTCATTCCGAATTTTTTCAAAATTAATATTTATATTATCATATTGTTGACGATATTGTGTTAGCTTCTCCTTTGGCAAGTTTACTGTATTTATTCCTTGCTCTATCTCTTGAAGTTGTTGTTGCATGGTTTGACATAAATCTCTTAACTGCCAAAAATTTTTTATCTCTTCTAAAAATTGTTCTCTCTGTTTATTCCATTCCTGAAAGACATTTGGCAATTGGCATAACTCTTTAAGCTGTTGTATAGTCAATAAGTGAGGAACAATTTGGGGGATATTTTCCTGCAGATTAATGATTGCCTGTTTAAGTTCTTCACCCTCTAAATCATCTAGAGACAATTTTAATATTTCATAAAGATTTTGTCGGTTACTAGCTGTTTGTTGAAGAAACAATGTCTGATAATTTTCTGACAGTGTCTGATAATTTTCTGGAGGTAGATTATCATATTCAATTGAAAGATTTTTAAAAGACTTTAGTGTCTGTTCAAATAATCGCAATGAATTCACGGACAAGAGTATTGCTGCTGTTTTAAAAACTTTTGGAGAGGACATAATTTTTAAATTTATCACCTCATATAAAGGATGATCCACCTTTAGAGTGATCAGCAGACTTAAGACAATGAATAAATTAAGATTAGCAAAAAAGGAATCGCTTCTACGCATGGCATGAGAAGATTGGTTTAATCTTGTTTGCAAGAGCTCTAATTTTTCTTTGATAAGAGGATCCCTGAGGATCTTATAGGCTCGATTCAATAAATTCGTTGCAAGTGGAAGGCCATATCCTGTAAAACCCGTAAATAAGATAGATAATAATAAAATCTTTTTTACATCAAAAGCAAGCATGCTGCCTAAGCAAAACGAAGAAACGGTAACCCCTCCTAATACCAAGCTTCCTAATGCCACAAAAGAGACAGCTGTTGCGATTTGTATAATATGAGAACTTTGCAAATTCCATATCTTAGGGAGACTATAGAAGCTAATGACAGAGGTAGTTAGAGTTGTTAGAAACCAATATCCTGGCGCATGATATACTAATGCTGTTGATCCTATGACGGCTAGACCAATAGTCATTACAGTAGCTGTCGATTTAGTATAGATGATTAAATTTTTCTGATTAAATTTCGTCCACAATCTTGGAAGACTATTCTCATTAGATGGAGCTACAATATTATATAAACTCATAAACAATCCTACTAGTCAATTATATAAATACTTATTTTCTATTCTTATATATCTAAATATCAATTTTTATCAAAAAAAATTCTCAATTTTAACTATAAGAATTAGATATTTTGCTTTGGAAGAGTTGATTTCCAGTAAGATTTTTGACTACTGAATACCTTCTTAAACCAAACTGGGGCATACCTACTCGTTTGACCTAGGCGGTAGCCAGCAAATTTGAAGAATAGGTGTAATAAGGCGTAGGGAAGATAGGTGAGTTTTCCCTTTTTTAGCTCTGTCAACAAAGCATAAGCATAAGCTTTTCCTCGCTTGGTATCTTTTCCTCCTAAGGAAAGCAAATCTTGGTAAGAGTGCCGTGCTAACCCTATGTCAAAATGGCGGGAGAATTCTTGTCTTAATGAGTAGTGATGAGAATGTCTCACTTCAGCAGTGGCCACATAAGCAATGTGATGTTGGCGGTGTAAAAGCTTAGCCACAACCACTGTATCTTCTCCAAATAAAACAGAAGGGAAACCTCCAATCTCATCTAAAGCACGATTTAAATAGGCTGCACATGAGTTCGAGCAGAAAAAAGTGTACACGCCATATTGTGAAATATCCTGTAAACTACGTATATGACTGGTAGAGGGATAATTAAAAGTTCGAGGGAAAGATTCAAAAAAACCTGCTCCTAAGTGCGGCAATTGGCGTGCATAAGCAATAGAAGCTTTCCCTTCCATCAACGGCTCTATTAATTTCTCAAGGGTATGAGGAGAAGTTGGATAAGCATCTTGTGTCATCATGACGAGAATATCTGTATTTAAATAGAGACGCCCTTTTTCCCGCGTTGCACCATGATTAAATTCATTTTGAGGAATAACTAAAACTTCAACTCCCATTTCCCTTGCTAGAGAAGCTGTGTGATCGGTAGAAGAAGAATCAATAACTAAAATACGGGGTTTTAGAGGGGATTGCATGAGAAGAGGGAGACAGTAGGGAAGGTGTTTTGCGGCTTGGAATGTTGGAATGACAATACCAACAGAAAGAGGATGCATAGATTAAAACTCATCTTTTAACTATAGAGAATAGATCAAAAGAGTCTTCAGAAATCTCAAGAAAATAAAAAAGAAAAAGATTTCGAAAGAAGCTCTGTGTTGCAATGGCTAATGCTTTATCTCATCAGTTTTATCATAGCCTAGAGGCGGAATGACAAAAACTAAAGAGAGCTCATTCAGATTACCTATTATAGGCTTTGCTTCTAATTCATAAAAATAATCTCCTTCTTTTAAAAACTCAATCTTAGTCACGCTAGCCACTTTTAATCCGGCTGGAAATATTCCATCCATACCTGTCGTCACTAAGATATCTTGCAATCTTAAAATGGAAATAGGCAAACTAGAGGGATTTTGAATGAACTTTCCTGTGCGGAGATCCCTAGCTTCTCCCTCTTCATCCGGAAAATCATAGTTAAATCCTGTTCCGTGTAAAATCTGGCTATGACCACGACCTAAAGGGGTGCGACTTCCCTCAAGCTCTCCTTTAGCTAAGTACCAGGATTTTTTCATAGGCTGAAGAGTGGCTTGAATTTCTTTCAGGAATCTGACTAATACTTCTTGATTATCAAGTGTTAAGGAAGAGTAGTGTTTTCGATTAAGACCATTTAATAAAAAATCAATATGCTCACTCATTAAACTTTCTTGTTCCCCCCCTCGAACAGCACGAACAGACAAAGCAAGGCTTGGATCAGTAATTAGACGAATACGAGATTGATGCCGACCTACATAGTCAATGACTCCTACAAGGGCATCTCCCATTAAAACAGGACTATTTTTGGCAATAATTCTCATTGGATAGGATTCATTATCTGCTTCTCCAATATTAATCCATAAGGAATAATTCCACGAATCTAGGGAGCGAAAAATTACACGCGCGGGAACAGCCTGAATTTTAAAGTCGATGTTTCCTTTAAGACGTTGAATAAATCTTTGATAGTTCTCTTCTTCTATCTCCAACTTTGTGGATGATTGAGAGGAAAGAGTTTCAATTTGACGATGAATATGTTGATGATAATCTAAAAGTCCATTCAAATAAGATAGTTCGTTTTTTAGCAATTGATTTTCAAGCTGAATGCGCTGCATCTCTTCTTGAGGAGAAAGAATCCATCCGCTTTCATGCTCAAATTTAGGCATCGATGAATGGGAAAAAAAGATTTGCATTTCAATCCATTTTTCCCAAATGGGAGCTAAAAAAGCAACGACATGACCTCGCATTTTTTCTGTCAAAGGACTGGAAAGACTCATCAATACAAGCAATGTAAAAAAAATGGATAAATAAGAAATAAGAAATTTTTTAGGCATATACTCATCCCAGTTCAAAGTGAGAATTTGGGCAATGCGAAAGCTCTCGCGATTCAACGATCAAAAATGGGTCCATATACTCATATAAACCAATTTTTGATCGTTGAAGCCCGAGGCTTTGGCACAGCCGAAACTTCTCACTTTGAACTGGGATGAGTATATTTCAATCTTACATGACAGACAAAAGGGATTCAGCCACATAGTCTAGATTATAGGTATTAAGACCAGCAATATTGATACGGCCATTACTCGGCATATAAATAGCTCTTTCTAAGCGAAGGCGATAAACTTGTTCAGGATTAAGGCCACAAAATGAAAAGAGGCCACTTTGTTGATGCATATAGGAAAAATCTTTATTATGACCTTTAACCAAAAGAGAAGCAATGAGAGCTGTACGCATTTCTTTTATCCGGTCAGATATATTTTTAAGCTCAGCTATCCACTCTAAATGAAGCTCTGGAGACTTTAAAATTGTGGCAACAATACGGGCGCCGTGAAGAGGAGGAGAAGAATAATGACTCCGGATTAAGAATTTGAGTTGGCTTCCGGCTTTGAGAGCTTCTTCTGCTTGATTCGTTACAATCACTAGAAATCCCACTCTTTCACCATAAAGTCCAAAACTCTTAGAAAAAGAATAAGCTATCAGCATTTCATGATTCTCCTGAGCAAAATAGCGAATGGCTTGAGCATCTTTATCCATATCTTGTCCAAACCCTTGATAAGCCATGTCAAAAAAAGGAATAATTTGCTGTTTTTTAATAAGATCGGATAGTTCTTTCCATTGTTCAAAGGTAGGGCTTAACCCTGTCGGATTATGACAACAAGCTTGCAGAAGAATAATACTGGCAGGGGGCATATGTTTAATCGCCTCACACATCCCTTTAAAATCTAGATGACAGCTTTTATAATCCAAATAAGGATAGCTGCCGACAATTAGACCTGAGCGTTCAAAAATAGGTTTGTGATTCATCCAAGAAGGTTGAGAAATAAAAATTCTTTTACCAACTAGCTTAACAAGAAACTCCGCTCCAATCCATAAAGCTCCAGATCCACCTATCGTCTGAGTAACAAAAAGACAGCCGGAATTTAAAATGGGTGTTTGAGTGCCAAATAGAAGCCGTAAACCATATTTGATTAATTCAGCATCCCCCTCAATAGGGAGATATTCTTTATTCGTCTGTTTCTGAAGGATGTAGCTTTCTGCCTTTCTAACACTTATTAAAATAAGAGGATGTCCCTCAGCTGTTCGATAAGCTCCAATACCTAAATTGACTTTATTTAAGCGTAAATCTTCTGAGAATGCCTTAGGAATACTAAGAATGGGATCATCAGGTAAAGAGGCGATATCATGAAAGAATGGCATAATGATTCCTTTTAATATGACTTCACTGGGCATTCGCCTGATTTACTGTTGTTGCTCCTATTAATTGTGAATTCTCTGCCATAGCCTTTTATTATTCAAGAACATCTCATCAGTATGAACTTGGTTTTATTTTTTCAAATCTTCTAACTTGAGTTTTGGGTCAGGGTCCATAAAGTTTAAAAGAACAAAATTGAATATATTTAATCTATAGTGTATGATAAATAAAGCATATAATTAAAGTAAAAATTATTAAAGGAGACACTAATCATGATAACTTATAAATTTCATTCAGCACTTAAAACAGTACAAGACCATTTATATATGGATGTACGTAATTTTGCTAAACATCATAAAACTCTAGGACGTTGTATTGCGATTCCTGTTGCTTTGGTGGATGTGACACTCGAAACACTTCGATTACCTCTTCAAGCTATCGAAGATATAGCTATGACAGCAATTAATTTAATTGGAAAAGTATTTTCTTCACCTAAATGCCATTTAAAACATGCGCTAATGAATATAGAGAGATCATTAATGCACGCTGCAGACATTCCCATTGCAGTTGTGATGGCACCTTTCAAACTACTTTATCAATCACTAGCTATAGTGATTAAACCTGAGGAGGCACTACCTTTTCGTACATTGGATTATCATAATGACGTAATACTTTAGCTTATCAAAAGAAGTCTATTGCCCAAAATACAGAAATTCCTTAAGATTAGTTCCTTCAATGGGGCGTTAGCTCAGTTGGTAGAGCGCAACGATGGCATTGTTGAGGTCAACGGTTCGATTCCGTTACGCTCCATTTTTAAACATTTAAAGACGACTAATAATTAGGTTGATAAACTAAACTTCAAGTTAATAATCGAATCGCATCTTGTAAAGCCATCAAAAATTGATCAATGTCTTCAAATGTATTATAGAAGGCGAAAGAAAGGCGGACGGTTGAAGGAATGCCAAAAAAACGCATGATGGGCTGTGCACAGTGATGTCCTGTTCGTATAGCAATCCCTTTTAAATCTAAAAGAGTTCCAAGATCTAAAGAGTGGATACCTTGAATCACGAAACTAATCAAAGCCCCTTTTTCTGCTGCTGTCCCAATAATCTGTAAACCAGGGATTTGTTTTAAACGTGTCGTCGCATATTCTAAAAGTTGACGCTCCCACTTTTGGATATGATCTAAGCCAATTGCATTGACATAATCTAAAGCGGCTCCTAATCCTATGACCTCAGCAATCATCGGAGTACCCGCTTCAAATTTTAAAGGCAATTCTTGATAGGTTGTTTGAAGAAAGGTCACTGTCTCAATCATATCTCCTCCCCCTTGATAGGGAGGCATCTGCTTTAGCCATTGTTCTTTCCCATATAAAACACCAATGCCTGTTGGCCCAAAAATCTTATGACCTGAAAAAACAAAGAAATCGGCATCTAAATCTTGCACATCAATTTTCATGTGCGGTGCACTTTGTGCTCCATCAATAAGCACCTTTGCTCCTCTCTCATGAGCTAAGGTAATTATCTGTTTCACAGGATTCAAAGTTCCTAACGCATTAGAAATATGTGTAATCGCAACAAGGCGTGTTCGAGAGGTAAGAAGTTTGACATACTCCTCTAATAAAAGCTCCCCATTTTCATCTATAGGAATGACTTTTAGTATTGCTCCACGATCTTCACATAATATTTGCCAAGGAACAATATTCGAATGATGCTCCATTGCACTAATTAAGATTTCATCTCCTGGACACACAAAAGCCTTGCCAAATGAATAGGCTATTAAATTAATCGATTCTGTTGTTCCCCTTGTAAAGATAATCTCTTCCATCTTAGCTGCATGGAGAAAATTCTGCACTTTACGACGTGTCAACTGATAATTTTGACTAGAGCGCACAGCCAGCTCATACACAGCACGATGCACTGTTCCATACTGACTTTGATAGAAATGAGTGATGGCATCAATCATCACTTGTGGTTTCTGAGCAGTGGCTGCTGAATCTAAATAGACAAGGGGTTTCCCATGCATGGTCTGACACAACATGGGAAAATCTTTTCTTAATTGGTAAAAATCCGGCGCCCCTGCATTGCTCATGCTTCGCCTGTTGCTAAATAATGCTGAGCACGCTCTGAAATCTCTTTCCGAAGAGAAGGAAGAGTGATTAAATTAATCACTTGCTCGCAAAATCCATAAATAAGCAAGTTTTGCGCTTGCTTATTCGGAATTCCTCTTGCCTTCATATAAAAAAGCTGGTCTCTATCTAATTGACCTACAGTTGCTCCATGAGAAGCTTTAACATCATCTGCAAAAATTTCGAGATTAGGCTTACTGTTAGCTTGAGTTTGATCGCTAAGCAGTAGATGATTATTTAATTGAAACGCTTCTGTTTTCTGGGCCGCTTGCTGTACCATAATTTTGCCTTCAAAGCTTGAGCGGCTATAATCATTTAAAACCCCTTTAAAAAGCTGATAAGATCGGCAACAAGGCGCTTGATGATTCATAAAGACATGTGTATGAGACTCTCGTTTACCAGCTAACATCCAGATCCCATTCAACAAAGCCTCTGCATTCTCACCAGCCAATGTCACATGATAATCATTGCGCACAGCCATGCTCCCCTCTGTGACGCATAAAGTCTTCAAAGTCGCGTTTTTTTTGAGAGTGGCTCTCACGGCATCTAAATGCCATGACATAGGATGTTCATCGCATAAAACTTGCGTATAATGGACATGAGAATCTTCTTCTAGAGCCAATTCAGCTACCTGGTTAACGAAATACCCTTTATCTGATGAAGCCTTTTGAGAAACGATAATAGACACATGAGATTGAGATCCTATAAAAAGATGTAAACGAGGCATCAGCATCAGTGGTTGATGATCGGATTGTACAAAATGTAAGACTTGTAAAGGCGCCTCAACAATCGTTTTAGGCGGCAAATAAATAAAGGCCCCTCTATGATGTAAAGCGCCATTGACAATAGCAAAAAAATCTTTTTCTTCTCTGAGAGATTTAGCCCACTGATTATTTAAGAATGTTCCATAAGTATGGGTAGCCTCTTGCAAGGTCGAAATGACAACTTTAGAAGGAAGAGCTTTCGTATTAGATAGATGGGGTTGGTAATGTCCATTAACAAAAACAAGTACTGATTGATGGCACTCTGGGTAAATGAAAGAGGTGAGATGGTCGATTGTCGTCGATACTTCCTTAGCTAAGCAATAGGGCTGAGAAAAAAGATGTCTTAGCTTAAGATAGCGATACACTTCAGTCTGACGAGTTGGCAGACCTAATTCTATAAACTGGTTCCAAGCTTTATCGCGAATCCTTTTTAAAGCATCTTCTTGATTAATCTGAGAGCGATATTCCTCTAATAAAACTTTAAATGATTCTTGTTCTAAACCTGTTTGCGCCGTCATAAGAGGGCATCCCCTCTAGATGATTGAACTAACCAATCATATCCTCTACTCTCAAGCTCACATGCTAAATCAGCTGTGCCAGATTTCACAATCTTGCCATCTAACATGACATGAACAAAGTGTGGTTTAATATAATCTAAAAGACGCTGATAGTGGGTAATCAGAACCAAGCCCATCTGGGGATGCATCAATTGATTGACTCCACTAGCTACAATACGCATAGCATCAATATCTAGTCCAGAATCAGTCTCATCTAATAATGCTAGCTCAGGCTGTAAGACGGCCATTTGCAAGATTTCATTCCGTTTTTTTTCACCACCAGAAAAATTTTCATTGACATTACGTGTCTTAAATTCAGAACGAATTTCCATGAGTTTCATTTTTTGTTCTAATAACTTCTCAAAATCTGCTTCAGAAATTTCACTTTCCTGATGAGCTTTTCGCTTTGCATTATAAGCCATGCGTAAAAATTGATGATTACTCACACCTGGAATTTCAATAGGATACTGAAAACTCATAAACAAGCCTAAATGGGCCCGTTCTTCAGGCTCAAGTTCTATCAAATTCTGACCTTTAAACCATATTTCACCGTTCGTGACTTCATAAGCGGGATGCCCTGCCAGAACTTTAGCTAATGTCGATTTTCCTGCTCCATTAGGTCCCATAATGGCATGAATTTCACCCGACAAACGATGAGGTTAACCCCTCTTAAAATAGGCATTCCATCGACTGTCGCATAAAGATTTTTGATTTCTAACATCCTTCTTAGCCCACCGATTTCTCTAGTTTGATGACTAACAACTTTTGTGCTTCGGCTGCGAATTCTAAAGGAAGCTCTTTAATCACATCTTGACAAAAACCATTGACGATCATGCTAATCGCATCTTCTTTAGAAATTCCTCGAGATTGAAAATAAAATAACTGCTCTTCATTCATCTTTGAAGTCGATGCTTCATGTTCAATTTGACTCGAAGCATTTCCTACTTCAATATAAGGAAATGTATTTGCCGAACATTGATTTCCCACAAGCATAGAATCACATTGTGTGTAGTTACGCGCTCCGATTGCTCGCGGTGCCACTTTAACTAAACCACGATAGCTATTATGAGAGACGTCTGCTGAGATACCTTTAGACACAATAGTCGAGCGTGTATTTTTACCTAAATGGATCATTTTTGTCCCCGTATCAGCTTGCATATGTCCATTGGTTAAGGCGACAGAATAAAATTCTCCTACCGAATGATCTCCTTGCAAAATACAGCTTGGATATTTCCAAGTAATAGCTGCTCCAACTTCTACTTGAGTCCAAGAAATTTTAGAGTTTACACCTGCACACCGGCCCCGCTTAGTGACGAAATTGTAAATACCGCCTTCCCCTGTCGTGGCATTTCCTGCATACCAATTTTGCACAGTTGAATATTTAATTTGGGCATTATCTAATGCAATGAGTTCAACGACAGCCGCATGCAATTGGTTTCTATTATAAGCCGGAGCTGTACATCCCTCTAAATAACTCACATAGGAACCTTCTTCAGCAATGATGAGAGTTCGCTCAAATTGACCAGACTCCTGATCATTGATACGAAAATAGGTTGATAATTCCATGGGACAATGCACGTGCTTGGGAACATAAACAAAAGAACCATCTGTAAAAACTGCTGAATTCAAAGTTGCAAAAAAATTATCCCCAATGGGAACGACACTGCCTAGATATTTTTGAATGAGGTCAGGATACATCTGAACAGCTTCAGAGATGGAACATAAAATAACACCTGCTTCCTCTAACTTTTTTTTAAATGTTGTTCCAATAGAGACAGAATCAAAGATAAGATCTATAGCCACATTGCTTAATCGCATTTGCTCATCTAATGGGATTCCTAAACGCTCAAATGTGCGCAAAACTTCTGGATCAACTTCATTCAAGCTATTGAATTGAGGCTTTTGTTTAGGGGCTGAATAATAGATAATATCTTGATAATTAATTGTAGAATAATTGACATTAGCCCATATAGGTTCTTCGGATTCTAGCCATCTTTGATAAGCTTTTAAACGAAACTCTAATAGAAATTCGGGTTCATTTTTCTTAGCTGAAATAGCTCGAATAATATCTTCATTGAGACCTTTAGGAAGACGATCAGTCTCCACTTCTGTCACAAAACCATATTTATATTCTGTCCCCTGGCGACTAAATATCGCTGGTTCTGCTGACATCACTTGCACCTAATGACGTAAAAAATAAATGATTAAATATCAATTTTAAAAACAAGATAAAATGATAGTAACCTGAGTTTTGATTTTATTTCTTTGATTATTAGAGAAGATTTTCTCTTAGATCTTGCCCTTTTCTTTGAAGGGAATAGTCAAATGGCTATTTCCGAGAAGAAAAGGACGAGAGATAAGAGGAAAGATTCCTAAGAATCAAGGAAATAAACTCAGGTTATTAATCATAATGGATCAAAATAGTTTTGTCAATTTCTATTTAAATATTTGAGACATTAAACTTTTGATGATTCATAGCATTCAAATATTAAATATCTTCACAAGTAAGTATTTTAAAGCTGAATAGAGACAACAGGGAGAGTAAAGGCGAGCATGCAAACGCCACTCATTTTTAGCTGATAAGAGGCGTAAATGCCTAGGAACTTTGGAGCGGTCTTGTTGCCATCCTCGGCAATGATAAGCCATCAAATGGGGAAGAAATAGGAGAGACCACCCTTGACGCTGCAGTCTTAATGAAAGGTCAATGTCTTCTTTATACATATAAAAAGAAGAATCCATCACTTCATAGGGGCTAAGCAAAACATTATCCAGAGCTATTTTACGACAAAACATTAAAGCTCCGCAAAGAGCTAGCACCTGTTCAGGTTTCAAGTCATTTTCTTGTTGGTAAAGTTTTCCTTGGTCCCGATCATACCACCGTCCATACCATTGCCGAAAAATTCCAGTTGAATCTAACCTACCTGTTGGCTGATCTTTTTCGATATCGTAACCTAATAAAATACCTGTCAGAGCACCTACTCGGGAAGAAGAAGCTAATGCCATATACTGAACAGCCTGCTCTAAAAACAAAGGAGTTAAAAAAGTATCTGGATTGAGAAATAATACATAATCTGTATGAGGAGGAAGAAGAGCCATTCCTTGATTATTCCCTTGGCAAAAGCCAATGTTTTCCTCTATGAGACAAAGATGTATATTTGATTCCACTTGATAAGGATAAAGATAATCCTTTTGCTTGGAACCACTATCGACAATGACAATACATGCAGGGGGTAATGTCTGCTGCTTTAAAGAAGATAAGCACTTAGCTAAATAGGCCTGACTATTATGAGTCACAATAATGACTGAACAATGAGAACCACCCATTTCCTTCCTTGCCAAGTTAGACTAATCAGATCGATCAAAGACAAATGTTGCTTTTTTATCGATATGAGATGTTAACTCTGTATAAGCTGCCAAATCCTCCACTGACTCTTTCCTCACTGTGATCACAATCAAGGGAAAGAGAGGAATAAGATTCCCAGCTTCAGCACTACGAGGAAGCGCATGACTAATCGCCAAAATCCAATCATATTGAAGTTTTAGCTTTTCAATTAAATCTTCAAAGGGATGCGAACTCAGCAATTCAATAGAAAAACGGCTGACTCCACCTGTGTAGATATGATCAATCCCCTCTCTTTTGACAATCGTAGGTTGATCCACTTCACCTTGTAAATAATGAAGAAGACCATATAAATCTTCCTGTGGAGAGCGATCAAAATCAAGATCGATGATCAACACTTTTTCCCCTTTTTTCATCATTAGCTTAGCTAAATCACCAGAGTAATCCGGTCCACTTCCCTCTAAAATCAACACTGAAGTAGCAGATGATTGAAGGTGGCCGGAAGCAGACGCCAATTGCGAAAGACGAGACTGATCCAAGTAAGAGTGCAGACGACGCAATGTATCGAGATCTTCATCTTTAATAGGTTCCTTAGAATTTGGATCATATCCAGAACTTAAAGAACCTGAAATATGTTGCCCCATCAGTTTTAAATTCTGAGGGGAAGCCTGAATACCTTTAGATATAGATTGAAACAATACAAAAGTTGAAGAAAGAAGAGCTCCTACTAAGGCACCTAAAAAACTAAAAAGGCGTAAACCAGGAGCCACTGGATTCACTGGAGAAAGAGCGATATCAATGGGGGCAGATTGAATGACCTCTAGGTTATGAGCAATGTTTTTAGATTCTACCATCTTAGCAATCTCTTGAACAATAAGTTGATTGGTATTGACTTGACGCTCTATTAATTGCTCAGAAATCCATCTTTTAGGCAGACTTGCCATCTCCTGATGTAATTGATTCAAATGCTGTTGAATAAGAAGCTGTTCTTGACTTAAATTCTCTAAACGTGATTGCACATAGTCATAAAGATTTTTTTCTAATAAGGAAATACGTTGACGAATCAGTTCTAAACTAATATTTTGTAGAGCATAAACCTTTTCACCAATCAGCTGCTTATCTAACTCCTTTAGCTGAACCATCTGTTTTAAATGCATTGTTAGAAAAGTCCGTTGTAAAGCTAACTCCTCTTTTAAACGCTCTTGATCCTTTATACTCTGATTGCTCTGGTCTTTTAATTTTAAAACAAGCTCGCTTGCTCTTTTAATCATTTCCAAACTCACCGGATCACTCAAGCCCTCGCTTAAAGAGGTAATCTCAAAATGGGGATTTTCTAACTGAACAACAAAAAATTGATTTTGCCTAATATCCGATTCCAATTCTATCCGACGCTTACATTGAGTAATATAAAGGTCAGTCGCTGTTTGTAAGTTGGCTCCTTGATATTCATTAGAAGGATTTTGCTGATGTGTTAAACGATCCTGCAGAATCTTTTCTTGAACGTTAAATAAGCGTGCTAAGTTTTGTAAATAAAAGGAAAAGCTTTCTGTAATTGTTTGCCAATGAATAAAATCAGTCTGATGCACTTCATAGAGTCTATCAAACCAACTTTTGACTAAAAAACGGGGGTTTTGCATTAAAGGAGAGGAGGGATCAGGAAGCAATCCTTCTTCATAATGCGCTATAATATCTTGCAGATCCCTGATATATCGCTGTATTTCCTCTATTTCTATTAATTGCTGATCAAATGACTGCTTTAAATAAGAATTATTGACCAACGGATTTCTTTGTAAAGCTAATTCTAAACTATCTTGTTCTTGTTTGTATGTACGAATTTCTCTTAAAATATCATTGATAATAAGCGGATCGCCTGTATTAGAAGCATATTGATCATAATAGGCATAATTATTAGTTTTAACACTTTTTAACCGCTTGATTTCTAATTCATTAGAAAGGAGTTTTTCTTTATAGTGGTGCTCACTTGTAGCGAGAAAATCGAGTTCTTTTTGTGCATCAACAAAACCCAATGTTGGTAAGTCTGTTGAAAGGAAATTAGCATGCTTTTCCATTAACTGAGAGAGCTTTTCAGCAGATTCCTCTTCTCGAAAACGTAAATATCCTAATTGGATAGAAGCGAGCTGATCATGGGTTTGTTTGAGATAGTCTTGATAGGACTCCATAATCATATTAATGAATGTACTAGCAAAATGCCGATCCCGGTGTTCATAAGATAATTTAAGCATGCTTTTATCATCTTTTACATTTTCTACCTCCAAATCATCCAGAAGATTCTCTGCTGTATCTGCCAAAGGAGTAATAATCAAAGAAAATAATTGAGGAGAGATCTCTTCATTTGCTCGAGTACTCTTTAAAGTAAAGATACATTGAGCATAATGAAAAGGAACATTTAATTGCCCTTGGCCTACTTCCTCATCTTGCTTACTGCAGTCCAAGACTTTGTAAGATCCTTGAGATTCCAAATTAACTTTAAGAAATAGAGGAACCTCTCCTTCATACTGAATTGTTTGCACTTTAATTAAACAAGAAAGATCCTCTAAGGCAGGAAAAGGAGATTTTTTCATGGCCGCCCATTCTACACCAAGATTATGTCGAATGCGCGTAAATAATCCTTCTTTATCGCAATCTCGAGAAATCACCCCTTGCAGGTGTAATTTTTTGATCACCTCTATCATGAGCTTGCGAGATTTAATCATGGTCGTTGTTTCACTTCCGGAAGCAGGAGTAAATACATCGCTTGTTAGAATTTGAGCAAGCGATCCTCCTAAATTACCAGATTTATTGATTTTCTCGCGAAAGGTCCCCTCTACTTGATACTTAATTGGCCTAGATAGAGCATAAAAAGCCCCTGATAAAGCCAGGATGATTGTCCAGCAAATGATCTTAAATTTAGCTCGACGAAATAAATACAAAATATCTGAAGCGCTAATCGGGAATCTATCTTCTCTATCTTGATGTGGGTTCATTCCAGACCTAAATTAATATTCATTAAAAATGATAGGCACCTATACTCATTCCACTTGAAAGCTGCAATTTCGGCTGTGCCAAAGCCTCGGGCTTCAACGATCAAAAATTGGTTCATATAATTGCCCACTAATCTCTTATAAGCACATAACTTTCATGCCCCTTTTTAAACGCCTCTACAGTCGGCAGTAGTTGACTGATAAAGCGGTTCCATTGCGAAACAGGTCGCTCAGATACATAAACGGTATCTCCAGGTATAAGTAATAAGCTATCGTTAGGTAGATGAATGACATGATTCCATGATAAAACATAAATCTTAGGATCTTGCAGATTTCCTCTGATTACTTGAATACAATCAAGATCACCCGAAAATGCATTCACCCCTCCTGCTGAAACAAGAACCTCTCTTAAAGACATAAAACCATAAGGGACACTAATGGCCTGCGGCCGATTCACTTCCCCCATCACCATCACAGTTGCATCATGAAGAGCTGCGATGAAGATGCGATCTTCTCCATGCATGACAATATTTTGTGTCATATCTCCTTCATTAATCAGCTTGTATAAATCTACAGACAATTGCTTACCATTTCTTACAATATAGCTTTTGAATAAGTTGGCAGTTACACTTGAGACACGCGCTTGAGCGAGTACTTCAAATAAGCGAATTTTACCATCTACAGGGATAAAAGCATGAGCTACAGCCCCAATGAGTTCCACTTTTTTGGATAAACGCTCGTCATATTTCAAAAAAACCTCTACATCTCTGATATGGTCTCGATAACAAGCTTCTATAGCCTGTTTAGCCTCATTAAGTGTAAGACCTGCAACTTCGATAGAGGGGATATCAGGAAGGTTAATTTTACCTTCGGTGACATGAAAGCCAATCGTTTGACTAATCGTATGAACAGCTTGTATCAGATCAGTTCTTTTAGGGTGATAAATAATCACATTTAGGACATCATCTTCAGCAATGACATCTTTATATTCCTGTAATTCATCACAAGAAAGCTCATCCATCTCAATTCCTTCCATATCTAAAATGGCAAGCTTTCCTTGTCGGATTTTATAAGAATCAATCACGAATTCATCAGCACCATAAACATCGTATTGATAACAAGGACGATTACAGGAACAAAGTAAAAGAAGAAAATAAAAAAAAGGAAGAAAAGATTTCATTATATAAAACCATTAAAGAAGGACTCTTAATTCTAAGGAGCCATTATTTTTATCCGATTCCTTATTAAATCGGAAGCCTTTTTAAAAGCATAAAAATTCAATCATGCTTTTTCTCATTCTCAAGATTTGTCTCTTGTGGTTTAATTTTTTCTTCATAAACTTTTTGTGAAACCTTTTTGTTTGTCCACTTTGTCTTTGCTGGAGATTTTTATGAGGTTATAAAGTATGGTTATAGGTTATGTATTTCTTTGAAAAAAAATTTTCTTTATTTATTCTTTTAATTAGCCTTCCCCTTCTTTTTCTTCCTAAAATTAATCTCATTCATTTAGGTGAATCTGAAACAGCAGGGATTCGTATTGATGATATTATTCTTTTTTTCTTGGCTCTTCTTTTTATTTGGGCCCATGCTCTATTAAATAAGAGATTGCTTAAGATCGAGGGATGGATCTTAACTTTAACTATGTTCTCAATTTTATCCTTCTTATTGAATCGCTTATTCGTTTCCATGGGCCTTTTACATGTCAATGCCAAAATCTTCTATGCTATTCGTTTGTTTGAGTATTTCTTATTTTTTTATATTGGGATGTTAGCTTCTCAATTTTTTCCCGGAAATGGAATTATTAAAATATTTTTCTTTTGGAATTTTTTGCTTATGCTCTTACAAAAATTTAATATTGCTGGAGGAATAACTGTAACAGGATATAGCAGCGACGTCTCACAACGTGTACAAGGAATAGCTTCTTTTCCCTCTGAAATGGGGTTATTGCTGAACCTCATTTTTTGCTATATGATTTATGACCTGCAAAACTATCAATCTAGAATCTATCATTTATTTACACCATCTGCGCGACGCCTCGTGACTCAGCTTTATTTATGTCTTCTGTTTAGCCTGTTTGGCACCTTTGTTATTTTCACAGGCAATAGAATTTCTATTTTAGCCTTATTTATTTGTTTTTTATTTAGATTAAAAAATGAATTTACTTTGACATCAATCAGATCTGCTATTGCCGTTATCTTCATCACTGTAGGAATTATAGCAGGGTCCTTCTTTATCATGTTGAAAACAGAATCTGTTTATCAACGGAGTGAAGACTTACTTTCTTTCAACAATGTTAGCCTCATTCAATTTGTATGGAATCATATAGATATGACTCAAGACCCCATTGGACATGAAATAGCAGCTTCTGGAAATTATGACACAAGCTGGTGGATCAGGATACATAAATGGGTTTATGCTTTTAAAACATATGTGACACACCCCGAATGTTATTTACAAGGTATTGGGCCCGGTTTTGCTTGGTCTGCCTTAGATGGCGGCTTATTGAGAATCTTGACAGAACATGGACTTATAGGAACTTTTATTTTTTGGAACTTTTTTTCAATTATTTACAGATTAAATATTCAATTAAAATGGATGATGATTGCTTTTTTGATTAATATGATTTTCTTCGATGCTTATTTAGCCTATAAAACAATGAGCTTCCTACTCTTCACAGCAGGACATATCTATGGTTTGGAAACAAAATCCTTAAAAAAATTACAGAATGCTAATGCAGAATTAAGCTTATCCTAAAGGACCTATCAAAAAAGTCATCAAAAATCTCAAACAAATTCTAAAGAACAAAAAATAAAAGAGATAATGAGTATAGACAGTAGCCGTGGGTGGTTAACCCACGGTAAACTGTCTCATATATCAATCCAAGCTACGTGAGTGGTGTAGCAATTCAGAGGCAAAATTGCTCACTTTTTATTTTTGCATAAGTAATTAAATCATCCAAAAGCATCCATCAGTCTGAAAGCCATACCATTATCCATAACTGAGATTATTTTCTTGTAAAATATTTAAAGTTTTTATTTACAAAAATTAAATCTTGCTCTTGTTTTTGGACAAAGTTAAATCCTTTTTCGGAGAGAAAAGGAATAAATCTTGAGTCTCCATAATTATCTTCTACTGTGATGACATCAATTTGATAACGAGAGAAATCAATACTTGAAAGGATGTCAAATTCTCCTCCTTCAGTATCAATACTTAGAAAATTAACATGAGATATGCTGTTTTGTTCAAGAAGCTCATTTAATAAATAACATTTTACATTTATTTCTTGATAGGAACCACCGCACCTTTCCACTTCTCTTTTAATTCTTTTTACATGTTTTCTGTCGTACTTATCTATGAGTCCTGATAGCATCTGAGTATTGACACAGGGACTTGTTATCATCAATAGTTGTCCTTCACCAGATCTATCCGCCACACATCCTTGCACACAGATACAATTTCTATTCTGCTTTAATTCATTAAATACAGCTGGAATAGGTTCAACACAAATCCCTTTCCATCCGAGTTCCTTTTCAAAAAAATAAGTATTGCTATAAGTCAACCCATTATGGGCTCCAATGTCAACAAAAACACCTGATTTAAGATCATGAAAATAATTCTCATTTACCAATTTATCTTGTCCACATTGACTATAGTATTGATGAGATGTGGCAGCAAAGCACGTCAGATGAAACAAAATAAATATACTAATAAAAAGCTGCTTCATAAGCCTCCTAAAATTAAGTTTTAATTTGGCATCATGCTGTGCAAATGTTCACAAAGACCTCAAGTTAAGCTATACAAACCTGTCAATGTTGAACAATGAGTAAGGCTACTTTATTCTTCTTCCCTGTCCTCTGTAGTTCACAATTGATATAGGCTATATAGCATGACTTAATAACCCTCCTGAATAATTACCATGCTATCTTACTAATTAGCCATGAGACAGTAAAATTTTCTTTATATTTCGCCTTTTATTTGACTTTTATCTAAGAAGACATTTTTATCAAATAAATTTTAACATATTATTTTTTGAAGGATGAGTTAGATTATTCAGCTTCTCATTTTTTTAGCAGCTTTATGTTAAGTTCCGTTTAGCAACGGATGGGTAGTAAATGACTTCTCCTTTGCCTATCCTAAAAGATATATCAAAAAATTTATTGAAAATCTCAAGTAAATTCTGAAGAATCCAAAATAAGGGGAGTTACAGAGAACTAATCGGTTACTGAAAATCTCAATTTTCTCAGAAATATTTGAGTAAAAAGTGAAATTTTGATAGGCAAAGATTAACAACATGAGTTTATCGGTTTGATGAAATTTCTTCTTTGAATTGAAATTTTTTTTGCACAGGCAATAGCAAAAAGGGCTATTACCGAATAGAAAAGCTCAATAAAAAAGAGAAAGCCAGGCAGATACAACTAAAACTCAGGTTAAAAAAGCAGTGTGTATATATATACTCCTTCCAGTTGAAAGCTGGAAGGAATATATGCTTAAGGAGTTTTGACAAACTCTTAATTCTTGGACTTGAAATGATATTTTCCCTAGTAGGATTGTCCCAAGTTAAAATAACTTGAGTTCGATGTGTAAACCACTTGAATTCAGACAGATCTTGTCTTGGATCAGAAAGTTTTATTTGAAGGAAATAGCCCCGCTATTTCCAAGAATAAAACGGCTGAGATAAGCAGGAGATGCTTGAATTCAAAGAGGTTTATATATCGAACTCACATTAAAATAACAAGATTCATTAATAACCTAGGAGATCTTATATGAGAAATAAGCATTTAACATGGGTACTATTTATATGGTTAGCATTTGCTTCTCAGAGCGTTTTAATTATCCCTCTACAAGCCGCTCAAAGCCAAAAGAAATATCTCATTGTCTCTCCTGGTTATGATGCTGGCATGTTTAGCCACTTCCTTTCCGTATTAGGCTTTTTAGAGCACTATGAACAGGGACATTATGCGGGTATAAAAATAGATTTTAACAACCGGGGTCTTTATTATGATGAAAAATACGGCCTTAACTGGTGGGAATATTATTTTGCACCCCTAGCAATAGGAAGTACAGAACAAGCAGTTGTAAAAAAATGTATACCTCGCGACTGTATGACAACAGCTTACTTCGCAATTGATCACCTCTCTAGACAACGTGCATTTGAGCTTATCCAGAAGTATATAGAAATGAAGCCTGATATTAAAGAAACACTTGAAGATTTTATCAAAACTCAATTCAACTCAAACTTTATCATAGGGGTTCATTATCGAGGGACAGATAAAATAACATCTGGTGAAGCTCGTCTAGTCGCTTATGAAGAAGTCCTACAAGTGATTACCAATCACATTAATGAAGAACAGCTAACTGATTATAAAATATTTGTTGCAACAGATGAATGCCAATTTTTAAATTACCTACAAAATTACTTTCCTAATCGCATTATCTATCAAGAAGCCCAACGTTCTAGCAACGGTCAAGCAGTGCATATAGGCACTTCTAACCCTTATCAGACAGGAAGAGAGGCCCTACTTGATGCGCTCTTACTATCTCGATGTCATATCTTAATTCGAACGAGCTCTAATTTAAGTCTATGCTCTTCTTATTTTAATCCCTCTATACCCGTTACTATTATTCAGGGTAAATAGTACTCAACCATTACACGTGCTACCAAATTAGATAATAAATTAACGTTCTGTACAGGACAAAAAATTTAGTTCTCTTTGGGTTTTGAAAAGCGAGAATTTTATCTGCTACCCAAAGAGAGGAAAGAATAGCTGCTAAACGCAGCTATTTTTACAAGGTCGTTAAAGCTCTTGAACCTCCCCATGGCTAAAGCCAGGGGATTCCGGACGGGGCTCACGCACACCTCTCGAGGCTCGTTCCGAGCCCGACAAGGAGAGTGTTAATCGCTGCATTATGATCGCGATCGTGTAGAATACCACATTCTATACACTCCCATTGTCTTACCGACAAGCCTGATGTCCCTGTTGGGCCTGTTTTGGCCAAACAGTTCGAACAGGTCATGGTGGAACCTTTGGAATCAACTTCGATGTACTTCCTACCGCCTGCACGGCACTTGTATGATAGCATTTGGCGAAGTTGGTAGTGGCCGCTTTCTGCCACTGATTTCCCGTATTTCTTGGCTATCCCTTGGATATTATCTTTGCTAAAGGCAATCGTTTCGTATTCCTCAACAAGTTTCCGAGATAGTTTATGGTTGTCGTCTTTGCGACGGTTTTTAATTCTTTCTTGCAATCTTGAGGTCAGCTTTTGCCCCTTTCCTCTTTGTGCCTGTGCTAGTCGGCTTTCTAATTGCTTTAATCGTTTTGGTTTCTGAATCTTTTCCCCGTTGGAGAGGGTCAATGTTGTCTTAAATCCCGGATCAATACCGATTTTTTCGTGTCTTTTATGTGGGATAGCCTTCGATTCTGCCTCGATAAATAGGCAAAGATACCAACCTGATGCACGCTTAACAATACGACCACATTTGATTTTCCTCTCAGGAATCTCTTGTTTATGGAACCTCAAGATGCCTAAACCAGGAATCTTAATATGGACACCTTGAGGACGCCGAATCGAATCAGGAAAAGAAATTGAATTAAGACGATTTCTTATTCCTTTAAGTTTTGGCTTTTTTGCGAGCTTCTTAAAACACCTTTTCCATGACTCCCAAGCTACAATCAGCATTCCTTGCAATGTATGGGATGGAATTCCTAATTTCTTCCCATGATCGGCTAAAAGATTTTGGAACTTCTGCTTTGTATAGTAAATTCCGTCCTTTCCATCTAATTCGATTTTTCGAATCGCCCAATTCCAAACACGAGTCAGAATTAAAAGCCATTCGCTAAGAATAGCTTCTTGCTTTGGTTTTATTCTGAGTTTTAATTGTACTTGGATCATACCGTTTTCTGATTCTCCACATATTGCTTAATCACACTTAAAGGAGCACCTCCCACCGTCGAAACGAAATAAGAATTTGTCCAAAGAGTGGGAAGACGAGAACGAAGGTGGGGAAAACTTTGTCTTAAAATTCTTGAGCTTTTCCCTTTGATTTCCTTAATCAACTTATGGATGCCATATTGAGGATTAACCTCTACAAGAAGATGCACATGATCCGGCATTAATTCCATAGCAAGTATTTCGCTTCTTCTTAGTTGGCAAACTTCCTCGATGATTGCTTTGAGTTCCTTTTGGACAAAATCGTTTAGTACACTACGCCTATATTTTGGACACCACACAACGTGGTATTTGCATGAGTACACCACATTGTGATTAGATTTGTATTTAGAAATCGTCATGCTAACGATTATATGGTGGCGACTAATATAATGCAAGTCGCTCCTTGACCCCATGACTAAAGTCAGGGGATTGCGTCGCGATTCCGTTCAATGATGGAAAAATTAATCCTTGCGAAAGCTTGTTATACTATCCTGTGGCTTGCCCCATTTTGCATCTAATCTTATCCAATCCTTAAGCCACACATCTACAGGACATGTATCATAATATTTTGGATCAATCCAATGTTGAGTAGCGACAATAATTTTATTGGGATTTCGGTTAAGCCAAGCAGCCCACCAACCAAAAGTAGAATTACTAATAATATTATGTTTACAAAGACTTAAGATGAAAAAGTCGATATAATAAGGTTCTCCTTCTAAAAATATCACATTTTTAACCCATTCTGGTATATTTTTCCGGGCAAATTCTAGATCATTACAGCTGACTACAAACAAAGTATCCTCTGGAAAAAGGGACATAGCTTGATCATAATAATCATATCCATATTGAATAAGAAAATCCCACCAAGCCTCATCTTTTTTACACCCAAACCAACGCATTTGTACACCTACCGTCGAGGGATGATTAAGGATATAGGCATATTTCTTTTTGATATAAGCTAGATCAGCAGGATGAGGAGCAAAGAGATTTAATAAGCGCTTGCGATGGTGGGCAAAAAATTTCTCATTTTGAAATGTACCCGCTTCAATCTCCATATTAGGATGGTAAGGAATTGGGCAATAATTGTAATAATGAAAACGAGGTAACTGCCATCTATATAACACAGGTGATTTAGGCATCTTAGTACAGCAACGAAAAAACATATGAGCATAATTAGTTGGCATCCCATCACTAAGCTTAGTTACTAAATCTGGAAAATAAGGATCAGCACCGTGGTCCCAAGCATGTGCACAAGTTGTAGCAACTTGAAATAGATTATTTCCAAGTTGACAATTCAGTCTCCCTATGACGAAAGGTTTCTGCTCTGCACCAACAAATATAGGCACTACTAACAAGAGAGCCGCCAAACTTATACAGGCTACTAGATACGTTGAGAGCAAATTTATGATTAATTTCATCTTTACCTCTTAAATAAAATATTTAATTTGCAATTACGTTCTAAAAGCTTATTCGAAATAGTGATGTAGTCATTTTGTTCCTCATACCTGCTCTATTACGTTTATAATATGAAAGGTATGAGGAACAAAATAAGACTACAGCTTTTTCCTTTTGAGGATATATTTACTCCGATTATAGGATTAATTTATTCCAGTCAATAATAAATTTTAATCGATCTTGAAAGAGATCTCATCTCGATTTTTATCTCCACATAAGGTTTAAGATACATAGCTTAACTCACCTTACGCAAAAAGAGTGGCATTTGGACTGAAGCAAAAGTTCCCATGGTTCAATGTTCGTCAGTCACCCTATATTTCCTTATATAGGGTGACTGACGAACATTGAACCATGGGGCTTTTGGCTCAGTCGAAATATCGCTATTTTTGCGTAAGGTGAGTTAAGGAAAGAAATAGTACACTCCTGTTTGCTCCTCTACATCTCTACCTCGCATAAAAACGTAGATGACACCACCAAAACATTCCTCAAATGAACGTTGATCAACAAGCTTGGTATAACGCCGTAAAGCCTCCTTATACAATAAAGCCTGTAAAAAATAATGATTACTAACCATGACATCATGTAAGCAAGAGAAAGAGTAAGCTTCCAAATTTGGCCCTAACCAATTACTCTTCCAGTCCAGAATATAATATCGATCTTGATAAAGAAAAATGAGATCAATGACACCTGTGATAAAGCCTTCCGAGAAATTCACTTCTTCAATCGCCAATGTCCCTTCATAAGAAAATAAAAAAGGCATTTCTCGATACATTTGATAAGAAGGAAGATCAGATAAACAAATAGATTGCTCTCCCACAGACAACGGAACTTTCAAAATTGTAAAAATTAATGAAACAATGACATCTTGCCAATCTTTAAAATAACTTTTTTGTATAAAAGGGCGAATGAGAGAAATAGCTTGGTCAGGATTATCCCATTTTTTAAATTCTTGAAAAGGGATTTTTTCCAAAATTTGATGCAAAAGAAGCCCTATATCTCGACTAGCTGGTAAAGTATGGATATTTTTTTCCTGTCTTTTAAAATCATGAGGAAGCATCAATGCTGAGCTATCTTCTCTATGACTAGGTGAAAGATGATGAGTAAGGCTAGAGAAGGAAGTCATGATCAACGACTGACCCGGAATAGAGACGACATGAGGCGGAATCAACTCCTTACTACTGAACTCTTCTTTCCTTCCTTCAAAATAAACTTCTTGATGCATAGAATAGGTGAGATAATGATCTTTTCCTATTGTATCGATAAAATTTTGAAAAATTTTGCCATCATAGTGCTTAATTCTGTCATATAAATCTTGATAAGAAGAGAAGACTGGTTGGCCTAAACGTGCTAAGAATAGATCTATTGGTGAAGCTTCTCCCTGCCTTAGCCCCTCGGAAGGGAGATGAAAAGCAAGAGGAACATAAAGCCGGTATTTGGCCCTTGTCATCGCCACATAGAGCTGTCTCATCTTCTCTGCATCACTCTCTTCACAGTAATGTCGATACTCTTCACTCTCTTCCGCCAAAGGAACAAGAATAAGTTGTCCTTCTTTCTCAACAGGAATGAGTTCTTCTCTCAATCCTAGACGATTAATAAGGCCTAAAGCAAAGACAACATCAAATTCAAGACCTTTGCTAGAATGCAAAGTTAGAATTTTAATTCCGTCTTTTGAGGGATCTTGAAAGCGTTTAATGCGTTTATCTTCATTGGCATGCCAAATTTGAAAAAGATCTAAGAAAGGAATAAGCCCTTCTGGGCTGCTCCACTCCCGATAGTGGTGATCGATAATAAGACCTACAATTTGTTGTAAATCATGGTAAAGCTCAATTCCTCCCTCTTGGGTTAAAAGCCGCTCTAACACGGTGAGGCCATCAACTTGCCACTTACTCTGCATAAATTCGCAGAAAAAAGAAGAAAAGCCGTTTCCTAGCAATGTATGACGTAAAGTCTGAATTTGAATCAAGACACGATCCATTTCAGAAGATAGTTTTAAATCTTTATGAGTCCATCCCATAAGAGGACTTCCCAAAGCTGTCTTAATCGCCCCAAGATCGTGTGGATGGAGAATAGCTCGAATCACATCGATTAATGCGTAAAGAGCAACGGATTCGGCTAAGCTCACTCCATGCTGACTAACCGATGGAATCTTTTTCCGATCAAAAAATTCTGTCAAGCGAAAGGCTTGATGTCTATCCCGTACTAAGACGGCAAATTGATTAAAAGCTATCCCTTGTTGTCTAAGAGACTCAATTTCTTGCGCAATAAAGGGAAAAAAGATCTGTTCCTCTAAAGTCGTGAGCTTAGAACGTTTACAAGCTATTCCATCACTGATAAAAAAATGGACAGCTCCCCGATCATCTTGAAAATCTTTTGTTAGAATAAGCTGGGATGCTTGAACAGCCTGATAAGGCAAATGCTGATCTTTCTTTTTAGGGAGTGAAATCAAATTTGGAACATGTTCCGCAGAAAAGAGTGTATTTAAAGCCTGAACAAGGTGAGGTTGAGAGCGATAATTGGTATCCAGAGAAAAATAACACTCCTCACCCAATGTCTGAGCTGCGGCTAAATAGGTATAGATATCTGCTTGCCGAAAGGAGTAGATAGATTGCTTAGGATCTCCAACTAGATAAAGGTATCCTTTCCAAGGTCGCTCTTCTGAAAGAAATAAACGACGAAAGATATCCCATTGGATGGGATCTGTATCTTGAAATTCATCCACAATAACCACTTGGTAGCTAGATTGGATATGGGTAATAAAATCAGGATGATGGAGAGCCCATTGCATCTTCTTTAAAAGATCATCTGGTGACAACCTCTCTTCTTCCTGCTGATACCTTTTAAGCAATTGTCGACAATCACGAGAAAAACGGGCTAATAAAATTGAGAAGTCACTCGCCTTTTGAATAAGCGGAACAAGGTGGTTCTGCAGCAGTTTAGTCAACTCAGGATAGTGAAGCGTATGAGAAGCTGGGGCTCGACCTTTTAATAACTTAGGAGTCAGAGCCTGTACCCAGACTAAACCATCACTTAATAAACTATCAAAATCCGCCAGATCCCACGTCTCTTGATCAAATAAGGCTGCAAAACGGCTAATTTTAGCTAAAGTCTCAGCTTTCGTCTCCCCACTTTTATGATTGCAATAAGATCCGCTTTGAGTTTTAAAATCCTCAATTATATCTGCTGAATTTAACTCTAACTTTTGTTTTAGAATCCTCATCTCCTCTATAAATTGTGCATAAAGATCGCGACAAGAGGGCATCTCAGCAAATTCATAACCACTCATGATAGCTTTTAATAGTTTTTTTTGATCAGGATCTTCCTTTAGAAGAATACTAAGTTGACCTGGGCTATATAATTCACTCCGAATTTCAGTGCGAAAAAAATCACGAATGACCCTCATGATCTCAGCTGTAGGCAGAGGCTCCTCTCCTGTCGCCGTTTGAGGCTGGAATCCCATATCGCCTTCTAAGGCATATTGATTAAGCATGCGAAAACAAAATGAATGAATGGTAAAAATCTGCGCTTGATCGAACACAAAAAGAGCTCGTTGTAGACGTTTCTTAACTGTTTGCACATGCTCGATGCCCAACTCTAAGCAAGCAAGCAGGTAATCAGGCGTAGTTGGAGAAATAATCCCATTTTCCAACCATTGATCCAACATTTCAAGCATTTGTTCAATCGTCGAACGGATCCGTTGCCGGAGCTCCCGTGTCGCAGCCCGTGTAAATGTTACTACTAAAATGCGATTGAGAAGCAAAGGCTCTTCTTGTGAGGACTCAATCAATAGACGAATAACAATATTTTGAATCGAAAAAGTTTTCCCTGTCCCTGCTGAAGCCTCCAATAAATAATGTTGATGCAAATTGAGATGACGATCCAATACCTGAAATGTCTTCATTTTTTACTCAAATACTCATATTTTTATTCTTATACCAGTGACGAACCAAATCCCCTAAGAGTAACTCCGCTTGTGCTTTCCACTGTGAAATCATCTTTTCACTATTAGGTAGATAATCCTTATGCAAAATCCAACGAAGATCGTGACTTTGATAATCTACTCCAAATGAGTTTGAAAAAGCTAACTTCATTTTTTCCTGAAGACCTTTGGCATCTCCCTCTAAAATCAAAGGAATCCATTCTGGAAAGAGAGGAGAGAAACTTTTTAGGCATAAGCGATAATAATCTAAAAGCCTTCTCAAATAAGGTTGAGGGTTTTCAATAAAAGATTTTTTAGGATATGCAGCATTAAGCATAATCAATTGATGTTCAAGTGGATAAGGATAATAGGCAGCCGCATAATGATACAATAAAAATTGCGGCCATGCCTTCCATGTATCAGCCAAAGATCCCTTGCTGATGACAATAAGACCTTTTGATGTGACATGAGAGAGTTTGCCTATAATTTGTATATTCAATCCCTCAGAATCTGAAACTGAAATAGCAGGAAGAAGCCAATGATCATCATCGACTTGAGTAGGCTGAGAACAGGTGGTACAAAATTCAACTTGAAAGAGATCTTGAGGATTCACGTCATGCTTTTGAAAGCGATCTCTTAATTCAAGCATCTCTTCTTTAATGTGTTGGGAGGCAATAGATTTAAAAAGACCAAAAGGGAGCTTTCCCTCTTTTTCAGCACGGGAGAGGACCTCTTCCAGAGGCTTTTTTAGAGCTGATTGTTTTAATATATATTTATCCAAAGGGGAGAGATAAAAATCTTCCTCATTTTTCAGTTGTCGATCCTTGTCATACTCTAAATAGATATTTAGCACGTGATTAAGATGAAATTTAATAGGATTGCGGACAACAGCAACAAGTTGTTTCAAATCAATGAGAGTGGATTCTGGAACTTTTTGTGGTTCAGGATCATCTGTCAAGACAAATTCTTGCACAAAGCGATGGGGAAGATGTTTAACCGTTTGATAATAAACTTGTGCAGCACAATAATCTTCAAAAGAATAGTTAGGCAAAGAATGATCCTTTCGGAAATAGGCTTCATGAAAAGAATCAAAAAAGTGCTTGCATGTACACCATTGAGAGGCGCTGCGCCCCTGTACGGTATAATGTTTAGCAAGGTAGGAAAACAGCTCCTCTACGACTAAAGAAGGCTGAAGCTCTTTATGATCTGTATAGCTATATCCTTGATAGCTAATAAGCAAATAATCTTGTGCCGAATGGAGAACCTCCAAAAAAAGATAGCGATCTAAATCGGCTGAATTTGGACAATAATCGACCCCCTCTTGGCCAACCATTAGATTTAAGGAAGAATGACTAGGCATTCTAGGAAAGGCTCCCTCTTGCATGCCTAACAAAGCGATAACTTTGGCAGGAATAGAACGTAGAGGCGTCATTGAGCAAAAACGTACCGTTTGGATGTGACTCTCTCGATAAGTAAGCCCTCTCTGCCGAAGAAGATCATTCAAATGAGTTTGGATTGATTGGAAAGAGAAATCTGTCTCTTTAAAATTTTTAGAGGAGAGACGTAAAACTTCAAATTGAGATTTGAGATCTTCATAATCCTCTATCGATTGTAAATTGGTCTTATCAGGTTGAAAATAGTTTTCGAGTAAACACACTAGATAATCAGTCCAATCTTCCAAAGTCATGCGACTTTGATCAATTAAAGGCGCTAAATCATCTCGCAGAGAATGAAGAAGACGCATCCATCGATCCAATAAATCTCCTTGAGAAAAATCAATAGAATCATAAGGGAGAATATCTAGAGACTGAGTCAGTGGGGATTTCAGCACTGTTGTTAGCCCCAATAAGAGACGTGCCAAACCATAATCCCATGTCCCAATAGCAGTCTCTTCTACCATGCCATTTTGGCAATGGTAACGTTTTAGAAGTTCATTGCGATGCTGCAAATCCTCACCCCAGCGAATACCAACCTTTTCAATCCATTCCTGAATCATATAGTAATCACTTTGAGTCAGTTGATGGCGTCGCTGAAATGCCCGATGTCCGAATAATTGAAGAAGATGGGTGGCATCCCAGCGGCTGTCACTAAGAGCTAAAAGCTGAAGGAACCCCTGAACAATCTCATTATGGGACTGCATGCCTAAATCTAAAATTTGGAAATCTAACTGACTCTCCTGCGATCCAAAAATGCTTTGAATATAGGGAACGTAGTCCATCAAATGAGGAGCCATGACAATCATATCCTTTGGACATAAATGAGGAGATTCTTTCTCAATTAATCGCATGAGATTATGATATAAAATCTGGACTTCACGTTGTCTTGTAGGAGCCATATGAAGCTGGATAGAGAGGTCTTGTTCTAAAATAGATAAAGGAGCTGCCTCTTGAGAGTGCTGCATAAGCAACATATCGGACTGAATAGCATGCAACAGTGTTAAAGGACGGTCCGTCTGGATAAAACACAGATCTTCATTAAATAAAAGATCTTCATTAAGTTGCTGAATAGAGCTCGGCAAAACATAACAAGCCCAGTTTTGTGGGGTATTTTCTTCAATATAACCAGCCATTTCTCGTCCTAAGCGGCCAAAGTTAGCCAATAGAGCATTGCGATCTCGCAAAAGTTCCTCTAGCTTGAACACTTGAGAGCAAGAAGAACCGAGTTTTTGCTGCCAATGGGCCTGTAGATAAGCGCTTTCTTTATCTGAACGGATATCACTCCAAAAAACAGCACAGGGAGAGAGAAGATAATAATAGACAGGCATATTCTGAGAAAGACGGCGCAGAAAATTAAATTCAGAATGGCTGATAAAACTAATTGAGAAGAAATGGATGGCACAATGCTGCTGAGGTAAAATGGGGTGCTGAAGTTCTTGACAAGGATAACTCCATCTAGTTTTTTCATTAAAAAGAGCACTCCATAGCCGCTGTTGCCATCCTTGAGGAGTAGTTGCCCCCCATTTAGCTACCAAACGACCTGCATAACGACCGTAGTCTTTAAAAAATTGAGCAATTTGCAGACTTAAACCAATCAAACGCCTTTCCATCTTAAGAGAAAGAGTGATATGAACGGATAAAAGACCTGGATCCAATTTCAAATATTGGATGAATGGCAACCAATCCCTTTGCTCTTCTAGACTTAAGTCAGGGAAATGCCTTATCACCTTCATCATCTCCTTTTCAATAGCAAGAGCAATCTCTATCTGCGTCGGAATATGGGTATGAGAAGAGGCACAAAAGTTGTGGAGTAGGATATCAAAGGCTTGATTTAAGTAAATAAATTCAATTCCCATAGCCACACCAAGATCCGGATCTTGGGCCATTTGCAACATAAGCCAATTTTTCATGGCAGGTCCATAGACAACGACCAAACGACGTGCCAAGGGAGTTTGAGAGGAGCTAAATAGAGCATGTTTTAAATTCTGGTACAGAATTTCTAAACGATTGCTAAAAAATAGATTAAAGTCATCTGTCATGAAAACCTATGTGGTTGCTATCCTGCTCAAAGCAGTCAATTTAATCTAAAACTTAGGTTAAAAAGGAAATTTTGCAAGAAGTTGATTGCCATTCCCTCTCTTTTTACCTCGATGATAGAGTTTAAGCTGTAGCTTAGCTATTTCTATCTCTTTTAAGAAAATCAAATGCTTTATAATCAAAGCTTAATGCCTAAATAGATGTCGATTATTTTAGCAAATATCAATGGAGTCTACAAGATCAACTTAAGCTTTTAACAATAGACCTCTTTCGAACCCCTTCTTTATAACCTGAGTTTTGAGTTTATTTCCTTGATTCTTAGAGAAGATTTTCTCTAAGAATCAAGGAAATAAACTCAAAACTCAGGTTTATAAAGATCGAGCAAAGACAAAGTAGACAAAATAAGGGGGGTTTTGAAAGAAGTCTAATAAAAAGTCTTGAGACGAAAGTCGATACTGTTCATACTTCAAATCATGTGAATTTATTTATTCATTTCATTACCTAACCTGAGAAGATTAGGAAAAATCAGGACTAAAGATACAAGCCTATGCTTTCTACTTTTTTTAAACGCATTTCTTCCTTTACCTATCTAAACGCCACACAGTTTTTAGGAGCTTTAAATGATAATATTTATAAACTCTTAATCGTTTATTTTTTTATCCAACTAGAAGGCATTGAATATAGCCACCAAATTTTAGCAACAACAGGAGCTGTTTTTGTTATCCCCTTTTTGCTCTTTTCGGCAGTTTCAGGCATCATGGCAGATCGATTTAGTAAACGGGATATTATTGTCATAACTAAAATTTTAGAACTTGTCATTATAGGATTGGGAGTATGCGCATTTGCTTATCAAAGCAAGTTAGGGTCTTATATCATTCTATTTTTACTCGCTACGCAGAGCGCCATCTTTAGTCCTTCTAAATATGGAATTGTTCCAGAACTTGTCTCTCCTGAGAAAATTTCCAAAGCAAACGGTCTCATGACCTCTTTTACTTTTTTTGCTATTATTTTAGGCACTTTTCTAGCTTCTTTTTTGACTCAAATTACAGGGCGCAACTTTATTATTTCCTCGATCTTTTGCACTTTCATTGCTTTAGTAGGGCTTGTCACAAGTTTTTGCATTGAGTTAACTCCTCCATCGGGATCCGAAAAAAAACTACGCTTCTTTTTTTTAAGGGAGATTTATAATTCTTTAAAAATTGCACATCAAGAGGTCTCTCTACTTCCTGCTGTCTTAGGATCTTCATACTTTTTATTTGTAGGAGCCTTTACACAACTGAATGTCATTCCCTTTGCTGTTCAATCATTGCATCTTTCGGACATTCAAGGAGGTTACCTCTTTTTCTTAACAGCATTAGGCATTGGGACTGGAGCCTTGATTGCAGGTAAAATTTCAGGACGTATCGTGGAACTAGGACTCGTTCCTATTGGAGCATTAGGCATTATGATTTGTTGCTTTTTACTCGATCTGTTTTCTAACCATCTTTTGATAGTTATTCCCTTAGTGACCCTATTAGGCTTGTGCGGAGGGGTATATGAAATCCCTTTAGACTCGTATGTTCAAGTTGCCAGTCCTAAGCTATTTAGAGGACAAGTAGTAGCAGCTTCTAATTTTTTGAGCTTTGTTGGCGTCTTACTAGCTTCTGGTCTCATTTATTTAAACTCGGAAGTCTTTGGGTTATCAGCTGATAAAGGTTTTACAATAATCGGTTGTCTGACGATTGGAATCACCATTATTTTTACTTTTCAATTCTTTGATTATTTGACCCGTTTTATTGCAGCAATTCTTGCTAAATTACATTTCAGAACTATCTTTAAAGGGATCGAGAACATTCCAGAATGTCCGGCCATTTATGTCTGTAAACATACAGCTTGGAACGATACTCTTTTATTATTAGGTGCTCAGCGTCGGAGGATGCGCTTTTTCATTGAAGAAGAACAAAAGCATTCTAAATGGATGTTACAGCTTTATCGTCTACTCAGAGTCGTCTTCATCCCTGATATTGAACCTTTAGAGAAAAATCCTGATTGTTTGAAAAAGATCCAACAAACCTTAAAAAAGGGCATTTCAGTCTGTATTTTCATTAAAAATTGGGATATTTATAAAGAGGTAGAGAAACTTCACCAATCAGATCCTTTCAACCAAATTATTAAAGCAGCTAATTATCCTATTATACCTGTGCGGATTGAGAAAGGTATTAAGCATTCTCGTATTCACTTTGGCAAAAGATTTTTGCAAAAATTCCATGTCCCTGCTTCTATTTCTTTTGGAAGGATGATTTACAGTGGAAATCAATCTCTTTTAGAAACCCCTCACGAACATAAGCTGTGCTTCAATGCATAAACAGATCACTTGCAAAAGTAAAATTATACTAAATATGCAAATTAATTCCGCTATCTTACCACCCATCAGTTTAATAATTGAATATATGTTATAATGAAGTTGTCGATCAAAAACTCTTTTTGTAGGAGGAATTATGGTTGGCAGCATTCAACATTTGGCGGAAGCAATCAAAGATGACTTATTAGAAGTTCTTCCCCATCAAAGAAAAACCCAAAGAGATAAACTTTCTCTTCTTGTTGCGACAATGCTTCACGTCAGAAGCGCAAATATAGTGGTTTAAATTAAAAATTACACATTTTTATGTCCATTCTAAAAATGAGTGATCTATAGCTTCTGATAAAGAAGTAAGTTTTTTTAGATTTTCTCTAATTGTCCTTTTTAAATTAGACCAAAATATCTCAATAGGATTTAAATCCGGTGAATACGGAGGCAAAAAAACGATCTTGCAACCACTAGAATGTATTAAATCTTTAGTTTTTTGAGATTTATGAAAGGCTGCATTATCAAGAATAACAACTTGGCCGGGTTTTAATTCTGGAATTAAAAAATGTTCAACCCACAAGTTAAACAGATCGGTATTACAGGTCCCTTGATAACAAAAAGGAGCAATAATATTAGAACCAACTTTAGCGGCTACAAAACTCTCTCTTTGATAATACTTTCCTGATACTGATCCAAAGATAGGCTTGCCTACCAGAGATCTTGCGAATGGCCTGTACAAGTAGTTGTTAACGCCACTTTCATCAATATATACCAGATCTTTCATCGGGACATTTTCTATTTCTTTTTGAAAAGCAGCTCTTTTGGCCTCATCTCTTTCTTTATAGAATGGGATCTTTTTTTTAAGCTGATTTTTTGTCTTTTACAAGCGTAAAATATGGCTTGTATGGTTACACCGAAATGATCGGCTATTTCTCTTAAGTATGCTTCTGGATGAGAATCGATGTATTCTAATAAAAGCTCTTTATTTATTTTTCTAGAAGAGGACAATCTCTTTTTTGGTGCTAGATTTCCTTCTTTTTTCTTCTTAATCCAATTCCAAATTGTTTTAAGGCTTATACCAAATATCATTACAGCTTCAGTTTTAGAGTTACCTGATTCTACATAATGCATAACACTTTGTCTTAAATCGTTTGAGTATGCCATGAAAACATATTAAGAAAACTCAAGGTAAATTTCAATTTAAAATACTATACAATGGATTTAGCCGCTTCACTTCCAATAGCAACAGAGAGAATAGATATGAGATATCAATGGATCTCTCGTTTTCTTGGTAATGAGCTTGTAAACATACACGAAGTCATTGATCCATTTGCTTGTTTTGTTCTAAGGCAATTAAGCTTAATTCAATCATATATTGTCCTTATTATTGATCAAGCTTCTTCTGGGCTACAGGTTCTTATAGTTTCAGTGCGTTTTGGACAAAGAGCTGTTCCGCTTGCTTGGTGTGTGAGAAAAATTCAAGGTAATATTGGCTTTGAAGATCAAAAATTTCTGCTTGATAAAGTTGCTTCTTATTTACCCTCCAATATCTCTGTGACGCTGATGGGAGATCGATTTTTTGGAACGGTAGATTTAATTGAATATTGCAAACTCAAAAATTGGGATTATAGATTGCGTTTAAAAAATAACCTCATTGTTGGGCATGGTTTAAAAGAATTGAAAACAAAAGATTTAGAGCAATCAGGAGAACATTTTCTTGAATATGCTACTCTAACAGGCCTTCGAGAACAAACAAATATTGCAGTGATTCATGAAGAAGGACATGAAGAAGCCTGGATTATTGCAATGAGCCAAAAGCCTAACTTTTATAAGGCCTTAGATTATGGAATGAGATGGTCCATTGAACCCATGTTTTCCGATTTCAAAACGCGAGGATTGGAAGACACTCATCTACACTATTTAGATCGGCTAGAAAAACTTATTTTAGTCATGGCATGATTTGGGCCGTTTTTTCGGGTCTTTGGGATGCTATCATTCACTCATTGCCTTATGAAAACAAACCATCAACATTAAAAAAACGTCAGTTCGATTTTAAAATCTAGATTTTAGCAAACAAAGAGGCTTGAAAAAAAAGCTTCCTCGTTGGTTAATGTTTGTTTTCCACAACAAGCTTACAACCAAAAGGAAGCAAAAAATGATTAATTTGACCGAGCTATTTTGCAATATAGATGATTTTTGGAAAAATTTCGAGAAATTATGGAGCGAAAGATTACTTGCTGAAAACAAACGAGAGCCAAAAAGAGAGCCGTGCCTCTGCTCTAGTGAAGTCATGACGTTGATTATTTTATTTCATATAATCGGCTATAGGAATTTTAAGACTTTTTATAACAGCCACGTAATTAACTATTTGAAAAGAGAATTTCCAAATCTTCCAAGCTATAATCGATTTGTGGAATTGAAAAGTCAACTGGTCTTTCCTCTGCATTGTTATTTGATGACACGTCTAGGAAGTTGCAGCGGCATTTCATTTGTCGATTCAGCGTCTTTGGAAGTTAGCCACCCAAAGCGTGTCCACAGCCACAAAGTATTCAAAGGGATTGCCAAATGGGGAAAGACCTCTGTTGGTTACTTTTATGGCTTTAAGCTGCATATCGTAGTGAATGATGCAGGAGAGCTTTTAGCTTATATGATCACTGCTGGCAATATTGATGATAGAAAACCTGTTCCAGGGCTCGTACAAAAGGTCTTTGGCAAGGTTTTTGGCGACAAAGGGTACATATCCTCAGATTTATTTGATAGGCTTATGCAACAAGGGGTGCAGCTGATCACCAAAATAAAATCAAATATGAAAAATAAGCTGATGCCACTGATAGACAAGCTGATGCTTCGTAAAAGGGGAATCGTCGAAACCATTATTGATCAGCTGAAAAACATTTCACAAATCGAGCATTCCAGGCATAGAAGTCCGACCAACTTTTTAGTCAACTTGTTGTCGGGATTAATTGCTTACACCCTTCGTCCTAAAAAGCCATCTCTAAATTTGCGCGAAAATGAGCTTAAAGTACTGATGACGAGCTAATTGAAAATCGAACTGACGTTAAAAAAGCCTATCGTAGCTTAGTCTCTTTTTTCAAGCGCGGGCTGCGTTATCTTTTGAGATGTGCTCAGCGATTTATTAAAATTCCCTCTATTTGGAGTTTGATTAATTGTTGTGTAAAATTATTAGAATAAAAACTGATAGGTGGTAAGGAGTAATTACGAAAGGTTAAATGATGAAAATATTAAGTTCTTTATCTAATCAAATTAGGCCGAATGGTTTTTCAGTTTCTAAGCAAGAATGGATTAATTGCTTAAAGGACGCCTTCCCTCCTGAACCAAACAAAAAACATGGTTTTCTCTATATAAATGGTCATAAAATTGAAGTATCTGCTTTTTCCAATTCCTCTAATTTAACGATTGATGAGATTGTTCAAATTTCTCGCCAGTTTCTTGAGCATCAAAGCTTTTCTACAGAAGATCTGGGATATCTAAAAAATTGCTATACATACACATACAAACAAGAGCAGAAAGACCCAAATGGTTTTTGTCTAGATTATTTGAAAAATGCGTTCATTTCTGGAGAGAAGAACAATTTATTAGTACTCATACATTGCTGAGTCAAGAATTAAGGAAAGTCGAACATTCCCTTAATATAGAACGACAACGAGCACTATTAAAACAAATAGAAAATCTGGCAAATAAGAATGCGAAGATGTGGAGGTTTCTTAGCAATCTAGATAAACTATTAAAGATTAGTGAAATTTGTGAAAATCCTACCGCTGAAAATAAGGAGCTACAAATTCAACAGCTTTTTGCACAACTAACAAATGCAGTTAGTGAGAATTATCAGCTTGAGAAAATAACTACAGTTATGAATATTTTTACAGAGACTACAGATACAAATCGTTGGATAAAAATTCGAGAGCTTTATAAGCTCGTTTTTCCTGATGACGATTTAAATTTTTTAGAGCAAGTTATTGATAAGATAGAGTCTAATCCATAGTCCCCCTTCTTATCTTTACCAGCCTATTGTTAAAAGCTTTATTCCTTTAATAGATGTCCCTTCCAGTTGAAATCTGGAAATAGTATAGAATTGTATGGTTAAACTAATACTTATATATACTATTTCAAGAATAAAATTTTATTATATGAATATAACATTATCAGAAGAAAATAGTATACAATCAAAAAAAATCATTATTTAATAGAAGTATTAAATCAAATTACAAACTCAATGAAATGGATGAAGCACCGATATTTTGTCCTGGACCTCATATCTTTGCTAATAATTATGGACATCCTTACAGCAAGAAATGTCATAGAAGACTTTCTTAAAGGTTTAAGAAAAGATGGATCACTGCTTACAGAAGAGGAATTTAGTAAATTAGATAAAAAACAATACATTCGCAAAGAACATCAAATTGGCCGTATTCAAGGCAAAAATTTTATAGAAAAACTTGTTAAAGAAAATGACTTAAAACACATCAAAGTCCCCCTGAGTTTGACACTTCAAAAACTTAAAACGTTGATTATCAATACTCTAATTTTTTGAAAGTGCCAAAATTGCCACTACACCTATTTAGTCCAATTCAATACCATTTCTCCTGGGTATTTAAGCTTTAATGTTTGGAAAATTTCTTTTGATAGCCCTTTTATCGGTGCCCGAACTAATATACGCTCATTGTTCACTTCTAATACTGAAGCTTCTAGTTCTCCAATAGCCTCTCGTATTTTTTCAATTGTATGATCTGATCCTTTTCTAATTAGCTCAATTTCTAGGCTACGGTGAATAACAAAGGCAAGAAAGCAAAGCACAATATGTCCAATAATCCTTTCGGGACTAGACAAATAAATCGGTCTTATTTCTAATGAGTGTTTCATAACCCGAAAAGATTCCTCCATTTTCCATAATCGATGATGGCTGGAGAGTATCTCCTCTCTCTTCATACTATGCTTTGAAACCTGAATTCCGTAAAATCCATCCCATTTCTTATCATCATTAATCTTTTCTAGATCCAATCCTATTGATGATAATTCTCTCTTTTCATTTTTTAGATATCTTTTAGCGCCTTTTTTAGATTCCAGGGAGGCTGTGCCGTTATCTAGCATCTTTATTGCTTTCTGAATTAATCGCTCCCTATCTTTTCGGTCTTTTTCAGCTCTCTTCAAACTCCACGTGCAGATAATTCTTTCTTTTAAAATTTGCTTCTTCTTTTCATTGTTTTCCACATATTCTACAACATTATCAAACTCAATTTCTCGATATTTCAAAAGATTCCCATCTGATTCATGAATAGTTTCATATTTCTCAATATCTAAAACTTGCTTCTGCAAATTTTTATTTAAGCTCTTTAATCTACATCCAACTAGATAATCATACTCTCTATCTTTAATTCTCTTTAGATTTAATTTTGAATTAATTCCCCTATCGGCAACTACGACGACGTGCTGAATTTTAAACCTTTCTTGCAATGTTATGAGAGCATCTTCTAGCGTTTTACTTTCAAATGTATTTCCCGGAAATACTCCTAAAGCAATTGGACGACCTTCTTGATCTACAAGCATTCCTACAACGACTTGCACTTCGCCAAACTTGGCATCCTTACTGAATCCAAAGTCCCTTAAATTATCTGGCAAAGCTCCTTCGAAATAAAGAGTAGTTACATCATAAAATACAACGTCTACCTTCATGCCAAAACGATCGACATGTTTCAAAAAAATTAGATTTTCAATTTCTTTTTGAAATGATGAAAGATAATCTAAAACCCTGTAGATATGATGAAGAGGAACTTCATTGATTCCCAAAAAATGATTCTGCTTGAGATATACTTGAAGTTTGCTAGAAGGAGCCATTAATCTTGAAATGGTTTCCAGAAAAATAACTTCTTTGTAATCAAATTCTACTTTGGTTGATCCAAAAACAGTATCTAAGATTGCATCCATTCCGTACTGCTTCCAAATATGTCTATAGACAAATTCTGCACCCCAATTGATCCGATCTACTTCTCCAATTTTAGGAATATCCGTTGAAGCTACTCCAATAGCTTGTAATGATTTGGAAAAACGATGAAGTTCTCCTTTCTGAAGAAGTTGGTCCAATCTTCCCAGTTGAGCAATGGTTCGATGTTTAACTTTCCCATTTTCACGAAAAGTCTCAACCAAACTGAGGTAAATAAAATTTTTTGAGCGAGTTTTTTTTATAAACATACTCACATTTTACATTTAATCTTTTAATAGTCAATTTTTTTTGAAAAAATGTTGCCACTACGAATTTTGAAAAAAAACTTATCTAACTTAAAATAAATAACTTATAAATTTAATGTGTCAAACTCAGGAAAAACAATACATTCGCAAAGAACATCAAATTGGCCGTATTCAAGGCAAAAATTTTATAGAAAAACTTGTTAAAGAAAATGACTTAAAACACATCAAAGTCCCCAAAAAAATAGCAGTCATCAATCAAGACACGATTTCTTTCCGTGTTGCCACAAACTTAGAACTTATACCAAAAGTAGATCAATTAACAATTTACGCTGAACGGATTGAACCTCTTAAGAGAAAATTATCATTACAAGAAGCTATTGAATTTATGACCGTTCTTGAAAAGACTGGATATAGCGATTTTGTTGCTTTTCAAAACTTCTTCTTTGCTAAGGATGGTATTTATTTTATTGACACTGAATTTAAAGACTTTTCTCTAACAGAAATTCAATTTAATGCTATTCAATCTATTAAAAACTTTTTAGATCCTAAAGATGTTAAAAACTTCTTAGATGAATATCACAAGCGACAAAAAGCTTATGACAATGAAAAAGAGACAAGGGACGCCCAAGAAGATGAATACGATGAAGCTTTCAAAAACCCTTTCAAAAATTTAGTGAGAGGTTATCGAAGTCATGAATTTACCTTCCAAGTAAACTCTCTCATATAGTCCAGAGTCCAGTCTGCTGCGCTTAAGGTTTGAATGCTCCTAAGTCGATCAATATAATATCGATATAGGAGCATTTCAATTACGAAAGCTTTTACCTTACCTAAAAACTGATTTTTCAATTGACTAGTGAATATTTACATTTAAAGCCTATATATTATAAAATTATAGTAGAGTTGGTTTAAATACTTGGGATGTATGAGTTTTAATTATAAAGATAGTCACAATTGTAGAATTATTTGTAAATATTTATTTGATCAAGAACAATCAGAAATGTCGGATGATCTGCCGTCTAAAAAAGAGATCTCTCTGTTAGAAGCCATTAATCAAGTCAAAGCAAAATATATCGCTTTTAATGGAAAGCTTTACGAAAATAAGGGGATTTGGTCTATTTTATCTTTTTATAAAGATAAATTATTTATTAATAACACACAGAACGTTATCCATACTTCTCTAAATAATCTTCGAACAAAAATGTTGCGATGCCTCGCTTCTAAAGAAGAAAAAAGCGTTTATGATATTTTTAAATTAATTGTTTTAGGAAAAAAATATAATGAATTCATTGCTAGTGAATTTGTTAATCTTCTCAGCGAATTGAATTTTTATGTAGAAAATCAAATTGAATTTGACAAACTTTCTAATCATGAAAAAAAAGCCATTAAAAGAGCTATTCAGCTTAGCAAAACTCAGAAGAAAGACAGTTCGTTTAAAGAAAAATGTGATAAATTAACTAGAGAACTACTTCAATTATCTCCAAATTTATCAGTAAATGTTGATTATAAAATTAAAGAAATAGGAGAAATTTGGAGTAAGCAAATGTCGGAGGAAGTTGATACAAATCGGATCGTTAAGGTCATTCTTAAATACTATCATGAAAAAAATCATCCTTAATAAACTCAGTGATTCTTTACATTTGTTTTTGCTATTTCAGCTAGCCTAAAAGCTCCCGGAGTTAAAGAATGATAAGTCGGTCAGCCAATATTTGACCGACTTATCATTCTTTAACCCCGAGTTTTTGACGTAGCTCCCAAACTAATGTGACGAAACATAGTTTTATTTTCTTGATTCTTAGGAATCTTTTCTCTTACCCCTTGATTCTTTCAGGTCTAGTAAGATCCCGCTTTTAATTTCAGAATAAGGAAAGTTAAATAAACTCCTATTAAAATGCATAAATGGCTTCAACTTCAATATCTCTGTAAAAGTGACGCCCTCCTAACTTACTATCTTCAGCATGTGAGAATTGATAAATACCTTGAAGAGTTAAATTATCAGTTAAAGCATAAGAAGCCACAAGGCTCCAACCTTTAAAATTGGTATTTCCTCTTCTCGGAAAAAGAAGCTCTTCTCTTAGATCTCCACATTCATTAAATTTACGGATAATGACAATATCCGTAAAGCGTTCATCCAAAGTATTACCACGCCCAATCCCATCAACATCACAATCCGAAGTCATCTGTGCTTGTACATACTCATAGCTAAGATCAATAGCCAAATCCCCTGCTTTCTCTAGCTCTCCTACAACAACTCCTAAATACCAGCCCAGATTTTTCTTTCCAACATTCCCACCTCTCTTATCTCGAGTAAAAACTGTTTCTCGAGCTGCATGATTGATGATAAAAGCTCCATAAAAATCGAATGGAATCTGCTTACGTAAGATTTCGGGGTTAATACGATAATCAAATGCAAATTGAGAATTTCTAAACTCTGAACCAATAGAGTGTCTCCTAAAACAACGATTTCTACCTCGCTTAGTCCAATCGATATAGGAGTATCTAAGATCTAATCCAGAACCTAAAATATCCAATAAACCAACTTCTGTAATAAATCCATAATGGTCTATCCGTTCATCAATTACAAACACTGACCCATACCAATACCAGTCCATGACTTCATTAATTGCATCACTATATTTTAATATCACTCCATCAAAGCGACTAGAGTATTGGATATCTGAGTCAAAAATATCATTTAATTTGCGACGGCCCAGCTCAATATCTAAACGACGTTGTCCATCTACCCAAATGGTATAACCCATATAGGCTCTTTTTAAGTTAATAGCATCCCCTTGACCACTTCCTTTACAACTCTCTCTTAAATCTCTTACAACCGTTACTGATTCGTCAGATCCACTTTCAGGACTAAAATAGTCATAATCATAATAACTTGAATTACTTAAGCTCCCTAAATTAAAATCAGGAGTGCTTGTAAAACTACCATGATCATTTAACGTTAAAACTTGAATATTCTGCCGACAATCCTTATAACCTCTTACACCTGCTGGATTATCAAATTGGAGGTGTAAATTTGCCCATGCACGTCCATAAGTATACCCAAACTTAAGATTGCAATCGACATCCCAATCATTTGCAGAAATCGGCAATAAGTTATTATCAATAACACGATGACCGCCCCGAAGCCACTTATACTTTTGCACAAGATCTCTTTCATCCTTTGCAAAAATTCTTTTTCCCCATTCATTATAGTGGTTCCACTCAAATCGTACATCTCCACTTATTTGTAAATTGGAGGCTTTTTCTTTTACATCAATAGGTTCTTTCGATTCAATAAATTCTCTAGATGTTCTTGTATTCTGCTCATCTTTTCGGAACTCAAAAGATGTTTCTTGTTCGCGAGAGCGTTCGCGTCCTGGTCTATCATTCTCTAGGCGGTCCTCTATTTGTGCAAATGCCTGAATTGATATCAATTCTGCTACCAACACTAATACAGGCAACAGATATTTCGTAAGTTTCATGGTCACTTCATCCTTATTTATTGCAAAATAAAACCTTAAGCAATATGCGACCGCCTTTTAACTTATTAACTTGAACTCTGAGTTTATTTACCTTCGAGAATCTTTTTCTCTTTTGCTTGAGCTTCTTTAATTAGGAATAATCTTTTTTGTGATCAACCACGTAAAAATCCCAATCTAAAGGAGAAAGATCTTGAAAGGCAGATAAACTCAATACCTAAGTTAATAAAATGAGAAGGAATAAGCATATCGAATAGGTTCAGTAAAAAAACGGCTATTTTTTCAAAGCTAATTCATAAAATTAGGAAATAGTTTTAACTTCTTTAAAAGATAAAGTCAACATGAAGATAATTAAAAAATAGACTTATAAGTAGCTAGAAAAGGGTCGAAGGACTAATAACCTGAGTTATGAGTTTATTTTCTTGATTCTTAGGAATCTTTCCTCGCTTGACAAGCGATTTGGGATTGTGATAAGGAATAGGTTTGCAACTCACCTTTGAACAAAATTTTAATTCTAAACATGGAAGATTCATGAGAACTTACATTATTTTTGCGACCTATTTGATGACTTTTTTTGGTAGCATTGCTCAAACATCTGCAGAGATTGTAGAGAAACCGGGAAGCCACTCTCCCTGTGATGACCATTACTTACATATCTGCGCTTTCCACATCGCTAAGGATGATCCTAACATAGTGATTGAGACACAACATTATTGCACACCTTTGCATGATGACTTATTTCAGTGCTTACTCTACGAGACAACTGACCAAGGTGTGCGACCAAAACTCATAGGTATTGAGTACGTTATTAGTGATGATCTCTACCAAAAATTGACATTGCATGAAAAAAGTCTTTGGCACCCTCATGATTTCGAAGTTCGTCAAGGCTTGTTGGCAACTATTGGAGCCTCAAAAGAAGAAGACCGCAAAATGATAAAGGTTTTGGTAAAGACATGGGGTAAGACGTGGCATACGTGGCCTGATCCTAAAACTGATTTACCCTTGGGTTTCCCTCGCCTCATGTGGTCAGCTGTTAAGGATGGTGATGTTTCCCCAGAAATGGTGAAAAAGCGAGATCAACGTTGGGGTATCGACACTTCACAGTTAAAAAAGGAGCGGGATCAATACTTGCCTGCGGAGTTGTAATACCTGTCATCACCTACTCAATAACTCACCTTACGCAAAAAGAGTGGCATTGGACTGAAGCGAAAGTTCCCATGGTTCAACGCCCGTCAGTCACCCTATATAAGTGTGGACTGACGAGCATTTAACTATGGGAACTTTCGCTTCAGTCCAATGCCACTCTTTTTGCGTAAGGTGAGTCAATAATGGGTTTTAAAATAAACCCTTATGGGAGGAAGCGATGTCGATATAAGATTCAGGGTTTCTAGCATCAATTTTGACCATACTCCATCGGTTTAGTATAAATACTCCATTGAGGATTTACATGAGAGCCATCTAACCAATGACTCCAACTTGACATGGGGTAACCAACTCGTCCCGTATAATCTAAACGCCACAACTCAAATTTTCCTGTGCCAGGGTTAAGCACAAAACCAAATTCATCTTTGGCCCAATTCGTATCAGCAAAAAGGAGAGGTGTAGGCATCGCAAACCCTAACTTTTGCGCAGCTTGGCTCACTGCAAGGTGATAATCATATGCTGTAGATGGAGCAAAATCCATTAAACACAAAAGAGCTTTACAGATATCTTGTAAATGGTTTGCACTTACCATTTGACTGCTTCTAGAAAGAGGAATTTGATCAAATAAAACTAGCATCTCTTCCGTATGCTTAGGATGAATTCCTGGTAATAAAATAAATAGTTGCCGTAGACGGTCTCTTAATTCATGCAGAGGACAAAGAGGAAGATGAGTGTAGAGGATACTATCAACTTCATCTGCTGCTAATACAGATGTTCTTCCATATCGTAATCCTCTATCCTGTAACACCATATCTATAATATATTCTCGAAAAGATATGGAATTAATTGGACCTGTTATCTGAGACAAGACAGCTTTAAAACGGGGTCGAAAGTTCTCTGGAACCTTTTCTGACAAAAATTCAATAAAAAATTCTATCATTTGATTATCAAGCAAAAGATTCTCCACAAATCTTTCGGCTGGCCGAGCGATATGATCACGTACAAACGTATAAGTAAACTCCTCATTCATCCAAGATTCTTTAAACAAAGGGAGTGCTGGCTTAAGAAGAAAAGCATGAGTCGGTGACTGCATCAGCATGGCCACATGCGTTTCTTTAAGATAAGGCTCAAGGAGATAATGAGGCATAAGCTTTATCGTATCGACTAAAAAGACAAGTAATTCTAGTGAACTTTCGACCCATTTACTATCCTCTTTAGGTTTATTCTCAAGACGATAATAGCAGCTGATGAGCGTATTCATTGTTCCACCAGATGTATAGACCCAAGGCTTTTTCTCAATCTGGTCTAGATGTTCTAGAGGGTCTTTAATCAAAGGAGCATGATGGGCAGCTGCCATGCGATGAAAAGCTGATTCTAGAAAGTCCTTTGTCTTAATATGATGAATAATAGCTGTAACAATTTCTGATAAATCTCTTTCCATCTCTTTGATTTCTAAAGTAGCCGCAATTTGAGGTTCTGTTGCCACAAAGAAAGAGGTTAAAGCATCAATAAATTCAGTTTGATTGTGGATTCTGGTCCATAAAGACGGATTATCTCTTCCATGTTTATAAACAAGCCTAAAACCAGCAGGGCTATCATCAAATGGTCCTGTAGTGACCTCTTGCATATCAGCATCATAAACTTCCTGAAAATAGTCTTTAAATAATCCCAAATAAAGGCGATAAAGAGATTCGTATAATCCAACAAGAGTCCTCGCTTGATATTGAGCTTCATTGTATTGTTCTTGTAAAAAATAGAATTCGTTGGCCTGATTTTGATACTCTACTTTTAGCCATTGAATCTCTTTTTCTGTAGATACCTGCCTTATTCTTGTTTCTAAAATTTTTATCTGTGTATAGGCTATCTCATATTCATAATGCAACTCTTGTACTTTTTTGTTAACTACGTCCAGTTTACGCTGGATCATGTGGTAAATACATTGGCCAATTCCTCCAGGCTCATCCGTTTTCATCCCTAAACTAGAATAAAGATTCCAATGAGTGAACTCTAGTTTTGTTTCAGAAAAAGAAGCTAGAGTAAATTCCCAAGATTTTAAAAGAGCATTATCAGCTAATCCTTTGAAAGCATTTTTTGCTATTTCAAATTGTTCTAGAAATTTAATACATTTTTCTCCTATCCCTCCTAAACTTCTACTTGAACTAGCTAGTTGCATAAAAACTTGATTATGAATCATGCTTTTGGGACGATTTTCATAATCTCTTAAATTTTGCTCAGTGAGTCCAGAGGCTTGTAACAGGATGGCACGAATAATCTCTTCTGCTGTCATCACAAAATAAGGAAAGAGATTTCTCTTTTGCTGAATTAAAGGGATGATCCAATTTTTGAGCTGGCTTATTTTTTGTTTAGTACTCTCTCGATTCTTTAAAAGGCCTATAGACTCGAAAGCTACTATCAAGCCTGGCGAATACCAAATTTCGGGATGAATATGCTTGGAAGAACATTGAATCAAAAGAGGTTTTTTAAGGTCACCTCCTCCCCAACTAGCACTCAAAGGGACTGAATACTCTATGCCACCAAACGTCCGTTTCAAACGGCCTATTGCCACTAAATCTGCTATGTCTTGTAAAAACAATTCGGGTTGTTCATCATGAATGATTTTAGCGGGAGCAGTCGCGAAGCAAGAGCCTACGTTTTGTCTTAAGTAAGATAACCAAGCTGCTAAAACAGCTCGTTTTGTATAGGCATCTGTAATCAGCGTGTTAGATGGTAATTGCAAGGTATCTCGAATAATATCTTCAGCATTTTTATTTGATAAAGGCTTAGTTATTTTTTTTAAAAAACGGATCAGATTCTTGTCTTGATGTAAAACTTCTAGAATTTTCAAGATATGCTCTTGTCGTTTGGCATCATACTGTCTGTTAGGACCTAGGGAATAAAGGTGTGCCTTGAGGCTCTTGATAGCGTCTAACAGAAGAGCCATATTTAATTCACCTTTATCATCAATAAGTAGACAGACTAGGTGTCTGACACGTAAAATATTGCGAACTGAACAGCTCTCCTGAATTTGCGATCGGTCTAAGTGGCGTGAGAGTTCTTCATATTCCTCAGCAATAATAGACTGAATCGTGTAAGGTTGTTCTGCCTCTTTTGATTGTCTATTTTTAACAGCTAAAGCAAAAACACGTGAAAAAAAAAGAGGGTGGTTCAGTGGAACTTTAACAGAAGAAAGAATATGAAGAATTTGTTCGTATTGCACAAACTTTGAGCTCACTAAAGATAATCACTAAAATTACAGATTATTGCTCTCAAATTGGACAAGTTCTGTGTGATAGTATTGACGTTCATTAAGTTCTCCCTCTTGCTTAGCCACGATAACTGTCACAACTGCATCTCCTAAGATATTCACAACAGTGGTGACCATCTCACGTAAACGATCAATCCCTACTAAAATGGCTAGACCTTCTAGAGGTAATCCAACAGAGGATAAGACCGCTGATAACATCACAAAGCCCCCCCCTGGAACTCCAGCGGTTCCAATAGCCGATAAAGTCGCAATGACAACAAGGGTTAAATAGTGATAAAAGTCTAAGGGAATACCATAAGCATGTGCTATGAAAATCGCACTCATCGTTTGAAAGATTGCTGTACCGTTCATGTTAACAGTGAGACCTAAGGGAAGGACAAAACTAGAGATGTTTTTAGAGACACCTAAATTCTCCTGCACACAATGCATGGCTACAGGAAGGGTAGCTGCACTGCTACCGGTGGAAAAAGCCATCATAAAGGCATCGCCCATTCCCTTAAAAAATGGGGCAATCTGAAGCTTAGCTCCTCCTTTTAATAAACCACAATAAATTATAATATGTATGGCACAAGCGAGATAATAAACACCTAGGAATTTAAAGAGAGGGATTAAAAGCGTTAATCCAAATGTCCCTGTGACCCACGCCATAATGCCAAAAACTCCTATAGGAGAAAATTCCATAATAATTGACGTCAAACGATACATGACATCAGCTAAAGATTCCATCACGTGTAGAAGAGGTTTTCCCCTTTCTCCTGCAAAATTAATAGCAATGCCCAAAAAGACAGCAAACACAATAATCTGCAACATATTAGCTTCTACTAGCGCGGTAAAAGGATTTTTGGGGACCATAGACACAAGAATTTGCCCAATCGTAAGTGTTGCTTTTTGTTGGACTGCGCTTGTACTTTCAAGACTCAAATTGCTCCCTACTTGAAATAAATTCGCCATCGTTAAACCTAGTAAGATGGCAATCATGGTTGTCATGAAATAAATTCCTAGTGTTTTTCCTCCTATCCGCCCTAATTTTTTTGGATCATGAATGCTTGTAATCCCTACTGTCATAGAGGATAAGATAAGCAATACAATGATCATATTGATCAGATTCAAGAAGATGGAGCCGAGAGGTTGTAAATAAATAGCACGGGGCCCCAAAATCAGGCCTGCTAGAATACCTAATACTAGCCCGATAAAAATCTTAACCCAAAGCTTCATTCTAACTCCATTTTCTGTTTAGTTATCTTAATAACTCACCTTACGCAAAAAGAGTGATATTTGGACTGAAGCGAAAGTTCCCATGGTTCAACGCCCGTCAGTCACCCTATGTTCCGTATATAGGGTGACTGACGGGCGTTGAACCATGAGGCTTTGGCTCAGTCGAAATAACGCTATTTTTGCGTAAGGTGAGTTAATAAGTTCATCTTATTCAGGATATTTTAGCCTCGGCTTTTACTAGAAAAGCTTGCCATTCTTCCTTCCCTTCCATCACTTCTAGCTCCATTTGTAACCAGGCAATGGGTAAAATAAGAGAAAGCGAATCCTTCAATTTGACCCGATCTTTTTCTGTGCAGATGAGCCATTGCGCTTCCTTTTTTATACAAATTTGTGCAAATCGTCCCAACTCTTTTTCTTCCACTTCCTGATGGTCCGGTAAATAATATTCAGCCACAACAGTAGCACCTTCCCGATTCAGTGTCTGCTGAAAATATTCAGGATGGGCAATTCCGCAAAACATCCCTACTTTTTTGTCTTTAAGTGGTCCAATTTCTTGACCTTTAAGGTCTCGAATGGTGATTACTTTCCAGTTTGTTCCTATGACTGGAGCACTTGTATACCTCATCATCTGATTCTTTATTGTTTGAAACTGCTCAAAATTAGAAACATGATTGAGGATAATCAAATGAGCTCGCGATAAAGATTTGATATCTTCTCGTAAAAAACCTCTCGGAAGAAAATACCCTTGCCCAAAGGGATCTTGGACATCAATAACAACGACTTCGAGATCGCGTACCAAGCGACGATGTTGCATGCCATCATCTAAAAGGATAATTTGAATACCAGCCTTAGAAGCAAGATAGGAGGCTTTTTGGCGATCTCCACCAACTATAACATGAGCTTTAGGAAGACGTTGAGCAAAGATATAGGGCTCATCTCCACAGTAAGCAGCTGAGTAGAGCGGACCATTACCTTCACAAAGAATAATAGGATGATCCAATTTTTCTGCTTTAGATCGGTATCCTCGCGACAAAATAGCTAGAGAAAAACGTCCATAGAAAGTGTTGGCAAATAAGAGTGTAACAGGCGTCTTTCCTGTTCCCCCTACAACAATATTACCGATACTAATCACAAGAGGCACAGGAGGAACATAGCGACGCATCCAACCTTGATCATAAAACCAATTACGACAGATCACGCCCCATCTATACAGCCAACTTAAAGGCAATAGAAGAGATTTAATCAAAAAGGGAATTGTCCCTTTTTCTCTCCCCGAATGACCTCTTTTAAATATAATTCCAGATTTTTAAGCATGATTAGATAATAACTCTTCTAAACAACATTTCACTATTCTCCTCTGCAAAACTTATTAAGCAGGAGACCAGATAGAGGAATTAACGCTTAAGGAGACTGTGAAAATCAGCGGTGGGAGACATCTCTTGAACTAATCGATCAGAACGAGAAAACAGGAGAAATTCCATTAATTCTATAATCAAATGAATAGCAGCCATATGAGCTTCCTGAATACGATCCGAAGTTGAAAAGCCCTCAATAATTAATTCGAAATCAGAAAAACATTTCAGTTTTCCTCCCCCTTTACCCAAAAAAGCAATGGTTTGAAGTCCCATGCGCTTAGCAACTTCAAAAGCTCGAATAATATTGATGGATTTTCCACTTGTTGTCAGCCCAATAAATAGATCTCCTGGCTTGCCATATGCCTCTACTCCTCTGGCAAAAACCCATTCAAATCCTAAATCATTGGCAGTACATGTAATATGCCCAGCATCAGATAAAGCTATTGCTGGTAAAGCACAGCGCAATTGGCGAAAAACACCTGTTAATTCTTCTGCAAAATGAGCCCCATCACATAAGCTTCCTCCATTACCCGCTATTAAGACCTTATTACCTCTTCTAAAACAATTAGCCAAGGCATGTGCCACCCCTTCTATAAAGGACAAGGAGGAAGGATTTTTTAATTGCTCAATAGCTTGAATACAATCATTGATTGCATTTAATAGTCTCTCTTGCATAAGATAAACTTGGAATTTTAAATTTACTTCCCTGCATTCTTAATATTGTCGCTTATTATAGAGTTAAGAATCAAGAGAATTTTTTCTTATTTACTCGTTACTCGTCAGAGTTAAAATGGCAAATTTTAAATAATCAAGATAGCGTCTTAAATCAATAGATGACTAAAAACCTGAGTTTTGGGTTATGTTATGTCTGATACTTTACCACTTGGCTCTCCACCTCCTAACTTCAGGTTAAAAGCAACGGATGGAAATTATTATACTCTCCATGACTTCTCAGACGTAAAAGCTCTCATTATTTTCTTTACCTGTAACCACTGCTTTTACGTTACAGGCTCTAACGAAATCACTCGAAAAACAGCAGAGAAATTCAAAGATAAAGGTGCCGTTTTTATAGGAATTAATTCTAACAGTGTCGTCTATTGCCCAGAAGATTCTTTTGATAAAATGGTCCAAAATATGGAGATTCATCACTTTCCTTGGTATTATTTATATGATGAAAAACAAGAAGTGGCTCGCCAATACGGAGCTTTGCGAACACCTCACTTCTTCATTTTTGACCATACACGCCATCTTATCTACACTGGTAGAGGAACAGACTCACCAAAAGATCCTTCTAAAATGACTATCAACGACTTAGAAAATACTTTAGAGGATTACTTTGCAGGTCGGCCTGTTAGAAAACCTCTAACAGATCCCATTGGTTGTACGATTAAGTGGCAAAGACATGATACAACACAAGTAAGTTGAAAAATTGGCTTTAGCGCAACCGAACAACTAAAAACTCAAAACTCAGGTCAATTGTCGTATCAACAATACGACGATTTGCTCATCTGGGAAAACCTCAGAAAATTGAATCATTCGCCTAAGATTTTTCTCAGTAAATCCGTTCCCATAGTCTAGCACCAATTGCTTCGATACCGCTGATTGGATTCAAAATGTTTAATATTAAAACTGAAAATGTAGATAAACTTTCTGTATATCGCTCTATCTTCTCAGGATAAACGACAAATCACATTTGAGCAAGCAAAGCAAGGTTCTATTCAGCATTTAACTTTTATTGATTTCGAGAGAGTTAAAAAGTGAGGCAACCGGGATTTGAACTAGGGACCGACGGATTACGAGTCTGTCAGCGATCCTCAAACTACCGCATGCTACAACAGCTGACAACAACCAAGATAACAGTCTCAACTGATTTCGGTCTAATGTTATTTGATGTAGCATCCAGTAGTTTGTCGCCCCTATTTGGTCCACAGTTGGTCCAAATAACTTACGGGATTTGTTTAGGTGAAGAATCTAAAAGATTATGACAGCTTTTAAGGATTTTGTTGATTTCTATAATGACATCTTGAAGGTTCTCGGGGAGCTGTAGTTCATGGACAGATTTGCGCAAGGCTTTGAGATGTGCAGTCCATAGTTTTTCCATGGGCTTAAGGTCATCCTCTGTAAAGTCAATAAGCTCAAGGGCCGTACCGCGATTGCTAAACGTATTTTTAAGCGATACTTGCAACTTATCAATGTTAATGATATGTGGTTCACGTATGAGTAAAAGCAGGTCATGATAGTCCTTCATACGGCTATTAGCAGATCCCTTAGAAAGGACTGTTTCGAGCTTTTCTGCAAAAATCGTTTCAGGGGGATAGACAACCAAGGAGATCTCACCTTCAAACATAGGCCTACCTTTGTATTGAAAGAGGTGCAATTCACGAGTGATAGGCATAACAACATCTCCTATGCCTACATCGATTTGGATCTTGTCTTTCATACGGCCAAATGTTGCCTTCAAGCTTATACGATATCCTGGATAATCCATATGGGGTTGCTCTAAAAGATCTATCTTCTCGTAGCCAAATAAAAAGCCATCTTCTGACTCTATTGCAATAACCTCTTGAATAGCTTGCTTTATCTCATCTTTACTAGCGTTCATATTTGTGAGTAAGAAATCGAGATCTGTTGTTTCCCGTCCAATATCCATAATATAGGAAAGAAAAAACCCTCCTTTAAAAATGAATTTTTGACTATGCGTCGATCGAGATAATCGAGATAAAAAGCGTTCAAGAAGAAGTTTCTTCCAACACTCATTGAAGTGGATACTTTTTTCCTTGGAAATAGCTTGAAGACGATCCTTTAGTCCTTGTTCATTCATGTTGTTGCTGTGATAAGGTATGGGGTAATATTAAATCTAAGTTTCTTTGCGTACGACTGCAGTTTTTTAAGATCAAGTCGTTCTATCCCCTTTTGAGATAAAGCCATTTTTAGAGCTTTAATGGCTGTCTCGCGGCTTAATAGCCTGAAAGAGTCAATAATGGTTCGTTCGCGATCAAATATAGGGATTTGAATACCTCCTAAATTCACTTCTGTTTTACCAAGCTCCATGTTTCGAAATCTCACAATTCTAACTTTACCGCCTCTATCAATGGATGTAGTATGAGGGACTGCAATCCAGTGTTCTCGCGGAATTTCGTCTGTTATGTCATAAATAGCTAGTGCAGAAATAAGACAAATGACTCCATTATGGACAGAATTTACCGCTTCTATAAGATCCTCCCAACGAAAATTTTCGAAGGATCCTTGATAGTTAGTACTTTGATAAATGCCGCGTCCCAGGCGCTTAATCATTCCCTTCTTAATATAGTAAGCAAGATGAGCAGCAGAAATCCCAAATCGTTTGACTTCATCCACAGTAAATGAAGGTTGATCAAGAAGCGGACGAATAATACTGAGACTTGTGAGCTTCTTCATGGATAATTCCTTCTGCACCAAGTTTAATAGAAACACCCAATTTAATCAAGTGGGTTTTTGTATTAAATTATAAAATTATCCCAGTTCAAAGTGAGAATTTGGGCAATGCGAAAGCTCTCGCGATTCAACGATCAAAAATTGGTCCATATACTCATATGAAGCAATTTTTGATCGTTGAAGCCCGAGGCTTTAGCACAGCCGAAACTTCTCACTTTGAATTGAGATGAGTATATACTTATCATAAGTTTTTGTATTTTGAGGGCTTATAATAAAAGATAAAGATGTTAATTTTTTAAAGAGATTAGAAGAGTATCCACATTTAAGAAAAAGATTTGAAGAAATCTTAAATGTTGCGGAAAGTGACGATATTATTACTGCGGATGAAGCAGAAGAAAGAGCAATTGAAGAAACAAGAAAGTTGGGGCAGGAAATGCTTCAAGAATGAACATACAAACAACACGAAAGGCAAATTCATAAAACGATAGAAAAACATCCTGAAGCTAAGAAGCAAGGAAAAAAAACTTTATTGGCGATCAACATTTGGGAAAATAGCATTACATGAAGTTTAATTTAAAAGGATTTAAAATGAATTGTTTATCCCAGATGATCGGCTGCTTGTCTTATGCACTAGAACAAATAGGTTTATATGAGCCTCAGATCAATATTCATGAGGCTAGAAAACGGCTTAGCGTAGAAAGTAAACTATGGAAAAAATCTCAAAGTGACAGAAATGAACTTTGGAATGAGTTTCAAGCGAATAGTAAGACTATGGCACTGTTAACAAATTAAACCGAGAGCTTTAATGGAAGCTAAAGCAAAAAAAGAAAGTAGTGGAAAGCTTATCGAATCTCAATGCCAAGCGTTTATTTTCTTTAAGACGACCAAAGAACCGCTCAATGGCAGAACGAGTACGGTAATAAGGTTTATAAAGTGCCTGTAGTCCTGGTACGGTAGCGTTTGCTCGTCTTGGGATGACTGGAACTTTTTCAGCTTCTCTAATAGGATGGCGTACGTCAAAATAATCATACCCTTTGTCAGCTATGACGTACTGAATTCCTTCCCATTTTCCATTTTTCCATAACTGTGAAAAAATTTTCATATCTGGGCGCTGTCCTTCGGATAAGCAAGCACTTTGAACCTTATTTGGGGAAAATGAATTTTTGTGCTCAAACCTTTGCGTCCACGCCCAATCCATTGATTTCCTTTTTTTTTAAAGCTCCTGAACCATGCCGGTGCACAGTAATGGTTGTACTATCCACCCATGTAAAGTCTGCTTTGATCAGCTTTTTCGCTTGAAGGTTCTGTAAGAGTTTCCAAAACCATCCTGATTCACTCCAACGTTTAAAGCGTGTGTAAATCGTGTGCCAAGAGCCATAGGCTCCTGGTAAATCTCTCCATGCTACTGCTGTGCGTAGCACATACAAAACTGCACAGAAAAATTGATAGTCAGAGATCTTGGCTGGCCTTCCACGACCATCTTTAAAACTAAGGATATGAGAATGAATGTGTTCTTTGAAATAGTCTTCAGAAAATGGATAGAGGCGGTTATTCATCTAAAACTCTCCCTATTGTTAATTGAGAGAAAGTTATATCACACCTTATTTAATTTGTTAACAGTGCCATAGTATTTTAAATTGAAATTTACATTGAGTTTTCTTAATATGTTTTCATGGCATACTCAAACGATTTAAGACAAAGTGTTATGCATTATGTAGAATCAGGTAACTCTAAAACTGAAGCTGTAACGATATTTGGTATAAGCCTTAAAACAATTTGGAATTGGATTAAGAAGAAAAAAGAAGGAAATCTAGCACCAAAAAAAGAGTGATTAACGTCAATTATTTTTCCCTTCTTTCGATTGAATTAATTATCTCCAATTCGTGTTTTTTTGCTTTTAAGATGCTCGCATCAATTTTATTGTAACCGTTCACGGTGTGCATCAAAAGAATAATTGCATCTTGATTTTCAGTATGTTATAACATTTAACATGGAAGACAAAGATGCCATTATTCTTGATCTTAAAAAGGTCATTGAAGATCTCAAGCAAGAGATCACACAATTAAAAAAAGAGAATGCTGATTTAAAAGAGCAGCTTCGTCTCAATTCTCAAAATTCTTCTAAACCACCTTCATCTGATCGTTACCCTAAAAAAGAACCAAAGGCACCTTCAAAGGATCGCCCAAAAAGGCAAGGGTTTGCAAGGAAATGGTTTGCCAAAGAAGAGATCACAGAATTTAAACAATACTTTCCTTTACATTGTGATAAATGTGGATCAAATAACTTTTTACCAAGAAGTACTATTGTAGAAGCCCGTCAGATAATAGAACTTCCAAAGGTAAAGCCAATTGTTACAGAGCATCAAGCCTTAGCTTGCAGATGTGCAAGTTGTGGTAAAAAAGTGCGGGCTTTTCTGCCTTATGATGTGACAATAAGTACATTTGGTCCAAAAATTAAAGCTTTATCCTCTACGCTTTCTGGTAAATTCCATTTAAGCAAAAGAAATATTCAAGAGCTGTTTAAGACTTTATTTAACATTGATATTAGCTTAGGAAGCATTATCAATGTTGAAGCCCAAGCATCTGCTTTTTTAAAGGAACCTTATGAAGAAGCTTTAAAGCTTTTAAGAAAAAGTAAAACCGTTCATGCAGATGAAACTGGATGGAAGACTAAAGGGCAAGCTAAATGGCTATGGCAAGCAAGCGATAAACAAATTGTGATTTTTAAACTCTTCTCAAGTCGAGGTAAAAAAGCTTTTCAAAGCTTTCTAGGCAAGGATTGTATTCAAAATTTAGTCACAGATAGATTTAGGGTTTACTCGACATTGGGTTTACATCAATACTGCTGGGCACATTTAAAGAGAGATTTTAAAAGAATTGAACAAAGAGATGGACTAGTTTCTTGGATCGGAAAGCTTATGGGATCGCTATGCGGTCTTCTTTTTAGATGGTCACATGAAAAAGACAATTTAAGCGATGAAGAGTTCAAAGAAAAAATCAAAGGTTTAAAAGAAGACTTTCATTACCTGTTTAAGCTAGGACTTCGAGCAGATACCCATGATTTAAAGCTTGGTAAAACTGGAAGATTTTGTGAACGTCTTCTTTCTGAAGAAGAAAAGCTTTGGGCTTTTATAGAAGACTCAACCCTTGATCTTACAAATAACTTGTCAGAGAGAAATTTAAGGCCAGCTGTCCTTTGGCGTAAAGTTTCTTTTGGTAATCAAAGTGCTAAAGGCGAACAATTTGTTGAACGAATTCTTTCTGTTGTTGAAACCCTAAAGATTCAAAAACGAAACATCTTGGGTTATTTAACTCATTGCTTTAAGGCAAGATATCAGCTTCTATCTATTCCTTCTTTTGTGTGCATCAATTAGATTTTTGATGCACACCGTGAACGGTTACATTTTATTATGCCCCCTTTTTGAGTGAGGGGCATAATAAATTTGACACTCACATCCTTAGGCAAAAAAATATTTTAATTTTTCCTTATAATCTTACTCCTCATCAATTTTCTTTTTATTCCTTGATTTTTCTAACCTATAACTTGAGAGATTGAATTCTAAAATCACGCTATGATGAATTATAGGAGTTACGCACTTAATACATATTTAGGACATCTAAGATATGTTTTAACAGCTTCTCTAACAATACCTATCTTAGCCTCAAACCAAGTTAAACCTGTTCGAAAACAAAATCTTTCGATCCTTAAAAAAGCTCGGAGTGAAAAAAGAATATGATTTCTTTGAGCTTTTTCTGTCCTTGCTTGGCATTTTTCACAAAATTGCTTGATCCCTCGATGATAATCTTCAATTAACCAGCCTTTTTCTGATAAGCTAAGGCGATCTAATTCATTCATTTTAAGGTTGTTTGTTGCCCTCAATGCCCCTTTCCTTAGAGACTAACTTAAATACTTTAATCCAACCATAGGCTTTTAAATGAACTAAAGATCTTCTATATTCACTTCACTAAGGCAACGATTGCCATCACGGATCAACTGTTGGAGTAAGTCTTGTTAACCACAACCAATCCAACTTCCTGATCAGATTATCAAGGCTTGAATACCAAGAATCAAATAAAACACATTCAGGACAAAATCCTCTTTCTTTAGCCTTAACCAGCGCGAAAATGATCATTCTTAGTCATTCCAGTCTTTGCTTTATCATAAAGGCTATAATCTATAGGGATAAGTTGATCACCATCTGTCCAAATTAAACTTTGAAGGTTAATTCCCTTGACTACTCGATGATGTTTACCTGACCAGTGATAAGAGACAAGATCCATCTTACTCGCATAAGGTTTATCGAGTGTCGTATCATCAATGACTCTTGACTTATCTACAAATGCATGAGCCTCCTGCCACAAGTGTTCCGATGTTGGCTCAAGTCTATATAAAACTCTAAGAATCGCATCATGAGAGGCGGGATCTGGTTTATCTGGTTGCACGCGAGCAGCTTCTGTACAACTATAAGCTTTTTGTGTTGCAATTAAAAAATTGATGTAATCTTCTTCTTGGCATTTTGGATTAGTCATGCCAAATAAATTAAAATAACTCTAAAATTTATTCAACTGCGTAACTCCTAAATGTTTTCGATCTTGGTAAATTTGATTCTTTAAGCCATCTTTAGATGGGGAAGGTAGATCCCCATATCAGCATTATGCTGTTGCTCAATCAGTCACTTCTTTGCTAACTTGAGATCGGAAAAATTTTTAGATTCTTCGGGATGCCCTCGATTCCTAAAGCGCGCCCTGAATGTGACCACATTATTTGAACTGATCCGCACATCAATCCCTTTGGGAAGACGTTTCTTCAATGCCTCTAGCTGCTTCATATCAATGACCCTAGTTTTAATTGTGTATATTGGGGTCAGCTATTGAAGCTTCTTTTGATGGATCTATTGTCATGTGATGCTCGTTGTGGTGCCTATTTGGTCCTCAGTTGGTCCAAAGGCACTAAATTCATGAATCAGTCATAGAATGACTACTCAAAGTTACAATACTCTAAAGCATCTGACGATAAGATTTTTGAGGATAAAATAAAAGAAATTTTATAGACAGACTAACGGATTATGAGGGCGGTAGTCTGCCACATTACCCAATACCATCCAACCGCTATGAGTAAGAAGATAAAGGATTTAAAGCTAAAATGCTACTGGATTTTATTGAATTTTAAGGGTACAATTAGTTAAGCGTTGCACCATTGGTATATCACAATGAGTAAATGCATCAATAAATTGAAAATTATTATTTTAATTAATATATGATAAGCTTTTCTAAAAATTTAAATCCTTCTTATTTTGATCAAATTTCAAATTGTAATGATTGGCAATCTCCTAAATTAGATAAACAAAAGCAATCCAAAAATAAGGTCAGTAATTCCTTGGTATCTTTTTGGAAAAAAAAATCAAAAGATACAGACTTTATTGAGGATTTAAAAAAACAAACTATCTTAAGCAGCTTAATTAGATACGACACAAAATTTAACAACAAAAGAAAAGTAGAATTTGAGTCTTCATTAGCTGGAGTTATTAGAATCCACCCTAGGATGCTTCAAGCACCCGTTATAAAAGTAGCTAAGGCAATAGCTCAAGATCTTATATTTTCTTTCGAAAAAGCCATATCGTACCCTGAAGAAAAACAAAATTGGCTTCATCAACACTTATACAGTTTTTTTTCTGAAAATTCTGATATAATGGCCGAGTACACTGGAGAATATGGAACTAAAATTTCTTCAGAATTAGAAGAAAGAAAAAATTTATTTTATGGGTGTATAATAAACTACTTAGCTTAGACTCGAAAGACTTTCATTGCCAACTACTTTTAATTAGAGAGTATGGTAATTTCTTTCTTAGATTGCATGCCCATCTTCCAGATTTTATAGACTTGCCAAATAGACAAATATTACCAGAAGGAATTGGTGAAGAAGTTAGTAAAATAAAAATGAACAAATTATGGAATGCATCTCGCAAAGCAATTGATGAAAATTGTCCCATATTAAAATCCAGAGTATCAATCAATAATTCAAAACAAAAGCTAACAGATCTATGTGGAATTTTTGACTCCGAATCAATGTATCAAAGTAAGTACATTAAAAAATGGTGTCCAAAGGTCTCTAAGCATTTACCTGGAAAAAATTTATGGTTCGTTAACTCAACATCTGATTTTACTAAAAAAGTGCGATTCGATTTAGACATGCCATTAATTGCGAGTCAAGGGGGTTCAATAGCATTGTTACTAATACCCGCTATCGTAATGGGTAATTTAAATGATGAAGAATTGAGGTTGTTCAATTTAGGTGCGATAAGTTACATGATCAGTAACGGACATCATTCCTTGCACGAATTTAAAACAATATGGAATACTTTCAATATACCCTACATTAACGGTTCCTACAAAAGCTTATTTCCAAGAGAAATAGTTGAATCTCATTCAGAAATATTAGAATTACTAACAGAGTTTTTTGATCTAATAAAATAGCATTAAACCTATTTATCTTCTTCTAAATCTACTAATCTATTCTTTATTCTATGCAATTTTACCAAACGAACCCATTTGAAAAAGGATTGCATAAAGCCTCTTTTCTAGCTTTTTGTAGCTCCTTTAATTGATTCATTGCCCGATAAAAACTCTTCTCTATTGCAGCTTCATTCAGATACTCCAAGGCTGCATGCGTTGTTTTAGGTTCCTTTAAGGAACAGCTCAATTGCGGTAAATATCACTTGCTTTGAAACACCCTTAAAGCTTGCCTGAATGAACAAAATGATTTCTCCTAACAATTGTTTTTTTCTGGGAGCTTTTCCGAATTCCAAAAGTAACAAATATAAAAATTGCCCACACTCTACATCGCTCAGTGAAATGGCAGGCCGAGCTGCTTGATACTTGTTCGACGATTTTTTGATCTTGCAGACTTGTTTTAGCTCTTTAATCAGAGATTGCTTTATGTCATCTGGAAGAGAAGAAGTTTCTATCAATGTACCTTCTACACATGCTGTAAATGCCCATAACAAGGCTTTTATTTTAGGGTTTCTTGTTTGAGCTGCCTTTTTTCTGCTCTCAGTATAAGCAATCTGAAGCGTAACACTTTGTTTTTCAAATTTGGAATGAAGAATACCTAACAGAAATTTTTACCAAATTCTTTATCAAGTGTTTTTAATTAAAAACCCCTGATGGAAGAGATGGATCAAAGCAAAGTTCTTAACAACATCCCCAGAAGCCATTGGTGGTGGTATCATTAGCACTTCTAAATAGACGATTTTTGGAAAAACTTCGAGAAATTATGGAAAGAAAGATTGCTAAGAGAGAGAGTAATCTGGAACCAAAAAGAGAGCCGGGGCTTTGCCCAAGCGAAGTCATGACATTAGTGATTTTATTTCACATAGTTGGCTATAGGAATTTCAAGACTTTTTATAACGGTTATACACTTAACCATTTGAAGAAAGATTTTCCCAATCTTCCCAGTTATAACCGATTTGTGGAATTGAAAAGCCAGCTTGTATTTCCTCTCCACTCACTGCCTAACTTTTTAGTGAATTTATTATCAGGATCGATCGCTTATACGCTTCGACCTAAGAAACCCTCTTTGCATTTGCGAGAGAACGATCTTAACTTGCTTATGGCAAGTTAATTGAAAATCGAACTGATGTTATTGCGTTTTTATTATTTGAATAGTGTATCGCCCTGCTTGCAAATAGCGTAAAACATAATATTCTTTTATTTCCCATTTTTATCTCTATGCTTGAAAAAATTTTTAAAAGAAAACTGTTTGTAAATATTTAATATTAAACCAATTAATTAAAAAATTAATTTGATATTAAATTATGGATGACTAATTATGATTTTAGACTTATTCTAGCATTATAGTGATTTAAATTTGATTTTTAATATATTTTCATGTACAAATCTTTCATGGTTTACTCAATCGACTTAAGACAAAGAGCTTTAAATTATATTGCAAACGGCGGAAGTCGCTTGGAAGCAAGCAAGATTTTTGGCGTTACTGTTCCAACTTTAGGAAACTGGCTTTCTAGACAAAGACAGCAAGATTTGGCCCCTAAAATGAATGGGTCAAAACCGAGTAAAATTGACAGTGAAAAACTTAAAAAATATATTGAAGAACATCCTGACAGCTATCTGAGAGAAATAGCAGAGAAGTTCAATTCAACTTTACAAGCAGTATTTTATGCTTGTAAAAGGCTCAAAATTACTTTAAAAAAAAGACCTCATACTACAAGGAAAGGGATGAGAAGAAACGAGCGGTCTTTAAACAAGAGTTAGAGAAAATTTCCGAGCAGGACCGCGTTTATGTAGATGAAAGTGGCATTAATAAATATCTTATCAGAGAATATGCAACTAGAGGTGAGCAGATTCCGGGAGCCATTTCAGGTTTAAGATATTCTAGAGAAAGCTTTATAGCAGCAAAAATAGAATCTCGTATTTTAGCCCCTTTTTGTTACAAAGGGACGTGTGATACTCAGCTGTTTAACATGTGGCTGAAAGACTTTTTAATTCCAGAGCTCAAGGTTGGTCAAGTTGTGATTATGGATAACGCAACTTTTCATAAGTCAGAAGAATCACGAAAATTAATAGAAAAAGCTGGTTGTAGAATTTTATTTCTTCCAGCCTATTCGCCAGACTTAAATCCGATCGAGATTTTTTGGGCAAATTTCAAAAAAATGGTTCGTTCCAAACTAGAGAAGGTTAAAACTTTAGCAGAAGCCATTGATTTTTCTTTTTTGAGTTTAAATTATGAATAAAAAATCAAATTTAAATCACTATAATATTTTTTTAAATTATTTCTCAAACTATTTTTAGTATTGATGATTATTGTTTATCAATATAGAATATATGATTTGTCCAACATTATAACTAATTTCGACAGTTAGTTGATCTTATTTAAGAGGTTTTAATATGAAAATCGCTAAATTTTCTTCAGTTATTGTTTTATCTTTTCTATTCATGTGGATATTTATGCCACAATTGAGCGCTAAGCATCATCATAATTATAAACATCGCTCTTCATCTTTTTCTTTCAATTTGAATTTAGGACAAGCTCTCTTGGGATCTTTCTCTCGTCCTCACTATTATGAAGAACATAAAGTTATTCAACGTCCTTATATTGAAGAGAGAGTCTATTATCCTACTCCTTATAAAGAGGTTATTGTGGAACGTCCTTATACTGAAAGAAGAATCTATATACAACCACAGCATCCCTATTCTTATCATTCTTACTGGCGGTATTAAATTAACGTGAATGCGATAGATGCTCTCTAATAATCAAGTTATTAGAGGGTGTCATTTATCTGTGTTTGATTTCTGAGAATGGCCTGAGCAAATAAGGATGTCACAGAAACAATTTTAATCTTCGTGCAAGAATTCAATCGATCAGTAGAGGGAACGGTATTTGTCATGATTAAAGCTTCAAGAGGGCTTTGTTCTAATCTTTCAATGGCATGACCAACGCATAACCCATGCGCCACTGCTGCAAAAAGTCGTTGTGCTCCTAACTTACGACAGGCAACTGCAGCAGAAACAAGAGTGGCCGCTGTGGAGCACATATCATCGATAAATATCACATCTCTTCCTCTGATATCTCCAATAAACATATTTACATCAACACGGTTAGAATGAACCCGTTGTTTATCGATAATTGCTGTTTCTATTCCTAATTGCTTGGCAAAGGCATTTGCCATTTTAATACTTCCAATATCGGGAGCAACAACAACAGGGTCTGTTAAATTCAATTCTGTACAGGCTTGCACAAGAATAGAGCGGCTCAATAGATGATCAATGGGAATATCAAAAAATCCCTCTATTTGCAATGCATGTAGATCCATTGTGATGAGGTGAGTCACCCCAGATTGTACCAGTAAATTTGCCACTAGTTTAGCTGTAATAGGCACTCTGGGCTTGTCTTGGCGATCCTGGCGAGCATAGCCAAAATAGGGAAGGATAGCAGTAATGGTTTTTGCTGAAGCCCTTTTCAGAGCATCAATGATAATAAGAAATTCCATTAAATAGAAATTGGGGTCTAAGGCAATGGATTGGATAACATAGACATCACGATTTCTAACACTTTCGAGAATTTCCAAAGAAATCTCTCCATCCGGAAAGCAATCAAGTTGCAGTTGACCAAGCCTAACCTCAAGATGATCTGCTACCTCTTGAGCAAAGCTCGGATGCGAAGAGCCACTAAATAGAAGAGGAGATTGAGGATTCATAAGTACTTCATAAACCATTGTCTGGCAAGATTTGCAACTTCTTCTAAGGCTCCTGACTCTTCAAATAGATGAGTTGCTTTCGAAACAATTTCCAATTTCTTTTCACAATGTAGAAATTCAAAAGCCTGCTGATTCAATTCTATGACAGAAAAATCATGCCCACCTACAATAAGAAGAGTGGGAGCAGACACTTTGGTTAGAGAGGGACCTGCTAAGTCAGGACGTCCTCCTCTTGAAACAACAGCTTTAATCTGTTCTCCTTTCTGAGCGGCAGCAACGAGGGCGGCAGCTGCACCAGTACTTGATCCAAAATAACCGATGGATAAATCCTTCGTTTTTGGTTCCTGTGTAAGCCATTGAGTGACACCTATTAGTCGTTCTGCTAAGTGACCAATATCAAAGCGATGTTGTCTCGTTTTTAAATCAATGGCCTCTTCTTCTGCCGTTAGAAGATCAATTAATAAAGTCGCTAATTTCCCTTCTCTAAGCTGTCTGGCTACAAATTGGTTGCGAGGACTCAAACGGCTACTTCCACTTCCATGTGCAAAAAGAACAATCCCTTCAGCATCTTTGGGAATTGCTAATCCTCCTTCTAAAATAGCAGAATCTAGCGTAATTTTTACAACCCATTCTAAGGTATCATGAACTAATCGACTCATTTTTTTTATTTGCCTCGGTTAATAACTCACTTTACGCAAAAATAGCGATATTTCGACTGAGCCAAAGCCCCATGGTTCAATGCTCGTCAGTCACCCTATATTTCCTTATATAGGGTGACTGACGAGCATTGAACCATGGGAACTTTCGCTTCAGTCCAAATGCCACTCTTTTTGCGTAAGGTGAGTTAATAATTCGATGACTTCTGAGTCTTCTGTTTGATCAAAATGTTGATAAAAATATCCGACAGCACCAAAACCAGGAGGACTATATAAGCACACCACCTCATCAACCTTGTTCTCTATGATGTTAAGGGCTTCAGGAGAAGACACAGGAACGGCAACAACAATTTTGCTTACCTTTGCATGTCTCATTGATTTAATTGTAACTAACATGGTAGAACCAGTTGCAATACCATCATCAACAAGAATGACACAGTGGTCCTTTAAATCAGGTAAGGGAGTATCTTTACGATAGAGAGAGAGCTTTTTCTGAATATGAGCTTTTTCCTTCTCAATAGCATGAGAAATGTATGCCTGAGAAACACCAAGCCACCCACTGATTCTTTCATCTAATACTTTTTCGCCATCCTCGGTGATAGCACCTATTGCCAATTCTGGATTACCTGGAGCTCCAATTTTTCTTGGAACAAGAACATTTAGAGGCAAGGATAGACCTTTGGCTACTTCATAAGCCACAACCATTCCCCCTCTTGCCAATCCCAAAACAATTGTATCTTTTTGCCCTTTATATGCACTCAAATGGGGAACGAGTGATCGACCACTTTCTTGACGATTATAAAAAATCATCTTTCACCTCTGTAAATGACAACATGAAGGATTTATCGCTTTTCCATCAATCAAATAATCTGATTATCTTCCTAACCACTTGATAAGCTTTTTCACAATCTTCTAAACGGGGGACATAATGGGCAAATTTAACCTGATCTGCTTCTTGTAAAAGCTCACTGAGTTGTTCTTTAAATTGTTCTTGAAATAAGGAAAAATGAGAAACTCTCTGTAGAAATTCCTCTGTTGTTTGAGAAGTCGTAGGTAAGCGAAATCTTTCTTCCAGATAGTAACGGATAATATCCGTTAGTTGCGTATAAAATTCTTTATACATCCCTTGATAAGGAAAATCTTGTTGCTTCAAAACTTTGAGGGCTTGCAGCGCCTTTTTCTGTGCCTGAGCTGGAATAAACTGTGCCTGCCTCTTTTTTTGGTAAGCTTGCCATAATTTTAAAAGAATCAATCCACTCATGCCAAGAAACAAGATGAATACAAAGCCGAGCCATGGAAAGTTACGCTGAGCTAAAATTTGTTGGTTTCGACGTTCTTCTGCAATAAGCTCTTGTGGGCTTAAAAGCTTTTGTCGATTCACTCCTGTTAAATCAATAGGAAATTGAGGAACTAATGGTATTAACGGTGCGGTTTCTAAACTGTTTATAGCAAATCCTAAAGAAGGATTCACTTTGATAAAGAAAATAGTCGTTTCTAACGAAATAGATTGTTTTGCATATGAATGTAAAGGGATAAAGACGACATTCAGAAGAGATAAATCAAGAGTCCCTACGATTAAAGGCTGTAATAGAAATATGGCGGACTGCTCTTTGATTCCTTCCTTAATTCGTGGTGCATCTATATTCTGTCTGATCACTTTCCATTGAGGCTGCAAAGGGTTAACATGCCATAAAAGATGCTCAAGGAGTCCTTCTGTCTCAAGTTGATAAGAATCTGGATAACTGAATAAAGCTTGCAGATGAACAACATCATTTAGAGCAACTTCAGAAGATGATAAAAGAAGACGAATAGTAAATTCCCGCTCCTGTATCTGCCAAGATACCTCTTCCGTTCCAGCTAAAAAAGCCGCAAGAAATAAAAATAATAACCCAATCCAATTCAATGCTTTTTTCCCCTAAGTCTAAAAAATTTATATAAAGCGTCTTGGTAAGACTCATGGCAATAGAAAGAGATAAGACCAGCACCAATGCGTGCGGCCAGTTGTTTTAACGCTTGTTGATGCCTATCTGCTTCTTCTCTAAAATGGGACTGTACAGCAAGATCTGAAGTATCAATGAGCTTTTCCTCTTGAGATTCTAAATCATAGAGATAGACAAGACCCATTGAGGGAAAAGCTAGCTCGTATTTATCTTGGATTCTAATAAAGATAAGCTCATGTCGTTTGGCAATTAAACTTGCTTGATGGCTAAAATCCATTTCTGTTAAGAAGTCAGAAATAAAAAAACAAACAGCATGGCGTCGTTGTACTTTACCTAAAAAAGTCAAAGCTTTCTCGAGATTTGTACCAGGATAACGAGGTTGAAAAAAAAGAAGCTCACGAATGACTCGCAAAACATGCTTAACACCTTTTCTAGGGCTTAAATAAAGCTCAATTTCATTAGAAAATAAGATAAGACCGACCTTATCTTGGTTACGAATAGCAGAAAAAGCCAGAAGGGCTCCTACTTCAGCAATGACCTCACTTTTTAGACGTTCTGTACTTCCAAAATGGGAAGAAGAAGAAATATCGACAATCAGCATGACAGTCAGCTCCCGCTCTTCTCGAAAGTTTTTGACATAAGGATATTGCATACGAGCTGTGACATTCCAGTCAATTTGACGTATTTCATCTCCAGGTTGGTAGTCACGTACATCCTCAAATTCTAATCCTTGGCCCTTAAAAGCAGAGCGATAAATCCCTGCAAAGAAATTGTCTGTAACTCTCTTGATCTTGATATGAATCTGACGAATACGCCGAAAGGCATCTATAGAAAAGGATGTCATATTAAATTACCTTTATACTCATTTCACTTGAAAGTTGCAATTTCGGCTGTGCCAAAGCCTCAGGCTTCAACGATCAAAAATAGGTCCATATGAGTATATGGACCTATTTTTGATCGTTGAAGCCTGATAGCTTTCGCATTGCCCAAATTGCAGCTTTCAAGTGAAATGAGTATAAAGTCCAAATGTTACTCTTTTTGCGTAAGGTAAGTTAAGGGACAGGCAAGGTTTCTAAAATTCTATTTAAGATATCATCGGCAGATAGATTTTCTGCTTCTGCCTCATAAGATAAGTGCAAGCGGTGGCGTAAAACATCGGGACAGAGGTTTTTGATATCTTGTGGATTCACAAAGTATCGACCTGCTAATAGAGCGCGAGCCTTAGAAGCATTTTTTAATGCCAAGCTAGCTCTTGGAGAAGCTCCATAGTCCAAAAGCCCCTCGATATTTACACCAAACTTTTGAGGATGACGCGTAGCTTCTACAATATTCAACAGATAATCCGCCACTTTATCATCCATATACACAGCATTAAGAAGTTGACGAAAATGAAAAATATCCTTTACATCAAGCACAGGATTGACTTCAGGTAGAGGACCTAAATTTCCCATCCGATTTAAAATCTCTTTTTCTTCATCGCGTGAAGGATAATCGATTTTGATCTTCATCATAAAGCGATCCGTTTGAGCCTCTGATAAAGGATAAGTGCCCTCTTGCTCAATGGGATTTTGAGTCGCAAGGACTAGAAAGGGCTGAGGAGCTTTGAATGTGTCTCCTCCAATGGTAATTTGCTTCTCTTGCATCACTTCCAAAAGAGCAGATTGCACTTTTGAAGGAGCTCGATTAATCTCATCGGCTAGAAGAATATTCGTAAAAATAGGCCCTTTTCTAATTGTAAAAGTACCCTGTATGGGATTATAGATAGGGGTTCCGGTAAGATCAGCTGGTAGAAGGTCAGGAGTAAATTGAATGCGTTTAAATTCACAATTAACAATCCGAGCCAGTGTATTGGCTGCTAGTGTCTTTGCTACTCCTGGCAATCCCTCTAATAAAAGATGGCCATCAGCAAGAAGTCCTGTTAATAACCGATCGACAAGCTTGGTTTGGCCAATGATCACTTTTGCAATTTCATTTTTTACACCCTCGAGTCTGCCCTGCGCTTCTTTAATGAGAGTTGGGAAAGAACGAGAATCTACAGACATAGAAAAAAACCTTTTTTCTTCCATTTTTCAGGAAGTACAATTAAATGCCACAAAAGTTTATCTCAATGCATACAATTATTCATCCTTCTATTAACAGTTTAATTAAAAATAGAGATATAGGAGCATTAACCGAGGCTCTTAATGCTTTACCTCCCTTTGAGTTAGCTGACCTCCTCACGAATAAGTCTGAAGAAGATCAATCACTCATCTTTAATGCTCTTAATCCTACCCTGGCCTTGCAAACATTCGAGTTTCTTCCTTTACGGGTCCAAAAGAGACTATTTCATATTATGCCCAATATGCAAGCAGTCGCTTTATTAAAAGAGCTTCCTCCTGATGATCGTACAAGTTTTCTTCAAGAGTTACCGAGAGACATTATAGAAGAAGTTGTTAAATTTCTTCCTCATGATGAACGCATGCTGACTTTAACGTTGCTAGGTTATCCAGAAAAAAGTGTCGGGCGTTTAATGACACCTGATTATATTGCGATCAAAATGGATTGGTCAATAGAAGAGGTATTAGATCATATTCAAGCCTATGGTCATGATAGTGAAACAATTGATTTTATTTATGTCATTGATGACACAGGTAAATTGTTAGATGACATTAAACTTAAATATCTTTTATTTATTAATCGCAAATCTAAAGTAAAAAGTATCGCCGATAATCAATTTACCGCTCTATCTGTCTATGATAATGAAGAGACGGCTATCAATATCTTTAGAAAACATAATCGTAATGCTCTTCCTGTCATTGATGAAGAGGGAATTTTACTTGGAATCGTCACAATAGATGATATTTTAGAGTTATCTAATCAAGAGGCAACAGAAGATATTCAAAAGATAGGTGGTACGGAGGCTTTGGATGAACCCTACATGCAAACTCCCTTTTTAGAACTCATGAGAAAACGAGCGGGCTGGCTTATTATTTTATTTTTAGGGGAAATGTTGACTGCAACAGCAATGAGTTATTTTGAAGATGAAATTGCTAAAGCCGTTGTATTAGCTCTTTTCTTACCTCTTATCATTTCAAGCGGGGGTAATGCAGGCTCACAAGCCTCTACACTAGTCATACGCGCTATGGCGCTTGGAGAAGTTAAGTTAAAAGATTGGTGGAAGATCATCGAAAAAGAATTACTAGCAGGTATCTTTCTTGGATCAGTGCTGGGTGTGATTGGTTTCTTACGTGTGACCATTTGGAGTCTATTCTCAAATATTTATGGTGAATACTGGTTGAAGCTTGCCATCACAATTTGTTTAGCTTTAACTGGCGTCGTTTTATGGGGAACTCTTGCAGGTGCTTTATTTCCCTTAATTTTAAAAAGGGCAGGAGTTGATCCCGCAACAGCTTCTGCTCCATTTGTCGCAACAGTTGTCGACGTAACAGGACTCGTTATTTATTTTCTTATTGCCATTGGTATCCTACAGGGATCTTTGCTATGAGAGGATTCGATTAGACAGATAGATTAAACTTGCGTTTAGGCAATACAATAGTAAAAGCAGATCCTTTTCCTGGTTCTGACTTCACAAAAATTGTTCCAAAATGCTTTTCAATAATAGTTTTGACAATCGAAAGACCCAATCCTGATCCCCCCATTTTTTGAGAATGAGCTTTATCTACTGTATAAAAACGATCAAAGATATGTTCTTGATCAGCCTTTGGAATTCCAATCCCTTGATCACTTATAATAATTTTAACGTTATCCAAAAAATCTTCTATCCTGATATGAATATGAGCAGGGGGATTAGAGTACTTAGCTGCATTTTCCATCAGATTCATAACAGCCAGTTCTAAAAGATCAGCGTCAGCAATAAGAGAAGTTTCTCCTGGCATAAGCTTGTCAATTGTAATAAGACTATGGGGAAAAATTTCCAAAAGCATGGAACGGCATTTCTCTACAAGTTTATCAAGGTTACAGTCACTGAGACGAAAACAAGGAATTCCCTCAATATCAGATAATGTTAATAAATCTTTAATTAATGCTGTCATTCTTTGACAGTTACGGACAATTTTTGAAGTTATTTCCCCTATTGTTTCTCTTGGTAAATCCAAATTATCATGAAGGGCTTCTGCAAATCCATGAATGACAGTAATGGGTGTTTTAAGTTCGTGAGAAGCATTGGCAACAAAGTCTCGCCGCATTTCAAAAATTCTATAATGTTGTGTTTTATCCTGAAGGACAAGAATACCGCCTTTATTATCCCTTTTAGGTGCAGCGACAATATCCAAGTAAGCCTTCTTGCCATCCCTGGAGATCTCTAATGTATCTGTCAAAGGTATATGTTCTTTTTGACACTGCGTTAGCAAGACATGACATTTATCTTGGCCAGTCTTACTAAAAGGCTGTCCAATCAAATCCACTTCAACTTTATTCAATAGCTTAAAAGCCATATGATTCATATAGGAGATTGTCATGTTGACATCAACAGCGATCACCCCTTCAACTAACGATTCTAGAATGGCTTCTTTCTCATTGCGCTCCTGTGTCAGGTTATTGATATGATTTTGGATCTTTGCCGATAAACTATTCAGTGTAAGAGCTAGCTTACCAAAGTCATCTTTGGTATTAAGAATTCCAATATCAATATTTGGAAGTTCTGTTTGAAGACCTTCTTGATAAGGTTTAACAACTGTAATAATCTTCTGAATAGGTTTTGTTAAATAGTGAATAATAAACCAGGTCATAAAACTAAACAGTAATAAAATAGCCGCCGCAAATCCTAACAGACCAATCTCAAAGTCCTTCGTAATTTCTGACACATATTGAAAAGGAAAAGCAGTTCGTAAAATATAGGTCTTTCCATGAAAATCAAAAGCCTTGGCAAGATAAGCAAATTTTTGATCCAAAAGATTAGAATAATCAACGTGATAACCTATCCCTGTTTGAAAAGCCTCTAATACCTCTGGATGATAGACAATATACTCCTGGCTAAATTTAGGCCCTAATATACGCTTCGTATGCGAATCATAGAGAAGCTTCTGCTCATTGCTGATGACACTGACACGAAAAAAGGTTAAACTCTTTTGATCTTTTAAACGCCGAATGAGAGCTTCATTATTAGGAGCATCCTTAATATTCCTGATAATAGCAGAGGCCTGGTCTTGCATGGTTTGCATAATAATGTGATGAACCCACTGAGACACACAAGGAAGCATCATTACGAGAAAAGCAAAAAAAACTACGACATAGGAAATAAATATTTTTTGTCTAAAACTGAACATAATTTCTCAATTAAATTATTATCTTTTTATATGATTTTAACATATTTTTTATTAAAAATTAAAGTTAATTATATCAACCAATCGTAATTACTGTAACTATTCAGGTTGTCACGCTTGTTGTGCAAACGTGACAACCTGAATAGTTATAAAAAGTCTTTCTTTCCTTTTAAAAAAGAATTTAGCATCTTCTTGACATGATTCAAGAGCCAGAACCACTTAAAAGATATATACTCATTCCAGTTGAAAGCTGCAATTTCGGCTGTGCCAAAGCCTCGGGCTTCAACGATCAAAAATTGGTTCATATGAGTTATATGGACCCATTTTTGATCGTTGAATTGCGAGAACTTTCGCATTGCCCAAATTGCAGCTTTCAACTGGAATGAGTATAATTAAAACAAAAAGAGGTTCTTATCCCGAGCAGCTGGATGCTGTCCTACACGCTAAGATTAGTTGGGGCCGAATGAGTAACGTAACTCAAGCTTTATGGGAAGCTTTAAAAAGAGACGAAGAAGCTTTATTAATGGAGTTTCTTAAAGCTGATAAATTAATTTTTTACTAAAAATGTTTTTATTATTATTTAATATCAAATCAATTCTTTATAAGCTTGATTTGATGTTAAATCAGGGGCGACTACTACTTTGTTAAGTTTAAGAAGTGTCGAAGAAAGCTATTTCTTCGACACTTCTTAAACTTAACAAAGTAGTTATTGAGAATAGGACGCTGGCATAACTGACAGTTCAGTTTTTTAATTTAAATTGGGTTCAAATACAATCTGAGATGCTTCTTCAGTAGTGGAGTTAGTCAGTTTACGGTCAAAATCTTTCCAAGCTTTCTTTAATTTGTCTAATTGAGCCTCACCGCCATGTTCTAATTGTCTATAATAATTAACATAAACTACATTAGCTTGCTCAATTATTTTCGTTTTTACATCAATTTCCCTTTTAATTTCCTCATCTAAAAAGTGCAGATTTTTTACTTCTTCATTAGTCTGTGCCATTGAGATTTGTTGCTTAAAGCGATCCCAGGCAACTTTAGCAAATTTCTCTTGATTATAGCTACAATTTGATTGCTTTATAAAATTACTAAAGTCTTGTTTAGCTGCATTTATTTTGGCTGTCTTAAAAGGGGATGTTCCAACTTTAACAAGAGAAACGATTGCATCAATGACACCAATTATAAGTGAAAAAGGAGTCTTGATCATATATTTGACAGCTCGAATTGAATGCTCTTGAATAGCATTACGTTTACAAAAAAACAGTTTAGGGTCTTGTTCCGCTCTATAAATCTTTATGCTTTTTCCTGTTAGCACAATTTCTTCAACACATTTTGCTGGAGTGACAAGAATATCTCTGATACAAGTACCTATAGCAATTGGAAAAGCTAAAAGTCTACTGACATGAGGATGATCGTAAGCTATCTTTTCCATGCCATGCCATACTCGACTATCTAAAGTATGAATAAAATTATTTACAGATGTCATCGTTTAACTCCTCTCTATTAATGTGAAAATATTGTATCTAGTGTACTTTATCTTATTCTTTTTCAACAAGTTAAAAATTGATCTTATCAACGCCTTAGAGTATTAAAAATATTTTTTAAATTAAGAGACTAAATAAGTTAAATTTTTAAAATAATCGTAAATCATTCTTACGTTAAAGTCAAACTAGTTAGATTATCATAACCATCTGCTGTCAATAAAATAGTATCCTCCAGGCGAACACCTCCTATATCTGGAAGATAAATTCCAGGCTCAATCGTAATGACCATACCCGACTGTAAAGGCTTGTCACTAAAAGGTCCCTTTGTATGCAATGTAGGAGGCTCATGAATTTCTAAACCTAATCCATGTCCTAAACTATGGATGAAATACTCTCCATATCCTTTAGATGCTATCAATTGGCGAGCAGCAAGATCAAGTTCTTTGATTAATCTTCCTGGTTTGCAAATGGCCAAAGCTTGTTGTTTGCTCTCTTCTACAACGGCATAAATTTCTTTTATTTGAGGAGGTGGATCGCCAAAAAAAACAACTCGAGTTAAATCTGAATGGTAATGTTTCCAGACTACACCAATATCAATAAGAACCGACATCCCTGGCATAAGAGCTGTTTCCCCTGCACGGTAATGAGGCATAGAACTATTAGCTCCAAAGGCAATAATAGGATCAAACGCGAGTCTCTTCGCTCCTTTTTTTTTCCAAAAAAATTCAAGCTCAAAGGCAAGCTCACTCTCTGTAATGCCCTCTTTAAGATGGGAAACAACAAATTCATAGCCTTTCCAAGCTAAACGGGCGGCCTGTCGTAAGACATCTATTTCATCTTGATCTTTTACCTGGCGCAACTTTTGTACGGGAGACTCTACCGGAATTAGTGATAAGGAAACAGAATGTCCTCTTAACTCTTCCGCTATCCTCTGTAAATTTAAAAAAGTTTGATAAGATGTTTTTTCTCTTTCAAATGCCAAGCTTTTGATAGCATGCACGATCATCCACTTTTTTAGAGAGTCATCCTCTAGCTGGCAAACAGGATAAGGGCTATTCTTGCGGCAAACCTCCAAATAACGACCATCTACAAATAAAGAAGCTTCTTGAGAAGTGACAAGTAATCGACCCACAGAGAGCTCTAAGCCTGTTAGGTATAGCAGATGGATCGGATGATCAATCAACAAAGCATCGCATGGGATTTCAGGTAATAGCAGCCGAAGCTTTTCAAAACGACTCAGATAGTCCATCATCTCTCTTATTTTTGAAATTGTTTAATCAAATCTTCATAAGAATAATAAGCTAATGTCGGTTTTCCCCATGGACATTGAAAAGGCGTATCGCAATCAAACAATTGATTGACAAGCACTTGAGCTTCATTTAGCGCCAAACGCCTTGTCGAGGGAAGGGATACTCGAGAAATAGCTAAAGCTACCTGTTTTTCCTTCTCTCGTTGCAAACGTCTTGTATCTTGAAACTCTCGTAAATCTTGAATAATGGCCGATAAACACATTTTAGCCTCTTCTGTTTTGCATAACTGGGGAATAGCATCCATGATAAAAGTGTTGTCTCCAAACTCCTGAATACTAAAACCTATTCCATTAAGGAGAAGAAGATGCTCCTTCAGAAAAGCCGCTTCCAGTGGTGGAAAGTCCACTGTTAAAGGAATTAAAAGAGGTTGAATAAATGTTTGGCTTTTTTCAGTTTGTGATAGACTCTTTAATAGGCGTTCATAGTGGATACGTGAGTAAGCTGCTCTTTGATCGATTAGGCAAAGTCCCTCCTGACCTTTTCTATCCTTTGCAAATGGATAGGAAGGATCTAATGTTGAAAATTCAATGAGAATAAAATGACAAATGGTTGTTGAAACACGAGGGATCTGCTTTTGCGGAACTAGGCTGAAAAACGTCCAAGGCTCTTCCTCCACTACTTTCTTAGGAGAATAAAATGGTAAAACCGATTGTGCTGAATTCTTAGATTCATACAGAGGTAAAGAAAGAGGAGAAGGATAACTTAGTTGTTCATTCAACTTTTTTTGAGGTTGAGTTGATACAGTGGGGTCAGGAGATAATAGAGTCTCATAAGCAGGGATAAAGGGATTAAAAGGCACCCGACCTTCTGCAAAACCATATGCCTTTAAGGCTGCTTGTACGGCTTGAATTAAACTCTCTTTTAAAAGATGCTCTTGTCTTAATCTAATCTCCTTTTTTTGAGGATGAACGTTCACATCGATTAAAGAATTTGGCATCTGTAAATGTAAAACAAAAAGCGGATAGCGATTAGAAGCGAGTGCAGTGCCATATCCTTCGCGGATAGCAAAGGAAATGAAAGGAGAATAAACAGCCCGGTGGTTAATAAATAGATACTGACCCATCCGGTTAGGACGATGATGAGTAGGAAGTCCTATATAACCTTCTAATTGATAAGGTTCTTGATGAAAACTTAAAGAGCATGTAGCTGAAAGAAAATCTCTTCCCAGTACATTTCCTATACGATAGCTCAGTTTTTCTCGAAAGATACAGTTATCAGAAAAGATGGATGTTTTAAGAAGAAGTCTATGGTCGCTTAAGAGTTCAAATTGGATAGAAGGATGACCTATCGCTAAAGTATTAATCAGTTTAAGAATCTCTTGTACATCGTAACTTGGAGATTTCTGAAATTTTTTACGGACGGGAACATTAAAGAATAGGGACTTAACTTCAACTGTAGTCCCCGATGTCCGCACAGCAGGTGAACAAGTGATAAGCTTGCCTCCTTCTACAATAACCATAGTTCCTTCTTGATTTTTCTCCTCCTCCTTACGTAAACATGTGAGCAAAGTAAACTTTGAAATGGCTGCAATAGAAGGAATGGCTTCCCCTCTAAATCCCATGGTAGCAAGCGTTTGAATATCTTCAATATCTCTAATCTTAGAAGTAGCATGTCTTTCTAGACATAAGAGAGCATCGTCTGCAGACATCCCATATCCATTATCAGAGACACGAATGAGTTGCCTTCCCCCCTCTTTGATCTCTACTGTAATTTCTGTAGAACCTGCATCTAAAGCATTCTCAACCAGCTCTTTTACAACAGAGGACGGATTCTCAATGACCTCTCCCGCTGCAATCTTATTAATAATGGAATCAGACAAAATATGTATTTTTGACGGCATATAAAATTATTATTTTTACTTTCAGCGCTTTAAAAACTAATAACAGTAAAGCATAGGGGAAACCCTTCATTTTAGAAAAATAAATAAAATTAATCAACTTGTTTGTTTTTTCTGCTCTTTTATGATATAGCCCCATTTATGATCTTTAGTATCTTTAGGAGGTGCTTCTATGCTTAGAATACTTTCTTATTTGTTTATTTTTTTTATATCTTTAACTAGATATGCCTGTACGCATGATCTAGAGCATGAGCAATTAAGAATTAATCTTATTGCTCCATTTCATCTCGGTGGTGGGATGAAGGCTGATCAGCATATTCTCACTACAGCTTTGGAAGAATTAGGACACTTTGTACAAGCAATCGATTGTCATCAGCCTAAAGTAGATGGATTCAATGCACATATTAATATTTTTATTGAAAGGATTGAACCACAATGGTTCTCTTCTGCTCAACTGAATTGGTTTATACCCAATCCAGAATGGTATCCTCATGATTTAAAGTTACTAGATAATATTGACTTAATCTTATGTCGTACTAAGGAAGTTGAAAGAATTTTTTATGCTAAGCATAAAAAAACTTATTATTTAGGTTTTACAAGTCTAGACTGTTACCAAGAAGGAATTAATAAAGACTTTTCTCTCTGTTTGCATCTAGCGGGAAAAAGTGGAGAGAAAGGAACACCTGCAGTCATAGATGTTTGGTCACAAGATTTATCACTCCCTAATCTCCTCGTCATTCGGCATAACATTGCTTCACCATTACATCAAGAAAATCTCCAATGGATATCTGAAGTACAGCCTCTTGATACTATTCGTCATTATCAAAATTGTTGTGGGATTCACCTATGCCCTAGCCTCACAGAAGGTTTTGGTCACTATATTATGGAAGGAATGTCTACAGGAGCTATCATTATTACAACAGATGCTCCACCTATGAATGAATTTATCAGAGATCCACGCTGTCTAATCCCTTATAAAAGCACTTCTCAGCAATCTTTAGCAACAACTTATTATATTAATCCCGAGCAACTAAATAGCAAAATTAAAAGCCTCTCCCTCTTACCATCTGAAGAACTTCAAGCTATGAGTTTAAAAAATCGAGAAGCTTATCTAGAAGGCAAAAAGGAATTCCATAAGAGATTAAAAAAATTGCTAACAATAATCCAGAAATCAGTTTCATTTCAAAAATAAATCAAATTATTGTTGACCCTGAGTTTATTGCCTGATTATTAGGGCTTGTTGGAAAATTTGATTCGTTCAATTTGGGATACTAATTTTTACTTCAGCTAGCAGCGACGAAGGGGTAGCCATATAGAGTCAATTATGGCCATCCCTTTCGCTTTTCTTCTCGGAAATAGCCTTTTGACTACCCTTCAAAGAAAAAGATAAGATCTAAGAGAAAATTTTCTCTAATAATCAAGGAAATAAACCCAAAACTCAGGTGAATATAAAAAACATAAATCTCTTTGCTTCGTGTTAAAATCATAAAATATTGTTATTTTTTAATACACTTGTTAACATTCAGATTAATAACCAAGCAGACAACTTAAATTTAGGCCTATTAAACAATGCCTGAAGTCAAGGTATCTGTTTGATATAAAGTCATCAATTTGGATTCAGGGTTAATTGCTATGGTTGATCGATGGCTATCTTGGCTCAATAGCTTTCTCTTGGTGGTAACCTTGTTTCTTTTAGGAGGAATGGTTTTTCTTTGGATTTATCATCCCAGTGCAATCGTTTGCTCTTATCCTATCTCTAAAGACTGTGGATTACCTAAGGGAGCATTTACTATGCCATCTGAAGCCTATGAGAGAATAGAGGAACCCTTGCTTGTTTTGCAAAGTACTCCTCCTACTCTTCAACTGCCTGATTTACGTCAGAACTTAATTTACTACGGTAAAAATGGCAGACCAGATGCACAATCTAATCATACCTTCCTTCATTTTTCTTTGAATGGCAGTAAAGCTGTGGTATCGATTCCACCGGGAGAACCTCTTTATTTGCGTTATGATAAGAAAAGCGTTCCTTGTCATTACGTCTTTAGTCCTCATAATGAAAAAACTTCTTTATGGGCAGAAGCCATTCCAGAAGATAATGAAGCCGTTGTCAAAATTTTCATTACAAATGATAAAGGAGAATTAATTACAGAGCCTGAAAATTATGCGCAATTTAAGCTTCCTGAAAAGGAATTTATCCGTTATACCGGATCTACTTGGGAAATTGGTTCATGGCGCGTTGATGCCACTCTTTTAGCGCGACAAAGAGCACGTTGGTATGGACCTGATTATTTTTTAGAACGGCATGGAGGAGAAGAATATCAAGATATTGCCGGCAAACAACGTATCGATCTTGGAGAGAATGATGATATTTATTCTATTTTCGTAAAAGTCGGCGATTGTTTAATTTGGGATGGTACTCGATGGAAATCCATTACTCCTGGTGAAGATTCTCTCAAACATCCTCTCTTGGTGATAAAAAAAATTGATGAACGTTTAATGACTTTTGAATTGTGGGATGTTGAAGGAAAGGGAAAAGTATTGCTTAATCTACTTAAATCATCGGAGCCTTGGTTAGCTCAAAATGTTCAAAGCATTCAGCATACATTTAAGTTTGTCGGTGCTCGCACGCGCACACAATATGTATTTGAAATTAATCGGGAACGGATGCTCATTAGTCCTTCCGATTGGCTTTTATTAACGACTAAGGGATGGAAAAAACTGACGACAGATAAAGAGATCGATAATTATGTTAAACGTAAGATCAATGGGACCTTATTTGTTTTCGAAGGATTAGTACGCAAAGAAGAAAGACAATTTATTTTAGGAACTTTATATAATCCCTCACGCAATGATTATCAAAGTGTCGAGATTCCGACTCAGCCAAGAGGAACTAAGTTAACTGAATCGAAGGAACAAAAAGAAGAGGACGATGAGGATGACGATGAAGATGATGACGATGAGGATGATGACGATGAGAAGTCAAATGCAGCTATGCAAATATCTGAAATGGAAAAGGGACGCTCTCCATTTTATCCCCCTGCTCCCTCTATTCCACAAATGCTAAAAGATCAAACCCATACACGTTGAGTACACAATGCAAATGAAAAGTAAATTGATTTGGATGATGGCGATACTTGTATGTGTGGGCAGTGTTTCTCTGTCAGCACAATCTATTGCAGAGAAGAAAATGAACTTGATGGCTTCAGGGACTGATTTAGATGAAGAATCTGATCAATTTTTATTTCAGACGAATAAAGAAACACAAGAAATCCATGCTAAAATTCAAAGGCTCTATGACGAGGTTTTTCGCTTATATCAAGAAGATGCACCTCCAGAGCAGTATAAGCATCTATTAGATGAAATTAATGAACGAAAGCAATCTCTTTATCGTTTAGAGCACTCTTGGCGCGAGATAGCTTCTCATGGAAACCGTGCAGAAGGATATGGATTATGGCATGCTCCTGAAACAACTCTTGAGCAACTCATTATCGATTATGGATCTCAAGATTATGTCTATTTGATTCCTCCAGAGGTTGGATCTATTAAGCTCACAATCGCTTCCAATCTCCCTATTCCTCGAGCCTCTTGGAATGGCATGCTAGAGCTTATCCTTACTCAAAATGGAATAGGGGTAAAAACACTTAATCCTTATTTAAGACAACTATTTCTCATTAAACAAAGTCACTGTAATCTGAAATTAATTACAAATCACCGTACTGATTTAGAGGTATTGGCCGCTAATTCACGTGTGACCTTTGTCCTATCGCCTGAACCTTCAGAAGTGCGCCGAGCTTATCTCTTTTTAGAAAAATTTGTTAATCCCAATACGACTGTTTTGCAAATTCTAGGACGCGATATCCTTTTGGTTGGGCAGGCTTCAGATATTCAAGATCTCTTAAGGCTTTATGATTTTATTGCCGTCAATCGAGGTGATAAAGAGTTCCGTCTCATTCCCATTTACAAGATTCGAGCTGAAGAGATGGCAAATATTTTAGCAGCCATGTTTGACCAGGATTTTGGAGGACCTGACGGCATGTCGATTGATGCATCTGATAAAGGTCTTACAAAAGGCCAAGCTGAAGCTAATGGATTAAGAGTTGTGATTATTGATGATGCTTCACAAGCTCTTTTTGTCGTAGGAACAAGAGAAGAAGTTAAAAAAGCAGAAGAAATTATTGCAAGTGTTGAAAGCCAGATAGGGGGAGCCCGTGATAAGACTGTTCATTGGTACACAGTTAAGCATTCTAATGCAGAAGAATTAGCTGACGTCTTGTATCGGATTTATTCTCTCATGATAATGACAGGAGCTGGTGGAGAAACAGAAGAAAGTCCAAATGGTCCTTCTAATATGGTAACTCCACTTACCGCTACCTCTCCTATACAAGAGCTCTCTTCTCCTATAGAGGGAGGAGGACCGGGAGGAGCCTACGTCGTGAATCCAGCGCCAGCTCAACCAGGTCTCTTTGTTCAAACTAATCCCAATAAAGGCCGAGATAATTTCATTGTTGATCTCAAGACAGGGTCTATTGTGATGGTAGTAGAAGCTAATGTCCTGCCTCAATTGAAAGAACTACTGCGTAAGCTCGATGTCCCTAAAAAGATGGTTCAAATAGAAACACTTTTATTTGAAAGGGTACTCAAACAAGCCAATAGCTCTGGACTTAATCTTTTAAGGCTGGGATATAATTCTTTTAATGGCTGCAGCTCTTCTAGTGGATCTTGCTCTTCTTCTAGCGGATCTAGTTATTCTAATGGGTGGGGTTCTTGCTCTAATAATTTTGTTGGAGGACGATTTAATCCTCCCGGCAATGATTATTCTTTTAGTCCTCTTGATCTCAATCCTTGCAGAGCTTTCTCTGGTATATTTGAATTTTTCATTAGCCATACACGAGGAGGTGGCATCCCAGCATTTGATTTAGCTTATCGCTTTTTGTTATCTCAAAGCGATATCCAGATGAATTCCTGTCCCACTATTTTAACTGTTAATCAAACACCTGCAACTATTACTGTTAATGAAGATATTTCTTTAAATACAGGAGCTTATGATGCAGGAACTAGTGCGAATGGAAGAGCTGTTTTAGCAAGCTCTTATACACGCGCCCAATATGGAACGACAATTAGTGTCAATCCCACTATTCATATACGCGATGAGGAATCTTATGAAGATAATGGTTATGATTACGTGACGTTGGAGACAGACATTACCTTTGATACAATTCAACCAGATTCACCAGTTGATCGCCCTAACGTCATTCGACGTCATATTAAAAATGAAGTACAAATTGTAGATGGTGAAACCGTTATCCTAGGAACTTTGCGTCGTAAAGTATCTGCTGATAAGAGAAATGGCATTCCTTTCATTGGAGAAATTCCAGGCATTGGTAAGCTCTTCAGTGAGACAGACGCTAGCGCGGATGGTTCTGAGATGTTTATCTTTATCACACCACATATTGTCAAAGATCCAAAAGATCATCTTGCTGCTATTCGCCAAGAACTTCTTTGTCGTCGACCTGGAGATCTTCCTTATTTCTTAGAATGCTTAGAAGAGGCTCATCAATGTGAAAAGAAACGGATGCTATTAGGGACGGTCAATATGTTATTAGGTGAACCCGAACCCGAGACTCAGTACTATTATCCAGGTTATTCAAGTTATCCAATTGATGGATTTATGGGAGAATATGATGGACGATAAAGTGTCTCTGCACGGGCAATTGACTGAAGATTTAGCTCGTCAGGGCATGCTAGGTGGAGAGGATGTACAAGCTAAATTAGCTGAACAATTTGGCATGCCTATCTATTCTAATTTAGCCTCCTTGCGTCTAAATAAAGAGCGTTATAAGCAAATTCCTTATGCCTTTGCAAAAAAACACACGGTTCTTCCTATTCAAGAACTAGAAAGCTATGTCGTTGTGGCTGTTGCGGATCCCCTGAATTTAACCCCTTTAGAAGAATTGCGCTTTTTACTTAACTGCGAAGTAAAAGCTGTTTATAGTTCGCGTGAAATGATTATGGCAGCCATCCATGATTGCTATAATACAGAAGATGGGGCGGCCTCACAGCTTATTGCCAACCTTACAGAAAAAAATGAAGAGGGACGTGGAGATGGTGAAATAGAAGTCTTCGATCTTTTAGATCAGACACGTAGTCAATCTCCAATTATCCAGCTCTTAAACTTAATTCTAACGGAAGCTATTCAGCAATCAGCCTCAGATATTCATTTTGAACCATCTGAAAATGGGATGAGGGTGCGCTATCGTATTGATGGAGTCTTGCAAAATCGGCATGCACCTGCTCAAGATTATCAAATGCAGCTCTTAACGCGGATCAAGGTGATGGCGAAGTTAGACATTGCGGAACATCGCCTTCCTCAAGATGGACGGATCAAATTGAGAATGGGACGGCGTGAAATTGATTTTCGCGTTAGTACTGTTCCTGTGGCAGGAGGAGAACGTATTGTCTTACGTATTTTAGATAAAGGAAATGTGATCTTAGGATTAGATAAAATTGGGATGATCCCTTCTGTTTTTGATCAATTTAAGCGACTCATTAATTTGCCTGAAGGGATTGTATTAGTAACTGGCCCAACAGGAAGCGGAAAAACAACGACTTTATATAGTGCCATTTGTGAAATGGCTAATGATGAAATCAATATCATGACGATTGAGGATCCTGTAGAATATAATCTTAAGGGAATCGCCCAAATTGGAGTGCATCCTAAAATTAAGCTTGATTTTGCAACAGGATTACGTCATATCTTACGGCAAGATCCTGATGTCATCATGATTGGAGAAATTCGCGATAAGGAAACGGCCGAGATTGCCATTCAGGCGGCTTTAACAGGACACCTAGTCTTGAGCACTCTTCATACCAATGATGCTCCTTCTAGTATCACCCGTTTAGTCGATATGGGCATTGAACCTTATCTTCTATCCTCTTGCATTGTAGGGGTGTTAGCGCAGAGACTTGTACGCCGTATCTGCTCAGAATGCAAAGAATCCTATACTCCGTCTGACAGAGAACTACAAAGTCTAGGAATTACATATGAGTCGCTACCAGAAGGTTGTGTATATCAAGGTAAAGGATGTAGCTATTGTTATGGATCAGGTTTTAAGGGACGACAAGGAATATATGAGTTAATGTCTGTTAATCATACGATTAATAAACAGATTGTCCAGAGCCCAGACGCAGTAGAGATGCGAAGAGTCGCTTTATCACAAGGTATGTTAAGTCTTTTGGGGCATGGAGCCGAATTAGTCAAAAATGGAGATACAACAGTAGCAGAAGTTCTACGAGTTGCCCGCGGCATTGAAGAGCAGAAGGCTTAAAAACTATGCCCCTTTATCATTACCAACATATAGATACAAAAGGCAAAAAGCGATCCGGCTTTATTGAAGCTCAAGGGGATCGTGAAGCAAAAGATAAGCTGCGGGAACAGGGATTGCTCATTACACAATTAACTCTTAAAACTAAGGTTAATTCCAAACAGAATTTAAAAGGAGATCACCTATTAGCCTTCACTGTACAACTCTCTCAACTCCTCAATGCTGGTATCCCCCTCTACGAAAGCCTAATCGCCATCGAAGAACAGGTTAGAAGCGAATCCTTTCATCGGATTATTTTGAGCTTATGCGAGCAGATTAAAACGGGTATCTCATTGTCAACTGCGATGGGTAGTTACCCAGAAAGCTTTGATAAGCTCTATTGTGCGATGATCGCTGCAGGAGAAGCAGTAGGAGCTTTAGGCCCTATTTTAGAGAAGCTTACCCAGCTTTTAACGAAGCAGATGAAAATAAAGAAGCAGATTATGACAGCTTTAATTTATCCGCTTATCTTAGGAAGTTTTTCTTTACTAATTATTGCATTGCTTTTAGGCTTTGTTGTGCCCTCTCTGGAAAACATCTTCTCAGAAAGAAAATTGAATGGATTTACACAAAGTATCTTTACACTAAGCCATCTTTTTCGTGGTTACTGGTGGCTGTATATGCCTATATTGACGGGGTCAACCACATGGGCAATCTGGAAGGTTCGATCTGAAGCAGGTCGCCTATGGCTTGAGAGAAATTTGCTAAAAATTCCTTTGCTGCGCACACTAGTCATTCAGACAGCAGTCACACGCTTCTGTCGAACAATGGGGACTCTGTTGAATGGTGGCCTGAGTATTATTGACTCTTTACAAATTGCTCGGGGAGTAATGCGAAATGTTGTTCTTGAAAAAGAGATTCAATTAGCAGAAGCCAAGGTCATTGAAGGACATGCCCTCAGTCAAGAGCTTAGCCGCTCTAAATATATTCCTCAATTAATATCCAGAATGTTGGCGGTAGGTGAAGAGTCTGGAACCATCACCAACATGCTGAATAGAGTTGCGGACATGTACGAACAAGAATTAGAAAAAACTCTTGATAGAGTCATGGCATTAGCTCAGCCTGTGATTTTAATTGTGATGGGACTCATTATTGGAACAGTGTTACTGTCAATTTTATTGCCATTAACAGATGTGAGCTCTTTTTCCGTTAGTGGCTAAAAGCATTCTGTACCATACAGATTGATGGCTCTATGCTTTAGCAATTTTAAATAAAGGTATAGCTATGAAGAAATTAAACAAAAAAAGGCAATTCATTACCTTAATCGAAATGATGATCGTGATGTTTTTAATTGCTATGATTACAGGCGTAATCGCTTACAACTATACAGGCAGTCTTGAAGAAGGAAAAGCATTTAAGACGAAAGCGGGGATCGATAAAATTCATACTGTATTAGATCTCTATTTAGCTACTCATCCTGAAGATAAAGAACATGTTGATACACAATGGAAAAGAATTATCGAGGAGTCCCAGCTTGTAAAAAATGCCAAAGAATTAATAAGAGATGGTTGGGGTGAGGAATATCAAATCTCAAAGGGAAATGATGAGGAAATTGTCATTAAATCACAACGATATGAAGCTTATAAAAATAAAAATAAAATTTCCTTATTTGGGGATAATAAACAATAAATAAATAAATTAATTTTTCATCATGAGGTTCTTAAGAAAACCAGTCTTTACCCTTTTAGAGTTACTTATCGTTTTATTCATTTTATCATTGGGAGCAATAATTACTGGAGTAAAAGTCAAAGAGGCTTATGAAGAACAGCTCTTCCTATCAGAAACTGAACAGATCTTGAATCACTTGCAAATGGCTCAAGATCTCATGTTGATCATGGATACAGATGTCTATTTTCACCTAATTAAAAACCGAGATGGCACTCTTATGTGCTATTTAGATGTGGAAAAGCCATTAACTGTGAAAAAAGCTAGTCAAGAGAGTCCAGATGGTCAATATGTACTTATCGAATTAGATAGAGATTTATCTATTCAATGGACCCACCTAATTGAACGCAAAGTTTCTTTAAAGGCGATTAAGTCCTTTCATTTTATAACTCATGAATATGAGACTAGAAATTCCTTACAGCTACTAGAGGCAGAACATTATCCTGATATCATACAGGCCATGCATCTAAGCTTCAGTTTAGGAAAAATGAGTATGGGAGAGCTTCTGCTCTCAACCGCTTCAGATATCCAACATCCCGAGAAAAAAGCGAATAAAACTTATAGCATTGTTTTGAGAGGGTATCCCTGTCCCATCCGGAAACATGGAAAATTAATAGATGGAGCCGATAAAATACAGGGCAGGTTAATGACCGAAGAGGAAAAAATACAAGAAAATAAGCGACTCTATCCTAAATTAACGTGAGTTTTTAGTTTTTAAATCCCCTGCAATCAAGTTGAATGCACATGCTCATCAAGAAAAAGATTTGTTTTCAATTGTTGGAAGTCATGATTGCCATGTTTTTAGTTCTTGTCTGCGTAATACCTGTCTTAAATGCCTATATTAGCATGAGTCAAGCTCAATTTAACAATCATCGTTTAAATCAGGGAGATCACTTAATCCACTTAATTCATGGAAAAATCGTAGAAAACCTATATAAACATACGATTCCTTGGCAAGATATTGTAGATGGAAGAGAAGAAAAGTTAGAAAAACTAGCTGGCGTGGAAGATATTCTTAAGCAATTAAATCATCTATCTTATGAATGTTATTATAAATTAACTATTGATAAACCTCAAAAAAAGAATGAAATTAAAAACAAATTCCTATTGAGATTAAGCATTAAATTGAAAGATACATGGAATAAGCTTAACCAAGGGAAAATCTTGACCTATGAATATTTGATATATGGAACACATCAAGCAGAGACCAAGCATTCACCATCCTCAAACAACGTCCAATCAAATGATGATGATAGTGAAGAAGATACAGAAGATGAAAATAAAACATAATCGCAAGCAACTAATGACTTTATTAGAAGTTTTAGTCGCCATGTCAATTTTATCTTTCTTATTAGTGCTTATTTTTGGTTTTTTCCGAGAATTATCTAAAATAGATGAGTTGACTAAATACCAACAATCCAAGACATTCCATATGCGTTATGTGGAGTATCGTTTGTCTTATCTTTTTTCAAATCTTATCGATGATTTCAGTCAAGACACTCCTTATTTTTTCTTCCTCGAACCTCCTGATTCAACGGGCATTTCGAAATTCAATAGCCTTATTTTCAATTATAATAATGGAATAAGACTTAATCCTTTTATTTCAGGCAATGTCTTAGCTCGATTATATGTAGATAAAAATAAATATTTATGCTTGGCTATTTGGCCGCTGAAATCGCAACAAGTTCTTGATCCTGAAAGCAGGATATTTAAAGAAATTCTTCTAGAAAATGTTGAAGATATTAAATTTGAATTTTTCATGGCATCAGGAACGTCAAAAAGTGCAGATGAGCCGAAAAGAGGAGTTTGGCAAGAAGAATGGCCTAGATCTTATCGGCGAATACCAGCTCTAATTAAAGTGACTTTATCTCTCATTGAACAAGGATATCCTTTAGAGAAAAAACAGGGAGGTGAAAGAGGGAGAGAACAGTTAGTCTTTAATTTTCCATTACCTCTATCGAAAAAAAGTAGCGAAGATAATTCAATTTCTTTCCAATGATGGTTTAAGATGAATATTTTACCTCTTGTTTTACTTCTCATCCTCACTTTATCTGTCTTAACATTAAAGCAGGTAGAAGACTTTAAAAACCTAGAAATCGTTAGAAAGGAATGCCAAGATTTTATTCGTGAGTTAGATAAACAACATTTTAATCATAGACAGCGTATTCTTTACGATAATGGTGTGCAAGATTACTATAAAACTCGGAAATTAAATCTACATGCTTTCTTCGATCAAAAAGTGACTTCTGATCAGCGAAAACTTGAACAGCTAAAACAAATATTAAAAGAACTCATGAAAGTGCTTTATGCAGAGGCTGATTTTTTTAAAAAAATAGAGAAAAAACGTCCAGATTTCTTAACTGAACTTGTTGATCAGATCACTGATCCAGATCTTGATATTAGCCATATCACCCATAGTCACATTGAAAATCTTTCCCAAATTAAATTATCAGATCCAGAGCTTCAAGAAGTTTTTTATCACATGTTAAAAGGGACAATAGGGAGAAAAGAAAGAAAAGAGATTGAGAAATATCGAGCCATAAGTAACCAACATAGAGAGAAAAGCTACTTATCTCTCCTTAATTTCCTTAGCTTTAAAAAAGTAAATAGTACAGATAGACCGGAACCCATTCCTATTTACCAAGCACCTAAAGAATTATTATTGGCTATCTATGAAAAAGAAGCTGTAAATGAAATTCTTATTAAAAGAAGAGAATTTAAGCATACAAAAAAGGATTCATCGTCGGAAAAAACTCAAAAGAAAGAAAGTTTTGCAGATTTTATTTTCAAACAAGCAAAAGTGATCCCTATTGACAATGAAATGCTAGACCCGACAGTGTCAACAACCGACCCTGAAATTTACGATTGAAGTAGTAAATTAAATTTATCTTTTAGCAATTAGAACTAATAGTGGATAGAAAAGGTAAATACGTTGTATTGACGTAAATATTCATTAATAATAAGGACCATGCTTATCAGGAGATGAATTTTATGCTTATCACATTGCTCTCTTTTATTTCAGTCCTTCTGATTAATTTTTATTTTATAACTAATTCTTTAGATTTTAATGTCTTATTTTTAGCGACCATTATGGTCGTAAGCGGAACAGTTATCCTTCTTCTCCTTCCTATAATAGGGGTTTTAGCTCTAGCTCCCTTACAAAGACTCGAACACACCTTAATTCCTCGCCTAATGGAGTTTTTTAGAAAAGATAAATTTTTCCGAGTCAGCCATTTCTTTCTTTTTCTCTTTCCATTTCTTTCTTATCTATTTGCAGTTGCCCTTTTACTTGTGGTGAATCCCTATAAAGTGATGTTATTCTCTTTCTGGATTTTGGCTTTGGGAAGCATGTTAGATCTCCTTCGTTATGAGATAAAGCGATTGTCAAATTTTCTGAATCCTTTTCATCTCATTGGAATGCTTAAACGACAAGCAAGGAAAGCTGTGCAAGATGAACAAGATGATATTCTATGGGGATCTTTAGATACTTTGTCAGAAGTCACTCTACGAGCAATTGAAAGGGATCAACTTGCTGTCAGTATAGATGCTTTAAATACTTTTCCCCCTATCATGCATACTTTTTTTTCTTCCTCTAAAAGCATTAGCCGTACTAACCAAGATGAAGCTATTGAAAAAAAAACAAGCCGAGATGAAGCTAGTTACACTGTTTTCTATCTTTTGCAACGACTGCAGTCAATTAGTCATAAGGCCATCGATCGCAACTTAGAGACAATCTGTAGCCAAATTGTATTGGTGCTAGGAAAAATCATTGTATATGGCGCCCAACTTGATCTATCCATGGTTAGTTTTCCAACTCATTTTCTAGGCCAATTTGCTTTAAAAGCTCAACAACATCAACTAGACGAAGTGGTGAATATGACAATAAGTACTCTTCTAGAGATCTCTAAAACGATTGTCACAGATATCGATATCACTTATGCAGAATTGCAAGATCCTTTTTGGACAATCATTCATAATTTGGATGACATGGCAAAAGCTGCGTTTAAAAAAGATAAAAATATAAATATCCAATTGTTAACGCAACCCCTAAGGGATTTGAAAAAGCTTTTTCAAAGTGAAAAAATAGCTAAACATCAAGATACACCCATTATTATCCAAAATATCGATAGTGTATTAGCTGAATTTGATGCTTTAGAGCAGGTCATGCGCACTCTGCCCCCTTTGAGTTCTTAAATAGACCTCGTTCGAAATTTCATTTGTTTGCTAAAATGATTCTTTTCGGCATCTTGATTGCCAAATTTTTTAACCATATGTGCACATATGCTTTCAAAATTTGGCAATCAATCTGCTCAAAAACAATTCATTTTTTCAAACAAAGCAAATTTCGAAAGAGGTCTAATAAAAGGTTTCAAAAAAGGACATGGGTAAGGGGGATTCAAAAATCAAAGGTTCATTTGTAATAGGATGAGGAATTTGTAAACGAAAGTGATGTAAAGCAATAGTCCCCTTCTTGAAAAAAGTTGTACTTCCATATTTACTATCTCCTACAATAGGACATCCAACTGCAGATAATTGTAAGCGAATTTGATGGTAGCGACCTGTGTCTAATTGGACTTCTAATAGGGTTGTAGTTAAATTCTTCTGCATGATTCGATAAGATAAGCGAGCCAGCTTTGCCTGTGGATGATCTTTAAAAACAATCTGAGCATGAAAATCATCATGAATCATATAGTGCTCTAAAACCCCTTCATTCTCGTAAGGGCATCCTTCAACAAGAGCATAATAAAACTTTTGTGTCTCTTTATTTCTAATAAAGGCATTTAGCCGAGTTAAAGCTTTGGTTGTTCGACTAAAGACAACAATTCCACTAACGGGTTTGTCTAAACGATGAACAGCCTCCAAGAATACACGACCTGGCTTCTGATGAGTGCTCTTAATCCAAGCTTTAGCACGTTGCTCTAGACTATCTTGCTCTGTTCCGCTAGGCTGTGTTAAGAGGCCTCCAGGTTTATCTAAGACTAAAAGATGGTTATCTTCAAAAATAATATTTAGCTCCATGTCTGCTCATTTTGCTAAAGTTTAAATGCTATCGCCTTTGTCGATCTGCCTCATATAAGAGCAAAGTTGTCGCCATTGCTACATTTAACGAGTCAGCCACTCCTCTCATCGGAATGCGCACTTGCAGATCAGCTTGTTGCATCCATCGATCTGAAAGCCCTAATTGTTCTGTTCCCACAACAATGGCAACAGGCTTTGTCAAATCTACTTGAGTAAATTCCTTTTCAGCTTGTGGTGTGGCAGCTAAAATAGCAATTCTATGATTTCTTAACCAAATCAATGTTTCCTCACCACTTGCTTCTATAGTGGGAATAGTAAATAGACTTCCTACACTTGCTCTTACGACGTTAGGATTATAAATATCTGTACAACGGTCGCAAACAATCAATCCATCCACACCTACTGCATCAGATGAACGCAAAATCGTCCCTAGATTCCCAGGTTTTTCAATCGATTCCGCAACAACAAAAAGAGGACTTTTCTTGTTCCTAAAAATAAATTCTAAATCAACTAATTGCAATCTTTTTTGAGGGGCAACTGCAATCAATCCATCAGGACGATCCCTATAAGAGATTTTTCTAAAAATTTTTTCTGTACAATTGAAGATTTGAGTTTGACGGGTAGATAAGCGCTGTATGAGAGCTGGCTCATTTGTTCCCAAGAATAACTCTGGACAAATAAATAACAAATTAATTTTCCATCCGGCGTCCGTTGCACGTAATAGCTCCCGATACCCCTCAATAATAAAGAGATGTGTTTTATCCCGTTCATGACGCTCTCGCAAATGCACAATTTGCTTAACTTTAGGATTTTGCAGACTCATAATATGAAAAGCGGATTGATCTGTATTCATACCTGACACATCCATTTTGCATACACTCCACTTGGAATAGCAAAGATATCTGCTCCATCCGCTAATACCATTTCTCCAACCTCTAATTGCCCTTTTCGCCCTTTCATAGCTTGAGTCATTAAGTGATGCATCACTAAGGGGGAAAAGCCTGGTGTATGGCAAGAAAATAAGATAAATAAAGGATGATCACTCAATAATTGACAACATGCTTTTAAAAGAGGAATAATATCCTCTTCAATTTTAAATAGCTCACCTCGAGAACCTCTACCAAAAGTTGGAGGATCCAAGATAATAGCATCATAGCGAGCACCTCGCCGAAGTTCGCGTGTCACAAACTTTTTTACGTCATCAACAATCCAACGAATGGGAGCTTGCTCGAGATGATTAAAAGCTGCATTTTCACGTGCCCAAGCAACCATGCCCTTAGAGGCATCCAAATGACAAACAACAGCTCCTGCTTTAGCAGCAGCTAAAGTCACTCCACCTGAATAGGCAAATAAATTTAATACTTTGGGCAGTTGTCCCTGTTCCGTCTGAATTTTCACAGTTTTTTGAATCCACTCCCAAAAGTTTTTTTGCTCAGGAAAAATACCTAAATGACCAAAATCTGTTGGGGAAATTTTAAAAACGATCTGAGCGATTTCGATTTGCCAAATCTCTGGCAATTGATGATAAAGCGTCCATTTATTTTCATTATCTCTAGAAAATATAGCATGCACCTTGTTCCACTCTGCTGTCGAAAGTTGAGGTTCCCAAACAGCCTGAGAACAAGGACGAGAGAGAAGATAAGGGCCAAAACGCTCTAATTTACGTCCATTTCCACTATCGACTAAAACATAAGATTGTAATTTAGACATAATTAAATCTCATCATATTCATCAAACTATTGCTCCATTTTTTTTATACTAACATATCCTCCTTCTAGCTTTCAACTAGAAGGAGGATATATACTGAGTATAGTTGAAAACTGGAAAAAACCAAAGATAAGAATTGATAAATTTGCTGAAAATGGTATACTTAATATCATTAAGCATAAATGAGATAAGATGAAACTCTCTCAAGAAATAAAGCAACAATTAGAAAGGCAAGCCAGGCATACAAAAGATAAGAGCGAATACACGCGCCTTTGTGTTATTTTAGCAAGAAGCGAGGGTATGTCTCCAGAATCAATTGCTCAAGCCCATCGCATTAGTGTCAGTAGCGTGTACCAATATCTAATGGATTATGAAAAAGAAAATAAGACGCAGCATGATCAAAGAGGAGGAAGTGAAAGCAAATTGAATGCAGAGCAAACTCAAGAGTTGCTTGATCATGTTCAGAAAAATACTTATCTAAAGGCTAAATACATCTGCAAATACGTTGAAGACAGATATGGGATTAAGTATTCAACCCCTGGAATGATTGCTTGGCTAAAAGAACATGACTTTGTTTACAAACAGCCTATCAAAGTTCCAGGCAAGCTAGACCCAGCCAAGCAAGAGGCATTCATTGAATACTATGAAAAGCTAAAGAAAAGCCTCCCAAATGATCATGAAATCTATTTTCTTGATGCAGTGCATCCTGAATTCCAGTCTCAATCAGTTTATGGGTGGATCAAAAAAGGAGAAGTGAAAACACTTCCGACAACAAGCAAGCAATATCGATTGCACTTTATAGGAGCAATAAGTGTTAAGAACATGCAGTTAATAGCTCAAGAGTACAAATCGGTAAATGCTGAAAGCATGATCGAGTTTTTAAAGCATCTAGAAGCTTATTCTTCAGCATCCAAAATTCATATCATTTCTGATAATGGTCGCGCGAATAAGAACAAAGCCATCGAAGCCTATCTACCAACATCGAAAATTGAAATACATTATCTTCCCCCTTATTCACCTAATTTAAATCCAATTGAAAGGCTCTGGAAGATAATGAGAGAGAAAAATACGTATAATAAGTGTCATGATAAATTTGAGAATTTTGGCAAAGCAATTCGTAAATTCTTTTTTGAAGACATTCCAAAGATAAAGGATGTTTTAGAAAAAAGAATTAACGATAAGTTTCAACGAATTACTTTAAATTCTATCATAATTGCTACTGCTTAAATTCCAGGATTCAGCTTTATTGAGTATATACTCATTCCAGTTGAAAGCTGGAATTTGGGCAACGTGAAAGCTCTCGCGATTCAACGATCAAAGATGAGCCCATATAGGCTATATGGGCTCATCTTTGATCGTTGAAGCCCGAGGCTTTGACGCAGCCGAAATTGCAACTTTCAAGTGGAATGAGTATATACGAGCAATAATCACTACTCTCTCAGAGTTGTATTTATTCGCAACCATAAGTTTGTAAGCAAGATATCTACACTGCATTGGATAATAGATTGTCGAGAACCAGAAAGATGAAAAGACCAAACATAAGGCTCTTGTCCTTTTTGAGCAATTGCTCCCCAAATAGTTCCAACAGGTTTTTGAGGGGTTCCCCCTTCTGGGCCTGCAATACCTGAAACAGCTATACTATAATCGCTCTTAGTCAACCGCATCACTCCCTCGGCCATTTGTCTAACGACTTCGCTGCTGACTGCTCCTAATTGTTGCAAAATATGTGGATCAACCCCTAAAATATTAATCTTCAAAGAGTTTGAATAAGAAATAATTGAACCTAAAAAATAATTGGAACAACCAGGTAAACGTGTAAGTCTAGCCGCTAAAGCCCCTCCTGTACAAGACTCTGCTAAACTCAGAGTCCACTTATGCTGGATAAAAGCTTGATGGATATGCTCCTCTACCGGAGTATTCATGAATTTCACATTCCTTGTTGGCATTAAACTTGCAAATATTTACTGCTAATCCCTGTTCTTATTTGAACAGATGGATTAGAAGGAGAGACTATGAATCGTTGGACCCTTGTTATTTTATGTTTTGTGCTGGGACTTATTGTGGCTTTCTTTTGGTTACGGACAGAACCTTCCCTTTCTGGTCCTACAGAAATTAGAGCCGCTATGGATATTGGATCCGGAGCCACAAACTTAAAAGTGGCCGAAGTTGATCTTAACACAGATAAGATCATTTCTAAGATTTTTGAGCAATCAATTCCCGTCCCTTATCAAAAACATTTAGAGCAGTCTTCTACTCAGACATTTGACAAAGAAGTGATGGACCAAGGGATTAAGGCCATTAAAACTCTAAAAGAGATTGCTAATAGCTATCAGGCTAAAAAAGTGGTAGCTGTTGCTACTGCTGCTTTCCGTAAAGCAGCAAATGCACAGCAATTTGCTCAAGAAATTGAACAGAAAACAGGTGTGTATGTTCGCATTATTGATCAGGATGAAGAAGGGATTTTGGCTTTCCGAGGAGCTTTGGCTATTACCTCTGTTCAGACTCAAAATGCTGTTGTTTGGGATATCGGTGGTGGAAGCATGCAGCTCACAACTTTGACAGATGTAGGAACTTACCTGGTCGATAAGGGGAAAACGGCCTCTATTCCTTTTAAAAATGCCATTATCCAAGATATTAAAAAAAAGGATATCCAAGCTGTTCATTCACCTAATCCTATGAATCTAGAAGAGATGCAAGAAGCTATCCAGTACGCAGAAAAAGCATCTTCCTCAACTGATCCATTTATCAAAAACAAAATTAAGAATCCCCATACACAAATTCTTGCTGTTGGAAACCTTTTTAACTATGGTATTCGTCCCTTGGTTCATAATCAAACACATGTCATTCAAAATCAACTAGAAACATCTATAAGAGACTTGGCCAATAAAACAGACGATCAATTACCTGGAGGATCATTAGTTGAAGTCACCGTTTCAAATCCCCTATTGGTCTTAGGTTATATGAAAGGGTTGGGGATTCATCAAATAGAAGTGGTCAATATTAATAATGCAGATGGAGCTCTCACCTATCCAGCCTACTGGGAAGAATAGATACCCAATTTGCTAAAAAGATTAATGAAAGATCGGTTTGTTAACCTGAGTTTTTGGCTTATTCTTTGATTATTAGATAAAATATTCTCTAATAATCAAAGAATAAGCCAAAAACTCAGGTTAATATTTAATTAAAATTAACAGTAAATTATAATAATGAATATAGACTTATAGATAATTATTAACTTTAACGTCTTAAATGACAAGGGGGGTTATCTATGCAAAACATTTCAGGTCCTAATATTGATCCTTCCAACTTATTTTCAGCTGGAGAGAGGCACTCATACTCCAAACAAGAGTCTAGTGAAGCAAATAAAATTTCCTCTATTGCTACCCCTCCTTCTATATCTTCGAACATTCAGTCGCTAAAAGAACATACTATTAGTTTTATCTCACCTTCTAGCCCACCTGTTAGAGCTACTTTAGAAATTCCTATTCAAGGGAATATAGCCGACAAACAAGGAACTACAATTGTTCTCAAACTTTGAATGAATAGCGGGATCTTGTCTAATTAGGGAAGTTTTTCACTTGTAAATTTTTTGAAATAAGTTGAGGGTGATTGTTAATCCATTCGAAACAATTTTTGCCTAAACGAATAGGTACATTTGTGCGCCTATGATTTACCCAAAAGGGAGTAGCTACCGTATATTGACGCATCCACCTTTGAAGAGAATGAAAGAGAGTGGTATTAGGAAATTCGGACCCTTCCCTTACCTGCCTCACCTGCATGAGAGAATCTTGATAGAGCTGGGGATAAGAGAATTGTATTCCCCATGAAATATGATCTGTTCCAAATACCATTGAACGAAATTTACCATCAACTGCAGAGTAAGTAAATTGATGACTCTGCAATTGAACGACAGGTTTATCTACTTTTACGAGTAACCTTTGATCAGAGACAGGCAACGCATAGAGAGCTTCTGTTGTGACTGTAAATACGGATGAAAAATAAAAACGTCTCCGCTCATCATCAAGTAATTTCCCCTGTTTAAGAGATTCAATATAGCACTGATAACAATCTAGAAATTCAACTTGTGACAATAATTCCTTTCCTGCATCAATAACACCACTAATAAGAAAGATCCAAAAATTTCCTAGTGCATTTAATAACGCTCTCATTTCATCTACATCAATAAGAAGAGGGCACTTTAACCATTTAGAAGCTTGTAAAGATAGCCCTATTTTATTTCTAACTGTTAAGAGAGAAGGTGAATGAGGCATAAAACTAACCTAAGATTCTAACCAAGATAACAAAAATAGCGCTCCAACACCGATACAAATGGCACTATCAGCTAAATTAAAAATTGGAAAATCGTATCCCCATAAAACAAAATGAAATAAGTCAATGACCTGTCCATAAATGAAAAAATCAAGAACATTTCCAATAGCCCCAAAAATAATTAAAATTAAAGGAATTTGCCAAGAGGAATATCGATTAAAACAGCAAAAATAAATAGAGAGGGCTGTAATTAAGATGATTCTTAAAATAATTAAGAAAAATTGATAGTCACTTAGAACTCCCCATGCTGCCCCTTTATTGGTTGTATAATTGAGAGAAAATTCAATCCCTAAGAAATTTCGAAAAACTCCAATTCCTCCATAAGGATATTGATAAATAGCTTTATCTATAAGAGGAATAAAGGAATAGGCAAGGAATTTAATCAATTGATCAAGCAATAAAAGGATAATTCCTATGATAAAAACTTGATAATGTAAACCTGCCCTTTCTTTGATTCCTTGATTGAAATTGAGGATCATGATGCCTTTATTTATAGCAAGCCTTTTTCAAACTTCTCTTGAGCTTTGACTGTTAAAGTAGCATAAGGAACAGCTTCTAGTCTTGCTGCTGGAATATCTTCTCCTGTTGCATCACAGATCCCATATGTCCCCTCCTCAATTTTCTCTAGGGCCCGCTCAATCTGTCTTAAGATACTATACTCTTTACTTGTCACCTCAAGGCTGATCGTTCGATCAAAATCATCTGTTCCTTGATCTGCTTGGTGTTGGGAATAACCTGTCGCTTCATCAGGTGTTTTGACCTCGGCAGTAGATCCCTTTAAAGAATGAGTCAGTTGCGCTCTCATCTCTTCTAGGCGTTTCTTAAATTTCATAACTTCTACTTTTTTTAGAGCCATCTCAAGCCTCCTATTCGTTTTCAACTTTTTATGTAACAGGCTCTGCTTATTTTTTTCAAATAAGCAATAGATATATCCCAACTCTTCTTCTGCATAATGAAGCCTAATGAGAAAAATGAGTAGTATTTGCTTCATCTTTGCAAGGAATCACTTTAATAGCCTCTTTTAACTCTTCCAAATCTTTAAAGCGTTGATAAACACAAGCAAATCGAATATAAGCAATAGGATCTAAAGCTTGTAAGTGCTTCATCACTATCTCTCCCAATTTAGTGGTACTAATTTCTCTCACTTGGCTTTGTACCAACTCATTTGTAATTTGAGAAGCTAAAGCGATCATCTGATCGTGACTAATTTTCGTATGACGACAAGCAGCAGCTAAACCATTAATCAATTTTTGTTGCTGAAAATCTTCATATGTCCCGTCTCTTTTCTGAACTTGAACAGTCAATTCAATCGTCTCAAATGTCGTAAAACGCTTTAGACATTGGAGGCATTCTCGCCTTCGTCTAACCGCATTCATTTCTGGTGCATCACGAGAATCCGTCACCTTAAGCCCTTCATGGCGACAAAAGGGACATTTCATCTCTCCTCCCATTTTAATTTAAAATAAGCCATCAACATCTAGTGCTCTGTCTCATTGCTAGCGTCAAAGACCCGCAGTTAAAAGATGAGAAGTCGGTCAATAAAAGCCAATATTGACCGACTTCTCATCTTTTAACCGCGGGTCTTTGACGCTAGCAATGAGACAGAGCACTAGCTAATGTTAGATTTCTTTTAAAAATCCCGCTTGTTTTATTTACTTTGCTCGATCTTTTTGATGGCTTCTCCTTTGTCTACCCTAAGGGATATACTCGTTCCAGTTGAAAGCTGCAATTTGAGCAACGCGAAAGTTCTCGCGATTCAACGATCAAAAATGGGTCCATATACTCATATGTACCCATTTTTGATCGTTGAAGCCCGAGGCTTTGGCACAGCCGAAATTGCAGCTTTCAACTGGAATGAGTATATGTCATAGAAAAATCATTCATAACCTTAAACCAGTTTTAAAGAATCCAAAAATAGAAAATTTTGGCAAAATCTATTGAATAAATTCAATATAAATATCAAAGCAATAAGATTTGTCCGTTAGCCAATTCTTTAAATCTTAATAATTCTTGTGAAAATAATTATAACTAAAAATAAATTATTTTGCCTAATCTTTCTCACCTGCACAATTAATTTATAATTAAAATATTTCTTATTTTCGAGTATATACTCTTTCCAATTGAAAGCTGGAAGAAGTATAACCTGAGTTTTGAGTTTATTTCCTTGATTCTTAGAGAAGATTTTCTCTTAGATCTTGCTCTTTAGAATCAAGGAAATAAACTCAAAACCCAGGTTAATAGGAAGGTGTTTAAAATATACAAGAGAACATTAAGAGTCTAGGAATTTTTAAAAGCTAAATGAGTCAAGCAGAAAAGTTTCACTTCTAATCCCTTTCCTAATAACCTAAATTTTGAGTTTATTTCGAAGCTTATATTTTGAATATGAGTGAGCAAGAATCGCTTCGGGAGTCTGAGTAATTCATCTTATTGCTTGATTTTTTCAATATAAAAAGTGAAAATTTAATTTATTTTCATAAAATTCAGATAATTTATAAAGAATTCCATCAAGCATTTTTAAAAGGAATCTCTTATAATCGATGATAAAGAGAAATATTAAATATGGTAAGTAATAAACAAACAGTTGTCATTGGCATGTCAGGAGGTGTAGATTCTTCTGTTTCAGCTTTGTTGCTTAAGCAGCAAGGATATCGAGTGATTGGCTTATTTATGAAAAATTGGGAAGAGCAAGATGAAAAAGGTGTTTGTCGAGCTTCCCCTGATCGTGAAGATGTACACAAAGTATGTGAGCAAATTGACATTCCTTATTATACTGTTAATTTTACTCAACAATATTGGGATCAAGTTTTCACTCAATTTATAAAAGATTATAGCCAGGGCCTTACTCCTAATCCAGATGTTTTATGTAACAGAGAAATTAAATTTAAAGTGTTTTTAGAAAAAGCTTTAGAGTTAGGTGCCGATTTTCTAGCAACGGGGCATTATTGTCAAAATACTCTTGTTCACGGGCAGCCTGCCTTATTAAAAGGGGCCGATGATAATAAAGATCAAACATATTTCCTTTACACAATTAATCGAGATATATTGAAAAAAGTTCTTTTTCCTGTTGGAGGAATGGAAAAAGGCGAAGTACGTCGCCTTGCACGTGACTTTCAGCTTGCTACATCAGATAAAAAAGAGAGTATGGGAATTTGTTTTATCGGTAAGAGAGATTTTCGCTCTTTTTTAAGTCACTATATTGCGATTCAACCTGGCAATTTTGAGACTTTAAAGGGAAAAATTGTAGGAAAACATGCAGGTGTTGCCTACTATACATTGGGACAACGTAAAGGGCTTGGTATTGGAGGAGCGGGAGAGGCTTGGTTTGTTGTAGGGAAAGATGTAGAACGTCGTATTATTTTTGTAGAACAAGGAGCAGATCATCCAGCTCTTTATTGTGATGAACTAGTCGCTGATCAACTTACTTGGATTACTGGATGTCCCCCTTCTGTGCCTTTTGCTTGCCAATCAAAAGTTCGCTACCGCCAAGTTGATCAACCTTGTGTTATTCAACAAATCGAAGGGGAAATGGCTTTTATCACATTTTCTATACCTCAACGAGCTGTTACTCCTGGCCAATCGATTGTATTTTATGACGGCTCTATCTGTTTAGGTGGAGGCATCATTCGACAAGCAGGTCCATCTTTCTATCAAAAATAGACCTCTTTCGAAATTTGCTTTGTTTGAAAAAATGAATTGTTTTTGAGCAGATTGATTGCCAAATTTTGAAAGCATATGTGCACATATGGTTAAAAAATTTGGCAATCAAGATGCCGAAAAGAATCATTTTAGCAAACAAATGAAATTTCGAAAGAGGTCTAATATCAAACCCAACGTTGAACAATGGGAAATCTTCTTCCGACTGAAAAGGCTTTTTCTGATATCCGGAGGCCTGGAGGAGCTTGGCGCCTCTTGTATTCATTTTGATGAATGCGCTTGACCAGATTTTGGACTAACTCTATCGGATAATGAAACCGATCAGCAATCTCGTCAGGCGAACGATGCTCTTCAACATAAGCATGCAACACCTGATCTATAATATCATACTCTGGAAGAGTATCCGTATCTTTTTGATCGAACTTTAATTCAGCAGAAGGTGGCCTTTGAATGACGTTCCAAGGAATAATCTCCTGATGTCGATTAACCCAATAGGCTAAAGCATAAACCTGTTTTTTTGTTAAATCGCTGATCACTCCTAATCCGCCACACATATCACCATAAAGAGTAGAATAGCCCATTGCTAATTCGCTTTTATTTCCTGTGCTGAGAACAATATACCCAAATTTATTGGAGAAAGACATTAACAACATACCTCGAATTCTTGCTTGCAGATTTTCTTCAGTTATATCGGCTTGTTTACCTTCAAAATGGGGAGCTAGGAGATTTAAATAACTTTCAAAAGGAGACTCGATAGAGATTTCCTTATAGTTGATTCCTAACTGATAGGCTAATTGAGCTGCATCTCGACTACTTTGTGGAGAAGAGTAGCGAGAAGGCATACTAACAGCAAGTACATTCGCCGGTCCCAACGCCTCTGCTGCAATACAGGCAACTAATGCTGAATCAATTCCTCCTGATAAACCCAAACAAGCCTTTTGAAAACCTAATTTTCTAAAATAGTCCCGAACGCCTATTACTAGAGCCTGATATAAATCATTTAAAATATTCTTTCCAATCCGCCCATGTTCTTCTTTCTGACTCAAATCAATGAGCAATTCATCTTCTTCAAATCCCTTTGCACATTGAATTAAACCCTCAGGAGTGAGATACATGCTATAACCATCAAAAATGAGACTATCATTGCCCCCTACCTGATTGCACAATAAAACAGGGCACTGCAGAGATTTAGCTGTACGAGAGCAGACCAGCAAGCGTGTACGAAATTTGGAAATGCTATAAGGAGAAGCAGATAAATTAAGAAGAAAATCGGGGTATTGCTCTTTTAACTCTAACACTGGATCGCGACGATAAGAGGTCGTTTGAAGAAAACCACTATGTTGCCAAAGATCTTCACAGATCACGATTCCAACTTTTTTGCCATGGAGATTCCAAACCTTCAAAGGATCTCCAGGCTCAAAATAACGCCTCTCATCAAAAACATCATAAGTAGGTAATAATACTTTATCTTGAAAACCTAGTAACTTCTGATGACTAATGATAGCGGCACTATCATATAAAATTTTTTCGAATCGACCAGGATTATAACGAGGCAGACCAACAATAGTCGTAATACCCTCTGAAGCCTGAATAATCTGATCTAGCTTCTCAGAAATAGCATGGATAAAATGAGGAAGCAAGAGGAAATCTTCAGGAGGATAACCGCTAAGAGCTAATTCAGGCAGCAAAACGATGTCAGCTTGTTTTCTGCGTCCTGACTGGATAGCCTGAATAATACGATCTGTATTACCTTTTAGATCAGCAATGATTGGGTTAATTTGAGCTAGTAAAATACGCATAATAAAATAATATTAATTACCAAAATCATCTAGAATCATACTTCCTCGAGGAACGCCATAATCGTCTAAAAGTTTGAGAATACTTTTATTATGTATTTAGGTATAGTTTGCTCATCTTTTCTCTTCAAGAAAATAACTTTTCTAATAAACAAAATTTAAATCACAATAAAGAGACTTGGTTCTATGTCAAACCCCCATCTATCTCATTTAAAAAAAATTGAGACATCCTCTGCTCCTCGAGCAATCGGACCTTATTCACAAGCTGTACAAGCTGGAAATTATTTATTTATCTCAGGACAGCTTCCCATTGATCCTACTACGGGTCAAATCATTGAGCAAGAAATCTACATGCAAATTAACCGTGTTTTGGATAATTTAAAAGCTATTTTAGCAACCAGCAACTGTTCTTTCGAGAATATCGTCCGTGTTGACATCTTTCTCAAAGATTTAAATGACTTTCAGATCGTAAATGAAGAATATGCTAAGCGATTTATCCACTCTATAGCACCCGCTCGGCAAACAATTCAAGTTGCTAGGCTCCCTTTAGATGCTTTAATAGAGATATCTTGTATAGCTTATCTGCCTTGACACAAATCTAAAAAATCCTGAAAATTAATATCTTATGAATTTAAAAAAAGGTACTCATGATGGAAAGAGGCTCACTTCAAATCCACAGCGAAAATATTTTACCTATCATCAAAAAATGGCTTTATTCTGATAAGGATATCTTTGTTAGAGAACTTGTTTCAAATGCTTGTGATGCTATTCAGAAAGTTAAAATTTTAAGAGATCAAGGAGAGATCCAAGTTCAAGACAATGAATTTCGAATTGATATTGTCATTGACAAGCAATCTCATACACTGAAATTTGTTGATAATGGCATTGGTATGGATGCGGAAGAGGTCAAAAAGTATATTGCACAAATTGCTTTTTCAGGAGCCGAAGAATTTTTAAATAAATACAAATCCAATGACGAAAAAGACCAAATTATTGGCCACTTTGGGTTAGGATTTTATTCTGCCTATATGGTAGCCGATAAAGTAGAAATTAATACCCTTTCCTATCAAGAAGAGGCAGAGCCTGTTCTTTGGATCTGTGATGGATCATCTGATTATGAAATGAACCGGGGGACACGCCAAACACGTGGAACAGAAGTCATTCTTTTTATCGGAAAAGATCATGAAGAATATTTAGATAAAAGCCATCTACGACCCATTTTACTTCATTATTGCTCTTTTCTTCCTTATCCCATTTATTTAGATGGTGAACAGATCAATAAGCAAGAACCCTTATGGATTAAAGCTCCTTCCGAATGCTCAGATAAAGACTATATTCATTTTTATCAGTATTTATATCCCGAAGAAGAAGATCCTCTCTTTTGGATGCATCTAAATGTGGATTATCCCTTCCATTTAAAAGGAATTCTTTACTTTCCTAAAATTCAACGTAATTTTGATGTTAATAAAAATACCGTCAAACTCTATTGTAATCGAGTTTTTGTTTCGGATAATTGTAAAGATCTAATTCCCAATTATCTCTTAGTGCTTCGAGGAATTATTGATAGCCCAGATATCCCTCTTAATGTATCAAGAAGCTATCTACAAATGGATCGGACTGTGCGCCAGCTAGCAAATCATATTTCCAAAAAAGTTTCTGATAGCCTCTCTACCCTTTATCGCACAGATCACGCACGCTTTATTAAATCTTGGAATAATGTTTCTACGATTGTGAAGCTTGGCATTCTAGAAGATGAAAAATTTTATGAACGCGTTAAAGATCTATTAGTATGGCAGAATACTGATAAAAACTGGACAACAGTGAGTGACTATTTAGAGCGTAATAAAGATAAGACTCAAAATAAGATTTTATATACAGCTGATGAAAAACATGCTATGCATATTCTAGAAATCTATCGTCAGCGTGGAATAGAGGTGTTATGTGCTAGTCATCCACTTGATCTTTATGTCATCAATTTTTTAGAAAGAAAACTCAGTCCAGTCTCTTTCCAACGTATTGATGCCGAAGCACACGAGAATATTCTCGATAAAAGTCGTGAGAAAACCATTTTGGATGTAGAGGGCAAAACAGAAGCTGTTAGGTTAGCTGATTTTGTACGAGACAAGTTAGAACAAGAACATATTGAGGTAGAAGCCAAAAGCTTAGCAGCAGATTCTCTTCCAGGTTTTATTATGATAGACGAACAGCAGCGACGCATGCGTGAATATTTTACCAGACTTGAATCAAGGGAAGGCGAAGAAAGGATGCCTTTATTAAAAAAGAATACCTTTGTTGTGAATACGAATAACCCCTTGATGGCCTCAATTCAAAAGCTGGATCGAATTAATCCAGAATTAGCTAGAGATCTTATCAAGGAAGTATACGAACTAGCTCTCCTTTCTCATCGAGAGATGGATCCTAGTGCATTGCATGAATTCATCAGTCGCAGTAATCGCGTTCTAGAAGCTTTAACTAAAGAAGCAATTAGATGAAAATAAGATAACTTAGATTTAATCCAAATTAGATTATTTATGATTTTTATATCTTTATTTCGCTTATACTTTATCTATTTTTGTTTTTTTTGGATTTTTCTCTATAATAGTTGTTTTGCAGATCTTGCTTCCAATACTGTTTTTTTGACTTGGCAACGTAATCCTGAGACTACTATGACAATTCAATGGATTAGCCTAATTGGACAAAATAACGATCAAATCTATTATCGTCCTGTTGGAGAGCTTGAGTGGCAAATGATCAAAGGTTCGCATTTTCCTTTTCCTCAAAGTTCTGAATACTTGATTCATCGAGTAGAATTAGTCAATCTAACACCCTATACTCTTTATCAATTCAAAATTTCCGATCAAGCCTATTACTTTCATACAATGCCCATCCATACAGAAACACCTGTGCGCTTTGTTGTTGGAGGTGATATGTTGCATAATCGTATCGAGCTGATGAAAGAGACAAGCAGACAAGCAGCTAAAATGAATCCAGCTTTTGCCTTAATTGGAGGAGATATTGCCTATTCTGTCATGAAGGTCAATGCGCCGCAAAATATTCAAAGATGGATAGAATGGATTCGAGCCTGGCATGAATGTATGAGAACAGCAGATGGGAGACTCATTCCTATTATTGCAGCAATTGGAAATCATGAGATATCAGGACATTTTGATCAAAACCCCTCTCAAGCTAGAGTTTTTAGCGCTTTATTTCCTATGCCTGGAGAGCAAATTTATAATGTCCTAGATTTTGGCAACTATATGAGCATTTATATTTTGGATTCCGGGCATGCAAATCCCATTGATGGAGAACAAACAAACTGGCTGAAAGATGCTCTTATGGTTCGACAAGATAGGCTTCATCAGTTTGCTATTTACCATGTTCCAGCCTATCCCTCTATACGCTCTTTTTATAACAAATATAGTACAACTATTCGACAACAATGGGTCCCTTTATTCGAAAAAGGAGGTATCAATATTGTATTCGAGCACCATGATCACGCTTATAAAAGAACCTATCCTCTTTTACATAATCACATTCATCCTCAAGGAGTTGTCTATATAGGAGATGGAGCCTGGGGAGTCGAACAAACTCGCCAACCTCAATCCAATAAAAAAATTTTTTACTTAGCTAAATTTGCTTCAGCAAGGCATTTTATCCTCGTTACCCTTCATCACAGGGAGCAACATATCATGAGCATAAATCCTCAGGGTCAAGTCTTAGATGAGTATAGAGCTTATGTATCTGAAAGCAACTCGATAGAAAAAGAACAGCAAGAAGACAATATCGTGCCTGCAGAAGAACTCGTGGAAACACAATAAACTTCTTTTTTTAGATTCTGTAGAAGTTTAAAAAATCGGATGGACGAATCTATACTCATTTAACTTGAAAGCTGCAATTTGGGCAATGCGAAAGCTATCAGGCTTCAACGATCAAAAATAGGTCCATATACTCATATGGACCTATTTTTGATCGTTGAATCCTGAGGCTTTGGCACAGCCGAAATTGCAGCTTTCAAGTTAAATGAGTATATAGTGCCCATTTTTGAAATGGGCGAACAAGAAAACTTAATGACTTGGCATTTTGCGAGTGAAGGAAAACAACAGGTCTTCCGGCTTTTAGAAGATCTTTTAGCGATTCTAAGAGGCTGCCTCTTTAAAATGATTTAACCATTTATAAACAACTCTTTTGTTATTTGTGCTTTCTTATATCACTTTAAGTGAAAGTAAAATAATTTTAGCTGTCAACATCATTCTACTTTCACTTTTTCCACTTCTAGCAATTTTTAAAAGTTTATCTTCTAATTTTTTGCTCTGTCTCATTAGTTTTTGGTATGTGGACTTTTGCCTATCTTGCTGACTGTCTTACTGGGCGGCCATCTGAGCTTGTGGCTTGCTCGCCTTATTTTCAGATTGGGATGCCACTTGTGGTTTACTCCCCTTATTTTCAGATTGGGATGCCACATTTTCAGGTTGGGATGCTATTTGTGGCTTACTCTCCTTATTTTTAGGTCTCTTTACAGTACCTAAGAACATTGCGGTCCAATCTAAAATGCTACGCGTTGGTTTTTTGTAATGCCTCCCGTCATCTACTAAAAGACCTCCAAAGCCGGCATACATTCCAACAATAGCTCCCCAACCTATCGAATTAGATGGATCCACAAAAATACCTGTTAGAACACCTAAACCTGCTACACCAGCACCTAAGCCTACTCCACTAGCCATAATTCCAGCTGCTTTTACTGCACCAATGATACTATACAGTGTGTCGCTCGTTTCGATTAACTTCTTTCTCAACTGCCCATTCACTCGTTGTAATCGTGCTATATCCCGTTGCTCCTTTCTTTGAAGATCGTTTATTTTCTCGTCCTGTTCTAACCCAACTATTGTCTGATCAAGCTTGAAAAGAACCATTGGATCAACCTCTGGATCATTACGCCACTGATTTACTTGATTCTTACAATCCTCTAAAGTCGTATTAGATTCTTTCATCATCACTGAGAAACCCTTCTTTAAATCATCAGGAGATAGACGAAGAATGAATTGATGCATGTTTCGTATATCCATCAACTGATTTTTTAATCGCGTGCTTGCGTCAGCTTCGTTTTTTGCTTCATCAGCCTCTCTTGCTTCTTGCTCTTCTCTAAATTTGGTTGCCTCAGCTGTGATATTTTTTAAAACCACATTTGAAAAAAGGTCTTCTGTAGTTAAATCCTCACCACCTAATGGACATTGACGATGTCCACGTAACCACTCAGTAATTCCTGTCCGCTCAAATGAGTGTCCGTGTTTATCCATAACTGGATCTTGCATAATTTCAAGTGTAATTGGACATATAAGCGTTTGAAGGTTAATCATGAGAATACCTCTTTTGTTGAAAATAATATTGAATCTGATAATTATTTTTATCTTAAAGCTCGTATTTTTATCAATAAATTTTTTAAATTAAAATAAGAGACTTTTTCATATCCCTTTAGAGAATAGACTTTTTGCGAAATTTTCCTTATGTGTGATTCTTTAGAATTGGCTTGAGATTTTTGACGAATTTTTCTTTGATAGACCTCTTTATACACAAGATGCCTATTATTTATGGGCCCTATACAAAATAATACCAATCTGTTAGGTTGAGGATTATAAACAATTAAATTTAAAAATTGGCTTTTCGACTACGCCAAAAAGCCAATTTTTCAATTTAATTGTGTATAAAATGTTAACAAACATCATCTATTTAATTGGTCTTTTTCTTATTATGCTTCAAATTTTTCCTGGCAAAACTTTGGCTAATAGAGGTGATCAGGCATCAGGAATTCAAAATCTTGATGCTCATCAAAAAAATCTATCTATCTTTGCACAAACCATTGAGCAAGAGCTATCACATTTACCCCTTTCTTTTTCTCCTCAAGAACGTGCACACTCTTTACGTATGAATATTGTTTCAATTGCTCAACAAGTCATACACAAAGGTTTTAATGTATCAATTTACCACTACAAAGAACAGCTCCCTTATTTAGCTTTTTCTATTATTTCTATGTGGGAAGGAAAAAGTATAAAGGACCAGGAGATTCCACTTTCCTTTATACTTTACGTATGGCCGCCAGAAGCCATAGCAAAAAAGCATGACCAACCTTCTACTATGACTAAGATGAAAGAGGATCCTCATAACTGTTACTATGCTTCCAATATTCATGATCACCCTATTCCTTGTGCTCTCACTGTTATAGAGGGTACTTTAAATCAAGAGACTTTCAGCCAGCTTGCAGGTCCGCCAGATCGTTTAGTCAAGAAAATAAACGAAGAAATCCTCAAACCTGGTAGTGCCATCATTGATGAAAATCAAACTCCTTTTATCCATCGATTAGTTTGCCGTGACCCTAATCAAAAGGCCTCCATTAGTTTACATGGATATGGAGCATCTAGCGCTGCAGATGTAGAAAATATCTTTTATAAATCCTATACCCAGCATACCTATTTTCATGTGCTTGAAGAAGATGGATCTCTGACAATTAAAGAATGGTGAATCATTTGAAACGTCCCTTACTTGAATTCTCTTCTAAAGGCATCTATTGTTCTAAAGGAAATTTTTATATTGATCCTTGGCAGCCAGTAAACAGAGCGTTAATCACACATGCTCATAGCGACCATGCTTACTGGGGGCATCAGAGTTATTTAGCTCAACATGCAAGTATTCCCATTTTGAGACATCGTTTAGAAAGACCTGGAGTCCAATTTTATGGAATAAATTACGAAGAGATGATTAATTTGAATGGAGTAAAGGTCTCTTTTCATCCAGCTGGACATATCATAGGATCTTCTCAAATTCGTTTAGAAATGGAAGGACAGATCTGGGTGGTATCAGGTGATTATAAATTAGAAAAAGATGGAATCAGTGTTCCCTTTGAACCTGTTAAATGTCATGTCTTCATAACAGAATCGACTTTCGCTCTTCCTTGCTTTCAATGGCAGCCGCAACAAATCATCTTCGATGAAATTAATGATTGGTGGCGTCATAATCGCTCACAGGGTTTCTCATCTATTCTTCTTGGATATGCCTTAGGCAAATCTCAGCGGCTTTTAAAAGGATTAGATTTCTCTATTGGTTCTATTTATGCTCATGGAGCTATTTGGAATATGACCGAGATAATCCGTGAACAGGACCCTTTATTGCCATCGATGGCAAAAGTATCCTCTAACATTCCCAAAGAAAATTTTGTGGGGTCTATGATCTTAGCTCCAACGACTATTTTAAAAAACCCTTGGTTAAATCGGTTCCTTCCCTATCGCATTGGCTATGCTTCAGGCTGGATGAGCTTACGAAACGTTCGACGTCACAAAGAGATTGATATAGGATTCATCCTTTCTGATCATGCTGATTGGCCGGCTCTTCAACAAGCCATCAAAGCAACGGAGGCTGAACGTATTATTGTGACTCATGGCTTCACAGCTCCGTTGGCCCGTTGGTTAGTAGAACAAGGATATGATGCTCAAGAAGCTAAAATATCATATAAAGAAGAAGAGGATCAACAAGAGATAGAATAATCATGAATGATTTTATAACTCTTTTTTTTCAACTTGATCAAACAAATAAAATCAGCAATAAAATGGAAGCACTTGAGTCTTTTTTCATAAAGGCCTCTCCACCAGATCGGTTATGGATGATCGCCATTTTTACCGGAAGGTATCCTAAACGCCTTGTAAACATCCGATTTTTAAAAGAATGGGTGATTGAAGAAACAGGATTACCCCAATGGCTATTTGAAGAAACCTATCGGGTGATTGGAGATCTCGCTGAAACATTAGCTCTTCTGCTTCCACAACGCCCTTCTACCTCTCAAAGTACATTATCAGAATGGATGCTTGCCATTCAAGATTTGACTCAACAAAATTTTTCAGAGAAGAAAAATACAATTTTGGCATTTTGGAACCGTTTAGATTCTAAGGAGAGATGGGTTTTTAACAAATTATTGATTGGCAGTTTCCGTTTAGGAGTTTCTCAAAACCTACTTGTCAAAGCATTAGCTCATGTGACAGGAGTGGAAGCTAACGTCATTGCCCATCGCCTCATGGAAGAATGGCAACCTACTCAAGTAGACCCCAATTTCCTGCTTAAAAGCACAGAAGCAGAAGTGAAGAGTGCTCGTCCCTATCCCTTTTGCTTGGCTTATCCTCTCAACATCCCTCTAGAAAATTTAGGTCCTTGTTCCGATTGGCTAGTTGAATGGAAATGGGATGGTATAAGGAGCCAACTTGTGCATCGGCATGAATTTTTTACTCTCTGGTCTCGCGAAGAAGAGGTTGTGAATGATCGTTTTCCTGAACTCTTTCAATTAAAACAGATTTTGCCTGAAGGAATAGTATTAGATGGAGAAATTGTCGCTTGCCAAGATGAGACTATTCTTCCTTTTTCAGTCCTTCAACAAAGAATTGGAAAAACAGTGATCAATTCTGCCATTCTCAAACAATTCCCTGTTTCTTTTGTAGCTTATGATCTTTTAGAGTGGCAAGGACAAGATCAACGTTCAATGCCCTTGGATCAAAGGAGAGCCCTATTAGAATACCTATTTCAAAATCTTAAAAAGCAGCTTCTCTTACGTCTTTCTCCTCAACTCATAGTAGATCGATGGGAAGATGTTAGGCACCTGCGAGAACAATCTCGCCTTCATGCAGCCGAAGGAATTATGCTTAAAAAGCTTGATTCCATTTATCATGTAGGACGCACACGGGGAAATTGGTGGAAATGGAAAGTTGATCCTTATACAGTTAACGCTGTCTTACTTTATGCAAAAAAAAGCCATGACTGGAGAGACAATCTCTATTCCGATTACACTTTTGCTGTATGGGATCAGAAAGGGCAACTGATTCCATTTGCTAAAGTTTATTCGGGATTGACAAAACAGGAACTGGCTGAAGTAAATCGTTTCATTAAGTCTCATACAATCGAAAAATTTGGACCTGTCCGCTCCGTCATACCAGAACTCGTCTTTGAGATCAGTTTTGAGAGCATTCAACTCTCTAATCGCCATAAATCAGGTCTTGTTGTTCGTTTCCCTCGCATCTATCGTTGGCGTAAAGATATAAAACCTGAAGAAGCTGATACGATCGAGACTCTGAAAGCTTTAATTCATAGCCCTAAATAACTTCTCACTTATCATGAATTTTGGTTTATTTTTTCTTAGTTTGTAAAATATTTTCTCTTCTAGTAAATTAACTTCCTATTAACCTGACGTCAGTTCGATTTTCAATTAGCTCGTCATCAGTACTTTAAGCTCATTTTCGCGCAAATTTAGAGATGGCTTTTTAGGACGAAGGGTGTAAGCAATTAATCCCGACAACAAGTTGACTAAAAAGTTGGTCGGACTTCTATGCCTGGAATGCTCGATTTGTGAAATGTTTTTCAGCTGATCAATAATGGTTTCGACGATTCCCCTTTTACGAAGCATCAGCTTGTCTATCAGTGGCATCAGCTTATTTTTCATATTTGATTTTATTTTGGTGATCAGCTGCACCCCTTGTTGCATAAGCCTATCAAATAAATCTGAGGATATGTACCCTTTGTCGCCAAAAACCTTGCCAAAGACCTTTTGTACGAGCCCTGGAACAGGTTTTCTATCATCAATATTGCCAGCAGTGATCATATAAGCTAAAAGCTCTCCTGCATCATTCACTACGATATGCAGCTTAAAGCCATAAAAGTAACCAACAGAGGTCTTTCCCCATTTGGCAATCCCTTTGAATACTTTGTGGCTGTGGACACGCTTTGGGTGGCTAACTTCCAAAGACGCTGAATCGACAAATGAAATGCCGCTGCAACTTCCTAGACGTGTCATCAAATAACAATGCAGAGGAAAGACCAGTTGACTTTTCAATTCCACAAATCGATTATAGCTTGGAAGATTTGGAAATTCTCTTTTCAAATAGTTAATTACGTGGCTGTTATAAAAAGTCTTAAAATTCCTATAGCCGATTATATGAAATAAAATAATCAACGTCATGACTTCACTAGGGCAGAGGCACGGCTCTCTTTTTGGCTCTCGTTTGTTTTCAGCAAGTAATCTTTCGCTCCATAATTTCTCGAAATTTTTCCAAAAATCATCTATATTGCAAAATAGCTCGGTCAAATTAATCATTTTTTGCTTCCTTTTGGTTGTAAGCTTGTTGTGGAAAACAAACATTAACCAACGAGGAAGCTTTTTTTCAAGCCTCTTTGTTTGCTAAAATCTAGATTTTAAAATCGAACTGACGTTAACCTGAGTTTTGAGTTTATTCCTTGATTATTAGAGAAGATTTTCTCTTAGAGACTGTCTACGATTTAAAATCTTGATTAAAAGAGGCATTTTTGATGCAAATTCTTTAATAAAAGCGCCGGAAATATTTGATAATATTTTCAAGCTTTTATTAAAGAAGTGGCGCAAAAAGGACCTTTTAATCAAAATTTTAAATTCGTAGACAGTCTCTTAGATCTTGTCCTTTTCTTTGAAGGGAATAGTCAAATGGCTATTTCCGAGAAGAAAAGAACGAGAGATAAGAGGAAAGACTCCTAAGAATCAAGGAAATAAACTCAGGTTATTAAGGCGTTGTTTAAAAATAGCCTATTAAACAACGCCTTAATCGAGTTAATTAAGAAAAGATATAGCTATTCAAATCCAAAATTTCTGGGATTTGGTTTTAGCTATTTGTATCATTGCCCTTACTCTACGATAATAACTAATTCCGATGCATTTCTAGCATAATAACTAATATCTTTGCCAACATTATTGCCTTGATCATGAAAAGCGTGAATCATATCTGACCATGTGTGATCAGGAAGTCCATGTTGGATTGCTGACACTGCCTCACCAAAATTTTGGGCGCCGGCTCTAATAGATTTTAATTCTGCACATGATATAGCTTTCATAAAAAAACCTTTTATATTTAAGTAATTCTTGAAAATTAAATTATAATATTTATTTATTAATAATAAAAATAAATCAATTTATATTTAATTTAATTATTTTGCAAACATTCAAAAAACTAAACAGATAAGTGTTTGTTTACCAAACACGCCTTCATTAATTTTAAATAATTTTTATATTATATACAATAGCTTTTTAATGATAGTGCTTCAAGAAAATATAAAAATTTAATCACGTAAATTTCCTAGTCACCCTTAGAGACTGTCTACGAATTTAAAATTTAATCTATAATTTTCCTCCTTAATCAAGGAGAAGCTATGAATAGAAAGGTCTGACCCAGACGACTTAACAGATAAAGACTGGAATCAGATTGAACCTTTGCTAAAGGAAGGGATTTATTGTAGCGCAGGTACGCGCTATAAATATTCTAGGCGAGAGATGCTTAATGCAGTTTTTTATGTTCTTAGAACAGATTGTAGATGAATAGATTTATCTCATGATTTTCCAGCATGTAGATCCGTCTATTTTTGAGATGGCGTGATCGGGGAAGATTTGAAAAATAATATCTTAATAACTCACCTTACGCAAAAAGAGTGATATTTCGACTGAGCCAAAGCCCCATGGTTCAATGCTCGTCAGTCACCCTATATAAGGAAATATAGGGTGACTGACGAGCATTGAACCATGGGAACTTTCACTTCAGTCCAAATGCCACTCTTTTTGCGTAAGGTGAGTTAATAAAATGGTTAAGAAGCCTTCTATGGAGGCATGAAGAAGCCACTGCTTAAACTTTTATTAGTCTGGTTAAGACGATTCTTAAGCCTCATTTCGATATCTATTGATTTGTCCATTGTAGGGGTCCCAACCGACACGTGCTGCATGCCGGAGGAAACAAAACAATTTGATCTGAAAAAGGCTGTAAAATTGCCCATAATGCTTGAGAGCGACAGAATCTACCCGAGCAAATAGGATAAATAGCATCTCCTATTGATGCATTTTAAAGGCTTTTAAAAATTGACTTGCTAAAGCTTTTAACAACATTTTTATATTGATTCTGATCGTTCTTAGCCCCACGTAGCGGCTCCACCAATTTGTTTTTACTTGAGGTCCCATTTCTCCTATTAAATAATCGGAAACATAGTAATAAATAGTGAGACGATGCATCCAATCCAAAAAGGGATGCTGAGGAGACAAGCTCCTCAGCACTCCAAAGCGAAAAGAATAATCAAATCTTCTTAAAGCCGAAAATGAAGAAAAATAAACGTGTAGATAATTGTCTCTTATTTCTAAATTAGCAGGCCATCCATCTATTTTCAAGTCTAGATATCCTGTTACCTCTATCTGCTTATCCATATTTTAGCTAGACCCTGTTCCTGGCTGTTGATGGATAGGATCAGTTGTTCGAATATTAATGGTTCCACGCATTTTCCAATGCGCATGAGTTGGCTGTGGACCCACTTTAGTAGGAATAAATAGATCAAAATCCTCAAACTCATAAGTAATTTGGGCCCCTCGGCCTGTCAATCTATCATATAAGCTAGCCGCAAAATCAGGCCATGTTGTGGGCTCTTGCAGCTGTTGTTTTTGCTGTTGTTGTTGCTGTTGTTGATAATTAGCCATTCTAACCTCCTTAAAATTGAAGATTAAATATTAATGTGACGAAGCACTAGGTCTTCTTATAATTCATAAAAACTCCCAATTTTAAACCTAATCAGTTTTTACAGACTTAAACCTCTCTCAAAGGGAAAATCTCTACATCAACACCGGATGAAAAACAAATGTGCTCAGGCGGCCTTCCTGGCCTTACTAAACCATCCCATTCAAATACCAGATCATCCCACTTTGATAATTTAGCACTATAAAGCGGATAAGGAGCATGGTGAACTCTTCCTGCCACAAGCTGATGATCTCCTTTATCAGAAAATAGAACGTAACGCTCAATTAGAAAAAATTCTAAGGATTCAGGTTCAACCTTAATCTGGTTCTGATTCCCTTGATAAATAAACTCTGATATAGATGAGATTTCATGGCGCTGACAACGATAAACGGTTTCTTGCTCATCTGTTGAATAAGATTTCATGTCAGCATAGAAGTAAGGTAAATAAAAAAAAGTTCTTGCCATTTGAACGGCTAACCGACTATTAATATCTAAAGAGTAAAACCAAACTCCAGGAATTCCCGTTTCATCATAGACATAAGTACGCAAATTCATCTCCATCAAATTAGAAAAACCAGGCAAAGAGGGTCCGAATTTAGGACGTACATCATGTATAAAAAAGGGAACAATAGCTACATAAGCTTTTCCACGAAATAGATCTACATGCAATCCTTTTGGAAGACTCTTTTGAATCATATGAGGATCACATTCCCAATGCAAAAATAAGAGACGACGCCATTTTTGCTCCATTAAAGGAGAAATATTTTTAGGATAATCCCTTATAGCTAAACGAGAGGTTAAAGTAGGTTCTGGCATATGTCTCTCTTCTTTAAGATATCCTTTTATTTGTGTATAACTCCTCTTTCTTGTAAGGCTATCAACTCAGACAAACGAGAGCTTTAATGAATAATCTGAAAGTCTCGGTAAGGATTTTTCATAGAAAGATATTCAACCGTAGCCTCTTCAATTTGTCTAGATCCAAATTCCTCTTTCAATTTTCGGATAAGCTCCTGAAGCTGTTGCTTAGACCCTTGTGCATAAATTTCCACATTTCCGTTTGGAAGATTGCGCACTGTCCCCTTAAGACCCAACCTCATCGCATAATACTGGGTTGTGGCTCGAAACCCTACCCCTTGAACCTCCCCTCTTATAAGAGCATGCATTTCGCACAAAACATGAACAGGATGCTGTTCCATGAGATTTTCCTCTTTTAAGTCTTATTTAGCATAAATCTTTATTAAGTCCAATAGACCTCTGCATCTCAGGCTTGGCTTCTTGGTCCTCAATTAATTTTGTCTATGCTTTTTTCTAAAGATACTTAGAGCCTGTCTACGAATTTAAAATTTTGATTAAAAGGTCCTTTTTGCGCCACTTCTTTAATAAAAGCTTGAAAATATTATCAAATATTTCCGGCGCTTTTATTAAAGAATTTGCATCAAAAATGCCTCTTTTAATCAAGATTTTAAATCGTAGACAGGCTCTTAGATGATTAATCTTAGAAAACTAAAAATGAGATCTTGAACAAAGCTTAAGCATAAAATAGCAATAATAGGACTGAAATCAAACATCCCTATCGGGGGAATAAAACGACGAAACAAATTCAGATAAGGATCAGTGTAGTAAGCAATAAATCTCATAATCCAATAGTGACTAAATTGGGGAACCCAAGAAGCTATAATTCGAATAAAAATCATTAAACTATAAATTTGAAAAATAAAATGGATCAATTGAGAAAAAAACAGCATAAGATAACTTAAGTGACCAAAAATGTTTAATGACGATAAAAAAGACATTACAAGGCAAAATAGGCCTAGCATCAAACAGATAGAATGAATATAGCAAAATTCTCATATTGCAGCCATATGAGAATTTTAGCTTAGCTAAACGGTAGCAGCTTATAGCTCTCTATCTTATTGAATGCAAATTGAATATGTTATTTCCTTAACAAGATAGATACATGCTACCAAACAGACAAATCAACTCCTGATTAAGGCATTGTGCCTTAATCAGGTTACTTAAAAAAGTATTTGTTGGCTATTCAAATTAAGATTGACCGGATCCGGTTTTAGCTATTTGTGTCCTTATTCTATGATAATACGTATAGTCTCTGGATTTCGAGCGTAGGAGCTAATAGCTTGACCAACATTATTGCCTTGATCATGATAAGTCTGAATCGTATCTGCCCATGTACCATTAGGTGCATGCTGTTGATATGCTGTCATTACATCACCAAAATTTTCAGCATAATATTCAGCACCAGCTCTAATAGATTTTAATTCTTTAGATGACATATATTTCATAAAACCTCTATAGTTAAATGATTTCATTATAAATTATTAATATTTATAAATAATAATAAAAATTATTAATTTATATTTAATTTAATTATTCTTCAAGCATTCAAAGAACTAGACTAGTTAAAGTATATTCAGCATAGACTCTTTATCAATTTTAAACTTTTTTTTATATTACTTGCAAATCTTTTGGGATAGTATAAGAAAAAAATAGAATATTCTAGTTTTTAATATAGCTACCTCTTTAGAGACTGTCTACGATTTAAAATCTTGATTAAAAGAGGCATTTTTGATGCAAATTCTTTAATAAAAGCGCCGGAAATATTTGATAATATTTTCAAGCTTTTATTAAAGAAGTGGCGCAAAAAGGACTTTTAATCAAAATTTTAAATTCGTAGACAGTCTCTTAGAGAGATACGGTGAGGAGACCGCCATTTAAGGCCTGTTATAGACCCCATTATTGATCGTTGAATCGTGAGAGTTTTCGTATTGCTTAAATTCTCACTTTGATTGATTTAACAAAACTTTTTAATAAATAGGGGTTTGAGGAAAACATAGAAATTTAATCTCCTGAATTTCCTACCTCACGTTTATTAAAAATTTCCTTAACGAAGAGCATACTCTGAAGTCTTGTTGAAATAATATAAAATTTATCTTAAAATCTTGTTATAAAGTTGCTAAGAAATTAGGATGAGCGACATGTTAGAATTATTAACGTCCTCTAAAACCATAGGTCTTGAACCCACCTCATCTGAGGTTAAAGGAGCTGAGGTCTCTATTAGAAAGGAGAAACCTTTTATCCATCGCCTTTTCGCCTTTACAGGATCTGTTGAAAATCCCATTGATGTTAAACAACTGAGCATGAATCGCTCTTTAATTATCACTGGCTTAGAAGGGTACGATGTCCTCATACGTCCTCTCCACCTTCCTTTAGTCAAAGAAAAAGATATGGAGTCAGCCTTGGCTTTTCAAGCTGAGCCTCTTCTCCCTTATCCTGCTGAAAATGCTATTTTCGCCTATCAAACTTTACACCAAGATAGTGAGGGAACAGATATCACTCTTCTTTCTGTTCGCAAAGACTTGATAAGTAAGCATTTAGATTATTGGCATCAAATCAAAATAGAACCGGATGTTGTCTCTTGTATTCAAATGGCATTATGCCATTTTGGGGAGCATTATGTTCTTACCAATAAACCTTTTCTCCTCTTACATTTAAATGAAAAATTCATGACCTGCCTTATTGTTAAAGAAGGTCAATTGCTTGCCTCTTATACCCATCCCGAGGGATTAGATTTAATTAGGCAAGCATATGAAAAGGACAAAGTCTTTGCTGACATCCCTTTTCAGCATATTTATTTTAACTCTTTACCGTCAGATTCCTTTCCTAATCTAACAGAAACTGTGAAGCAACTTCAACGAGCTTTCATTAAACTCCACTATGCTCTCTCTAAGGAGATTAAAGGAGAGCCTTTAGAGGGGATTCTTTTAACCGGAGAGGTCTTGCTTTTACCTGGTCTCGATCAAGTTTTAGTCGAAAAATTAACAATTCCCTTATTGACTTGTATCGATTCATCAGATGGATTAATCACTCAAGATAAACAACGTTATGCTATTTCGATTGGATTGGCTCTAGAAGCTCTTTCAAAGGCAAAAAAGAAGGCTGTTAACTTTCGTCAACAAGAGTTTGCTCATCCTTATCCCTGGAGGCGGATAACAATACCTTTAATTTGTTATTTTATTCTGGTAACAATTCTAACTATCACTTCATATTTTTTTGGGCAACACTATCTCCTTCATCAAGAGCAAGAACTTAAGCAAGCCTATGTTGATTTACTTGCTTCTATGGGCAAATCCTATGAGAATTTTGAATCCACTTTTTTGGCTAAAAATCCCTTTGCCCGCGAAAAAACAAATGGAGAAATTATCAATGTCTCTAAGCTACAGCAACAAGACCTCTTAGAACGCCTAGCCTTTCTGCAAAAAGATTTACAAGCCACGCCTGATTCCTTTCCCCTTTTTGCTAATATCCCCTTAGTTAGCGATGTATTGGCCTGGCTAAGCCAACATCCTTATGTTGTGCGCAAGGATGAAAATGGCAATTTAGAATCACGCTTGCAATTGGAAAATTTTACTTATACTATGCTAAAAAGACCTAATCAAGGAAAGAAACAAGAGAAATATCAGGTTAAAGTAGAATTAGAATTTAGTAGTCCAACGCCTACGTGGGCAAGAGAGTTTCATGATGCCTTAATTACTCCTAACGATTTAGTTGATCCTAAGGGGGAAGTCAAATGGAGCTCTAATCGAGGGAAATATCGTACCTCTTTTTACTTGAAAGACAAAACCTCTTACCCTAGTCAATAATTCATGCTTAAGCAAATCCCTATCCACAGAATTACCCTCTATTTAATTGTCTTAAGCCTGTTACCTCTATGCTTTGTTTTATTCTTTCTTTATACTCAAAAAAGGCATCTAGAAGAATTACAGGAAACTCTATTAAGCATTGAATATCAAGCTTTTTTAAAAGAGAAAAAACAAGCTCAAAACCTAGCAGTATGCCAACATTTCCGTGATGCCGACCATTTCTATATTGATAAATATTTAGAAACCTTAGTGTTTTTAGAGCCTGAAATTGAAATGTTACAAAAAATTACCAATGATAAGAATTTTGCTGATGACGAAAGAATTAAAAAACGATTAGAGTTTCTGACGAGTCAGGCAAATAGTTTAGTTTTTTCTGAGGGAGTGGTTCAATCTTTTCCTTTATTCCAAGAAACGATTGAAACACTCGTACACCCAGTTGAAGCTAATAGTTATGATTTAAAAAAAATTTTGGCTCGTATTGAGGACGTGAAGATTGGAGCTTTTACTCCAGGTCCCAACCGTCCTCAATTACTCATTACAGAGTTCAAATTAGAAAAAAAGAAGATTAATGATAAAAATGAAGTGTTTTTAATCAACCTAAAGTTATTGAAGCGAGAATTTCTATGAAGTTTAATTATCTTTATAAAAAAGGTCTCTTGTTTTCTATTTCTCTTATTTTACTTGTGACCTTTACCTCAGCCAAACGTTCAGTACAATCTAGAAAACAATTACATCCTCTCCCTTTAGCCAGTGTGCATATTGTTGATCGTAATGGATTTTCTGAGACAATTAGCAGCAAAGATCGATTAAGTCAGCTTCAAAATGTCGATTTTCTCAAACCTCAATCCTATCAGAAAGTCTTACGTATTTATGGGCGTGATTCGAAGGGAAATGTCCGATCAGTCGTTACAAGCTACCATCCTAATGGTAATCCTAAGCAATTTTTAGAAATTCTCAATGCTAGGGCCTTTGGGAATTATAGAGAATGGCATCCTAATGGCGTTCAGAGTGTCGCAACTAAGGTCATCGGAGGAACACCTGATATTACATTGATAGCAGAGAAGACATGGTTATTTGATAGCACAAGCTGTGCTTGGGACGAAGATGGGCATTTAATCGCTGACAGTTCCATATTCACAAGGTGCTTTAGATGGGATTTCTACCTATTATCATCCTTCTGGACAAGTGTGGAAACGGATTCCCTATACTAAAAATCAAATTGAAGGGATAGTAGAAATTTACAAAGATACAGGAGAATTGCTCCAGCAAATTACCTATGCACAAGGGGTCAAAACATGGACCGTCTCAGCGTTTTTGGGATCAAAATCAACTTGCAAGCCAAGAAGAGTATGACCAAGGGAAATTAGTGAATGGACAATACTTTGATAAAAAGGAAAATCTTATTGCACAGGTCATACAAGGGACAGGCTACCGTGCTAGATTTTGGAAAAGAGGGAATTCAAGAACTCCAGGAATATCAAATGGGGGTATTGGAGGGCGAGGTCAAAGTTTTTAGTTCACAAGGGCGCCTGAAAAGGGTTTATCATATTAAAAATAACATGAAGCATGGAGAAGAAATCGAATACTTTGATTATCCAATCCTATTCAAAAAACTCTTCTGATTCTATACCCCAGCCCAAATTATCATTTTATTGGTATGAAGGAAAAATTCAAGGATATGCCAAAACATGGTATTCGAATGGAGTTCTGGAGAGTCAAAGAGAGATAGTCAAATAATATGAAAAACGGTGTTTCTACAGCTTGGTATCGCAATGGCAACTTAATGATGATTGAGGAATATGAGCAAAATAAATTGATTCGAGGAGATTATTTTAAGAAAGGAGAGAAAGTTCCTGTCAGTCAAGTTATTCAAGGCAAAGGAACTGTTACTTCATTTGATGCTGATGGCCATTTTATTCAAAAAATTCCTTATTTGAATGGTAAACCAAGTGACTATTAAAATTCATTCACCTTCGTTGAAAAAGCAGAAGCAGCTTTGTCGAATCTATTTACGTCAAAGACGTGCACAGATTTCTGCAAAAAGAAGAAAAGAGGCCTCACAAGCTGCTTACGAAACTCTTACTGCAATTTCTCAGAAAAATTCTCTGGTGCTCTCCTACGCCAGTTTTGGAACGGAGTTAGATCTATGGCCATTAAACCGCCAACTTGCTAGTCAAGGAAAATTAGTATTGCCTAAAACAGAACTCATGCATTTACGTCTTTTTCACGTTCAAAATTTAGCTTACCTTAAAAATGGCCGATGGGATATTCAAGAACCAGAGCCCTCTCTTTGCGAAGAGATTGATCCATCTACCATTTCTTTAGTCCTCGTTCCAGGGCTAGGTTTCAATCTTAGCACAAGTCATCGTTTGGGATATGGGAAGGGATATTATGACCGCTTTTTAAAGCAATTACCCTCACAAACCATCTATTACGGAGTCGGATTTCAAGAACAGGGAATATTTCATCTTCCTTTTGATGAAAAAGATGTTCCTCTTTCTCAACATCATTTATTTTAAAATCAGGAAAATAAATGCAGGTCTATAGACATCAGGCGTGATGTCTATAGATAGCATGTAAAAATCATTGTTCCTCTTACCATTCCCTTTATTTAAAATCACGATCGCGATCAAGCGGAGTAGCTGGTAAATCTACGAAAAATCCAAGATAAAGAGTAACAATTGCAATGAGAATATGCAAAATATTATCAGCCATATTATTGGCAATATATCCCAAAATATGGCGGTCCATATAATAGAATCCTAGAATTGCAAGTACAGCGTAGATAACACCAAAAATCTGAAAATAAATACGCGAGGCATAATTGCTTCTTAACCCGGATAAAATAGCAATGATTCCCGTGATAATATGAAACAAGTTATGAATAAAATTTACATGGAATATCCCTAAAAGCAAGTTTCCAACTTTAGCTTGGGGAACAAATCCCAATGCCCCTACAGCTAAAAGAATGATACCAAAGATAATGGCAGCTGTTTTTAACATAAACGACTCCATTCTAATTGTTTATTGAAGGCTTAATAACCCTGATTTTTGAATATATACTCATTCCAGTTGAAAGCTGGAATTTGGGCAATGCGAAAGTTCTCGCGATTCAACGATCAAAAATGGGTCCATATACTCATATGGACCCATTTTTGATCGTTGAAGCCCGAGGCTTTGGCACAGCCGAAATTGCAGCTTTCAACTGGAATGAGTATATACTCATCCCAGTTGAAAGCTGGAAGGAGTATAGGTAACCTAAGACTCCAATAAAAATAATAAAATATCTTATCACAAAAAACAGCAAGAGTTTTTTTAATCATCAAAATAAAAAAGTTAAAATAAATCTAGTAGTCATTTGAATTTTTTACATAACATACTAATAATTAAAATATTATGAGCAATAAAATTTAGATAAAAAGCTCTTTTCTCCTCTAGTATCTTAATACTAAAAAGGGTATGATTGTTGTTCATTAATCTCCTAAATCAGTTTTTATTTTTGTTTATATCAACAGAATGGTGAGGATAAAACTTGGATGATTCTTAACCTAAATCAAAAGTTTAGATTAAGAATAGGCATCACACTCGAAAAATGCCTTAAAAGGACAGAGCAAACACTCTATCTCGCGCCGTCACTTCCTCTTTAGGCTTAGGCCATTGGCTTCTAAGGAGCCAATTTGATTGGGTTGATTCGCTTTATCTTTTAGTGCGCTTTTCAAATGAGATGTTTATTTATTAATTACGTAAAGGAGTTTTTTATGTCTCAAATAACTGAAGCTGAACGCAAGAAAGCCTTAGGTCTTGCAGTCTCCCACATTAAAAAGCAATTTGGGGACGGTGCGATTATGTCTCTAGGCAAGCATTCTTCTGAAAGGGAAATTAGTGTCATTAAGACAGGAGCTTTAACCCTTGATATAGCGTTAGGAATTGGAGGAGTTCCACGAGGTCGTATTGTTGAAATCTATGGACCTGAATCATCCGGTAAATCAACTTTAGCGCTACATATTGTAGCTAATGCTCAACGGAATGGGGGTATAGCGGCCTATATCGATGCTGAACATGCTTTAGATCCTCATTATTCAGCTAAGATTGGTGTTAATCTTGATGATCTTTTAATTTCTCAACCTGATAGTGGAGAAGAAGCTCTCAATATAGCCGAGACATTAGCCCGTTCTAATGTTGTCGATGTGATTGTGATCGATTCAGTCGCTGCTTTAGTCCCCAAATCAGAATTGGAAGGAGAAATTGGAGATCAGTTCGTAGGACTTCAAGCACGCTTAATGTCACAGGCTCTAAGAAAATTGACTTCTGCTTTAGCTAAAAGTAATACTTGCGCTATTTTTATTAATCAAATTCGGGAAAAAATTGGAGTCATGTATGGTAATCCAGAGACCACAACTGGGGGCCGAGCACTCAAGTTTTATTCTTCTGTTCGACTGGATATCCGTCGCACAGCAGGCATTAAGGGAGCTGACAACAGTGAAGTTGGAAATCGAGTTAAAGTCAAAGTAAGCAAAAATAAGTTAGCTCCACCTTTCCAAGTTGCTGAGTTTGATATTCTCTTCAATGAAGGTATTTCGCGTACAGGCTCAGTAATTGATGTAGCAACTGAATTTAACATCATTGAGAAAAAGGGGGCTTGGTTTAGCTTTAAAGGTCAGGGAAGAGAAGCTCTTAGATTCCAGGGAAGAGAAGCTTTTAGAGAAGAGCTAAAAAACAATAGCAAATTATTAGAAGAAGTGGAAGAACTCATTCTTCAACATTATAAAGAAAATCGCCCTAAGCCAGCTTCTAAACCTACTTCTACAGACCAAGAAGTCGTAATAGAAGATCTAGCTGAAGTATAAGCTAACGCATAGATTTAAGCGATTGTTTCGAAGCTCATATACTCATCCCAGTTCAAAGTGAGAATTTGGGCAACGCGAAAGCTCTCGCGATTCAACGATCAAAAATGGGTTCATATAAGTATATGGACACATTTTTGATCTTTGAAGCCCGAGGCTTTGGCACAGCCGAAACTTCTCACTTTGAACTGGGATGAGTATATTTTGAATAAGGGTGAGGTAATTGGTCACTGTGTGCCTCAAAAGTTTAATTGATGCACATAAAAGAAGGAATGGGTAAGCATTTGCTTCTAGCGCTAAAACAAGCAATCAAGTAATCAAGAATATTTCGGCTTTGAATTTTAATGGTTTCAATAACGGAGAGAATTCTTTCGACGAATTGCTCTCCTCTTGCGCTTTTGTTTCCGAAAGAGACTTTTCGCCAAAGAACGGCAGGCCTTAAGTTTCTCTCTGAAAGATTATTGGTAAGGTCGAGATTTTGATCTTCAATAAAAGCCCACAGCTTTTCTTCATCACTTAACATTCGTTCACAGAAACGGCCGGTTATTCCAAGCTTAAAATCGTGAGTATCAGCTCTTAGCGCGAGTTTAAAGAGATAATGAAATGCATCTTTTATTTCTTTAGCCTTCTCTATAAACTGTTCTTCGCTCATTTTGTCCTGCTCATGTACACATTTAAAGAGAAAAGAGCACAGAGTTCCCATTAATTTTCCAATCATTGATATAGGTCCGCTTCGTTGCTCGATCCTGTTAAAATCTCTTTTTAAATGAGCCCAGCAGTATTGGTGTAGACCATTTGTGTAATAAGATTTTAATCTATCTGTTACTAAATTTTGGACGACATCTTTGCCAAGAAGAGATTGAAAGGCTTTTTTACCACGGCTAGTAAAAATTTTAAAAATTACAACTTCTTTATCAGTTGCTTGCCATAACCATTTGGTTTTTCCTAAAGTTCTCCAACCTGTTTCATCTGCATAAACAGTATTGCTTTTTCTTAAGGTTTGCAAAGCCTCTTCATAAGGGTGTTGTAGCATCAATGCTGCTTGGTAATGGGTATTTATAACGCTTCCCTTGCTGATAGGTATGCCAAGAAGTGTCTCAAATAGTTCTTTGATTTTAGATTTGCTTAAATGAAATTTGCCAGATAGAACAGTACACCAAGCTTTAATTTTAGGACCAAATACAGAAGATGTGACTTCTTGTGGAAGATTAGCTCTCACTTGCTTACCACAATTTGCACATCTGCACTTCATTGCTTGATGCTCGGTAACTATTGGCTTAATAGGTGGAATCTCTATCGTCTGGCGAGCTTCTGCAACTTTTGCCTTTGGTAAGAAATGACTCCCACCACAACCATCACAATTTTGAGGATAATATTTAATGTATTCGCTTACATCTTCTTTTGGAAACCATTTCCTAAAAAATCCTTGGCTTCTTCTTCCTTTCTTATTTGAAGAATTGGGCTGCTTCTTAGGATAGCGATCAGATGATGGAGGCTTTGAAGAATTTTGAGAATTTAAACCCAGCTTCTCTTCTAGATCAGCGATTTTACGATTGAGTTCCTCGATGATCTTTCTTAATTCTTGATTTTCTTTTTTTAATTCTTCGTTCTCTTGTCTTAACTGAAGAATAATTGCATCTTTGTCTTCCATGTTAAAATTTATAACATATTGAGAATCAAGATGCAATTATCTTTTTGAGGCACACAGTGACCAATTACAGGGTGAGAAAGAATCGCTTAAAGATGGCGTATAAAACAACAGCTGAAGTTAATTTGCCTACTTGGTATTATTCTTTATCTCTATAGTTGGCCAACTTGATGGACAAGTATTTTTGATAAAATATCTAAATCTTCCGACTTCAAATTAAGTTTTTTTAAGACCTCTTCAAATAGATAAATTTCTTCAAAGAAGATTTGCTTTGCTTTCTCTTCACCACAGATATTGGCTAAATTAGCAAGACGTCCATTAATAGTATCTTGTTCCATATCTCCTAAATCATCTGCAATTTGAAAAGCCAAGCCAAAGTGCTCTGCCCCTTTTTTGATTAAATTGAGTTGAGAGATGTCACCTCCTCCAAATAACCACCCTAAAACAAATGAAATCTCAAAGAGCGTCACAGTCTTTTTATGGATAACTTCGCGCAGCATGGCCAGGGACAGATTAGGAGGTACAATATCCAGAAATTGACCCCCAGTTGCTCCTAAAATTCCTGTATTATAGGTAGCATTTTCTAGACTCAATACACATAATTGGTCACTTCGGTGAGAGAAAGGAAGATGGCTCTGTTTGATCATTTTAGCATTCTGTGCTAGACAGGCATAGCCAGCTGCAATGAGAGCATAAGTGGCTAATAAGGCAATAGCTTCTCCATAGACTTTATGCAAAGTCGGCTTATTCCGCCTCTCTTCATCATCATCCATGCAAGGCAAATCATCAACAATTAAAGAGGCCGTATGAAAAAATTCAACCCCTAAAGCAGCTTGTGAGACATCAGCTCCATAGCCTAAAGACTTAGCAACCATGAGAACAATAGCTGGACGAAAGCGTTTTCCTCCGTTTAAAATAGCATACTCGCAAGCCTCGCGCAAAGCTGTCTTAGGCCCCAAAGTAAGCAAATAGGCGGCTATCTTCTCTTCAATAAAATCTTTATAGGGCTCAAGAACTTGAGAAAATAAAAGGGATTTAGTCAACATAAAGATCTAGCCTTGCATTAAATAAAGAGCTAATTCTAACCGATTAGCAATTTAACAAGAAAATAAATCTCAGTGTGTATACACAAGAATCAAGGAAATAAACTCAAAACTCAGGTTAATAGTTACCTGAAACTCTATCATCGATTGAAAGCAAAAGCTTTATTAACCAGATGACTTATAAACCAAACAATAGAAGCAATTACTCCAATTATAATCCATTCGTTCTGACCTAATGGAATTGTACCAAAAACCTTTTGCAGTATAGGATTGTATATGACTAAAAGCTGTAAAGCAAAAGAGCTTGCTAAAGCAAGAGGAATCCATAAGTTAGAAAACAAACTTAATTGATAGGGAGCTCGAATGATTTGAACTTTTACTAATTCTAATATGACTAATGTTGTAAAAGTCATTGTTAGAGCCACTTCTCTACTTTGTTTTAAACCTATATAGCTAGCAAATAAAGTTGCAATAGTTACAATTGAACTGATAATAACTAGTTGAATAGTAAGACGTAATGGTAAAAGAGGGGACCTAGGGTTTCGGGGAGATTTTTTCATAGTATTTTTATCAATAGGATCTAATCCAAGCGCAATAGCAGGAAAACCATCTGATAAGAGATTAATCCAAAGGATTTGGGTTGGCAAAAGGGGAATAAAAAGGTTGCCATGTTGATCTTTAAAATTCAGAAGCATTCCTAAAAAGATAATTAAAACCTCTGCTAGATTGGAAGAGAATAAATAACTAATGAACTTTACGATATTGTCATATAAACCTCTACCTTCCTCTACTGCTTTAACAATAGACGCAAAGTTGTCATCTGTAATAACCATATCAGAAGCTTCTTTTGTGACATCTGTTCCAGTTATACCCATTGCAATTCCGATATCCGCTTCTTTAATTGCTGGAGCGTCATTGACACCATCTCCTGTCATTGCTACGATTTCACCCTTCTTTTTCCAGGCTCTTACAATTTTGAGTTTGTGAGAAGCAGAAACTCTGGCATAAATTGTGATATTTTGGACAAGGTTTATAAAGGAGCTATCATCGATTTGTTCAATTTCTTTTCCTTCTAAGACAAGAGAATCCCGAGACATTAATCCCAACTCTTTTCCAATGGCAATAGCCGTATCTTTATGATCACCTGTAATCATAATCGGTTTAATCCCAGCTTCTTTACAGGCTAAAATAGCAGTTTTCACTTCAGGTCTTGGGGGATCCATCATGGCAATAAGACCAAGAAATATAAGATCATTCTCGAATTTAGGTTCAATTTTCTCTTGGGTAACTTCTCTAAAGGCAACAGCCAAAACTCGCAATCCTTGGCTTGCAAGATGATGATTAGCCTCAAGAATAGAGTGTTGTAAATCTTCTGTTAAAGGGGAAACTTTTTGATTTAAGAGAATATGGCCTGAAAGTTTTAAAATAACATCAAAGGCACCTTTTGTGAACAATATATATTTTTTTTGATTGATATCCTGTCTTAAAATGCTCATGCATTTTCTCTCAGAATCAAAAGGAAGCTCATCTTTCCAAAGATAATCCAGCTCTAATTTTTCTTTAGTAAAACCACATTTTTGAGCAACTACAAGTAAAGCAGCCTCGGTTGGATCACCACTAATTTGCCAAGTATTTTTTTCTTGGTATAAATTGGCATTATTGCATAAACACACTGCTTTTAAGAGTAATTCAAGGTCTGGTATTTGAGAGGGATTAATCAACTCTTCACCTTTCTTAAAATCCCCTTTTGGAAGATAGCCTGATCCTGTAACTTGAAAAAAAGTTTGATCCGCCCAAATAAATTGTACAACCATCTCATTCTGTGTCAGTGTACCCGTTTTGTCCGAACAAATGACTGTCGTACATCCCAAAGTTTCAACAGATGGTAAACGTCGAATAAGGGCATTGCGCTTAGCCATTCGTCTGACTCCAATGGCTAAAACAACAGTCACAATGACTGGAAGTCCTTCTGGAATAGTTGCAACAGCTAGGCTTAAAGCCGTCAGCATGAGTTCTATGAGCGGATATCCTTTTAGCATGCCTAGCCCAAAGACGAAAAAAACAATAACAAAGCATCCCCAAACAAGTCGTTTACCCAACTCTTCTAAGCGAATTTGTAAAGGAGTTTGTTCTTCTATTCCCTTCTCCAAAAGAGAAGCAATTTTTCCAATCTCTGTGTCGACTCCTGTTTCTGTTGTAATCATATAACCTTTGCCACTAACAACAACAGTTCCCATAAAAACCATATTCTTTCGATCTCCAATAGCTAATTGATGATTAGTTAAAGGATAATTAAACTTTTGAACTGCCGCGGCTTCTCCTGTTAAGGCAGCTTCTTGTGTTGTTAGTTGAATAGATTCAATTACTCTTCCATCTGCTGGAACACGATCACCTGCTTCTAAAAGAATCAAATCTCCAGGTACAATTTTATCCGATGGAAGCGTTTTTAACTTACCATCTCGAATAATTTTAGATGTTGGATTAGAAAGTTTTTTAAGAGCTTCCAAAGATTTTTCTGCTCGATACTCTTGAATAAAGCCTAAAATCGCATTGAAAATTAAAATAATACTAATAGCTAAAGCATCTATCCATTCTTGTAGAAAACCTGCAATAATTGCAGCGACAATTAGAACCCAGATAATAAAATTGGAAAATTGACTAAATAATAAATCTCTTATGGATACAGAAGCTAAATCTGGTAACTTATTCACCCCTTCTTCTTGTAAACGCTTTTGAGCAAGTGATTCACTCAGACCTTGACGAATATGTGTTGTGAAAGATGAACAGATTTCTTCCACATTCATTTTCCACCACACGGGATTATTCATAAGCATTTTTCTTTAACTACTTGCATGTTAAATTTTTATATTAATAACTCACCTTACGCAAAAAAAGTGGCATTTGGACTGAGCGAAAGTTCCCATGGTTCAGTCGAAATATCGCTATTTTTGCGTAAGGTAAGTTAATAACTGGGGCTTTTGCAAAAATCGAGTTAAATATTTGAAATCGTGATCTTACCATTAATCTTTTTAATTCGAAGTAAAAAATTAATAGCTATTAACAACAATTTTCATTTCAGTCTTCACAATAGAACGAGTAGGAATGAATCCCCCTGCATTTATACAAGGATAACAATAAACTTCTTGTCCCATCAATGTACCAGGATTTGTGACAGTATTGCAGCCAATCTGAGTTCTATCACCTAAAATGGCACCAAATTTACGCAGCTGAGTCAGAATGCATTCATACTGAAAATGAACCGAAATAAGACCTTGATCGAGTCTAAAGTTTGCACATTTGGTTCCTGCACCTAAATTCACATGATTACCTAAAATGGAATCACCTACATAAGCAAAATGGGCAGCATGTACGCCTTCTAGAAAAATGGCATTTTTGACTTCTGTATCATGTCCAATGACACAACCATTTCCGGCCAAGAAGTTTCCTCGAATATAGGCGCCATGTCTAATCGTACAATTTTCTCCAATCCAGCAAGGCCCTTGAATATAGGCTCCTGGTTCTACAACTGAGCCCTGTCCAATTGAGATTTGCTCAGGAGAGACTAAATAGGCAGAAGGAGAGATTTGTCCATTAATAACCCCTAAAGTAAGACTTCTGAGGTAAGGTCCAATCTTAGCCAATGCTAACCAAGGATAAGAGTCTGGTTGAAACAGATTAGCATAAGGGCAATGAGAGAGGTCAAAAAAGTAAGAGGAATAAATACTCATGAAACGTGCTCGCTAAAAAAATATGAAAAATAGGTTTAAGGGGAAAAGATAAAAATTTCAACACCTTTCTATTGAAGAAAAATAGATATATAAGATTCTTCTTCTTCTTCTGTTATTGTGGAATTTTTGATAAGTCGTCTTTTTCTCCTCGGTTTTAGCTTGTTGATAAGTTGTTTATAGTTAAGAACAAAACTTAAAAGTTATGAGCAAAAAAAAGTTATTAACAAATTTATGCTCTGAGATATGAACAAAAAATCAACATTTAGACCTGAGTTATTTCCTTAATAATTAGAGAAATCTTCTTTAATCATCAAGGAAATAAACCCGAGGTTTGTAGATATATCTATACTCATTCCAGTTGAAAGCTGCAATGAGTATATACTCATCCCAGTTCAAAGTGAGAAGTTTCGGCTGCGCCAAAGCCTCGAGCTTCAACGATCAAAAATTGGTTCATATGAGTATATGAACCAATTTTTGATCGTTGAAGCTCGAGAGCTTTCGCATTGCCCAAATTCTCAATTTGAACTGGAATGAGTATATACTCAAGAACAGATGAGAAAATAAGCTTTTTAGGAATAACTGGAGTAATAATTAAAAACATTTACAATCAGTAAAATAAGATTTATAATTATTAAATATGTTTTTATTAAATATGTTATACTTAATTTTGTTTCAAAGTTTTTAAAAATTAATTACAGTCTTTGGTTTGATATATGATATTTGAGTATTCTGGCTTAAATTATAAACGAAAAGCAGTAAATGTTTTCATTGAAGCACCTGAAATTATAGAATTAGATAAAGATAAAAATACTGATTTTGATCTTGTTTTTAAAAGGATTGTTTTAGATGTTTTGGATCATAATAAAAACACCTCTACACTGAATGTTTCTATAGAATTAAGGAAAGATGAAAATAAGGTTTTATATTATATTAAAGATAAAACAGAAAAATCTCTTCATGAAATTGTTTTAACTCTTGAACAGACTGATAAACAAAAAATTATAGGTGAGATCGCCAAACAGCATATTATTCAATTGGATCAATCAAAAAAGGAAGTGGGTTTAGAATCGATATTAGACCGATTTTCAACGATGGCAAGACCTGTAGGTCTTATAGGAAAGTTCCTGAATATAATGGGACAGTTTTTTAGTAAAATTAGAGAGAATTTTAGATTGATAGATAGATGGTGGGAAGGGATTACTAATCAATCTGCAAAACGTCTAAAATGGGATCTTGCCGTTCTTTCTGACATTTGTGGGACTGTAGCCGTCGATAAGATGACTTTAGGTCAGGCTCTTAAGTGCATGTCAGAAATGCTTGATCGTGAGCGCTCTGAGCTCGTTATCCCTTCCTTATCCGCTAGAATTAAAACAGCTATTGCTATCGATCAGGATCTCGCATTGCTTCGAAAAAAATTCAAGGAAGAAAACTTTGAAAAATTAGTAAAAAATTTACAAAAATCTATATCTAGCCTTAAGGATCAAAAACTCCTTTTACCTGTAGGGTATAAAGAAAATGATCAAATGGTTGAAATGCTTCTTGAAATTGATAAGCATACAGATGGCAAATATACTGTCTCATTAATTAGCGCTTCCCAAGAAACCAGAGATCTATTTGATCGGGAGGTTGGGATTGAGGTCGGTCATCAGTCGATTCGACGAGAGATTTCCGATGTTTCAGAAGCTGATTTATTGGCAATGATTCCTATATTTATTGAATTGCAAACATCACCAATCTGTCTAAGCCCACAAAATACTCCACGTTGGCGCCACATTTTTTTACAGTCATTATGTTTTGACCAATCAGCTTGTGTTAAGGTAGGAAAGGTAACAGAATCATATAAAAATGATAGAACTTTTGGCCATCTTACTGAAGCCATTTTTTATGTTAAAGGGGAATATGAAACTCCTGATCAATCAAAAAGCTTTGAGTTAGCGGCTCGCCTTCGCTTTTTCCTTGATATCTGTAAAAATAAAAAGGATTTGAAAAACAAGGAATTTTGGACTCTTATTAGGACAACAGCTATACAATTAGCAGAGTTAATTGAAAAGAATAAGCATCTTGTCAGAGAAATAGATAGACAAGGAAAAGAGCTGACTAACATTTATACTGAACTTAAAGAGGTTTTGGATTATTTAGATAAGTCTTTACCAGAAATGATTGATCTTAGAGATCAAGTGATTCCTCTTCTTTCTGGACACATCGAAGTTGAGGCAGAATCTCCCACTCCTGTACTAGCTCCTTTATTAAGAGAGTCAAACGATGTCTATCCCCAAATCGACCCCCCTCTTGCCTCTTTAAATTCCCATAATCCCTTACAATCCATTAAAAATTGGAGCAGCCGTTGTAGACAATTAATAGACTTAGACCAATTAGACAAAGCAAGCCAAGAAGCTAAATTAATCGTGCGAATGTTCCCTCAAGCAGATGACCCATTTTGGACGAAATTGGGACTAGAAGACTCTAAAAAGCTCTTAAAAGATGTTGAAACAATCAGTGAAGCAATTGCTAGAGCTTCTCATAAAAAGAGTCAGCTCACCTTACAGGATATAAGTACTGCTGTCGCTTTGAACTATTATGCCTATACACTTACTAAGAAGTTTTGGCCAAAATCCCTTATGCTAGAACCATTTATTTGTCTAGCTCAACAAGCAATGGCAGATCTTTTAAAAGAACGTTTATCAGAAAGTGATTATTTTTGGTTAAGAAAATTCGATGTATTTGATCCTGGATTCATTTATCAGAGATCATACGATCAACTAAAAGATTTTTTAAAGGATAAACCTATTCCGCCTGATTTACAATCTATTATCAATGTGAGTCAATTCACTTCTATTACGATAGGAGTGGAAAAAAACAAGTCTCCTTTACCTCCAAGTCCTTTGGTATTTCAAGTAGACCCAACCCTTACTATCTATCTAAAAGGAAACAGATATTGGCAAACATCGCTTAAATTGATCTACAAAACTCCTATAAATCTTATTATCCCCAATTATGCAACCGAAATTTCACAAGAAATCACGAATCGGTATCTATCAGAATTTTGCTGCTTAGGATGCATTAGAGATAATTGCCCCAATTACAATAAGGTAGATAAACATGATCATCGCTTCCATCCCTTGTACATGCTTCACAACTATGTCGATATATTTTGTGAAAACTTAGTTAGTCGTGGATTATTTTATAGAGATGAAATATCCGATCTCATGTATACCCAACAAACAAATCAAAATGCCAATATCTTATGGAAAAATGTCCACCATCGAGAACATGGTTTCTCAATAGCTAATGGATTTAATGAAGAAGATATCAGAACTCAAGTCCTTAATACTTTTATAATTTTTTTAGAGCATCCTCACTTTTTTAAACAGGCAGATTTTCGTTGGCAGTTTGAAATCAAAGTATTAAATAATCGCGCTTTTTCTCAACTCCTCCTTCCCGAACATAATAATATGTATCATCCTTTTTTGATCTCTATGTTAAAAAAGCTAAAAAAGGAAATCAATATTTCAAGTGTAGAGGGCGATATTGATACTGCTGCCTACCTTATTTCTATGGCAGATGAGTTAAAAGAAATAATCAAAAATAGCCAAATGCAAGAAGATGAAAAACGATTACTTGTCGCCACTCTCAATATTGAGGATGTCGATCATAGGCTTTTTCAATGGTCTCAAAATTTAATTGGAAAAAATGATGAAAGTTCGATAGAAAAACAAAAAGTCGTCCTTTCCTTACTTTTAAATAGATATTATAAAAAATTTTGCAATAACAGTCAGGATCCTTGCTTTACACATGACAAGGATTTGGAATTTATTCTTTGTTCTATTGCTCACCTTGAAAGTCTAGTCAATGTTGAAAAAAAAATTGATCCTGAGGTAAGGGACAAATACCTTATGTTGAGGAGTTGGCTAGTTTCTTCTGTGAAAGCTAAAATCAGTCAAGATAAGACTCCCGGAGATTTTGTTAATAAGATTTTATTCTATCTAAATCCTTCGGTTGCTTCTCTAAGGCTTCAATGGGATCCTTTGAATTTTCCCACGATGATGGCCTTAGATCAAGAAGGAAAATTTTATCAATTCAACATATTTACTGGTCAAATGAATATGGGGGAAACCAGAACAGAAGAAATTCCTGAAAATATCCAACAAGATAAAAATCTTCAGCATTTATTCGGCTCATCTCTTGCTAATAATTGGAAAGTTTTTGGTTCTTCTCAAAAACAAAGTACAACAGATTTTATTGCTTATACGAATGATAAATTTCCAAACCAACGCATTCTAATTAAAAAAGGATTAAAATATCAAATCATCATCCAACGAGCAATACAAAACGATAAAGGAAAAAATAAGTGGTTTACTTATGTCAAATTTAATGAGCAAGAGCAATACTTATCAGGTCATGACGTTTCTTCTATTTCAGATATTCCACCAACAGTCGCGGCTGTAATAGGAAGCCGTCATTGCTGGATTGACCAGAATAAAAGCACTCTTTATGTCTTTAATACCGATGAAAAAGATCCTTATGCCAAAATTAAATTAAAAAAAATTGAACAAGAAGATAAAGAATCTGAAACAATCATACAGGATGTTCATCTTATTGAAGAAGGTGTACATCTGCTTGCTCCAAATGAGAAGATGTTGGAAAGCTTTTCTTCGATAGAGGATCCTAAATTTATCTTAACTAAAGGAACTAGTAAATATCCCTCGTCTCTTCATTACTTTCGTTATGAATTTGCCACAACCGGTATTCCATTGGTATATGAACTAAGTAAAAAAGGGGCTTACACTAATGCCTTTCCTGGATATCAATTAGAGAAATATGGAGTTCGCCCTGGAAAAACAGACCCTGCTTATGGCGTGCTCTCTCTTCCTAAAATCTTTGATGGATTTCAACTCCTTAAAAAAGATGGAGATGAAAGAGTTTTTATTCCATTGCGACAATTTGAGCAACAATTTAATAGTGCGGGTGATCCCCTTCCTTTGTCAAAACCTATATTTCCTCAGAATTACGCCAAATGTCCTCTTTTTGACTATCATGTCGATCAAGAAACAAATCGATTGGTTGCCAAGAGTGGTGATGCTTATGCTTATTTAGCTTATTTGTGTTTTGCTCATTGGGATTATGATTCTGCCTCTTATTATCTCAATAAAGCACGCACAAGCGCTGGATATCAAGAAAATTATGATAAAATCCTTCAATGGGTGAATGATCTAAAAGATGATACTCTTAATGGTGTTGCATTAAATCTTCGATTCGAGATTTTCCGTGAAAGGGTAATGGAAGATCAATACATGCACAAGATTCGAAAAGGGAAATTAGGAGAAGTAGAAGAGATTAGCATCCAACGCATTCCTCGCCTTATTCACATTGCTGATCTTTATGAAAAATATATTCATTTTATCAACAGGAGAGAAACAGGAGGTGAGGGACCCGATCATGCTCTTGATCTCTCATCTGATGAAGAACAATATGTTGTGCATCTCATCAAAGAACTTCTGAAAGAACATGGCAATCAAAATATTCATACTCATGAATTAAAACCGGTGCGAGCTGAAGAGATACCTATTCAAAGTTACTTAAAAAAGGATGAAAAAGATTTTTTAGATATAAATATAGAAGCCAATTTGATCTGGATGTACAAAGGCAATACGAAAGATCGTTCTTCTTTAACCGTCAAAGACCCTAAATGGATCCTTCAAAACTTCCAGGATGTATTTAATCAAATATTAGAGCTTGATCCACAATCACCTGGTTTCAAGCAGATTGAGCATCAGGTTAGATTGGTATCTGAATTGCCTAACGACACATTAACAGAATTGGAAATAAATGCCATACAAAAAGCTCAATACTACTTGGTTAAGTTGCTGTCAATTAGACAATTAAATCAAAATTCTCTTGATCCTACCTTTATGGATCAATTCAAGGAAAATTTAGGAGCTAATGGCAAATTACCTAAAATTCAAGGTCCATTTTTTAGAAATTCCAGAATGAAATGTTTTCAACGCATGCAGCTTTTAGCCTCCTGTTTTGATAGGTTTGCTCTTAGTGTGCCTGATCGTGCCTTTGATACAATCGGATCATTAGACCAACTGGATGAAAAGGGTCTGAAATATTCTATAGAACGCTTTATTTCGAATTGGGAAAAGAAAAAAAAGCCTTCTTCAGCCTTTAAAAAAGATTTTAAAATCTTCTTGATGAATGAAGTTTATGGAAGTTCAGCCACAAAAAGTCTTGTGGGTTTGGATAATATTTTCAAATTACTCGATTCGATACCTCTAGTTCAATCTAAGCAAAAAATGCAATTCATTTCTCCATTACCTCCTAAACCGCTAGAGACTTATCAATCGAAGTATAGTCATCTTGTTACACTTGTTGAATCCCCGATGGGTATTTCTCTCTTAGAAACTCTCGAAAAAGATATTGAACAACAAGTAGAAGAAGTTCCGCGACAAAGAATGTCTTTATCCGAAAAAACTTCCTATATTCTTGGTGATAATTTTGTCAGTGTATTAGAGAAATCTTTTGAAGTAAAAAGTATTAAAGCAAAGGAAATTTCAGAAAAGATATTTGATGATCTCGCTCAATCAGCAGAAGCATCTTTAATGAGGTTAGCTGAAGAAAATCGCAAAGATATGCAAGCTTATATTAAAGATCATAAACAAGTTTTGATGAATAGAATTAACGCAGAAAATTTAAATTCATTATTAATTAATGAGATACAAGAAGTAAAAATAGAAAAAGAAAAATTAAATAAAGATCTTTTACAATTTGTAGAACAATTTAACACCCCTGCTGGAATATTAGCCATGCGTCGCCTGACTGGAAAAAGTATTAAACCTTCATTAGATTTTATCATTAGTTTATGGAGAAGAGGGGAAATTGATCAGTTTTGGGATAATCATCCTTTCAAAAAAGCGGGTATGAAGAAAATTTCGGAAAACTTGCTCAAGCAGTTAAACCAAGACATCTCATATTACCTTGAGTTAAGCACGAAGTATCAACATTTAAATGATATTCTCGATCAAAATAATGCCTATATTAGCTCATGTGGAAAAGACCCATTGGCAATCGGTAACTCTCAAATCGCAGAAGTAATTTACGATTCCATACAGACAAAAAGGCATTTCACCTTAGATTCGCTTAATAGTCTCGATTCTCGAGATCTTCTTTTCCTTGAATACAGCCAAAAAATTATTTTACGAAAACAACAAGTAGAAATTCTTCATGATATGCTTAGCGATCCCAATGCTGTTCGACAACTACGAATGGGAGGAGGAAAATCTAAAGTGTTATTACCCCTACTTGCGCAGAGGAAAGCAACTGGAAAAAATCTCGTTATGTTAATGCTTCCGGAAGAGCTATATGAAACAAATTGTATGGATCTGGATAATACTAATAGACAGTTGTTTGGACAAGAGATGTCTCGTTTTGATTTTAGTCGTCATAGCGATAAAAGTGAGAAAGCTTTGCAACACATCTATATGGGAATGTTAAAAACGATAAAAAATAAAGGGTTTATGATGACGACCAAGCGAAGCATGCTAAGCTTTAAAAATGCTTATCTTGAGTTGTTTAATAAACTTAATTCCCTTACAAAAGAAGCTCTTCAATCTGAACGTAGTTTGGTCATTGGTCAAATTCGGGCAATGAGTAAAATTTTTAAACTCTTCTATGATAAAACTGATGTGCTTGCCGATGAAGTTGATGCTTGTCTGGATGTTAGAAAAGAGGTGAATTTTGCATTAGGAGAGAGTAAGCCTATCGATCAAGTGAAAGTGGATATGGGAGCCAAGTTGATGGATATCATTCTTGCGGCAAAAATTGATGAACCCTTGTATGAACTCAATAAGGCTTTGCAGGACAATACTCAAGCAGCTATTTCTCCAAAAAAAAGGAAAAAGTTAATGAAGCACTTAACAAGTGCTTATTATGATAAACATAGGGAAATACTTACTGAAGTTGACAAAACATCATTTGTCAACTACATCCTGAATAAAGGGGATGAGCAAGCAACCGAAGAATGGGTTTTCAAATTAAAAGAATCAAGAAATAGTCTTTTCAAAGAAGTTGCAACGTTAAAAGCATTTATGGAACAGGGCTTTGGAACTACTTTGGGGCGTATTGGAAATGTCAATTATGGTCGAGATCCTATTTCTGGACAGTGGACAATTCCCTACAAGGCTAGCGAAACGCCCAACATTGGATCAGAATATGATGATGATATCGAGCAAATATCCTATACAATTCAAGATTACCTCCTAAATGGGGTTACCTATAAACAGGTCTATCGAGTTATTGCGCAGATGCACAATCAAGCAATCGCAGAAATGCGACAATCAAATTCCGATGATTTTATCAATATAATAGATACAAAAGGAGGCCGAAAATTTGAAACCTTCATTAAAGAAGTCGATCCCGATCGAAAATTAGGAGAGAATGTGAACCTTTCCACAGTTTGCACTCCAAAAAATATTGCAGCTTTAGTTGCCACGATTAATTCTACTCCTAAAGGGCGATTAGCTTTTTGCTATAAGCAAGTGATAAAACGTATCAGACAATACCCTGAGCAGATTAATTCTCTTTCAACTGATGTGACTGCTATAGTCAACCACTTTGGAGGATTCACAGGTACTCCTTGGAATTTACATACCTATGATGATAAAATCAATGTTGAAAAGAGTTTAGGTGTTGATGGGATCACATGGAGCTTGATGCTTGGAAGAGATACTGAAATCTTATCTTTTGATTTTAATGCACAAAAACCGGTTGATTCTATTCTTGTCAATCTTGATGTCGTTGGCAAATATCAGGCAGTTATTGACACGGGGGCTTATCTTCGAGGAATAAGCAATCAGGATTTTATTGATCGAAGTCTAGAAATTGCTGAAAAACAAGGAATAAGGATTGGTGGAGGAATTTATTTCGATAAAACAGGAAAAATTGTCAAAAAACAGCATCTTAATGAAACACCTTTACCTATTGAAGTGGCTTCTTCTACTGAACTCATGACAAATCTTACTCTCTATGACCAAGCACATACAGTTGGAGCAGATATTAAGCAAGGTAGGAAAGCAAAAGCAATTGTGACTATTGGAGAAAATACTTTCATTCGCGATTTATTTCAGGGAATTTGGAGATTAAGACAAATTCATCAAGAGCAAACAGTCGTCCTGGTTGTATCTGATACGATTAAGAAACGAATTCTGGACGGTAAAGAAGGAAAATTAACAATAGAAGACATACTTAAATTTTGTTTGATGAATGAAGCACGACGCGAACCAGAGGATAATTTCAAAGCCGAAAAGGCAAAAATTCAAGGGTTTACAAAAAAGTTAATGATTAAAAAAATTGTTAATAGTGTAACTGAAAATGACAATGATAATTTAATTATTGAACTTGCCCATCAATTTGCTTCTGAAAAAGCTGGCTTATTTATTAAAAAGAGAGCCGAAGAAGCAGCCTATGATCAGTATGCTAAGTTAAAAACAAAAGAAATACCTTCCAAGATTTTTGAAAAATACAAAGATATAGAAAAAGAGAAATATGAAAAAGCTAAAGCAATTCTCGAAAAAATAAACCAGAAACCGCTTGTTGAATCGATCGAATCAGAAGAGAGAAAAAAACTCATAGAACGACCAAGCCGTCCGGCAGATTGGTTTCCAGACAAAGTAGAAAGCATCCATCAAGAGGGTGGAGAGGTTGAACAAGAGGCTCAAGCAGAAATCGAACAAGAATTAGAGCTCACCTTAGAAACAGAACAAATCACCCAATCTACTAAAGAAATAAATATACCTATGATGAAATCAACAAATGCCAGTCATGGAGATGTTCGGCCCTTAATAATAGAGGCGATCTCTGGTACCATTAAAAATGGTATATGTTCTATTTTAAAGATTGTAGATGAAGGTGACACCATATATGTTGAGCCCTTAAGAGAGCTAACGAGAAGTCTTGATTATTTTGATCCTGGTATCTTTTGCTCGGCCGTCTTTGAACGGAATTTATCCACTAACACAGAACTAAAAATTCCTCCTCAATGTGTCTTTTATTCAAATCGAAAACCTGTCAAGAATGTTTTAATTGTAAAGTCCAATGAGAAATGGACAATGATCATTCCAACTATTCATGAAGCTCATGCGAGTTGTCGCAATTTTATTTTCAATGTTGATAAAGATACTCAAGCGGTTGAAGTAGCCATCTCTACAAAGAAACCTTTGCTTATTTACAAAAGTGGAATAGAGCTTAGTGATAATCTTCCCTTTACTGATAAAGATGATGAGAATGAATTTTATCGTCTCTATATTCAAGCAAAGCTTTTTAACGGCGAAATTGAGTATAGTTCTGATGAAGAGAAAAATGCCTTGAAAAGATGGCTAATCAGCAAGGGTCCTGAAAATTTTAAACTCTATTTTGAAGAAAATATTTTAGCTGCTAAGCCTAGAAGATTTGCAGAAGCCTATCCAAAAAGTTCTCTTTTTGCAATTTTTAAAGAGCTCGTCTAAATTTTTCTAGTGTTTCTAATTAAAAAATGTCCTAGATAGGACTTGATCTGACAAATATGAGTTACCTGATAACATCTGAATTTGTTAGTTGTAACTTGCCGAGTATCTTTTCTTGCGCAAGATATTAGGAGTTACGCACTTAATACATATTTAGGACATCTAAGATATGTTTTAACAGCTTCTCTAACAATACCTATCTTAGCCTCAAACCAAGTTAAACCTGTTCGAAAACAAAATCTTTCGATCCTTAAAAAAGCTCGGAGTGAAAAAAGAATATGATTTCTTTGAGCTTTTTCTGTCCTTGCTTGGCATTTTTCACAAAATTGCTTGATTCCTCGATGATAATCTTCAATTAACCAGCCTTTTTCTGATAAGCTAAGGCGATCTAATTCATTCATTTTAAGGTTATTTGTAGGAGTTACGCACTTAATATATATTTAGGACATCTAAGATATGTTTTAACAGCTTCTCTAACAATACCTATCTTAGCCTCAAACCAAGTTAAACCTGTTCGAAAACAAAATCTTTCGATCCTTAAAAAAGCTCGGAGTGAAAAAAGAATATGATTTCTTTGAGCTTTTTCTGTCCTTGCTTGGCATTTTTCACAAAATTGCTTGATTCCTCGATGATAATCTTCAATTAACCAGCCTTTTTCTGATAAGCTAAGGCGATCTAATTCATTCATTTTAAGGTTGTTTGTTGCCCAGTATTCAATGCCCTTTTCCTTAGAGACTAGCTTAAATACTTTAATTCAACCATAAGCTTTTAAATGAACTAAAGATCCTTTTTCTTCTATATTCACTTCACTAAGGCAACGATTGCCATCACCATCTGGATCAACTAATCGAGTTGGAGTAAGTCTTGTTAACCACAACCAATCCAACTTCCTGATCAGATTATCAAGGCTTGAATACCAAGAATCAAATAAAACACATTCAGGACAAAATCCTCTTTCTTTAGCCTTAACTAACATAGCGCGAAAATGATCATTCTTAGTCATTCCAGTCTTTGCTTTATCATAAAGGCTATAATCTATAGGGATAAGTTGATCACCATCTGTCCAAATTAAACTTTGAAGGTTAATTCCCTTGACTACTCGATGATGTTTACCTGACCAGTGATAAGAGACAAGCTTACTCGCATAAGGTTTATCGAGTGTCGTATCATCAATGACTAAGCAGCCTCTTGACTTATCTACAAATGCATGAGCCTCCTGCCACAAGTATTCCGATGTTGGCTCAAGTCTATATAAAACTCTAAGAATTGCATCATGAGAGGCGGGATCTGGTTTATCTGGTTGCACGCGAGCAGCTTCTGTACAACTATAAGCTTTTTGTGTTGCAATTAAAAAATTGATGTAATCTTCTTCTTGGCATTTTGGATTAGTCATACCAAATAAATTAAAATAACTATAAAATTTATTCAACTGCGTAACTCCTAATTTGTTGCCCTCAATGCCCCTTTCCTTAGAGACTAGCTTAAATACTTTAATCCAACCATAAGCTTTTAAATGAACTAAAGATCTTCTATATTCACTTCACTAAGGCAACGATTGCCATCACCATCTGGATCAGGAGTAAGTCTTGTTAACCACAACCAATCCAACTTCCTGATCAGATTATCAAGGCTTGAATACCAAGAATCAAATAAAACACATTCAGGACAAAATCCTCTTTCTTTAGCCTTAACCAGCGCGAAAATGATCATTCTTAGTCATTCCAGTCTTTGCTTTATCATAAAGGCTATAATCTATAGGGATAAGTTGATCACCATCTGTCCAAATTAAACTTTGAAGGTTAATTCCCTTGACTACTCGATGATGTTTACCTGACCAGTGATAAGAGACAAGCTTACTCGCATAAGGTTTATCGAGTGTCGTATCATCAATGACTCTTGACTTATCTACAAATGCATGAGCCTCCCTGCCACAAGTGTTCCGATGTTGGCTCAAGTCTATATAAAACTCTAAGAATTGCATCATGAGAGGCGGGATCTGGTTTATCTGGTTGCACGCGAGCAGCTTCTGTACAACTATAAGCTTTTTGTGTTGCAATTAAAAAATTGATGTAATCTTCTTCTTGACATTTTGGATTAGTCATGCCAAATAAATTAAAATAACTCTAAAATTTATTCAACTGCGTAACTCCTAATAACATCTTGTTTTATGTGGTATCTGATTTTTCCAGTTATGTAAAAGACTTGAAACTTATTACAGATGAGCTCAGTTGGAGATGGAGAATGGTTTGTTTCGCTCTTTCGTGATGATAATCGGTCACTGTGTGCATCAAAAATTTAATTTATGCACACAGTGACCAATTACAATAAACTCAAAAATCAGTTTTTCCAAGTAATTTTTTAAGATCCATCGACTATTGTAAAAGTAGCAGTCCGAGTAAAAGAAGAAAGAACTCCAGCGGATGCGGATGCAGAAAAGGTATAAGTTAAAGAGAGACCACTTTCTTGCCCATTAGAGATAGACGTTACAAGGTCAGCTGCAGTTGTTGATAGAGTAGTATTACCAGCACTTGTAGCTCCTGTTGGAGCAGCTAAGTTAGCAGACAAAGTTGTGTTCGATGGCATATTTGTATTAATAGATCCTGTAATTTTCTTATTTGTTTCATTAGTCGTAATGCTATAAGAGATTCCAGAAGAAGAAGCAGGTGTAGGAGCAGAACCGGCAGTTGCTGAATTAATAGTTAAAGTAGGAGCGGAACCGCTAATGGCAATCTCATTAATAGCACTCACGGACATAGTGACAATCTGAGTTGCCGTATCAGATGCTTGTAAAGGCAATTGATGGAAGAAAAATCCACTCAACATTAAAATAGCCAAGTATTTTTTTTTCATAGCCATTCTCCTTTATGGGTAACTTCTAACTCACCTTACGCAAAAAGAGTGGCATTTGGACTGGGAAGCCCAAAGCCCCATGGTTAAATGCTCGTCAGTCACCCTATATTTCCTTTTATATAGGGTGACTGACGAGCATTTAACCATGGGGCTTTGGGCTTCCCAGTCCAAATGCCGCTCTTTTTGCGTAAGGTGATTTCTAATTGTATCCATAAAACATGGAGAGTTTTTCTAAAATAAAAATTTTTATAAAGTTAAGGTTATTGCTCTGTTCCATTAGTTTTAAGCTGAATATTGCTTTGATCAATAATCTTTAACTGGCGTTCAATGGGAAGAGCCTTGAATTCTAATCGTTTAACATCACCAGGAAGAATATCTAACGAAATTTCATTTCTTTCTAAGTAATAGCCAGAAGGTAAGTTATCAGTTTGTATCAACAATATCCACTTTCCAGGAGAAATCTTATTAAAGAAAAACATGCCTTGAGAATCTGTTATGGCATAAATATCTCCTTTGTCTTCTTCAGAGTGAAGCTTGATAATAGCATTTTTCCAACCACCTTTTTCTTTATAAATTGAGGTATTATCTATTGATTTCGGGTCGTTTAATGAGTGAAGCATTATCCTCGCTTGAATATTAGGATCGGCTTCAAATATTTTGATTAATCCTGATAACTGGGCAGCTTCTACCATTTCAACCTTAATTTCAGTTTTCTTGGCTTTTTGCACTTCAAAATAAATAGGTAAAGCTTCTTTTGGAACCAATTGGTTCTCTTTATCTTCAATCCATAAGTGATAGAGTCCTGGTTTTAGATGAGAAAATACAAATTTTCCTTGAGAATTGCTTATCAGTTGTTTTCCGTTATTGCAACGAATTTCTATAGAAGGAACTACTTCAGAAGGTCCTAATATTTTTCCATTGGCACATCCTTCTTTACGGTTACTCCCTATTGGCATTAACCAGGGAATCGTATAAGTAAAAAGGATTTTAAAATCTTGTTTACAGTGAAATTCTCTATCCCAAGAACCCTTAACGCTTAATGCATGAGAATTATGCAAAATGCGATTGAGTTCCCATGCTATAAAGTGACGTTTACTTTTTGAAGAATATTTAGTTTTTTCAAATAAACACCTAAAATTAAAATAATCAGAGTTCCAATTCACACAAATCCCATAAATCCATGACCAATCAATTTTTACAGAGTCTTTATAATATAAATCATCATAGCTATTCCTGATGTCATCATTAAAAAACATGAGATATCCTAAACGGCTGTATAGACTGTATTGAAAATGACAGCTAGGAGTAAAATTTAGATAAAATTGGTAATTTTGCCATAAATGATGGTGAGTTTTTTTAGTTTGGTGATAATGTTGATATTGACCTATTTCAAAGAGGCCTTGATAGTTCCAACAAAGATAAGGTTTTCCTAAAATAAGACTTAAATAACGAATGCGATAGCTATGTTCTTGCAGAACATTTTGTACTTCACATTGGTTGTAGGTAAGCATTGTATATAACTGGGAAGGAAAAGTATAACTAACACCTATCCAGCCAGACTTATCTCTTGGTGCAGAGTACTTGCAAAAAGATCGTTTTAGATTTGCTTCATAAGTATTATAGGCAATAGTTCCACGTAATTTGCCCTTAATGGGAAAGCCAACACTCATACCAAATTGATCCATATCACTATAATAGCCAACAAAGTGAGGGTCAGCATAAATTTTTTTTATACAATAATTTATTTCTTTGCCCCACTGTCCTTCGCCATAGAAATAAAAGGCTTGACCCTTACCATGCTTCCCTCCTTCGCTTTTTGCCCATTCTAAATCTATTTCTCCTGAATTCATCTTAATATTCGTACTAAGAGAAAAAGTTTGCGATTCTTTTGATAAGCGGCGAATTCGTCTATCATGTTTATTCAAGTTTGTGTTAATCAAGGCAGCCATTAAATTAAATTTTTTTCTAGTGAATGCAATAAATCCTCCACCAGCAGAAGATGATTGATGGCCTATTCGATTTAAATAAATAGCTCCAGAGCTAATACAGCTTGGATAGACACTTAATAATGCTCCTGTTCCATATTGACATAGGGTCAATGGAGTCAAGCAGTAAATGCCATCTCCAGCATAAGCATCGAGCTGAGGAGTCCAGTAATGGATAAAATTACTCTCTGGAATGCCGTATAATTCATTGACAAGATTAGTTTGTTTAATAATAGGAACTCGAAATAGGAAAGAAAGATTTTTGGTTCCTTCTTCATTTAAAGGTCCGCCTCCCACTGTTTCAATAAAAGCTTGTTTCTTATGATCTTCTGTTCCAAATCCCAATGTTGTTTGTACTGGTAAATAATGATAAGGATCAAAATCATCATAGACGCTAGGATAAATATCAACTATAGTTGTATGACTACATAGGCAATTTTGTTGATCGGAATACACTTCTAGATTGGTAATATGTGAGAACTTCTCTGGAATATACTTCTCTGTTTTAACTATAATTTTTACACTTTGAGCTTCCCCTGGCTCGAGATATAAATAAGGAGGAATGGCTTCAACAGGATAATTCCAAGCATTATTTGTTTTTATTGTTAAAGGAATAGAAGCATTTCCTGTATTAACCAGATGCAATGTACTAGAATAAGAGTCTCCAGCTAAGATCTGTTTTGGAGGCTGTTCTAAAGTTGAATGAACTTTTATATGAGGTAAAACCATGACTCTAAGATGGCTTTCATAAAAAAGAGAGGGCTCATCTTGACAAGCGATACGATAACATAGAAAATATTTTCCTGGCAGAGCGTGAGAGGGAATTTTAATAGCGAAAAGTTGGACATTTTTCTCTTCTAAAACAAATGTACTTACTTGATTAGGAAGCACAGACCAGGATTGGGGTAAATTCATTTGCCCTATTAAGGAAAAAGAGCTTTTTGAATGATTAATAATAAGAAAACTCGCCGTTAGGGTTTCACCTGCTTCTATCTCAACAAGGGGAGAAGATTGACAAGAAACAACAAATGGAATTGACAATGATGAATCAGACCGGATAGCTAAAGGAAATGCTAAGAAAAGAATAATCAAGATTTGATAAATATGCATTCGCTTACAGGAATTTCTTTATTGAAGATCAAGCATATACTGGGCTCCAAATAAGTGATTTTCCTCTGCGTCCAAAACTACAAGTGCTTGATAAGTACCTGTTTCTATGTGAAATAATTGGATTTCATACCTAACAGAGCAGAAAGGATAAATTCTTCTTTTAGATTGTTTGAATTGATTAATGATTTTTCCCTTCATATCAAAAATATTGACGACAACTGATGGAGCGAGCAAGGATTGACCTATATTTTCTACGTCTAAATTAAAGAAATATTGTCCTTCTGTCTTGGTCACTGTCTTTCCCACTATTTTTAGATCGCCTTTTCCTTTTTTTCTCAAATGAGTCACAATTTGATAGCCATAACGCACGATCGTGTTGATAGCCAACATGTTTTTGCTATCAGATAGATCAATGGGTTTTTCTTGCGGTTCAATGAAAATAAGACTCCAAAAAGTACCTGCAAGATCATCTTGAGTGGGGACTTGCCCTTCATATGTCACATGTGCTTGACTATGCGGAGGGATTTCTAAATAACTTGGATAAATTCTAATCCAATTGGCATTGGAACGAAGAGTTGTTCCAGGATCTAAATAGTGATTTTCGCCATTTGCATAATATAAATAATCAGATTGATACACCTTAACTTTGGCAATCTTATCACTAGTATTAATGAGAGGAATGGATTTCTTAAATTTTTCATTAGGAATTAGAGTAAATTCTTGAGTCATTGATTCCGGTATTTTGATCTGCAGTGCATACAAGAAATCGCTAGGAACTATAAGCAGGAATAGCAAATAGGTATAATATCCGGCCAAATTTCTTATCAATTTATCCTCTTATCGTAAGATCATGTAGAATTATAAATTTATACTTGAAAATTAAAATAAATTCAATTATCTTTTTGTTAGTAATCATTTTGCTTTGACTAGAATTATACACAATGTTGGATGATTGCAAATGGGTCGATAATTAATATATCGAACCCTTGCAATCATCCAAGAGTTTTCAATTTGCTACATTCCAACTTTTGAGTTGTTTGTGTATAAAATTGACCTAGGATTAGTTTATGGCAACCGATACTTATTTGGCAGAAAGGTAAGTGAATGAGGAAATGGAACTTATTTTTACAATATTTACCCTTTCTTCTAATTTTGATAAATCTTTCATTGAATATGCTATCGCATGCAACTGATTCTATTACAATATCAGGCACCCCAGGTCACTTAAATATCAATAGCGCTAACGCAGGCCAAGCCCCTTATACTGTTAGCGACTCATCTACAGTATATTCTCTCGTCGTGGATGGAACGAGAAAAATTACAGGCCATTTAGATAATAATCTTCCTTCTCATACTACTCTTATGGTCAATTTAGCAGCTCCCTCTGGAGCAAGCAGCTTAGGAGCAATTTCCCTATCGACTTTAGCAAACGATTTGGTAACAGATATTCCAACTGGCAGTTATAGTAACTTGTCTATTAATTATCAGTTTTCTGCAACTCCTTTAGCAGGAGTTTTGCCTATTACCTCTCGTACGGTCACCTTTACAATTTTGTCTCCTTAATCTCAGAGAAAATAGACCTCTTTCGAAATTTTTTTATAATGAGTATTAACCTTTGAGGGAAGAGTAAAAGTTTTTTGAAGCACGGGCATCTGGTTGGAAACACCTTATCAAACAGCTAAAGGAAGCAATTCCTCAAGAAGAACGCCAAACTCATGCCAAGGAAAAGTTTAAAGACCATCCCCTGTCTCCGTCCTTGATGCTTATTTATTTGGTAATAAAAGAATGGGTGAATTGTTTCAAACTGATAATGGATCAAGGCATATTTTATCAGAAGAGGAAGGTGATCCTCTTGATTAATAAACTTTTCTAAATTACCTATCGCCTCAGGAAATTGGCTATGAAGTGGAGGCACAAAAATGGCGTTTTTTAGAGACTGTCCAATCTAGTTTTGAGATTTTCGAAATTCCCTAGGAGTTTTCTCATATCCTCGTACAGAATTTAAAAGGATTTCATGACACTCTTTAATCACCCGAAAGCATAAAGGAAGTTTATCAAGTCTAGCAATCCTATGATGAAGGGCTTTTATGTAATTCACTACTTCCTGGACATCACCGAGATTATCTACTTCCGCCCAAGTTTCATAAGTTAAAATATCTGGCATTGTCGCTTGCGTGCCTTCAAGTTGCGAACTTAACACAGCTTCTTTTCTTATAGCCATCCTGATGAATAAGTCGGGATTAGGGAGTGAAAATCCAATACCGTTTAATTCTGCGAGTTTTTGCTCTGTTTAAATTATCTCCCATCACTACAGCAGGTTGTGGTGGTAAATTTTGAGGAATAAATGCTTTATATCCTGTTGGTTGAGTTTGATAGCAGCCTGCTCTTTCATTCATTATTTCACGCCTATTCTTATATTATTTCTGTCTACTTGAATAATACAGCAATTTCCCTCTTTTTATTCAAGTACACTTGATTAATTCTCCTGTTTGTTCAGGTATTTCCATATATTTGAATAAAAGGTGCGCATCCTAGCTTTATTCAAATGAGATTGAATAAATGAAGGCTTTTTGCATTAATGATTCAAGCAACTAAAGGAAGTAATTCTCCCAGAAGTTCTCCAAATTCTCGCCAAGGAAAAGTACACCTGATAAGGCATCACATGACGCTATTTTGAGAGTTTTGTATAGGCTTGAGCCGACATCAGATTCTTTATGGAAGGAAGCTTGCAGTTTTGTCAATAAAGTTAAAGTATGTCTTGTGATTGATGAGATAAGCCTTACGCAAATAAAATGGATCTGATCTATTATCATTGGGCAAACATCATAGAGTTGTAAAAGGTATTAACCTTCAAAGTCTTATGATGGAGATAATCAGATTCCAATCGATTATCGAATTTACGATAAAACAGGCCTGACAAAGAATGATCATTTCAGACAAATGTTATTGAAAGAAAGGGAGTTTTCTCCTGAATGTGTTTTATTTGATTCTTGGTATGCAAGTTTGGACAATTTAAAATTAGTAGATCCGGGCAATCAACGCAATCGTTCGATTAGCGAAGTTGAAGAAAAGGGTTCCCTAGTTCATTTAAAAGGTTATGGCTGGATTAAAGTATTCAAGTTTGTTTCTAAAGAAAGAGAGATTGAATATTGGGCTAGTAATGATCTTAATATGAATGAGCTAAAACGTTTAAGCCTCTCAGAAAAAGGTTGGATGATTGAAGAGTATCATCGAGGAATCAAACAGTGCGCAAGAAGAAGCAATTTCTTTCTGTTCATTTTTTAGTCCCCAAACACCGTTTATGCAATTTCTGGTTAGCCATTTGTGCATTACCTGCCACATACTTGCCACACGGTTGATTTTCTGATATATTTAGTCAAGACCATCTTAGTCATAAGCCTCTAAGGAAAAAGAATCTGGGTGAGAAGATTTGAACTTCCGACCCCTTGCACCCCATGCAAGTGCGCTAGCCAAGCTGCGCTACACCCAGATAAGATCTCTAGACAGCGATAAGCCCTTCAAACTGTAGCTTTGTTTCAGACATGCGAACTGCAATCCGAGCACATTCAGCAATAATTTTTTCTAGAGAATGACTTGCATCGACATTTGCCTGATTCATGTCCACTGAGATGGAAGAGCTGAAGGTAGCTCCACCTTTTATGCCTTTTACCCTAAAGTTAGCAAACATACCATCTTTTTTCTTTGTAATACTAATAAAACGAACCAAATTATTTTCTGCGATATTCATAATTCTCACCTTTTAAAAGCCTTCTATCATAGAAAGATAAGGCTTTCTCGTCAATATCATTTAAAGGTCTAAAGATATTTCACTTACCACCTATCAGTTTTTATTCTAATAATTTTACACAACAATTAATCAAACTCCAAATAGAGGGAATTTTAATAAATCGCTGAGCACATCTCAAAAGATAACGCAGCCCGCGCTTGAAAAAAGAGACTAAGCTACGATAGGCTTTTTTAATGTTGATGGTTTGTTTTCATAAGGCAATGAGTGAATGATAGCATCCCAAAGACCCGAAAAAACGGCCCAAATCATGGCGATCGCCATGACTAAAATAAGTTTTTCTAGCCGATCTGAATAGTGTAGATGAGTGTCTTCCAATCCAAATCCTCGCGTTTTGAAATCGGAAAACATGGGTTCAATGGACCATCTCATTCCATAATCTAAGGCCTTATAAAAGTTAGGCTTTTGGCTCATTGCAATAATCCAGGCTTCTTCATGTCCTTCTTCATGAATCACTGCAATATTTGTTTGTTCTCGAAGGCCTGTTAGAGTAGCATATTCAAGAAAATGTTCTCCTGATTGCTCTAAATCTTTTGTTTTCAATTCTTTTAAACCATGCCCAACAATGAGGTTATTTTTTAAACGCAATCTATAATCCCAATTTTTGAGTTTGCAATATTCAATTAAATCTACCGTTCCAAAAAATCGATCTCCCATCAGCGTCACAGAGATATTGGAGGGTAAATAAGAAGCAACTTTATCAAGCAGAAATTTTTGATCTTCAAAGCCAATATTACCTTGAATTTTTCTCACACACCAAGCAAGCGGAACAGCTCTTTGTCCAAAACGCACTGAAACCATAAGAACCTGTAGCCCAGAAGAAGCTTGATCAATAATAAGGACAATATATGATTGAATTAAGCTTAATTGCCTTAGAACAAAACAAGCAAATGGATCAATGACTTCGTGTATGTTTACAAGCTTATTACCAAGAAAACGAGAGATCCATTGATATCTCATATCTATTCTCTCTGTTGCTATTGGAAGTGAAGCGGCTAAATCCATTGTATTTGCGCTTCTGACGTGAAGCATTGTCGCAACAAGAAGAGAAAGTTTATCTCTTTGGGTTTTTCTTTGATGGGGAAGAACTTCTAATAAGTCATCTTTGATTGCTTCCGCCAAATGTTGAATGCTGCCAACCATAATTCCTCCTACAAAAAGAGTTTTTGATCGACAACTTCATTATAACATATATTCAATTATTAAACTGATGGGTGGTAAGCTTTGGCCCATTATCTTGATTATACGTTGGTTTTATTTTTGGGTCATGCTATTGCATTTGAAATTAGCTTGCTTCTACTTTTTATGGTTCATTTTGGAGTATTATCTCTAGAATTGCTTATTTCTAAAAGACGTTACATGATTGTAGGAGCCTTTATTGTAGGAGCAGTTTTAACTCCTCCAGATGTCCCTACTCAATTAATGTTGGCTATTCCTCTTATTGGTATTTATGAAATAGCCATTATATATGGAAAGATAAGGAGAAAGATGCCTTATTTATCAAAAAGACGATTTATTGATATTATTTCTGAACTTTAGAATTTCAATGATCAATCATGCTAAAGCTATTTATTATAGTTCAAATTAGCAGCTTCTAAATCATCTAATTGAGGGAGAGAAAATAGTAATCAAAACACTTAATAATTGTTTTGAGTGGATAGCAAGCTTAAAACAGAAGTATTGTAACTTTGATTTTGATAACCTGAGTTTTGAGTTTATTCTCTTGATTCTTAGAGAAGATTTTTTCTTAGATTTTGTCCTTTTCTTTGAAGGGAATAGTCAAATGGCTATTTCCGAGAAGAAAAGGATGAGAGATGAGAGGAAAGATTCCTAAGAATCAAGAGAATAAACTCAAAACTCAGGTTAATAGGCAGGAAAATGCTCAAGATTGGCTCTAATCCTACCCTCCAGTTTTTTCATTTCTAATTAGAGGTTGTCTTAAAACCTAACATAGATTAGCCATTCGTTTTAACATTAAACGAATCATAGAAAGATAAATCCAATTTTCACTTGTAGTTGGCAAATATTCATATTCTTTTGAAAGTCTTCTATAACGATTAATCCAAGCAAACGTTCTTTCAACAATCCATCTTTTTGGTAATACTTTGAAGCCATTATCTATTAGTTTTGAAATATCTACCGCAATTTTTTTACGCAAATTATCTTAAAATATAGGTTTTAAGACAACCTCTATATCCATAATAAAAATTAAATTTTCATTTCCACTGATATTAGATTTTATAAAATCCCTCTAGAGAATTCTCTTCATTTCTGATATCCTTGGGCATTCAGAACTATCCATCATAAAGAATAGGCTATTTTATAAGGGCGATAAAATTGAATAATAAAAAGCGTATAGAACCTATATTGCTGAATGGATTCATGGAATAGGACTTCAAAACACTCTAAATGGAATAGAAAAGTTTTTTCAAGAAAAATCCGATACTACATATTGGATTGGCTACGATAATGAGACACCGTTTGCCTTTTTAATTGCTTCTCCTGAAGGGAACGAGGCAACCACCTTGGATTTATTCATTTGCAATATAAATTATCTAGGAAAAGGGATTGCTGTACCGATGATTCGGGAGTTTCTAATTAAGCACTTTTCAAACATGAAGAAGGTTTTGATTGATCCTGAAGCGACCAATAAACGAGCCATCCATGTATATCAAAAAGTGGGCTTTAAGATTACAGGAGAGATTATTGCAAGCTGGCATCCAGTTCCTCATTATCAAATGGAGCTAGATATGAAAGATTTTGTTATCAATGATCCTGATGGCTATAAAAGTGATCCACGAGATATCCGAATAGGAAAATGTCTTACAATTGATCCAATGGATCGACCGAAAATCTCCATCTATATTGCAACAAGCATTGATGGCTATATCACTCGTAAAGATGGCGGTCTTGATTGGCTCGATCGGGTTGGTGGCTTCGATGAGGATTATGGGTTTCAGAAGCTACTTAGCAGCATCGATGCCTTGATTGTTGGTCGCAAAACTTATGAAGTCGCTATAACAGTGCCAGATCCTTATCCAGGGAAAAGGGTTGTTGTCTTGAGTAATAGTTTAAATTCAGTCAGAAAAGATATGGAGCTTTACCCTGGAGAATTAACTGAGTTACTCACCAAGCTGCATAAAGACGGGATAAAACACATTTGGATCGATGGAGGAACTACCATTTCTCAATTTCTTTCATGTCAAATGGTCGATAAGATGACCTTATCCATTATTCCCGTGATCCTTGGCTCAGGGATTCCTCTCTTCAATATGATAGATAAGGAGATTCCTTTCCGTGTGATATCTTCACAGGCTTATCTAAGCGGATTAGTCCAGCTGAGATACGAAATTGTGCAGCAACCAGACGTATCACAAAAAGTGGAAAAATGATCTATTTCTTTATCGCCATTCAATGCATCCTTTTCTTTTTCATGGCTTTTCACGATTGGATCGATATTCCGCCATTCACTAATCTTGCTGCACTAAAAAAAGCCCATTCATTGAAATTCCGATTGATCGGATCTTTCGTCAATGCAATCCTCGTGCTGATTCCTATTATTGTGACTTTTTTGTATCTTGCGTCACCTGTTCCTCTGTGGGCTCGTCTTCTTTTTGTAGGCATTTACGGCCTTATTACTTTTGGGACAATTACTGCGTGGTGGATTCCTTATTTTGGAGGCGGATACTGGATACATGGTAACAAAGCTGGCTTTGAAGAGTATCAAGATACTCACTCTTTTCTACCGACAAGAGGAGATAATATCGTTCCTAACACCCTTCACGTCATTTTACACATCCAGGTTTGGATATGTTTTGGTTTATCGCTTTATTGGTTGTGCACTGGAGGATGGAAGCCATGAAAGGAATGATCTCATGAAAACCTATTGTTCTCTTATCAGTATCGCAGCAATTACTATGGCTTGTGCTCTTTTAAGCCAGGAAATTACTCCCAGAGAAACTCATTTTATCAAAGAAATTGCAATGAAAAATTATGCAGTCATCCAGAAACCATCCATCATGGTAATTGGAATCGAATGTCGGACATCTAATGCACTTGATGCTGGTCCGTATGACATCCCTAAGCATTGGGAAAATTTTTACGTGAATAACATCATAGATAAAATTCCAAATAGGATTTCTAATGAGATTATACACAGCCTTATTCTCTCGTAATTGGATGCCAGGTTAGTTCAATGAATGACATTCCAAAAGATATGGTAGCCAAAACAATACCTAGGGGATCTTATGCAATTCTAAGATAGAATTGGAGCATTTGCAAATCGTGATTTTAAGAAAGATGAGGTAGTGATAAAATGGGATCTTAAAATCTTATCCGATGAAGAATATGAAAACCTTCCCGAATATGAGAAAAATAATTTTTGCCACCAAAGAGGTGGTATTCGCTGGCTTTATCCAGATCCTGAGCGTCATGTCAATCGTTTTCATAGTCCAAATGTCATTCCTGATTTCGAAAGACGAGCAAATATAGCCCTAAGAGACATTAAAAAAGGTGAAGAGCTTTCTATTGCTGATAATACTCTAGAAGATTTTTAGATTTGACTACGTCAGTTAGAAGCTTTTTCACAAAAGGAATAAGGTTTTGGAAGTAGAAAGAAGCATTCAACATATTCTCTTGGATTACCAACAGCTTTTGGCTTTGGTACGCAAAGCATTTCCGCATTGCCAACAGCTAAATGAATGGAAAGTTCTTTCTGGGGTGCTCTTAATACCATCTATAAAATTCAAATAGGTCGTGATGCCTTTGCTTTAAGGATTTATGGTCGAGATCGAGCACATTGTAAAACAGAAAAAGCACTTCATCAGCTTATTGATAAGAGTGTTTCCACTCCTAAGCTCATTTATGCTGATGAAGCGAACGAGCCATGGGCTTACTCCATTTTTGAATTTATTTCTGGAAGCCATATCTCTGAGTTGTCCCACCAAGAAAAAGCTAACCTATCCTATGAACTTGGGTGTGTGCTTGCTTCAATCCATGCATTTAAACTCCCTAAAGCTGGGCTGTTTGGAGACGGTATTGCAATTGGACATCCTTTTGAAATAGGTTCGAGTCCTTATTTTGAAGAGACTAGTTCGTTGTTGTCCAGAAGCAAAAATAGATCTCTTGCATAACCTTAGTGTTGTAGTTCCCAATTATGAATTCCAGCAATCAAATTAAACCTTAAAGAGAAGCGTTTTCTTCGATTTCTATAGCGCTCAGCAATAATTTTAAATCGCTTCAATAAACCAATCACATTTTCGTTGATGACTCTTTCACTAGATAGCTTAGCGTTATTTTTCTTATCTTCTTTAGTTAACGTCAGTTCGATTTTAAAATCTAGATTTTAGCAAACAAAGAGGCTTGAAAAAAAAGCTTCCTCGTTGGTTAATGTTTGTTTTCCACAACAAGCTTACAACCAAAAGGAAGCAAAAAATGATTAATTTGACCGAGCTATTTTGCAATATAGATGATTTTTGGAAAAATTTCGAGAAATTATGGAGCGAAAGATTACTTGCTGAAAACAAACGAGAGCCAAAAAGAGAGCCGTGCCTCTGCCCTAGTGAAGTCATGACGTTGATTATTTTATTTCATATAATCGGCTATAGGAATTTTAAGACTTTTTATAACAGCCACGTAATTAACTATTTGAAAAGAGAATTTCCAAATCTTCCAAGCTATAATCGATTTGTGGAATTGAAAAGTCAACTGGTCTTTCCTCTGCATTGTTATTTGATGACACGTCTAGGAAGTTGCAGCGGCATTTCATTTGTCGATTCAGCGTCTTTGGAAGTTAGCCACCCAAAGCGTGTCCACAGCCACAAAGTATTCAAAGGGATTGCCAAATGGGGAAAGACCTCTGTTGGTTACTTTTATGGCTTTAAGCTGCATATCGTAGTGAATGATGCAGGAGAGCTTTTAGCTTATATGATCACTGCTGGCAATATTGATGATAGAAAACCTGTTCCAGGGCTCGTACAAAAGGTCTTTGGCAAGGTTTTTGGCGACAAAGGGTACATATCCTCAGATTTATTTGATAGGCTTATGCAACAAGGGGTGCAGCTGATCACCAAAATAAAATCAAATATGAAAAATAAGCTGATGCCACTGATAGACAAGCTGATGCTTCGTAAAAGGGGAATCGTCGAAACCATTATTGATCAGCTGAAAAACATTTCACAAATCGAGCATTCCAGGCATAGAAGTCCGACCAACTTTTTAGTCAACTTGTTGTCGGGATTAATTGCTTACACCCTTCGTCCTAAAAAGCCATCTCTAAATTTGCGCGAAAATGAGCTTAAAGTACTGATGACGAGCTAATTGAAAATCGAACTGACGTTGATTTAACTCCAAAAGTCTTTTTCGGCTTCTTTTAGAATCCCAACCATTTTTTCAAAAGTCGTTCGTTTGATTCCTATTAACCGACGAAATTCTTCATCTTTAAATTCTTTCAAGTTGTCATATCTCATAGCTAAAACCTTTTTAATTTTTAGCTATTTTAACATTTATTCTAAGTTATGCAAGAGATCTAGTCTAAAAATATCATAAATCGATCAAGCAAAATGCAAGTCTTGAGAAATCTCCAACCAAAGTGCCGACCTCTCAAAAGAATCATATTTTTGCATCTATTATTGCTTATTGCAAGCTAGAAATGCTTCGAATCAAAACTTCGTTGGGTCATTTTGCTCTAAAATATAAATTGCTTGTAAAGACCAATCAAATGGCCTTTCAAGAATTGAGAGTTTTAAGGAAAAAATATATGCGTACGTAAGGTGAGTTATTTATTCACTCGGACATAAATAAGGTCATTCTTATCATGTTCATCCAAATATAAGCGCCAATTCTCGGCGATCCAAATAAACTTTTCTAACAAATCTTTGAAACATTGGCTGGATAATTCTTGGGTTTTCTCTAAATAATTCAAATGAATTTGAAAGTGCATTTCATCAATATTAAAAAAAGTTTTAAGGATAGGATGGGGAATTGGGGCTTTTTGGGACAGACATCGTCGTACGCCAGAAGGAATATAATTTCCCCCCTTGTATATAGATGTTGTAAGAAATAGTTTAGAAGCATCATCTAGAAAATGAATGATAATATCAGAGCCATCAAAGGCAAGTGTAATTGGCTTTCCACTTTCTAATTGATCTAATATTTTCTGTATGTCTTCTTCAATTAACATATCCCCACCAATGAATAAAATAATATATAATTTATAAACTAATTTTATTTATTAGTTTATATTTACATTATAATATTAAATTAATTAATTATAAATATAATATATTTATATTTATATTTAAAATGCCCATTGAATTGGATTTTTTCCTTGCTTTGTTAATAATTCGTTAATTTTAGAGAAATGACGACAACCAAAGAAGCCTTGATTTGCTGAATAGGGAGAAGGATGAGCCGCTGTTAAAATAAAATGACGCTTTGGCATATGCGGATCACGTAAAAATCGACCTTTATCTTGCGCTGACTTTCCCCATAAGACAAAGATCAGTGGGTCTTCTCTTTGTTGTAATTTTTGAATGACCACATCTGTAAAACGCTCCCATCCAATTCCATGATGAGAAAGAGGTTCTCCCTTACGTACTGTTAATGTTGCATTAAGAAGCAAGATTCCTTGCCTTGCCCAAGGAATGAGACAGCCACTCGAAGGGATTGGAATAGATAAATCGGATGTCAATTCTTTAAAAATATTTTGAAGCGATGGTGGAGATTTAACTCCTATCGGAACACTGAAACTTAATCCATGGGCTTGTCCAGGTCCATGATAAGGATCTTGTCCTACAATGACTACTTGTGTTTGAGGAAAAGGTGTTTGGTAAAAGGCATTAAAAATAAGATCACGCGAGGGATAAATAGGAACAGGAGATAGGGCATATTCTCTCTCTATAAAAGCAGCTAATTCGATGACATAGGGCTGATGTAATTCATCTTTTAAAACTTGCTGCCAGCTGGGCTCTAGAATAAAAGGAGTGAATGTTTGATCTTTCATTTAAAATCTATCATTTGATGAATTTGTTTTAGAAGACTAACAATTTCCTGCTTATGCGAAGGGCTCAATTCTGAGAAAACCTCTTTTAGTTGCTTATATAGATGTTGCAAATTGTTCATAATACCATCCCCTATCTTTTGACACCTTTTATCACCTCGCTCTAAAGGAAATGCTTGACGAATAAGTGTTAGCATCTCGTCTTTGGTCTCCCCTTGATAGTTTCTAATTATTTCTATCTTTTTTTCCAAACTTCCTGTGCGACTAGCCAAAACATAAACAGCTTGGCGGGGTATGGACTCCATCTGGGGACGCAATGGCTTAGGCATCGCTTCATAAAACTCGTAATACTGCATTAAATTATAAGGAGTCTGACGGTTACCATAGGTAGCGATTAACCAAGCTGTAAAGGCCCCATCTCGATAACGGGTGAAAATTGTATGCGCCTTTTTAATTCTTTCTCCATGTAGGATGGCTGCTTGATTATTAATAGCTTTAACTTCAGATGTTAAGGAAACTAACGTCGTTAAATCTTTTTCTAAATCATGTCCTTCTTGTGCATATTCTTTTAAAATTTTTTCAATTAAACTTTTCTCTTTTTCACTTAATTCTGTCACACTAAAAATACCAGCAAAACCCGTCAAATTGCCTGTTGCTGATTGCTTGGCCATGGCAGCCATCTTGGATGAGCTTTCTGAGCTTTTAATGCGTTGAGTTAAAATAGTATTGACATTGGTCATCCTTTTATTCCTTGTTTTTGATTTCTTTTTGTGTAAAGCCGCTTTACATTTGTAAACGTTGTAAAAGTTCTTCTGTGATAGCTTGATAATCTTCTGCAGCTCGGCTTTGGGGGTCTATATCAAAAATAGGTTTGCCATAAATGGATGCTTCCGAGACAGAGATATCACGACGTATCTTATTTTTTAAGGTTTTATGTGGAAATGTTTTCTCTATAACATCTAAAAAGGCTTGATTACTCTTGCCACGTGTGTTCCAAAAAGAAAGGATGATGCCTAAAATATTTAAAGGGTGTCGTTGGTTAATGCTATCCATGAATTGGCCTAGACGCTCTAATCCTTTGATGCTATAAAATTCTGGTGTTACACAGATTAAGGCGTGTTGAGCGGCGATAAGAGCCGATTCTGTTAGCCAACAGAGGGAAGGGGGGGTATCAATGATGATAAATTCATAGGTTAAGGGTTGTATAACAGCATGCAGCCTCTCATGTGAATAGCGGTCTGCGGCTAAAGATCCTGTGACCTCTACCCTTTCTAACCAGGTATCTGCAGGGATAAGATCTAGGCGTGCTACATTTGTGGTCTTGATGACTTCTTCAATAGGCTTAATGCCTTGAAGGACTGGAGTTAAGCTATCATTTTCATCGGGATCGAATCCTAAGCCTGTTGTAAGGTTGGCTTGAGCATCGAAATCAATTAATAGTACTTTTTTTTGATGAAATTTTGACAAAGCAGCTCCTACGTGGAGAGCTGTCGATGTTTTGGCTGTCCCCCCTTTAAAGCTACTAATGGCAATTACAAGCATTCATAGATCCTTTTGTTAGGAGTTAGAGAAATAAGGAGAGGTTAAGCTGCGCATTCTTCTTTCTTCTTCAATTTTTTGCATAAATTCATCGAGTTGAATTTCTCCATGAACGATATTATCCCGTGTGCGTAGATTAATGGTGTGATGTTCTATCTCTTGGTCTCCGACTGTTAAAATATAATTGACTTGTTCTAGTTGAGCATTGCGTATTTTCTTACTGACTGATTCATGGGAGTGATCGATATCGACATGAAAGCCTGCAATTTTTAATCTTTTTTGAATTTGCTCTGCATAGGGCTGATGGCGATCGGCTACAATGATCAAACGGACTTGAAGAGGGCTTAACCAGAGAGGAAATTTGCCTGAGTAATGCTCAATAAGAATACCTAAAAAGCGCTCTATTGATCCGAACAATGCTCGATGAATCATTACAGGGCGTTGGCGAGTTCCATCTGGAGCTGTATATTCTAACTCAAATTTCTCGGGCAGTGCCATATCTAATTGGATGGTTCCACATTGCCATGTACGATTGATCGCATCACGAATGTGAAAATCAATTTTAGGTCCGTAGAAAGCCCCATCTCCCTCATTGATTCGATATTCTTGCTTCATTTGATCCAAAGCACCTTTTAAGCCTGCTGTGGCAATCGCCCACTCTTCATCTGTTCCAATAGTATTTTTATCAGGACGAGTAGATAACTCTAAGCGATATGTTAAACCAAAAGTGGTATAAATTTCATCGGCTAATGCCAAGATAGAGGCAATTTCAGTCTGAATATCAGAGGGTTTCATAAAGATATGGGCATCATCTTGATGAAAGCTGCGTACTCTGAAGAGTCCTGATAGGGAACCAGATGGTTCGTAACGATGGACATGGCCAATTTCTGCAATCCGCAAAGGTAAATGACGGTAGCTATGGGTATAGCTTTTATAGTAGAGCATACAGCCTGGGCAATTCATCGGTTTAATGGCAAATTCTCGGTCTTCGACTTGAGAAATAAACATGTTTTGACGGTAATTGCTCCAGTGACCAGAGATTTCCCATAGTTCTTTTGTCATCATGGCTGGGGTTTTGATTTCAATATAGCCACTGCGATTGAGGAGTTCGCGGATGTAGGTGACAAGTTGATGCCACACAATTAGTCCTTTAGGGTGAATAAAAGGCATACCTGGGGCTTCTTCTTTAAGGGAGAAGAGATCAAGTTTAGGACCCAGAACCTTATGATCTCGTTTCTTAGCTTCCTCTAGATGTTGAAGAAAATCTTTGAGTTGTTTTCGATCTGGATACGTAATGGCATAGATGCGTGTAAGCATCTCATTTTTGGCATCACCACGCCAGTAGGCTCCTGCTGTTTTTAAAACCTTAATGGCTTTAATTTTACCTAAGTTAAAAAGATGAGGTCCACGGCAGAGATCAAAAAATTCCCCTTGTCGATAAGCTGTTAAAGGGCTATCTTCACCAAAGCCTTCAATTAATTCGCGTTTATAAGGATTATGAGCAAAAGCATGTAGAGCTTCTTCTTTAGATTTAAAATTCTCTTTCTTGGAAATATAATTCTCAGCGACAATGGATTGCATTTCTTTTTCAATGCGCTCAAAATCAGCATCCGAGATGGTAAGATTTGCAAAGTCATAGTAAAAGCCGTTTTCAATAGGTGGCCCAATTGTCGGTTGCGCGTGAGGAAAGAGACGTAAAATAGCTTGTGCTAATACGTGAGCAGACGTATGCCAGAAGATTTCTTTTCCTTGAGGATCCTCAAAATTCCATAAAATGACCTGATCTCCTTCCTTGAGCTGCGTAGAAAGATCCATTGTCTTTCCATTGATAGAGACCCCTAGAGCTTCACTTGGTCCTTTTAGATTGAGCTTATCTGCCAAGTCTTTAGCAGTGCTTCCTTCGGGAAGCTCGATAGAAGCTTGGTCTTTTAATTTAACTTGCATGGGCATTTTGTCCTTATTTCTTAGTGAATGAAACATATTTGCATCATCAGAATTCTACATTTTTAAAAATATTAGCAATTTGAGAACACGCTCTATCTACTGGGTTTTAAATCCATGCATCTGAACTTTCTAAGATTTATGCAAATTCAACACATCCATAAAAAATGCAGAATTTTGTAATTCGAATATATTACACCTCTTACAAAATTAAAAAACTAGGTCTTTTTGGCAATTTAGCTATATGCCTGGAGTGTGTATTGATATTCTTGGTAATTTTTAACTCACCTTACGCACAAAGAGTGGCATTTGGACTGAAGGTGAGTTAAAAATTCATAGATATAAAAGCGAGTTTTTATGAAATTTTTTTGTCCTGTACAAAACATTAAGTTAAGACTGATGAGATTCGGTGTTGCTACTTCTTCAATAGATGAATCGGTTATCTCACTCACTGACGTTAAATCAAGAGGGTGAGAGTGGGTAATCTTGCAACTACCTCTTTAATAGATTCAGCAGTTAACTGCTTGCATTCACGTAAGCTAAGACTAGTGAGAGTGGGTAATCTTGCAGCTATCTCTTTAACTCTTAGATTCAGCAGTTAACTGCTCGCACCCACTTAAGTCAAGGCTAGTGAGATTGGGTAATGTCAGTTCGCTAATGTTGTTTAGATACTGGCATCCACTTAATTTAAGATGGGTCAGATTGGGTAATATCAGCTCGCTAATGTTGGTTAGTTGCTGGCAATTAATTAATTCAAGGCTTGTGAGATTCTTTAATTCCATGAGCTTTTTGAGGTCTTTGAGCCATAGACATGATATTAATTGTAAATAAGAGATATTTGGACAAATTTGAAGTAATTCTAGAACGTCTTCTGATCGTTTATTAAACAAGAGGAATTTATTCAGAAATTGGCCTCTTTTTTGAAGAATTAAGGTGTCTTTGATTGCCACTGCTCGTTGTAGTAAAGCTTCTCGTAAAAGCGTTGCATCAAATTTATCTACTATCTCCCATAAATTAAAAGTATCGTCACTTTGATTTCCAATCCATGTTTGACACTTATCCTTGAGCTCCTTAGCTTGGTATTTATCTGCAATTGTAAGCCATTCGATCACATTATCACACGTAAGATCGCAATTGTCCATAATCCATGTTTGACATTTTTCCTTGAGCTCCTTGACTGAGTATTTATCTGCAATTACAAGTCCTTCTATAGCATTCTCAAAAGTGAGTACAACTTGACCAGCTTCGAGAAAAGAAAATAGCAATTGAATAGCCTCTGGCGAATCTTCTTGAAGGGATACCTGCCGTGTTTTTCCTTCTTTAAAAGAAGCACTACTATTAAAATAATTCGTTTTTCGATCAAGAAAGGGTCGGAACAAGGAGATCTCTTTCCCTTCTGCTTGTAGTATTAATGCTTGATTTTGTGTATTTTCGATGAGAATCTCTTGTAAACCAGATAAGCTTTCTATTTGATATAAATCATCGATTACTTGTTCATCATTTAAGATTTGTGGATAGTCATTAATAAATTTTGCAATACCCAAATTTTGAGCTGTGGTATTCGATGAACATGTTTTGCCTATTTGGACTATCCGTTGATGTAATTCTTGTATTGAGTTAATTTCTGGTAGAAAAGAAATGGTATTTCTTTCAATTTTGTCCAAAATTTTATGGGGATCACAATCGAAATTTCCTCTCCCTCTTTTTACAGCTGCCAAGATTTGAATTAAAATATTTGTTTTTATAAGTAATTGATTAGCTTGTTTGTCTAAAATTTTGATTTTTTCTATAACTTTAAAAGTTGAGGCTATAAGGAAAAATTTTTTATAGATCTCATCTAAGCGTTTGACAATATCCCTTAAAGAAATACTTCCTACTTGATCCTTTACATAAAACCTTCTTCCGCCTAATTTCCCGATGTTAGGCTGTAGATTGATTAGAAAATTAGATAAATCTTCAACAGTGTTACATTCCTTGAGTGCATTGAAGATTGTCATGTTTTACTCCAGTTGGATAATCTTGCTGCTATCTCTTTAGTAGATTCAGCAGTTAACTTCTCGCTACCCATTTAAGTAAAGACTAGTGAGAGTGGGTAATCTTGTAGCTATCTCTTTAACAGCTGCATCGATTAACTGCTCGCACCAACTTAAGTAAAGATTTGATTCCCAATCCATGTTTGACATTTTTCCTTGAGCTCCTTGACTGAGTATTTATCTGCACTTACAAGTCCTTCTATAGCATTCTCAAAAGTGAGCACAACTTGACCAGTTTCGAGAAAAGAAAATAGCAATTGAATAGCCTCTGGCGAATCTTCTTGAAGGGATATCTGCCGTGTTTTTCCTTCTTTAAAAAAAGCAATACTATTAACCTGAGTTTTGAGTTTATTTCCTTGATTATTAGAGAAGATTTTCTCTTAGATCTTGTCCTTTTCTTTGAAGGGAATAGTCAAATGGCTATTTCCAAGAAGAAAAGGACGAGAGATAAGAGGAAAGATTCCTAAGAATCAAGGAAATAAACTCAAAACTCAGGATATTAAAATAATTCGTTTTTCGAGCAAGAGAGGGTCGGAACAAGGAGGTCTCTTTCCATTTTGCTTGTAGTATTAATGCTTGATTTTTGCAAGTCGTGGCAAAAAAGCTTTTCAAGCACTGCTTGGTAAAGAGTGCATTCAAAATCTAGTGGCTGATTGATTTAGAGTCTATTCAACCTATGGCTTGCACCAATACTGCTGGGCCCATTTAAAAAAAGATTTTAAAAGAGTAGAGCAAAGACCAGGCCTTGTGTTAACAATTGGCATGGGATCTCTTTGTTCTCTTCTTTTCAAAAGGTCTCACCAAAAGCTTAAGGAGAGTTAAGCGAAGAAGAATTCATCCAAATTGCAGCTTTCAAGTGAAATGAGTATAAGAGCTGATATCCAAAATCAAGAGCTTGTTATAACCGGTCGTTTTTGTGAAAGTCTTATAGAATTGGAATCAGATTATCTCCATCTGTCCACACAAGACTTTGAAGGTTAATATATTTTACAATTCTATGATGTTTGCCCGAGATAATAGATCAGATCCATTTTACTTGCGTAAGGCTTATCTCATCAATCACAAGACATCCTTTAACTTTATTGATAAAACTGCAAGCTTCCTTCCATAAAGAATCTGATGTCGGCTCAAGCCTGTACAAAACTCTCAAAATAGCGTCATGTGATGCCTTGGTCGGTTGTACTCTAGAAGCTTCCATGCAAATATCTTGAATAGAGGGTGAGATTGGGTAATCTTGCGGCTATCTCTTTAATAGATTCAGCAGTTAACTGCTTGCACCAACTTAATTCAAGACTAGTGAGGTTGGGTAATCTTGCGGCTATCTCTTTAATAGATTCAGCAGTTAACTGCTTGTATCCACTTAATTTAAGACTAGTGAGATTGGGTAATCTTGCGGCTATCTCTTTAACAGCTTCAGCAGTTAACTGCTCGCATTCTCTTAAGTCAAGACTAGTGAGATTGGGTAATCTTGCGGCTATCTCTTTAATAGATTCAGCAGTTAACTGCTTGCACCAACTTAAGTCAAGACTAGTGAGGTTGGGTAATCTTGCGGCTATCTCTTTAACAGCTTCATCGGTTAACTGTTGACACCAACTTAAGCCAAGACTAGTGAGGTTGGGTAATCTTGCAGCTATCTCTTTAATAGATTCAGCAGTTAACTGCTTGCACCAACTTAAGCCAAGACTAGTGAGATTGGGTAATCTTGCTGCTATTTCTTTAACAGCTTCATCGGTTAACTGCTGGCATTTACTTAAGTCAAGACTAGCGAGATTGGGTAATCTTGCTGCTATCTCTTTAATAGATTCAGCAGTTAACTGCTTGCATCCGCTTAGGCCAAGACTAGTGAGATTGGGTAATCTTGCTGCTATCTCTTTAACAGCTTCATCGGTTAACTGCTCGCATTCACTTAAGTCAAGACTAGTGAGATTGGGTAATGTCAGCTTGCTAATGTTGATTGGTTGGTAGCATCCCCTTAAGTCAAGACTAGTGAGATTGGGTAATGTCAACTCGCTAATGTTGGTTAGTCGGTAGCACCAACTTAAGTTAAGATGGGTCAGATTGGGTAATATCAGCTCGCTAATGTCGGTTAGTTGCTGACAATCAATTAATTTAAGGCTTGTGAGGTTCCTTAATTCCCTCATCTTTTTGAGGTCTTTGAGCCCTTGACATGATGTTAATTGTAAATAAGAGATATTTGGACAAAATTGAAGTAACTCTAGAACGTCTTCTGAGCTCTTATTGGTCAAGACGAGTTCATTCAGAAATTTGCCTCTTCCTTGAAGAATTGAGGTGTCTTTGCTTACCACTGCTTGTTGCAGTAAAGCTTCTCGTAAAAGTGTTGCATCAAATTTATCTACTATCTCCCATAAATTAAAAGTATCGCGATTTTGATTTCCAATCCATCTTTGACACTTGTCCTTGAGCTCCTTGGATTTATCTGCAATTGTAAGCCTTTCGATCACATTATCACATGTAAGATCGCAATTATCCATAATCCATTTTTGACACTTGTCCTTGAGCTCCTTGACTGAGTATTTATCTGCAATTACAAGTCCTTCTATAGCGTTCTCAAAAGTGAGCACAACTTGACCTGTTTTTAGAAAAGAAAATAAGAGTTCAATAGCTTCTGGCGAATCTTCTTGAAGGGATATCTGCCGTGTTTTTCCTTCCTTAAAAGAAGCAATACTATTAAAATAATCCGTTTTTCGAGCAAGAAAGGGTCGGAACAAGGAGATCTCTTTCCCTTCTGCTTGTAGTACTAATGCTTGATTTTGTGTGTTCTTGATGAGAATCTCTTGCAACCCAGATAAGCTTTCTATTTGATATAAATCATCGATTACTTGTTCATCAGTTAAGATTTGTGGATAGTCATTAATGAATTTTGCAATACCTAGATTTTGAGCGGTGATATTCGATGAACATGTTTTGTCTATAAGAGAAGATTTATAGATCTCATCTAAGCGTTTGACAATATCCCTTAAAGAAATACTTCCTACTTGATCCTTTACACAAAACCTTCTTCCGCCTAATTTCCCGATGCTAGGCTGTAGATTGATTAGAAAATTAGATAAATCTTCAACAGTGTTACATTCTTTGAGTAGGTTGAAAATTGTCATGTTTTATTCCTTCAGATGATATTTTAATATTAAATAATTAATCTTATATCTTTAACAAGAATTAAACAATATTAATTTAGCTATGACAAAACTTTACAAAAATTTTAATTTTATTTTCTGATTTCTTTAAATAATTCTGCTTGTCTACCTGATCTTGTTTTCCTCTAACTATTTATCTCTTTTAAGTATGCTATAGAGGCATTGGCAGATTTACCCAATCCTAATAAATTTTTTTCTAACTTTTCAGTTTTAGAAGCAAATTCTATATTATCTGCTTTCCCTCTATTCTTTTTATCTTTATTTTTCTTCTAATATATCTAAAACCTAAAAATGAATAAATCTTAAATAGGAAACTATGTTAAAATAAGAAAAATTAAATTTAATACCTGACTGGATGATAGAGACATTTGGTTTGATACAACATAAATTTCTATAGTACAGAAAGTTATTCCACTTTAGTATTTAACAGGTGTTACGTTACGATAAATCCTATTCTTATTGTTCATTCTCAAGGAGCAATAGAAGAGAGGTTCTCCTTCATTATCAAGAAGGATCTGGTACAGCTCAAGTTATTGCTAAGAAGATAGAAGAAATGGTCCAACAAGGTCAAAATCTCTTATTTTTCTAATTGCATCATTGTTAAGGTTACTAGGACAAGAAATGGATTAGAGGAGGTCCTTCTCTTATCAAGGCAAGGTGTTCCATCAATGGCGACTTTGCTTTTCTCACCTCGGTAGGCTTTAATAGCTGTAAGATAAAAGAGTTAGTCTGCTTTTTTAAGGCATTTTGGTATGAGACAAGAAGATTTAGAAACCATTTTGACAAGTGTGTTTAATGAACACTCTCTCATATATGCTGTCTTCAGTTCACCTAAGCAAGCGGATGAAAGTCAGAAAGTGACAGTGCGCCCTCTTCTGATTAAAGGAAATCTTGTCTATCAAGTGACAGACTTCTGTCATCATCAAGCTCGACACCAGAATTTTTCCAAAGAAGAGAGTCAAAATATGTTTAGAGAGCGTTTAAATTCTTTTAAGCAAGCTGTTCTTTATACGTCTAAGGCTGATTATCAAATTTTAAGCAACAAAAGAGCCCATGTGACGATCTTGAAAAAGCCACCTACTAAGTCTGCTGTTCCTATCTTGCTTTCACATAACCGTTCTAAACAGTATGTACTTAAAGAAGGGATTCCCGTTCCGTTTTTAATTGAATTGGGAATCATGAATCGTGAAGGGAAAGTTTATCCCAAGAAAAATGATAAATTCCGTCAAGTGAATCGATTTTTAGAGATGGTAGAAGATGTCATATCTTATCTGGATCCTAAGCATAAAATTCATGTGATAGATTTTGGATGTGGTAAAGCTTATTTAACTTTTGCCTTGTACTATTATTTAAAGGTTATAAAGGGGTATGATTTACATTTAATTGGATTGGATCTCAAACAGGATGTGATTAACAAGTGCCAATCTTTGGCCATGAAATTGGGATATAAAGATCTTCAATTTGCTATAAAAGATATTAATGATTATCAAAATCAGAATCCCATTGATATGGTCATCTCTTTACATGCATGTGATACAGCAACGGATGCTGCTTTAGAGAAGGCTGTTCGTTGGCAAGCCAAAGTAATTTTATGTGCACCTTGTTGCCAACATGAATTATCCCAGCAAATTCAGCAAGAGTCTCTAGCTCCTCTTTTGAAACATGGAATTCTTAAAGAGCGTTTTGCTGCCTTAGCTACAGATGCTGTTCGGGCGCAACTATTAGATGTTTTAGGTTATCAGACACAAATATTAGAATTTATTGATATTGAGCATACCCCTAAAAATTTATTAATTCGTGCAATTAGACGAAATCAAGCTGAATTATCTAAAGAGGCCTGGCAAAACTATTTAAATTTTAAGAAAAGCTTGCAGATTGATCCTTCCTTAGAAAGACGTTTTCGAACATGGTTCACTTGAACCTTGTCTCTTTCATTTCGTTTCATCAATCCAATGTGAATCTTCTTTATGATCTAGCCACCAGGCATCTGAGGGGGTTTTCCAAATCACCTCACCTAGTGTTTTGGCGACGGGCGTCTGTATTCTTCTAGATACAAGTCGAAACCAGTTTATAGCACGAGGATTGCCTAGATCATGTTCTTGTTTAAGAACAAGCAAAAGCTCTAATTGATCGGCATCATGAGCAATTTGTGCTTCTAAACTTTCTCCTTTTTCGTATTCTTGTATCCATTCAACAATTTCAGGACCAAATGAGGAGGCTTGTCGAATATCTTCTAAAGCTTTAACTACATTAGGTTGTATATATCTTTTTTGTACATAATTAAGATCCCCTAAACGTGATTCAGGAAGATCATGCAACAGACAAAGCATGAGAAGTTTATAAAGATTAATGGGCTCAGAAGAAAGCTTAGCTAAGGTATGGGCTATTAAAGCTACACGAAAACTATGTTCAGCTACCGATTGTTTGCCAGATCCTAAGAAAGCAAACCCAGAGCGAGGAATATGAGCTAACATGCCAATTTCATGCAGCAAATTAGCGATAGTATGCATAAAAACCATCAAATAATAATAAGTTATTGGGATGTGTTTTCAAATTAAAATAGGGTTTAATTTAGTTAGAGTACCTATTTTTGTCTAAGGGAAGTTTCTCAAGGAGTCTATTCTCTTGGAAAAAATTCTTAAATTCTAGTTGAAATAAAAATTTCAGTTGTATCAAATGAGGTCATTATTGCTCCTAGACTGGATATGACAATCCAAAAGAATTAAGAACTTTGCTTTCGTGTGCAAAACTCATCAGAAAAGCCACATCCACCTTCGAAGATTTTTATTTGAAGTATTCAAGGTATCTCATTGAAGTCTATTCGATCAAAAGAGCGCTTCAATCAAAATATATAGGAAAAACTAGACCTCAGATGTTTTTGATAAGCCAGTAACATGTCGTTGTCACAGGTAGAGGAATCTTAGTGATATAATCGGCTTATGCGATTGATAACAAAGAAACCTTTATAAATGTGTACATTGCCATAAAAAGAGCATATCAACCATATCTGAAGCCTACCAAAATAAACTCTAAAACTGCATTGAGGTTATAATATGGTAACACTAGTTAAAAAAGATTTCTTAAAGAAGGGCTTCTTTCTACCCAAGCTTAATGGAAGAGAAAGGTTAAATTTGCTGAGAGTCAAACAATCAATCTCATCTCTCTTATTCTATTGCTTTTTTGTTTATTTTTTCTTGATGGGTATTTCTTCTTTGTCTGCAGCATATACTTATGAACTTTCTATTGCTTCTATTTTCCAAAATGAAGCACGTTTTATGAAAGAGTGGATTGAGTTCCATAAACTCATGGGTGTACAACATTTTTATCTTTATAATAACCTTAGCACCGATAATTATCAGGCTATTTTACAGCCTTATATTGACAAAGGTGAAGTTGAGTTGATCGAGTGGTCAATGCCAAGTAAAAATTTAAAAGAATGGGACCCTATTCAGCATGCTGCTTTTACGAATGCTATTAACATTTCACGTGGTAAAACCAAATGGTTAGCATGCTTAGATTTAGATGAATTTCTATTTCCTGTGCAAGCCAGTAGCTTAGTTGAGTTTCTTAAGGACTATGAGGAGTTTGCTGCCGTTTCTGTCAATTGGCAATATTATGGCACTTCGCACGTCAAACAGGTTCCAGATAATAAACTCATGATTGAAATGCTTTTGTTGAAAGCTCCTATGAAGCATTGGACCAATTACATGGTCAAAACTATTGTTCAACCTCAATATACTGAGAGCTGTACAAGTGCACATCATTCAAACTATAAACCTGGGTATTTTCAAGTTAATTCGGATAAAATTCGTTTTGAAGGATTTAAATCACCTTATATTGTACTCGATAAAATTCGCATTAACCATTATTGGACAAAAGATGAGTATCACTTAACTAAGGTAAAGGCACCTAGAGAATCAAAATGGTGGGGAATCACTTCTCAAAGGATACTTGAACTCAATGAAGAGCTCAACAAGGAAAAAGACGATATTCTTCTTAAATTCGTTCCTCAATTAAGACGAAATATGAGTGTGAAAATTAGACACTCATAAGATTAAGGCTTTATAACTTACCTTACGCAAAAATAGCGGTATTTCGACCGAGTCAAAGCCGTTAAATGCTCGTCAAGTCACCCTATATAAGGAAATATAGGGTGACTGACGAGCATTGAAACCATGGAAACTTTTGCTTCAGTCCAAATACCACTCCAGGGGTTTTTAATTAGAAATTTTTGATAAAGAATTTGGTAACAATTTCTGTTAGATATTCTTCATTCCAGCCAGCTTTCTTTCGTCTTTCTAATAGTCCCTTTCCAGACCCTAACATGTTTAATGCTAATCTCCTAAATGTAGCCAAATTTTCAGCTGCATAACCGGTTTTCAGTTGTTGGTACTTGGGTGGGCAACGAACGCTCACTCTTTACCATTATGATACTTTTGAGTTTTCGCCATTCATCTTTTTGTGGTAGCCAATCGATATCTTCTGTCACATATAGTGATTTAAATTTGATTTTTAATATATTTTCATGTACAAATCTTTCATGGTTTACTCAATCGACTTAAGACAAAGAGCTTTAAATTATATTGCAAACGGCGGAAGTCGCTTGGAAGCAAGCAAGATTTTTGGCGTTACTGTTCCAACTTTAGGAAACTGGCTTTCTAGACAAAGGCAGCAAGATTTGGCCCCTAAAATGAATGGGTCAAAACCGAGTAAAATTGACAGTGAAAAACTTAAAAAATATATTGAAGAACATCCTGACAGCTATCTGAGAGAAATAGCAGAGAAGTTCAATTCAACTTTACAAGCAGTATTTTATGCTTGTAAAAGGCTCAAAATTACTTTAAAAAAAAGACCTCATACTACAAGGAAAGGGATGAGAAGAAACGAGCGGTCTTTAAACAAGAGTTAGAGAAAATTTCCGAGCAGGACCGCGTTTATGTAGATGAAAGTGGCATTAATAAATATCTTATCAGAGAATATGCTCGGGCAACTAGAGGTGAGCAGATTCCGGGAGCCATTTCAGGTTTAAGATATTCTAGAGAAAGCTTTATAGCAGCAAAAATAGAATCTCGTATTTTAGCCCCTTTTTGTTACAAAGGGACGTGTGATACTCAGCTGTTTAACATGTGGCTGAAAGACTTTTTAATTCCAGAGCTCAAGGTTGGTCAAGTTGTGATTATGGATAACGCAACTTTTCATAAGTCAGAAGAATCACGAAAATTAATAGAAAAAGCTGGTTGTAGAATTTTATTTCTTCCAGCCTATTCGCCAGACTTAAATCCGATCGAGATTTTTTGGGCAAATTTCAAAAAAATGGTTCGTTCCAAATTAGAGAAGGTTAAAACTTTAGCAGAAGCCATTGATTTTTCTTTTTTGAGTTTAAATTATGAATAAAAAAATCAAATTTAAATCACTATATATTTCTCGTTTCTCTACACGTCCATGACCATTTTCCTTCCAACCAACAGCATCGCATTCTACAAAATCAATAGCATCAGCTTGGATAAAATAATTTTCAACTTCATCTGCCAAAGATTCTTGATTGCCTTTTAACGCTAGTACATAGTCTGCGCCATTATCACAAATTTTTCCTGCAATATTTTTTTGACACCCCATAGCGTCTGATGTGACAATCGCCCCTTGAATATTGATTTGATCTAAAACCTTCGGTATAGCTGTTATCTCATTAGATTTATTCTCAACTGGTTGCTGAGCTACAATAATCCCTTTCTCTGCAACAAATAAAGACACAAGATGCAAAGTTGGATTAAGTGTAGCACTCTTTTGAGTCCCTCTTAAACATTTCCCATCAATGGCTAGAATTTGATTTTTTAATCCACTTGGAAGAGTTTCTAACCATTCAACTAAAAGGTGTCTTAAAGATTCTGGCTTGATTCGGACGAGTGTCCACCAAAAAATTCCATAGCTCGGAATAGTTTCTATTTCAATTAGCCGCTTAATCCACCGAGCTTTGGATTTAGCAAATATTGCAATTTGATTAATGCTATTTGCTCCTGCTAACATAGCAGAGAGAATGATGAAAAAAATATGCTCAAGTCTATAGGTTAAATTGTGCCCCTGTCGTGGGTCGGCAATAGCACTAAAATAATTCAAAATAGTTTCTTTAAACTCTTCAATATCAATTTCCTTTTCAAGATCCGTATATTCATTTCTATATGATTTTGAGACCATTTTTGCTCCTTTGGTAGTGATTACCAAAAGAGCTTGGCTAAATATGAAGTTTTCTATCAAGTATTTCTAATTAAAAGCCCCTGAATACCACTCTTTTTGCGTAAGGTGAGTTTATACTCATCACAGTTGAAATTGTGAATTTTTTGATGTCTTGGGTTAATGCCAAACAGACATAACTCACGACTACTGTCCATCTACTGCTAAACATATACTCCTTCCAGTTCAAACTGAGATGAGTATAGATTTTCACTCCGAATGCTAAATAACATTTTTAAAAAAGCACTTCTTTTGCTAGATTGACTACTAACCTGCGTATAAGGTTTATTTTCTTGATTAATAGAGGTAAGAAAAAAAGTCTTAATAATCAAAGAAATAAACTTGACACACAGATTAGTAATGATTTGAAATTTGCAAAAGACTCTGAACAATGAATTTGAATCTTAATACTATCACGGATGAGAGAGACGAGAAGGATGAGATATTCTCTTCTTATAGAGAGATTTATGATGTTGTCGTTCCAGATCTTGATTATTTCATTCGCCAAATTGATTGTCGTGACGGATGTCCAGTAAAGACCGATGGGCGAGGCTATATGCTAGCTCTTCATGCGGGTGATTACCTAGAGGGATATAAAATTGCACGTGGACCAAATCCGTTTGCCTCTATCTGTGGTATGATTTGCGGTGCTCCTTGTGAAATCACTTGCCGTCGTGATCGAGTGGATAAGACGTTGACTATTCGAGCCCAAAAACGTTATCTCGATGAGTGGTTCGGCCTGGATAAAGAGGCCCATGTTAAATCATTGGAATTTAGCTATTCACGCGGATCTACTAGTCCACAGCCAAATGGCCTTCGTGTGGCTTGCATCGGAGCTGGTGTGGCCTCTCTCACTTGTGCACATGATTTACTTCGCTTAGGATACGCTGTTGATATTTATGAAATGATGCGGATGCCAGGCGGCATGTTGGTCTATGGGGTTCCAACCTATCGTCTCAAAAATGAAATTGCCATCAATGAGTGCTATGCCATTGAATACCTAGGGGCAAAAATTTACTATAATATGAAAGTGGGACGAGATATCACATTGACTGAGCTTCAGCAACAATATCATGCCATTTTTATTGGTATCGGTCTTTGGAAGTCTCGGGAACTTCCTATTCCGGGAGCCGATGAACCTGATATCATCCGAGGGATTGAATATTTGCGTGTCCGTTGTGCAGAAGAACAATGGGCAATTGGGGAAAATATGGTTGTCATCGGAGGCGGTAACGTTGCCTTTGATGTGGCTCGGACTTCTGTTCGTAATGGAGCTAAAAACGTCACAATGGTGTGTCTTGAGTCTCGCGATGAACAAACAGCTGATGAATTTGAGATTGAGGATGGTTTGGAGGAAGGAATTAAAATTCTCAACCGAGTGGGCCCAGTTGCTGTAGAGCGAGATGGAAATGGACGGGTAGTTGGCCTAAGGATGCAACGGCTTTATTCTCTTTTTGATCAAACAGGTCACTTTGCTCCTAAATATGTTCCAGATAGTCAATTTGTACTCCCCTGTGACACTATTGCCTTATCCATTGGACAAGCAACAGACCTGAGTTTTCTAAATGGCTGGGATAAAAAAGACCAGCTTAAAATTGAGCGTGGTTTGATTAAAACGGACCGTGAGACAGGACGAACCTCTATGAAAGGCATTTATGCAGGTGGAGATGCCGCTTTTGGTCCAGCTCTCTTTATTACAGCTATTCGTCATGGACAAGAAGCGGCCCGCTCTATTGATAGTGACTTGCAAGGAACTCAACCCTACTTAGAATATTCAGCCGAATTTACAGAAATTCTTCCTATGCGAGATAAAACCTACTTGCGTACTAAATGGTCGCCTCCAACCATGCAACCTCCCGATACCAGAACGACAAACAACAACATGGTAGAAAATAATTATACCGCTGAAGAAGTGCATCAACAAGCGAATCGTTGCTTGCAGTGCCACATCTCTCCTGTTTTCGATGGCTTTTTATGCATTAAGTGTAATGGGTGTGTAGATGTATGTCCTTGTAATTGCTTGAAGCAAGTTCCACTTAATAAACTCAATCTCGATCTAGGAGAAGGAAATTTGCGTGCTGCTATCGATAACTTTTATGGAGTAGATTCTGCTTCAATGGATGAGGAGAGCTTAATAGAAATGGGAACAGCAATGTTAAAAGATGAAGATGTTTGCATTCGCTGTGGATTGTGTGCAGAGAAATGTCCTACACAAGCAGTAACTAGGATAATCTGCTTAATTCTCAGGGAAATTTCTTCTTTTATATAAGTTTTAATTCCTATTGCGGTGTTATCGGCATTAGACTTCTTGTGAAGCCTTCCTTGTTTTGTCTACTTTGCTCGATCTTTTTGACGATTATAAAACACCCAACAGTGGTGATAAGCCATGTTATTTTGGACAATTATTAGCTCTGTATTGGCTGCTTTAATAGGATTAGTAGTCTATATCTATTACTTACGTAAAGGACAATTTGATGACCCAGAATCTGTTAAATATCAACTATTTAGGGAAGATAATCCCGATAACTGACAACAGATCTCTTTCGAAACCTCTTTTATTTTGGATTCTTTAGAATGTGTTTGAGATTTTCGATAATTTTTTCTTTGCTATCCTAAAGGATATACTCATATGAACCAGTTTTTGATCGTTGAATCGCGAGAGCTTTCGCATTGCCCAAATTCTCACTTTGAACTGGGGTGAGTATATACTGACCATAGATCATTCTGCAAAAAACATAGCAAATTTATTTGCGGATAAATAAAATAAGAGATTGATTTGCAATATTATAAATTAATAAATGAACATTTCTCCTGAAATAAAATTAGAACTTGAAAGGCGTGCCAGACAGACAAGGGATGTGCACGAGCGACTGCGTCTGTGTGTAATTTTATCTAGCAGTGAAGATATATCTGCGGAGCTAATTGCTCAAACTCACCGTATAAGTGTTGATAGTGTTTATAGATATTTACGCGAATATGAGAGGGAAGCTAAGACTCAGCACGATCAAAGAGGAGGCTCGGTGAGCAAGCTTAGTACACAGTACTCTCAAGAGCTAGTGGACCATCTTCAGAAATTCACCTATTTTTATTCTAAAGACATCGGCAAGTACGTTAAAGACAAATATGGATTAGAATACTCGAATTCAGGAATGCTCTTTTGGCTTAAAGAACACGGCTTTGAATATAAGAAACCAATCAAAGTTCCGGGTAAAATGGATCCTCATAAACAAGAGATGTTTATTGAGAAATATGAAGAGTTAAAGCTTAATGCTGAGCCGGATGAAGAGATTTACTTTATAGATGCTGTACATCCAGCATTTCAATCGCAATCAGTTTGTGGATGGATTAAAAAAGGAGAAAGCAAGACTCTTCCTACTACGAATAAACAAAAGCGTTTGCATTTTATAGGTGCTATCGCTCTTGAAAACATGCAATTGATTTCCCGAGAGTATAAGACGATTGATGCGGAAAGCATGATTGAATTTTTTAAAGAATTAGAAACAAACTCGCAGGCTTCTAAAATTCATATCATTTGTGATAATGGTCGTGCTAATAAGAATAAAGCTCTTCAAGAATATCTCAAGACATCTAAAATTGAAATTCATTATCTTCCACCTTATTCGCCTAATTTAAATCCAATTGAAAGACTTTGGAAGTTGATGAGAGAGCGAAAAATGTATAATAAATGTTATTTAAATTTCGCAGAATTTACAGAAGCTATACGTTGTTTTTTTTGGGAAGATGTTCCCAAAATGACAGATATTTTAAAACAAAGAATTAACGATAAATTTCAACGCATTCAGCTAAATACCATTCAGCCTATTGTTTAATTTTTTGTAGATTCAGCTGGAATGAGTATATACTCATCCCAGTTGAAAGCTGCAATTTGGGCTGCGTCAAAGCCTCGGGCTTCAACGATCAAAGATGAGCCCATATAGCCTATATGGGCTCATCTTTGATCGTTGAATCGCGAGAGCTTTCACGTTGCCCAAATTGCAGCTTTCAACTGGGATGAGTATATGTCAAAGAAAAAGTCATCGTAAAGATCGAGCAAAGATAAAGTAGACAAAATAAAAGAAGTTTCGAAAGAAGTCTAATGGAAAAAATAATGCCTAAAAATAGAAACACACTCAACGTGGATCTGCGTAGCAATGATCCTTTAGTTTCACGTCGAACATTCTTAGCTTTAATGGGTGTTGGAGCTTGTTTGATCGGAGTTGCGCAAATGACGGGTATCTCTGTCTTGGGTTTTTTATATCCTAATGCGATGGCAGTTCCCTCTAGTGTTTTCTCATTAGGGCGTCCTGAAGAGGTATTATCTCGTGATGGTAAGTTATATTATCCATTACAAAAAATATTTGTTGAAACAGACTCAGGAAAAATACGGGTACAGACAGCTATTTGTACACACTTGGGATGTATAGTCAATATGGTAGAGACAGGCTATGCTTGTCCTTGCCATGGCTCAACCTATGACCGACATGGGAAAAATACAGGAGGTCCAGCTCCTTCCCCTTTAGTCTATTTCTTAGTTTACTTAGGGGCATCGGGTAATCTGATGGTCGATAGATCTAAAACAATTCTAGATTGGGATAAAGCTTGGTATATCCCTTCTATGTAAATTTCTTTCTGTTCAATAGGAATGGTATGGTTAACAGGAGTTAAAATATGGCAGTTTTTTACGGAAAAAAGAGGGAATCATGGGGTGAGTATCTGATCAATCTTCCTTCTCTTATCATACGCTCTATCTTTCGCCATAATTAAAGGATTTGATTCTAACGTAGGTTTTAAAGTTGAAAAAGAACCTCATACTTTTGATGAGTTATATGAGGAACAAGAGTGGTTCAAGCGGCTTTTTCCAGAAGTTGTGCGTATCTTTCAGTATGATCAGCCACTTTCTGGTTCTATGATTGTCGACCAAATTGAAAAGCATGGAAAAGAAATTGATGAACGTATTGTATCTGATGTGCGTCAACATTCAATCTTAGAAGAGATTGATGAGAAGTACCCAGAGGCCATTGAAGCCCTTTATTCTGAATTTAGGTATGCGGCCCGTGCTAAAAATCAACCTGATGAGGCATTCATCAAACAGGAAAAAGATCCAGAAAAATGGGCACAAATTGAATCTGAACGTCAGTCTTGGCAATATCGTGTCCATCGTGTTTTGATGGTCTATATTCAACAATATGAGTTGGGAAGATTGATTGGACCTCATCTTAACTGGTCGGGGATTTTTCGCTCAGATGAGTGGTTAATGGAACATTTTCGCAGTCCCACTGTCCATGTTCCTCGCTCATTGATGCCTGCCTTTCCTTTTGATGACACGAAATTTCGTGCTTTAACATTCATGCTAGATCGCTTAGCTGTCCGTAATCGGAATATGACACGCGCGATTTGGGAGCATCAGGGCTTTCATCCCGTAGAGGCTTTTCAAATTCACTGCTCTCAATGTCATGGAATTAATTTACAAGGTTTTGGAGCTGTTGCAGAATGGATCTATCCTCTTCCTAAGAGCTTAATGAATGCCGATTTTTTACGCAATTTGACTAAAGAAAGGGCCATCTACTCTATTATGCATGGTGTTCAGGGCACACCTATACCACCATGGGGAGAAGTTGCTGATGATAAACCATCAGAGACTAAAAAAATCTCTGACTACCAGCCGGTCTTGACAGAAAATGAAATACGCCATTTAGTGGATTGGCTTTTCTCATTCTTGCCAGGAAGAGAGGTCATTCGAACTTCAGAAGATGTGCGAAAATGGCAATATGGGCCTCAGGATGTCTTACATGAACTAATGGAAGAGGGGGGACGGCTCAATCCCATGCCAATCCAAGAAGCAGAACAGATAAGTCCGAAACAGGTTCTGCCAGAGAGAGAATTACCAGAAGAGAATAATCCTACTGTGGAGCCTAAACTCCAATATCTTCTTTCCATAAGCGGGGAACAGTATGCGGCGATAAGACCTGAAATTTACCCTAGAGAAGCGCCTCAAGGTGCAAAACAAGTTTATCAAGTTCAAGATGTATTTGATATTTTTTCCGATTCTACCGGGCCTGATCCTTATCGTTATTATATTAAGCAACAGTACTATACTCCCTATAATATTCAGCAAGGTCAAAAATTTTTTTTGCTCAATTGTGCTATTTGTCATGGCAATGAGGGGGATGGTAGCGGAGCTAGAGGACAAGCTATGCAAGATGCTAAACCCCGTATGTTTACAAATTTAGATTGGATTAATTCCCGCGATGATCTCCGTCTCTTGCGTTCCATTAAATATGGAGTGCCTGGAACTTCTATGACGCCTTGGGGCGATTTAACAAACTCTTTGCAACGAATGCAATTGGTGATGTTTATTCGTAGGCTAAGTCAAGAGCAGAAGCGCCGTTCAATATTAGATACAAAACTTTATCAAATATTCGATACAGCGCAATTGGTTGTTGAAAATGCTCGTGTCAAGCTTAGTATTGCTATTGAGCAAGATAAAAATAGAGAGAAAGAGATTCAAAAACGTCAAAAAGAGTTGGAGAATCAGGTATTGCAAGGCAAGGTATCCATTCCAAATGATCTAAAAATTTATCAGCAAAGTTTAGAAATTACCAAACGATTGCAGAAATTACAAGAGCAGGACCAGCAGCTGATTCAGCTCAAGAATGAAATTAAGCATGAAAAAGATATTTATCAAAGTTTAGGTTTAGCTCTCATCGAAAAAGGTGTTGGAAAACTGCTTTTAGACACTTATTTCCAAATCTTAGATCTTCATAAAGGGCGTTATTCGTTGCAAGAGGGTCGTTTGGTGACACAAGATAAGCCGAAAATAGCAGAGCAAGCGAGAGGCTTGAGGCAGGTAATCGTTCAAGAGATAGACAGAAAAATTGCTGATTTAGAGAAAAGAGAGGAAGTGATAGAAGGTAAGATCTCTTCTGCAGAAAAGGCTAAGGAATTGACAACAATAAAGGCAGATATCCTCACTTATCAAAAGCTTAAAGATAAAATTATTTCCGATAGCGAGGCTGCTTTGCGCTCCGCAAATAAGCAACTGGAAGGAGTATATTCCTTTTTTTAACTCACCTTACGCAAAAATAGCGGTATTTCGACTGAGCCAAAGCTCCATGGTTAAACGCCCGGCAGTCACCCTATATTCCAAGGAATATAGGGTGACTGCCGGGCGTTTAACCATGGAGCTTTCGGCTTCAGTCCAAATGCCACTATTTTTGCGTAAGGTGAGTTTTTAAGTAGAATAAAGAGGAAAATGACTATGGTAACGTATGATGATAGAGCAGTAAAACTTTTTTTATATCCTTCTATCCTTTTTATGATCTATGGGATGATGGTAGGAGTGTTCATTGCTTTTAATGGTTTTGTTTTTCCTGATTATTTTTCAGGAGAGTTCGTTCATTTTGGTAAAGTGCGTCCCATCCATGTGGGAAACGTAGCTTTTGCATGGTTGTTATCTGTAGATATGGGTCTGATCTTATATTTCGTTCCTCGCCTTTGTGGAGTTTCTTTATGGAATCCTCGTTTAGCGATCTCGGCAGGAATTTTGTGGTGGTTCTTTGTTATTTTAGGAAATAACTCTTATCCTTTTGGCACCAATTTTGGCTGGGAATATGCTGAATTGCCTAATTGGATCTCCTGGATTCCCGTTAAGTTTGGTTTTGCTGTGGCTTGGGTGATGCTTGTTGTCACCCTCTTTATGACGATTGCCAATCGTAAATTTGAAAAACTCTATGTTTCTCTTTGGTATACAATGGCAACGTTGATTTGGACCACTTTTACTCTATTTATCGGAGGCTTTGCAATTAATTGGCTACCCTGGGGAATATCGCGGGTTAATGCAAGTTGGTTTTATGTTCATAATTTAGTTGGGCTTATCTATACCCCCATGGGATTAGCCACAGTCTATTATTTCTTACCAAAATTGGCTAACACACCGATTTATAGTCATCGGCTATCTATGATTGGCTTTTGGTCATTTGCTTTCGTTTATGCTTGGATTGGAACACATCATATGCTTCATGGACCTATTTCTCAGTGGCTACAGACAGTCTCTATTGTCTTTTCTATGTGGCTTGTAATTCCAGTATTTACTGTTGTCCATAATTTGATCTCAACCTTGCAACAAGATTGGACCAAATATCTTCAAAGTGCTCCTATTCGCTTTTTAATGATGGGAGTCCTTTTCTATTTCATCACATGTGTGCAAGGGCCTCTGCAATCTCTGAGAAATGTAGCTGAAATTACATCCAAAACAGATTGGATCATCGGGCATGCCCATATTTCTTTGTATGCCACTTTCTCATTTTTTGCTTTTGGAGGGATTTATCAGGCTATTCCTAATATAACAAAAAAGCCTCTTTGGTCTAATAGATTAGCTGATTGGCACTTTGCCTTAAGTTTATGGGGCAGTTTATTATTCATCCTACCGCTTTGGATTGGCGGTTTTTTGCAAGGGTTAGTATGGGCTAATTGGGCAGATGGCTCTTCCTATGCTGAATTTCATGATAATTTAACCCGTTTATCATTTCTCCAGACGATAGCCGATATGCGTGATTGGTGGATACTCAGAGGGCTTGGAGGAATAATTATCTTATGCGGAAGTATGATCTTTGCTGTAAATATTTTTAATACTATCTTGTTACGATCCACTTCTCAGCCTGATACACCGCATGAAGCAAGGAGTGTCATATGAATGAACAAAGGCCCAAAAAGCCGCAGATAGAAAAACCACATTCTGAATTTGTTCATAAACTCGATAAATCTGCTATTTTGACAGCAATGGGCATTATTTTGCTTTTCTCAACAGCTATTATTGTTACTCTCATTGCACCCCGTTATATTGATTCAACTTGGACAAGTCCAACTAGCCCTTATCAGGTTCAAATGTATGAGATTGAAGACCCTTACGTTTATATTAGCAGTGCTGCCTCTAATGGAAACTCTCTACAATTTGTCCACCATCTTATTGAGGACTTCACTCTATTAGCTTTTCAAGAGAGCAATGAAGTCCGCCTTGTTGCACCTTCTGAATTGGCGAAATATGTGACGCGCTATCAAGATCCTATCTTAAAATTGACCTCTCGTCTCTTATTAGTGCGTACTCCAGAAAAAGAAATGAAAGAATTAGCAGATCAGCTTGGTACAACGCTACAGCAAGAATGGGAGGCTGCGCATCCCAATTGGCAACAAGAAGGGCTTGTGCGCATTCACTATCAATTCCTTGAGTTATATGATCCACAATTAAAAGAAGCCTTTTCTATTAATCCTTTAGGGGGAGGGCTGCAGCATTGGGTAGATGAAAACTTTATTATTTTAGATGAGACAGTTAAGCATCATTATCATCAAAATCATGGTGTTATTTATGTCTTAAATCCTCGTGAATATTGTGTGAGTCTGATTCGTTTTGGATCATTGCAGAGATGGGCTTATGATCCGGAAGGAAAACCGATCAAAGACCTGACTGAGCTTAAGAATCCAGAATTAGAATTTCACTCTCGACAAGAGCTGATTTATTTAGGTGAGCATCTGTATGCCATTGAAGGATGTTGGTATTGTCATACAGATCAGACACGGACACTGATACAAGATGTTGTTCTTAATGGCTCAGATTCTTATCCAGCCCCTCCCTCATCAGCCAATGAGTATATCTATCAAAAAATCACCTTTCCGGGTACCAAGCGAAATGGACCTGATCTCTCACGCGTCGCAGTCAAACGACCTAGCCGCGATTGGCATATGGCCCATTTTTGGTCTCCTAAGACAGCAAGTGCAGGCTCCATTATGCCTGCTTTTCAACATTTTTTTGATAATGATCCTCGTGGCACAGGCAAATCAACGATCGGGATTCCTAACTATCAGTTTGAAGCGATGTATCAATATTTAATGACCAAAGGAACACGAATTACATCGCCTACAGAGGCTTGGTGGTTGGGAAAAGATCCTATTAAAACTAAAGAGATTATTGAAGGAACGAGAAAGCTAAGGGGAGATTAAAATGAGCTTTTTTTATGCCATCATAGATGGAATGGGTGTATATGGCAACTTCTTACATTATGCGTTAGTCATTGCTTTTGTGGGAAGCGCGTGGCTAGTCTTTATTTATTGTTGGAAAAAGGGCAAATTAGACATGGATGAGGAACCTAAATTTCAAATGATGGAAACAGAGGATCAAACTCAGCAAACGGAGGAATTTCATGAATGATCAAGTGAGTGATAAAGTAGAAGAACCTCATTTTCCTGGAGAAATTGAGCTTTATGGTGATCCTGGTATTGCGAGTTTTGATGCTCCTGTCGCAACATTTTTAATTTTGGTTTATATTATGATGCCTATTTGGGGAATCATCGCTTTTTATTATTTTAGTAATGGTAGTTGGGGATGGTTAGATAGAGGCTATTGGCGTGAACTGCAGATTGCAGCTAATACAACCTTTCCTATTCAAAATCAGAATATGCCTCCTCAACAAGATCAAAGTCAAAATTCTCATTCTAAGGCCAATATAGTAACTCACATTAAGCAAAAATAATTGTGCTACTATACTCATTCCAGTTGAAAGTTGCAATTTCGGCTGTGCCAAAGCCTCGGGCTTCAACGATCAAAAATAGGTCCATATAATCGAACCAATTTTTGATCGTTGAAGCCTGAGGCTTTGGCACAGCCGAAATTGCAACTTTCAAGTGAAATGAGTATGGCACTGTTAACAAATTAAATAAGGTGTGATATAACTTTCTCTCAATTAACAATAGGGAGAGTTTTAGATGAATAACCGCCTCTATCCATTTTCTGAAGACTATTTCAAAGAACACATTCATCCTCATATCCTTAGTTTTAAAGATGGTCGTGGAAGGCCAGCCAAGATCTCTGACTATCAATTTTTCTGTGCAGTTTTGTATGTGCTACGCACAGCAGTAGCATGGAGAGATTTACCAGGAGCCTATGGCTCTTGGCACACGATTTATACTCATTTCACTTGAAAGCTGCAATTTGGGCAATGCGAAAGCTCTCGGGTTTCAACGATCAAAAATAGGTCCATATACTTATATGGACCTATTTTTGATCGTTGAAACCTGAGGCTTTGGCACAGCCCAAATTGCAACTTTCAAGTGAAATGAGTATACACACGCTTTAAACGTTGGAGTGAATCAGGATGGTTTTGGAAACTCTTACAGAACCTTCAAGCGAAAAAGCTGATCAAAGCAGACTTTACATGGGTGGATAGTACAACCATTACTGTGCACCGGCACAGTTCAGGAGCTTTAAAAAAAAAGGAAATCAATGGATTGGGCGTGGACGCAAAGGTTTGAGCACAAAAATTCATTTAGCCCTTTCCCAAATAAGGTAGGAGTTACGCACTTAATACATATTTAGGACATCTAAGATATGTTTTAACAGCTTCTCTAACAATACCTATCTTAGCCTCAAACCAAGTTAAACCTGTTCGAAAACAAAATCTTTCGATCCTTAAGAAAGCTCGGAGTGAAAAAAGAATATGATTTCTTTGAGCTTTTTCTGTCCTTGCTTGGCATTTTTCACAAAATTGCTTGATCCCTCGATGATAATCTTCAATTAACCAGCCTTTTTCTGATAAGCTAAGGCGATCTAATTCATTCATTTTAAGGTTGTTTGTTGCCCTCAATGCCCCTTTCCTTAGAGACTAGCTTAAATACTTTAATCCAACCATAAGCTTTTAAATGAACTAAAGATCCTTTTTCTTCTATATTCACTTCACTAAGGCAACGATTGCCATCACCATCTGGATCAGGAGTAAGTCTTGTTAACCATAACCAATCTAACTTCCTGATCAACTTATCAAGGCTTGAATACCAAGAATCAAATAAAACACATTCAGGACAAAATCCTCTTTCTTTAGCCTTAACCAGCGCGAAAATGATCATTCTTAGTCATTCCAGTCTTTGCTTTATCATAAAGGCTATAATCTATAGGGATAAGTTGATCACCATCTGTCCAAATTAAACTTTGAAGGTTAATTCCCTTGACTACTCGATGATGTTTACCCGACCAGTGATAAGAGACAAGATCCATCTTACTCGCATAGGGTTTATCGAGTGTCGTATCATCAATGACTCTTGACTTATCTACAAATGCATGAGCCTCCTGCCACAAGTGTTCCGATGTTGGCTCAAGTCTATATAAAACTCTAAGAATTGCATCATGAGAGGCTGGATCTGGTTTATCTGGTTGCACGCGAGCAGCTTCTGTACAACTATAAGCTTTTTGTGTTGCAATTAAAAAATTGATGTAATCTTCTTCTTGGCATTTTGGATTAGTCATACCAAATAAATTAAAATAACTCTAAAATTTATTCAACTGCGTAACTCCTATAAGGTTCAAAGTGCTTGCTTATCCGAAGGACAGCGCCCAGATAGGGTATTTTTGACTAAAACCCCGAAATGTCAATTAGCGGCGGTTTACAAACGAAAAAATTGCATGTTAAGTGTGAATTTCAGTTATTTGAAATCTTGATCAAAGAAAGAAATGGAAAAGTTATACGTTAAGCCCTTAATAAAGATATTAAGGGCTTATTTTTTTAACCACTAAAGTTTTATGACGCAGTACGACGTCTAGCTACTAATCTGCCCAAAATAAGAATGGCTCCCCCGGCAATAATGCTCATAGTCAAGACTTTGGGCTTATTAAGCGCGCTTATTCTTTTAGGTTTTTCGCTATTCAAAGTTGCATATAATCGCTTTACATTTTCACTAGGAACCGCATCTAAGACTTCCTTGGGAGTTGGTTTAAATCTTGCTTCAACTCTTTCATCAAATATCATTCGTACTAACTCCATCTGAATCATTTCCTTCAATAATGGAATTTGCTCCGGTGTTAGCGGAACATTAATTCTGTCTTTTAAATTTGGAGGATTGTCTTTATCTTTGGGATCCAAAGTAAAAATATTTTTAAATGTGTGGTCAATATACGTGTTTCCAAATAATGTAATTGGTTTTTCGTAACGAGGCACTAGATGCCAATGATAATGATGATACTCTCGCTTAGATGTTGGCTTATTATCTTCATCTTTGTCTAAATTTCCAGCTTCAGCGAAATTATCACGTGTCATATTAAATAAGCGTTCATAAGCAATTTTTAAAATATTACGCCACCGATCTTTTGCATCATCCACTTCTGATGGAACCTCTCTGGAATCTGCATAATGTCTTTCTGCAAAAATCACTGTTCTTCCAATCCATCCTTTGCCTCCATGTTCATCTCTTCTTAAAACACCTCGACAAAAGCCTGACATATTAAATATCATTCTGTCGGCGTCTTTTTCAATGGGCATACACGAATGGCAATTTCTTGTAAAACGATCATCTATAGGATGATGAGTTAATGTAAGACTCATATGACTCCTTTTTAAGTATTGAATTCTAATGAATATATTATCAACTTAGGTATACTTGTACCCACATCTTTTTCTTAATACATCGCCTATCTTAAGAAGAGTTTATGGCAAACTTGCCATTAAAATAAAAATCGCTGTCTTCATTGCATAACTGAATTTAAAATGATCCAACATCCATCTGAGCGCTATTTTCAGCAGATCTTCTTAATATGCGATATACGGAAGCCTCCCCTAGCCCAAGCTGTTTAGCAATATTTGCTTTTGGTATACCTTCTGATATAAGGCGAATGACCTCTCGCTGTTTATCTATTGCTATTGGTTTGCGTCCTTTATATTTCCCCTCTGCTTTTGCTCTAGCCACACCTTCTCGCTGCCTCTCCAACATAATTTCTCGTTCAAATTGAGCAATTCCACCGAGAACTGTTAGCATGAGTTTACCTGTAGGAGTATCAGTATCAATTCCAAGATTGAGAATACGAAGTCCAACCCTCTTCTTCTCCAAACTTTTTATAATGGCCATTAAATCGGAAATGGATCTTGCAAGACGATCAATTTTCGTGACCACGAATACATCTCCTTCTCTAACAAATTCAATAGCAGATTCTAGCTGAATGCGGATCGCTATGGATGATACCTGCTCACGAAATATTTTCTCACAACCAGCATTTTGGAGTTCCATGATTTGAGATTCAAAACCTGAAACCTGCTCAATAGTCGAAGTTCTTGCATAGCCAATGATCATTTTTCATCACATGGTTCTAGAGTTTGTGATAGGACGTCTATCATAATTAATTATGGACTTTATTGATAGATTATTCATATGATTTCTTCATCAATCTTTAGAGCAGGGTCTATTGATAGAAATATTACTAAAAATCGATCGCCACCTTGTCGGAAAATCAAGCTCTTCATGAACCAACGATACAAAACCCGTTTAAAGATTTTAGAAGACCATGAAATTGAGGAATTGTATGGACTCCCTCATTTCGACCAGGTTGAGAAAGAGTATTACTTCTCCATAACGCAAGAAGAGCGAGATATTGCAGACAATCATCGATCAATTGAGAATCGAGTGCTATTCATCTTGCAGATTGGGTACTTCAAAGCCAAAACAATGTTTTTCTCGTTCGAATTCAATGAGGTACAGGATGATATTCAGCATATCCTACAACAACATTTCCCCCTTTCCTCAGGTTTTGACATGGCTGAACCGGTTATCCGACAGACCAAGCACGCCCAGCAACAAAAGATTTTGACTCTATATGGCTATCGTGCATGCAATGCAGCAGAACGAGCTTGCTTGATAGAAAAAGCGCGCCATGTGGTCAAGATATCGGCTAAACCGATCTATCTATTCCAAACGTTGATTCACTATCTTGAAACTCAACGGATTGTTGCACCTGGATATAGCTTCTTGCAAGATGTTGTCAGTCAGGCATTGGTCACAGAGCGCGAGCGGATCGCTGAAATTATCAATTGTTCGCTGGACAAGAAAACACGAATTGCACTTGATAATTTGTATACCAATCGAGATGGTGTTTATGCGATTACCGCGCTAAAACAGGAACCAAAGGATTTTTCTCTCAAGGAAATGAAATCCGAAATTGCAAGGTGCCGCTCATTAGTGGAATTGTATCAAACAGCGCATAAGTTATTGCCTGTGCTGGAGATTTCTAATGATAGTGTGGCTTACTATGCAACGTTAGTCGATTATTACACAGTGCAGAAGCTACAACAAATGCCCATCGGTATGGTATATCTATATTTGCTATGTTTCATCTTGCATCATTACCAAAAGCTCAATGACAATCTGATAAACGCTTTGATCTTCTATGTACGCAAGATTATTGACGCTGCCAAGGTTGCGGCAAAAGAAAAAATTTTTGCAGGGCAATTGGAAACTAAGAAGAGCATTCAACAAGTCAGCCAGATTCTTGGTTTATTCTTAGATGAATCCATTGCGGATGATGTGGCATTCAGCGAAGTTAAAGCTCTTGCCTTTAACATTTTAGAAAGAGATAAACTTACCCAAGTATCTCAATTTTTGAATAGCCAATCAGTTGAAGATGTTGTTTTAGAATGGGAATTCATTGCTGCCTTTGCTCCGGCTTTCAAGCAACATCTCCGTCCACTCCTCATGCAGGTATCATTTGCAAGTCATCGCAGTGATGACTTTCTAATAGAAGCCATTACATTTTTGAAAATAAGCTTCGAGAAGGGGAGATGCTTGAATCGATACAAGTTCGATAAAATTCCAAAAGGTTTTATCCCACAAGGCATGAAGGCCTACATATACGAAGAGGATAAGAATGGCAAAAAATGCATTCACCCAGATAAATACGAATTCTTGGTATATCGGTTATTGCGCAATCACCTTGAAGCTGGAGATATTTATGTTAGCGATTCCTTACGTTTCCGTAGTTTTGAGGAGGATCTGATTCCTCTCAAGACATGGAAGACCAACAAGGAAAACATTCTGAAAGAAATTGATATACCTGACCTATTCAAACCGATGACTGTATTGTTAGCAGAATTAGAAAAAGAGTTAGAGACTAAATATATCGATGTGAATCGACGCATCCTTTCTTCCGAGAATGCCCACATTAAACTCAATAAACGGCGCGGTCAAATGACTTGGAGCTTGCCTTATGTTAAAGACGAGGACATGGTCAATAATCCTTTCTTCGATAGCCTTCAGCAAATCAATATTGCGCATCTATTACAATTCGTTGATTCTCAATGTCAATGCTTGGATTCTTTCACTCATATTCTCAACCGCTACGTAAAGACACCGATGGATAAACAAGCAATCATCGCTTGTCTGGTTGCATATGGGACTAATGTTGGAATTGGCAAAATGGGTGAAATATCCGATCTAAATTACCAAACATTGTTTGCAGCCGCAAGCAGTTTCATACGTCTTGAAACATTACATGAATCCAATGACCGTGTGAGCAATGCAATAGCAAAATTGCCAATTTTCCGTTATTATGATATCGATGACACAATCCACTCATCGAGTGACGGACAGAGATTTGAAACGCAATTTTCAACTATCAGGGCACACCACTCTCCGAAATATTTTGGTTTAAAAAAAGGCATTAGCCAGTACACAATGGTTGCAAATCATGTACCGGTTAACGTTCGAATTTTCGGCGCAAACGACCATGAAAGCCATTATGTCTTTGATGTATTGTACAACAATACCACAGGTATTCAACCGACTATCCATTCCACAGATACACATGGTACTAATCAGGTGAATTTTGCCATCCTATCACCATTCGGTTATCAATTCGCACCACGCTACAGAGATATTCAGAGGAAGACAGGTACTTTATATGGTTTTAAAAATCCTAGCGATTACGATGAAAAATCTTTGTTGAAACCTACCAGCAAAGTCAACACTCGCTTGATCATGGAGGAAGAGGATAATATTCAGCACATATTTGCCTCGCTTGCCCTCAAAGTAACCAGTCAGAGCATCATTATTGGTAAGTTGAGTTCTTACGCAAGGAGAAATCACACGAAAAAGGCACTTTGGGAATTGGATAATATCTATCGAAGTTCCTACTTATTGACGTATGTCGACTCTCCGGCAATGCGCCACAATGTCCAAAGAGCGTTAAACCGAGGAGAATCCTATCACAAACTTCGACGTGCAGTGTCCTATGCATATTCTGGTCGGCTCCGAGTGAGAACAGAGCTAGAACAACAAGTCTGGGCTGATTGCTCTCGATTACTTGCTAATTGTGTCATTTACTACAATGCTTGCATACTATCTGAATTATTAGAGCGTGCGAACCGGAGAGGAGATCATGAGCAAGCAGATCGCATCAAACGCATTAGCCCTGTGAGCTGGAAGCATGTCAATTTTTATGGGCAATATAATTTTCTGAATGCCACTGGCAACATTGATCTTTCTGCAATTGTGGATTGTTTGGAGGAAAAAGAAACCGCTAATTGACATTTCGGGGTTTTAGTCAAAAATACCCAGATATGAAAATTTTTTCACAGTTATGGAAAAATGGAAAATGGAAAGGAATTCAGTACGTCATAGCTGACAAAGGGTATGATTATTTTGACGTACGCCATCCTATTAGAGAAGCTAAAAAAGTTCCAGTCATCCCAAGACGAGCAAACGCTACCGTGCCAGGACTACAGACACTTTATAAACCTTATTACCGTACTCGTTCTGCCATTGAGCGGTTCTTTGGTCGTCTTAAAGAAAATAAACGCTTGGCATTGAGATTCGATAAGCTTTCCACTACTTTCTTTTTTTGCTTTAGCTTCCATTAAAGCTCTCGGTTTAATTTGTTAACAGTGCCATATATCAAATTAAAAAAATCGTATCAACGATCAACAATGGGTTCAAGATACTGTTATGTAACTAAAAATTAAAGATTTAAAATAAAAGATTAACGCTCGCTGCAAAGCTCGATACAAAGAAATAAATCATGAGGTATTTGATATATACTGAGTATAGTTGAAAACTGGAAAAAACCAAAGATAAGAATTGATAAATTTGCTGAAAATGGTATACTTAATATCATTAAGCATAAATGAGATAAGATGAAACTCTCTCAAGAAATAAAGCAACAATTAGAAAGGCAAGCCAGGCATACAAAAGATAAGAGCGAATACACGCGCCTTTGTATTATTTTAGCAAGAAGCGAGGGTATGTCTCCAGAATCAATTGCTCAAGCCCATCGCATTAGTGTCAGTAGCGTGTACCAATATCTAATGGATTATGAAAAAGAAAATAAGACGCAGCATGATCAAAGAGGAGGAAGTGAAAGCAAATTGAATGCAGAGCAAACTCAAGAGTTGCTTGATCATGTTCAGAAAAATACTTATCTAAAGGCTAAATACATCTGCAAATACGTTGAAGACAGATATGGGATTAAGTATTCAACCCCTGGAATGATTGCTTGGCTAAAAGAACATGACTTTGTTTACAAACAGCCTATCAAAGTTCCAGGCAAGCTAGACCCAGCCAAGCAAGAGGCATTCATTGAATACTATGAAAAGCTAAAGAAAAGCCTCCCAAATGATCATGAAATCTATTTTCTTGATGCAGTGCATCCTGAATCCAGTCTCAATCAGTTTATGGGTGGATCAAAAAAGGAGAAGTGAAAACACTTCCGACAACAAGCAAGCAATATCGATTGCACTTTATAGGAGCAATAAGTGTTAAGAACATGCAGTTAATAGCTCAAGAGTACAAATCGGTAAATGCTGAAAGCATGATCGAGTTTTTAAAGCATCTAGAAGCTTATTCTTCAGCATCCAAAATTCATATCATTTCTGATAATGGTCGCGCGAATAAGAACAAAGCCATCGAAGCCTATCTACCAACATCGAAAATTGAAATACATTATCTTCCCCCTTATTCACCTAATTTAAATCCAATTGAAAGGCTCTGGAAGATAATGAGAGAGAAAAATACGTATAATAAGTGTCATGATAAATTTGAGAATTTTGGCAAAGCAATTCGTAAATTCTTTTTTGAAGACATTCCAAAGATAAAGGATGTTTTAGAAAAAAGAATTAACGATAAGTTTCAACGAATTACTTTAAATTCTATCATAATTGCTACTGCTTAAATTCCAGGATTCAGCTTTATTGAGTATATACTCATTTCACTTGAAAGTTGCAATTTCGGCAATGCGAAAGCTCTCGGGCTTCAACGATCAAAAACAGGTCCATATACTAATATGGACCTGTTTTTGACCGTTGAAGCCCGAGGCTTTGGCACAGCCGAAATTGCAACTTTCAAGTGAAATGAGTATACAAGGAGACAAACTCGAAGATCTTGTAAAAAAGCCTATTGCATTGCAAACTACTTAAAGAAAAGTGAACCTTCATGCGAGCTTAAAGAATGAGGAAAAGGCAAGCGCATGCTATGTTGCTAGACGCGAAGAACAAAGTAGCCGTATAGTCTTCCCCTTAGCAAACGTCAATAAAATTAAATATTTTAGGCATTATAATTTTTGAGCAATTTTTTAGTCTTGACATTAGGCTTCTCTATAATTTAACCTAATTTTGCTTTCAAAGAGACCTGGCGCTCCGCGCCAGGACTTTTTCAACCTTCTGAGATAGGCTGAGATGATACTAAACTTATCATTTATTAGAGAAGGTTTTTTGCCTCTCATTATGTCGGCCCCTCTCTATTATTTTTAATTTTATATATTTTTTTAAATTCTCTCTCTTTTCATTTTTTACTTAAAGAAGGTTACAATGGTTGCATCTATACCATACGAAATGCCAGAAGTATTACACTTTGAAGTTAGTGTGAATCAGTCGTCAGGTAATGCTTGTTTTACTAGCAATTACTTATTTAAAAGTGATCCCGATTTCATGGTGGAACAAATCAACGAAATTGCCAAGACGATAGTTCTCAATTCTGTAGCAGGAGCTGTAGTTGGATTCGTAGTAGGAGGAGTGGGAGGAGCTTTTCTGAAGGCTGCTTCTGTAGTCTATCAATCAAAAGCCGTTTGGCAAACAATCAAAACACTCCATCAGACTAAACAAGTTATAGAAATGGCGAAGAAAGGAGTTATAGTAGGAGTGATTATTGGTGGAACTAGCGGTGGGGTAGTAGGAACTTATAAGAGTATAAAATTTCATCAAGACATTAAAATTATTAATGCTCACGTTACACAGGATTCTGCTTCGAAGGAAGCAAGCGTTGTTAACATTGTTAATGCCATTATCAATAAAGAGATTGAAACAATGGAAACGAAAAATGTTGACATGGTGTGCCCACTTACACATCAGCCATTTGTTATTCCAGTGGAAACACGTTGTGAGCATGTTTTCGAATTTATTCCTATTATTAATTGGTTACAAACCCATTCCTCTTGTCCCACTTGTAGAAGAGATATAAGGATAGAAGAATTGACTTACTCGCAACCCACAGTTAATAGCATACAAATGATTGCCCAGCTTGTTTTTAGTTATCTCGAAGGCAATATACGATCTCATATTCCAATCAGTTCTTTTTCCTATGCTCCCAATCTTTACAACCGTAAGTTTGTTGCACAAGTCGCTCGTGAAATTGAGCGTGATTCCTTGTTAAATAATGAGGAAGAAATAGTTGACAAAATCCTTAATAACGCCCTATCTAAAAAGGAAGTATATACTCATTCCAGTTGAAAGCTGGAGTTTTTAAGCTGAATCTTAAATGAAGAACCTGTTAACCTGTTAGCTTAAATTTTTATAAGATGCAATGAACCTATCTCCTGAAACAAAATTACAATTGGAAAGACGTGTAAAACAAACACGAGATAAGCATGAATACACACGTCTTTGCGTGATTTTGGCAAGAAGCGAAGGGATGTCAATAGAAGCGATTGCTCAAGCACATCGGATAAGCGAAAGCAGTATCTTCAAATACGTAGCAGAATATGAAGAAGAGAATAAGACTCGGCATGATCCAAGAGGTGGGACAGAAAGCAAGCTAAATAAAGGACAGACTCAGGAATTACATCTGCATCTGCAGCAAGTGACGTATCTTCACACTAAAGATATTTGTAAATATGTTAAAGCCAAGTATGGAATTGAGTATTCAAGATCGGGAATGAATGATTGGCTATTGAGGCATGGCTTTGTGTACAAAAAGCCATTAAAAGTTCCCGGTAAGTTAGACCCTGAAAAGCAGATGCAATTTGTAGAGAAATATGAAGAGATAAAAGCGAACTTAAAGCCGGGTGAAGAAGTTTATTTTCTAGATGCAGTTCATCCAGAATTTCAAGCAGTTTGTGGATGGATATTGAAATCTGAGACAAAAACGTTGTCTACCTCTAATAAGCAGTTTCGATTGCATTTTGTAGGTGCTATAAATCTTCAGAACATGAACATTCTAAGTCAGGAATATAAAACGATCAACGCCGAAAATATGATTGATTATCTGAAAACTTTAAAGGCTCAGTCGACAGCATCAAAAATTCATCTCATCTGTGATAATGGAAGAGCTAACAAAAATAAAGCCCTTACAGAGTACTTAAAGACATCCAACATTGAAATTCATTATTTACCGCCTTACTCTCCCAACTTAAATCCAATTGAGAGGCTTTGGAAAATTATGAGAGAGAGGAAAACGTATAATAAATGTTATGAAGATTTTGCGGAATTTTCAGCAGCTATTCGCTCGTTTTTCCTTGAGGAGATTCCCAAGCTTGGCCGAGTTTTAAAAGAAAGAATTAATGATAATTTTCAGTTAATTGAATTAAATTCTATTCGGTTGGCTGCTGTTTAAAAACTCCAGCTTTCAGCTGGAAGAAGTATATATTCTTACCTATTTTTTGAGGGATAAATTCCAACCCCTGCAAGAAAAGGTTAATTCTATCTATAGAAATTGTAAGGCGTATTTAGATGATGCCTATACACAGAAGCGAACAATGAGTCTAGAGGTTTATCGGGAAAACGTTAATTTATTGGAAGAATGGTATAAACAAGCAGCTCCTATTCCGGCAGAATGTTCCATTATCCGTGCAATGAGGTAAAAGATGACTTCCATTATTAATTATATCAGTTGTCAATTCGAATGGCGCTTAGGGAAAACATTATGGAAAAATCTTCATTTTATTTGTAAAGAGTCAGAATTTCTGAGTTCCTTTCTTATTTATAACATAAGAGCACTCTATAAATGTAAAAAAATCTTCTTTATACCAGATGGTTCATTGCGAAATTCTATTCTATATGGAATGAGAAACGTAATATATTATGGTTCAATTGAAAGTTATTGTATTGATAAGAAATATAGCCAGCAGCTCTCTATTGAAACAATAAAAGCTATTTTTGCAGAAGCAAAGGGGAACTTTGAAAAGAGAGGCAAGATTTTTGCGTTGAGTTACGAAACTAAACATCAATATCCGTCTGAGAGCTCATTTGTATGGAGAGTTATTACTAGAAAGTGGCATGAGAACGGAGAAGATGGAACAGTGACCTATCAAATCCTTTCTAGAGCCTTAGATGAATCTCCACCGGATGAATGCTTAAAACATTTTATATTCTCACTTCATAAAGAAAAAGAAATTAATGCTAAATTAAGAAAAATTAGACTTTCGGCTTTGGCCATTATATCGCTTATAACAACATGGCGTCTGGCAACAATAACCGGATTACCCCTTGTTAAGGGCCTAGCACGAACTGCTTTGCCTACTTGATGAAGTAATAGTAATCGTTCACGGTGTGCATCAAAAGTCTAATTGATGCATACAAATGAAGGAATAGGTTGAAAATAACTTTTAGCTTGAAAACAGTTCGTCAAATAATGAAAGATATTGCGTTTTTGAAGCTTCAATGTCTCAACAAGAAACTTTACGCCAAAGGACAGCTGGTCTTAGATTTCGTTCTGATAGGTTATTAGTAGGTTATTAGTAAGATCAAGGCTGTTATCTTCTATAAAAGCCCAAAGCTTTTCTTCGTCTTTTAAAATGCGCTCACAAAAGCGACCGGTTATTCCAAGCTTTTGATCGTGGGTATCAGCTCAAAAGGTAACGGAATTCTTCTTTTAAGCTTTTTGAATAAATTCTTCTTCACTCAATTACCATCTTCCTTTTGATGAGACCATTTAAAAAGAAGACTGCAAAGAGATTCTAAAAGTTTTCCAATGAAATGAGTATATACTGAGTATAGTTGAAAACTGGAAAAAACCAAAGATAAGAATTGATAAATTTGCTGAAAATGGTATACTTAATATCATTAAGCATAAATGAGATAAGATGAAACTCTCTCAAGAAATAAAGCAACAATTAGAAAGGCAAGCCAGGCATACAAAAGATAAGAGCGAATACACGCGCCTTTGTATTATTTTAGCAAGAAGCGAGGGTATGTCTCCAGAATCAATTGCTCAAGCCCATCGCATTAGTGTCAGTAGCGTGTACCAATATCTAATGGATTATGAAAAAGAAAATAAGACACAGCATGATCGAGGAAGTGAAAGCAAATTGAATGCAGAGCAAACTCAAGAGTTGCTTGATCATGTTCAGAAAAATACTTATCTAAAGGCTAAATACATCTGCAAATACGTTGAAGACAGATATGGGATTAAGTATTCAACCCCTGGAATGATTGCTTGGCTAAAAGAACACGACTTTGTTTACAAACAGCCGATCAAAGTTCCAGGCAAGCTAGACCCAGCCAAGCAAGAGGCATTCATTGAATACTATGAAAAGCTAAAGAAAAGCCTCGCAAATGATCATGAAATCTATTTTCTTGATGCAGTGCATCCTGAATTCCAGTCTCAATCAGTTTATGGGTGGATCAAAAAAGGAGAAGTGAAAACACTTCCGACAACAAGCAAGCAATATCGATTGCACTTTATAGGAGCAATAAGTGTTAAGAACATGCAGTTAATAGCTCAAGAGTACAAATCGGTAAATGCTGAAAGCATGATCGAGTTTTTAAAGCATCTAGAAGCTTATTCTTCAGCATCCAAAATTCATATCATTTCTGATAATGGTCGCGCGAATAAGAACAAAGCCATCGAAGCCTATCTACCAACATCGAAAATTGAAATACATTATCTTCCCCCTTATTCACCTAATTTAAATCCAATTGAAAGGCTCTGGAAGATAATGAGAGAGAAAAATACGTATAATAAGTGTCATGATAAATTTGAGAATTTTGGCAAAGCAATTCGTAAATTCTTTTTTGAAGACATTCCAAAGATAAAGGATGTTTTAGAAAAAAGAATTAACGATAAGTTTCAACGAATTACTTTAAATTCTATCATAATTGCTACTGCTTAAATTCCAGGATTCAGCTTTATTGAGTATATACTCATCCCAGTTCAAAGTGAGAATTTGGGCAATGCGAAAGCTCTCGCGATTCAACGATCAAAAATGGGTCCATATACTCATATGAACCAATTTTTGATCGTTGAAGCCCGAGGCTTTGGCACAGCCGAAACTTCTCACTTTGAACTGGGATGAGTATATACCCCTTCCAGCTGAATCTACAAAAAATTAAACAATAGGCTGAATGGTATTTAGCTGAATGCGTTGAAATTTATCGTTAATTCTTTGTTTTAAAATATCTGTCATTTTGGGAACATCTTCCCAAAAAAAACAACGTATAGCTTCTGTAAATTCTGCGAAATTTAAATAACATTTATTATACATTTTTCGCTCTCTCATCAACTTCCAAAGTCTTTCAATTGGATTTAAATTAGGCGAATAAGGTGTAAGATAATGAATTTCAATTTTAGATGTCTTGAGATATTCTTGAAGAGCTTTATTCTTATTAGCACGACCATTATCACAAATGATATGAATTTTAGAAGCCTGCGAGTTTGTTTCTAATTCTTTAAAAAATTCAATTATGCTTTCCGCATCAATCGTCTTATACTCTCGGGAAATCAATTGCATGTTTTCAAGAGCGATAGCACCTATAAAATGCAAACGCTTTTGTTTATTCGTAGTAGGAAGAGTCTTACTTTCTCCTTTTTTAATCCATCCACAAACTGATTGCGATTGAAATGCTGGATGTACAGCATCTATAAAGTAAATCTCTTCATCCGGCTCAGCATTAAGCTTTAACTCTTCATATTTCTCAATAAACATCTCTTGTTTATGAGGATCCATTTTACCCGGAACTTTGATTGGTTTCTTATATTCAAAGCCGTGTTCTTTAAGCCAAAAGAGCATTCCTGAATTCGAGTATTCTAATCCATATTTGTCTTTAACGTACTTGCCGATGTCTTTAGAATAAAAATAGGTGAATTTCTGAAGATGGTCCACTAGCTCTTGAGAGTACTGTGTACTAAGCTTGCTCACCGAGCCTCCTCTTTGATCGTGCTGAGTCTTAACTTCCCTCTCATATTCGCGTAAATATCTATAAACACTATCAACACTTATACGGTGAGTTTGAGCAATTAGTTCCGCAGATATACCTTCACTGCTAGATAAAATTACACACAGACGCAGTCGCTCGTGCACATCCCTTGTCTGTCTGGCACGCCTTTCAAGTTCTAATTTTATTTCAGGAGAAATGTTCATTTATTAATTTATAATATTGCAAATCAATCTCTTATTTTATTTATCCGCAAATAAATTTGCTATGTTTTTTGCAGAATGATCTATGGTCAGTATATACTCATCCCAGTTCAAAGTGAGAAGTTTCGGCTGTGCCAAAGCCTCGGGCTTCAACGATCAAAAATTGGTTCATATGAGTATATGGACCCATTTTTGATCGTTGAATCGCGAGAGCTTTCGCATTGCCCAAATTCTCACTTTGAACTGGGATGAGTATATACTCAATAAAGCTGAATCCTGGAATTTAAGCAGTAGCAATTATGATAGAATTTAAAGTAATTCGTTGAAACTTATCGTTAATTCTTTTTTCTAAAACATCCTTTATCTTTGGAATGTCTTCAAAAAAGAATTTACGAATTGCTTTGCCAAAATTCTCAAATTTATCATGACACTTATTATACGTATTTTTCTCTCTCATTATCTTCCAGAGCCTTTCAATTGGATTTAAATTAGGTGAATAAGGGGGAAGATAATGTATTTCAATTTTCGATGTTGGTAGATAGGCTTCGATGGCTTTGTTCTTATTCGCGCGACCATTATCAGAAATGATATGAATTTTGGATGCTGAAGAATAAGCTTCTAGATGCTTTAAAAACTCGATCATGCTTTCAGCATTTACCGATTTGTACTCTTGAGCTATTAACTGCATGTTCTTAACACTTATTGCTCCTATAAAGTGCAATCGATATTGCTTGCTTGTTGTCGGAAGTGTTTTCACTTCTCCTTTTTTGATCCACCCATAAACTGATTGAGACTGGAATTCAGGATGCACTGCATCAAGAAAATAGATTTCATGATCATTTGCGAGGCTTTTCTTTAGCTTTTCATAGTATTCAATGAATGCCTCTTGCTTGGCTGGGTCTAGCTTGCCTGGAACTTTGATCGGCTGTTTGTAAACAAAGTCGTGTTCTTTTAGCCAAGCAATCATTCCAGGGGTTGAATACTTAATCCCATATCTGTCTTCAACGTATTTGCAGATGTATTTAGCCTTTAGATAAGTATTTTTCTGAACATGATCAAGCAACTCTTGAGTTTGCTCTGCATTCAATTTGCTTTCACTTCCTCGATCATGCTGCGTCTTATTTTCTTTTTCATAATCCATTAGATATTGGTACACGCTACTGACACTAATGCGATGGGCTTGAGCAATTGATTCTGGAGACATACCCTCGCTTCTTGCTAAAATAATACAAAGGCGCGTGTATTCGCTCTTATCTTTTGTATGCCTGGCTTGCCTTTCTAATTGTTGCTTTATTTCTTGAGAGAGTTTCATCTTATCTCATTTATGCTTAATGATATTAAGTATACCATTTTCAGCAAATTTATCAATTCTTATCTTTGGTTTTTTCCAGTTTTCAACTATACTCAGTATATATCCGATAAAGCCTAAATCAAAAGAGTCAAACGGCAAGAATGCTAGATAAGCGCCTCTATAGATTTCCTTACATTTTATTACCTGAGTTAAGAAAATTCTATCAGCCTAAAATGAATTGCTTTAACAACAGCACCTTATCTCGTAGTATACAGCTTTTACGATATATTTCACATGTTTTTATATGTCAAAGTGGCATATTTTCTATTGAAAATTATGTCGTATATGCTATCATTAAGTTATGAGGTAAACTTATGAAATCCTATTCTGCTTCAGAAAAGCTTCTTATTGAAGAGATCATGCAAGCTACTCAAAAAACAAGAGTTGCTTTGAGAGGTCTTACGATCGGAGCTCTCATTAAATCTATTCGTATACAATTAGGAATGTCGCAGAAAGCATTGGCGAAGCGAGCTGGAGTTCCCCAGTCTACGATCTCTCGCATTGAGCAAAAGGAACGAGATGCTAATCTATCAACCTTGAACAAAATTCTGGGTGCAATTTCATGTGATCTTGTCATCGTTCCATTTTTACAAGATTCAATAGATGCTGTTCGGCGTAAACAAGCTAGAAAAATGGCTGAAAAGCAAGTTCGTTATCTCAAAGGAACAATGAATTTAGAAGACCAACAGCCTGATTCTAGATTTATTGCAGAACTAATAAAACAAGAAGAAGAACGGCTCATGCAAGGACCAAATTCTAAATTATGGGATGAAAATGCCTGAGCGTTTTGAATTTCCGGAAGGAGCGACTCCCATAGATGATTGCAGCGGTCTTATTCCTCTTTGGGTGCATCATTTACATGATCTCAATCGCGTGGAAGCAGAAAATATACTGAATGCACAAAGAAAATACCTCCAAGGAAGAATTGGCGATCCCCAAACCTGGTTTCAAGTGAAAAAACTTAAAGCTATCCATCAAGCTATGTTTGGAAATGTGTGGGAATGGGCAGGAGTATACAGAAAATCTATAACATCTATAGGCATCAACCCCAGCTTAATACCTACACAACTTGCAGAGCTTTGCCTAGAAGTTTCCTCTTGGTTGCAATACCCTGTTGAGCTTACGTTTGTAGAAATGGCTGCAAGAATTCATCACCGCTTAGTTTTTATTCATCCTTTTGAGAATGGTAATGGTCGCTTTTCGCGCTTAATTGCCGATCGTTTTCTTCTGGCTTTCAGATGTCAACACCCTGTATGGCCAAGTCATTTGAATCAAGAAGGTGTTGTTCGCAAAGACTATATTAAAACGCTTAAGAGTGCTGATAAGGGTGATTATGCATCTTTGGTTGATTTTATGAAGAAGCTAGGAGCGAGCGACCCGAATCTTAGTGAGCTGATTAGGAATAGCTTCTACAGAACACACATAAGTGGAGAAAAAGGGCTCGCTATAGTGAAAGCTTTATTAAGAAGTGGAAGTAATCCGAATGATCAAACTTCAAATGGGCATAGGGCTCTACAACTATCTGTTAAAGCTGGTTTAGAGAACATCGTTAAACTTTTAGTGACTTTTGGTGCTGATATTGACACCAAAGATAAGACCGGTTTGACGCCTTTTCAAATTGCAGTTTTGCAAGAAAATAAAGCTCTCGCTGATTTCTTTTTGTCAAAAGGAGCAAAGCAACAACCACCTCCAGGCATAGGCTATGAGAAATATTACAAATTATACCGTGAGTAAAAACCCTATTTAAAAAATTATGAAAGATGTAAGCGATATTCTTGCTAAGCGATTAAAAATCCTATATTTCTACCCTCTCAGGGCATGTTTTTGGAATTAGGCCATAGATTTGAATAGCCGTGGCTCCAAACACGTAGATGATTTTCTTTCGTATCTGGCCTGTGGTCTTTTGAAAAGCCATGTGCAACCTCTACAATTTTGGGGTTATCGTCAACTGCGTATACTCCATGAACCAACATACTTGCTGTATCTATGTGATTGGTCAAATCCAATAAATTATTCTCCAAAGCGATCTCAAAAGCCACTTCGGCAAATAGTTTACTCGCTCCATACTCAGCAATATCATCGAGAGCACAAGCTAACGTATGGTCGGTAATATCCTCAATTTTTAAGTCCTGACACAGTGCTGCCACCAACCCATGATGGTCCATTGCTTTCGTTTGAATTTCTGCTTCTGAAATCTCTATCATACCACACCTTTTTGTTTAAAAAAGATATAGTAGCACAATAGCTAGCTAAATCCAAAAACATGCCTTGAGGGGGTAGAAATGTAGGTTTAGAGAAATTTAAAATAAAATTTAAGAATAAAGATTAGGATTATCTTTATCAGGTAGACAAATCCACAATATTAAAACAGTAATTAAAATCTCACACCTATTTTATTGTAAGTTACACGTATAACATATAATATATAATATCAATAAACAAGGATAACTTATGAAAAGATTACCCATTACGCTTACTTTACCAGAGAATTTAATAAGAGATTTGCATCTTTACGTCTCTAATAGGAAAATTAGTCAATTTGTAACAGAACTCGTTGAGAAGGAAATACAAAAAAAGAAAAAACTCTTAGCTCAGGCCTATAAAGAAGCTGCTCAAGATGAAGAAATGAATGAGGAAATTGAACTTTGGGATCAATGCAGAGGAGATGGACTAGATGAAACAAATGCTTATTAAACGAGGAGATATTTTTTTGGTTGATCTCGATCCATCAAAAGATACTGAGATTCAAAAAATTAGGCCGTCAGTCATTATTTCACATGACTCAATGAATGAAAACTTTACTAGAGTAATTGTCGTTCCCATCACATCTAATATAAAAAAAATTTATCCTTTTGATCATAAATTACATGATAATCCACTTATAAAAGGAAAAGTATTACTACATCAAATTAGAACGGTGGACAAGTCTCGTCTAGGTAAAAAAATTATAAGTCTATCATTGAATGAAATGAATGAAATAGACCTTATTATCAAACTTGTATTAGGAATCTAAAGGATTTGTGTTGCACCACAAATCTTTTCATACATTCAATCTTAGATTTTGATGATTAGATAAAATCATATAATTTATTAAATTTAATAATCACACAAAATATTGTTAAAAAGGATGATTGTATGCCTAAATTTGCTAATCTCACGGATATGGGACAGAGATTTACTTATTAAAAAAATCTATTGCATGTCTTAAGAGCTTAATTTTTTAGAGCGTAATTCACGAACCCTATTCCCAACTTGCCAAATTTCTTCCTGTGCCATTTGATCTAGTTCATTATTTAATTGTTCCTTATAATCGTCCCGGCTATTTAATTCGATTACGATAGCAGCTTCTTTACCACTTGAGACGCTCTGATAAAGTTCTTGAAATAGAGGCATAAGGGCTTCTTTAAAACGAGATTTCCAATCTAGAGCTCCTCTTTGTGCTGTTGTAGAACAATTACGGTACATTTCAGCCATTCCTTTCTCTGCTACTAGAGGAATGAGACTTTGAGTAAGCTCTTCCACCGTTTCATTAAAGGCTTCACTCGGAGAATGACCGTGCTTTCTCAATATTTCGTATTGAGCTTCTAACATGCCTGTTAAAGCTCCCATTAAAGCTCCCCGTTCTCCAACCAAATCACTATAAACCTCGCGTTTAAAGGTGGTTTCAAATAGATATCCCGAGCCTATTCCAATGCCGAAGGCTAATGCTTTTTGTTCCGCTTTACCTGAATTATCTTGATGAACGGCATAACTTGCATTGATTCCTTTTCCTTCTAGGAAAAGCTTGCGAACACTATTTCCTGATCCTTTAGGAGCAACAAGAATTACGTCGATATCGGGAGGAGGAACTATTCCTGTTTGTTCTGTGTAAGTAATGGCAAAACCATGAGAAAAACAAAGCGTCTTATTCTGAGTTAAATATTTTCTGACCGTTGGCCATAATTGGATTTGACCGGCATCGGATAGTAAATAACATAAGAATGTCGCCTTGGTACATGCTTCTTCTAATGGAAAGAGTGTTTCATTTGGTTTCCATCCATCATGAATAGCTTTATTCCATGAGGATGTCTTCTCTCTTTGCCCGACAATGACATTAAATCCATTGTCTCTTAAATTTAGTGCTTGAGCCGGCCCTTGTACCCCATATCCTAAAACAGCAATCACTTCATGGCTTAAAATTTTTTTTGCCTCTGCCATAGGAAGTTCATGTGCTGTAATAACTTTTTCCTCTGCATGATAAAATTTTATTTTAGACATTTTAAAACTCTTTTTACTTTAATTTATGGCTGATTTTTATCTCTAACAGATCAGGCATCTTTCTTAATTGCTTGATCAGTTTTTCAATTGATTCTTCATCAGTTCGTAGTGCAAAACTAAGATAAGCAAAGCCACTACCATTCATTTCAATAACATTCATATGTTGTATTTTTAACCGATTACGAGTCAGGAGAGAGGCGATTCGCTGTAGCATTCTCAGAATATTTTCAGCTGTTGCTGTGATAACAAACAGGTAGTCCATTTCACCTCTTCTTTAACTTAGCCTTACTTCACTCACTGAGCCCCCCAGAGGAATCATCGGGAAGACGTTATCTTGCTTTTCAACAATCACTTCTAGTAGATAAGCCTCTTTTGCTTCTAACATCTCATTTAAAGCGTCATTCAGTTGTGAACGGTTACAGATTTTTTTAGCACGAATTCCATACCCTTCAGCAATTTTGACAAAATCGGGATTAAGCATTTTAGTATAAGAGTAACGACTTTCAAAAAAGAGCTCTTGCCATTGTCGTACCATGCCGAGATACTGATTATTCAAAATAATAATCTTTACTGGTAGATGTTCTTGAGCAATGACACCTAGCTCTTGAATGTTCATTTGAAAACTCCCATCTCCTACTATAGCTATAACTTGTCTATCCATTGCAGCTAATTTTGCTCCGATTGCTGCTGGTAAAGCAAATCCCATGGTTCCCAAGCCTCCCGAAGTAATATGTGAATTTGTTTGTTCAAAAGCATAATAGCGAGCAGTAATCATTTGATGTTGGCCCACATCTGTGACAATAATTGCTTTTCCTCCATTTTTATTAGAAAGACAATGAATAACCTCTCCCATTTTTAAGTTTCCTTTTTGTGGATGAATTTCATTGTGAATTACTTCTTTGTATTCACGTTCTGCACATTGTTTGAATTTTTCTAGCCATAGAGGATGGCGGTTTGGTTTAACATAAGGTATTAATTCTTGCAGAGCCTGTTTTGCATCCGCTAAGAGAGGTATCGTGACTTTTACATTCTTGTTGATCTCCACTTCGTCTACTTCAATATGAATAATTTTCGCTTGCTTAGCATAGTGATTCAGAGATCCTGTTACTCGATCATCAAATCGCATACCCACCGCAATAATGACATCTGCTTCATTCGTGAGAACATTTGGTCCATAGTTACCATGCATCCCTAACATGCCTGTATATAAAGGATGACTAGTCAGAAAGGCAGATAAACCAAGTAGAGTGCAAGCAACAGGGATACCTGCTGTCTCTGCAAGAGCTTTCACTTCTTTTTCTGCGCCCGCTATTAAAACACCATGTCCTATAAGAAGATAAGGCCTAGAAGCATGATTAATGAGTTGAGCGGCTTCTTCAATAAATTTAAGATCTAGCTTTCTAGTCGGAAAAATAGATGTTGCCTGCTCTGTGAATGAAGAATAAGAGAAATCCAAAACGTCAACTTGAGCATCTTTTGTAATATCTATCAATACAGGACCTGGTCGTCTGTTTTTGGCAATATAAAAAGCTTTTGCTATGTTAAAAGGAATTTCTTTTGCTGAAGTGATTTGATAACTCCACTTGGTTATCGCAGCTGTGATGCTCAGGATATCTATTTCTTGAAATGCATCAGTTCCTAAAAGTGAACTTGCGACCTGACCCGTGATGCAAACAAGGGGAACTGAATCAAGCATGGCATCTGTAATACCTGTGACTAAGTTTGTGGCGCCTGGCCCTGATGTTGCCAAGCATACACCAGGTTTTCCAGTTACACGAGCATATCCTTCTGCTGCATGAACGGCCCCTTGTTCATGCCTCACTAAGACATGATGAAGTTGATTTTTAACATCATGTAAAGCATCATAAGTGGGCATGATTGCACCACCTGGATAGCCAAATATTAAATCTACTCCTTCTTGGATTAATGAGAGGATAAGAGCGTTAGAACCTGTCGTTTTCATGATTTTTATAAATTTTTATCTTACTTAATAATCTGAGTTTATTTTCCTTTGAAAATGTTCTAAAAACCTGAGTTTTGAGTTTATTTCCTTGATTCTTAGGAATCTTTCCTCTTATCTCCGTCCTTTTCTTCTCGGAAATAGCCATTTGACTATTCCCTTCAAAGAAAAGGACAAGATCTAAGAGAAAATCTTCTCTAAGAATCAAGGAAATAAACTCAAAACTCAGGTTAAAAGAACAGATAGCACGTTTTTCAAAGGTAATAAGTAATCTGAGGTTTTGCTAATAGATAAAAAAACTATTGCATAAGTTCCTATATGAAGCATATAACGAGGTTAAGCATTTATAGGTACTAAAATTGCTTTCTACCAGTACCTTGTACCTCTAAGTTGATAAAAAACATGAACATAAAGGGGGGAAGTTATGAGCAATAATGGCCCAAAATCTTCACAGGATCCTAATCAGCCGCCTTTAAGGGATTCTAATGAACCTTATAAAAATGAACCTATGGATAAGCCTACTTCTAATGAATCAACTTCTTGGCCCCATATGAATAAAGAAAAATCTAATCAATCTCATCCGCAGTCACAACCGGCTGAACAACCTAGAACCTCCTCTCAAGAATCTACGACAGGGGGTTCTTCTATGCAAAAAGATAAGGAATGGGATAGAGAAAGGAACTATCAACAAAAACCAGAGTTTGAACGTACAGAAGAGAAAGTGAAAACTGGATTTGAGCGTATGGGAGAAAAAGCTAAGATAAGTTCTGAAACTATGGGAGATAAGATCAAAAGTGGTTTTAAAAATGTAAAAGATTCTAGGCAAGTAGATGATCTTTATCATTATGCCGTCTCAAATAAAGAAAAAACGATTACTTATACTTTACTTATCCTAGGTCTTCTGATTATCATGTTCTTTTCCAATAATGCATTAGGTGGCATCATTATTGGGCTAGTTTCTGGTTATTACTTCTCAGAAGAAATTGTCAATTTTGCGCGTCATATTCCTCGATTTTTTGAAGGTCAAGATCAACTTCGTTATATAGTTTTGGGAGCTCTTGCCCTAGCTTTATTAATTCAAGTTCCCGGAATTATTGTTGGTGGTATTGTAGCAGCGGCCTTTAAATATGTGATGGGGGGAGCAGAGAGGCGTGAACAAGGTAATGGAGGAGAATCTAAAATGAATAGATCGAATAATAGAAATGAAAATAGAGGTTCGGATAGGAAGCAATAAAAATATCGGTTAGGCCTCGACAATTAAGAAAGAATAGCTAAGAAAAACACGCTCTACCAAACATACAAATTAAAACTAAGTTTTGGGTTTATTTCTTTGATTCTTAGAGATAATCTTCTCTAAGAATCAAAGAAATAAACCCAAAACTTAGGTAATTAACTTTTAATTGAGATAGTGTTTACAGATAGACCTGAATTCAAGGGATCTATACTCATTCCACTTGAAAGCTGCAATTTGGGCAACGCGAAAGCTCTCGTGTTGCCCAAATTGCAGCTTTCAAGTGGAATGAGTATAGTATTTTAAATTGAAATTTACCTTGAGTTTTCTTAATATGTTTTCATGGCATACTCAAACGATTTAAGACAAAGTGTTATGCATTATGTAGAATCAGGTAACTCTAAAACTGAAGCTGTAATGATATTTGGTATAAGCCTTAAAACAATTTGGAATTGGATTAAGAAGAAAAAAGAAGGAAATCTAGCACCAAAAAAGAGATTGTCCTCTTCTAGAAAAATAAATAAAGAGCTTTTATTAGAATACATCGATTCTCATCCAGAAGCATACTTAAGAGAAATAGCCGATCATTTCGGTGTAACCATACAAGCCATATTTTACGCTTGTAAAAGACAAAAAATCAGCTTAAAAAAAAGATCCCATTCTATAAAGAAAGAGATGAGGCCAAAAGAGCTGCTTTTCAAAAAGAAATAGAAAATGTCCCGATGAAAGATCTGGTATATATTGATGAAAGTGGCGTTAACAACTACTTGTACAGGCCATTCGCAAGATCTCTGGTAGGCAAGCCTATCTTTGGATCAGTATCAGGAAAGTATTATCAAAGAGAGAGTTTTGTAGCCGCTAAAGTTGGTTCTAATATTATTGCTCCTTTTTGTTATCAAGGGACCTGTAATACCGATCTGTTTAACTTGTGGGTTGAACATTTTTTAATTCCAGAATTAAAACCCGGCCAAGTTGTTATTCTTGATAATGCAGCCTTTCATAAATCTCAAAAAACTAAAGATTTAATACATTCTAGTGGTTGCAAGATCGTTTTTTTGCCTCCGTATTCACCGGATTTAAATCCTATTGAGATATTTTGGTCTAATTTAAAAAGGACAATTAGAGAAAATCTAAAAAAACTTACTTCTTTATCAGAAGCTATAGATCACTCATTTTTAGAATGGACATAAAAATGTGTAATTTTTAATTTAAACCACTATATATACTCATCCCAGTTCAAAGTGAGAATTTGGGCAATGCGAAAGCTCTCGCGATTCAACGATCAAAAATGGGTCCATATACTCATATGAACCAATTTTTGATCGTTGAAGCCCGAGGCTTTGGCACAGCCGAAACTTCTCACTTTGAACTGGGATGAGTATATACATTGAACTCACGTTAAAACATAAGTGAGCAAGAATCGCTTAAAGATAGTCTATTAAACAAAGTCGAAATTGAATTTGTCTGTTCGGTATTACTGCTTGCTTTAAGAAATTTAAGTCTGTATTCTCTTTCTTCTTTAATCCCTAAGCTAATGCTTCGTTACATTATTTTTTGATACGAGGGCTGCGTTAAAGACCCGGGGTTAAAGGATTGTAAGTCGGTCAATATAAGTTTCAATATTGACCGACTTACAATCCTTTAACCCCGGGTCTTTAACGCTAGTCCTTATATCAAAAACTAATGCAACGAAGCACTAGTGCTCCGTCACATTAGTTTTTAGTTTATGAAATATAATCAAACCGTTTTTTTTGTTTTCTTTCTTATTTACATCTTTTTTATAAAAATTTCTCTATTTTCTTTAAGTTCTTTTAGTATAGATAGCCAACGTGATCTTATTCAGGATCTTCTCGTTGTGGACTATTGGAATAAGCGTCTTAATGAACGTTTTCCTGTCACTTATAATCATCTATTGCAAGGAGGCTATTTTAATATGCCCTCAGCTCGCATGGGAGAGGAAGGTGAAATAGGATTTGGTTATGCTTCTCTAATTCCTTATCGTCACTATAATTTACGCGTTCAGATGACTAGTCATTTAGAAATTACAGGCAATTATCGTATTTTCAGACATTTTAAAGACCCTAATTTTGGTTGTGAGGGTTTTGGGGATCTATCTGAGCGAGGAGCAAATATTAAATTCGCTTTATTTACTCCAGAAGATAGTCACTACCAACTACCTGGTGTAGCTATTGGGTTGGATGATTTTATGGGGACAAAAGGCTTTAAAGCATATTATGTTGTGTTGACTCACGTATTCCTTGATTATGATTTAGAAGTGAGCGTGGGTTATGGAGCAGATCGAATTAGAAAGTGGTTTGGCGGTGTATCTTGGATACCTTTTCGCCAGTCTTATTCAGATTATTTAAAAGGTTTATCTTTGGTAGTTGAATATGATGCTATTCCCTACGACGATAAGGAAATTGAAAAACATCCACGAGCTAAAAGAAACAGAACACCTTTTAATGTAGGGGTAAAATACCGACTTTGGAATAGCTTAGATTTCTCGCTCGCTTATACGAGAGGAGTGGGGGTTGCCTTTTCAGCTTCTACTACCTTCAATTTTGGAATGACAGAGGGAGTATTACCAAAAATTGAAGATGCTTTGCCTTATCGTGCTCCACTTAATAAGCAAAAGATTGGAGAATGGCGTCCCGAAGACGCTTTCGTTCAAGACTATATTTGTGCTATGCATCAGCAAGGATTCGAAGTTATTGAGATTTGGTTGAGTTATGATGAAGATTGCAAAAAAACATTGAGATTTCGCTTGCTCAATCTTGTTTACCGTGAAGAGCGTTATGTACGTGAGCGCTTAAATGCCCTTCTGGCTGCTTTAACACCCGATGATATTGATTGTGTGGTTATTGTCATAGATGCAGATGAGTTATCTATTCAGGAGTATCGCTATGATATGACTCATCTTCGTGCCTATCAGGAGAAAAATATTGGACGTTATGAATTAAATATCTTAACTCCTCTATGTGAAGTCCAAGATATTGATACACCCCACCAATTTCGGCGCCGACCGGCAGCGACGCATCGGAATCGCCGTGCACCCGCCGCAGGTACCGGTTGACGTGGCCGCGGGTGTCGATGCGGCACACGAGCTCCTGGCCGAGGAAGCAACCCTTCGTGAACGACACCGCGTCGAGCTCGAGGAACGCCTCCTGCGGGATCGTCGTCTCGTCGATGTCGACGCCCTGCCGCGGAACGCCGGCCTCGATGCGCATCGCTTCGTACGTCGCTCGTCGACCCCGACGGAGCGACCCGCTCGGCGACCAGCGTCGACGCACGCCGGCGTCGACGGCCGCGACGTGGACCGACGATGTCGACGCCCCACGCGCGATCGCATCGCGCGAGCGGCGTCGACTGCGAGCTCGACGTCACGCGGCTGCGCCGATCCGCGACCACGGACGGCGAGACCGCGCGAACGTCGTCCGAACGTCCTCGATGTCGACCTTCACCCGGATGCTGGAAGCGGTTCAGGCCGGCGGCGAGCACGGCGCCGAAGCCGCGTTCGCAGTACGCACCACCATTCGTCGTCGCCGACGCGCAGCGCGCAGCAGGTCGACGACGAGCTTGCCCTGCGGCTGCAGCAGCAGCGACGTGCGCAGCCTCGCCCACCGCGACCGGGTCGAGGTCCTGCGAGACGCAGGCTCTGGAGGAACGATCGTCGCGTCCGGACCCGTGCACGACGACGACGTCGCGATCGACGTCGGGCACGAACGACGTCGCTCATCGGATCCTCAGCTCCTGCGTGCGAGTCGAGGCAGCCGCTGGCGCGGCCGCCGCTGCCGTGAGCAACGCCCGCGCCTTGTTGCGGCATTCCAGGTCTTCGTCGGCCGGCGACCGAGTCGGCGACGATCCCGGCGCCGGCCTGCAGCGTCGCCTGGCCGTCGCGCCAGACCATCGTGCGGATCGCGATCGCGGTGTCGAGGTTGCCCGGAGAAGTCGACGTAGCCGACCACGCCGGCGTACGGCCCGCGCTTCGTCGGCTCGAGCTCGTCGATGATCTCCATCGCCCGCACCTTGGGCGCGCCGCTCACCGTGCCCGCCGGGAACGTCGCGCGCAGCACGTCGACCGGGCTCTTGCCCGGCGGCGAGGTCGCCCGCGACCTGGCTGGTCAGGTGCATGACGTGCGAGTAGCGCTCGAGCGTCATCAGCTCCTCGACCTGCTCGGTGCCGAAGCTGCACGACGCGCCCGACGTCGTTGCGGGCGAGGTCGACGAGCATCACGTGCTCGGCGCGCTCCTTCGGGTGCTCGACGAGCTCGGCCGCCATGCGCCGGTCGTGCTCGCTCGTTGCGGCCGCGCCGGCGGGTGCCCGCGATCGGCCGGCTGATCACGCGGCCGTCGAGCAGCTGCACCATCGGCTCGGGCGACGAGCCGACGATCGTGGCCTCGGGATGGCGCAGGAAGTACATGTACGGCGACGGGTTCACGAGGCGCAGCACGCGGTACACCTCGAACGGGTCGACCGGCTCGATCGAGGTCGAAGCGCTGCGCGAGCACGACCTGGAAGATGTCGCCGGCGAGGATGTGCTCCTTCGCGGCCTCGACCGCGCGCGGTCCACTGCGTCGGACTCGAAGTTGCGGCGCACCTCGGGCAGCTCGGTCGAGCTCGTCGGCCGGCGGCAGCGCGGGCAGGTACGGCAGCGGCCGGCCGAGCTCGTCGACCGCGGTCGCGAGCCGGCGCGACCGCGCGCGTCGTACAGCGCGCGCGAGCGTCGGCGTCGTCGCGCGCCGGGCGGCGGGTAGACGTTCTCGATCAGGTAGAGCCGCTGGCGGAAGTGGTCGAACGCGGCGACGTGCCCGGCGAGCGAGCAGCACCGCGTCGGGCAAGCCCGAGGTCGTCGGGCGGCACGTCGGGCAGGCGCTCGATCTCGCGCACGGTGTCGTAGCCGAGGCAGCCGACGATGCCGCCGTGGAACGGCGGCAGCTCGGCGAGCGTCGGCGCGCGGTAGCGCGCGAGCAGCGCCTCGAGCGCGGCGAGCGCGCCCTGGTCGGACGGCACGCCCTCGGGCGGCGTCGCCGCCGACCACTCGACGTTGCGGCCGCGCACGACGAACGTGAGCGCGGGGTCGCGGCCGAGGAACGAGAACCGGCCCCAGCGCTCGGCGTGCTCGACCGACTCGAGCAGGAAGCCCTCGCGGTCGCCGACCAGCTTCACGAACGCCGACACCGGCGTCTCGAGGTCGGCGAGCACCTCGCGCCAGACCGGGACGACGGTGTAGTCGCGCGCCAGCGCGACGAACTCGTCGAGCGACGGCCGAACGCGATCTCGCGTCGGACCTGCGCTCACACGCGGCCGGGTGTCGCGCCGCTGCCGAACGCGCGGAAGAAGCAGCTGCGCTCGCCCGGTGTGGCACGCGCCCCGGCCCTCCTGCTCGACGACGAACAGCAGCACGTCCATGTCGCAGTCGTAGCGGCGCTCGCGCACGTACTGGCGGTCGCCCGACGTCTCGCCCTTGCACCAGTACTCCTGGCGGCTCCGGCTCCAGAACCAGGTGCGGCCGGTCTCGAGCGTGCGCCGAGCGCCTCCCGGTTCATCCAGCCGACATGAGCACCTGGTTGGTGCCTGCTCCTGCACGATCGCCGGGACGAGGCCGTCGGCGTCGTACGCGACGGCGTCGAGCTCGGCTCGTGCGGTGATACGGGATCGGCGTGCGTCGTCGGTGCGGCATCGTGGCGGTGCATCGTAGCCGGTCGCGCCATTCCGCGACTCCGGCCGTTTCTAGACTCGCTCGCGCGATGACCTGCGCCGACGCCGCCGCACGGCCGCCACGCGCGCCCGCACCGTCCTGCTCCGACGCACGGCGACGAGCGCGTCGACGACTGGTACTGGCTGCGCGACCGCGACGACCCCGAGGTGCTCGCGTACCTCGAAGCCGAGAACGCGTACACCGAAGCCGCTGCTCGCGCCGACCGAGGCGCTGCAGGACGCGGATCTTCGAGGAGATCAGTGGCCGCGTCCAGGAGACCGACGTCGTCGGCGCCGGTGCCCGACGGCCGTGGGAGTACTTCACGCGCACCGTCGAGGGCAGCAGTACGCGATCCACTGCCGGCGCCGGCGCGCGGGGCCGGCGGCGACGAACAGATCCTGCTCGACGAGAACGACGCTCGCGGCCGGCCACGACGTACTTCTCGCTCGGCGGCTTCGCGGTCTCACCCGACCACCGACTGCTCGCGTACGCCGTCGACTACGACCGGCGGCGAGCGCTACACGCTGCGCTTCCGCGACCTCGCACGACGGCGCCGACCTCGCCGACGTCGTCGAGGACGTCTACTACGGGCTCGCGTGGGCCGACGACGCGCGCACGTGCTTCTACGTCCGGCCCGACGACGCGATGCGGCCGTGGCAGGTCTGGCGCCACGACGCTCGGCACGGCCGCCGACGACGACGTGCTCGTGTTCCAAGAGGACGACGAGCGGTTCTTCGCTCGGCGTCGACCGCACCCGCACCGGCCGCGTTCGTCCTGATCGACGACGGCGTCGAAGATGACGTCGGAGGTCGTGGTTCGTCCCGACCGACGCGCCCGAGCAGCCGACCGCGCGGTCGTCGCGCCGCGCGAGCACGGCCACGAGTACTCCGTCGAGCACCACGCGACGCCGAGCACGGCGACCGGTTCCTGTCGTCACCAACGCCGACGGCGCGCGCGAACTTCAAGCTCGTCGCCGCGCCCGTCGCCGATCCCGGGCGCGAGCACTGGACCGACGTCGTCCCGCACCGCGACGACGTGCGCCTCGACGACGTCGACGCGTTCGCCGACCACCTCGTGCTCACCGAACGGCACGACGGGCTCGAGCCGCTGCGCGTGCTGCCGCCTCGCCGACGGCGACGACCACGCGATCGAGCTGCCCGATCCCGTGTACTCGGTCGTGGGTCGGCGCCGAACCCCGAGTTCGACACCGCGACGCTGCGCTACGGCTACACGTCGCTCGTCGCGCCCGTCACCGACTTCGACTACGACCTCGACGACGCGGCGCGACCACGTCGTGAAGCACGCAGCCGGTGCTCGGCGGCTACGACCCCGTCGGCGTACACGTCGGCCCGGCTCTGGGCGACCGCAGCCGACGGCGACGCGAGGTCCCGATCTCGGTCGTGCACCGCCGCGACGTCGCGCTCGACGGCACGGCGCCCGCGCTGCTCTACGGCTACGGCGTCGTACGAGATCTCGATCGACCCGACGTTCCGGCCGTCGCGACTCTCGCTGCTCGACCGCGGCTTCGTGTTCGCGATCGCGCACGTCCGCGGCGGCGGCGAGCTCGGCCGGCGCTGGTACGAGGACGGCCGCCTCGAGCACAAGACGAACACGTTCACCGACTTCATCGCGCTGCGCCGAGCACTCGTCGCGGACGGCTACACGTCGCGCCGAGCCGGCTCGTCGCGCGCGGCGGCGAGCGCGGGCGGGCTGCTCATGGGCGCGGTCGCGAACCTGCGTCCCGACCTGTTCGCGCGCGATCGTCGCCGAGGTGCCGTTCGTCGACGTCGTCACCACGATGCTCGACGCCGACGCTGCCGCTCACGTCACCGAGTGGGAGGAGTGGGGCGATCCCCGCGAGGCCGGACGTCTACACGCGGATGAAGTCGTACTCGCCGTACGACAACGTCGCCGCGCTGCCGTACCCCGCGATGCTCGTCACCGCCGGGCCTCAACGACCCGCGCGTGCAGTACTGGGAGCCGGCGAAGTGGGTCGCCAAGCTGCGGGCCACGACGACGTCGGGACGACCCGATCGTCCTGCGCACCGAGCTCGGCGCCGGCCACGGCGGCCCGTCGGGCCGCTACGACGCGTGGCGCGACGAAGCGTTGGTCCTCGCGTTCGTCTGCGACGTCGGTCGGCGTCGACGGCATGACGCGAGCCCGACCGGCGCCGCGCCTCGCTCACACCAGCGACGGCCTGGCGCTCGAAGCCGAGTTCGCGCGCGCCGCGACGGCAGCCACGCGCGGCAGCGGTCGTGCTGTGCCATCCCGCACCCGCAGTACGGCGGGACGATGCGCAGCATCGTCATGTCGGCGCTGTTCGACGCCCTCCCGCGCCGCGGGCTACGCCTGCCTGCGCTTCAACTTCCGCGGCGTCGAGGGCAGCGACGGCGCGCTACGGCGACGGGCGTGACGAGCCGCTCGACGTCGTCGCCGCGATCGACGCGATCGAGCCGTCGGCACCGGACGGCGCCGATCGCTGCTCGTCGGCTGGTCGTTCGGCGCCGACATGGCGCTGTCGGTCGCCGACCCGCGCGTCGCACGGCTGGGTCGGCGATCGCGCCGCCGCTGCGGTTCCGGTCGCGCGTTCGCGCGGTCGCGCAGCGATGCGCGGCCGAAGCACCTCGTGCTCGCGCGAGCACGACGAGTTCCGCGACGCCCGCGGACGATGCAGCGCGAGGTCGCGGCGTGGACCAACGCGACGACCGAGGTCGTCGCCGGGCGCGAGTCACTTCTTCGTCGGCCGCACCGACCGCGTCGTCGACGGCGACCGGTCGGCATTCGCTCGCGTCGCTGTGACGCGAGCGGATGAACCGCTAGACCGCGAGCGGTGCGGTCGTGCAGACCGTGACGCGTCGAGGAACGTCGATCGCGGCGTTCGACGCGGTCCGCCAGGCGGCGAGGTCGAGTCTCGAAGTGCGCGCGGTCGCCGTCCTCGTACGCGTGCTCGAGCTCGTCGAACGCGTTGTCTTCCGCGTCGAGCAGCTCGCGGTAGCGGCGGAAGAAGTGGTCGTCGACCGTGCCGTGACGCGATTCCCGTCGCGCCGTTCGCTTGGTAGTGCGTCTCGGGCATCAGCACCCCCTCGCTTGGGCCGGCCCTACGCCGGCGCCGTCCGGTCACGGTAGCCGCGCGACCCGGCGTCGCGGTGAACCGGTGCGTGTCGACCCTGGTCAGGAACTGGTGAACGGCTGCCGGACGGGGACGCCGCGGGCGGCCAGGTAGTGCCTTCGCCTCCCGGACCGAGTGCTGGCCGAAGTGGAAGATCGAAGCCGCGAGCACGCGCCGATCGCGCCGCCCGTCGGTCGACCCCCTCGTACAGGTGCTCGAGCGTGCCGACGCCGCCGCTCGCGATGACGGGCACGTTCACCGCGTCGCCGACCGCGCGCAGCAGGTCGATGTCGTACCCGGCCTTGGTGCCGTCGCGGTCCATCGAGGTGAGCAGGATCTCGCCGGCGCCGAGGTCGCACGCGTGCACGGCCCACTCGACCGCGTCGAGGCCGGTCGGCGTGCGCCCGCCGTGGGTCACGACCTCCCAGCCCGCGCCCGGGTCATCGGCGTTGCGGCGGCGGGCGTCGATCGCGACGACGATGCACTGCGTCGCCGAACTCGTCGGCGCCCGCCGCGACGATCTCGGGATCGTTCGACCGCGGCCGTGTTGAGCGAGACCTTGTCGGCGCCCGCGCGCAGCATGCGCCGCACGTCCTCGACGCTGCGCATCGCCGCCGCCGACCGTGAACGGGATGAACACCTCGCTCGGCGACGCGCTCGACGACGTGCACCATCGTGTCGCGCGTCGTCGACGACGCGGTGATGTCGAGGAACACCAGCTCGTCGGCGCCTTCGGCGTCGTAGCGCGCCGCGAGCTCGACCGGATCGCCGGCGTCGCGGATCTCGACGAAGCGCACGCCCTTGACGACGCGGCCCGCGTCGACGTCGAGGCACGGGATCACCCGGACGGCGAGCACGCGGCGATCCCTTCTTCG
>CAWIRV010000002.1:0-329211 GCA_963838645.1 uncultured Parachlamydiaceae bacterium | reverse complement strand
ACAAGATTTTACGTATTGCTGATACTCGGCGCGCGCCCGCGCACGTTGCCGGCGGCGGTCGTCCCGTCGCGCTCGGTGCCGCGGCCGCGGTCGGGCGAGGCCGGCGCACGGTGTGGTGGACGGTCGCCGCTCGCCGCGGTCGTCAGCCTCGCGCTGCAGGTCGGCGTCAACTATGCGAACGACTACAGCGACGGCGTCCGCGGGACCGACGACGTCCGCGTCGGGACCGCGCGCCTCGTCGCCGGCGGCCTCGCCGCGGCCGGCTCGGTGAAGCGGGCGGCGTTCGCCGCGTTCGGGGTCGCCGGGTCGCCGGGCTCGTCCTCGCCGCGACCACGACGTGGTGGCTCGTCGTCGTCGGCGCCGTCAGCGTCCTCGCCGCGCTGGTTCTACACGGGCGGCCCGAAGCCCTACGGCTACCTCGGCCTCGGCGAGCTGTTCGTGTTCGTGTTCTTCGGTCTGGTCGCCACGGTCGGTACGACGTACGTCGTGCTGGAGCGCGTCCCGGCCGTCGCATGGGTGCTCGGCTGCGGCGCCGGCGCGCTCGCGTGCTCGCTGCTCGTCGTCAACAACCTCCGCGACATCCCGACCGACACCGCCGCCGGGAAGCGGACCCTTGCCGCCCGCCTCGGCGACTCGGCGGACCCCTTCGCACTTCGATCTGGCTGTATTGTGGGATGCATAGGACAGGCGCGAGCCGCCCGTCTCAGATCATCGTCATTGCCAGCGGTGTGGCGGTCGTGGACTGCCATTGCGCTCGCGGGCTTCGTTGTCGCCATCCCGCCGATCAAGATCATCCGCAGCGGTGTCCAAGGCAAACAGCTGATTCCCGTGCTTGCCGCGACCGCTCGAACTCAACTCGTCGTCGGATCGTTGATGGCCATCGGCCTTGCCTTGGGCCCGATCAGTACTTGATCCTGCCCAGCCAGGCTGCCAAGGCGTCAACCACCGGCTGCGGTTGCTGGAGATGCGCTGCATGACCCGCCCGGGTATCTCGATGGACTCGCCCTCAGGCACCGACGCCGCGATCTGGCGACCGATCGCGGCGAACTTCTGGTCGAGCTCGCCGGCGATCGACAGCACCGGCATGTTCATCTCATGCAGCCGCGGCCACAGCGAGCCCTGGGCACCCGATCCTCCGAGTCGAAGGCTGCTCGCCAACCCCTCGGGAACGTTCCTCGAGCGATCGGCGCGAGCAGCTTCGTCGAGTGTGAGTCCCACGAACAGCGGCTGGTCGAGCCATTCGTCGAGAAAGGCGTCAACACCCACTTCGATGATGTGATCAGCGAGCTTGTTGTCGGTTGCACGCCAGCGGCACGGTCACCCTCGTCGGCGATGCCGGGAGACGCACCGACGAGGGCCAGTCCCCGAACGAGATGGGGATACATCGACGCGGCATGCATGCACAATCGACCACCGAGGCTGTAGCCGATGTACACCCCTGATCCGCACAGCGCAGCCAACATGTCGGCGCCACGGCGAAGATCTGCGCGCACGTTCGAACTGTCGCCGTGCCCCGGGACGTCAACCACGATTGCCTCGTAGCCGGACGCGGCGAACAGCGCTGCGATCGGTTTCCACGAGTTCGCGGTCTGCGTGAAGCCGTGCACGAAGACCAGGCGAGGGCCCTGCCGGAGCTCCACCCACCGAGCTTTCCGGACAGTGGCCGCCAATCAGACATCTGCGGTGCGCTTGGCGACGACTCTCCGCAAGACCTCCGCGAACGTGTCGGGGTCCTCCGCGCCAGGCACCAGCCATCTGCCGTCGAACACGAACGTGGGTACCGCGGCGATCTCCATTGCAGCGGCCTGTTGCATCTCGCCGCGGACCTCGTCGACGCCGTCGTCGCTGTCGAGGAACGCCAGCACACGGGTCGCGATCGAGGCCGACTTCGGCGGCGCACGTTGCCAATGTCTCGGGGTCACCGATGTCAGCCGAGTCGATGAAATACGCCTGCAACAACCGCTCGTTCATCTCCACCTGCTGGCCGGTTGCCCACGCCAGCCAGAGCAGTCGATGGGCCAACAACGTGTTCGCACAAGGCGCGATCCATCCGGAACTCGATGCCGCTGTCGGCCGCAACCGACGTCACACGATCGATGATCTCCTGCGCCGGCTCGGGGCCTCCGAATTTCTTGGCGTACGCGTCGAGCACTGGTCCCGACTTGCCCGGTGACGCAGTGGGATCGAGTTGAAAGGGTGTATCTCGACTAGGCCATCCTATCTGAGAGGGAATCGGTTGAGCTTTTCTTCTAATGGCCATTTGACTTGTGCAACAGGATTAGCCTGCTGAATTTCGTTTGGCATCATGTACCTCATGATTCATTTTTATTTACCTATTAGACCATAATTCTTGCATTAAAGCAACATGGTTAAGAATTTTATGGTCATTTTGAGCTCTCAACTTGGCTTGCTCTAAAACTTTTAGCCCTTGTTTTACATGTTTAAGGGCAAAATGACAATCAGCTGCGTGGATATAGATATAAGGGTCGGGCTGACTTTTATTTAAAGTTTGGGCATGTTCATAACAGTCGAGAGCTTGTTCATACTTCTGTTTCATCTGTAAAGCAGCTCCTAATCCTTTCCAGTATTTTGGTTCCAATGGATCAAGGGCTGTTAAAAGGTAAAACCAGGAAATAGCTGCCAGATATTCTTGCCTCTGATAAAGATCATAAGCGATAGGATAGATCTCTGCCGTTTCTTTTGGTATCAAGGGGAGTTGGCAAGAAGAACTGGTATTCATTGCTAGCTTCCTGCTATATGTCGATTAATTTCATGACAGATCCTTTCCTCGCCAGCCATTGCACTTTTTATCATCAGAATGGACTGGTCATATTCTGCACTCAGGCTAGCTAATTTCTTTAAATCAAGATTATTTTCCGTATCCCAGTCTTGTACTGAGAAATTTAGGTTATCTAAAAGACGGGTCCGTTCATGATCAGTAAATTTAGTTTTTTCGATACTGATATTGATCCCATATTTTTCTTTAACTTCCTTTAATTTCTCAATTAATTCAGGATGATTAGTTAGGTCTAGTTTATTATCTTGATCTGTATAATTATTGATTTCTTGCATGATCTGGTGAATAGATCTGGTTTTTTGTTGACGTTCTATGAGTTCTGCGGTTTTTTTCTCGATTTTTCCTCTTAACCCCTTTACTTGTGCTAAATGAGCCAACTTCAATCTAGCTATAGGAGACATGGTCTCTGTTATACTAGTTTGATTAAGCTCTGGCAATGACAAATCATTTTTTAGTATATGATTTTCTGTCATGGCAACCTCCAACTGTAAGAGAGTAGTGCTCTCTGTAGTTTAATAATTAAGATGCTATATTTGTTTCTATAATTAAAACAAATAGAAATTGTCATTTTATCACATAATTATTTTTAAGTAAATAAATTTAGCTAAAATTGAGAAATAGCCATTTGGCTATTTCTGAAGAGAGAAGGCAAAATCTAACGGAAAATCTTCTTTGATCATCAGAGAAATATATACTCATTTCACTTGAAAGTTGCAATTTCGGCTGTGCGAAAGCTCTCGGGCTTCAACGATCAGAAATAGGTCCATATACTCATATGGACCTATTTCTGATCGTTGAAGCCCGAGAGCTTTCGCACAGCCGAAATTGCAACTTTCAAGTGAAATGAGTATACATAACTGAACTCACAATATGCGTTAAATAACGCCTAAAATAAGACCAGCGATGACAGCAGTCTTTTGAGCGATAATAAAGGCAGAAAAATGGAGCATCAAGAAATAAGAGGAGACACCGACTAAGGCTAGTTGAGCGACACCTGTAATCACTCTATATGGCTCTTGAGACATGTAAAGAGAAATTTTATAGGTCAGCGACTGCCATATAGTTCCAACTATACCAATGTTAAGGGGTGAGACCCACTCTGTTGTAGAACAAGCTGACCCATAAGGGGTCGTGAGGTCTAGAGGCAGATTTTCCACTTTCTCTTTGGGAAACCGAAATTTAATCGTTGGTAATACACTTCCTATTATAATACCTAAAACATTTGATGCTATAGAAGGAAGGGCTATCTTCTTTAGCAAATTAGCTGTCGAATGTATAGCATACAATTTAGGTAGAAGACGTGGTACACACCTTAAGTGCATATATTCTTTTATAAGATTATTATAAGGAGAGTTTGTCGGTCCTTTTGCAAAGTAAAAATGATTGATATTCTGATAATGAAAACCTTTGCCATAGTCTCCACCAATTTTGGTTCCTCCCATCTGAGGTAATGCACCAAAAAGATGAATACCTAGCCAGCTAATTGGATTGGTCCCATGTCTCAAAGTAGTCAATCCTAATGTATTAGCTAAACCTTGATCAAAAACACGTCCTATTAAATGCGATCCTACGAAAACTGCAGAATTAATTATCATAAATCCTTGTGTCATAAATATGATTTATATAAATAAAACGAATTATAATTTAATTATAAATATTAGTCAATATAATTATAAATATATTAAGTTTTTTGGGTGTGATTAAAACTGTAACTTGATAATTATGAATAGAGAGTTATATAATATATCTCTAAGTTATTGAAAGGAGATATGTTATGATAAATAATGAAGATATAAAGCTTTTGAATAAAATTAATAATCATCCTTCTATCAGGAAAAGGGTAGAAGAAATTTTAAATATTGCAGAGAACACTTCGGGAGAACTGATTACAGCACGGCAAGCAGAGGAAAAGGCGATAGAAGAAATTCGAAAATTAGGACAGGAAGTGTTGAAAGGGTGGGCAGAAAATCAACACAATAAAGTTGTAGAAAAAGCAAAAGCGGGAAATTGCAAAACAAAAGAGCATTTAAAAAAAAATTGTATTGGCAATCAACATTTGGAAAAATAGAAATCAATGAAACTGTATTGAGATTAGCGGGCAAAACATTTCGTCCTTTTTCAACAGTAGCTCAAATAAAATGCCGATCTTATTCCCATCATTTGCAAAGAGCAATCGTTGATTTTGGCGCGGATGTTTCGTTCAGAGAAGCTAAAAAGAAATTGCAAGAACATTATAGAATAGAAGTGAGTGAAAGCTCAATCCAAGCTATGGTTGAAAACCATGCAAAAAACGCTTTAGAATATATAGAAAAGGATCCGGTGGCAGATGGAGCGGCTAAATTAGTTATAGCAGAAATGGATGGAGCTATGGTTCCTGTAGTTGATACCGGGATCTGTGAAGATTCAAATGATGGCAGAAAAAATAAAACTGTAAGATGGCAAGAAGCAAGACTTTGTTTTGCCAGAGAATTTACGCAATTGAAACCTTTTCTTTATGCAACAATGGAGAGTGTAGATAAAGCCGGAGATTTATTATATCGAGCAGCAAAACGAGCCGGATTTGGTCCAAGAACTGATGTTCATGGTCTAGGAGATGGAGCCAAATGGATAGAAATCCAAATGAGGCTTAAGTTTCAAACCAGGGTAAAATACCTAATTGATTTTTATCACATGAGCAGTTACTTGAGCGAAGCTGCTAACCATAGCTGGACTAGCGAGAAAGAACAGTGGTTAAAAGATAAGCAAACTTTATTAAAAGAGAATAAACACAAGCAAGTCTTAGAGTCTATTCATGTTAGGTTACCAATAGATTGGAATACAAAACAGAGCGAAGAGGAAGAGACGCCTGTAGAAAAGTGCTATAAATATATCTTCAATAGGCAAAACTGCTTAGATTACAAAGGAGCGTTAGAAAAGGGTTTGCCAATAGGCTCAGGAGAAGTCGAGAGTGGAAATAGATATGTGATACAGAAAAGGCTAAAAATTTCCGGGGCTTGGTGGAGACCTACAACCGCCAATCATATGCTTGCTTTAAGATCACTACGAGTAAATGAAGATTGGGATTCTTATTGGCAATGGCAGCAACTTGCAGCTTAGTTATCAAGTTACAGTTTTAATCACACCCAGTTTTTTAAGAGTTTCTATTTTATCTTATTTAGAAATCTTTTCTTCCAAATCAATCCTGGATTTTCTTGCTTGTATACAAAGATTTATTTATATGTTCATAATTTTAATTTCTTTTTAAAAATTAATATTTAATTAACTTTATTTATGTAAAATAATATTTAATTTTTATTAAGAGAAATAAAATAACCTATTTTATAAAAAGAGGCCGTTAAAAATGACATCATGTATTAATGATTATCCTTTTGAAATTTTAAATACAAAATTTTGCTTAAATACTTCTTATATCGATTGGCAAAAAGAAATTAACCTTTTAGCACAATTAATTAAAATTTATCAAGAAGAAGTTGATCGATTAAGTGTTGAAAAAATTAATGATTCTAATTATCATTTGCAAAATATAGTAGAAAAATTTTGGATTATAATAAATGAGGACCAAAAAATCCTGTTAAAAATTGCTCAGGATTCTGCTTTAAAAGCTTTACATACTCAAATAGTGATACATTTAAAACATATTCGATTGCATTTTTACATGGAAGATTATAGATATGTTCATGCGTTTGTTATTAAAAGGCCTTATCCTTTTCAACCAACTCTGATTGTTTTACAAAAACTTAAAAATTTTCTTGATATCCTTTCTGTACAAGAAAGACAATCTCTTCAATTTACGTCAAAAAATGTAGCAAAAGAACAAGCACTTAAAAATGAGCAAAAGGAATTTTTGAATTCAATAAAAAAAGAGCCTTTTAAAGTCTACCAAGATTTAAAAAACCGTTTAATTACAGGTGGTCAAAACATTTCTTTTCCTGAGTTTAAGCCTGTAATAGAGTATTTAGAAATGAAGTTAAATAGTGATGATATTGTTAAACAAATTTGTAGTGAAAATCTATATCTTTCACGATTTAGATCAATAGTTTTAGAACGAATCACTTCAATTCAACAACCTTCTCATCAATACCAAGCATTTCCTTATATGCAGACGATAGAAGCTATTCAAAGTACAGTCGAATTCTTTGATATTCTTCATCGAACAAATACGCCTAACAGTTCGACTCTTTATCATAGCAATCGTTATGAATATTATAACCATTTTCTCAAAGGCAGTATTCCAGAACATATTTTAATGCCAACTATTTGTTCTTTAGGCGCTACTGATATGATAGCTATGCGAGGAGTACCCATAGGACTCATTGGTGTAACAACTGAGAAGCTTTATGTTGATGGATATGAGCAAACACCTTATGAATTTTATGTTCACGATATTAATCATAGCCGACGTATGTATCAATTTTCAAAAGAAGGCGCAGAAAAGAAAAAAATGACATTGGATGAGTTTTTAATTGAATCGACTCAATTGATTCAAAACCAGCTCTTACCTTTATACTCATTTAACTTGAAAGTTGCAATTTCGGCTGTGCCAAAGCCTCAGGCTTCAACGATCAAAAATAGGTCCATATGAGTATATGGACCTATTTTTGATCGTTGAAGCCTGATAGCTTTCGCATTGCCCAAATTGCAGCTTTCAAGTGAAATGAGTATAATTGCCCTTCAAGCAACTGATTCTGCTTATGATAAAAACATCAAAAAAGTGATCAAAATGTTGCTTTTCGAAATTCTTCATGAAGATGCTTTACCAGCAAGTAAAAATAGCATTCATCAGGCTCTTTTACGTCAACCTGGTCAAATCACTCCTTTTGAGCGATTAGAAGATAATTATAAAGTCTTTTATGTAATGGAGCCAGGAGCCACTACTCTTGCTTATGTCTTTCGTAAATTGATTCATGATTTTTATGACCAGCCTCATGATCGCTATGACTACATTGTAGCACCTGAATATAGAACAAGGGAAAATATACTTATTGCTGCTTTAAAATTGGCAGAGGTTCTTGAACTTTCAATCTCAAAAGATCTATTGATCGAGTATGTGAACACAGATTATGGGTTTCCTCAAGATTTTCGCAACCAACTTGTCCGAGATCTTGAAAGTAGACCAGGAGAAGTGGAGCCTTTAAACACCTAATCTTTTATAGCAAGTCTCTTATTTGCGATGTATAATTTTGATTTAATCTCCGTCATTGAGTATACTTACTAGCTATAAATATAGCTTTGTTAAGTCTTAAGGGTGGAAATGAGTAAAAGTTTTATCGAATCTTCTATCGCACGAGAAGATCTTACTTTTGAGGTTCCTTTGCGGCCTCAATGTTTATCTGATTTTATTGGACAAGATCAGATTCGCGACCGTCTGGAGGTTCTCATTGGAGCAGCTAAACAACGTGGAGAAGCATTAGGTCACTGCTTATTTAGTGGTCCTCCAGGACTTGGAAAAACAACCTTAGCTAATATCTTAGCTAAAGCAATGGAATCCAATCTTATCGTCACATCAGGACCTATTATTGAAAAACCTGGAGATTTAGCTGGCATTCTAACTAGCCTCAAAACAAAAGATATTCTTTTTATTGATGAGATTCATCGTCTTAACCACACTGTTGAAGAATATCTTTATCAAGCCATAGAGGATTTTGCTTTGGATCTCATGATTGATAGCGGACCTAGCGCTAGAAGTGTGCAGGTTAAACTAGATCGATTTACATTAGCAGGTGCTACAACACGTCTAGGTTTACTATCAGCGCCCTTACGGTCCCGTTTTGCCTTTACTTGCCGTCTTGATTATTACGATCCTATCACCTTAGAAAAAATTATTCAGCGAACAGCCCGTATCCTCAATATTCATCTAGACAAAGAGATCGCTTTAGAGATTGCTAAGCGAGCAAGAGGGACACCTCGTATTGCTAACAACTTATTACGTTGGGTTAGAGATTTCGCTCAGGTACGAGCGAATAATCAAATCAACCAGCATGTAGTGGAACAAGCACTCCACATGCTATCTATTGATGATAAAGGTTTAGATGAGATGGACAAGAGAATATTGCAGGTGATCATCGATCATCATGGTGGAGGGCCTGTAGGATTAAATGCCATTGCAGCATCGATAGGAGAGGAGCCCCATACAATTGAGGAAGTTAACGAATCGTATTTAATTATGCTAGGTTTATTGAGACGTACCCCTAGAGGCCGTGAGATGACGGCTTTGGGTTATGAACATATGAGACGAACCGTTCCTAATCACTTCAAATTTGAGGAGAAAGAAATATGATATTGAGAGTACTACTATTGTTTTCGACGTTTTTATTATCTTTAAACTTCAATCTGCAAGCTGGATTATGGAGCCAGATCACAGAATTATTTGGAGGGCAGGGGAAACCAACTCTTCCGCCGATTCGAGTTTTAATTGCTCATGATCTAGAAGGGATTGATTTAGAGATCAAAGGGTGTTATAGCCTTTATGATCCTTACGCAGATTCCTATATTAGTTCACGTTTTATTGGAAAGAATAAATATCTTCAACCTCTTAGCGATGGTTTGAAATGGGGAGAGACCTTTCCTGGTCTTTATCAGCTTAAAATTAGGCCAGATGAGCCGCAGGCGCTGATGGTCATTAATCAGTGCGAATACACAGGCAATCTCTATATTTACGATATTGGCGGAACAATTAGTATTGTCAATGAAATTCCTATAGAAGATTATATTCGCTCGATTTTATCTCAGTATGACCATCTATCTTTGCATGCTGAGATATTAGCTGCTATTGCCATTGTAGCCCGGACGACTGCCTATTTCCAGGCTATTAACCCTAAGAATACTTATTGGGCTGTTGATGCTCAAAAGGTTGATTATAAGGGTCGTGTTCGCAAAACTAATCCCGATTTTGAGAGTACAATAGGGGCTACTCGCCATATGATTATGAGTCGTACAGGGGTCTATGAGGGAATAGCAACCCCTTTTATGGCTGAATTTGGCCCCTTATCAGTACGTCAATTGGCTAAAGATGTAGAAATTGCTAAAATTTCTTTAGAAGAAGCTGAAGAGATGGCTCAACAAGGGGAACATGCTGCCCAAATTCTAGCAAAGGCTTTTCCTGGGACAACAATTATGCTAATGCAGCCTGCTACTCCTTGATCATGGCGATTGCTAAAACCTGAGTTTTGGGGAGATGTTCATGATAGCTGAAATGGCAAATTTTGATGATTCTATGCTGGCTTAATGCATCATTTAATCTTTGTAGATAAGTGTTATCTACAAAGATTAAATTAATAACTCACCTTACGCAAAAATAGCGGTATTTCGACTGAGCCAAAGCCCCATGATTCAACACTCGTTAGTCACTCTATATAAGGAAATATAGGGTGACTGACGAGTGTTGAACCATGGGAACTTTCGCTTCAGTCCAAATGCCACTCTTTTTGCGTAAGGTGAGTTAATAAGCACATCGGCTACTAAGTCCTTTTCTTCTCAGAAAAAGCCATTTAACTTTATTCCCTATGGAGAGGATGTTGTAGGTGGCATTGCGCGTAACATCATAGCGCTATAACTAAAAATGCGTACAGTATGAGCCTCTAACATTCGAGGCTGGTCTTCATCTAGAAAATCATCTGGGGGGAAATTGTGTGTATTGACAATCCAATACCAATTTTTGCCTTTTTCAGCATTGGGTATAGTGATAGTCAATGGAAGATGAGATGTATTGAAAGCCACATAAAGATCGGGTCCCTTATCTGGAATATTGAGAGTAAAGGCAATAAAGCGATTATCATTTTCCCATTGGGGATCTAAAGGGACTAAACCATGCCAAGAGATATCTTTATCACCTAAAAAAGTATTTCGGCCCAACAAAGGATATTTTTTTCTAAAGTCAATCAAAAGCCGGTAGAAACGATAAAATCCGCTTCGTATATCAAGGTAATTCCATAAAAACCAATTAAGTTTATTATCTTGACACCACGTATTATTATTTCCATTACGCGTATGGGCATATTCATCACCCATTAGAAGCATAGGCACACCTTGTGAAACCATTAATGCTAAGTGAAAGTTGCGTATTTGCCTTTCGCGTAAATAGATAATCTTCTTGTTGTTTGAATGCCCTTCTAAGCCGCAATTCCAGCTGTCATTGTGATCAAAACCATCTCGGTTATCTTCACCATTTTCCAGATTATGCTTGTCGTTATAGGTTACAAGATCTGATAAACTGAATCCATCATGGGCTGTGATAAAATTAATACTACAAATAGGAGATCGGCCAGCTCCATATAAGTCTTGAGAGCCGCAGATCGCTGTTGCAAATGCATTTTTATATCCAGGAGTTCCTTTGATAAAGCGCCGTACAACATCCCGATATCTTCCATTCCATTCAGACCAGCGGCTGTTCCCTTGAACAAACCCTCCTACTTGATAAAGGCCGCCTGCATCCCATGCCTCTGCAATGAGTTTTGTATCTGCTAGAATGGGATCTTTTGTAATGGCTTCTATGAGAGGGGGATTGCCTAGAGGAGAGCCATTTTCTGCTCGTGTCAAAATAGAGGCGAGGTCAAAGCGGAATCCATCGATGTGCATTTCCATCACCCAATAGCGCAAAGAAGTTAAAATGAGTTCCTTTACAATAGGATGATTACAATTCAAAGTATTTCCACAACCTGAAAAATTAAAATAGTTTTCTAGTCCGTTTATCATATAATAGGTATGACGATCTAAGCCTTTAAAGGAAAGGATGGGCCCTGCTTGATTGCCCTCAAATGTATGGTTGAAAACAACGTCTAAGATAACCTCTATACCATTCTTATGAAGTTCTCGTACCATTGTTTTAAATTCATTCAGAGTCTGATCTTGTGCCGATTGGCTCGCATAACGATTCATAGGGGAAAAAAAATTTACAGTAGAATACCCAAAATAATTATACAATCTCTGCTTAGTAGAGGGATTAGCGTGTTGTGTCTCTTTTTCATTAAATTCATGGATGGGCATGAGCTCAACCGCATTGATCCCTAAATATTTCAAGTAAGGAATTTTATCGATAAGACCTCGATAGGTACCTGGATATTGTACTCTACTGGATTCATCTTGCGTAAATCCTCTTACATGTATCTCATAGAGAATAAGATCTTTCATGGGAATTTTGGGAAACATATCGCCTTGCCAATCGAAAGAGGAAGAGGGAATCACTTTACCTAGGGGACGATAAGGAATCTCTTGATGACTTGGTGGTCCTCCCCAAATAGGATGGCTAGCGACTGCTTTGGCATAAGGGTCTAAAAGCAAATAGCTTGTATCTTTTGGCTGAATAGGTGTGAGGCGAAAGCCATAGGCAGTAAAAGGAGGAATGCCTAAGACGAGAATATGCCATACCTCTCCTGTTTTATTGTGAATAGGATCTAATTCAATCTCTTTAAAAGGGATTTGTGGATGATTCTCATCAAAAAGGCAAAGAGAAAGTTTCTCTACCTCTTTTGCATAAATAGCAAAGTTAATACCTTCTTTTTCTTCTGTTGCCCCAAAAGGATAAGGTTTTCCTGAGCTGATTTGAAAAGCAGGCTGGTTTTTCATTGCTCACTCCCTTTTTGGTAGTTCTCTTCATATCGGAGAGAAATTTTTTATCCAACTTTATTCTGAAACCTGAGTCAACCATTAGGCTGTTCCATTTGAGGTAGGGTGTGATTAAAACTGTAACTTGATAATTATGAATAGAGAGTTATATAATATATCTCTAAGTTATTGAAAGGAGATATGTTATGATAAATAATGAAGATATAAAGCTTTTGAATAAAATTAATAATCATCCTTCTATCAGGAAAAGGGTAGAAGAAATTTTAAATATTGCAGAGAACACTTCGGGAGAACTGATTACAGCACGGCAAGCAGAGGAAAAGGCGATAGAAGAAATTCGAAAATTAGGACAGGAAGTGTTGAAAGGGTGGGCAGAAAATCAACACAATAAAGTTGTAGAAAAAGCAAAAGCGGGAAATTGCAAAACAAAAGAGCATTTAAAAAAAAATTGTATTGGCAATCAACATTTGGAAAAATAGAAATCAATGAAACTGTATTGAGATTAGCGGGCAAAACATTTCGTCCTTTTTCAACAGTAGCTCAAATAAAATGCCGATCTTATTCCCATCATTTGCAAAGAGCAATCGTTGATTTTGGCGCGGATGTTTCGTTCAGAGAAGCTAAAAAGAAATTGCAAGAACATTATAGAATAGAAGTGAGTGAAAGCTCAATCCAAGCTATGGTTGAAAACCATGCAAAAAACGCTTTAGAATATATAGAAAAGGATCCGGTGGCAGATGGAGCGGCTAAATTAGTTATAGCAGAAATGGATGGAGCTATGGTTCCTGTAGTTGATACCGGGATCTGTGAAGATTCAAATGATGGCAGAAAAAATAAAACTGTAAGATGGCAAGAAGCAAGACTTTGTTTTGCCAGAGAATTTACGCAATTGAAACCTTTTCTTTATGCAACAATGGAGAGTGTAGATAAAGCCGGAGATTTATTATATCGAGCAGCAAAACGAGCCGGATTTGGTCCAAGAACTGATGTTCATGGTCTAGGAGATGGAGCCAAATGGATAGAAATCCAAATGAGGCTTAAGTTTCAAACCAGGGTAAAATACCTAATTGATTTTTATCACATGAGCAGTTACTTGAGCGAAGCTGCTAACCATAGCTGGACTAGCGAGAAAGAACAGTGGTTAAAAGATAAGCAAACTTTATTAAAAGAGAATAAACACAAGCAAGTCTTAGAGTCTATTCATGTTAGGTTACCAATAGATTGGAATACAAAACAGAGCGAAGAGGAAGAGACGCCTGTAGAAAAGTGCTATAAATATATCTTCAATAGGCAAAACTGCTTAGATTACAAAGGAGCGTTAGAAAAGGGTTTGCCAATAGGCTCAGGAGAAGTCGAGAGTGGAAATAGATATGTGATACAGAAAAGGCTAAAAATTTCCGGGGCTTGGTGGAGACCTACAACCGCCAATCATATGCTTGCTTTAAGATCACTACGAGTAAATGAAGATTGGGATTCTTATTGGCAATGGCAGCAACTTGCAGCTTAGTTATCAAGTTACAGTTTTAATCACACCCTTTGAGGTAGCGTGAGTTATAAATTGCTTTGCTGTAATTTTATTTATTTGTATAATTAGAAGAAGATTAATAATTTTAATTTATTTATTTTAAAATTAGTAATAGAAGAGAGCTTTAATGAGGTAGGAAGGGATGCAATTAATGGAAAAGTTAGGAAAGCTTTTATACACAAGTGAGTTGAAAAATTGGCTTTTGTGTTACCCGAAAGCCAATTTTTCAACTCACTTGTATATAGTTCTTAATTAAGAGGAGTAAAAATCATTTACTTTTAAAACGTGTTGTAGCATTCTTGAGCCCGATTCAAAGGAACTATTGTTCTCTATTTAGATCTGTTTGAATTAGGCCCTTGCAGATAGTGTAGGTTATCATATCAGCTATAGTCCACATCGATGTATCTATACTCATTCCAGTTGAAAGCTGCAATTTGGGCAATGCGAAAATTCTCGCGATTCAACGATCAAAAATGGTTCCATATACTCATATGAACCCATTTTTGATCGTTGAAGCCCGAGGCTTTGGCACAGCCGAAATTGCAGCTTTCAACTGAAATGAGTATAGACCAGCCAAAGATTCATAAAACTGCAAGATTCAAGAGGAAGGAGTATAGACATCTAAAGTAGGGATTGAATAGTCAAAAACTTATAAAAAATCAGAGATAATCTATATCAATTAAAGATTATCGAACCCTGAGGAGGTTGCTATGTCGTTAGAAAATGCTAAGGAAAACCTTAAAGAATTTGGAAAAGAGTTAGGTTTGGAAGGATTGGAATTTGATGAAAATAATACGTGTATTTTAGGTATTGATGATGAATTTTCACTCCATCTTACCTATGAACCCAATTCTAAGCGCCTTTATCTCTATTCTCCCTTATTGGATGGACTTCCAAGAGATGATAAGACAAGATTAAGACTTTATGAACGCTTGTTAGAAGGATCCATGCTTGGCGGTCAAATGGCAGGTGGTGGAGTAGGTGTGGCTGTAAAAGAGGAGCTGATTTTAATACATTGTACAATTGAAATGGAGCATGCACCTGCTAATGCTCTACGTGCTTTTGCCCCTTTATATGTCGAAACAGTCGAAAAATGGCGCAAGATTTGCCGTGAAATCTCAGAAGGGCGTGATGAAGGCAGCAAAACCACTGTTCAGCAGCCTATGCAAGGCGGGGGTAAGCAAGGTCAAGGTTTTATTAAAATCTAATCTCTGCTTTTAAACTATTGAGATTCAAACCTTTTTGCAAACTACCCTTCTAGTGCTGTCTTCTTTACCATCGCTTAGATGACTGTCTTTAGAAGGCCTCCTATCTGGGTCGTTTGCTTAGCCCTTTCAGAGTAACCGTTCACGGTGTGCATCAAAAATCTAATTGATGCACACAAAAGAAGGAATAGATAGAAGCTGATATCTTGCCTTAAAGCAATGAGTTAAATAACCCAAGATGTTTCGTTTTTGAATCTTTAGGGTTTCAACAACAGAAAGAATTCGTTCAACAAATTGTTCGCCTTTAGCACTTTGATTACCAAAAGAAACTTTACGCCAAAGGACAGCTGGCCTTAAATTTCTCTCTGACAAGTTATTTGTAAGATCAAGGGTTGAGTCTTCTATAAAAGCCCAAAGCTTTTCTTCTTCAGAAAGAAGACGTTCACAAAATCTTCCAGTTTTACCAAGCTTTAAATCATGGGTATCTGCTCGAAGTCCTAGCTTAAACAGGTAATGAAAGTCTTCTTTTAAACCTTTGATTTTTTCTTTGAACTCTTCATCGCTTAAATTGTCTTTTTCATGTGACCATCTAAAAAGAAGACCGCATAGCGATCCCATAAGCTTTCCGATCCAAGAAACTAGTCCATCTCTTTGTTCAATTCTTTTAAAATCTCTCTTTAAATGTGCCCAGCAGTATTGATGTAAACCCAATGTCGAGTAAACCCTAAATCTATCTGTGACTAAATTTTGAATACAATCCTTGCCTAGAAAGCTTTGAAAAGCTTTTTTACCTCGACTTGAGAAGAGTTTAAAAATCACAATTTGTTTATCGCTTGCTTGCCATAGCCATTTAGCTTGCCCTTTAGTCTTCCATCCAGTTTCATCTGCATGAACGGTTTTACTTTTTCTTAAAAGCTTTAAAGCTTCTTCATAAGGTTCCTTTAAAAAAGCAGATGCTTGGGCTTCAACATTGATAATGCTTCCTAAGCTAATATCAATGTTAAATAAAGTCTTAAACAGCTCTTGAATATTTCTTTTGCTTAAATGGAATTTACCAGAAAGCGTAGAGGATAAAGCTTTAATTTTTGGACCAAATGTACTTATTGTCACATCATAAGGCAGAAAAGCCCGCACTTTTTTACCACAACTTGCACATCTGCAAGCTAAGGCTTGATGCTCTGTAACAATTGGCTTTACCTTTGGAAGTTCTATTGTCTGACGGGCTTCTACAATAGTACTTCTTGGTAAAAAGTTATTTGATCCACATTTATCACAATGTAAAGGAAAGTATTGTTTAAATTCTGTGATCTCTTCTTTGGCAAACCATTTCCTTGCAAACCCTTGCCTTTTTGGGCGATCCTTTGAAGGTGCCTTTGGTTCTTTTTTAGGGTAACGATCAGATGAAGGTGGTTTAGAAGAATTTTGAGAATTGAGACGAAGCTGCTCTTTTAAATCAGCATTCTCTTTTTTTAATTGTGTGATCTCTTGCTTGAGATCTTCAATGACCTTTTTAAGATCAAGAATAATGGCATCTTTGTCTTCCATGTTAAATGTTATAACATACTGAAAATCAAAATGCAATTATTCTTTTGATGCACACCGTGAACGGTTACCTTTCAGAGCATATTGCGAAGGAGATGTCTATAGATTCTCTAATAATTCAACCATTAAACGGATGCCTACACCTGTTGCATACTTAGGTTGATATCTCTTAGGATCTAGTGTATAAGCTGTGCTAGCAATATCTAGATGAGCCCAAGGAATTGCTTCACTTACAAACTCCTGCAAGAATATAGCTGCTACACAAGAGCTTGCTGAGCGGCCATTCCAGCTCTTTAAGTCTGCAATATCAGATTTAAGTTTTTCTTTATATTCTTCATAGAGCGGCATTTGCCATACTCTTTCTGCTGTTGTCTCACCAGCTTTGATAAGCGCTTGAGCGAGGCCTTCATGGTTAGACATCAATCCTGACGCCTCAGATCCCAATGCAATATCGATGGCTCCTGTTAGAGTGGCAAAATCGATTAAGCGGGTTGGTTTGAGCTTTTGGCTAGCATAAGCTAAACCATCTGCCAAGATAAGACGTCCTTCTGCATCTGAATTAGTCATTTCAATATTTTTGCCTAAGTAACTTGAATAAACATCACCGGGCTTAAAACTCTTAGCATCCGTACAATTCTCTGTAGCAGGAATGAGAACCGTCAAGTTTACTTTTAGTCCTAGGTTACAGATGGCAATGATAGTTCCAAAGCATACAGCTGCTCCTCCCATGTCACATTTCATCGCCTCCATGCCCACTGTCTTAATATTTAAACCACCTGTATCATAGGTAATTCCTTTTCCCACAATAATCGTATGATCTTTAGATTTGGGATTTCCCTTATATTCCATGATAATGAAAGCTGGATCCAAGGCAGAACCTCGGTTGACAGCTAATAAAAGGGCCATGTTCTCTTTTTCAATCCGGTTCTTATCGAAAACAGACACCTTTATCTGCTGATATTCTTTAGCAAGCTTCTGAGCGCAAGCTGCCAAATACTGCGGAGTTACCTTATCGGCGTTGCCATTGACAAGATCTCGTGCGTAATAGACACCCTTACAAATGGCAAGAGCTTTCTCAGCGATGGATAACATACTTTTTTCAGGACCTATCCATGTCACTTTTTCTAATAAAGTTGATTCTTGATTCTCTTCCTGGTGTTTTAGTTGATCGAAGGTATAATTAGGAAGCAAAAGTCCCTCGGCAATTCCTCTGATTAAAGAGCCATCTACTAAGGGTACCTCTTGAGGAACTAAGATGTTAAGGGATTTGAATTTCTTACTTAAGCATCCCTTAACAAATCCTCCATAATTGCGTCGAAGAGATTCCATAGAAACTTTATCTTTTAGACCTAATCCTAATAAGGCCACTCGCTTTTCAGGCTGTTCCTTCACATATAAGTAAAGAATTTCCCCTTCTTTACCTTTAAAATCCCCTGTCTGAAGAGCTAAAGATAATTGAGAAGAGATAAAGCTACAGTCTGTCGCCCATTCCCCTTGCTCTTTTCCTCTCCAGAAAGGGACGACCAAAACATCAGCCTGTTTTCTTTTTTCTGGCCGAGCTGCAAATAAAAATTCCATTGTTTTTCTCCAACCGATTTAAATTAGAAAGGAAGAGCATCATCATCTAAAGAAGTTGAATGGGTCCCTTGTCCTACTGTAGCACCAGCTCCATAAGAATTTCTGGTATAAGCAGAAGAATTATAGGCGGGCTCCTCATGTGTTGCAGAAGTCCCCATTCCAGCTGTATACTCAGTTTGATGAGACTGATAGCCTTGCTGAGTGGGCTGTCCGTCTTGCATCTGAATGCGATCAGGACCTCCAAATGGGTTAAATTCCACCGCTTCGGCTACCACATCTAGGCTTACTTGAGTACGCCCTTCCTTATCGACATAAGAAGAGGGGATAGAGACTAGGCGTCCATTAATAATGACGGCACTTCCTTTCTTTAAAAGAGCTATCAATTTGTCCAAATCTTCTCTCCATACAGACACGCGTACCCATTGGGTTATCTCTTCCTTGCCCTTACGAAGGTTAACAGCTACATTAAAACTCGTCACTTTCTTACCACTAGGTGTAAAGCGGGTCTCTGGATCTTTACCTAAACGTCCAGCGAATTGTAGAAAAAACATTTTTTACCTCATATAATGATTTTGTTAAGACAATTTACTTGTGTATATCTGTTAAATTAGAGGAAATAATTCCCCCAATTGTAATTTAATAAGTCAACAAAATCAAGTTAAAATGGATGCTTTTATACACAAGTGCTACTTGGCATAGTATTTGCATATACAAGTAAGTTAACGTGTCATTAACACACAAGGAGGTGTCAAATGGTTAGGAAAAATTTGGAAAAAGAAGCTTCTTCTAAAGGTAGTTTTAAAAATAAAGAAAAAAAAGACACGGGTATGAAAAAAGGGCAAAAACAAAGTTCTATAATCAAAGAGAATCAGTAAAAGAATAAGAAATACATGGTTATACTCATTTCACTTGAAAGTTGCAATTTCGGCTGTGCCAAAGCTCTCGGGCTTCAACGATCAAAAATAGGTCCATATACTCATATGAACCCATTTTTGATCGTTGAAGCCCGAGAGCTTTGGCACAGCCGAAATTGCAACTTTCAAGTGAAATGAGTATAAAGGAGGTTTTATGGCTATCATCAATAAAGAGCCAGAACAACCGCAGCAAGAATCAGAGCAACCAGAATCAAAAGAACGTTCTTCTCGCATTTTACAAGGAAAGCAAAGAATCCAAACGGCAGAAGGCTGGAAAAGAAGCATGGTTAAGAAATCGAAAAAAAATAAAAATTCTATCATTGATTAAAGAGAAATATTAGGGCGAATTTTCATGAATTTTAGATCAATCCAAAACTCAGATTGCAACAATTTTCTAGATTCGTTTATCCTTGAACCATTATTATTTATGATGAGTATTGATTTTTTGTTGTGAAATATAACCATATTCAAGCTTTTGAGAAACACTTAGAGAGTTCTGCTCCTGATCATTTTGCTCCCTTATATCTTATTTTAGGAAAAGAGGCTTTCAACTGCAAAAGAGCTGTCGATAGTTTAATTCAGGCCCTTTTACCAAAAGAAGAAAATCTCTCCTTTTGTCTCCGTTCTTTTGATGGTCAAAACATAGAGATTCAAGAAGTTTTAACGGAATTGTATTCGATCTCTTTTTTGGCTGAGAAGCGAGTGATTTGGATCCAACAAGCTGATAAGTTGAGGAAAGATGCAACGGAGGCTCTCGAACAATATTTTACTCACTGCAAGCATTGTCCTTATTTAATTCTTACAGCTTCTGCTCTTCAGAAGAATACTCACTTCTATAAGAAGATTGAAAATGTCGGAGTAATCTTAGAATTATTAGAAGAAAAACCTTGGGAAAAAGAGAAAAGATTAATTGATTGGGTTAGTAAACAAGCGACTATGGCTCATAAATTAATGTCTTATCAAGACTGTCAATATTTCACTAAGCATGTAGGGATTGATCAAGCTCTTTTGCAACAAGAATTGAATAAGCTTTTTTGTTATGTGGGAGATAAAATAGAAATTACTCAAAAAGATATCAAGGCTGTTTGTACCCCTTTGAATATTGAGACGATGTGGCAGTTAGGAGAAGCTATTTTTCGTCGTGATAGTATAACAGCTTTGGGCATTAGCCAGGCCATTCTTAAGCAAGAAGGTGTGGCTTTGCTCCCTTTCCTTCGCCAGTTGCGTACTCAGTTTCAAACTGAATATCAGGTTTGTACGATTTTGGCCCAAGGTGGGCAGGCTTCAGATGTATCTCAAGACTTTCCTTATATGAAAGGACAAGTGCTTGAGCGTCATATGCAGTTAGCTCACTATTATGGTTTAGAAGGATTTAAGAAAGGTCTTTTGGCGATTGATGCAGCTGAATTAACAGCCAAAAATTCTCTTATGCATGAAGATCTTTTAATCAATTTATTAATCGTTAAATTAATTCAACCCCTTTAAGTGATCATGATATGAGTGACAAACCCGCTTTGCTTCTTTTGCCCAATCTCTTAGGAGAACAACGTTATTATGAGACCTTTCTTCCAGTTAGTGTGGCGAAAGCGGTTCAGACCCTTGATGGCTTAATTGCAGAAAGTGAGATAGAAGGTCGCCGTTTTTTGAGTCGTTTTCAGACAAAGAAACCTGTTAGGGAGATTCCAATTGCTCTATTCAATGAGCATACGCCTGATAAAAATCTCGATTTTTTATTAGAACCCCTTGTGTTAGGTCAAAGATGGGGGCTTGTTTCAGATGCTGGATTACCTTGTATAGCTGACCCTGGATCTAAATTAGTACATCGTGCTCGTCAGAGAGGAATTAAGATTCAGGCTTTTGTAGGACCTTCTTCTATCCTGCTATCTCTCATGCTTTCTGGATTGCCAGGTCAAAGATTTAATTTTCATGGTTATTTAGATCGAGATCCTGATCAGCGCCAGAAACACATTCAACGGTTGGCTAAGGTTTCACATGAAGAAGCGACCACTCAAATTTTTATTGAAGTACCTTATCGCAATTCACATATGCTGGCTACTTTATTGGCGACGCTTTCAGATCAAGTATGGTTATGCGTTGCCTGGGATTTAACTTTACCAACTCAAGGAGTACTAAGCCAGACAGTACAAGTCTGGAAGAAGAGCCCTTTGCCTAATTTAGATAAAAAGCCAGCTATTTTTTTGATTTATGCAGGTGAAATATAATTCTCAATTAATATTAGACCTCTTTCGAAATTTGCTTTGTTTGAAAAAATGAATTGTTTTTGAGCAGATGATTGCCAAATTTTGAAAGCATATGTGCACATATGGTTAAAAAATTTGGCAATCAAGATGCCGAAAAGAATCATTTTAGCAAACAAATGAAATTTCGAAAGAGGTCTATTAATTCGATATTACCAAATATCACTCTTTTGCGTAAGGTGAGTTATTAAATTAATTCAGCTGCAACTCTGTTATAAAAGATAACACCTCGTTTAGTTAATGAAATATGATCGGATTTCACGCGTAGGAATCCTTCTTCTGATAGATGTTTGAGAGTTTGTACTGTCTCTTGGCCCAATTTTCCATAGTCTTTTTGAAAGGAAGTAAGTGAAATGCCAGATTGTAGGCGTAATTGAATCACAAAAAGTTCACGTAGATGAGCCTGAGGATCTAGTTGTTCTTCAAAGTCCAAGGGAGAAAGGCGGGTTTTTAAGGCTTTCTCATATCGATTCAAGTTAGCGATACAACGAAAACGTTTTCCTTCCCAATAGCTAAACGCTGAAGGGCCAAATCCTAAAAAGGGACGCGCTGTCCAGTATCCCGTATTATGCCTAGATTGATAACCTGGTTGGGCAAATGCTGAGATTTCATATTGTTTCAAGCCTCTTTCTTCTAGAAGTTCTATTGCCCGTTCGTACATAGCTAGGCTAGTTTCTTGATCTGGAAGTAAAGGTTGTAAGGCATTTTGTCTTTTGAAAAAAAGGGTGTGCGGTTCAATCGTGAGATTATAAAGGGAGAGATGAGTGATGGGAAGTCGGCAAGCGGCTTGAAGGGTCTGTTCCCAATGAATTAGAGTTTGCTGAGGTAAATCATACATGAGATCAATTGAGATATTTCTAATCCCTGCTTCATAAGTGACATGGATAGAGTCCAAGGCTTTATCAGGTTGATGCAAGCGTCCTAATAATTTTAAAAGAGATTCATCAAGCGTCTGAATCCCTATACTCACACGGTTAATCCCAGCTTGAGCGTATTCTTTGATCAATGCAAAATGGATATTCTCTGGATTAGCCTCTAATGTGATTTCAGGTTCTAAGGAAGAGAAAGGAATGCTTTGCTTAATCATATTTAGGATAGAGGCAATACGGGAAGGGCCAAAAAGAGAGGGAGTACCCCCCCCAAAGTAAATGGATGTAATGCATTTATCTTGTAGGAGAGGCAGCCAGCTTTCCCAGTGAAGCTGTAAAGCATCAAAAAGTTTTTGTTTGTTTATTTCTTGATCAGGCAGCACGTAAAAGTGGCAGTAATGGCATTTATGCGTACAGAAAGGAATATGAAAGTACAAGCTAATTTCCGAAAAGGGAATTTTACCAATCATTGGCATCAGGATCAATGATTCCTCCTCGACGCCACCGATTGCGGTCGCTGAAGTAGGATTCATCTTCTTCCTCTTCTTCCTCTTCATGTTCGAGTGTTTCATCTTCTTCGTCATCACCTCGCTCTTCTACAGTATGATCAATACCGACTGTTTCTGTTTCCATATCAAAGCCCGTATCACTTGTTCCCATTGTGTCCCCCACGTCAATATCGGGAATAGTTGGCATATCATTGTAGCCTGCGCGAGCAGGAGTTTTTTTTGGAGTGATGTATTCTTCACCCTCTCCACTTTCTTTAAGAAATTGAAGTCTTTCTTTTTCCTCTTCAATTTTTGATTTAACAGCCTGAATTTCCTCTTTGTGCTTATCAGTATCTTTTTTGGGTACTAAACCAAGTCTAAGCCATTGTTCAAGATCGCTCAGTTCGGATTCAAGCTTTTTAAGTCTTTCACTTTTGATATGTTTCATGACCCTTTCACCAATTAAAATCTTGTTTATATAGCCACTACAAGCCTTATTTACTAAATTTAGGGCTTGATGTGCGATACTAGGTGTTTTGTTAACTTTTTTTCAATCCATTTTTAAATTATCTTTCTAATGCCAATAATTTTATGAAATACTAGGAGCTTTTGAATGAATCAAGGAGACGAAATAGGGAATTAAAAAATCAGATATCCTTCTAACCTAAATTTCGGCTTTACCTACCTGATTATCGGGAGAGCTTCCCTTTTGGTTTGAGCTTTTTGCGATTGTTTATGCAAAAAGCTCAAACCAAAAGGGAAGCTCTCCCGATAATCAGGTAGGTAAAGCCGAAATTTAGGTCAATACACAAGAAACAGCGCGATTCAGTTGACCATCCGCTTATTCTAATATTAGCATTGATAGAATATTTTGTGAAATGAATATAAAATAATAAACAGCAAGACGATTAAATGCAAGTAAATTGGAATGATAAGATGTAATTAAATCTTATTGTACTTTATATACCAATTTTTCAATCCACTTGTGTATAATTCGAATTTTGAAATGATTTCAACAGAGGAAGGTTCTTTTTCGAGACCGAGTAGATGACAAAAGCTGTTTCGAATAATAAAAATTCATAATAATATAATTCTCCACCTGAACCAAACCCATAGCTATGCAAACCTGTTCCTAGGATGTAGTTGACTCCATACCATGTGAAGCTAATGGCTAGGAACCCTGTTATGGCGCCTATCGCCAGACCGACATGAGTAATTTTATGAAAGCGGTAGGCATGAATCCAAATTAAGTAAACGGAACTAGAGATAAAAGCCCAAGATTCTTTAGGATCCCAATCCCAGAAGCGTCCCCAACTTTCTGCAGCCCAAATTCCACCTAAGATTGTTCCTGAAATAAGTAGGACCGTTCCTATATACATCGTTTGCAAAATAGATCGGGCGATGAGTCGCATGGTGGGGGTTTCTATTTTTGCATAGAGATAAAAAATGAGATACAAATGACCTAGAATGCCTCCTAATAGAAAAAGGCCATAGCTACCAACGACCATGAGAACATGGATAACCAGCCAAAATTGAGAGTCTAAAACAGCTTGCACGTTATCCAAACTGCTATTGAGATCTGCTAACTGCAAGATGATTAATAAAATGATCGCAGCAAGTGAAGAGACAAGGAGAATGAATTGATCTCGTAAAAAAATGCTTAAAATAAGGCTGGCTAAAACTCCTACCCAAGGGACATAAATGACGGTTTCAAACATATTAGAAACAGGGGGTCTTTGCAAAATAAAGCAGCGTAAGAGCAAAATGCCGGTGTGCAAAGCGAAGGCCAAAATGAAGAAGATGAGTCCACTTTTCTTACAGAAAGAAGAAATAAGGAGTTGATTCAAGATAAAGGCTAAAGCTGCTAGCCCATACAGTGCCATAACAAGAGGAAGAAAAGGGTATTGGTAGTAAAAAGTTTCAAATTTCAATTGCCATTGTGTCGGATAAAATAAGGCTTTCCCTTCCACCTCTTGATAAGATTGGCCTGCTAGATTTTGATAAGCACGGTTTAAATGAAAAAGTAAATTCTGATGCCTCTCTTTCATTTGGTTTCCCTTCTCCTTGTTTAACATTGCTTGTTCCCATGCTAAATAAGAGTCTTTAATAGCTTGAAAATCGGCATCTGAAAATAAAGTAAAATTGGTTAAAGGAAGTAAGCGGTTTTGTTGGGGATTATAAACTTGCACTTTTAAGGCGTGGAGAGAGATCCATTCTCCTGCTTGATAACGTCCAGGTAATGCTTTCCATAAAGTTCCTGCCATCTTGAGACGTTTTTGTAAGGGATAATCTCTTTCTAAAATTTGTTCAATTTCTTTAGGAGCAAAGGACTGTCGAGATAAAACATTAAAAGCTTCTTGAAATTCTTTTTCTTCTCTTAATTCTGATCCTATTAAACTCTCGAATTGATTTAAGGCTAATAATAATCCTGAGATATCTTCTGCCAACTTTTTATTCGAAATGGGTTCTGGTAAGATCAGATCCCCTTCAACATGACGAGTCCAGGAAAAAGCTGAGGGAAGAGAAATGATTTTAAAGTAAGCTCCTTGTCGTTGGATCCATAGGCCTGGCATAAGAGTAGCAAGTTCAAGTGTTTGAGTTTGACTACGATTCACAGGATCGGCATAAACTTTCAAAAAGTGATAAGAGATGAGATGGCGAAAGATGTGTTGGCCTATTTCTTGGTTCTCATACAGGGCTTGATGCAGTTCTTGGTAGCTAAAATGATTTTGACGAGAATTCAAATGAAGAATTTTTTTTAATTCAGTGGATGAGATCCAGAAGAGAGGGCTCGACTTAAAAGGCTGATGTCCCCAAACCTGAAGCAGCCATAAAAAATCGAGGGCTGAGCCCGTTTCACTTTGAAAAAGGGGCCGATGTGAACATTTTAAAGCTTGAGAATGGTAAATCTCATCTAGCCATAAACGGGCATAGGCCTCAGCTGGCCGAAACCTTCCTTTATAAGAGAGAGGAATTTCTTCTAAAGGAGAAGAGCGTAGAGAAAAAGGAAAGAATAAAATAGCTAAAAACAGAAGTGAATGATACACGGCTGATAATTTCTCTTAATATTTAAGAAAATTCTTTAACTTGGTGATCATACCAAACAGATAAATTAACTTCAGGCATCATTTTGGTATTAACCTGAGTTTTGAGTTTATTTCCTTGATTATTAGAGAAGATTTTCTCTTAGATCTTGTCCTTTTCTTTGAAGGGAATAGTCAAATGGCTATTTCCGAGAAGAAAAGGACGAGAGATAATAGGAAAGATTCCTAAGAATCAAGGAAATAAACTCAAAACTCAGGTTATTAGAAGCTTCGTCTCCAGAAAAGTAAAATAATACCTAATGTAATGATTAAAGCTCCTGGATAAGTGAAATAATACTTCGCTGGATCGTGATTAACGATTATTTGAACTCGTTTGACCTCTTTTCTCTCTTCTGAAAAAGGGCTTAATCCGGCTAAGTAGAAGCGATAGCCATCCCATGTTTCATGAACATGGTTCATACTTAAAGTCTTTTCAAGAGGGGGATGTCCCTCTTCGGAAATTAAAATATCACTTTCATAACTATAAGGCTGATTTGAACTAGCATAGTAAATTTGACGAGCTTGACGTAGACGTACCCGATAGGGAATCTCCCTGATTTGAGGTTGAAAACGGATTGTGTAGTCTCCATGCAAGATGGGCCATTTAAATCCTTTTCCAGTAGGATCATAAGCCAGTGAAATCATTTGCTTTTGCTGTCCTCTTTTAATTTCTAAAATAATTCTAGGGCGATGGTCTTCCAGTTTATCAGAAGGTTCTTCTATTTGATGTTTAAGCGTTATAGGTGTTTCCAAAATGACTGGAGTAAATGGTGAGTGAGAAGGATATTGTATCTGGTTATCTTGTTGAATTTTTATCCGCCCAAAATCTTCTTCTCTATCAGTGGATAAAGGCTGTAAGAGATGATACTGAATTCCGTAAGCCATCAAATAAGCAGATAATAAATGTGCTTGGTCAGCAGGAGAGGGAAGAGGGATTCGTTCTAACGAGGGGAGTTGTGAGGCAATTGAAAAAACCTGCTGAGCGAGTGTTGGTAATAGAGGGGTTCCTTTTTCTTTTTGATGTTGTAAGCGCTGCAAATGAGAGATTAAAGGCCACTTATTTTTTTCTAAGAAAATGAAAGGGTCTTCTCCTGTTTGAATGGGTTGTTTTAGACGCTCAAAAAGTTGACTGACCCACTGACAAGCATGCTGATCTGATAAGGGAGACCACTCCAGGTATTGAAAGACTCGTATAAGAGAAGGGGGTAATGAAACTTGTTGAGGAAAGAGAAGCGTAGAATGTTGATCCCATAAATAGAGGAAATCAATCAGAGTACTTGCAAAGTCGACTTGTGCTCGGTCACATGCCTGTTTTAATAGTTTTAAAGGAGGAAGTAAAGTAGGATTAGAATCCATCAGCTGCCTCAATTGCAGAGTTAACTGATAGACATCAGCCTTTTCTTTCTCTTCTCTTCCAGCAGGAAAAGGGGGGAAAGGAAGCTGTGTTTGTGCTGCATAGCCGCCAAAGCCTTGATCGTAAACCACTAATGGATGAGGGTCTGCTTGGCGAAAGGCTTCTGTATGAACTCTTCCATGAGCATCCAAGGCTAAAAGTAGACAATCGCCTTGTAAATCTTCTATGAAAACAATAGTCGGCTGACGCTTAAGGTCAATCTGTAAACGAGAAAGCATATTCCATTTGGGATTGTCTAGAACAGGATAAAGCGCTTGGTCTCCTTGCAAAGCCACGCGAATGACTTCACCTTTCCAGTCTACCTTTAAAACAGGATCTTTAAATCCTTGAATAGGAAAGTAAGATAAATGAAGTGTCATCCGCACTTCATCTCCATCAAGAAATATAGGGTGTTGAAGAGCTTCTCGTAAAGGGAGAGAGGTGGTTTCAGTGATGGCCTCTCTAGGAGTAATTTGAACATCAAGCCCTTGAAGATAGATAGACTGGATCGCCTCTTTTACTTGCTCTGTCCGAATAGCCATAAAATTCCAAATAGAGGCTTCTGAATGATGCAATCGTGCTTGATTTTTAATGAGTAAAGGTTCGGAATCAGTCCACTCTTGGATAGGGATAGGGGGTAGGCCTGTGATAAATGCCCACTCTCCTTTTACCCATGTCTCTATTTTTTCACTGACATGTGGAGTGTAGCATATGACTTTCCATTGAATGCCAGGAAAAAAGGGGTCTTCATGAGTAATCGGAAAGTTTATTTTTAAAGGATAATCGCGAATAAGGGGAGGGGTAGAATTTTCAGAGGCCTTCTTTTCTAGATGGAGGGACAATGTATGAGGTATCAAGATCTTTTGGTTAGCACTCCCCTCCAAAATATCCATATAGCCTTGTATACCATACCAATTTTTAAAGATCGTTCCTCCAATAACCATGAGAAGGCCTAAATGAGCCAATAAAAAAGGAATATGGCGTAATCTAAAAGGCCAACGACGGAGTGCGGCACATAAGATATTGATGAAAAGTAACCCAAGTAGGCTGGCAAAAAGAGGATGATGATAGGTCCATTGTGCTGCATAAAGGTGGGAATGAGTATGAGCTTCTAAAAGGGTTCCTATCATAACAGAGAGGGCAATCGCAGCAATTAGGAAAATGGCAAAGTAAATGCCGCCCAGAATATGAAAAATCCTTTTGATCCATTTCATAAGGGAGAGGGGAGTTCTTCAATGAGTTCAAAACTGTCTGCAAATGCTGTAATTGATTTTTTATATTTATTAATTAATGAAGGAGGGCCTACAGCTTTGATAGTATAAGCTGCTCGTTGTTGTTTAGCAAACGTCTCATTTTTTAAGATTAATAGCTGATCATACTCAGATCCTAGCTGCATGCTCCATCCTAAAATCTTGATGAGCTTCCCTTTCATCATCCCTTGGCTTTCCAGAGATAGCCCTACAAACCCTCCATGTGTTATTGGTTTAATCGTTATGAGGGTAGGATCCCTTTCTTCTAATTGCCCTTTCCAACGCTGAATTTGAGCAATAGGAGGAATGCTTTTTGTCAGTTGCTCCAAAGGGAAATTGTGGATAGTAATATAGATCTTCTCTGATCCCTCTTTGATAAAAAATTCACAAAGAGCCTTTTTGGTATCGGCAATAGATTCAGTAGGTGTTGGATCCTGCCGTAGCCAAGATAAAGGAATTTTGGCACGATAAACTGGAAAACGTTGAATGGGAAATCCTTCATCTCGCCCATAGATCTCTTGCCAGGTACTTGGAGGCGGTTGGGTGGATCCTTTTTTATAAGAGCATGATGTTAAAAATGATAAACTAATACAAGCACAGATAGATATCCATAGACTTTCTGTACAACCGACTTTCATTGACTTTTCTTTTAACCTGAATTTTGAGTTTATTTCCTTGATTCTTAGAGAAGATCTTCTCTAAGAATCAAGGAAATAAACTCAGATTTTTATTATTCGTCACAGTTAGATTGATGAGTTTTTTGATTAGTTTATCTTTTAAAAATATTTATCACTAGAAGAAAGACAGTCAATTTCAGCATAAAAACCCAGAGTTCGGGTTATATACTCATCCCAGTTCAAAGTAAGAAGTTTCGGCTGTGTCAAAGCCTCGGGCTTCAACGATCAAAAATTTGTTCATATGGGTATATGGACCAATTTTTGATCGTTGAAGCCTGAGGCTTTGGCACAGCTCAAATTGCAACTTTCAAGTGAAATGAGTATACATAAGTAAGTTGAAAAATTGGATTTTGGACAACGCGAAAGCTCGCAATCGACTCAGGATCATTCAAGCCCGAGGCTTTGGCACGGCCGAAAAACCAATTTTTCAACTTACTTGTGTATAAAATGACTTTATTTCATATTCAACTATGATGAGTATATCAGGGGATGAGGGCTAAAGAATGGAATCCAATCCAAGGATAGAAGAAGAATTGATTAATGGCGAGTTTTTGGAAGCTTTATATCAACAATATCAAATCAATCCTTTTCAGCTAAGTCCCTCTTGGCGTCAATATTTTAAAGCTCTTGATTTCCAGATAAGCTCTTTCCTATCAGCTGAAGCGAAGTTAGCACCTACACCACCGTTCGATCTTGTCATTAGTCGAGAGAGTCGCATTCTGCGACTTCTTGATGCCTATCGAACCTATGGGCATCTCTTTGCTAAGATCAATCCTATTGCCATCCACCCTATTCAAGAACCTTATCATTTAAAAATGAGTACACTAGGATTTGAGGAGTGGGAATTGGACCAGCTATTTCCTACTCACCATTTATTATCCAAAGAGGAAGCTCCTTTAAGAGAGATTATTCAAACTCTACAATCTCTGTATTGTGGTTCAATTGGATTTGAGTATCAAGGAATTGTACAGAATGAGGACTTAGAGCACTGGATTCAGCAACGGATTGAATCAGGATTTTTTAAGGATTCCTTGTCTATCGACGAAAAGAAACTCATTTTGCAATATCTCAATCAATCAGGATTATTGGAATCTTTTTTGCATACAAAATATGTTGGACAAAAGAGATTCTCTTTAGAGGGAGCAGAGACGTTTATTCCTATGCTCATCTTTTTGATTGATAAAGGAGCAGAGATGGGGGTAGAAGAGATCATATTAGGAATGGCGCATCGCGGACGGCTTAATGTACTGAGTAATATCTTACGTAAATCTTATCAGGAAATTTTTGCTGAATTTGATGAGGGTTATATCCCTGAGTCTGAAAGGACAGGAGATGTAAAATATCATAAGGGATATACTTCTGATAGTGTGGTGACTAACTATGGTAAGAAGATTAAATTAACTTTACCTCCTAATCCGAGTCATCTTGAATCAGTTGATCCCGTTATTGAAGGGGAAGTAAGGGCTAGGCAATTTCTTAAGGGAGATGAGCCTTTGCGGCAGAAAATCATCCCCATTTTGGTGCATGGCGATGCTGCTGTATCTGGGCAGGGTATCATTTATGAGACTATGCAATTCTATAATTTGCCTGGTTATAAAACAGGAGGTACACTCCATTTTGTGATTAATAATCAAATTGGCTTTACAACAATTCCGCGCGATTTACGCTCTACACTCTATTGTACAGATATTGCACGCGCATTTGGAGCACCTGTTCTTCATGTCAATGCAGAAGATCCAGAGGCTTGTGTACAAGTCGCTGTTTTTGCTTTGGAAATTCGCCAACAATTTCACTGCGATGTCTTTATTGATTTAAATTGCTATCGTAAATATGGGCATAATGAGACAGATGAGCCTGCTTTCACCCAACCTATCGAATATCAGCTTATTAAAAAGAAGAAAGCCATTCGAGAACTTTATCAGGACCAGTTGGTTCAGCAAGGCGTATTTGAAAGACAGATAATCGATCGCTTAGAAGAAGAATTTAAAAAAAAATTGCAGCAAATTCATGCGGAGTTACAAATTCAACTCTCTCAACCTCCAGATCAGCACCTCACGAAAGTGGTAAGTCCTCAAAATATCTTTCAACCCTTTTCCACAAAATTGTCTAGAGATGTTTTAATCACAGTTGCGCAACGTTCTCATACCATTCCTCCAAATTTTCATCTTCACCCTAAGCTTGAAGGATTGATCAAAGAACGTTTAAATATGGTGATCCATGACAAGCCGATTGACTGGGGAATGGCTGAGCATTTGGCTTATGCTACTTTATTATGGGAGGGCCGATCTGTTCGCTTCTCGGGACAAGATTCTGGTCGTGGAACTTTTAGCCATCGGCATGCAATATGGGTAGATCAGGTGATGGAAAAAGAATACTTTCCTCTTGCTTATCTTAAGACGGAACAAGGACGTTTTGAGATCTGGAATTCCCCCTTATCAGAGTTGGCTATTTTGGCTTTTGAGTATGGTTATAGTGTGGCTTATCCCGAGGGATTAACCATTTGGGAGGCTCAATTTGGCGACTTTGGTAATGGTGCTCAAGTGGTGATTGATCAGTATATTGCAAGTGGAGAGCAAAAATGGGGCCAGCAATCAGGTCTTGTCCTCTTTTTGCCTCATGGTTATGAAGGACAAGGACCTGAACATTCTTCAGGTCGTTTAGAGCGCTTTTTATCATTGGCAGGCCATGAGAATATGCAAATTGTCAATCCGACAACACCAGCCCAATTTTTTCATCTGCTACGGCGACAGGTATTGCGACCTTTACGTAAGCCTTTGGTTGTTTTTACACCTAAAGGATTATTGCGTCATCCTGCCTGTGTAAGTCCTCTCCAAGAATTTGTACAAGGGGCTTTTCAGGAGATATTAGATGATCCTACCCATTCTCAAAGTGTGCAATATCTGATTTTATGTAGTGGGCGTATTTATTATGACTTGAGTCAAGAGCGGGAGAAGAGAAAGGCCTCAGGGATAGTATTAGTGCGTATTGAGCAACTCTATCCTTTGCATCAAGAAAGGTTGAAGGAGCTTATACAGGCACATCAAGGCTTTCAAGAGTGCCTTTGGGTTCAAGAGGAACCTCAAAATATGGGTGCTTGGCACTTTATCCGACCTTATCTAGAGGATATTATCCCAAAAGGGATCCCTTTACGTTATATAGGAAGGCCTTCAAGTGCTTCGCCAGCGACAGGTTCCCACTATTATCATCATCAAGAGCATCTCAACATTCTAAATCAGGTTTTCCATTCATGAAAAGTGAAATCAAAGTTCCCGCTATGGGAGAGTCTATTACAGAAGCTACAGTTGGCTCAATACTTGTTCCTTCTGGAAATGTTGTTAAAGTGGATCAAGAGATTTTAGAGTTGGAAACAGATAAAGTGAATCAACTGCTTTACGCTCCACAAGCAGGCACTATCCACTTGACTGTACAGTCTGGAGAAGGAGTCAAAATTGGACAAGTGATTGGTACAATCGAATCTGAAACACAGGCTGCAATGCCAACCGTCCCCCCTTCCCCCGTTGAGACAGCAGCACCGCTATCTACGCCTAAGGGGCAGCCTTCTGAAAAGTCAGATGTAAGGCAAATGAAAGAACAATGGATTGCACAGCTTCAGCAACAGCCTGAAAAGGAAAGATCTGAATCCCAACCTCAGCCTTCGGAGCCTAAGATGGAAAAGGCAGAGCAAGTTCCTCCTATACACAAAGAGAGGGAAATACGTCATCGCATGTCTAATATTAGAAGAGTTATTGCCAAGCGACTTGTAGAAGTTCATCAAACAACAGCCATGTTGACGACTTTTAATGAAATTGACCTTTCTCAGGTGATCCATTTACGAGAAAAATATAAGGAGAGTTTTACTAAAAAGTATGAGGTCAAGTTAGGGTTTATGTCTTTTTTTGTTAAAGCTAGCATTTCAGCTTTACAAGCTTTCCCAAACGTTAATGCATTTATTGATGGAGAAGATATTGTCTATAGAGAGTATTATAATATTGGCATTGCTGTGGGGACAGAGAGAGGATTGATCGTTCCTGTTGTGCGTAATTGCGATCAACTCTCCTTTGCTGAAATAGAATTGTCTATTGAGAATTTTGCTAAGAAAGCAAGAGAGGGGACATTAAATGTTGAGGATTTACAAGGTGGGGGATTTACGATTACAAATGGGGGAGTTTATGGCTCTCTTTTATCGACACCCATTTTGAATCCTCCTCAGAGTGGCATTTTAGGAATGCATAAAATCGAGAAACGGCCAATTGCTAGCGATGATCAAGTTGTCATTCGCCCGATGATGTATGTTGCTTTGAGTTATGATCATCGTGTGATAGATGGCAGAGAGGCTGTCTTATTTCTTGTGCATATCAAAAACACGCTTGAGGATCCCTCTCGTCTATTATTGGATATCTAAGAGGAAATAGATTATGCAGCGATATGATTTAGCCATTATTGGAGCGGGACCTGGAGGCTATGTGGCGGCTATTCGTGCGGCTCAGTTAGGTTTAAAAGTGGTCTGTATTGATCAACGAGCAACATTAGGAGGAACTTGTTTAAATATAGGTTGTATTCCTTCCAAAGCCTTACTGGAATCGACAGCATTGTATGCTCATTTTAAGCAAGCAGCAAAGGAACAGGGGATTGAGTACGCTGATCTTTCTGTCAATTTTACTCAAATGGTGCGGCGTAAGAATCAAGTTGTCAAAAGTTTAGTCGATGGAGTAGATGGCCTATTTAAACGACATCAAATTCCTTTCATACAGGGAGAAGCCTCTTTTATTAATCCTCATGCTATTCAGGTTGTACGGGAGGGGCAAACACAGGATATTGAGGCTGACCATTTTATTTTAGCAACAGGTTCCGAATCAATTCCTTTACCTAATTTACCTTTTGATGAACGGCAAATTATCTCTTCTACAGGAGCTTTAGGCTTATCTCAAATTCCGCAGCGTATGATTATCATCGGAGGAGGAGTGATCGGTGTTGAATTAGCCTCCGTTTATAGTCGATTAGGTACAGAGGTGACCATTATTGAAATGCTTGATTATATTTGTCCTGCAATGGATCATACAATTTCAAAATGGTTATTACGTATTCTTGAGAAGCAAGGGATTAAATTTCTGCTTTCAACACAAGTGCTTACATCTATCGTGCAGCCCGATGAGGTTATTCTGACAATAAACCAGGATCAGAAGCTATCCAATTTAAGCGCGACTGTCGTCTTAGTCTCAATAGGAAGGCGTCCTTATACTCAAGGCTTAAACTTAGAACATATTGGAGTTCAATTAAGTTCAAAAGGATTTATCGTTGTAGATGGAGTCTTTCGTACGACACAACCCCACATTTTTGCCATTGGAGATGTCATTGAAGGGACTATGCTAGCACATCGGGCATCCGAGGAGGGAGTGGCCATAGTAGAATTTTTGGCTGGATATCATCCTTCACTTAATTACCTGGCTATTCCAAATGTGATTTATACTTCTCCTGAAGTAGCCGCGGTTGGGATGACAGAGAGGGAGGCTCAGCAGGCGGGTTTAAAGATTAAGATGGGAACTTATTTTTTTCGAGGTAATCCTCGAGCCCGTTGCAGTGGGGAGACAGAGGGGTTAGTGAAAGTAATAGGGGAAGAGCGTTCGGATAGGTTGATAGGGATGCATATCATTGGAGTCCATGCATCAGAGCTTATCGCTGAAGGGATGATAGCTATACAGAAAAAGGCAACATTAACTGATATTGGACAAACTCCTCATGCTCACCCTACCCTCAGCGAGGCCATTAAAGAGGCAGCCTTGAATGCTTTAGGCAGGCCTCTTCATTAGACTTAAGGCAACTTCATGAAAAAATTTAACAACCCATCATTTTCAATACATAACTGAGCTTGGTTTCGCGTTATTAATTTTAAAATTGTAATTACTCAGGAGTAAACTTTTTATTAACAATTAGTTTATAATACAGGAAGATAAGGATTCGAGGTTTTTTATGGATCTTGAGAATCTTCCTCCTCTTAGCCAACTTTCTATTGAGCAAAAAGATAAGCTTATTAATGAACTACTTTTACTCGTTCCCCTTGTTAAAGCTTTAAAGCAGAAAGTGGTAGATTTAGAACAGAAAGTGGCAGATTTAGAAAACCAGCTTAATCAAAATAGTCGCAATAGTCATAAGCCTCCTTCCACAGATGGGTTTAAAAAAATCAAAATTCAGCACGAGAAAAGCTCTAAAAGAAGTGGTGGACAAATAGGGCATAAAGGCCAGACTTTAAAAATTTGTAATAAGCCAGATAAAATTATTGAATACCCGCTTGATATTTGCACCTATTGTAGATCAAATATTAAGAACACAGATCATGTAGGTTATAAGGTTGCACAAGTATTTGATCTTCCGCAAATGAAAATAGAGGTGACCGAGCATAGAGTTTTTGAAAAGATTTGTCCTGATTGCGGCAAGATTTGCTCAGCTAATCTACCCCAAGGATTAAGTTTTGGACCTCAATATGGCAAGCAGCTTAAGGCATTTTTAGTTTATTTACATCACTATCAATTTATTCCAAGCGAACGTATTTGCGAATTTTTTAAGGATATTTTTGATCATCCTTTAGGGGAGGCTGCCATTTTTAAAGCAGAGAAAGATTCCTTTATAAATCTGCAAGACTTTGAAAAGGAACTTAAAAGGCAAATCCAAAAGGAAAGAGTTTTACATGGAGATGAAACAAGTTTAAGAATAAATGGTAAGAACGAATGGCTCCATGTTGCATCATCTAAGAGGTTGACTTCCTATTTTGTTCATCCCAGAAGAGGCAAAAAGGCTATGGATGAAATGGAAATATTGCCAAATTTTATGAATACATTAGTACATGACCATTGGAGGGCTTATTTCCAATATGAATGCAATCATGCCTTATGCAATAGCCATCACTTACGTGAGCTTGAAGCTGTGTTTGAAGGGACATCTCATGATTGGGCAAGACAAATGCAGAAGTGCCTTCGAGAGATAAAGCTTGCCAAGGAAGAGAGACAACTAAAGCCTTGCAAAATTTCGTTATTTGAACAAAGGTATGATAAGATTATAAATGAGGGCTATATTCAAGCTCTTCATGAAACTGGACCACCAAGAAAATCTCATCCCAAGGAAATTTGCCTTTTGGATCGCCTGAAAAATAGGAAAAGGCAGACATTAATGTTTATGTATAAGCAAGATGTACCTTTTGATAATAATCAGGCAGAAAGGGATATTCGCATGATGAAAGTCAAAATGAAGATATCAGGGTGCTTTCGCACGAAGACTTATGCTCAAATATTTTGTCGCATTCGAAGCTACATGTCTACATGTAAGAAAAAAGGCACAGTCGTCCTTTCTGCTTTGATAAAAGCTTTTAATGGACAAGCCCTCTGTTGCCTATCTTCTTGAATATTCAGGTCATTAAATATTAAATTGACGAAAATGAAACTTTTTCATTTTCGTCAATTTAATATTTAATGACCTGAGTAATTACTTAAAATTAAAAAAAAGATTGGTAAAATAATATAAAAATATTTATAATTTATATAAGATAAGTTGATAATTAAATTACAGCTTCTCTATATTAGAATTAAAATTATATTAATTAATTTTATAAATAGGATGTCTTATGAAAAAGTTATCAAAAGAAGAATTAAAAAAAGTTACTGCTGGTGTATCTTTCACAAATTTACTTAATGATTGGAAGTTTTGGTAGGCTATTACAAAAAGTAAGTCCTCAAAAATGATGGCCAATAATGCCATCATTTTTGAGGACTTACTCTTTTTATTTGGCAGTCTATCTCTTTTAAAGGTGAATGAGTTAATAGCCGTGAGAAGAACCGCATCCACAAGATGAACGTACATTGGGATTAGAAATCTTAAACCCAGATCCACGCAGACTATCGATGTAATCAATCTCAGAGCCTAATAAACGGGGAACCATCGTTTTTTTTATATGGATTTCAATTCCATTAGATGTAAAGATATCATCATCTTTTTCTGCTTTTTCAGAAAAGTCTAAAACATATTCAAAGCCATCACATCCAGCCATTTCTTCTGAGAAACGCATGCCCCAACCTTGCTTATCTTCTTTGGTAAGGATTTCTAAAAATTTAGAAGCTCCACGAGGAGTAATAGTAATAGAATTGGTATCGGTCTCCTCTTCCAAAAGAGCATTCAACCGATGTACAAGCTGATCAATTTGCTCATTTGTTTTACCATGCCCTAGCATGCCGCTTTCCATTGTTTCCCAAGTCGCAGCATGGCAACCTACACAGTGTAAACCTGCATTAGTGATCTCTTGAGAGAGCTTTTGAGCTTTATAAGGAAACATTCCTAGAATTTCTTCAATTGTCATTTGTCGAGTGATGGTTTTCTTGCCCTCTTTTTCTTGAGAGCTAGAGCAACAAGATTGCTCTGTGTGATTTTCTTTTTTCTTATGAGGGGAACAACAAGACATATTCACTCCTTTTTCTATTTAATAATTGTGAATAGATAAAGATAATTTATACTCATTTAACTTGAAAGCTGCAATTTGGGCAATGCGAAAGCTATCAGGCTTCAACGATCAAAAATAGGTCCATATACTCATATGGACCTATTTTTGATCGTTGAAGCCTGAGGCTTTGGCACAGCCGAAATTGCAACTTTCAAGTTAAATGAGTATAAATCTTCATTTAGATTAAAAAGCAATACGAACACGCCCTTTTTTAATCCAGCATTGACAAGCTAATCGTTCACCACAAGTTCCTTCGCCTAAGAAGTCTTCTTCTTCTTTAGTAGGCGAAGAGAGATTTTCTTTTCCTTCTCGGATCTCAATGACACATGTTCCGCAGACACCTTCTGTACAAGCAAAAGGGACCCCTGCTTCTTCACAAGTTGTTGCAATAGGAGAATTATCAGGAAGTTCTACTTCTTCTCCACTATTATCAAACACGAGTGTCGCCATGGCTTACGCTCCTACAAATGGAATTATGATTCTATTAAAATCTATTAGCGAGTTAAACAAATGGTTCTAAGTTTTTAATTAGAAGAGATTATGATTTAAAAGTAGTATAAAATCAAGCCATTTATACATAAGTTTTCAATTTACTTGTGTATAGAGATACTCACCTTATGCAAATTTTTATGAGAAAAAAAGAAAAGCAATCCAATTCCAATAAAGGGAAGACTGAGAATTTGGCCAACTTGAATGTAGGGAAGGTGAAATATGGATTGTGGAGTGATCTTCCAAAATTCTAAGATGAAACGGATGGAGAAAATCAGAATGAGTAAAAGACCAGATAGCATGCCTGTGCGCAGGCGAGCATCTCCTCGTTTCGAGAGGAGGCAGAGGATAAAGAAGATAGAAAGGTAGGCTAAAGCTTCATATAGTTGAACAGGATGTCGTGGAATAGCGGGACTGCCATCAGCTGGATTTCCAAAGATGACTCCCCAAGGGAGAAGCGTAGGTGTACCCAAGATTTCTTGGTTGACGAGGTTTCCTAAGCGAATGAAACATGCTCCTAAGGCAATGGGAATGGATAAGCAATCTAATAAATTGAGGAATGAGAGTGAAGGAACCCATTTTCTAACGTAAAGAACATAGAGATAAAGAGCAATGGCAATACCAGTAGTCCCACCATGGCTGGCAAGTCCCCCTTTCCAAATTTTAAAAATCTCAAAAGGATGATTTTGATAGTAAGACCATTCATAAAATATAACTTCTCCCAAGCGGGCTCCAATCACTGTTCCTAATACAAGAAACCAGCAAAGTCGATCAGTTAAGAAGAAGCTTATTTGGCTGACAGGAGCTATGAAGTGGGGAAAATTTTTTTCTAAATCTTCTCTTTGAATTTGTTGATGACGTAAGAGATCATTAAGTGCTTTTAATAAGCCTTGTTTAAGGGCATCATCTAGCGGAAGTTGAGGATCAATCGTTTTGATTTGAACTTTTAGTGAAGCATCTAATTTAGAAAGAAGCTGAGCAGCTAGTGGATGGGAAGAATCCCCCTTTTGCAAACACTCTATAAAAGAAGTCCAATTGATAATATCTAAGGTAGAAAGGGTTTTAGCTTGATAGAGAAGGCGAGAGAGGAGGGGAATGATAAGAAAATAGCCAAGGATAAATCCTAAAACAAAAAGAATCCCGTACCAGGCGATAGGTCGATCTAATAAAGGGATGGTGAAAGCATCTCGTGGTGGATTCCAGTAAATCCACGCCAGGAGGTTGATGTTTTGCATATCACATTTCTTTTCTATAAATAAAAAAGCCCTATCCCGTTTCCAGTGATAGGGCTAGTGTCGGAGCAGAGGGATTCGAACCCCCGACCTACTGCTCCCAAAGCAGCCGCGCTAGCCAAGCTGCGCTATGCTCCGCTATTCTAAAGGAGAACAAAAATCTAACATATTTAGAATTTTTCATCAAAGAAAAAGAAACTTTGATGGCCTGGTTCAATAAACCCAAACGATCTTAAACAAGTTAATAACTCACCTTACGCAAAAATAGCGATATTTCGACTTGAGCCAAAGCCCCATGGTTCAGTCCAAATGCCACTCTTTTTGCGTAAGGTGAGTTATTAAGAATTGAAAGATTTGGCTTTTGAAAGGGCTTAACTTGATTTGTAGCTAAATTACAGATTGTAAGAGAAGTGGTTAAATCTTAATTTGAGTTATCCTAAGAGACTGTCTACGATTTAAAATCTTGATTAAAAGAGGCATTTTTGATGCAAATTCTTTAATAAAAGCGCCGGAAATATTTGATAATATTTTCAAGCTTTTATTAAAGAAGTGGCGTAAAAAGGACCTTTTAATCAAAATTTTAAATTTGTAGACAGGCTCTATACTCATTTAACTTGAAAGTTGCAATTTCGGCTGTGCCAAAGCCTCAGGCTTCAACGATCAAAAATAGGTCCATATACTCATATGGACCTATTTTTGATCGTTGAAGCCTGAGGCTTTGGCACAGCCGAAATTGCAGCTTTCAAGTGAAATGAGTATATAGCTAATCTAGCTTCGTCCATATTCCAGCAAGGTCAGCAGGCAGAAAATAACTTAAAGAATTTGGAGGAAAATCTTAAGGGAACAAATAACACTTAGGTTTTCTAACCTTAAGAGCTATAATCTTTCAAAAAAGACTTAAAAATTTCTTTAATGGGATTCTCGATACTCAAACCCTTTATTAGAACCTAAGTTTTAGGTTTATTTCCTTGATGATTAGAGAAGATTTTCTCTAATCATCAAGGAAATAAACCCAAAATCAAGTTAATAAAGATAATGATCAGGCTTGTAAGGGCCTTCAGGTTTGACACCTAAATAAGCCGCTTGTTTAGGTGTCAATGTCGTTAAATGGACTCCTAATTGATCTATGTGAAGACGGGCGATCTTTTCATCAAGCAATTTGGGTAGGCGATAGATGCCAATAGGATACTTTTCAGGGTTTGTCCATAACTCCATTTGTGCTAGCACTTGATTAGAAAAAGAATTCGACATCACAAAAGAGGGATGTCCTCTGGCACATCCTAGATTGACTAGACGTCCTTGCGCTAGTAGCAAAAGGCTTTTATTTTTATTTTTCCAAACATAACGATCTACTTGAGGTTTAATCGATATTCTCTCAATCCCTGGATGGTGATTTAGCCAAGCAACATCAATTTCAAGGTCAAAATGACCAATATTGCATAAGATAGCATGATCTTTCATTTGCTCCATATGCTCACCGCGAATCACGTCGATACATCCCGTTGCGGTTACAAATAAATCTGCTAGCGGAGCAGCTTCTTCCATTTTTAAGACTTCAAAGCCCTGCATGGCTGCTTGATAAGCACAAATAGGATCAATCTCACAAATAATAATTCGTGATCCAAGAGCTGCTAAAGAAGCAGCACATCCTTTTCCAACATCTCCATAACCTGCCACAACAGCCACCTTGCCCGCAATCATGATATTTGTTGCTCTTTTTAAGCCATCTACTAAAGATTCTCGACATCCATATAAATTATCAAACTTAGACTTTGTAACAGAATCGTTAACATTAAAAGCTGGAGCTCCTAAAGTCTTGTTTTGCACCCGTCTAAAAAGGGCACGGGCTCCTGTTGTCGTTTCCTCAGATATACCCCGAATTTGAGGAAGGAGCTCAGGATATTTCTCATGAACAAGATGGGTTAAATCGCCACCATCATCTAAAATCATGTTAAGGGGGCCCTGATCAAAAAAAATTGTTTGATCGATACACCATTCATATTCTTCTAAAGACATTCCTTTCCAAGCAAATATAGGCACGCCTGCTAAGGCCATGGCAGCGGCAGCTTCGTCTTGAGTGGAGTAGATATTACATGAAGACCAACGTACCTGGGCTCCTAATATTCTTAGTGTTTCAATCAAAACAGCTGTTTGGATCGTCATATGTAGGCATCCTGCAATTCTAGCATCCTTTAAAGGTTGTGAGGAGGCAAATTCAGTGCGTAACGCTATGAGCCCTGGCATCTCTTTCTCTGCCATTTCAATCTCGCGTCGACCTAAGTGAGCAAGTTCTAAACCTTCTGTAGATTGAATGTCTAAATTGCGAACAATGCGATAATCCTTCTTCATCGTAATCTCAGTATGTTGGAATAGAGTTTATAGCCTGAGTTTTAGGTTTATACTAAAAATTAGGCAACCTTTCAAACAAAATAAACTTCTAACCTGAGTAACATTCCCTAAGTCTTTAGCTTCTTCAAGATGGCTTGCCAAGTACTGACGATATCCCTCTTATCTTGGTCAATAGATGTTTGAATTTGTTTCACACTAAACATGACAGTCGAATGATCTCTTGAAAAAAGATCACCGATTTTCATAAATGGCATTTTAAGTTGATGGCGACATAAATACATGGCTAACTGTCGAGGAAGGGCACAATCACGACTCTGAGCTTTTCCTAAGATATCTTCTATACAAATACCGTGCTCCTCAGCCACTAGTTGAATGATTTTTTCTGGCGTAATGGCTAATTTTTGCTCCTCTAGAATTAAATCGGCTAAAAGAGTTTTCACAACACTAATTGTTAGGGGAACTATCTGGTGATCAGAATTAAGGTGCAAACGTAAAATAAGGGCTTCTAAAGCTTTGATCAAAGCTTTCGGATTATTTGTGAATGTTTCGATCAGAAATTCTGCAATTTTGGTTGGAAGAGGAAAATTTAAAGCTTCAGCTTTAATCGTTAAAATGCGATGGATCTCTTCTTGCTTGAGATATTTAATAGGTAAAACAATTCCCCATTCGAAACGGCTCACTAGGCGTGGCTCAATCAGCTGAAGTTCTGCTGGGGAACAATTAGCACTTAAAATGATTTGTTTGCCTTCTAAATGAAGAGTATTAAAAGTATGAAAGAATTCCTCTTGAGTGGCCCCCTTACGAGAAAAAATATGGATATCGTCGACAAGAAGGACATCAATATTGCGATAAGCTTGACGGAATACACTCATCTCACCAGCTCGAATAGCTGTGACAACATGGTCTGTAAAGGTTTCTGCCCTCACATAGATTACGTTTAATCCTTGCGCTCGAAGTGTATGAGCAAAGCTCATGAGTAGGTGAGTTTTACCCGATCCTGTATAACCATAGAGATAAATAGGATTAAAAGTGCCTAAGCAAGCTGTACCATAATTAAGCGGGGAAAGATCTGCAATTTCCTTTAATAATTGATAAGATAGAAGATTATTTTCATCTATGACAAACTTTTCAAAAATCGCAAACGGATCTAACTCATCGAAAGTTAATCGAAAAGAGGAAGCGGCAGGAATGATCTCTTTTTTCTTTGTCCTGTCTTTTGTTTTTTTAAAAGGAACGGGCGCATTGGCAATCGATAAATGAATTTTAATCTTTTTATTATTGCCATTCAGTAGCTCAAGCTGAGCCTTGCCGCGGATATGTTCCTCAAACCAAAGTGCTTGAAAGGAATCTCTTGCTTCTAGATAAAGGTTACAAGCATCAAAACGCCGGACCTTAAGATTCCTTAACCATTTCTGCACTGTTTCTATTCCGAGCTCGGCTTCTTGCAATTGAAGAAATTTTTCCCAAGCTTGCATAAGCGCTCGCTGATGCTCCTTTACTTATATGGCTTATCTAGCCCGTTTTGGCTTCCCCTTAACAGCTGGAGGCGCTATAATAATAGAAGATTGTTTTCGCATGCGCTTCATCATATACCATTGCTGAAACATCCCCAAAAGCATAGAAGATAACCAATAAATATTTAATCCTGAAGGAAAATTATAAAACATCAAAGCAAATACTACAGTCATCATATTCCCCATGACTCGCTGTTGTCGCTGTTGATCGGTCATAAGATGGGGATCCTGTGGTGTAGTCGAAAAGAACCTCTGCTGAATAAACATCACGATCCCTAGTAAAATGGGGAGTAAGTGAAATTCAGTGCCAACAAAGAAAAGAGGATAATTCCAGCTAAATAAGACATCAGGAGCTGTTAAATCATCAATCCATCCGGGAATAAATGGAGCACCACGCAAAGCAAAACTAGACTTAAGCAAATCAAACATGCCAATTAAAAAGGGCATTTGAATTAAAAGAGGAAGGCAGCCTGATACAGGATTAACACCTTTTTCTCGATAAAGGTTAATCACCTCTGCTTGCGCCTTCTTAGGATCTTTTTTATATTTATCTTGAATAGCTGCTACTTCAGGTCCAATTTGTTGCATGGCAATCATGGATCTTGTCGACCACGCATTCAAAGGATAAAGGATAATGCGTAAACAAACAGTTAATAAAATAATAGAGAATGCCCAAGAATTAGTCACATAATGAAAGAAATTCATTAAGACTAATAGGAACTTAGCAAAAGGCTCTGAGATAAAGGTGAACCAACCATGCATTGTTTGACAAGCTATATAATCAGGATTATATCCTGTGGCAGGATCGGCATAAAGGGCATCCACCTTTCTTAAAATTCCCCCATCAAATGGACCAGCAAAGAGACGAAATGTCATTTTACCGTCTCGTAATTTTAGGGGTAAAAGGGCCATATAACCAGGTAAATTTTCTGCTTTGTAGTGATTATATTCCTGATCGATCTCAACTAGGCGAGAGGGAACAACTGTCCCTGGAAGATATTGCACTCGGAATCCTGGATCGATCTCAACTAAAGGATCTAAAATCATTCCCAAAAATCCATTAGAATTACAAATCCAATCAGGATAAATAGAGGTGACTGTCGTAGCGCTCTTAGGAAGCTCAATATTATTGACTTCAGCCTTTTGATGACGTTTCATCCGGTATTTAAGCGTAGGAGCAGGACCGCCAGAAATCCATTCAACCTCAGGAATGCCAGAAGTTAGCCAGAGCCCTTTGCTATCTCCTTCTATCTGGATATCCAAATGAAGGCAATAAGGGCCTTCCTCCTTATTGTCTTGAGCGAGATAAAAGGTCTTCTTAATGTGACGATGGCTCTGGTTGGCCTCAAATGTAATCGACTGAGGTGTAAACTCTGTCACCTCATAGACAAGCTCAGCTAATTCAGGATATTCGGAAACAAGATTAAGAGCATAATACTGAGGTTTAATTATAACACTGGGACGCTTTCCTGTTTCAATTAAATCACGGCGTAAAAGGGGATAATACCCTCCTAATTTTCCCTTTTCATGGCTTTCAAAAGCAAAAGGTTTTTGTGTCTGACTTGAAGGGGTATAATAGGCATGCGCAGGAAAAAAGGCGTTTTCTGGGTGTTGCTCGACTATCTGACGGTCAAATTCAATTTCTCGGACAATACTTAAGGGGTTCTCTTTAGTATAAAAGGGGAGATTAATCTCTGCTAAAGCCCCACCATAATTTGAAAAGACAAGTTGTTGATAAGCATTCTCAAGAACATAAAACTTTGCTGCTGGCTTCTGGAAATCTGAAGAAATGGTTGTTTCATCTTTGCGTTGTGTGATTTCTTCTTCTACTCTTTTCTCTTTTTGAGCTTTTGCTTGCTTTTGTTGCTCTAACCATTCTTGCCTTTTTTGATTATTTTGATGCTGAAAAAAAAGATTTACACCAAATAAGATTGCAGAAAAAGCAATCACAAGAAGAAATGTACGCTTATCCATAACTAGCTAAATGACCTCTAAAAAATTAAAATCAAATCAATAAAAGAGTAAGGTAGCATACATTCATGAAAGTAACAAGGAAAAAGATTATAAATTTATAAAAATCTATAGATGAAAATAAGCTATATTTTTAAATATGATTACATCAATTTATAGCTAATTAATGAAAAAATTATAGTCAAAATTAAAAAATTTATTACTATTAATTTTTTGAGTTAGTGCATCAATAAATTATTATAATTTGTAATTACTAGATATCTATTATTAAAATTGGTAGAGTTTTTAATGTCTTAATATTTAATATTAATTTTCAATTAAATAGAGGTTATCAATGATCGATTCTTTTTCTATTATTCATTCTCCTATTCTCATGCAAGAGACAAGTGATGCCTTACTAACAGCAAATCGGCCTGAAGAGAGCTTGATTGAGAGAGAGACTAATCCAGGTCCTAATTGTTCCCTTGTTAATTCAAATGATTGGATTCAAAATCTTGTCTATCAAGTAGTTCAATCTTCAGTTGAAAAGGGCACCTTCAACCAAATCGGTCGTCTTTTAGATCAATGTATTCCAGGCGATTATGAGATGGATTTCAGTTTAAAAGAATTTATTGTTCAAAGAATGCAATTACTTATCCATATGAATAACGATAGTAAGCAAGTTTTAAATAAACGGCTTTGTTTAGGAATTAAGCTTTTATCGCCTCAGTCGATAGTGGGGCTTTATAGTACTTCTGGAACATTTCTTTGGGATAAAGTTTTGCGAAATATTTCTGAAGTAGAGCAACTTCCTATCCCTTGGGATCAACTCATTTCAGGGGCACAGAATATCTTAGAAAAGAAATATGCGATGTTCGTGCCTTTATATTATTCTATTAAAGCACAGTCTATTTATCGATGGAGTAAAGATCCCCTTAAAGGAGGAAATAAGATTGAATTAACCTTAACCGATAAGATGAATCAAATAGGTCATGCTATTGAAAATTTGCTATCTTTAGATCTTGCTCCTTATTCCTCTTTATCTTTAAGGGAAATAAAGAATAGAAGTTCACTTCAATTATCTAACAATAGCTTAAATGAGGAAAACGAATATTCTGAAGACGTTAATTTCTTACAGATATTAATTACTACAAGTTATTTGCTTACATATAATAATTTAGAATTGAATGAATATTTCTGTAACCTCACCTTACAAAATGTGAAAAATCCAAAAATGGATAATAAATCTGTTGAAATTATGAAAACTTGGAAAAGACAGGTTTCAGCTGAGCGTTGGGAAATTTTTATAAAAGTAAATGATTTATTTAAGAGTGAGATTTTCCATTCTTGTTCTCCTGTTTTAACTGTTCATGTAGATTTGCTTTATAAAAATTTGACGCATATGCTTAAAGCAGCCAAAGATTATAATAATCAGTATGAGAAGTCCACCAATGGGGGTAGACTTTGTTGTAAGGACCATTCTCTTGAATATCTATTGGAATGGTTAAATCGCACTATTCTTATTTTTCAAAATTTTCAAAAATATTCTCGACGTAGATTTTTAGATTTGGATAGACGTATAAACGGACTTTTGTGGTGTCAAATCTATCTCATTACAACAGATTTAAAAAAGTTAATAGAATTTAAAAGGCAATTAGGTCAGCTTAATTCGAAGGATCTCTATCCTTTTTTAATTGAAAAAATGGAATCTTTATATGGATATCAATACGATCCAGACCAATTTATGATAGAATTAAAAAAAATTGATCAGAGCAAGTTTGAATCTGAGAGTCTTTTTGAAACAATTGTTCAGTGGGTTAGTAATTTTGGAAAAAAGAGAATTCACATTCGTGATTTACACGGATCTATTGAAGGGGCTTTTTTCCCTTCTTTACCTGCAACTCATCGTGTATTGCGGTCCCTAATTTTGGATCTTATAGAGTCTAATCACCTCCCTAAGGCAGATGAACTTCCGGCGTGGTTAAATTCTGCAGAAGAGAAAGCCAAGTCAAAACCAAGCTTAACGGTTCAGAGAAAAAAGAAAAAAAAGAAACAGAACTCTAAACAAGTCAAATCCTGTACAGCCTCGCCACCCCAGAGTTTAGAGGTAAAAACACAACCTTTATCCCTTGCTAATCTCCCTCCAATTGAAGAGGCTACTGTAGTCTCGTCTCCATCCCTTCTAGTGACTATAGTAGATAGCTCCAGATTAGCTATGACCTGTCTTGAAAAGCTCAAAAAATTGCTGGTATCTGTAGGTGTCCCTCTTGATCATCCTGAATTGACAGGGATACAAGCTCATTTTGATAATGCCCTTTTTCATATCAATCTATTAAAAGCTTATCCTCGGTTATTGATGAACTTAGTACCTCAAGATAGACTATGTAGTGAAGTTTTGGCCTATAGTCTATGTCATTTAAGTCTCGAACAGACATTAAGGGGTGTTGAATGTTTTCAAAATGGGGATGATCCGATGTTATGGAGATCTATTCTAAAAAGCTCTAGACATCATTTGCCTACCCTTTGGGATCAATGTTATTTAAAAGGGAATCATGCCATTGCCCAAGCAAAAAATCTAAAGGATAATGCCCTGGGTAGTGTCTGGATTCGCTATCCCTATACAATGAAGCATCCCATTCAACACAAGCTTAAGGACATGCATCAAGATTATCTCTTGTTTCTTAGAAATAGCCAAAATGGATTAACATGGTTGTCTAATCGAAAAATTTCTATTTGCTATAAATCTGCTCATTCTCTCGTTCAGCAATTCGTGCCCCTCTTGCATCATTTAATAAGTGTTCTAAGCCCCAAGTTTATTGAGCCTATTGATTCTAATCATTTGATAGATAGTCAGCTTAAAGAAATGATTTTACTTATTGAGGATTTAACTTCTCGGCTCATTCAACAAGATGAGTTGAAAAAAGGATATTTAAAGAATGCAAGCTTTCACTTAGCTATTCTTCATTCCTTAATTTCTTTAGCTTCTCGTGATATAGATCCTGTTTTAGAAGGGCTTGTGTCATTTAAAATGCTATTCTTTTTGAATTTGGCTTTAGAGCAGCTTTTAATTGCTCAGGGTGATCATCAAATAGATCCTATTGTGAGAGCTCCTGAGAGCCAAGGTCATAACTTAGCTAAATTAGCAGAGCGATATGTAAAAAAGGGAGTCTTGAGTGGAAAAGAAGAGAATCTCTTAAAACAATATAGCGAAATGCTCACGCAAATGCGTTATCCTTTTTACAATCATACGAATTATCACAAAGAATTGAATCAATTTCTTTTAGCAGTTGCCAATCAAATCTCTATACATGGAAATTCCCCATTTGCTCCTGTAAAGGTTAGCAAGGAGACTATGACATTGGAAGAAATACAGAAAGTCAATGCCAGTCAACAGGCTATGAAGCAACTTGTCATGAACACGCTTAACTTACAAAAGGAGATTACGCAAATAGTTCCTATCTCTATCTAACTTTCAGCCTCTTTGCAAATTCTACGTCATGCCAAACAGACAAATTCTCGGAAGCCAATTTATCTGTTTGGTATAAGGTAAGTTTGAAAATAATTCCTATAGAGATTATCTTTATGCAGCAAAAGATGAGAGGTAATTATGGAACAGCGTATTCTAGGTGACTATAACATCATTAAACCTATTGGGCTAGGGACTTTGGGAACAGTCTATCTAGCTGAACATCGTTTTATGAAGCAACAATTTGTACTAAAGGTCTTACCGGAAGAATTAGCTACGGATCGAGGGTTTATTCAACGCTTCGAGGAAGAGGTGAGCCTTTTATCCTCTTTAGAACATCCGAATATTGTGAAAATTCATAATGTCTCTTTTTCACAGGGACAATATTTCATTGTCACGGACTGTATAGTTGATGAGCTAGGAGAAACAACAAATTTAGCCCAATATATCATGGCTATTGGCCGGCGCTTGGATGAAGAGGAGCTTTTTCATTTATTGCGACAGGTGGCTGATGCCTTAGATTATGCTCATTATAAAAAAATAGGAAATAAAGGACTTGTCCATCGTAATTTGAAACTTAATAATATTTTGGTAGGAAAAGAGCGTAATGGGATGGATATCTACCTTTCGGACTTTGGCCTTTTGCGAATGATTGGATCAGGTGCTGTTCTTACCCGCACTTATAAATATGTAGCTGAATCTTTAGGAATAGGAGCTTTTTTAACTGCTCAAAAGACTGGACAGGATTGCTATCCTACTCCTTCTATTGAAACACAGAAGCTTCTTCCCTTGCATACCTCTTTTTTGCAAAATTATGCTTTTTTAGCTCCAGAGCAAAAAAGATTAGACTCTCCTTATCCAGTTGATGCTAAATCAGATGCATATGCATTTGGAGTGTTAGTCTATTTTCTGTTAATGAATGAGCTTCCTGAGGGTATTTTTGATATGCCCTCTATTCGGGGTGAATATCGTTATCAATGGGATCAGTTATTACATGATTGTTTACAGTATCAACCTGCAAAGCGTCCTGAGCATCTAGTAGAGGCTTTAGAAGGCATTCTTCGTCCATTAAAAGCTCCTGCCACTATCATAGCTGAGCAGTTTCAACAAGCTTTAGTTTCTAAATCGGTTAAAAACGAAGTAATCGAAGAGTCCTCGGCTCTAGAAACTACTCTATCGACCCATTTGAAACCTGTTTTTCATGTTTCTCAGCTGGAGCGTCCTCAGTCGGATCTGGATCCAGCTGCGGCATTTCAAGTGGATTCTTCTATCAAGCTCTATAATCCTGAGCGTAAAGATGTAGCCAATATCAAGCCTCTTTTAACCGATATGGTCATTATTTCGGGAGGAACATTTTACCGGGGGAGTCAAGATGGCAATCGTGATGAAATGCCGCGCCATCAAATCACTTTAACAAGCTTTGCAATTGATATTCATCCTGTAACAAATGAGCAATTTGTACGCTTTTTAGAAGTCATGGGAGGGGAAAAAGATAACAACCATAATGATATCATTCGTTTACGTGATGCACGGATTAAGCGGAGCGGAGGAAAGTTAAGTATCGAATCAGGTTATGCTAAACATCCTGTGGTCGGAGTGACCTGGTATGGAGCAATTGCCTATTCTAAATGGATTGGGAAGAGGTTGCCTACAGAGGCTGAATGGGAAATTGCCGCACGCGGTGGACTTGAAAATGCCTTTCATCCGACTGGAGATGATATTGAGAAATCTCAAGCGAATTTTTTTAGCTCTGATACTACGACTGTTATGAGTTATGCGCCTAATGCATATAGCCTTTATGATATGGCTGGTAATGTTTATGAGTGGTGCTATGATTGGTATGGATACAATTATTATGACGTCTCCATGCAGGAACCAGAAGATCCTCAGGGACCCTTACAAGGTGTTTACCGTGTCTTAAGAGGTGGGTGTTGGAAGAGCTTAAAGGAAGATTTACGTTGTTCTCGAAGGCATCGCAATAATCCAGGAACGGTAAATGGCACATATGGTTTCCGTTGTGCAGCTGATGTTCAGATGTCTTAAAATCACACGTCCTATCGAACTCAGTTTAAAATAGGCCTCTTTCGAAACTTACTTTAGAGAATCTTATGGAAAAAATCGTTCGTGTTCTTTTTATTTGTATGGGCAATATTTGCCGATCGCCTGCGGGTGAGGGGATTTTAAAACACCTCATAAAACAGCAAGAGCTTCCTATTTGCATACAGGTAGAGAGCTGTGGAATAGGAGATTGGCATCTTGGTCAGGCTCCTGATTCACGTATGCAACAAGCCTCTGCAGTAAGAGGCTTTGTTTTAGCGGGCAAAGCTCGGCAGTTTCAAAACGATTTTCTCAATCAATTTGATTATATTTTAGCTGCGGATAAAGAAGTTTTAAAGTATCTTTACCATTATGCTAAAACACCTGAACAAAAAGCCAAAATCTTTCTCATGACAGAATTCAGTTCTGCTTATAAGGGGCAGGAGGTACCTGATCCTTATTACCTAGGAGAAGGAGCTTTTGAGCTAGTTCTTGATATATTAGAAGATTCTTGCCAAGGTCTATTAAATTATCTGCGTCTTTTTTCTAACCATAGTTAAATTTAAAAAATTATATATCGAATTCATATTAATTACTCAATTATCTTATTGAAAGGATGGATGTGTGAAGTTATTGTTATCTAAACCTCGTGGTTTTTGCGCAGGAGTAGAGAGGGCAATTGAAACTGTTGAAAAAGCTTTACTGATATGGGGAGCTCCTATTTATGTAAAACATGAAATTGTCCATAATAGGCATGTCATTCAACGATTAAGAGATAAGGGAGCTATTTTTATTGAAGATATACAACATGTCCCGATAGGTGCCAGATTGATTTATTCAGCTCATGGTGTTTCTCCTGCGGTAAGAGAGCAAGCTAAGGTGCGTCAATTAATTGAGATTGATGCGACTTGCGGACTTGTTACGCGAGTGCATTCAGCTGTCAAACGTTTTGCAGCACAAGGGTATCAAATTATTTTAATTGGACATCGCAATCATGTTGAGATTATAGGCACTGCAGGAGAGGCGCCTGAGGTCACGACAATTATAGAGTCTATAGCTGATGTAGGTTTATTGCCTTTTTCTGTAGAAGAAAAGCTATTCTACATTACTCAGACCACTTTAAGTTTAGATGATGTAAAGGAAATTACAGAGGCTTTGATAGCAAAGTATCCCCATATTGAAACATTACCAAGCTCTTCTATTTGTTATGCCACAACAAATAGACAAATGGCTTTGCGTGAAATCATTGATGTAACAGACTTAGTTTTAGTTGTAGGGGATCCAACAAGCTCTAATTCCAATCGCTTAAAAGAAGTGGCTTATACACGTGGAGTAGAATCTTATTTAATTAATGATGAAAAAGAGATCCAATTAAACTGGTTAAAAGGAAAAAAGACAATTGGATTAACTGCAGGTGCCTCTACACCGGAAGATGTTGTCCAAAAATGTATTCAATGTTTAATTGAATTAGGTGTAAATGAGGTAGAGGATATTGTTTATACTCATGAAGATGTGGTATTTCAATTACCAAAACCGATTGTAAATGCGCGATTTGCTATTGATTAATTCTTTATTTTATTGTTAGATTGTATTTTAAATGATGATCCCTGAACCATTAAAATCATTGAGAGGACATATGCACAAGTTTTTTGTGACACTTATGGCGTCTCTTCTAAGTTGTTCTGCTGCTTTTGCCTTTTGGCCAGAGGCTGCAGAATCAAACCTCGAAGTAGGCGTTGGTTATCGTAACGATTGCTTTAAATTTACAACTTCTGGCCGCCATGGTGGCTTTCTAAATGCGGAAAACGACCGTCCTAACAGAAGAATTCGCTCAAGATCTGAGTTTAAATGGAAAGATCTAAATGTCTGGCTAATTGAGCTCCGAGGGAAATACGTGACATGTGATAACATCTATTTGCGTGGCTATGCAGACTATGGATGGATTACACATGGCAAGCACACAGATAGAAGAGAGTTCTCAAGAAGTGATTTTAGCTCTGATTCTTTTAGTTCTGGTTCCTTTAGTGAAAATGCCAACAATATTGGCGAAGTCGATTTTGATGGATCTGCTAGATTTCATCATCGTATAAAAAGAGGACACGTCTACGATGCCTCTCTTGCTGTTGGATATCAATTTAGATGGTGTGATGATAGCTTTGCTGTTTCTCCTTTAATTGGATATTCTTGGCATGGACAACAGTTCAGTGGTCGACACAGAGGAGGATCATCATCTAGCGACTTCTTTAACGATAATGGAGAGGATCAGGTTGAATTGGCTCGTAGAGACCATCATAGTAGCTCTAGCTGCAGCTATGATAGTTATAGCAGCAGTTCGTCTGATTGTAACCGTAACAGATTTAGAGCTTGCTGGGATGGTTTTTGGATTGGATTTGATGCTGAGTACCGATTCATGTGTGATTGGACGTTATTTGCAACATATGAATATCATTGGGCTGATTTTCGCGCACGAGCTCGTAACTTCTGTATAATCGATAATTTTGACGGAAGCGATTTTGGCTCTAGACGTGATCGTCGTCACCTTAACTCAAAACGAGCTTATGGTAATGTTTTCTCTATCGGTGGCCGATGGGCTTTCTGCGACGATTGGACAATAGGCGTTGTAGGACAATTTCAATGGTGGGATGCTAGACATGGCAAAGAGAGAAATCGCCTTCGTGAGGTTGAATTGAGCGGTGCTGATCTGCAATGCAATCTCTCCCATCGTCTACGAAAAGTCAGCTGGGATTCTGCAGGCGTGACTGTTGATATTGGTGTTAATTTCTAATTGCTTCTCTAATCACTGCTAGAGGGTATTGTAAAATGCAATGCCCTCTTCTTTGTATTTTATTTCATATGCGCCATTGGTTACTTATTCTGCTTTTTTTATGTTTCTCTATCTCAAGAGTTTGCGCTTCTATCTTCCTAGATGATTCTTCTATTGGAATAGGAGGAGGATACCGAATTGATCATTTTAATTGGAATATTGGTGGTCCTAAAGGTTTTCCTAATATATTGTCCGAGCTTAGCTGGGAGCGTTTAAAAATTTGGCAAGTAGATGCATGTGCCAAGCTCTTGACTTATCAGCACATTTATGGACGTGTCAATGCCGATTATGGATGGATAAATAAGGGGTACTGCTGGGATTCAGATTTTTTAGGTAACAATCGTCAAAAAGAATTTGCTCGCTCTATTAGTTGCGTTAATCGAGGGCATGTATACGATTTATCAGCTGGATTAGGTTATCAATTCAGTGATCATCAAGGTATACTGAAGTTTTCCCCTCTAATAGGTTATTCGTATCACGCACAAGATTTTGTCATGATGAATGGATACTTTTTGCTTAATCGACATGATCCTATCAATGGAATTGGGTCTATCCATGGATTGAATAGCACTTATAGAGCATGCTGGCATGGTCTGTGGTTAGGAGGAGATGTGGCTTGCCAGGTTGCTTGTTTCTTAACCTTATTTGCTACTTATGAGTATCATTGGTCTTGCTACCGAGCACATGGTTATTGGAATTTAAGGCCTGAATTGCCTCATGGGTTTTTTCATCGAGCCAATGGACATGGGCATATTGTTCGTTTGGAGGCTCGTTATGGCTTTGGGGATGGACGGTTTATCAGTGCAGAGGGCTATTATCAAACTTGGCAGGCAGAAAAGGGAAGAGATATAACCCCTTTACTGAGGGATAATAGTTTAATGGTTGAAATATGCTCACCTTTAAATCGTGTACAGTGGAATTCTTTGGTTTTTGTCCTTCGAGTAGGATTTTTATTTTAAGGTGAGTTCGATTATAAGTCCGGGTGTGATTAAAACTGTAACTTGATAACTAAGCTGCAAGTTGCTGCCATTGCCAATAAGAATCCCAATCTTCATTTACTCGTAGTGATCTTAAAGCAAGCATATGATTGGCGGTTGTAGGTCTCCACCAAGCCCCGGAAATTTTTAGCCTTTTCTGTATCACATATCTATTTCCACTCTCGACTTCTCCTGAGCCTATTGGCAAACCCTTTTCTAACGCTCCTTTGTAATCTAAGCAGTTTTGCCTATTGAAGATATATTTATAGCACTTTTCTACAGGCGTCTCTTCCTCTTCGCTCTGTTTTGTATTCCAATCTATTGGTAACCTAACATGAATAGACTCTAAGACTTGCTTGTGTTTATTCTCTTTTAATAAAGTTTGCTTATCTTTTAACCACTGTTCTTTCTCGCTAGTCCAGCTATGGTTAGCAGCTTCGCTCAAGTAACTGCTCATGTGATAAAAATCAATTAGGTATTTTACCCTGGTTTGAAACTTAAGCCTCATTTGGATTTCTATCCATTTGGCTCCATCTCCTAGACCATGAACATCAGTTCTTGGACCAAATCCGGCTCGTTTTGCTGCTCGATATAATAAATCTCCGGCTTTATCTACACTCTCCATTGTTGCATAAAGAAAAGGTTTCAATTGCGTAAATTCTCTGGCAAAACAAAGTCTTGCTTCTTGCCATCTTACAGTTTTATTTTTTCTGCCATCATTTGAATCTTCACAGATCCCGGTATCAACTACAGGAACCATAGCTCCATCCATTTCTGCTATAACTAATTTAGCCGCTCCATCTGCCACCGGATCCTTTTCTATATATTCTAAAGCGTTTTTTGCATGGTTTTCAACCATAGCTTGGATTGAGCTTTCACTCACTTCTATTCTATAATGTTCTTGCAATTTCTTTTTAGCTTCTCTGAACGAAACATCCGCGCCAAAATCAACGATTGCTCTTTGCAAATGATGGGAATAAGATCGGCATTTTATTTGAGCTACTGTTGAAAAAGGACGAAATGTTTTGCCCGCTAATCTCAATACAGTTTCATTGATTTCTATTTTTCCAAATGTTGATTGCCAATACAATTTTTTTTTAAATGCTCTTTTGTTTTGCAATTTCCCGCTTTTGCTTTTTCTACAACTTTATTGTGTTGATTTTCTGCCCACCCTTTCAACACTTCCTGTCCTAATTTTCGAATTTCTTCTATCGCCTTTTCCTCTGCTTGCCGTGCTGTAATCAGTTCTCCCGAAGTGTTCTCTGCAATATTTAAAATTTCTTCTACCCTTTTCCTGATAGAAGGATGATTATTAATTTTATTCAAAAGCTTTATATCTTCATTATTTATCATAACATATCTCCTTTCAATAACTTAGAGATATATTATATAACTCTCTATTCATAATTATCAAGTTACAGTTTTAATCACACCCTATAAGTCCCTATATTCGAAAAAATTCTATTATTTAATTGGTTTTTATCCTATAATAAATATATACGCATTCCAGTTGAAAGCTGCAATTTCGGCTGTGCCAAAGCCTCGGGCTTCAACGATCAAAAATGGGTACATATGAGAGTATATGTACCCATTTTTGATCGTTGAATCGCGAGAACTTTCGCATTGCCCAAATTGCAGCTTTCAACTGGAATGAGTATAGAACACTGAACTTAGTTTTCGGACAAATTAAGTCCTGAAAATTTCCTGGAATATTCTAGCTTGTTTTGTAAGCTTTCCTAGCTTACAGCTATTTATAAAAGGTACAAGACTTCTTTCCAAACTTACTTTGTGTCAATTTTTCTGTCTTATCCCTAATCAAAAAGTGTTGTCTGGTAGTTGATTTTGTGTTATGATTTACTTAAATTTTTCTCTAAGTTCCTTTAAACGGAAGTCTCTAAAGTTTATGAGTAGATCTTACCGTCGTACTCCTAAAGGCTATGATGGAACGAAAGTAACAAGCCATCAGATAAGCGAGTTATTGCCATCGGTTTTATCTCATATTGATGAGATTTATCATCAGCAATCAGATAAAATTTTATCAGCGTGGCCAGAGATGATTGGGCCTAAGCTTATAGCAATGACGCAAGCGATTTCATTTATTGATGGTGTATTAACAGTAAAAGTAAAGAATTCAACTTTGCATAGTCTACTTAGTCAAAATGATAAATCTCGCATTCTAGGGATGTTAAGGCAAAGATTTCCCAAGGTACCTATTAAGACAATTGTCTTTCGAATTGGGTAAAGTCAGACAAGTTGAGTGTCAAACCAATTAATTTTAAGGTAATGGAATGGTTCATGATACATTAGATAAAGAAGACTCTATGGTTGAATTTAAGGAGTATAATGCTAGTTCTATCACAGTCTTAGAAGGGCTTCAGGCAGTTCGCGAACGTCCGGGGATGTATATAGGTGATACAAACGTTAATGGGTTGCACCATCTTGTTTATGAGGTTATAGATAATTGTATTGATGAGGCAATGGCAGGTTATTGTACGCTCATTACCGTTGTCCTACACAAAGATAATTCAATTAGTATTGAAGATAATGGAAGAGGAATTCCTGTTGAAAAACATGAGAAAGAGTCTTTAAAACAAGGAAGAGATGTTTCAGCCCTCGAAGTTGTTATGACAATTTTGCATGCTGGAGGAAAGTTTGATAAGGATACCTATAAAGTATCAGGTGGTTTGCATGGGGTAGGCGTCTCTTGCGTGAACGCTCTTTCTAAGAAAATGATCGTTCAGGTTTATAAGCAGGGCAAAATTTATGAAATCGAATTTGCTCAAGGAAAGGTTGTCCGTCCTGTAACCGCTGTAGGGGATACGACTAAGCGAGGAACAAAAGTCTGGTTTTGGCCTGATGAGACAATCATGACGGTCACAGAATTTGATTATGATATTTTAGCAAAACGGTTTCGTGAACTAGCCTTTCTTAATAGGGGAATTGATATCTTTTTCAAAGATGAAAAACATGAAGAGAAGGAAGATGTCAATTTTTGTTATGATGGAGGGTTACGGTCTTTTGTTTCCTATCTTAAATGAAAATAAAGAGCCTCTTTTCCCAAAACCCATTTACTTTCATGGTATGCGTCAGGGTGATGATGGGCCAATTGAGTTTGAAGTGGCCATGCAATGGAATGATGGCTATATCGAAACAATTTATTCTTATGTCAATAATATTCCTACTCGTCAAGGCGGAACCCATTTAACGGGTTTTTCAACGGCTTTAACACGCGTTCTTAATAGCTATATTAAGAATCAATAATCTTCTAAAAACTGATAAAATTTCGATTACAGGCGAGGATATGCGGGAAGGCTTAACAGCTGTTATCTCTGTTAAAGTGGCTAATCCACAATTTGAGGGGCAAACAAAACAACGTTTAGGTAATAGCGATGTAGGATCTGTCGTTCAGCAGATTGTAGGAGAAGAGCTTGCAATCTTTCTTAAATGAAAATCCTGCTCTGGCTAAAATGATCGCTGATAAAGCGATTATCGCTGCACAAGCGCGTGAAGCGGCCCGTAAAGCGCGTGAACTGACATTGCGTAAATCGGCTTTAGACAGCGGCCGCCTTCCCGGAAAGTTAACAGATTGCCAAGAGAAAAATCCAGCTTTTTGCGAGATTTATATCGTGGAAGGAGATTCTGCGGGAGGTTCGGCTAAATCAGGTCGTGATCGTCGCTTTCAAGCGATTCTTCCTATTCGCGGTAAGATTCTGAATGTGGAAAAAGCTCGTTTAGAAAAAGTTCTTCAAAATAACGAAGTAGGGACGATGATTGCAGCTTTGGGTTGCGGGATTGGTAAGGATGGCTTTAATCTCGAAAAATTGCGTTATCATAAAATTATTATTATGACAGATGCCGACGTGGATGGTTCTCACATTCGGACACTTCTTTTAACCTTCTTCTATCGTCATATGCCTACCTTAGTTGAAAATAATTTTATCTATATTGCCCAACCTCCTCTCTATCGAGTCACGCGTAAGAAAGCAAGTCGCTATATCCATTCGGAAAAAGAAATGGATGATTACCTTCTAGAATTGGGATTAAGCGATATTCAGATGAAATTGCCTAGTCAAGAGCAAGTTTTGAGTATTGAAGAGATAAAGACGTTAACTCAGACCATTTTAGATGTAGAAAATTTCATTCATCGTATTGAACGTAAAGGGATTCCTTTTCGAGAATTTCTTTCTTTGAAAAATGCACAAGGCCAATTTCCTTGTTTTCAGGTTAATTTGGTTGAAGGATCCCGGTTTGTTTATTCGAAGGATGAATTTACCTCTTTGCAACAAACGGAAGAAGAAAATCAAAGAATACGTCATGAGCAAACGTTAGCTTCGATTCCAGAAGCAGAAGTGACAGAAGAGATGAGATCTTTAAGCCTAACCGCCTTCATTTTATTGAGCTTTATGAAGAAGAAGATCTAGAGGCCATCCAAAGTCAGCTTCAAGCTTATCATTTGAGTTTAAATCAGTACTTAATTGTAGATGGACCCATCTTAGAAATCATAGAAGAGGGTGCAAAAGCGAGTTCCTATCACACTCTTAAAGAAGTGATTGAATTTTTACGTCAAAATGGCCGCAAGGGAATCGAAATTCAACGCTATAAAGGCTTGGGTGAAATGAATGCAGATCAGCTTTGGGAGACGACCATGGATCCAGTGAAACGGACCTTGATTAAAGTGACTTTGCCAGATATGATGGCATGCTGATCATATGTTTTCCATGCTGATGGGTGAAGATGTGCCGCCCAGAAGGGCCTTTATTGAGACAGCATGCCTTGTCCGTTAAAAATTTAGATATCTGATATTGCAAAGAGGTTGATATGTCCTATACGAAAAATGAAATGATTATTCCGCGTAATGTTGAAGATGAAATGAAGGATAGTTATCTCCGCTATTCCATGTCGGTTATTATTTCTCGCGCTCTTCCTGATGTGCGTGATGGTTTAAAGCCTTCTCAACGACGTATTCTTTATGCGATGCGTCAATTAAATTTAAGTCCTCGATGGTAAGCATCGTAAGTGTGCTAAAATTTCCGGTGATACATCGGGTGACTACCATCCGCATGGGGAAATGGTGATCTATCCTACTCTCGTCCGCATGGCCCAAAAATGGATGATGCGCTATCACTTAATCGATGGGCAAGGGAACTTCGGCTCCATCGATGGAGATCCTCCAGCCGCAATGCGTTATACAGAAGCTCGTCTGACGACTGCATCTGTTCAATTAATGGAAGATCTAGATAAAGAAACAGTGGAAATGGTTCCCAACTATGATGAGACAAAAAAAGAGCCAACTGTTTTTCCTGCTAAATTTCCCAATCTTTTATGTAATGGATCTTCTGGAATTGCTGTGGGTATGGCAACCAATATTCCTCCACATAATCTTCGATGAGCTTGTTAAAGCGACTTTACTAGTATTGGAGAATCCAACTGCAGGAATTGATGAAATCATGAAAGTGATGCCAGGTCCCGATTTTCCAACAGGAGGGATCATCTGCGGCTATCGAGGGATTAAAGAGGCTTTCATACAGGACGGGGAAAGATCATCTTACGTGGTGTTATCCATTTTGAAGAGAATGAGGAGAATCCCGACAAACAACGCTTAGTCATCGATGAAATTCCTTATAATGTTAACAAATCCCGTTTCATTGAGCAGATTGCTGAATTGATTAATGATAAAACAATCACGGGAATTTCTGATCTACGCGATGAGTCAGATAAAGATGGAATGCGATTGTCATTGAACTCAAGCGAGGAGAAGTTCCTGAAGTTATTATCAATCAGCTTTATAAATTTAGTGATCTGCAAGTGACTTTTGGCTGTAACATGCTGGCCTTGGATAAAGGGCTTCCCCGCATCATGAATATCAAACAGCTGATTGCTGCATGGATTGAGCATCGCATTGATGTGATTCGTCGTCGTACCCGTTTTGAATTAAATAAAGCAGAAGCGCGTGCTCATATTTTAGAGGGTTATTTAAAAGCGATTGATCATTTAGATGAAGTTGTCAAAATCATCCGAGCTAGTAAGAACCGGGAAGAGGCACGCACTCAATTGATGGCTCGATTTCAATTTACAGATAGGCAAGCAGCAGCTGTTCTTGATTTCAGGCTCTATCAATTAACAGGTTTAGAACGGGATAAAATTAATGAAGAATATCAAGATCTTTTGAAAAAAATTGAGTATTATCAATGCTGTTTTAGCCAGTGAAGCTTTGGTCAAGAGGATATTATTAAGGAAGAACTTTTAGAGATTCAAAAGCATCATCAATCAGAACGTAAGACGCAAATTATCGCAGCAGAAACGGAAGTGAACATGGAAGATTTGATTGCCAATGAATCAGTCATCATTACGATTTCACAAGATGATTATATTAAACGGATGCCAGTCAATACGTTCCGTGAGCAGCGTCGAGGTGGTCAAGGGGTAGCAGGCATGCAATTGAAGAGAGAAGATGATGTTATTAAAGGACTCTATGTTGCATCCACTCATGATTATCTCTTAATTTTCACCAATCTAGGCCGTTGCTACTGGTTAAAAGTTGGCAAATTCCTGAAACGGGACGTAAATCAAAAGGCAAACCTCTAATCAATTTATTAGAAGATTTACGACCAGAAGAAAAAATTGCAACTATTTTACGTGTCTCCTCTTTTGAAGAAGAGGCGTGCATTTTAATGGCAACAAGGAAAGGGGTTGTTAAAAAGACATGTCTTGAGTGATTTTAGCAATCCACGACGTAAAGGGATTTGGGCTCTCGATATTGATGAGGGAGATGAAGTCATGGCAGCGAGATTTGTGAAGCCAAATCAGCAAGTGATGCTCTTCACCTATCAAGGCATGGCCGTGCGCTTTGATGAAAGCAATGTGCGTCCGATGGGACGAATGGCTCGTGGAGTCAAAGGGGCGACCTTGCGTGAAGAGAATGATTACATTGTTGGATGTGAAGTTGTCAATGGAGATGAATCGGTTTTAGTTGTTTGTGAAAATGGATTTGGAAAACGTTCTCAAGTGGAAGATTTCCGTCAAACTAATCGCGGTGGTGTAGGGGTCCGCTCTATTATCACAAGCGAAAGAAATGGAAATGTTGTAGGCGCACTATGTGTCACAGATAAAGATGGTATGATGATGATGTCTGCTATGGGTCAAACTGTGCGCATCAGCATGCGTGATATGCGTGTCATGGGACGCAATACGCAAGGTGTTAAGTTGGCCAATCTACGGGATAATGATTATCTTGTTGCCATTCAAAAATTAGAATGTAGTGAGGAAGAGAGCCCACAGGGGGAACAGCTAGAGCCTGTTGAACTCAATAAAGAGCACTAGGATTAATTCTATGGCATCATTCTCTTTTTCCCTTTAACTAAAGGATGTTTTATCACATTAGAAGGTGGTGAAGGTTCAGGTAAGACAACTCTTTTAGTCCAATTAGCTGAGGCTTTAGCATCTAAAGGATATGAGGTTGTCACCACAAGAGAGCCAGGTGGGACGGTGCTTGGGAACTTGATTCGCCACTGGTTGTTAAATCCAGATCCTTCCTTAAAAATTGGTCATCAGGCTGAACTCCTCCTATTCTTGGCCTCACGTGCTGAGCATATTGAGGAAGTGATTTATCCTGCCTTAAAAGCGGGCAAAATCGTGTTATGTGATCGGTTTAATGATTCTACAATTGCTTATCAGGGCGTAGCGCGTGGTTTAGAGATCAAATATGTGCGGAAGCTTTGTGATCTTGTATGTGGGAATATTCAACCTCAGTTAACGCTGTTCTTAGATGTCAATCCAGAGGAGGGACTTTTAAGGACACAAAAAGTATCCAAGGAACATGCAGCAAGTGGGCACTTTGACCGAATGGAAGCTCAGGCTATTGATTTTCATCAGCGTGTGCGAGAAGCCTTTCAAAAAATTATGTATCGAGAGCCACTGAGAGTCTACAAAATCGATGCGAATCGTCCACAACTAGTTGTTTTTGAAGAGGCTTTGCGGGCAATAGAAAAACTGATTCTTCTACCCGTTGACAAGAGTCTAAAATGATTCCAACGAATTTTGCTTCACTTATTGGTAATGAGGCGATTAAGGTCTATCTGGAGCGTATGGTAGCTAAGAAAGCTGTTAGCCATTCTCTACTTTTCGCTGGGCCAGACGGAGTAGGCAAAAGCTTATTTGCGTATGGGTTAGCAGCACAGTTGATTTGTGAAGAGGATTCACAAGGAACTCATCGACAAAAAATTGAAACAGGTAATCATCCTGATATTCATCTTTATCGTCCTGAAGGTAAATTAGGGATGCATAGCATCCAGGCATTACGTCAATTAAGTGAAGAGACCTATCTCCCTCCTTACGAAGCTTTATGGAAGGTCTTTATTATCCATGAAGCTGATAGGATGTTGAGTTATAGTGCGAATGCTTTGCTTAAGACATTTGAGGAACCTCCTCTTCATACAATCATTATTCTATTAAGCAGCGCCCCAGCAGCTCTGTTACCTACAGTTATCTCGCGTTGCTGTATCCTTCATTTCCAGCCTCTAACAAAGAAGGACATAGAAGAATTTTTAAGAAAACGTTACCCACTTGAAGAAGAGAAAATTCAACATTTTGCCCATTTAGCACGAGGTTCATTGAGTCGGGCTATCTACTTGGCTGAGCAGGGAGGAGATTTTAACCGCGATCTTATTTTAAAGGTTTTAGCTCAAGGAAAAGCGGGGACCTACAAAGCTTTGGTGCAGATGATACAAACCTTAACAGAGCAGCTAGAAACGATCAAAAAGCATATTGAAGAATCTGCTAAAGAGGAACTCTATCATTATTTATCTGTTGAAAATCTTTCAGCTTATCAGCATCATGCTCTAGAGAAAGAATTAGAAGGTGCTGTGACAATGGGATTTTTAAGAGAGACAAATGCTTTATTAGAACACATCTTATTTTGGTATCGTGATCTCCATCTTTTGCGTCTCAATGGCCAGCAATCTTATCTCATGAATCAGGGTTACCATGCTCAGCTTGAGCAAGCTCTCCAGAGAGGAAACCTCATCTCACTTGAGCAAGTGCAAAAAGCTATAAAGGAGGCACATCTATCCTTACAACGTTCGACCGCTTTAAATATTTGTTTAGAAAATCTTTTCCTAAAGCTTGATCTAATTTAAAATATGCTATTAAGATGGGTGTATACTTCTTCCAGCTTTCAACTGGAATGAGTATTTACTCATTCCACCTGAAAGCTGCAATTTGGGCAACGTGAAAGCTCTCGCGATTCAACGATCAAAGATGAGCCCATATGAGCCATATGGGCTCATCTTTGATCGTTGAAGCCCGAGGCTTTGACGCAGCCGAAATTGCAGCTTTCGAGTGGAATGAGTATATATTTTCACATTGTAATGAAAAATTAAAAACTCATTTTATGCAAAAAGAGCGGCATTTGGAGTGAAGCGAAAGTTTCTCATGGTTATACTCATTTCACTTGAAAGCTGCAATTTGGGCAATGCGAAAGCTATCAGGCTTCAACGATCAAAAATAGGTCCATATACTCATATGGACCTATTTTTGATCGTTGAAGCCTGAGGCTTTGGCACAGCCGAAATTGCAACTTTCAAGTGAAATGAGTATAACTTACCTTACGCAAAAAGGGTGGCATTTTGACTGACAAAATATCGCTATTTTTGCGTAAGGTGAGTTAAATGCTCATCAGTCACCCTATATTTCCTTATATAGAATGACTGATGAGCATTTAATGACTTTGGGGCTCAGTCGAAATACCGCTATTTTTTGCGTAAGGTGAGTTAAAAATAGGACAGAGTGTTATGATGACTGGTTATGCTCGCCTGATTGCTAAATTCTATCTCTTATTTCTCCCTTTCATGATTTTTATTTGTTTCAAAGTACAAGGAGAAGAAAACCAAGAAAATAAAACCGTTTTACTAGCGATACTTGCAAGAAATAAAGCTCATATTCTACCTCAATTCTTCAATTGCATCGAAAATCTAGATTATAATAAAAAATTGATTAGTATTTATGTTAATACTAATAACAATGAAGATAATACGAAGGAGATGATTGAAAATTGGTTAAAAAGGAACGGAGCTCTCTATAATCAAGTGATATTTGATAGTCATGAAATTCAAAGTTTGTCATCTACCAAACCCCATGAATGGACCTCTGAAAGATTTAAGATCTTAGGAGAGATTAGAAATAAAAGCTTGAAAAAGGCTAAAGAATATAAGAATGACTATTACTTTGTCATCGATTGTGATAATTTTATTGCTCCCTTTACGCTTAAGGAACTGATTAGTAAAGAGAAGCCAATCATTGCTCCTTTGTTGCGTGCTATACCAGAATCCAATGATCCCTATAGCAATTATTTTTGTGATATTACAGCAAAGGGGTACTATAAAGATCATCCAGATTATATGAAAATTCTTAATCATCAAAAGGTGGGAACATTTAGAGTTCCAGTTGTGCACTGCACGTATTTAATCGACACAAGGTATCTAGATAAGTTAAGTTATATAGATGAGACAAATGATTACGAATTTGTGATCTTTTCTAGAAATGCGAGGCAGAATCATGTCGATCAGTATATTTGCAATGAAAAAGAATTTGGTACGCTTTTACATTTTCACGAAGATGTATCTTTAGAGGAAGAGAAAAAAAGAGTCCAAGATATAAAAATAGCTTTGAGTAATTAGCTATCCAATCACTTCAAGCCACGTCAGTGGCGTAGCAAAATATCGAAGGTATATACTCATCCCAGTTCAAAGTGAGAATTTGGGCAATGCGAAAGCTCTCGCGATTCAACGATCAAAAATGGGTCCATATACTCATATGAACCCATTTTTGATCGTTGAAGCCCGAGGCTTTGGCACAGCCGAAATTGCAGCCTTCAACTGGAAGGAGTATATATACTCCTTCCAGTTGAAAGCTGCAATTTCGGCTGGAATGAGTATACAAGTAAGTTAAAAAAATGGCTTTTGGGCAACGACAAAGCCATTTTTTCAACTTACTTGTGTATAAACCTGAGTTTTGAGTTTATTTCCTGGATTCTTAGAGAAGATTTTCTCTTATCTCTTGTCCTTTTCTTTGAAGGGAATAGTCAAATGGCTATTTCCGAGAAGAAAAGGAAAGATTCCTAAGAATTAAGGAAATAAACTCAGGTTATAAGAATAACTCACATAAAATACAAAATTAGGGTACTCACAAGTACAACATATACAGGTATTTTAATGGGTTTGAATTGAAAAAGTCGATGAATAATATTAGCTAGTGTTAAGACAATTAAGGCTGGATAGGCCACCTGCAATAGGGGAGCTAAAAGAGCAACAATACTTTGAAACTCTAGACTTGACACTAGGCAAGCGACAGTTAATGTCAAAAGCAAGGCAGTCAGATAATTGATCCGATGTCGTAGTAACACTTTTTGTAAAAAGTCAGCAAAGACAGCAGCAAGGGCAATGGCTGTTGTTAAGCAAGCTAAGGCAATTGTCAGTGTTGCGATTAATCCGGCTTGGGGACCTAAAATCTTCAAAGTTAAGTTCCCTAGAAGCTCATCTTGACTCTGTATAGCTAAGCTAGGAGCATGGTAAGCCGCAACAACGCTGAAGCCTACATAAATAAGAGAGAGCAGAAAAGCCCCAATACAGCTAGCTTTTAGAGTCAAAAAGAAAATCTCTTTGTCTTGATTTTCTCCTTCAAGCTGGATCTTATGCTTTAATCCATTAAAAATAATGGATGAGAAGAAAAAAGAAGCAAGCAAATCCATTGTATTATAACCCTCTATTAGTCCATGCGTAAAAGATTGAAAGGGAGTCAGTGAAGAAGGCTGGAGATTGGCCGGCATGAGGAGTCCTGCAATAATAATGACAAAAAGGCTGAGGAGTAAAAGAGGGGTAAAGATATAGCTTAATAGATCAAGGATGCGATTCTTTTTGAAAGTGCATAAAAAAATGATCAAACAGGAGAATGAACTAAAGATCCCTAAGGAAAGGGATGGCCAAGAAACTTTCATGGTTGAATAGGACAGAGCAATACAACGAGGTATTCCTCCAAAGGGGCCAATGACAAGCATGATGAGAGCTGCTAAGATAAATCCTGGGATTTTTCCCATGCGTGCAAAAAAGCTTGGATAATGTCCCTGAAAGAGGATAATACCAATCAGTCCCATAAAGGGAACACCAACAGCTGTCAATAAAAGACCTGAGATAGCGTAAGGAGTCTGATTGCCAGCTATTTGTCCCACAACTAAAGGAAAAATCACGTTACCAGCACCAAAAAACATGGAAAACATGGCTAGACCTATGGCTAAAGAATGGGATTTAAAAAAAAGTGCTTTCATTTTATCTCTCAAAATTTTAATTTTTAGAATTTAAGACTTATGATCCTCATTGAAGGATCCCTATCAAGTTATGATGGTTCACTCACCTTACGCAAAAAGAGTGGCATTTGAACTTGAAGCGAAAGTTCCCATGGTTAAATGCTCGTCAGCCACACTATATTAAGGAAATATAGTGTGGCTGACGAGCATTTAACCATGGGGCTTTGACTCAGTCGAAATACCGCTTTTTGCGTAAGGTGAGTGATTCAGTTGACATGGCAAATTTTTATAAATCTTAAGATGGCGTAGATGCATTCATTTGAATAACGAACGATCGACAGTCTTAATTCTAACTAAAAATTTGCCATGTCAACCACGTTGAGTATAGTTTTAGCTGTTATAAATAAAGAAAGTATAGGAAATAAATTTAGGAGATGTGCGCTGAGCGCACAATGCGAATGATGCAAATAAAAAAAATAGAATAATTTAAGTGTATGCTAAACATTTGATTTGACTATTTAAATGATATTGCATAAATTTTATTTCCTTGTGGCCTTTAAGTCAACCATTTAAATGAGAGAGGAAAATTATGCGCAGTCTAGAGTTCAATTCTAATCATAGTTATTTTAAAAGGGTTTGTAATTGCAGTCTATTTGCTACTGCTTCAGAGATTAAGCCCAAAGGGAAAAATAGAGAGGATGAGAAGCCTTTTGTGGAGAAGTTTGCTAAATTAATTCTTTGGCCTTTGGAGAATATACCTGGCAAAGTATGGGGAGTCTTGAATAATCCTCGTTGGATTAATTTAGCGTTAACAATCACTTCGATGGTTGCTGTAAGTCGCTTCTTTTATCCTCAGCAAACCCTTAGTGCGTTAAACTATGTGATTAAATTAATTCCAGTTCCTTCTAGAGAGACGATGGAATTAGGGGCCTATATTTTTACAATGACCAATATTTTTGGGTTTTTCTTGCGTGCTGCAAGCCGTTTAAATAATGATCAATTGATGAAACAGTTCGAAAAACAAAATCTATCATCGAGCAGTAAAACGCGTCGAGTGTCACCAGAACAGGATGGTGAAATTTATAAGGATTCTACAATCTCTCCTAACGCTACATAATTGCTGGAAATTGAATGGATAAAATTAGGATAGTTGCGGCGACTGCCGCAACTATAGTCACAAATCAGATCGTGAAAGACAATTATGAGCTTCAAAGTCTTCTGTCTTTGATCAATCTATTTCTTAGTGTAAGCAGTATAATACTCATTCCAGTTTACTGTTTTTCTCCATTTCAACTATACTCATCCCTGTTCAAAGTGAGAAGTTTCGGCTGTGACAAAGCTTCGGGCTTCAACGATCAAAAATGGGTTCACATACTCATATGAACCAATTTTTGATCGTTGAATCGCGAGAGCTTTCGCATTGCCCAAATTCTCACTTTGAACTGGGATGAGTATATGATGCGTATAAATGGGTGGAAGCATGTGATAAGGTCCAAATGTCATTCCTCCACCGAGCATGCCTGTGATATTAACGAGCAGGAATAAGAGAAAAAGACAGGCATAGTAAAATTTATTTGTTCCCTTGCGTTCCCTCAGAAAAGCCACAACAACGACAAAAACTGCTGTTGTTATCCCAAACCACATATGCCACCAAACGAAATTGGCAAGCAATCCCTCATAAGAAGCTGTATAACTGTAAATGAAGCCAAATAAAGCAGTAGGAGGGGCTAATATTGCTGCTACAATCAGCATAAATCTAGAGGCATAATCAAAAATAGGTTTTTGATACCAAGCAAAGAGAAGTTCAGAAATTGCAGTCATCACAATCAAAGCAATAGGAAAATGTAGAAAGATAAAATGAAAACCTCCAATCCATTGCATCCAATTTTGAGGTCTTCCTCCAAATTGTTTGACTGTTGGCTGCTCTCCTTGAGTAGGATGAATGCTTGTTTGCGTAGTCTTTTGTTTAGCTATCTCTTTATGACCTTCATGGCTAAAAAGAAAAGGAAAGGTTAGCAAACATAATAGGCTTAAAATAAATAATTTGCTCATTAGTCTCCTATCTATTGCATTGAGTTCATTGTATGTTACATGCCTCTATGCCTGGTATGATCCATACTGTCTTCGGGTTTACTTTGCATCCAGTTGGTTCCTTCTTGGTGATGAGGTTGATTTTTGTCTTCTTCTTGACTTAGCCAACTCACTTTGCTCATATCATGAGGAGAATTTCGTCTACTATGATTCTTATGATGTTGTATAGTATTTATATTTTGTCTATTAGATGGTGATATACTATCTATATTAACCGCTTCAGCCACAGTTCCTGGAGGATGCAAATACCAGCCTGGATCGGCATAGCTGGTCAAGTTTTCTCGTACTTTAAAGATTGCGAACATGCCTCCTAGTTCTATCACTCCGAAGGGACCTGGATTTCCAATAGGAGACATGTTTTCTGGAATTTTAATTTTCATATCCATCTTATTTTGATTCGTTCCATATATCTCAAACATCTCGCTCATTCCATTGATGCTCATGAGTCCCATAAAATCGGGAATATATTTGCGGATCTTTTGTTCAATTTGGTCTTTATTTATTCCAGTCAAGTTAGGCAATTGATGTTCCATCTGATTCATAATATGATGGGATTTATGACAATGTAATGCCCAGTCGCCTGGATGATCTGCTATAAATTCAATATCTCGTGTTTCTCCAGGAGCGATTGTGACTGTGTTTTCTGTGTATTGTGCTGAAAGTGGCAGTCTTTTTGCTCCTCTTCTTGTGACAGTGAATTCGTGTCCATGCAGATGAATGGGATGGCTATTCATGAGAACATTTGCAAATCGAATGCGTACGCGATCTCCTTTTCTTACCACGAGAGACTCAATTTTAGGATATAAGACACTATTGAAAGTAAAGATGTTAAAATCAAGCATCTCAAAAGGGATAGGTGTTTTAGCACCAATAGGAATTTTCCATTCATGTAAGAAAATGGCAAAATCACGATCAATAGGTGGATGATCTCCCTCTTTTGGATGAATGATAAAGAAACCTTCCATCCCAAAAGCAATTTGAATCATCTCATCGGAGTGAGGATGATACATAAATGTTCCATTTTGCCTGAGTGTAAACTCATACTTGAATGTTTCGCCAGGCTGGATCGCTTTTTGGTTCAATCCTGCCACGCCGTCCATGCCATTTGGCAAAATGATGCCATGCCAATGAACAGAAGTTGGTTCATTAAGCTTATTTGTGACATAAATTCTCACTCGGTCCCCTTCAATAGCTTCAATTGTCGGTCCAGGGCTTAAGCCATTATATCCCCAACAATTGACCCAAAAACCCGGAGCAAATTCACGGCGTATAGGTTCTGCAATTAAATGAAATACTTTGATATCTCCATCCATTGTCCAAGGAAGAGATCCTACATTTGGAGTAATAATGGATGGATGTAGCATCATTTTTTCTTGAGTTATGCCTTGCATTGGCTGAATAATAGAAGCATTTATATTGTGACTTTGAGCTGAAAGAAAAAGGAAAGATAAATTGATCACTATCGCGAATAGTCTTTTCATGATTTGATTTCTCATTAATTTTTGCTTAGTTGATAAGCAGGGCCAATCAAATAGAGCTTGCCTCCCACGGCTTTATCCAATTGTACCTTAGCGATCCAGTAATCTTTAAGTGCCATATAATAATTAAGATACGCTTGTAGTTGATGACGTTTGTTGTCTAGTAGCTCAAAGATTCCTATTCCCATGAGATTATAGAGCTCTTCTGTTGAAGTGAAGATTTGTTCTTGGTTAGGTAAAATGTGATCAGCATAGAAAATAACTTGATTTCGAAAGATCAGGAGAATGCTTCTTGCTTCTCTCACTTCTGCATAAACTTCAACTTCTAATGCTGCTAAGCGATCTTGTATTTGCCTGAATTGAGCAAGGAGTCGTCTCTTTGCCGCCTGTCCGAAGTTAAAGATGGGCAAGGCTGCTGAGAGCTGAGGACCTGTGATTTTTGTTCCATCTGCCTCTCTTTCCGAGCTAACGCCAGCTTGCAATTCTGTAAAGGTCCACCACTCGGCTGTTGGGAATAATCTTCTCAAACGTTCAACTTCCCATCTAACCGCTTGCATATCAAGCCTTTCATCGAAGGCCATGAGCTCTAAACAATCAAGACTGGGCTCAACGTCTGGAATATAGGGAAGTTCACTTTCAATAGACCAGCAGATATCACAACCAGTCAGCCCCATGAGCTTATTCAGTTTTTCTCTTAATTGAATAATTTCTTTTTCAGCCTCTGTCAGTTCAACTGTTTTTTCTAAGTATTGAGCGGTACGAAGTTGCCATTCTAACTTATTAATATGACCAACTTTTTTTTGAGCTAAAGAGATTTGATTGGCTATTTCAGCAAGTTCGATCATCATTTTAAGCAAATTTCTTCGCTTATAGGCAGCAATGAGCTCGTAGTAAGCCTGCTCTACTTCAAAAGAAAGGTTGATAATCTTGTTGCTTGTTTCTAGAATAGCTTGTTGAAGCTCTGCTGTTGCAATACGTGTCTTTAAGGGAATGAGAAAGACATCCAGAAAACTCTGCATGACAGAAATTTCAGTATTCACTTGTAATCTTTTTTTATCAGGGTAACGAATAAAGCCCTCAAAGACAGGATTAGATAAGAGTCCGGCTTCTATAAGATCTGCTTGGGCAATGCCAATGTTTTCAAAAGCTTCTTGAATGCGAGGATTATTGAGAAGTGCAATTTGAACTGCCATATCTATATTAAGCTCTTGGCAAATCATGCTTTGGATAATTTCTCTTATGCATCCGTCTTTATAGCAGTTTCGATGCCAACGAACTTTTTTGTCGATTTTGACATTAACGACATTCATCACTTGCTCTGCATTTTCCCTTGCTATCCTTGTACAACTAGTGGTTGCAGCCACAAGGAGTGTGCATATACCCCATTTGTGCCACTTATTCATCTTGTCAACTCAATTTAAATCATTTTCTATAAATAAGAATTCTTTCACACAAAAGCAAGCTTTCTTTGCTTATTCTTAACTCACCTTACGCAAAAAGAGTGTGAAGCGAAAGTTCCCATGGTTAAACGCCCGTCAGTCACCCTATATAAGGAAATATAGGGTGACTGACGGGCGTTTAACCATGGGGCTTTGGCTCAGTCGAAATAACGCTATTTTTGCATAAGGTGAGTTTAAGAATAGCTTGATAAAAAGAGAAGGGATCACTATAATTGGCCTCTCTGCACCGGTAGCTCAATCGGATAGAGTACCCGGCTACGAACCGGGAGGTTAGAGGTTCGAGTCCTCTCCGGTGCAATGTTTATTCAAGCTTTCCCTTCGGGGCCTTTTTCTACAAATGCTTATATTGTTGCTTGTGTTTCTACTAAGCAAGCGGCTATTATTGATCCTGCGCCAGGTTCTGCTGAGGTGATTAGTGCATGTTTAAGTCAGCATGTATTCAAAGGGGATAAGATTCTATTAACCCATTCTCACTGGGATCATATTGCAGATGTCGCTCTTTTAAAACAACGGCTTCAAGCACAAGTATACATTCATAATTTAGATGTGCCTAATCTTGTCAAACCTGGCGTTGACCAATTGCCTTGTTGGATTCCTATCCAAGCTGTTAATCCTGATGTTTTACTTGAAGAAGGCCATATTGTATCGATTGGTCATCATCAGTTAATTGTTATTCATACTCCTGGCCATACACCAGGCAGTGTTTGTTTTTATAGTCAGCAAGATCAGATCCTTTTTTCCGGAGATACTTTGTTTAAAGGGACAATTGGGAATTTATCTTTTCCAACAAGTGAACCAGATCTGATGTGGACTTCTTTAGCTAAATTAGCTAAACTACCTTTTCAAACAAAGGTTTATCCAGGTCATGGAGTACAAACAATGATTGGATCAGAGTCTTGGCTTTCTCATGCCCGGGAGCTATTTGGCTAATTGTAACATTTAATAAGGAGATAACAATGGGAGTTTTAGTAGGAAGACAAGCCCCTGATTTTAAAGCCAAAGCTATTGTAGGAGGAAAAATTGTGGCAGATTTTTCTCTTCTTCACTTTCGAGGAAAATATATTGTATTATTCTTTTATCCTTTAGATTTCACGTTTGTTTGTCCAACAGAATTACATGCCTTCCAAGAAAAATTAGAAGAATTCGAAAAACGCAACACACAAATAATAGGATGTTCGGTTGATAGCTGTTATTGTCATTATGCTTGGCTGAATACACCTAAGAGTCAAGGGGGGATTGAGGGGATTGATTATCCTTTAATCTCCGATCTCAATAAAACGATTGCTCGGGATTATGATGTCCTTATTCCCCAGGAAGGAATTGCTTATCGAGGTCTTTTCTTAATTGATAAAGAGGGTATTGTAAGACATCAAGTGGTGAATGATTTGCCTTTAGGAAGATCTGTAGATGAAACTCTAAGAATCTTGGATGCTCTTATTTATTTTGAGAAACAAGGAGAGGTTTGTCCAGCTAATTGGGAGAAAGGAAAAAAAGCATTCAAACCTTCTCAAGAAGATTTAGTACGTTATTTCACCTCTGTTAATTAATCCCTAATCACCTGTTATCAGGTAGATAAAACTATACTCATTTCACTTGAAAGCTGCAATTTGGGCAATGCGAAAGCTCTCGGGCTTCAACGATCAAAAATAGGTCCATATACTAATATGGACCTATTTTTGATCGTTGAAACCCGAGGCTTTGGCACAGCCGAAATTGCAACTTTCAAGTGAAATGAGTATAAAGGGTAGGTTAGTAAATTCGTATTATTCCTACTAGAATGCCTTGGATAAAAATACTTTCCTGGCGCAAAATCATAGGTTGATGGTGATCCCCTTCTAAGCGAATATATTGACCTTCTGGGTAGTAGCGTTTGATCATGATAGTGTGCTGATTAACTAAAGCAAGAATAGTTTCACCAGCTTGAGCCTCTTGCCTAGCTTCCACCAATAGAAGATCGCCATCCTTGATGGCTTCTTCATTTAAAGAATTTCCGTGAACGCGTAATATATATGTTTTTTCAGAATTATGAATAAGAAAAGCTGGCACTGCCAATGTTTGAGGCTGCATAAACATTTCAATCGTACAGCCAGCTACGACGCTTCCTATAATGGGCAGCTCGATTTCTGATTTATTTCTAATAGAAGATGCCGTCTCAATTGGGATAAGAGAGCGACTGCTTTGTTTCTCTGCTTCTAAAACTCCTTTGCGTTTTAAGGTACGAATGTGCTTATACACTGATCCTGGAGAAGAAAAAGAGAAGTGCTTCATAATTTCGCGGTAGCTAGGTGAATAGTGGTTTTGGTCAATAAAAACTTGAATAAAGTTGAAGATCTCTCGTTGTTTCGGTGATAACCCTTTCATGCAGTCTCCTGATCAGGCTTAAAAATTATTACATAGAGACCGATAGCTATGAGCCACATCAACAAAGCTGACATCAACACATCCGAGAGAAAGTGTCCACCTTGAGCTAAACGAGTTAAGCTTAAAAATCCTCCTAGGCCAAAGGCTAGGGCCATTCCTAAATAGTAAACCTTTTTTTTACGATAGTGCATGCCTAATATAGCGATAGCAAAAAAGTAAAAACCCATCGAACAGTGTCCGCAAGGAAATGATTTAGAAGGTTCTGGTTGATGGAAAAAATTTGGCTCATAATAAGCTCTGAAAAGTTGTTGTCCCCCATATTTTATGATTTGCTTAGGACGTGGACGTCCCCAATGATCTTTTAGAAGGAGATGAACCACCAAGCCTGGACCTATTGCTAAGGCCATTATCAAAAACAAAGCAGAAAGACGATAGTACTTAAGAGGGGGGAAAAAATAGGAACAGCATAAGGCAAGGGCAGCCAATATAGCAGTGATCCAAGCAGGAGAACAACCATAGTGGTAGAGAAAATTGAAAAGAGGAAAGGTAGAAAAATGTTTATCTGTATAGAAAAAATCAGTAACAGCTAGATCTAAAGAAGTCGACCAAATTGTAAAGATGGCCATGGCTAGAATGGGCAATCCAGCTTGCCACATCAAGAGTTGTTTTCGATTCATCAATATCTCACTTTTTTAGTAACTCACCTTACGCAAAAATAGCGGTATTTCGACTGAGCCAAAGCTTCCATGGTTAAATGCCACTCTTTTTGCGTAAGAGGAATCTTTCCTCTTGCCATTTTCTTTTAAGATTTATTATTTATTTAAAGCCATCCAAGCATGTTCAACCATCGCTTCGAGAGATAAATAGCAGGGTTTCCAACCAAGCTCATATGCAGCCTTTTGAGCATTGGCTAATAAAATAGGGGGATCTCCTGGGCGACGGGCTCCTTTGATCACACGCACTTTTTGACCAACAACTTTTTCAATAGTACTAATGACTTCTTGCACACTATGCCCCTGTCCATTACCTAAATTATAGGCTGTTGAAGAAGCACCAGCAAAGAGTTGTTCCATTCCTAGGATATGAGCAGTTCCTAAGTCATCAATATGAATATAATCGCGGATGCATGTACCATCTCGTGTTGGGTAATCAGTTCCAAATATTGTCATGGGTTGATCCATCTTTATATTTCTTAAAGTCAGAGGAATCAGATTAGTCACCTGTGTTTGGTAGTTTTTGATTTCCCTTTGAGGATCGCCTCCTGCTGCATTAAAATAACGTAAACAACAAGATTTTAATCCGTAAGCCATGTCAAAATCACGAGTGAGTTTTTCTATAATCCATTTAGATTCGCCATAGGGGTTAATGGGAGAGCAGGGGTGTTTCTCTGAGATAAGATCTGTTTGAGGAATGCCAAAGATAGCAGCCGATGAAGAAAAAATAAAAGTTTTCACTTGATGCTGAAGCATTGTTGTCAAAAGTGTAAAAGTTTTGACGACATTATTGAGATAATATTGCGCCGGATTCCGAACCGATTCTCCGATGTCAAGAAAGGCAGCAAAATGCATGACAGCGTCAATTTGGTATTGTTTAAAGATTTTGCTCAAAGTAGGACTATCACCTATATCTCCTTCAATAAAATTTCCATAACGGACAGCTAATTGGTTTCCTCGACTGAGGTTATCAAGCACAACTGTATGGTAGCCTGCCTGATGTAACATTTTGTTGACATGGGATCCAATAAATCCAGCTCCGCCAGCAATTAATATTGTTCGCTTTTTCATCTCTTTGTCATATCAAGTTAAAGGAATAAAATAGCACAGACGTAGAATATTTTTATCTAGAGAGGGTTTAAGATGCAAATAAAACTTGCGTATTTAGACCAATAGGCATCGTTTAGCATGATCTCTTCACATCTTAATGAGCATTCTGAAAGAACCAATAAAATAATAAATAATTTTTTATTTACATTTTATCATTTATCCAATAATGTTTTAATGGGCTATCAAATGATATTTTCTTTTATTTATCTACTAGGCAATTAACTTTTATGTTATGGTAATAGCAAGAGAATTTATAAAAGGCTTTGAATCTAATGTCCGATCGAAATAGTGATAATGAGAATAATCAAGAGCTTAAATTTTCTGGTGAACAAGGTTTTTTTGATAAAAGTAAAGTGATTCGTTATCTTATCTTGTTTATCTTTGCTCTTATTCTCTTTGTCTTTCTGCATTTTCGCGAGGTTAGAGTAGAAATTTTAGAGTTAAATAGTATAGCTCCTGGCTATATTGTGGCTCAAGTCGATTTTGATTTTATTGATGATGAAGCAACCCTTATCTTGAAGCAAGAGGCTGTAAAAGATATTGGAAAGATTTATCAACTATCAGAGAGAAATGTTCGACAAAAACGGATCGAATTCGAGAACTTTTTGCTCTATAATCAAGGTTGGCGTGAACATACAGAAAGTGAGACTTTTGATGAACTTTATCGGGGAGCGGAGATCATAGAGAAAGCTCTGTTGCAAATACGTTTTACGGATGCTTACACTCTGGCTAAGTTGCAAGATTCTGGCTTTTCTACTCGGCATTATCGAGTGTACACCTTTCACCTCCTTGAGAAAATCTCTTTGCCATCTTTGATTTGGGAATCCTTACAAGAAGATTATTTTCCCAAAAATGAATATAACCCTTTAGCAAGTGCCCTGATTATCGAATTTTTTAAGGGTGGTGAGTGGAATTTGACGGAAGACATTCCAGCACAAAGAGCCTTGCGCAGATATATACAAGCACAAGTGCCAGATAAGATTACGCATGTCAATGCAGGCAACAGAATTATTGATCAAGGGGAGAGAGTTACAGCGCGACATGTCGCTATGCTACAAGCGATGAAGAAGGCGTTAGGAGATAGCCGCAACCTTTCACATCCCGTTACTTTACTAGGATCTTTCATCTTGTCGATGGTTTTTATCGGAATTGGTTTAGCTTACCTCCAGATCAATCATCCTAGTCTTATAGCTTCTAATCGAAAGCTTTTTTTAATCGTGACAATTGTGATTCTCATCATAGGATTATCGAAATTAATTGAATTCTTTTTATTAAGCTCAAAAAATAACGTGATGGAGATTATCCGCTATCCTCTATTTGTTCCCATTGCTGCCATTTTACTATGCAGTCTATTGAATGCAGACATTGCCATGTTGATTAGTGGATTTCTTAGTATTATTTTATTTATGGTCTTAGCTTTTGGGGGAGAAGGGTTTTTGATAATGAATCTAGCAGCAGCTCTTGTGGCTATCTTGAGTACACGCTCTTTAAGAAGGCGTAAGGAGATCTTTATCGTTTGCTTAAAAACTTGGCTATGCTGTGTCGCTGTGATTTTTGCTCTTCATTTCTATTCAAATCATGTAGAATTAACTTCTATTTTAACAGATATTCTGAGCTCTGGCTTTTTTATGTTGCTGACTGCAGTCCTCGTTGTTGGCATTCTTCCTCTCTTAGAATCTGCATTTAGAATAATGACAGATGTCAATTTAATGGAATATATGGATCCTAATAATGATTTATTGCGTCGCTTAACGATTGAAGCCCCAGGCACCTATCAGCATTCCGTCATTGTTGGAAATCTGGCAGAGGCTGCTGCGTTAGCTATTGGGGCGAATGGCCTCTTTTGTCGTGTAGCGTCTTTGTATCACGATATTGGAAAGATTTCGACTTCGCAATATTTCACAGAAAATCAGCTAGGAGAGGTGAATATTCACCAACTTCTCATCCCGCAAGAATCCGCCCAAGTGATCATGGCTCATGTAGGAGAAGGAGTGGCTTTAGCTAGGGAAGCAGGGGTGCCTGAACCTATTATTGATATCATTAAAGAGCATCACGGAACGACATTAATCTATTATTTTTATCGTAAGCAGGTTGAAAAGATGAGGGGAGATAAAAGTCTAGTAGATGAAAGAGAATTTCGTTATGTAGGGCCTAAGCCGCGTAGCAAGGAGTCAGGCATTATCATGATCACCGATTCTTTTGAAGCTGCTTCTCGCTCTCTTGAGAGGATCAATGAGGAAACGTTAATGGAATTAGTCGATCGATTAATCCGAGAAAAAGTGGATGATGGACAATTCGATCAATGCTTCTTAACATTTGAAGAACTTTTCATCATTAAAAGAATCCTTGTAAAAACTTTAATGGCTGCTGGACACTCTCGGATTAAATATCCTGTCCCCGAAAAGAGATTTCTTCATATTCGTATAGAGGAGACTGCTTAAATGAAAAAACCTTCTCTGGCTTTGGTAACGGGTGGAACATCTGGAATAGGTGAGTCGTTATGTCGTTTGCTAGCAAAGGAAGAGATCGATATCATTATCGTGGGTAGAAATGAAAAAATGCTTCATCAGTTGAAAAATGAATTGCAATTACAGGTTCATGTTGAGACATTAGCGATTGATTTGAGCCAAAAAAAGGATCGTGATCGTTTAATCAACTGCCTCCACCAACTAGCTCCTGATCTAGTTGTGAATAATGCCGGCTCGGGGTTATATGGTGAAGCTTTAAGTTATCATACTGAAGAACAAAAAAATATTTTGGAAGTCAATGGAAATACAGTTCTAGAAATCACTTTGGAGGCAGCACGTACCCTTATCTCAAAAGGCAAGGAGGGGATTATTTTGAATGTATCTTCAGCTGCAAGCTTTCAAACCATGCCTAATTTTGCTGTTTATGCTGCTTCAAAAACTTTTATCACTCATGTTTCCCTTGCTCTTGATGAAGAGATGAAGCCTTATGGCATCCGCGTTTTAACAACTTGTCCAGGATTCGTCCAGACCCACTTTAATGAGAGAGCAGGCGGTGGACAAAGAAGTTCTGTAGGAATGATGAGCTCTGATTTTGTAGCTCAGAAAATGTGGCAACAAATTCAAAGTCGAAAATCACTCTTAATTATTGATTGGAAGTATCGTTGGTTAACATATCTGTCTCATCTGGTACCTCATCAATGGATTGCCCCTATTATCAAAAAAATTATCAATAAACGTATTCCTCCTCGAAAGATGGTAAAGATAGATACATGAATCAAGAAGCAGAAAAACTATCTGGATTTGCCGCTCTAGGTCTTGATCCAACTATTCTAAAAGCATTAGCGAAAATGAATTTCCAAGAACCATCGCCTATCCAAGTTCAGACTATTCCCTTAATTCAGCAACAGAGAGATTTAATTGCCTTAGCACAAACAGGCTCTGGCAAGACAGCAGCTTGTGCTATTCCTATCTGTAATCGGGTGGATCCAAGCAAGCCAGATATACAAGCGCTGATTATTGTTCCTACGCGTGAACTTGCTTTGCAATATGCGACGGAGGTACAAAAAATCGGGAAATATAAAGGAGTAAAGGCTTTTGCTATTTTTGGAGGTGAAGATGCGGCATTACAGCAATCTAAGCTAAGACATGGTGTTCAAGTCTTGGTAGCTACACCGGGTAGATTAATTGATTTCATTTACTCTAGGCAAATTGACCTTTCTAAGGTTGAGACTCTTATCTTAGATGAAGCCGATGAGATGTTAAGCATGGGTTTTTATGAAGATCTCAACTTTATTATTCAGTGTCTGGTCCATCAGCATCAGACTTTACTATTTTCGGCTACTATGTCACAGATTATTCGAGATTTAGCTAAACAGCATATGCGCGATCCTTTAGAGATTAGCTTAATTAATCAACAGGCAAGTCCCCATACGATTGAACACCAGTTTCTATATTGCCATCCTGCACATAGAGATAGTGAGCTTCTCCGGTTGATGGAGATGATGCAACCTACACAGGCTATTATTTTTTGCCATTCCCGCTTTCAAGTTGAGAAGGTTTGCCAAATTCTAAAAAAGAAAATAGAAGGAGTAGATTTTCTTCATGCAGGTCTTAAGCAAGATGTTCGAACTATGATCATAAATAAATTTCGATTAGGTAAAATTCGTTTTCTTATAGCGACCGATGTGGTTGCTCGAGGATTAGATTTCTCGCATGTCAGTCATGTTTTCATTTATCAGTTATCAGCTGATTCGGATGCCTACGTGCACCGCTCAGGGCGAACGGGTCGCTATGATAAAACAGGGACTGTTGTTTCTCTAGTCACAAATCGAGAGCTTCCTGTATTACATCATATTTTCAAGCAAATTAAGCGAGAGCCTATTTGGATTGGCTCACCTCCTCCACCAAGAAATTTTGTGCCAAAAAAAAGACCAACATGACAGCAGAGATAGTTGTTTGTCTATCTATTTGAATCAATAGTTGAGTTAGAGAAGATATTGCTTGAGTGAATCTAAAATGCTATGACACCGCTTTATGGAAGATTCAATGCCTTCTGGAATAGTTAAAAAAGTCTTCTCCACTACTCCACAGTAGAGTTTAACTTTGGGTTCTGTTCCCGATGGTCGGACCATTACTTTACTGCCATCAGCTAGCCAATACAATAAGACATCAGATGATGGGAGATGGATAGGCTCTGTCGTTCCAGAGCTCAAGTTATATCTTGTCGAAATTAAGTAATCCTCACTTGCAATTACAGGAATACGATTAATCTCTTTAAGATTAGACGCTCGTAGCTGGTGCATCCCATAAGCCATCTTTTCTTTACCCTCTTTTGTTTCAGCAAAATTAAGAGATAACAATCTTTCTTCATAAATTCCATATTTATGATAAAGATCATACAACTTATCGATAAGAGTTTTACCTTGTAACTTGGCTTGTAAAGCTACTTCACAGATAAGAGCGCTTGATACAACAGCGTCTTTATCTCGTGCATGGGTTCCTAACAAGTATCCATAAGATTCTTCTCCTCCAAAAATATATTGATATCCTTCAGAAGAGGTCTCCCATTCATGAATTTTTTCTGCAATGTACTTAAATCCTGTCAATACGTTAAAACAGGGCTTATGATAATGGTGACAAATGGCCTGAAATAGTTCAGTTGTTCCTATAGTCTTGATAAAGGCTGCTCGCTCAGGCATGATCTTTCGATTGGAGAGAGCTTCACAAATATGTTCTAGACAGATTACTGCTATTTGATTCCCATTTAAAAGAATGGCTTTTCCTTGATGAAGAATGGCTACTCCAACTCGATCTGCATCTGGATCTGTAGCGACTAGCAGATCACTTTGTGTATTAAGCATCACATCAATTCCCATTTGAAGGGCAGCTTGTTCTTCTGGATTGGGAGATCGAACTGTTGGAAAGTTACCATCAGGGATAATTTGTTGTTGAACAAAAATGGGGTTTTTGAATCCCCAAGCTGCTAATGCTTTGGGGACCATCTTGATTCCTGTGCCATGGAGACTAGTATAGACAAATTTTAGCTGATGGCCCTCTTTTTGATTGGCTTGAGAATAGCATTGTAAAGGAGTAATAGCTTGAATATAGGCTTCGTCTATATCAGTTTCTACCTGCTCAATTAAAGGATGTGATAGGGAAGAGACCATTTTGACCATAGTGGGGTCTGTGATTTTAACAACTTCAGCAATAATACCTTGGTCATGTGGCGGCACAATTTGGCCTCCATCTGCCCAATAGACTTTATAACCATTATAGTCTGCAGGATTATGAGAAGCTGTAATCATCACGCCAGATAAACAACGTTTATAACGACATCCAAAAGAAATAAGAGGAGTAGGGCGAATATCCTTAAAGAGATAAGCGCGAATATTATTTCCCGCTATGACTTTAGCTGTTTCTTCTGCAAACTGCCTAGATTGATGTCGAGAATCATAACCAATAAAGACAGCGCGGTCACTATCTCCTTGAGGTTGTTTCTGAATATAATTTGCCAAGCCTTGTGTTGCAGCGCGGACTGTGTAAATATTCATCCGATTGGTTCCAATACCCATTAGGCCACGTAAACCCGCTGTTCCAAATGTTAAAGTAGTAAAAAAGGCATCAATAACTTGTTTGGGATCTTCTCGCAGCAAACGTCGAATCTTAGTTTTTGTTTCCTCATCATATTGGCCATTTAACCAAAGATCGATATTTTTCTGGGTAACTAGATCGAATATCATATTCTCTCTTATATCCATAAACGCACCTTATTTATACACAAGTAAGTTGAAAGAAGGGATACATAGCAACTAGGTTACGAATTTTGCTTATATAGCCTTGAAGATCATTGATCTTCAAGGCTATATAAGCAAAATTCGCTTTAATTGAACCATTAAATTAGATATAGGCAAAAAGACATCTTTAACGGTTGATAAATGATTGGAGTATATTTATTTGTTATGCTTTTTGTATTTATTTTCTTTTTGAGCTTTATGCTCTACTTTTGTTAACTTTTCTTTTGATGTTTTTCTGAGATTTTTTTGCAAGCCTTTTCCCTTTTTTCATTAACTTTTTTGTTTCTTTTTTGGCTTGTTTTCCTAACTTTTTTGCCTCTTTTTTGGCTTGATCTTTAACTTCTCTAGTCTCTCTGGCTATTCTTTTAGTTTCCTCACTAACTTTCTTCTTAGCCTCTTTTGCCATTTTTAAGGCTTCTTGACTTTTTTTCTTTGCTTTTTTTTTGAATTCTTTGGCTGAACCTACAGCTTCTTTAGCTGTTTTTTCTTCTTTTTTAGCTGGTTCTGCTATTTCTCTTTGAATCTTTGCCTGTTCCTTATAGGAGCCTCGGCTCATTTCTTGAGGTGCTATTTTCTCAGTTCTAGAGATCTCACTAGCACTTAGAGAAAATATACTAGTTAACGTAAAAATTGAGGTGATGAGTGCATTCTTCAACATAATTCGAATTCCTTTTTGCGGTTAAAATATCGATGCCTTTGCCTATATCTAAATTAAATAGCTTAAATTCTATTCAAAATTTAAATTAAATCTTAACAAATGTGTGATTCGTGAAATTCAACAATCCCCATGTTAATCATTGATGAATTTCCTGAAAACTAAAAAATTTATCTCTTTTTTCAGTGCACCAAAAATTAGAAAAATCCGCTAGAAGACTTCTGAAAAAGGGATAGGAGGAAAGATTTCTAAGAATCAAGGAAATAAAACCAAAACTTAGGTTGTATTGGAAGGAGTATATACTCATCCCAGTTCAAAGTGAGAATTTGGGCAATGCGAAAGTTCTCGCGATTCAACGATCAAAAATGGGTCTATATACTGATATGGACCCATCTTTGATCGTTGAAGCCCCGAGGCTTTGGCACAGCCGAAACTTCTTACTTTGAATTGGGATGAGTATATGTCAACCTACAGAAGTGAGACAGTAATTTGAGAACTAGGCAGCTAAATGATGGAATGAGCGTCCAGCTTGCTCATCTCCTTGATGAAATGCGCTAGGATATCCTTCATCGCCACCTTGTCGAATAGCAGGAATAAGAGGAATGCTAGCAAGAAGAGGACTGTTGAAACGATTGGCTAGTTCCTGAGCTTTGCCTTGTCCAAAAATATGGTAGGTTTGTCTTGTTTCTGGAATAGTAAATCCAGCCATATTCTCAATTACACCAACAAGAGGAATATTTAAGTGATCAAAAGCATTAATAGCTTTAATGGCATCTAGCATTGCGACTTCCTGGGGTGTACAAACAACAAGAGCACCCTGAATGGTTAAAAGCTGAGCCAAAGAGATCTGAACATCACCTGTTCCAGGAGGAAGATCAATAAGCATCAGATCAAGCTCGCCCCAAGCTGTCTCATAAAGCATCTTTTGTAAAACTCCATGTAAAATAGGACCACGCCAAATAACAGAGCGAGCCTCCTCCATAAAAAATCCGATCGAGATCACTTGAATACCAAATTTTGTAAAAGGAAGGATCTTTTCTTGTCCATTTGGAAACTTTTCTACCTTAAGACCCAGACGCCTTAATCCTAACATGATGGGAATAGAAGGACCATAGACATCTGCATCTAATAAGCCGACAGAAAAGCCTCTTTGAGCTAAAGCGACAGCTAAATTAACGGAAATAGTAGATTTTCCAACACCTCCTTTTCCTGAGCCAATGACAAAGGTTTTACAATAGCTAGGATTTTTTTTAAGCATGATGGGGTTGCTCCTCTTGGACGGCTAATTGTTCCTGAATCGTATTAAAGGGAATAAGAGGAGCATTAGCACAAATGCCTTCGCAAGATTTAGCTGCTTCTTGCCAATCGTCTTTTGACTTTAAATTTTGTGGCCACCAAGGAAAAGTACGGCATTGAATAGGACGCACAGGGTAAATTTGACATTTCTTATTCTTTAAAAAAATGCAGTCATATGTTTTTGAGTGCTCTCGTAGAGAGAGACGTTCTCCTATGCGTCGAATATAACGTTTAAAAAATTCCTCTAATGGTAAATTTAGATAGTGAGCCATCTGCTGGATTTCTGCTTCTGTTACCCATACATAACCAGGTGCACCTGTGCAGCATTGCCCGCACTCTGTGCATTTAAAATGCAAGCCATTAATATACCAAGGTTGCTGTGGAGAAGAATCTTCTTGAATAATTTTTAACATTTGCTTTCCTACTCTTCTTCTTTTAGCTTTTGTCGGATACCTGCCACAATAAACAAAAACAAAAAAATAATACAAATAATCCCGACAACAGAAGCTTCAATAAATAAAGTAGCAAATAGAATCATAGACGTTTCCTTTGTAAAATATTGAAAAGTGAAGAAGAATCATAAGGTTTATAGATATTAACCTGAACTTTGTGTTTATCTAGCCGATAATCAGGTAAATAAACACGAATACATAGATTATATCAAAAATAACCAAACAAATTCTGTGTCAGGTGAATTAGCTTAAGCTAAAAAATAGCTATTGTCAATTTGGATATCAATTTGTTAAAATTCAAGCTCTGTTATTGGCCTAAGTGTGGGTTAGTTGGCCTTGATGGCCTGAGAAGCTCCTTGTTATCTTCGTAGGGTTCGTAATCACATGTTGGATTTCACTCTTTTTTCTCTGTTTTCACTTGATTAATCCACGAGCTTTTATCCTCTTATTCACTAATAACCTGAGTTTTGAGTTTATTTCCTTGATTCTTAGAGAAGATTTTCTCTTAGATCTTGTCCTTTTCTTTGAACGGAATAGTCAAATGGCTATTTCCGAGAAGAAAAGGACGAGAGATAAGAGGAAAGATTCCTAAGAATCAAGAAAATAAACTCAAAACTCAGGTTAATAAGACAGAGCACTAGTACATGCTAATTCATGTGATATATCAATTTCTTATTTTGGATACATAAAGTGGAGAATAGGTGATGCAGAAACAAAGAGAACATTGGAGTTCCCATTTAGGATTTATATTAGCAGCGGCCGGATCAGCAATTGGGCTGGGCACGCTATGGAAATTTCCTTATGTGACAGGAGAGAATGGAGGAGGCATCTTTGTTCTGATTTATATTCTGTGCACATTTTTTATTGGAGTGCCGATTTTTATTGCAGAACTTGTATTAGGAAGAAAGGCTCAAAGAGGAGCTGTTGGTGTTTTTGAGGTATTGGCTAATAATTCTACTTTTTGGAAAGCAGCTGGATGGTTAGGTGTTGCCTCGTCCTTTTTGATTATGTCATTTTACAGTGTTTTAGCAGGATGGGGACTTAATTATGTTTTAATGTCTCTTAATCAATTTTATCGGAATCGTTCTGCTCAGGAAATTTCAGGAATCTTTGATATTTTAGCTTCTTCAGCCGATATTACATTATTTTGGCATTTTGTCTTTACGGCTTTAACAGCTGCCGTCGTCTATCGTGGTATTCGACAAGGGATTGAATACTGGAGCCGTTTTATGACGATCGGATTGCTTATTATTCTAGTGGGGATGTGTCTGTTTACCTTAACGTTAGAGGGATTTAGGCAAGGTGTTGATTTCATCTTTTATCCTGATCCTTCTAGATTTAAACCTTCAGCAGCTATAGAAGCGCTAGGATTATCTTTTTTTACTTTAAGCTTAGGTCAAGGGATTATGTTAACTTATGGGAGTTATATGCGGCGCAGCGATAATATCCCTAAAACTGCTATCATTATTGGCATTATGATTATTCTTGTCTCTTTATTAGCAGGGTTAATGATCTTTCCTATCATTTTTACATTTGATTTTGCGCCTGAAGCTGGGCCTGGCCTCGTATTTAAAACACTACCTGTCTTATTTGCTAAGCTGCCTGGGGCCCTTTTTATTTCAACAAGTTTTTTTATTCTCTTTGTTTTTACAGCTTTAACTTCTGCTGTTGCACTCATTGAAGTTGTAGTAGCTAACTTTACAGATTTATTAGGTTGGTCTAGACAAAAGGCTGTTGTCATTGTCGCTATCAGTTGTTTCATTTTTGGAATTCCAAGTGCTTTATCTCATACAAATACCCTTTTTGCAAATTGGCCTGCAGTTTACGGAAAATCTTTTTTTGCTACTATTGATAGTGTTGTTTCACTTTGGTTATTGCCCATTGGTGGTCTCATGGTAGCCATTTTTACTGGATGGTATTTAGATAAACAAATTAGCCAAGAAGAATTTAATTCAGGTACCACCATGAGTTGGCTATGGAAGCCTTGGATATTTTTTATGAAATGGATTGCTCCAATTGCTATAGTATTTATCATTTTACAGCAAAGCGGTCTTATTGATGTGGATACTTTGTTTAAATCATCTATTTAGCTTTTTGCATTCAGAAAAAGGGGAGATTTGTGAATACTCCCTTCTTATAAAGTCGTGACTAAGATAGCCACGACTTAAATGATAGATTTAAGAATGTTACTTAAAATGTCATTCTGAATAAGATTTCGCAAATATACCTTTTACAGCACCAGAAAGAGCTTCAATAAACATTCCGCATACTGATGGACAAAAGTCCATCATCATTTATTATTTTCAGTTTTTAACAAACTGATTGTTTCGTTGGCAATTTTATCTCTAATTTTTTTAAAATCAGTAATTGGATACATTTCAATTTTTCCAGTTATAAAAACATTTAATCCATGAGATCCTATCCAATTAGGAGAAGGTAATTCTTGAGAAATGCTCGATTGAGCTATTTCTAAGACTTTTGTTTTCACAGCAGAAATAATAACATTTTTATTTTCTGAAATGATTGCTTCAAGTTTTTTGAAGAGATGTTTTTCAGTTTGATTGTTTAAGACTTTTTGATAAGTCATTTTCATACGTAGTGCAGCATCTCCGTTAAAAACAGAAGGATCAGTTGAGCATTTGCTATCTTGTATAACACGAAAACTTGCTGCCTGTATAAGAGGAATAGAGATTTGATTGACTGTTTCGACAGTAGGAGAAATTACAAACTCCGCAATCGACTGTTCATACATTAAAGGTGCGTGCATCTCAAAAGCATGAGAATGAAGCCATTCTAATCGTCTATTTTTATTCCTTTCGCTCCAAATAGCTTTTAAAACGGGAATATATTCACTAGCATTTAAATTTTCATTTAAATTTTTAGAATTTGATAAGCCTTCCTTTTGTCCTTCCTTTATAATTTCATTCCCGAAGACCGGGTCTAGGCGTCTTTCTGAAAAAGTTACAATACTAGTTGGATTTGTAGAGTTGATCATGCTGAATGGTTCTTTTATATAAATAAAATGTTTTGTTGAAATTATATACTCATTCCACTTGAAAGCTGCAATTTGGGCAACGAGAAAGCTCTCGCGATTCAACTGGAATGAGTATATTGCTAAAGCAAAGGGGTATGATAAAGGATTTTTACTTAATAAGGAAGCTTTTTCAAATCTATTAGGAAGCTATTTAAGGTGAGTTTGATGTGCTGTATACCCCCCCTTTTTTTGAATTCAAGCAAATTGAATTCAAAGGGGGGGGTGGGTATACAGCACATCAAACTCACCTTAAGGTAGACAAAAGAAGGGGCATCAAAAAGATCGAGCTAAAAGACAATAAAATTATGTTCTTATTTTTTTTGGTGTTAAAGAGTTACGTTGTTTTCTCCTCTCTGTAAAACTCATCTCCTCAAGTGGAAATGTATTTGTATGAACCGGTTTATTATTAGTTGTTTGCAATTCTTCTTGACGATTTAAGCGAATAATTTTTCTTTGAATATTCCTGAGATGATGAGTGATATCTTTCATAATACCTCCAAAAAATTGAGAAAATTGATAAAGATAGAAAAAGCTAACCTCTCTATCCTTATTAAAAATTATAACATAATCTTTATTAAGAAGAAAAGAATCATATAAAGTAACTGCTGATTCAGAGGTCGTTTAATGTAATAGATTTTTCTTTCGAAACCTCTTCTATTTTGAATTCATATGAAATAGGTTTAACGATTAGAGATTTTTAAAGATCTCTAATCGTTAAACCTATTTTGACTTCCTTAAACACTCTCTATGAATGATGATGAAGCACTTTTGCTGTTTTGTATAAGAGAAGTATCAACCAGCTTCTTCTTCCTCTTCTTCATCCGCTTCTGCGATAAGCGCTTCAGAAATAAGAACAATACCAGCAACAGAAGCAGCATACATTAAGCTGTTCTTAACTACCTTTGCAGGATCAATGACGCCAGCTAAAACGAGGTCTTCTACTTTTTCTGTAAGAGCATTAAAACCATAATTGAGCGGTGAATGAAGGACTTCATTTAAAATCACACTGCCATCATAGCCTGTATTATAAACGATTTGCTTTAATGGAGTTTCGCAAGCCTGCAAGACAATCTTAGCTCCCATTGCTTCATCGCCTGTTAAGTTCAGATTCTTGATAGCCTTACTTGCATTTAGTAAAGCCACCCCACCTCCAGGTACAATGCCCTCTTCTAAAGCCGCTTTTGTAGAATTTAGGCTATCCTCAAATACCTGTTTCCTTTGCTGCATTTCTGTCTCTGTCCATGCACCTACACGAATAACAGCCACTCCACCACTTAGCTTAGCACGGCGCTCTTCTAGCTTTTCTTTTTCATAAGAGCTTTTTGTCTGAGCGATTTCTCCATCAATTTGTTTAATTCTAGATTGTATTTGTTGAGATGTACCAGCTCCATTGATAATCGTGGTAAATTCTTTAGTAATAGTCACTTTTTCTGCTGATCCTAATGAAGAAGCTGCGATTTCTTTTAAGGACATGCCTATATCCTCGGAAATAACGGTAGCTCCGGTTAAGACAGCAATATCTTGTAACATAGCTTTGCGGCGATCACCAAAGCCAGGAGCCTTAACAGCAGCAACCTTTAATGTTCCACGTATTTTATTGACAACTAAGGTTGCAAGGAGATCTCCTTCAATATCTTCTGCAATAATGATAAGTTCTTTACCGGCAGAAGCTGTAAGAACGGGTAAGAGTTCGTGTACATTAGAGATTTTTTTATCAATAAGGAGAATTTGGGCATTGCTCATTTCGACAATCATTTTCCCAGGATTTGTGCAAAAATAAGGACTAATATAGCCACGATCAAATCTCATCCCTTTAACAATCTCAATTGTCGTTTCTGTCGTTTTGCCCTCTTCAATAGTAATAGCACCCGAATTGCCAACTGTTTCCATTGCTTCGGCAATCAAATCTCCAATTTCTTGATTACCAGATGCAGATACAATGGCAATATTCCGTTTTTCATCTTTGTTCTTAATGGAAATAGCCCCTTTTTCGATCTCTTTCACAACGGCTTCGACAGCTTTATCCATACCCCTTTTGACCCCGATAGGGCTGGCGCCAGAGGAGATAAGCTTAATGCCCGCTTCTACTAAGGCTCGCAATAAAAGAGTTCCTGTGGTTGTGCCATCTCCACATTTCTCTTTGATTTTTTGGACTACCTCTTTAGCCATTGCTACGCCCATATTCTCATATTTATCTTCCAGCTGGATATCCTTAATAATGCTCGCGCCATCATTTGTAATGGTTGGGGGCCCCCAGCTTTTCTCTAAGCCTACATTACGTCCTTTGGGTCCTAAAGTAAACGCAATAACATCGGCCAGTTTTTTAATCCCTGCCAAAAGCAACTTTCTTGCTTCTTCTTCAAAAATGATTTCCTTAGGTGTTGTAGACATATATGCTCCTCGTTAAATTAGAAGGTCTAAAAGATAAAATGGTAGAACAAATAGAGGAATTTTGCAAGAAAAAAGTTATCTTTTTAGCAACTGAATATTAGGAGTGCTAGCTTTATAAGGGGAGCGAGGGGAAGAAAGAACATCGGGTTGCCCAACTTGGAGTAATAAGAGAGTATAATCGAGAAAGTTTCGCTGGATTTCTTTTCCTTCCTTTAAGATAAAGATATAAGGGTGAAGGAGATGATCAAATTGTTTAGGAGTTTGCCCTTTCATAAGATCTTTTCTTATTTGTTTAATGGAAGTTTATTTTAAGGGTGCTCTCAATGGCTGAGATATATTCAAGTAAATTACCTGAGTTTTTGTTATAAACCAAAAACTCAGGGTAATTTTAACTCTTTGTTCTTTTTCTTGGTACAATAAAAACTGTGAGATTCAAGTGGAATGACTATAGACTTGACGTTTGGGCACGCCTCTTAGCTGAGCAACGACTTTAATGGCCTCTTGACGGCTTATTTTATAAGTCTCTTGAATAAAATTGACATGCTCTTCCGGAGATAATTTTTTCCATTCTTGCTCAGCTTCTACAGAATTAGGTGAAAATAAAAGGACAATTTCTCCTTTGAGAGTTTTTCCCATCCAATGAGCCAAAAGGGTCTCGGCCGTACCACGGTAGATTTCCTCAAATTTCTTTGTGAGTTCTCGTGCCACCACCAATTGCCTTGTTATATCTATTTCCTTCACAAGTTGTAGAACAGCAAGAAGGCGTTTGGGAGATTCATAGCAAATTGTTGTACCAGAATAAGATAGAATCTGTTGTAAGGCTCGTCTCAATTCTCCTGCCTTGCGTGGAAGAAAACCCCAAAATTGGAAGCGATCAGTTGACAAACCTGAACAAGATAAAGCTTGAATGGCTGCACAGGGACCAGGGATAGCTGTTATTGGGATCTGACGATCAATGCATAGTTGGACTAAACCTGTGCCAGGATCAGAAATCCCTGGAGTGCCGGCATCAGAAATAAGAGCAATCTGTTGGCCTGCTTGTAAATCCTTTAGAATAGCTTGAGCTTGTGAAGCTTCATTGAATTTATGATAGCTTCTGAGAGGTTTATGAATTCCATAATGATGTAATAGAAAGAGACTATGACGTGTATCTTCACAAAGAATATAGTCACAACTTTTAAGAGTCTCAATCGCTCGATAGGTAATATCTAAGAGATTTCCAATAGGTGTCGCAACAAGGTATAACATATAGAAGAGGGGTGAAGGTGGCACCCAGATTCGAACTGGGGAATGGAAGCTTTGCAGGCTTCTGCCTTACCACTTGGCTATGCCACCATATATGATGGCAAGTTTATATCTAAAAATAAGACATCGTGTCAAGAAGTTTTATTAGATGGGATAGACCAAGGGTGTGATTAAAACTGTAACTTGATAATTATGAATAGAGAGTTATATAATATATCTCTAAGTTATTGAAAGGAGATATGTTATGATAAATAATGAAGATATAAAGCTTTTGAATAAAATTAATAATCATCCTTCTATCAGGAAAAGGGTAGAAGAAATTTTAAATATTGCAGAGAACACTTCGGGAGAACTGATTACAGCACGGCAAGCAGAGGAAAAGGCGATAGAAGAAATTCGAAAATTAGGACAGGAAGTGTTGAAAGGGTGGGCAGAAAATCAACACAATAAAGTTGTAGAAAAAGCAAAAGCGGGAAATTGCAAAACAAAAGAGCATTTAAAAAAAAATTGTATTGGCAATCAACATTTGGAAAAATAGAAATCAATGAAACTGTATTGAGATTAGCGGGCAAAACATTTCGTCCTTTTTCAACAGTAGCTCAAATAAAATGCCGATCTTATTCCCATCATTTGCAAAGAGCAATCGTTGATTTTGGCGCGGATGTTTCGTTCAGAGAAGCTAAAAAGAAATTGCAAGAACATTATAGAATAGAAGTGAGTGAAAGCTCAATCCAAGCTATGGTTGAAAACCATGCAAAAAACGCTTTAGAATATATAGAAAAGGATCCGGTGGCAGATGGAGCGGCTAAATTAGTTATAGCAGAAATGGATGGAGCTATGGTTCCTGTAGTTGATACCGGGATCTGTGAAGATTCAAATGATGGCAGAAAAAATAAAACTGTAAGATGGCAAGAAGCAAGACTTTGTTTTGCCAGAGAATTTACGCAATTGAAACCTTTTCTTTATGCAACAATGGAGAGTGTAGATAAAGCCGGAGATTTATTATATCGAGCAGCAAAACGAGCCGGATTTGGTCCAAGAACTGATGTTCATGGTCTAGGAGATGGAGCCAAATGGATAGAAATCCAAATGAGGCTTAAGTTTCAAACCAGGGTAAAATACCTAATTGATTTTTATCACATGAGCAGTTACTTGAGCGAAGCTGCTAACCATAGCTGGACTAGCGAGAAAGAACAGTGGTTAAAAGATAAGCAAACTTTATTAAAAGAGAATAAACACAAGCAAGTCTTAGAGTCTATTCATGTTAGGTTACCAATAGATTGGAATACAAAACAGAGCGAAGAGGAAGAGACGCCTGTAGAAAAGTGCTATAAATATATCTTCAATAGGCAAAACTGCTTAGATTACAAAGGAGCGTTAGAAAAGGGTTTGCCAATAGGCTCAGGAGAAGTCGAGAGTGGAAATAGATATGTGATACAGAAAAGGCTAAAAATTTCCGGGGCTTGGTGGAGACCTACAACCGCCAATCATATGCTTGCTTTAAGATCACTACGAGTAAATGAAGATTGGGATTCTTATTGGCAATGGCAGCAACTTGCAGCTTAGTTATCAAGTTACAGTTTTAATCACACCCATAGACCAACTGCCTACTTAAAGAAAACAAGAGGCATCATTTTTTAATTTTTATCAAGTGATGGAGCAGTTTATTTTCATCCCTTAATGACTAAATGAGGATGTAAACGAGCGACCATATCAGCTAATTCAGCCTCTTGAACAGCTTGTACAACCATATCAACATCTTTATAGGCATCGGGCATCTCTTCAGCTATTGTACGATTAGAAGCTGCCATCACCTGAATGCCTTCTTGGTACATATGTACAATGAGATCCTTTCCTTGCCAAGCTTTTGATGATTGAACACGACTTCTTGCTCGTCCTGCTCCATGACAAGCTGAGCACCAGGTTAGAGGATTGCCTCGTCCTACCATCACATGGCTGGCTCGTCCCATATCTCCTGGAACCAGAACAGGTTGACCTGTCTTTCTAAAAATAGGGGCCAACTCTTCGGCACCAGGTCCAAAGGCTCGAGTAGCTCCTTTACGATGTACACACAGCCGACGCTTAATTCCATCAACCTCGTATGTCTCGAATTTAGCAATATTATGGCAAACGTCATAAATCAACTGAATACGGGAAGGCTCGATGCTCAAAACTTTGCTAAATCCCTCGCGTACACCATGTAGGATCTGTTGTCGATTATTAAAAGCAAAATTAGCGGCAGCTGCCATCGCTCGGAAATAAGTTTGTCCAGCATCGCTTTTAATGGGTGCTGCAACGAGCTGCTTATCTGGAAGTCCTTTAGCAAAACCTTGCTTGATAAAGATATTAAGAGTATCTTGACAGATTTGGTGTCCAAATCCTCGAGAGCCAGAGTGAATCAAAATATAAATTTGTCCCTCTTTGATTCCCCAAGCTTTAGCTATTTCGGGGCGGTAGACTTTTTGAACTTCCCCTATTTCGACAAAATGATTTCCTGAACCAATGGAGCCTAACTGATTAGCTCCTCTTTTTTTAGCTTCGTAAGAAACTGCCTGAATATCTGCTCCATCGATGACGCCATGGCTCTCCATATGTTCCAAATCAGATTCAAATCCAAATCCTTTTGTCACTGACCAGCGAGCGCCTTGTGTGACGAGCTCTTGATAATCACGATCACTGAGACCTCTCCCGTGGCGCTGACCTTTTCCGACACCAGAAGGAATAAGATGAAAGATCGCCTTCAAAAGTTCTCGTTTCTTATCTTCAGATAAATCACGATAGGGTTGATCTAGAATAGCTAAACGGACGCCACAGTTAATGTCGTAACCTACCCCTCCTGGGCTAATGACACCTGTTTCCTCATCTGTGGCTGCTACGCCTCCGATGGGAAAGCCATATCCCCAATGAATATCTGGCATGGCAATGCTATAGCCTATAATACCGGGAAGACAGGCTACATTGCGAACTTGATCTAGAGGTCTTTCAATTTCTAACTCTTGTAGTAACGTCTCATTGGCAATCACAAGTCCTGGGACTTTCATATCCCCTTCTTGTGGAAGAATATATGTAGCAGGTCCCTTTTTTATGAGTTCATACATCAACAATCATCTCCCAACATAAGAGGTTTGGTTCTTCTTCGATTAAGATATCATGAAAGCTAATAGCCTTAAAAGGGCATCCAATTTCTCCATCTGCTCTTGCCAAGATGGTATTTAAGTCCATCACGATTTCCTCCAAGCTAAGGATGTTTTGAGTTTGGGAAAAGTAAGAGAGAAGGGGAGGATACGTGAAGGCTAGAGCAATCTGAGCATGCTTATGGAGTTCTTCAAAGGTTGTTCCGCGCACATGAAAGGCAATATCAGCAGTATGTTCAATTTCCTCAAAAGGGGGTGTAATAGGATAACTCCAAAGCGATTGATATTTCGAGTATCCTAAGCTCTCATAAAGATGGATATCTTTGACAAATAGAGGTAGCTCAGTAAATGAATGAATCCATTCTTTAGCAATAAAAGGGGCACGACATAGGGTGACATGGGGGAGAAAGGTTTGTTGGTAGCCAGAAGGGGTAAAACCCCAGTGATGAAGCCAATCTCCTAGTTGTTTTTGAAATGTTATTAGTTCTTGGTCATCTTCTAGCCAGTTGATATGCCAGGCCACAACATGAGGATGCCCTTTAGGCAATAGGAGGCATCTGTCAAATTTTCCAATTAAACCTATTTTAAAAGGGGGGGTAGGAAAAGAAGGAAAGTAGTCTGATAAACGTAAGAAAGGAGTTTGGCCTAAGAAAGCTAAAGTCAAATGCCGATGCGACTCATCAAGCAAACGACCACTGGGTAATTCTTTAGGCCAGGGTGCTCGAACTTCTAATCCAAAAAAAAGTCTTTTTTCATCTGTTAACATGGGCTTTAATCACTCATGTAAAATAAGAATATACTTCTTCCAGCTTTCAACTGGAATGAGTATATACTCATTCCACTTGAAAGCTGCAATTTGGGCTGCGCCAAAGCCTCGGGCTTCAACAATCAAAGATGAGCCCATATGAGTCATATGGGCTCATCTTTGATCGTTGAATCGCGAGAGCTTTCGCGTTGCCCAAATTGCAGCTTTCAAGTGGAATGAGTATATATTAATTTTAAATTAATATGATAAACACAAGTCAACTAAATCTTGCATTTTTCATAAACCTTGGAGACTGTCTACGATTTAAAATTTTGATTAAAAGAGGCATTTTTGATGCAAATTCTTTAATAAAAGCGCCGGAAATATTTGATAATATTTTCAAGCTTTTATTAAAGAAGTGGCGCAAAAAGGACCTTTTAATCAAAATTTTAAATTCGTAGACAGGCTCTTAGACTAGCTCATTATTTTTTAAACTAACCATATCTATGGAATAATAGTCAACTAATAGGCATGAGATGGATGGAATATTAATAAAAGCCTCTTCGTTTGTCATCGCACAATGGTTATTTCTCAAACTTTTAGCTGTTATTTATTTCTTTGCTTTTTGGTCTCTACTTGTTCAAGTTAAAGGGCTATATGGAGCAAAAGGTATTGCTCCTATTCGAGACTTGCTAGATGATATTAAGAATACAATGAACAAAAGGCCTTTTTTTCGTATACCCACTATTTTTTGGTGGAATGCCAGCGATCTGTTTTTGCAGGGGACAGCGATTTTTGGGATCATTATTTCTCTTCTCATTGTTATAGGAATGCCTGTCACTCCATTTCTCTTCTTTTTACTCTGGTTGACTTATTTATCTTTTGTGACAGTTGATTCTGTTTTTTTATCTTTCCAATGGGATTCCTTACTGCTGGAAACGGGTTTTATGGCTATCTTTTTCTCTATCCAGACACCTCCTTTAATGCTATGGATTTTTCTTCTATGGTTCTTTCTCTTTCGTTTTATATTTTCTTCGGGTATTGCAAAAGTTTTGGCAACACTTCCCCAATGGCGCAATCTTAAGGCGATGTGCTATCATTTTGAAACTCAACCACTTCCTACAAAGCTAGCCTACTATGCCCATCAGCTTTCTAAGATTCTTGGCCGATTATTGACAGCAACGACTCTTATTTTTGAGCTTGGGGTCCCTTTTTTAATTTTTGGTTTTTCTTTTATCCGTTTGATCGGCTTTAGCCTATTAGTCTTATTTCAAGTATTTATTTTTCTTACGGGGAATTATGCTTTTTTTAATCTATTAAGTGTTGTTTTATGCTTTCCCTTGCTAGAAGATCGATATCTTCAATGGATGATAGACGGGTTTCAAGTCATTTCAATAGGATCTTCTTATTCACTCTCTATGCAAGTTTTTTTAGCATTGATTGCAGGTTTTTTATTCTTGCTAAACATGATGCAGTTAATAGGCATATTTATTCCTGTACCTATTTTTTATCGATTGATGCGATTTATTGGTCCTTATTATATTGTAAATTCTTATGGACTTTTTGCTCACATGACAATTAGGCGTCCTGAAATTATTGTAGAGGGAAGTGAAGATGGGCTACATTGGAAAGAGTATGAGTTCAAGTGGAAGCCGGATAATCTCTTTAAGCCACCTAAACAGGTTGCTCCTCATCAACCTCGCTTAGATTGGCAAATGTGGTTTGCAGCATTAGATCATTATTACAATAATCCCTGGTTTATGAATTTTCTCATTCTTTTATTGGAGGGATCTAAGCCTGTTCTAAACTTGCTTGGAACAAATCCTTTCCCAGATATTCCTCCAAAATTTGTGCGTGCACGCTTATACGATTACCATTTTAGCGATTGGAAAACAAAACAAGCGACGGGTCAATGGTGGACGAGAACACTGAAGGGGGTTTATATGCCTGCAATTTCTATCCGCGACATCGAGAAGGAAATGCATCGCAATCATGTTATTTTGGACACAGAATAATCTTCTCGTTGGACTTTGGCAATAAGGATAGTTGATAAGATACCTAGAAAAACCCAGTACCAAGAGGCGCTGGAAATCATTTGCGTTCTTTGGAATAACCATAGAGAAATGGAGGCTGTTGGTCCGCCGAAAAGTTGTGATCCAATAGCATAAGCAAGTGATAGAATAGTATAACGATAAGGTTGGGGAACAAGTTTTTGGGACCAAGAATGGAAGGTAGCTGAGAACCAAACTCCCATCGTCACTAAGCATAGACGGATCACTATCACACTATAGAGTTTAGCACCATTTAATAGCATAAAGAGAGGAATGCCACTTAGAGCAGCAGAAACAGCAGCAGCGATCATCATTCTCTCTCTTGAAAATCGATGAGCTAAAAGACCAAAGAATGGAAGTGAGAGGAAATCAAACAACAATAAGAAGGTATTAAGCTTCATCATCTGCATCTTTGTTATATCGGAGACGAGAGGAATAAATCCATTCATCATCACCAATGCCAGTGAGTAAGTGGCATAGGTAAATCCTGATGCTACGGTGATTGTAAGAAAGGTCTCGCGCATCTCCCAGCAAGTTCTAATTATTTCTCGAAAAGAGTTAAATTGGTTTTTTTTTGAGAAAAACGGTTTTGAATGCATTTTCATTCTTAATAAGCATCCGAAACATGCTGTAAAACATCCTATAAAATAAAGAATCCTCCACCAATCATGCAAAATTAAATCGTAAGAGCCCAGAATAGAAACTCCTATTGAAGCTAAAAGAATTCCAGCTATGGTTGAGGCTCCATATAAACTGCTCATCATATCATGCTTCTGTTGTTGCGTATTCTCTAACAAGTAAATGGCCCCTCCCATCGTTTCACCCGCTATAAAGAAATTTTGTAAAATTCTTCCCAAAGAAAATAAAATAGGAGCTAAAACTCCTACTTGATCATACGTTGGTAGAAGTCCCATGCCCGCTGTAATGATAGACATGCCAATCAAAGAGAAAATCAGAGCTTTCTTCCTGCCATAAACGTCTCCTAAATAACCAAATAAAAGAGATCCAATAGGGCGAACAATCATTCCTAAAGGAATAATGCCATAAGTCAAGATCAGAGCAGAAACAGGATCTTGCTTAGGAAAAAATAAAGGCGCTAGAAATGGAGATAATAAACTAAATAGAGCTGTATCATAATGTTCAAATAGATTACCTAAAAAGGTGCTCCAAATAGTCAAACGGGAAACCCGAGACATCATCGATTCTCCTGATTCAAAAATTAAATCACCAGGAATTAATCTCGATGAATAAAAATGAGATTTTTCTACACTCCCTACGCTGGTATAATCCAGATCAGGTATTGAGGGTTAAACATTCGTTCTTTCAGCCAATTATTACTTGGCACCCCTGGTGATTTTTTATAATTTGTTAATTATACCAAACATATAAATCTCAATCTATATATTTAGAGGAATCTTTCTCCAAATAGGTAGGCAAATAAACCTATGCACAAATCAATTCAAAAATCGGTTTTTCGGCTACGCCAAAGTCTCGGGCTTGAATGGTCCTAAGTCGATCGATATTTGTTAATATTGATCGACTTAGAGACTGTCTACGATTTAAAATCTTGATTAAAAGAGGCATTTTTGATGCAAATTCTTTAATAAAAGCGCCGGAAATATTTGATAATATTTTCAAGCTTTTATTAAAGAAGTGACGCAAAAAGGACCTTTTAATCAAAATTTTAAATTCGTAGACAGGCTCTTAGGACCATTCAATCGAGAGAGCTTTCAAATTACCCAAAAGCCAATTTTTCAATTGACTTTTGTATAAAACCCTGTAGTTTTACAAGAATTTAATAAAAAATTATTGATAAAAAAATTCTGGCTTGAGATTTATTAATTATCTAAATAGAACGTGTCATCCCAAGCATTTACAGTGTTTGGTTAGATTAAGTTAGCTGTTATTCTAACGTCTAACTATTGTCGTTGCCCTTGAATTGGAGTTAAGAGTATTTACTAATTCACCTTACGCAAAAAGAGCGGTATTTGGACTGAGCCAAAGCCCCATGGTTCAATGCTCGTCAGTCACCCTATATTTCCTTATATAGGGTGACTGACGAGCATTGAACCATGGGGCTTTGGCTCAGTCCAAATGCCACTCTTTTTGCGTAAGGTGAGTTACTAACAACAAAGGAGGCATTATGGCATCAAGAAGATCTTCAGGTATGAGCCGTCAAGAGGCTGGCCGTAGGGGAGCAGAAGCTCGATGGGGGAAAAGTTATAGCGAGAAAGATACAGAACATGGGCAGGGAAGACAAAGTAGTCAAGGTCGAAGCAGAGGAAATCGTCAAGAGACTGGTCACAGAGAAGGACAAGCAACTACGACTCGCCTTCCACATGAATTTTATGAAGATATTGGTCGTAAGAGTGGCAGAGCCGTTGCTTCCAAATATGGTCCTGAGCATTATCGACAGATTGGTCGCAGAGGTGGTGAAGCAGTATCTTCTGAATATGGTCCAGAATTCTATGAAAATATTGGTCGTAAGGGTGGCAGAGCCGTTGCTTCCAAGTATGGTCCTGAGCATTATCGACAGATTGGTCGCAGAGGTGGTGAAGCAGTATCTTCTGAATATGGTCCAGAATTCTATGAAAATATTGGTCGTAAGGGTGGCAGAGCCGTTGCTTCCAAGTATGGTCCTGAACATTACCAAGAGATTGATCGCAAAGGTGGTCGTGCTCATTGGGAAGAAGAAAATGAGGAAAGTGGAGAAAGAGAGGAAGAAGGTAGTAGCAGAGGTTCCCATACTAGAGGTCGCACAGATTATCAGGAGACAGGTTATAGAGGCGAAAGAGGTAGTAGACAAGAAGAAAATGATGAAGATGAGGATTATGAAGAGGAAGAAGGCAGTAGCAGAGGTGGTTATGGCAGAAGCCGCATGAGCCGCCAAGAATCTGGTCAAAGAGGCAGAGAGACGACCGCTTCTCGTCATTCTCGTGAATTTTACCAAGAGATTGGTCAAAGAGGTGGAAAGGCTCGTGGAGGACAATATGAAGATGAAGGGAATGAAGAGGAAGATTACGAAAATGAAGATGAAGGCTATAGCAGAAGTAACCGTTCTAGAAGCCGTATGAGCCGCGAAGATGCTGGTCAAAGAGGCGGAGAGGCGACCGCTTCTCGTCATTCTCGTGAGTTTTACCAAGAGATTGGTCAAAGAGGTGGAAAAGCACGTCATGGCTATAGATAAGCAGATTTTTGCTAAATAGCGCGAATAGGATTCTATAATAGACTTCTTGTGTCATAATTCTCTAAGTAGAAAGTTGATACAAGAGGTCTTATCATATTAAAGATGTGATAGCACATTTTCATGTATTCCTGCCTGCATAGGCAATGCTTGGATTTAATGATAGACTTCTCCTCACCTTACGCAAAAAGAGTGACATTTGGACTGAAGCGAAAGTTCCCATGGTTCAACGCCTGTCAGTCACTCTATATTTCCTTCAAACCAGCAACCACAAGGAGTGAGAATGGTCATCAAAACAAGAGAAATGACAGAACCTATGCGTATCTTGACTGATGAGGAATTGAATAAAGTGAATGCTTATTGGAGGGCAGCAAATTATCTCTCTGTTGGCCAAATCTACTTAATGGATAATCCTCTACTTAAAGAGTCTTTGAAGCTTGAGCAGGTAAAGCCTAGATTGCTAGGCCATTGGGGGACAACACCTGGTTTAAATTTCATTTACGTCCATTTAAATCGGATTATCAAGGAATATGATTTAAGTATGATTTTTTTGGCAGGTCCTGGACATGGAGCTCCAGGCGTTGTTGCTAATATCTATTTGGAAGGGACATACAGTGAGATTTACCCCCCTATTTCACAAGATATCGATGGGATGCGAAAGTTGTTTAAGCAATTCTCTTTTCCTGGTGGAATTCCTAGTCATGCTGCTCCTGAAACCCCTGGCTCTATTCATGAAGGAGGTGAGCTAGGTTATGTTCTTTCTCACGCTTTTGGAGCTGTTTTTGATAATCCTGATCTAATCGCCGCCTGTGTAGTAGGAGATGGAGAGGCTGAAACAGGTCCCCTTGCTACATCTTGGCACTCTAATAAGTTTCTTAATCCCATAACTGACGGTGTCGTTCTTCCTATCCTACACCTCAATGGCTATAAAATTGCCAATCCTACTCTATTGGCACGGATTAGTCGGGAAGAGCTTGAAAATCTCTTTATAGGGTATGGTTATCAACCCTACTTTGTTGAGGGCTCCGACCCGGTGACCATGCATCGTTTGATGGCTCATACTTTAAATACGGTCATCATGGCAATTAGAGATATTCAGGAGAATGCTCGGCGTAAAGGGAGTACTATCCGGCCTCGTTGGCCTATGATTATTTTGCGTACTCCAAAAGGATGGACGGGACCTAAAGAGGTAGATGGTAAAAAAACTGAAAATTATTGGCGTTCGCATCAAGTGCCTATTGTTGACCTGGCTACAAAACCTGAACATCTCAAGCTACTGGAAAATTGGATGAGAAGTTATAAACCCGAAGAGCTTTTTGATGCCAAGGGTAAGCTTATTTCAGAGCTTGCTGAATTGGCTCCTAAAGGTAAACGGCGGATGGGAGATAATCCTCACGCTAATGGAGGATTATTGCGTAGAGATTTAATCATGCCCGATTTTCGTAGCTATGCCATTGAAGTCATTAAACCAGCCACTGTTGAAGCAGAGGCCACACGTGTTGCAGGCAAGTTTTTGCGGGATATTATAAAGCTTAATGAGCATAACTTTCGTATCATGGGTCCAGATGAGACAGCTTCGAATCGTCTTGAGGCTTTATTCGAAGTAACTAAGCGTACATGGTTAGGAGATTATCTTCCTGAAGATCAAGACGGCGGAAATTTAGCTCCAAATGGTCGAGTCATGGAAATTTTAAGTGAGCATACGTGTTTGGGCTGGTTAGAAGGATATGTTCTAACAGGCAGACATGGGTTATTCTCTACTTATGAAGCATTTGCCCATATTATTGATTCGATGTTTAACCAGCACGCTAAATGGCTGCATACGACTAAAAAACAGATCTCTTGGCGTGCACCTATTGCCTCTGTCAATATTTTACTTAGCTCCCATGTCTGGAGGCAAGATCATAATGGCTTTTCTCATCAAGATCCTGGCTTTATTGACCATGTAGTGAATAAAAAGGCAGACATCGTTCGTGTCTATCTGCCTCCTGATGCAAATACTCTCTTATCCGTTATCAACCATTGCCTTCGTAGTCTTAACTATGTCAATGTCATTGTAGCTGGCAAACAGCCTGCCTTACAATATTTAGATAGAGATGCAGCTATTAAACACTGTACAGCTGGATTGGGTATTTGGGAATGGGCTAGTAACGATAAAGGGGAGGAGCCTGATGTGATCATGGCTTGTGCTGGAGATATACCAACTTTAGAAACCCTAGCTGCTGTTGATTTGTTACGGCAATATTTGCCAAATTTGAAAGTTCGAGTCATCAATGTTGTTGATTTGATGACGTTACAGCCTCAAGAAGAACATCCTCATGGTATTTCAAATAAAGATTTTGATGATTTATTTACGACGGATAAACCTATTATTTTTGCTTATCATGGCTATCCTTGGCTGATTCATCGGTTGACCTATCGACGGAAGAATCATCCTAATTTACATGTTCGTGGTTATAAAGAAGAAGGGACAACCACAACGCCATTTGATATGGTCGTTCGCAATGATATGGATCGGTTCCATCTTGTGGCAGATGTTATTGATAGAGTACCTAAGCTGGGTTATTTAGCTGCTTATATTAAACAAAAACTTCAGTACAAATTGATTGAACATAAGGAGTATATTGCTGAGCATGGTGAGGATATGCCCATGATTCGTGATTGGAAGTGGCCTTATTAACTCACCTTACGCAAAAATAGCGATATTTCGACTAAGTCAAAGCCCCATGGTTCAACGCCCGTCAAGTCACCCTATATTTTCTTTTTTCTATAAAATTCTTGACTATTTAAGACTAATAATTTACTTGCCTTACTATAAGAATAAAAAAAGCTTTAATAGCTATGTTGTACTCTCAGATGACAGGCTATACTGATTCTTTTAGGCAAATCAAAATGAAGATTTAACAAATCAGATTTTTTAAATAAATTCAAATCACAAAGTGGGAGACTTTATGAAAAATCGCCTGATCAAGATTTTTAGTCTATTGATGCTAGCATTTTTAGCTACTAACACTTCTTTTGTTTATGCAAATAATCCAGTAAATTTAAACAAACAAAAACCATTCTTAAATAATATAAATGCCAAAGATCCCCGTCATTGCCGCCATCATCATAATAAATGCCTTATTCCTTCATTAGTCAAGGTAGGAATTATTGAGCAACTTTCAGGTGCTCTTTGGGAAATAAGTGCTGTTGATTTTTTTGATGTCGCAGAAGCTATCTTGAGGAATCTGCCACAAAGTATCAGACAAGCGGCTGAAGATCGTTTATTTAGAAATGCCAATGATATTGGGCTTTTTTTTAAAGAGTTTTATGGTTCAGAGGCTGGTTCAACGATAACTAATCTTTTAGTTGTAGTTAATCAGATTGCGATAGATTACATTAATGCTGTTCATGCTTCTCCTCCTAATCCAACATTCATAGAGAATCTATTCAGGGCTTGGATTGCGGCAGGCAATGATGTGGCAAATGCTTTGATTAATCTGAATCCTTGCTTACCACAGGACGAAACGAGAAGGCGAATTGAAAAAATTATTAGGCTGGAAGCAAATTTAACAAAAGCATATGAGAGCGGGGATCTTATCACTGCGTTTCGTTTATATGATAGGCTCCGTGAAAGATCGAAAGCATTTGGCATTTTTATTGCTGAAAATATTGTTAAGCAATTTTTTGTGGATTGCGTAAAGTGAGTTAAAAATGCTTTAAAATAACAAATAAATTCTTTATCTAGCAATTTGATTGTTAATAGCTTAGGTATCGGAAATGTGAAACTATAGGTTAATAGAAATGTTAACTGCTATTGGATATTTTTCTTTAGACATGGAGTATTGAAATATCAATCTAAAATAGGAGTTTTTTATGAAAACTAGTTTGGCGAAATTTTTTAATTTAGGGATTTTAGCTATTTTAACAACTGCCATTTGTCCCGTGCATGCTAATCAGGCACTGATGAACTTAAACTTAAGCAAAGATAAGCAGTCTTTAACTATAAATGATCAGGCTTGTCAAGATTGTCATTCTAAAAAAAGATGTCGTGTTTTTCCTTTGATCAAGATGCAAGAGATAGAAGCGACCTTAGCAATTCTTTGGTCTGCTAGTGGGATTCATTTCCATGATACAGCCATAGCTATTGAAAGCCACCGTTCAGAGGCGGAACAAGAAGCAAATGAAAAAAGTTTTATTAAGAAAAATCCCGATCGTATTGGACATTTTTTTGCCGATTTTTATGGTCCAGAAACGGGAGAGGAGATAAGTAAGCTCATTAGAGAAATGAACCTCGCAGGAATAGACTATATTGAGACAGTGAAGCATGATAGTAAAGAAAAAATATTAAAAGATCGGCTTCAAGTATGGATTAAAAAAGGCCATGATTTGGCAGATTTTCTGAGTGACTTAAATCCAAAGCTATCAAAGAAAGAGATTAGAGAAAAGCTAGAGCGGATTATTAATCTAGAAGCTCAGCTAGCAAAACTCTATTTTGATAAGGACTTTGACAAGACAATTCAAGTATATACTGAAACTCGTCTGGAATTGGCACATTTTGGGATTTTCCTGGCGAAGAACTTAATTAATCAAATCTTTATTAAAGGCGGTATCCACCCTTCAAATCATGATCATGCAAAAAATAAGCAATAATTTTAGATTGAGACTATAGGGTGACATAAATGCTATCGATAACGTAAGTTTGATATATACTCATTCCAGTTGAAAGCTGCAATTTCGGCTGTGCCAAAGCCTCGGGCTTCAACGATCAAAAATGGGTCCATATAACTCGAACCGATTTTTGATCGTTGAAGCCCGAGGCTTTGGCACAGCCGAAATTGCAGCTTTCAACTGGAATGAGTATATCATTCTCTTGAATTCGAGAGGAGGACATATCGAACTTACGTTATCTATTTTGCAATCTCTTTTATTTGGATTCTCTAGAGGAATTCAAAAGTAAATTTAAGTATAAGGATTAGGCTCATCTTTATCAGGTAGACAAATCCAAACTATTAAAATAGTAAGTAAAATTCCACACCCTCCAAAAAACAATAATATATTCATCTCAGTTCAAAGTGAGAAGTTTCGGCTGTGCCAAAGCCTCGGGCTTCAACGATCAAAAATGGGTTCATATAAGTATATGGACCCATTTTTGATCGTTGAATCGCGAGAGCTTTCGCATTGCCCAAATTCTCACTTTGGTAGACGGTAAGGATTCCTGTAAAATTCACACATGACTTATTTTGCCATATTGTTTAAATGAACTTCAAAAAATCCTTGCTTGGCATTTTTCACAAAATTGCTTGATTCCTCGATGATAATCTTCAATTAACCAGCCTTTTTCTGATAAGCTAAGGCGATCTAATTCATTCATTTTAAGGTTGTTTGTTGCCCTCAATGCCCCTTTCCTTAGAGACTAGCTTAAATACTTTAATCCAACCATAAGCTTTTAAATGAACTAAAGATCCTTTTTCTTCTATATTCACTTCACTAAGGCAACGATTGCCATCACCATCTGGATCAACTGTTGGAGTAAGTCTTGTTAACCACAACCAATCCAACTTCCTGATCAGATTATCAAGGCTTGAATACCAAGAATCAAATAAAACACATTCAGGACAAAATCCTCTTTCTTTAGCCTTAACCAGCGCGAAAATGATCATTCTTAGTCATTCCAGTCTTTGCTTTATCATAAAGGCTATAATCTATAGGGATAAGTTGATCACCATCTGTCCAAATTAAACTTTGAAGGTTAATTCCCTTGACTACTCGATGATGTTTACCTGACCAGTGATAAGAGACAAGCTTACTCGCATAAGGTTTATCGAGTGTCGTATCATCAATGACTCTTGACTTATCTACAAATGCATGAGCCTCCTGCCACAAGTGTTCCGATGTTGGCTCAAAGTCTATATAAAACTCTAAGAATTGCATCATGAGAGGCGGGATCTGGTTTATCTGGTTGCACGCGAGCAGCTTCTGTACAACTATAAGCTTTTTGTGTTGCAATTAAAAAATTGATGTAATCTTCTTCTTGGCATTTTGGATTAGTCATAACCAAATAAATTAAAATAACTCTAAAATTTATTCAACTGCGTAACTCCTATAGAAATTTTTGATAAAGAATTTGGTAACAATTTCTGTTAGATATTCTTCATTCCAGCCAGCTTTCTTTCGTCTTTTTAATAGTCCCTTTCCAGACCCTAACATGTTTAATGCTAATCTCCTAAATGTAGCCAAATTTTCAGCTGCATAACCGGTATTTGCAATACTATTGTCTTCAATAAAATTAAAATCTAACTGTCGATGCAAATGATTTTCAATCATCCTGTGTTTTCGAATAGCATTAGCAACTTTTAGAGCATGAGCTGGTAAGCTTGAGATATAATACCTTTTTTCAGTTGTTGGTACTTGGGCGGGCAACGAACGCTCACTCTTTACCATTAGGACTGATGCATTAATCTCTTTATTGCAAGAAATTACTCTAACCTTTAAAGGGGAAGGGTCGCGAGAGCAGCTTTTAGAAGCCGTAGAACAATTGCTTGAAAAAGATGCAGAAAATATTCTAACACAATGCGAGGAACATCGAGCTGCCACAGAAAACAACTATCTTGCTTTTTTACCCTCCTTTTACACAGGAATCTATTATCATTTCATACATTAGTGACGATGAGCATAGCCCTGAAGCAACTGCAGCAAGAAGGACACTTTATCAATAAAGAAGCTATAGAAAGGCTTAGCCCTTATCGAACAGGACATATCAATCGTTTTGGAAATTATGAGGTCAATTTGAAGCGGACTCCTGATTCATTAGATAGAATCCTGGAATTTCCTATTTTCCCCTAGCTATGTGTGTATTTTACACGAATCCTTACCGTCTACCACTTTGAACTGGGATGAGTATATTTCATCTAATTTTTATTTTATTATTCATAAATATCTTTTCTATGATCAACTTCAACAATAAAAACTACAACTCTTTCTTCAAAGACTTTATAAATTACTCGATAGTCTCCGACTCGAATACGCCTATGATCTTTCCATTCCTTAACTAAGGGTTTGCCATAATCTAATGGTGCTAAAGTAAGTCTTTCCTCGATTGCCTTTTTAATCCGCATTCGCATTGTTTTAGGGATCTCTCTCAATTTATCTTCAATTTCTATGTCGTATTCGATTACGTATCGAGTTTGGACCATAATTCCTCATGAGATATGGTTTTCTTTCCTCCTTTAATCCATCTTTTTTCGGCTTCTTCAGCACGTCTTGCAAGTAAAAGATCTTCATAATCTTCAAGCCAATCTTCTACGATTTTTCTAACTAATGCAGACATACTGATTTTTTTCTTTTTACAGATAATTTGTATCACTTCTGCATCACTTTCATTGAATGTAACTTGTATTCTTGGATTATTTGTAGACATATAAACACCTCCTTTAATAACTTAAGTGTACCACTTTTGAGTATTTTTATCAAACCTCAATAATATTAATTAACGTCAGTTCGATTTTAAAATCTAGATTTTAGCAAACAAAGAGGCTTGAAAAAAAAGCTTCCTCGTTGGTTAATGTTTGTTTTCCACAACAAGCTTACAACCAAAAGGAAGCAAAAAATGATTAATTTGACCGAGCTATTTTGCAATATAGATGATTTTTGGAAAAATTTCGAGAAATTATGGAGCGAAAGATTACTTGCTGAAAACAAACGAGAGCCAAAAAGAGAGCCGTGCCTCTGCCCTAGTGAAGTCATGACGTTGATTATTTTATTTCATATAATCGGCTATAGGAATTTTAAGACTTTTTATAACAGCCACGTAATTAACTATTTGAAAAGAGAATTTCCAAATCTTCCAAGCTATAATCGATTTGTGGAATTGAAAAGTCAACTGGTCTTTCCTCTGCATTGTTATTTGATGACACGTCTAGGAAGTTGCAGCGGCATTTCATTTGTCGATTCAGCGTCTTTGGAAGTTAGCCACCCAAAGCGTGTCCACAGCCACAAAGTATTCAAAGGGATTGCCAAATGGGGAAAGACCTCTGTTGGTTACTTTTATGGCTTTAAGCTGCATATCGTAGTGAATGATGCAGGAGAGCTTTTAGCTTATATGATCACTGCTGGCAATATTGATGATAGAAAACCTGTTCCAGGGCTCGTACAAAAGGTCTTTGGCAAGGTTTTTGGCGACAAAGGGTACATATCCTCAGATTTATTTGATAGGCTTATGCAACAAGGGGTGCAGCTGATCACCAAAATAAAATCAAATATGAAAAATAAGCTGATGCCACTGATAGACAAGCTGATGCTTCGTAAAAGGGGAATCGTCGAAACCATTATTGATCAGCTGAAAAACATTTCACAAATCGAGCATTCCAGGCATAGAAGTCCGACCAACTTTTTAGTCAACTTGTTGTCGGGATTAATTGCTTACACCCTTCGTCCTAAAAAGCCATCTCTAAATTTGCGCGAAAATGAGCTTAAAGTACTGATGACGAGCTAATTGAAAATCGAACTGACGTTAATTCTTAGTACAGGACAAAAAATTGAAAAAGCTCGTCTAAGAGCTTATAATGTTCTTTCTTACAAGGAGAGAACATATGAAACAAATAGACGAGCTAAGAAGGACTTTAAATAAATATTTAGATTGGAACAAAGCAAGACTGACTTGCCTTTGTCAAATGATTCTCGCTCTTTTTATGGTTAGAAGCGTTAATCTTACTCAAATAGCGACAGCTTTTCAAGGAAAAGCGAGTTTGGATTCACATTATAAGAGATTACAACGCTTTTTTCGAGGGTTTAGCTTTGATATGATATGTGTTTTTGAAATTATTTTACATATTTTTCCTATTAAAGGCAAAGTATGGTTGATTATCGATCGAACAAATTGGCAATTGGGTTCAAAAGATATTAATGTTTTAACTTTTGCCATGGCTTATAAAGGAATAGCCATTCCTCTTGCTTGGTTTGTCATGAATAAAGCAGGGAACTCTTTTACGGATGATCGGATTAAACTTTTGGAAAAAGCCATTTCTATGATAGGAAGTTCAAAAATAAAAGGACTTATAGCGGATAGAGAATTTATTGGAAGTAAATGGTTTGATTATCTTATTAAAAATAAAATTCCTTTTTACATTCGAATTAAAGAAGACACCTTAGCTGAAGGAGTAAGAAATAGGTATGCAGTACCTCTAAAAGATGCCTTTCGTTATGTTAAGGAAGGTAGAAAGAAAGTTTTAAACTATCCTTTGCAAATGCTTGGACATTCTTTTTATGTTGCTGCAAGTAGATTAAAAGACGAGCTTTTAATTGTTGTAACTAATAAAAACCCAAAAAAGGCTCTAGAAATTTATAAGATAAGGTGGGAAATAGAAACCCTATTCGCTTGTCTCAAAACTCGTGGATTTTGTTTTGAAGATACTCACTTGACCCATCCAGAAAGGATTGAGAAGCTTATTTTTGTTTTGTGTATTGCCTTTTGCTGGTCTTATAGATTGGGAGATATGATAGAAGAGGTAAAACCGATTAAAATTAAGAAACATGGAAGAAAAGTTAAAAGTTTATTTCGATATGGAATGGATAAAATAAGAGAAATTTTATTTGAAATACATAAATGTTTTAATAGTTTTCTTTGGCTGTTAAAAGTCTTTGATCGAATATTGGTTTCAGATATCCCTAAGATGGTTTTTTTATGAAAAATTCTCTTTTTTGTCCTGTACTAAGCGTTAATTAGGTTTATTCAATTGTCTGTCTAGAAAGAGCGATTTTTACCTTAAAAGAACAAAAGGTTGAGGTGGATGATCATTTACTTCGTTATCTATCACCTCTTGGTTGGGAGTATATTTAGCAATAGAGACGCTCTCTTGGTAAAGGGGAATTTAGGCCACTAAATCTAATTGAAAAGTCTTAGCGTGCAATTTTTTTTCCTTTTCTTGAGCTGACCCCAAATGATGGCAAGAAAGTATGAAAGCGATTGATACCTTAATCTACAATTGCCGTGTTTTGAAAAATTAACTAATAACACCGCCAGATGGGATATCGACTAAAGAAACAATTTCTAACAGCCCTTCTCCTTTTCCAGCTAGCAACATTCCATTACTTTGAATACCCATGAATGTAGTGGGCTTCAAATTAGCTACTACAACAACTTTACGTCCAATGAGTTGAGCAGCTTCATAAAATTCACCTAATCCTGCTACAATTGTCCTTTCTTCTAAACCAATATCAACTTGCAGTTGCATAAGCTTTTTGCTTTTAGGAATCAGTTCTGCTTTTAAAATCAATCCTACTCGTAAATCTAATTTGCGAAAATCCTCTATTTCTATAGAGGTCTTGAGCATTGGAGCTGTGAATGCTTTAGTTTTTTTCTCTTGCTGAGCGGCCATCCGATGCAATTTTTGAATTTCTTGCTCAATCATGTCATCTTCAATTTTTTGGAAAAGGATAAAGGGTTGGGGAATCATTTGGTTTTCTGGCATGGCTTCCTCTTTTACACGATTCCAATCAACATCTTCTAAATTTGAAGAGTAACCTAACATTTTCCAGAGTTGACTGGCAGTTGATGGAATAATTGGGAAAGAGATTAAAGCTAGGGCTTTTAAACACTCTATACAACAGGATAGGGTGGTTTCCACCCTCTCTTTGGTCTCCTCTTGTTTGATATCTTGCCAAGGCTTTTTGTTATCAAAGTAGATATTCCCTGTCTGCGCTAATTCCATTATTAGCTGAGCAGCTCGCCGCACTTTAAAGTGAGCATAATTGACTGCTGCTTGATCGATTATCTCTTGAATATTCTTTAAAAATTCGTGATCTAAGGATTCTAAATTTCTTTTGGGAGATATATACCCTGCGCAACGATGATAAATGAATGTCAAAACACGGTTTACTAAATTACCATACTTTCCTACAAGTTCGGCATTACAGCGTAGCTGGAAATCTTTCCAGGTAAATTCACTGTCTGCTGTTTCTGGAGCATTAGATGCAATCGTATAGCGAATTTGATCTGTCGTATACCGTTCAAAGAAGTCTTCTAAATCAATATACCAACCATCCGATTTGCTAAATTGCCTTCCCTCTAACTTATAAAATTCATTAGCGGGCAACTCATCCACTAATTTATAAGGTTTGTTTTGTCCCATTGTCATAGCTGGGAAAATAGAGGCATGAAAAGGGATATTATCTTTTCCAATAAAATTGATGAGTTTTGTTTGAGGATCTAACCAATAATCTTTCCAATAATCTGGTTGTCCAATTGTTTGAGCCCATTCCTTTGTTGCAGAGATATAACCGATCGGAGCATCAAACCAAACATATAAAACTTTGCCCTCGGTATTTGGGAGAGGCACGGGAATCCCCCATGTTGAATCTCGGGTAATAGCACGCGCATGTAAATGATCAATATATCCTGTAATAAAATTAATCACATTGGCTTTCCAATTTTTAGATTCCAGCCATACCTTCAAGCGCTCTTGAAATTTATCAAGTAACAAAAACCAATGTTTCGTTGGACGGCATGCTAAAGGTGCTTGTGTTAGTTTAGAACGAGGATTTTTAAGCTCTGTAGCCTCATAGCTGGCTCCACACTGAGGACATTCGTCTCCTCTGGCATGTTCAAATTCACACCGGGGACATGTTCCGATCACATAACGATCGGCTAGAAATCTTCGATCTGTCTCTGAGTACAATTGGTCAGTAATTCTTGCTTCAATATATCCATTTGCTAATAAATCATTAAAATATTGGTGAGTTGTCTCAGCATGCCCTTCCCAAGTTGTTCTGGAATAATGATCAAAAGAGATTTGTAATTTTTTAAACAAATCGGCGTTTATCTTATGAAAAATATCGACATGTTCTTTGGGTGTTCTCCCTGCTAAATCAGCACTTAAGGTAATAGCAATGCCATATTCATCTGATCCGCAAATATAGAGGACATCTTGTTTCATCAAACGTTGAAATCTGGCATAGCAATCAGCAGGAAGATAAGCACCTGCAATATGGCCGAAGTGAAGTGGCCCGTTGGCATAAGGTAGAGCAGAAGTTATGAGAATTTTCTGTCTCATCGCATAAGTCCTTAATCAGGTAGATTTTGAAAGAAGTCTATTGTATTTGATTTTAAATTTATCGGATAGGTTTTTGCACAATAAGTACCTCTAAATCAGTGTCAGAAACAACTTTCCATCCAAGCAAAATTTTTGTCTGAATATCAACATAAAGTGGGCCTGGTTTGGTATAAACATACTGTGTTTCAATGGCTCTAGGTGAAGGAGTAGGAGAGGAGACTTCTGTTTGGAAGCCTTCTAAAGTCTCATGAGCATCGCGAATAGCTTGTTGTTGATCTTGATTCAGACTGCCCCATGAAACATAATTTCCCGGATATCTTTTTTGCAAGAAATTCCAATCTAATCGGATAATGTCCAACCAATTGATACAATTAGAAAAAATTCTTCCTGTTTCTCGACAAAAGGCAGCACGGCTCAATTTAAAAGGAGAATTATCATATTGATGAAAGTCATTCATAAAGTGCAACACTTTTTCAGCCGAATAATAGGATAAATCGGTTGCTCGGCGAAGAGGTAATCCCGTATAAGGGCTAAGTCCCCATGATTTTTGTGAAAACCACCATCCAAACCAAAAAGCAAAAAGTAAGAAAACAAAAGTCGCAAGGATGGCAAGGGACAAAAGAACCACCCATTGTCCCATGTTATCTGTTATCATAAAATCTTCCGTCTATTCCTTATCTGTATCATCAAAGGTTGTTTTAGATTTAGATGATTCTTGAATTTTATTCTCAAAAACCATTGCAAATCGACTTTCTCTATCTAATAATTCTTCTTGCTCTCTACGTCTTTCTTTAGATAAAGAATCAACCTCAGAGACGTTATCAAAGCGGTCTACGCCTTGTAAAATCTCTTCTAAGACTAAAATGGCTCGATTTTGCATATCTGACTTTATACGAGCATCTCGACCTGATTGAATCATGTTTGTTGCTAATTGAATAGCATAATTGACCGCATCAAAATTACTTTTAAACTTTCGAGCTAATTCCTCATTTGTAAAACGGGTGTTTTTCTCCATATAACTCCTTTATTGATGATTTTTATTGATTGTACGGTGATTCTCTGCGATAATAATACTCCTTAAAATTTGGTAAGCAATTTGTAAGTTGTCATTAATAATGAGATAATCATAAGCATAGGCTGTCGCCATTTCAATTTTTGCCCATCTTAACCTTTCTTCTAATATTTCAGGGGTTTCTGTCTTTCTTTTGGACAAACGATCTTTTAAGACTTCTAAAGAAGGAGGACTAATAAAAATAAAGGTGGCATCCAAACATTTTTTTAGTTGCAAAGCTCCTTGTGTATCAATCACTAATATAACATGTTTTCCTTGCTTTTGTTGGTCTAAAATCCACTGACGGGACGTGCCGTAATAATAACCATATAATTTAACATATTCCAGGAAATCAGAGGCAGAAATTTTTGCCTCAAATTCAGATTGCGTAATAAAATGATAATGTTTTCCATCTATTTCTCCTTCCCGCGGTTGTCGCGTAGTATAAGAGATACTTCCAACTATATGTTGGGGAAATTCCTGTATGAGCATCTCAACAAGTGTTGTCTTACCTGTTCCCGCTGGCGCACTGACAATAAAAAATAGCCCTTCTCTCTGATTGCCAACAAGAGATTCCATTTAATTTACTCGATGTTTTGAATTTGTTCGCGAATGCGCTCTAGCTCACTTTTGATATTAATGACATGGCGAGAAATCTCAAGATCAGATGATTTGCTTCCAATAGTATTAATTTCCCGATGAAGTTCTTGTAACATAAATTCCAATGTCTTACCAATTTGGCTATGATCGGATCGAATAAGCTCTTCAAAATGGATCAAATGAGAAGAGAAGCGGGTGATTTCTTCTGTGATATCCATTTTCTCTGCAAATACAGCTACCTCTCGAAGAATCCGTTCCTCATTGTCAATTTTTCCTGGAAAGAGCTCCTCTAAACGAGCTATAAGCTTCTCTTGATACTTTTTAGGAGCATGAGAAGCTCTTTGCTCAATGAGGTAGATCCAGCTGCCCATTTTCTCTACTCTGCCTAAAATATCTGCCTGGAGAATAGCTCCCTCTTGAACTTTCCTAGCAGAAAATTGTTCTAATGCCAACTCCAATACCTGCTTAAGAGGCTGTTCATAAGAGTCCTCCTCCTGGAAATCTTCTTCAAATAACAAAATCTCTTTTATATGGGTAAATAAGGAAAGTTCAACTTGATCCACTTCTAAATTTAACTCTTGGGCAATCGTATTCCAAGCCAACTTTACTTGCTTTGCCAGAGGGATGTTAGGGCGTACGGTAATGGGGACTGTCTCCTCAAAAGAGACAAAGATTTTAATCGTGACTTGCCCTCTTGCAACATAAGGAATTAGCCATTTTCTTATCTCACCGTCAAATCGCATTAATTCCTTAGGTAACGAGATGTTAACCTCAAGAAACTTACGATTAACAGATTGAATTTCAATTATAAAATGACCTTTCTGTGTATGAAGAGTTGCACGGCCGTAGGCTGTCATACTTTTGAGCATAGAATCTCTAATTCAAAGTTTCTCTGATTTAGGTTGATTGGGTATAAAGGAAGAAAAATGTATGCAAATGAAACAGACTAAGAGACATAAAAGCACAAATTCAATTTATTTAATTATCGCTCATTATTAATAAGATCTCCTTTATTGTCAAGTCTTATACCACGTTATGATCTTAAAATAGGATGAATATATCATCTTTAAGTCATTATTGAAGAGGTTATGAATTTCAGAATACGCCTAATCTTATTTTTTAATTTTAAAATTTTAATAATATATTAATAATAATATGCAATAATTATTAATTATTGAAAATTTTTTATTAATTTATAAAAAAATAAAATTATCAAATAATTAATTTAATATTTAATAAAGGTGCATTTATTATGATAAATATAAACTATTCTGAAAAAACAAATTATCAGTATTCTACTGATTTAACATTTACTATCTCGAATGAGATAGCCTCACTTAAATTACCAATCGTTGAAGATAATCTATTACAAAGTTTAAAGACATGTATATTGGAAAAATTTAAATTAGGAAGTTTTATTACACTTAATCTAGAAGATTCTTCTAAGTGCTATATTGTTAAGTATTCTGATTTAGAAGAGTTTATGCGCAAAGCTAAATACTTTCATTCCTTTAATCAGGAAGAATGGGTACAAACTCATATTAATCTAATTAAGAGTGGACAACCTATTGATAAAGTTCTTAAAGAAAAAGTCGAAGAAAGAACAAGAGAGCTACATCAATTACAGCAAGTATTTGCAAAAAAAATTTCTTATAAAGAATTTCGGGAAAAAATAGAGGATATTGAGATTAAGGAATCTGGGAAACCTACTCGAATCAGTTATAATATATACCAAGATAAAAATATGCTTGATAAAACGGTGGATCTATATATCAGACGTTTTTTAGAGATTTACCCCGAAATGAATAAAATAGAATTTCTTTCAGCTCTTAAATTTACAGCTTTATGTATAGCTATCAAGTCATCTAATGATGAGGAAACCATATGGAACGAAGATTTTTTTAATTACAAATGCATCAATATTGGGGAATTTGTAGAATCGCCTAGGTTAAAAAATAATTTGATAAGAAAAGCTGAATTTATCCAAAAGATTAATCTAATGGAACAGAAGTTTCTTCAAGTCATTCACTGGGATGTTTCACTGAGAGAACTTGAATAACTGTGGCTGCCTATTTCCCTCGACTAAATAGACTTCTTGCAAGTTTAGGCTACTTGATAATTCTAATGATTTAGCTCTCTTGTGGGTCTCCTTTTCCTACTTATACTCATTTAACGTAACCGTTCACGGTGTGCATCAAAAATCTAATTGATGCACACAAAAGAAGGAATAGATAGAAGCTGATATCTTGCCTTAAAGCAATGAGTTAAATAACCCAAGATGTTTCGTTTTTGAATCTTTAGGGTTTCAACAACAGAAAGAATTCGTTCAACAAATTGTTCGCCTTTAGCACTTTGATTACCAAAAGAAACTTTACGCCAAAGGACAGCTGGCCTTAAATTTCTCTCTGACAAGTTATTTGTAAGATCAAGGGTTGAGTCTTCTATAAAAGCCCAAAGCTTTTCTTCTTCAGAAAGAAGACGTTCACAAAATCTTCCAGTTTTACCAAGCTTTAAATCATGGGTATCTGCTCGAAGTCCTAGCTTAAACAGGTAATGAAAGTCTTCTTTTAAACCTTTGATTTTTTCTTTGAACTCTTCATCGCTTAAATTGTCTTTTTCATGTGACCATCTAAAAAGAAGACCGCATAGCGATCCCATAAGCTTTCCGATCCAAGAAACTAGTCCATCTCTTTGTTCAATTCTTTTAAAATCTCTCTTTAAATGTGCCCAGCAGTATTGATGTAAACCCAATGTCGAGTAAACCCTAAATCTATCTGTGACTAAATTTTGAATACAATCCTTGCCTAGAAAGCTTTGAAAAGCTTTTTTACCTCGACTTGAGAAGAGTTTAAAAATCACAATTTGTTTATCGCTTGCTTGCCATAGCCATTTAGCTTGCCCTTTAGTCTTCCATCCAGTTTCATCTGCATGAACGGTTTTACTTTTTCTTAAAAGCTTTAAAGCTTCTTCATAAGGTTCCTTTAAAAAAGCAGATGCTTGGGCTTCAACATTGATAATGCTTCCTAAGCTAATATCAATGTTAAATAAAGTCTTAAACAGCTCTTGAATATTTCTTTTGCTTAAATGGAATTTACCAGAAAGCGTAGAGGATAAAGCTTTAATTTTTGGACCAAATGTACTTATTGTCACATCATAAGGCAGAAAAGCCCGCACTTTTTTACCACAACTTGCACATCTGCAAGCTAAGGCTTGATGCTCTGTAACAATTGGCTTTACCTTTGGAAGTTCTATTATCTGACGGGCTTCTACAATAGTACTTCTTGGTAAAAAGTTATTTGATCCACATTTATCACAATGTAAAGGAAAGTATTGTTTAAATTCTGTGATCTCTTCTTTGGCAAACCATTTCCTTGCAAACCCTTGCCTTTTTGGGCGATCCTTTGAAGGTGCCTTTGGTTCTTTTTTAGGGTAACGATCAGATGAAGGTGGTTTAGAAGAATTTTGAGAATTGAGACGAAGCTGCTCTTTTAAATCAGCATTCTCTTTTTTTAATTGTGTGATCTCTTGCTTGAGATCTTCAATGACCTTTTTAAGATCAAGAATAATGGCATCTTTGTCTTCCATGTTAAATGTTATAACATACTGAAAATCAAAATGCAATTATTCTTTTGATGCACACCGTGAACGGTTACCATTTAACTTGAAAGTTGCAATTTCGGCTGTGCCAAAGCCTCAGGCTTCAACGATCAAAAATAGGTCCATATGAGTATATGGACCTATTTTTGATCGTTGAAGCCTGATAGCTTTCGCATTGCCCAAATTGCAGCTTTCAAGTTAAATGAGTATAAAGGAGACCCAACCTATAGCGAAATGCAAAGGGGACTTCGTTTTTAATTTTGCAAGAGATCTAAGATAATCAAGAAAGAAGGTAGGACACAATACAGACTAAAAATCAATCTCTTGGAATTACAAGGAAGTTGCTCTAAACGACTTCACCACGAGCTCTCATTTCGCGAATAATAGAGGGCATTCCAATTTTCTCAATTGTTCTTAAGGCAGAAGTTGCTAAACGAAGAGTAACGAAGCGATTTTCTTCATTAAACCATATCCTTTTTCTGATTAGATTAGGCTCAAATCGACGCTTAGTCTTTCCTGTTACTTTAAGACCAATTCCCTTTTTTTTCTTGGCAATACCACGAATAGCATACTTGTAACCACGTTTAGGCTTTTTGCCTGTAACTTGACATACTTTAGGCATGATTTTCTCCAAATAGCAGTTGAAGAGTAAAAATGGAAAATATAGCAGGAATGAGTTTAATAAACAAGTTTAAAAATACTTTTACTTTAAAGGAAGCCATCCCTCACGAACATTAAAACGTTTATAAATATGTTTGAGCCTTTCCCGCTCCACTTGTTGGTCATATTCTTTTTTCTGAATATTTTGGCCATGAAGTTCCTTTTTCAATTGATCGATTTTTTCCTTAATCATTTTTAATTTAGACCATTCTTCTAAAGTAAGATCTTGTGCTTGTAAAAAAATTTTACTTTCTTCTTCTGCGCTAATACCTAATTTTTTATAAAGATTAGGATTATTTTTTTTAAATTTCTTGAGTTGTGCCTGAAAACTCATTAAAATTTGTTCAGTAGCTTGGTTCGAAAGTTTTGGTTTGGAATCATCAAGGAGATGAGCAATCATAGCTAATTCATTCAAATGCTTAATAGACATTTTATATAAAGCTTCATCTAAGATATTTTCTACTTTAGAAAAATTAACTTTTGCCATTAATTATCTCACTTTATTGATTTAATTAAATTATAATTCTTTTGATATTATATATTCAATATGGTCTAATCATTTAATTTGTTTACTAACTCAACTTACGCAAAAAGAGTGATATTTCGACTGAAGCGAAAGTTCCCATGGTTCAACGTCCGTCAGTCCACCCTATATATGGAAATATACTCATTTAACTTGAAAGCTGCAATTTGGGCAATGCGAAAGCTCTCGCGATTCAACGATCAAAAATAGGTCCATATACTCGTATATGGACCTATTTTTGATCGTTGAAGCCCGAGACTTTGGCACAGCCGAAATTGCAGCTTTCAAGTGGAATGAGTATATAACAGACAAATTAACTTCAGGTGTCATTTAACATACCAGCTTTAAGTAATTCTTTCTTACACCTATTCAAAATATAAGTTTTGAAAGAATCATTTAAGAAAGATAATGTGTTAGATGACGCCTAAATTGGAAGTTAATTTGTCTGTTCGATCTGATAATAATCATTTTTCTATCTTATTTAAAGGCAACTTTTCTGCGTTGTTGAGTCTGTCCTTTGGGTTCCCAGAGTGCAGCAATAGAGGCAGGGACAGCTTTTTTAACATGAGAGATTTCCCCTTCAGATAGTTGTTCTTGCATGACTTCAAAAACTGATTTGACAAGGAATTCAATATTATCTATTTCATCTACTAAAGGAGAGTTATGAAGATAAATCAGAACTAAATCGAGGAAATCATCCAGACTATGAACTTTTATTGGTGTTTTGGATGGAACCCATCCTTCATAATAAAACCCGCGCACCAACATAGGGAGTTGAGCTCCTAATTTGGCAGCAACTTCAATAGGAAGCCGATCACGCAAGGCATGAAGAACGGCTTTCAAAGCTTGATAAGCTCTTTGCCGATCGTCCAAATCTAGTCTTATCATGATCTCTTTTAACCAATAATCTGTCTTTTGGAGAGTATTTTGAAAAACACTTAAACTGGCGTTAGACATTTTTTCATCTCCTTTTTTAATAAAATTTGTTTTTTCTTGCTGGTCTTTTAAACCTCTATGATGCTAAAAATTTATATGTTAATTAAAATTATTTAAATTCAAACAAGTCTAAATGCAAGTGCACATTTAGAATAACATCCCTAAAACTTAGATTATAAACTTTAATTAAATGATTCAAGAAAAACCTTCAATCGGATGGGACAAATGGATTCCTCTAATAGTTAACATAAGTTAGATGCTAAGTTTTTGACGGGGTCCCTGTCTTGTCTCTTGCTTTAAAGATAATAGTCTTTTTATCACAATCAAGTTCTACATGGCTTTCGGGTGGAATCTTTCCTTCTAAGATAGCGGTAGCAAGTTGATTGACAATTTCTTTCTGAATATAACGCTTCAAGGGGCGTGCACCAAAGCGAGGATCATATCCCTCTTCGGCTAAATGGGTCAGGACTTTAGGTGTCCAACTGAGGTCAACATCACGGTCGCGTAAGCGCTTGGCAAGTAAATTTAATTGAATGGTGACAATTTTCTCCATATCTTGCTCTTTTAAAGGTAAGAAGGGGAGAATATCGTCAAGGCGATTAATAAATTCTGGTCGGAAGTGACTTTTGATGACAGGATCCAGGATTTGCATAATTTCTTCTTTGGACAGCGTTCTTTCTTGATTATGCTCGATTCGATCCAGTAACAGATCAGAACCTAAGTTAGAGGTCATAATGAAAAGAGCATTCTTACAATTGACAACTCTTCCTTTGCTGTCTGTAATGCGGCCATCATCAAAAATTTGTAGTAAAATGTTAAAGACATCGTGATGGGCTTTCTCAATCTCATCGAAAAGTACAACAGAATAAGGACGACGTCTGAGAGCTTCTGTGAGTTGCCCTCCCTCTTCATAGCCGATATAGCCAGGGGGTGATCCAATCAACTTAGAGACAGTATGCTTCTCCATATACTCCGACATATCTAGTCGAATCATGGCCTCTTCTTGATTGAAGAGCTGAAAGGCTAAAGTTTTAGCTAATTCAGTCTTTCCAACACCTGTGGGTCCTATAAAAAGAAAAGCTCCTACTGGGCGTCCCGGATCACTGAGCCCAGAACGAGAGCGTCTGATGGCCTCACTGATAGCTTTAACTGCCATGTCTTGTCCAACAACGCGCTTTTCTAAATCTTTTTCAAGGTGAAGCAAACGTTCTACTTCACCCTCTAACATTTTATGGACAGGAACCCCTGTCCATTTAGAGACGATATGAGCTATTAAATTTTCATCTACCTCTTCTTGAAGTAAACGATTAGGCTTTTCATTGAGTTTTTCTTGAGCCTCTTTGATCTCTTTTTGTATCTTAGGGATGCTATTATAGCGAAGTTCTGCTACCTTATTGTAATCAGCACGACGATCTGCCTCTTCTTCTTGAAAACGTAACTTTTCCAGTGTATCTTTCTTGCTTTTAAGTGACTCGATAATCTCTCTCTCTTGATCCCATTGTTGACGTAGCAGTGCTAATTCTTCTTTAATTTGGGCGATACGTTCTTCCAATTTTTGAGCCTCACTCTTGGCAAGAGGAGTATTTTCGCGCCGCATACCCTCTTGTTCAACGATTAGGCTGGCTAATTCTCTCTCTTTATTATCAATTGGCAAGGGACGACTCCCAAGTTGCAGGCGAATGAGGCTAGCCGCTTCATCAATCAGATCAATAGCCTTATCGGGCAACCGTCGATCTGTAATATAGCGATAAGAAAGGAAGACAGCTGCATGAATAGCCGATTCTGTAATGCGTACGCCATGATAGATCTCGTAACGCTCACGTAGACCGCGTAAGATGGCAATAGAATCTTCTAAGTTGGGTTCATTGATCATGACAGGCTGAAAACGGCGTTCTAATGCAGCATCTTTTTCGATATGCTTTTGATATTCATTTAAAGTAGTGGCGCCAATACAGTGCAAGGTTCCTCGAGCCAGAGCTGGTTTGAGGAGATTAGCAGCGTCCATTGCTCCTTCTGTTGCTCCTGCGCCAATCAATGTATGCACTTCATCGATAAAGAGGATAATTTTGCCTTCATTTTTTTCAATTTCTTGCAAGATGCCTTTTAAGCGCTCTTCAAATTCTCCCCGATATTTTGTTCCCGCAATAAGGGCTCCCATATCTAGAGCGAGCAATTGTTTATTTTTGAGAGAATCGGGTACATCTTCTTGGACAATACGCTGAGCAAGCCCTTCTGCTATAGCTGTCTTTCCTACTCCTGGATCTCCAATGAGCATAGGATTGTTTTTTGTACGTCGACTTAATACTTGCATGGTGCGGCGAATCTCTTCATCTCTTCCAATAACAGGATCGAGCTTTCCTTGTTTACCTAGTGCCGTTAAATTTCGGCAGTATTTTTCGAGAGCCTGAAGGCTGGATTCAGCTCCAGGGGAATCTATATGTCGGTCTCCTCTGATTTTCTTGATATGCTCTTCTAATTTAGCAAGGGAAATAGAAGTTGTTTTCTTCCATTTAGCAAAAGGATCTCCTCCATTTTTCCAATAAGAGATCAAAAAATGATCGCTGCCTGTATAGGTATCATTCCAGCTTTGAGCAATATTCTGAGCATCTGCGATACGGCTTTGTAAATGACGTGCCGGAGTAGGCGGTTGGATATTTTCGCTTGAAAAAGTAGCAAGACGACTGAGGTTTTGCTCAACCTCATTAAGAAGCGTTTGAGGTTGGGCATTTAGACTTGAAAGGATAGAGTAAAAATACCCTTCCTTGTCCTTAAGAAAAGCCCACAAAAGATGATTTTCAGTAATCTCTGTCTGATTTCGTTTTTGAGCTTCCGCAAAAGCAACTTGCAGCGCATTTGTCACACTATCTGTAAATTTAGGATTCATATGAGTTCTCCATTTTCATAAAGTCCTAAGTCTAGTGCTTCGTCACCTTAGTTTTCAGATTTATAACATTTTATTCTTAAAATTGCTAGTGCTCTGTTCATATTAACTCATCTGGAATGAGTATAAGCCAAATATCGCTATTTTTGCGTCAGATGAGTTAGCAAGAGGTCTATTAGACTTGCAAAAAAAACAATTAATTTTAATAAGCTAATTTTTTAGGCAAATACGAATAAAGAGGGTAGATATGTTAAATAAGTTCACGTGGCTGGCTTTCTTTTTAGTATTGTTTGTAGCCAATCATGTCTCCAGAAATTCTCTACAGGCAGAATCAAATATATATAATCTTTCTATTTGTGCGATTTTCAAAGATGAAGCTCATTATTTAAAAGAGTGGATTGAATATCACTTATTGATGGGAATTGATCATTTTTATTTATATAACAATGGCAGTACAGATCATTTTATGGAGGTGTTGGAGCCCTATATTCAAAAAAAAATCGTTACTTTAATTGATTGGCCTGATCAAGTGACAACTGATCAGCCAAAAACTAGCCCTTATTTCTGGGTTTACTATACACAGGTTTCTGCATATGAACATGCCTGTAAAATTAGTGCAATTAAGAAAACGAAATGGCTAGCTTTAATCGATATTGATGAGTTTCTTGTGCCTATCACAGCAAATAAAATGATAGAGGTATTAGAGAAATACGAAGATTTTCCTGGCATTAGATTATTCTGGCACGTCTATGGCACCTCTCATATTCACACCTTGCCTAAAAATACTCTGCTTATTGAGGCTTTACATTTAACATGCAAACCACAGCATTTTGCTCACACGATGGTAAAGACGATATTGAAGCCGGAGTTCTATGATAAATTCGATTGGCCTCCCCATACCTGTATTTTTAAGGACAACCAAATTGACATAGCCTTGCCTAAAAGTGAGGCACGAATTAATCACTATATCAATAGAACGATAGAATATGTTTACCTTAGCAAGATCCAGAAGAAGGAACATATGGAAAATAAGAAATATTCTGTAGATGAAATCAATGAAATTCTTGAGCTTGGGAATGACATTGAGGATGAAGAACGGGTGATTCATCGTTTTGTGCCAGAAATGCGTAAACAAATGGAGTTTGATAACTGATAAATATACTCATTCCAGTTGAAAGCTGCAATTTCGGCTGTGCCAAAGCCTCGGGCTTCAACGATCAAAAATGTGTTGATATCAGTATATGAACCCATTTTTGATCGTTGAATCGCGAGAACTTTCGCATTGCCCAAATTGCAGCTTTCAACTGGAATGAGTATAAACCCAAAAGTCAGGTTAGGAGGATAAGATGGAGATACCCTTACTATTTGATGAGGATTTGCAACTCAAGAGAAGTGTTCTTTTGTTAAACTGCAAGGAAAAAGAATGGCGAGGATTACAGATCATTCAGCAGATAGTTTTCTTATCTTCTTTATTCTATTTTTTTTTGATTCTTAGTCCTACAGCATGGGCTTATCAATACGATCTGTCTATTTGTTCTGTGTTCCAGAATGAAGCACCTTATATAAAAGAATGGATCGAATTCCATAAGCTAGTAGGAGTACAGCATTTTTATCTCTATAATAACTTGAGTCAGGATGATTATCTCACTGTTTTAAAACCTTATATAGAAAATGGTGAAGTAGAATTATTTGAGTGGCCATTTGAAAGCAGGAATGAGCTAGAGTTTGCTCCAGTTCAGTGCTCTGCCCTTGATAATGCCACAAAAATCTCATATGGTAAAACTAAGTGGTTAGCTTGCTTGGATTTAGATGAATTTCTATTTCCTGTTCAAACTAATAATCTAGTGGAATTTCTCAAAAATTACGATGAATTTGCGGGTATTGCAGTTAATTGGCAACACTATGGCACCTCTCATGTCAAATTCATTCCAAAAAATAAATTAATGATTGAGATGCTCTTAATGAGAGCTCCTTATGATTATTGGGATAATCAATGTCTTAAGTCTATTGTTAAGCCTGAATATGTTGAGCGTTGGTCCAGTGTGCATTATGCAGATTATAAACCTGGATATTTTCAGGTTAATTCTAATAAAGTGCCTTTTCAAGGATTATGGGCACCTTATATTGTAGCTGATAAAATTCGGATTAACCATTATTGGGTAAGAGATGAACATTATTTCTTGAATGTAAAAATAATTAGGCGTGCAAAATGGGGTGTCAATTATGCAGAAATGATTAAAAAAGTAGAAAAAATGAACCGAGAAAAAGATGATATCTTACTTCGTTTTGTTCCTCAATTGAGACAGAAGATGGGATATGATGAGCTAAGAGACTAAATTTTTGATACATCTAAGTGCCCCGTTTGATTAGTTTTTTTATTTCGGCTAGCGTGAAAGCTCCCGCGAAGCAGGTCAATATTTGGGCTTATATTGACCTGCTTATCATCCTTAAACCATGTTAATAGATGTCATATCAATTTTTGCGTCCATCGCTATGATGAATATAATTTCCATCAGTTAAGTTACCATATAAATACGTTCCGAATTTTAAATGAATTTGATCAATCTCCTCAGAAGTTTTGCCTTTTATAGCTTCTTGAAGAGCGGGATGAAGCCACCATTCCATACATCCAAACTTACACAAAGGAAAAACAAAATTTTTATAATAATCAACCGTTGTGACGTGAGAATAATCCGACCATCCAAAACATCTTGATAATGGGACGAAACTGCCACCTTCAACATAATCATCGACAGGGCCATACCAGAAATCCTGTACCCCTTTATTAGGATATCTTGTTAGATGAATATGTTTAATATTAGGGTTAATGATCATAGATGCTAAACATCCATTGAGATCGAATTCTTTTAGTAAGATATCATCGTGTTGGTGAATAAATAAAAAAGGAGTATTAATTCTTTTTAAGGCTTCTCGGATTGTACCACAAAGGTGTACATGCGCATCACAAAAGATTAATTCTGTATTTGAGAAAAAGGGATCATTCTGGATAAGATCTTTAATATTTTGTTTGTATTTCTTGTAATCAGTAGCTCTTCCTTCATATCCTGGACAAATTCCATCAAAAACTATAATTTTTTTACACTTTTTAAAAGCTGGAATTTGAAATAAGCTTGCTTGAGCCGGATAGATATGTTTCAAATCAGGAATGCTAGGGATGGGATTAGTTGTTGTAATGACAGTAATTAATTCTGCGGCTCGATCATCGTCAATGATTTCATTATTGGCAATATAGTCAATTGAATAAATAGAACTTGCAATGGACATGAGTACTAATAGCAGCTGCTGAAAAATTTTTTTTATCATTTTTCACTCCAATAATTTAGGAAAGGTGTGTAGAAAAATAAGCAACAAGGATATCGCTAACTGAATCATAAATTTATTGTTTTAAAACCTTAAAACTTAGCAGTCTTTTTCATGTAAGATAAACCTCCATTTAGGTTACATGAATAGACATTAATGCAGCTTATTGCAAATTATTTTTTATGACAATTCTAATTTTCAAGCCGATCTTGTCTTAGAGCCTGTCTACGAATTTAAAATTTTGATTAAAAGGTCCTTTTTGCGCCACTTCTTTAATAAAAGCTTGAAAATATTATCAAATATTTCCGGTGCTTTTATTAAAGAATTTGCATCAAAAATGCCTCTTTTAATCAAGATTTTAAATCGTAGACAGGCTCTTAGAATAGATCTCTTGCATAACCTTAGTGTTGTAGTTCCCAATTATGAATTCCAGCAATCAAATTAAACCTTAAAGAGAAGCATTTTCTTCGATTTCTATAGCGATCAGCAATAATTTTAAATCGCTTCAATAAACCAATCACATTTTCGTTGATGACTCTTTCACTAGATAGCTTAGCGTTATTTTTCTTATCTTCTTTAGTTATAGTGATTTAAATTTGATTTTTAATATATTTTCATGTACAAATCTTTCATGGTTTACTCAATCGACTTAAGACAAAGAGCTTTAAATTATATTGCAAACGGCGGAAGTCGCTTGGAAGCAAGCAAGATTTTTGGCGTTACTGTTCCAACTTTAGGAAACTGGCTTTCTAGACAAAGGCAGCAAGATTTGGCCCCTAAAATAAATGGGTCAAAACCGAGTAAAATTGACAGTGAAAAACTTAAAAAATATATTGAAGAACATCCTGACAGCTATCTGAGAGAAATAGCAGAGAAGTTCAATTCAACTTTACAAGCAGTATTTTATGCTTGTAAAAGGCTCAAAATTACTTTAAAAAAAAGACCTCATACTACAAGGAAAGGGATGAGAAGAAACGAGCGGTCTTTAAACAAGAGTTAGAGAAAATTTCCGAGCAGGACCGCGTTTATGTAGATGAAAGTGGCATTAATAAATATCTTATCAGAGAATATGCTCGGGCAACTAGAGGTGAGCAGATTCCGGGAGCCATTTCAGGTTTAAGATATTCTAGAGAAAGCTTTATAGCAGCAAAAATAGAATCTCGTATTTTAGCCCCTTTTTGTTACAAAGGGACGTGTGATACTCAGCTGTTTAACATGTGGCTGAAAGACTTTTTAATTCCAGAGCTCAAGGTTGGTCAAGTTGTGATTATGGATAACGCAACTTTTCATAAGTCAGAAGAATCACGAGAATTAATAGAAAAAGCTGGTTGTAGAATTTTATTTCTTCCAGCCTATTCGCCAGACTTAAATCCGATCGAGATTTTTTGGGCAAATTTCAAAAAAATGGTTCGTTCCAAATTAGAGAAGGTTAAAACTTTAGCAGAAGCCATTGATTTTTCTTTTTTGAGTTTAAATTATGAATAAAAAATCAAATTTAAATCACTATATATACTCATTTCACTTGAAAGCTGCAATTTGGGCAATGCGAAAGCTCTCGGGCTTCAACGATCAAAAATAGGTCCATAGAGTATATGGACCTATTTTTGATCGTTGAAGCCCGAGGCTTTGGCACAGCCGAAATTGCAACTTTCAAGTGAAATGAGTATAGTGGGCATTAAGGGGAATCATACTTTGATCAAGCTCACACGCCAACAATTCCATGAGCTAAAATGCCATACGACGCTCGATAAAGGCCATGGAAGGATATATTTGCGTTACCCAAGATCTGGAATCCCAAAGGAAAGCATAGGGGCTGAGGTGGGGGTTTGCTCAGAGCGAATGATCAATGGCAAGATTGAGCATGGCGTTCTCTACTACGGATCGAGCCGAAAAGGGACACCTGAGCAGTTTGCTAGTTGGATCAGAGGTCACTGGGATAATGGATTGCATTATGTAGCGGACGTTGTATTTGCAGAGGATGCATCTCTTGCCGATACAGGTCTCACGCAGCAGAAAACATGGCATTACTTAGGAGGCTCGCAATGAATATTATCAAGATGTGGACCCCAAAAGGGGAATGGCGGATGCAAGGCGCAATGCTACATTTGAACCCAATTATCTGCGGGGATCACAAAGCCTTCTTTTACGCTTTGACTATCTCCTATTGCAGCGCTTGCTTGCGTCGCTCTTCCATAGAGTTGCCGAAGTTGCAAGTGGGCATTTTTATCTGTTCAAATAGTTTTTTATCTTTCCACCTTAAAAATTGCGAATAAACAGGCTTTCGTAGATTATGAGGCAAGTCTGTCCATTCTGTTCTTACAACATAAAAAATAGCATTTCTCTTCGATCAAAAAAGAATACCTCTTATTGTAAGCAATAAGCCTCCTTGCCATGATATAAGCAAAGTCTTACGCCTTTAATGGGGAGCAAAGATATATATTGATTTGATAGTTATATACATTCTGGTTGCAGATATTATTACTAAGTATAGAGACTTGAAATGGAGTTTTTAAGATAGAAATATCTTTTACACTTCTAGCCATCTCTTTAAGAGACTTACAAATACTTCGGAGATAGGAAACAAAATCTGCAATTTTCTCAAAAATCATATTTGACAGATATTCAATATAAGTGTTAGTTATCCCTGAGCCCAAGGGCGATCTAGAATGGTCCGAGGCTCCACTTGAAACTTTTGTTTCCAATATCTCTTGGCTTACACAACCTATACTATTCATCATATACTTTCCCCTTCTAATGTTTGGAAGAGCTCTATAAAGTGCTATAGCGGTTTATTGATTTTTTAAAAAAATCCCAACTTCATACATAATTTCAATAGCTTTATCCCTGGAAAATTTACCAATAATTTTTATCTGTTTAGGAGTGAGAGCACATATACTGCCAGCTTGCACTTTCTCTTCTATTGCATACTGTTCTGTTATTAATTTCTTGATGCCCACATTCGACTTCGCAATAAAATCTAGAATTTGTTTGCTATCCATCTGTTCTAGGTTATCGGGAGGATCAATTACTCCTACTACAGCATTCATAAGAGCTTTAATTGGGTAAGTAATGAGCGGAGATCTAATATTAAATTGTGCGAAGATATGCTTTATCGCCACTCCTGACTCAACTTTATATCGATAAGCATCGAATTCCTTGAGACTTTTATGAAAACGCTCAGTTAAGTGCTTTATCTGAGATTGAAGGCCTTTAGTCAGCTCTTCTTCAGAGATGTCTTCACTTAGCTGCTTAACAATTCTTATCAGCTCTTTCTCATTTTCATGCTCTTTTTCACTTACTAGAGTTTTTTGAGCAACTGTATTGAGCTTATCGATAAGATAAAAGCAATAATAGCAACCAACCGATTGTAATAGAGGATCTATGAATTTTTCGCTAGTAGCTCTCATCTTCTCTAAGCGCTCGTCTCTTCCTTCATCTATTCTCTTACTGTAATTAGTTGTGATAACACCTTGAATTTCTTGGCAAGCTTGCTCATCAGCAGCCATTACAAGGAAAGATGACCAGGATATATTTTCTGCAATTGTCATAATTTATCTCCTTTTTGATTTATTTGCTTTGACAGTTGCCTCTACAGCCAAGCATTTTAAGCTTTTCAAATAAATATTTAATTAACATGTTTTAAACAGTCAGCTCATATCTGTCAAGTTGAAAATTATTATAGCTATCTAGTCCATATTCAGGGATAGCTAATGATGAGAAAGCTACTACAGGAAAAGATAATTTATCAAGTAATTTAACGTCAGCTCGATTTTCAATTAACTTGATACCAATAATTTAAGATCATTTTCTCGCAAATTTAAAGAAGGCTTTTTAGGGCGGAGAGTATAAGCAATCAATCCTGATAGCAAACTGAGATCATATAAGCGAGCAGCTCCCCTTCATCATTTACAACAAGATGCAATTTAAAGCCGTAGAAATAACCTACAGACGTTTTTCCTGCTATTCCTTTGAATACTTTATGGACTCGTTTTGGATGACAAACCTCTAGCGAGGCAGAATCAACAAAAGAAATACCACTGCAGTTTCCAAGGCGAGGATAGCAATGCAAGGGGAATACGAGTTGGCCTTTCAATTCGGGTGCAATTAAAAGTGTAGGTTAGTAATTTTCTAGGCAGCTTTTTTCTGGTACTTCCAGTAGTCCGCCCAATCATTATTTATTCGTAGAATTCTTAAACTAAGCATATATTCTGCTATTTCAGGTTTCCACCACGCTCCTGCTATCTTTAACCGTTTCTGTATTATATGCCTGTGACTACTTTCTATTTCTCTGGAACTTATTGGCAAGTCTTTATTGAGAGCATCCTTATAATCCAAACAATTTTTTCTATTATTTAAATACCTATAACACTTTTTAAGAATAGGATTGGAATTTAATTTTTCTAACAATTTTAAATCATCTTCGTGTGTCATAAATATCTCCCAAATTAAGGAGACATTTATACCATCTTGGGGGTGGGCGTTGTCAACCTACACTTTTAATTGCACCCAAGTTAACAAGTTAACCTGGCCTTATTCCAATTCAGATATTTAAAAACACCTCTTAGCTCGTCTATTTGTTTCATATGTTCTCTCCTTGAAGAAAGAACATTATAAGCTCTTAGGTGAGCCTTTTCAATTTTTGTCCTGTACAGAGTTTCAGAAATAGCTATTTGACTATTCCCTTCAAACAAAAGATCTAAGAGAAAATCTGATCAATAATCAGGGAAATAAACTCGGGTTCTTATAGAAGAGCATTAAAAATGATTAAAAAGAGAAATGATATTTTACTTAAATTCAGGCCTGAATTAAAGACGGAGAATGGAATATGAAAAAGTCGAATTCTCAAATTTGATGTTTAAAGGAATAGACTTCTTATAGTTAAAATTAAGACTCTCATTTAGGAGCAATTATAGTGGGCAAGCTACCTACAAGACTAAATCGATAGCACTAGACTAAAAATTCTTAGTTTTAACTGTAGAGAATAGCATACATTTCAGAGATTTTACAGATATTTGTGAAGCTTGTATAGCACGGCTGTAAAACATAAAATTAAATTTTTAAATTGATATTAGACGTAAAGGCTTAAGTTAAGAGAGGAGAGGGCTAAATGATAAGGTTACTAACATTCCAGAGGAACTTTCCGTCTGAGAAGAGCATTCTCTTAGCAAAATTAGAAGAAAGGGGACACTTAAACTTGTGGGGAGTAAAACGGGCACTTTTTTCATTTTTCTTGTTGTGTTTTCTCTTTTTAAATTCTTTGTTATGTGCTTCTTATCAATACGATCTTTGTATTTGTTCTGTGTTCCAGAATGAGGCACCTTATATGAAAGAATGGATTGAATTCCATAAATTAATGGGAGTACAGCACTTTTATCTCTATAATAATCTTAGCCAAGATGACTATTTAACTGTTTTAAAGCCTTATATTGAGAATGGTGAGGTAGAATTGGTTGAATGGCCATTTGAGGGCACAAATGAGCAAAATTGGGTTGAAATACAGCGCGCAGCCCTTAATGACGCGACAAAAATTGCCTGTGGTAAAACCAAGTGGTTATCTGTCTTAGATTTGGATGAATTCCTTTTTCCTGTTCATGCTGAGAATCTGATTACATTTCTTAAAGATTATGAGGATTGTGCAGGTATTACTATCAATTGGCAGCATTACGGAACGTCTTATGTCAAATCTATCCCTGAAAATAAATTGATGATTGAGACGCTCTTGTTGAGAGCACCTCGCTACTATCATTGGAATTCTTTTATTAAATCCATTATTAGACCTGAATATGCTGAAGATTGGTCAAGTGTACATCATGTCGATTATAAGTCCGGCTATTCTCAAGTAAATTCTGATAAAGTACCTTTTTATGGCATGTGGGCACCTTATATTGTAGCTGATAAAATTCGTATCAACCATTATTGGGTGAGAGATGAGTATTATTTTTTGAATGTAAAAGTGCCCAGGCGTGCAAAATGGGGTGTCAATTATGCAGAAATGATGAGAAGAGTAGAAGAGATGAATAAAGAGAAAGATGAGGTTCTACTTAAATTCGTGCCTGAATTAAGACGGAAATTAGGATATGACAAGCCTGGGCAATAAAATTGCTTATAAAAACTGGGTATTGGATTTATCCGTATAATTCTTTATTGAACCGCCATTTTATGGGGCTGCCAGGGTGTTTCAGGAACTTCTAGAAGGTGATTAACATAGCGCGAAACTACAAATAAATAATCGGATAACCGGTTTAAATAGATGAGTATGTGCTCTGTGACATCTCCCTGTTCACAAAGAGGAATGACCGCTCGTTCGGCCCTGCGGATTATACTGCGAGAGAGGTGTAAAGAGGCTCCGGCTGGATGTCCCCCTGGCAAAATAAAAGTCTTAAGAGCTGGGAGTTGTAGCTCCATCTCATCAATCCAGTGTTCTAATAAATCGATCGCCTCATGGCTAAATCGAGTTTTCTCTAGCTTACTTTCAGATTTGCTTGTACGCGGGGTTGCTAAGGCTGCTCCTACATCAAATAAGGCATGCTGAATCGTTTCTAATTGATCTCGTATCTTTTGGAGGAAGCTCTCTTTTGGTAGAAATGATAGGGCCATTCCTATTGCTGAATTGCCTTCATCGACTGTTCCTAGAGCATGAATAAAGGGACTGTTTTTATGAATTCTTTCTCCTGTAAATAGAGAGGTTGTCCCCTTATCACCAGTTCGTGTATAAATCTTACTCATTATTTCCTCTGTGTGTTACTCAGGACAGTAAGTTGCTAAGTGTTTGCGTAAATCTTTTAAATCTTGAGGCTCATATTGATGAGCTTGTACAATCTTTTCTACTTGGCGTAGATGTGCCCAAGCCTGATTATAATCGTGACGTTCTCCATACAGAGCAGCTAAATAATAATTAACTTCAGGATTTTCAGAATCTAAATTTTGATAATATTTCAGAATTTCTAAGGCTTCTCCAGCTCGGTGTAACTGTAGCCAGGTAAAGGCTAAATGCAAAATGCCGCTGCGAAAGTGGGGATAATGTTTCACAATTTCTTCAAGTTGCTGCTTTTTGGTTAATAAAGATGAACGATCCTCAGCGACCCAAGCAAAAATGGTTTTAAGGGACTGAGCATCTACTCTTCCCAATAAATAATCTTCTGCCATTGAATCCTTGATAATGGAATACTCTGGAAGGTCATCTTTAATCTGCCTTAAGAGCTCTTCACCAGTTTGGTTATCTCCTACGAAAAGGTAACTATATCCCATTAATTCCTTTAGAAGAGAATCGTTGATTAAGTAAGGTTGCGCTTTTTGATAAGCTGTGAGGGCATTAATATAATCTTTTTGTTGTAGAAAAGCACCAGCTTGGTTGAAGTGAGCTAAGCCAATGACTTCTTTGATCGTGCGTTGTTGAAGAGATCGAGTTTTTATATTTAAATAATCCTTGGAATCTAGATGAATGCCCCGAGCTGTTGTTTCAATATTGATTATCTGTTGTTGAGGTGATCGATAACGGACGTAGATATGGCCAGGCGGAGTCACCATCTCTAAAGGAAGATTTAGACGCTGAGCGATGCAAAGATAAAGGATAGAGACTCCTAGGCAGACACCTTGATGTGAATCTAATACAGAGGGGAGAAAGGTATATAAATCAATATTTTTGGTAAATAAAGAATGGGGAGGAAACCGAAATCCCATTTCTTCAAAAATATAGCGATTAATTTGACGGATTTTGGTTTCTTGTGATGCCTCGGGCGGGAGTCGAGCTGCAATCTGTAATGCCATCAAATCAATCATCGCTTCGTAAGTTTTGACTTTATTGATATCGGATCCGAATTGGCTCAAAAATAGACCACGAGCAAGATCAATCTCTTCTGGCGGAAGTTGTAGAACCTCTAGTTCACTTTGAGCATGATGACCTTTTAAATGAAAATGGGATAAACGTGCAGATAATTTTTCCATCTCTCGAAGATCTGTATCATTTAAAAGAATGGATTCTTGATCAAGAGGCTTATTGACAAGAGCGACAATAGAAGAGATTATGGAAGATGAAAAAGAAATACCACTGAGGTTTGCTTGTGGATCTGTTTTTGATCCTGATATTAATTGCCAGGCATCATGCAAAGCTTGTTGTCCTATAGGCTGCTTAGAGTAAAGTTCATAAAAAGCTAGATGCTGAGAAACGGAGTAAGGATCAAGACTATTATAAAGAACTTTCGTCTTTTGATCCGAAAAGGGAAGGGCCTCTGTAAAGAAAGGTAAAAGAAAAAATAAACAGCTGCAGATAAATGCTAAATGTAGAGAAGATAATTTAATCGCGATCATAAACTCATCCTATACTCATTTCACTTGAAAGCTGCAATTTGGGCAATGCGAAAGCTATCAGGCTTCAACGATCAAAAATAGGTCCATATACTCATATGGACCTATTTTTGATCGTTGAAGCTTGAGGCTTTGGCACAGCCGAAATTGCAACTTTCAAGTTAAATGAGTATAGTCTAATGACAGCGATTAGGTTAATCAATCAGCATTTAGATGACTATAGAATAATTTCTTTTAATAAGTGATGTAAAGTTTGGTTTGTCGTTAGATCTTCTACACTTAATCTAAAACGATGACTCCAATTATTCTCAGAGAGACTGCCTGGAACATTGATGCGTTCATCTTCTAAGTTTGGCCAAGTTAAGCCAGGAATTAAAGCCATGTACTCTTGTAAGAGGTTGATATGGAAAAGACTTCTAGAGTGGTGGCTATCCCAAAGAATTTCATAATGATGACATCGACTTAAAGTAGAGGTATAACACCATCCCTTAAAATGGGCATATAGTTTAGCTTCAATGGGATTATTCTGCCACCAAAGCTGTATTGTTTCTGAGTCATGAGTCGAAACAGTCGTCATGCTATCGGGTGGATAATCTTCAATGGGGATGAAATTCCGATCTTCTTTCCATTTACGCTCCCAGCGCATCACCTTTGTTCCACAAATGCCAAGAGCATTTAAACAACTTCGTACTTCAGGGGGAACGACACCTAAGTCTTCACCAATAGGAAGCATGTCACACTGTAGCAACATCATTAACATAATTTTCTGACCATGATCGATCCATTTTGTGGGGTCTGCGGGAATAAAGCAGCCCTCTTTTCCTGTTAAACCTGAGGGAATAGCCCAGATACGAAAAAAACCTACAATATGATCAATACGATAGATATGATAATAACGACTGGCATGTTTAAGCCGATTGACCCACCATTGGAAATTATGTTGTTGAAGGTTGTCCCAATTATAAATAGGAAAGCCCCAATTTTGTCCTTCCATGCTAAAAATATCGGGAGGGGCTCCTGCTGAATAATTTAAATCGAAAAGATCACGATGCAGCCACACATCCGCACTATCGCGACTAATTAAAATGGGAATATCACCCATTAAGAAAACTTTTCGGGTTGTCGCATACTTTTTGACATCCTGGAGTTGATGATCACAAAGAAATTGTAGAAAACAATGCCAATTCACTTCATCTCTATATTGGTTAAGCAAATGTTGAAAGAAAGTTGGATGGGGAAAGCGTAAATCTTCAGGCCATGAATCCCAGCTTGTCCACTTTTGTTCGCTTTTCAAAGACTTAAAAAGAGCATAACCTTGTAGCCAATCAGCTCTTTTTATAAATTGATGGTAATCCTCTCTAGTCATGATTCGATGATGAGTGAGCTGATAATAATGCCTTAAAAAACGTTCTTTAGATTCGCGGACTTGTGCGTAGTGAATGCGGGAGCTGTGTGATAATTTAGGGATAGTCTTAAGCTCATCTAGTAAGATAGGATATTCTGATAAATAGGGAAGAGAAGACAAACCAATATGAATGGGATTAAGGGCAAAAGCAGAAAGGGCATTATAAGGACTGGTATCCCATCCTGTATCATTGAGGGGTAAAAGTTGGACGACATCTAAACCGATAGAAGTACACCAATCCAAAAGAGGTAAGAGATCGGGAAACTCACCTATGCCACACGAATGGGCTGAATACAAACTAAATAGAGGAACAGCTAAACCATGATGGTGTTTAATCCCAACCTGTTGCCACTGTCTAGCCGCTGGAGAATGTATTAAAAACGATGGATCCATATAGAGAAATGCCTAAATTTACATCCTAGTAGAGAGCCATATAGAGAGGATAGCTTGATTGCTCCTGCTTAAATAGTGATATATCTGTTTTTTTAATATCTTGCTAGAACCTAAAAGTCTTCTTGGTATCGATGATCTTTGAAGCAGGACAGAGACAAAGGAAAAATCATAAAAAGGATCAAGTGATAAAACAAGAGCAGTATTGCAGAAAGTCTAATGACTAAAAATATAGATTTGGATTTCCTTGGAGATTTATATTAAAAAATTTTATGATCAAAAATATAATTATTATACATGTAATAACCTAAGTTTGGCGTTTCTCAAGAATTTTAATGAGGGAGGTGGATGATGTCCTTATCAGTTGATAGTGCTTCTAGCTCTTTTTATCGTGAAGAAAATTCTCTACAACAGCCACATCCTTTATTGGCTATCCTAGCACAGGATGAGAAATATACTCCATTGATAGACAATTTAGTAGAATCTAATACTGATGATCAATTAAAGGCAATGATTGTTTCATTTGTAGAAGAATATAAAACTAATATTTGTCAGTTATTAACTGATATAGATTTCTTTTCTTCATCTTTAAAACCGGCACACTTTGATAGATTAAAAGCTGTTGTTCAGGGTGTATGCGATTCTCTAGCTATACAAGCCATTATAACAAGTAATGAAGAAGTTGTAACAAATAATGCTCAGAACATAGATAAATTGATGGAGCAGATGAGTTATAAGGACCTCAAAGAGGCTATCATTTCCATGTTCAAAAAGCAGATAATACCTTCTGATCAGTTGGCTGCTAGAGTAGATAAACTAAGCCGATCTTTAAATAAAGACAATCGTTTGTGTATACAACTTATTATTAATGAGTTAGAGACGGAAAACAAGTTACGTCAACAAGCCGATAAAGCATTCAAATACGAGCGAGCTATAACAGATGGACAAGTACAAACTCTTCAGGCAAGCATTACATCGTTACTTAAATATAATGAAAGTTTAAAACGACGTGTAGAGGAACAAGGAAAAGACTTGGCTGTTTTAAAAGTCGTAACATTTGTAGGAGGAGGAGCTTTATTAGGAGCGGCTGGAGCAGCAACTTTGCTACCCACTGGTATCTTGACTGGCTTAGTTACTAGTACAGCTACAAATGTGGGAGTGTTATCTGCCGGAGGTGCTGCAGCAGGTAGTGGGGGAGTAGTGATCCAAGAAATTATAAATAGACTAAAAAGAATTCCTTCTTGGCTACAGACAATATTCAAAAAAAGGGCCAAAGAAGAAGAGAAAGAACCCCTGAATTTTACGGCTGAAGAAATAGAACCCATTTTGCCTTCTCAGGATTCTTAAAATTCCTTGCACAATTAATTCGCTTTGGGATTTTCAAAAGATTTAATAAAATTTGAAATCAATCCTAAAGAGCCCCAATCAAGTAGGTTTTAAAAGAATTTTATTGTTAATGAATGGTGTTTAAGATAATAAATGATTGATGATGAAAACAGTAAAAATCCATAAATGGAGAATAACAATGAATGTCGTGCCTGTTTCTCAACTTTATCCTAGCCTTAATATAACAACCCCAGTTAACGAAGACATTCGGTCTCTATTATTAAAGATCTTATCTAATCAGGATCAGGATGTAGACCAGCAAGAAATAAATTTATATTTAGAAAAAATGGCTTTTACTGATCTCAAAATAATCTTATTTGATATTTTAAAATCTCAATCTTATCCTTATCGGAACTGGCATAAATTAATAGATAATTTATATCAAAACAACCTTATCTCAAGAAACAATCTTCAATTATTAATGAGAGTAGGCGAAGCATTTTACCAGCAGGAAGTGTGGGAACAAGAAGGGGCTATATTAATTGAAAAATACCGTATAGATACACAGCAAATAATGGATGAGATTAAGAAACAACTTCACGATGTAGAAGAACAAAATAATACGTTACAAAAGAGAGTTAATAGGCAAGAAGTGGTTCTAGCTGGTGTTAAAGTAAGCAGTTTAATTCTTACGACAATGATCTTAGGTGCAGTAGGAGGAACTATGTGGGCTTTTTTAATGCCTTCTCATAGAATAGATGAGATAGATTATCATCCTCTTGATGGTCTTCAAGAAGTAGGAGTATGTGCTGGGATAGGTACCGCAATAGGCGCTGTGGTTGGTGGTGTATGTCTTACGCTTGAGGAAGGGATTAAAAGAATTAAACATCAATATTCTTGGATTCAGACTATGTGTAAAAGAGAGGTGGTGACCCTTCAGTAACAAGAAAGTTTAGCAAACAATTTAACGAATTAAGCCAAACAGGCCAGACTGGCCTGAGGGTCTCTCAGTAAGTATAGGAATATCTCCCCGGCTAAGAGCCTCCGCCCAAATATGGGCTTTGGCAATGAGAGGAGTTAAAGTAGCAATCACCTTTTCTTGATCGGCCTCTTGAAAAGGGATAGTAGCAAAAAGAATTAGATTGCCAGTCTTTTGACTATAGGCAAATATTCCAGTTGAAGGAGAAGATGATCCGTTGGCCTTGAGGGCTGCTTTAAAGACATTTTCACGATAGCGACTCATGGGGATTACACCTAAGCGCACTCCCACCAATAGATTTTCACCATAAGAATCAAGCTCTAATTGAATTCTAATCCCTATGCCCATTTTGATTAAGCAAGCCTGATGTTGATCAGGTTCAAGCTTGCATTTAAAAAAAGGCTCTAGGTCTTTAAGTAAAGCTATAAATTGGCTAGATAACATATTTTGCACGACTCCTATCATTAACGAGGTTCGAAAGAAGTCTATTTTCTTTTCTCTTCCTCTTCATCTTCTTCTGTTTCTTGTTCCTCTATGTCTTCTAAAGCATCTTCTAGATCTTCTAAGGCTTCAATAATCGCTAAATAGAGATCATCTCGATGTTGTAAAGAACGATAAACTTTATGAGGGGAGACTTCTCTGATCGCATCTCTGATTAAATTGAGAAGAATAATGAGCATAATTATTTTAATATGCTCGGATGTAAGAGCACTATCTTTATCACTAAGAGAGGAAGCTAATTTAAAGACTTTTTCGGAAGAGGGGTAGCGTTCATCTACCATTTTCATAAAGATGTTACTCATAGATTCAAAATTGAGGTGAGGAGGGAGATCAATACTTTTTTGTTCAAAAAGACGATAAGCTAACGGCATTCCCCGTTTAAAATATCTAAAGATCTGTAAAATAGCTTGCAAGGTTTTCGTTTCATCCATTAAACGACTCATTTCTCCAGGCAGCAGATCTGTATGCTTAAATTTGACACCAACATAACTCAAAATCGTGTCGATTTCTATCTTCATTTCTTTAAAGCTAAACCCTTTAGATTTGTAATAACTCAATTTGGTTGAAAGATCTTGAGGGTTATTCACAATATCCCGAACATGAGCGATTGTTTCAGGAGCAGCCCTTGAGCCTTCTTGGACAAGGAGGTCGGCAATATCAATCACCTTATAAGTCAAATCGATGTTTTTTTGATTTTTCTCATAATGAACGGATTTAGCGTTGAGAATTTGATTAACGAGTTGCTGGAATTGTTTTTGAGATTCCGGTGATTTTGCAGATTGTAGCTTGGATTGGAGGACTTCTAGAAGAAATTCAAAGGCCTTATCAACTTGAGAGACATCTGGCGGTGGTTCGCCCGCTAGAGAGAGGATTTCAAGGATAGTGGCAATGATTTCTTCATTGCTACTATCTGCTCGGATTTTCGTTCCTAGGTTTTGAAGAAGTTGGCTTAGGTTATTCCGATTTAAGTAATATTGTCTATTACCCTCTCGGCGGCTAAAGCTATCTGCTAATCCATCTGCTTCTTCCTTGCGAATTAAAATTGATTCTTTTGGTCGCTCAGATTTTTCAATTTTGGGTTTTTGCGCGGGCCTGAGCTTCTGGCTTTGAATCAGCTTTCCATGAAATGAATTTTCGTTCACTTCAAGTCTTAAAGAGGCTTGGACTGTTTCTGCTTCATTCTGTACTTCTTCCGCCGTTTCTATCCCTTGTTCTTGGAAAATTTTAATCAGTTCAGCAGTCTTATTGCTTCCCATAGGATTGCCAATATGTGGATTCATAATATCCTCCCATTAATGAGATCACGCAAGAGGTCTTAAGAAATCTGGATACGACCTAACGGTTGGATTCGAATTTCAGGAACGATCTCTTGATAAGAGACAATAGAGATGTCGGTGAATTCCATCTCAATTAATTTACGAACAAAGCGTCGGACATCAATAGCAGTCAAAATGACAGGGGGCTGTCCACCAGGTGGCGGAGGAGAAACTGTACTTCTGACGCCTTGAAGAATTAATTGAACAGAATCGGGATCGAGAGCGAGATAAGATCCTGCAGAGGTTTGTTTGATAGCGCCCCGTACCATGTCCTCAATTTCTGGGTCTAAAATATAGACAGATAACACTGATTGTCCTTGAGAGTATTTATAGCTAATAAATCTTTTCAACGATGAACGAACATATTCTGTTAATAAGACGGTGTCCTTTTCGGTTTGAGCCCATTCGCTTAAAGCTTCAAGAATTGTACGTAAATCTTTAATAGAGATTTGTTCTTGAATTAATCGCTTGAAGATATCAGTCATCTTTTGCAGAGGAATTAAACGGGTTACCTCTTTTACGAGATCGGGAAAAGATTTCTCAACAAATTCCAGCATTGATCTCACCTCTTGGATTCCCACAAATTCATTTGCATAATGACGGAAGAAATAGGAGATATGCAAAATGATTACTTCTAAAGAGTTCCAGTATTTAATCCCAGCTTTATCGAGAAGCTCTTTATATTTAGCTTCTACCCACAAAGAGGGCAAACCTAAAGAGTTTTTATAAGAAACAAAAGGCAGGTTATAACGCTTAAGGTTCTCTTCAGATTCATTAGTCAGGAGATGACTCTCTAGGACTTTACCACGAACAATAGGAACTTCATTCAGATGAATCGAATATTCATCTTTTTCTAAAATAGGCGAATCTGTGCGGACGTGTACACCAGGAAAGCGTACTCCCAAATCAGCATATAAAGCTTGACGCATCTTCGGGATCATTTGGTCAATAAAACTAGAGATCCCTTTATTCACTTTTTGAATCTCTTGACTAAGCCCTTTTCCAACTTCTAAGACGACAGGAAGTGTCAAAGCGTAACTTTCAACCCCACCGCCGGAAATGACCTTATGGCCCCGTATAGGCGTGTCAACAGAAGCAGATTCCATCGTAGCTCCACCAGCTTGTCCAACGATCCCTTTTGATTTTTGCTGCTCATTGCTCCAGAGAGCATAACCAATAATACCTAAAGCAGAAGAGAGAATTAAGAAAGGGGGAGCAGGAAAGCCGGGAACTAAGCTCATTCCCATGAGGAAGGCTGCTGAGATCATTAAAGCCTTAGGCTGTCGTAAAATTTGACTTGATATCTCACTCCCTAAGTGTTCGGATTTTTCACTCGTTACACGAGTGGTGACAATACCAGCTGTAATAGATATCAAAAGAGCAGGAATTTGAGTGATCAGACCATCTCCGATGGATAAAAGAGCATAAGTTTGAGCAGCTTCAGACAAATCCATTCCATTCATCGTATTTCCGATAATCAAACCACCGACAATATTAATTAAAGTAATAATAATCCCTGCAATCGCATCTCCTTTTACGAATTTCATCGCACCATCCATGGCGCCATACAGCTGACTCTCCTTTTGGATGGCCAAGCGTTTTTCTCGAGCTTGGTTGGAGTCGATAATACCAGCCCGCATATCGGCATCAATACTCATTTGCTTACCAGGCATTGCATCCAATGTGAAACGGGCAGCAACCTCAGCAACGCGTTCAGCACCTTTGGTGATGACAATAAATTGGACTAAGGTGATAATCAAGAAGATAACACCTCCGACAATGAAATTGCCTTCCACAATAAAGTTACCGAATTGAAAGATAATTTCCCCCGCATTGGCATGCAACAAAATTTGGCGCGTGGAAGCAATGTTTAAACCCAATCGATACAGTGTTGTAATGAGCAAGAGAGATGGGAAAATGGAAAGATGAACAGCACTAGGAATATAAAGAGCAACCATCAGTAGAGCAACGGAGGCTGTTAAGTTAATAGCGATCAGGTAGTCGATGATGTGCGGATTAACAGGAAGAATGATCATAACCAAAATTCCGATAATGATCATGGCTAAAGCAATATCGCTAGATTTAGAAATATTTTCTAGAGAACGATCGCCACCTAATCTAGCTGTAATGCCATTAAGTACTTTGCGCAAGACATTCATGTTAAAATTTTTCTCCGATTATATAGATCTTATAAATAAACTTATAGCCTTGTAGGCTCTGGTATATCTGCTCCCTCCTGAAGAGAAGCAATCCAGCGCAAAATTTCAGCTAAGGCTTCATATGTTTCTTCTGGCACATATTCATAAATTTCCCCATTTTCCCATAAGTTGCGTGCTAGGGGAATATTGCGTACAACAGGAATATCATATTGAGTGGCCAGTTTAACGATTCGCTCTGCTAAGCCATCTTTCCCCATAGCTAGGATATAAGGCGCTGCATCAATTCTTTTATCATAACCGATCGCTATGGCTAAGTGAGTTGGGTTTGTAATAACCGCTTGGGCACGTCTAACTCCTGCTGCTGGTCCTTCTTGATAAGCAATTTCCTGTGCAATTTGGCGCCGTTTACTTTTGATATGAGGATCACCTTCCGTATTTTTATACTCCTGTTTAACTTCAAATTTCTCCATTTTCATTTCATTAGCAAAGTTCTTCTTCTGATAAATAAAATCAAGCACAGCTACAATAATGAAAAACAGTCCAACTTTAATAATGACTTCAACTAAGAAGGCATAAAAAACAAGAAGCGCCCCTGTAATAGGCATGGAGACGGTTTGAATCAAAACTGGAACACTATTGTACATCACCTTGTAGATTAAATAGGAAGCAATAAAAATCTTTGCTAGAGATTTGATTAACTCAACTAAAGTTTTTAACTTAAATTTGGCCTTTAAGTTCTCAATAGGATTAAATTTTTTAATATCGAACTTAAAAACCTCCGGTGCAAAGACAGGACCAACGCTCAAAAAAGTAATCACGACTCCAAGGATAGTGACAATACCTAAAACGGGGATACTTGCTAAGAAAATAACTTCGTTAGCTTTAAAAAAAAGTTGTACAATTGTTGCCTCTAAATCAGGATTATCAACTAAATGGAAAGCTCCTGAGAGAAAGCTAGCCATCTGATGATACAAAGTACTAGATAAGGCTAATACGATGGCAACAGACGCTATAAAGGTAAAAGCAGCAGGCAAATCCTGAGATTTAGCGATTTGTCCCTTCTTTTTGGCGTCTCTAATCTTCTTCGGGGTGGCTTTTTCGGTTTTCTCACCCATAACTCATGTAATCCTTAAGGAAAAACAATAAAAAATTTATATTTATTTTTATATTATAAACCTTGTTTTATAGTTATGTCAAGTAATTGCTGACTGATTAGTCTAAATAATTTTAATGCTTTTATTGAATATTTTTTTTCAAGTTTATATAATTAAAAATAAATAATCTTTAATTAGAGCGTGTTCTCAAATTGCTAACTATTTAGATTGAAATTCTTTTGTCTTGAGAATATACTCTATATCTATTTAAAGTTAATAATCTAAATTTTAGGGATAAATTCTAATTACTTGAGTATAATCCTGAGTTGCTCTAATTTATTTTTTTTGATAATCTCTATTCTTTTTTAGTGGATAAAAGAAGGGCATATTTATATGACAACAAGTCTTTCAGTAGGCATTGTAGGTCTTCCTAATGTAGGAAAATCAACTCTTTTTAATGCATTGACTTCCAACCAGGCAGCTGCTTCTAATTATCCTTTTTGTACAATAGATCCTAATATTGGCGTGGTAGATGTCTATGATTCTCGCTTAGATATCCTTTCTAATCTTTCTCATAGTAAAAAGATTGTATATGCTACGATGCAATTTGTCGACATTGCAGGTTTAGTGGAGGGGGCATCAAAGGGAGAAGGATTAGGAAACAAATTTCTAGCCAATATTCGAGAAACAGATGCGATTGTCCATGTTGTTCGTTGTTTTGAATCGAACGATATTGTGCATGTAGCAGGACAAGTTAACCCTATACAGGATATTGAAATTATCAATTTGGAACTCCGTTTAGCAGATCTCCAAATGGTAGATAATGTTTTAAGTCGTTTAGAGAAGCAAATTAAGACTAAGAAAGAATTAATTTCCACAGTTGCCTGTTTAAAGAGAGCTCAAGAACACTTAAATGAGAACAAACCCATTTATACCTTAACTCTTAATGAAGAGGAAAGGGAGTGTTTGAGGCCCTATTCTTTTTTATCTGCTAAAAAAATTATCTATGTTGCCAATGTTTCAGAAGATGACCTGCCTGAAATGGATAATCCCTTTGTGCGTCAAGTAAAAGCCTACGTAGAAGCTGAAGGTCATACAGTGATTCCAGTTTGTGCCAAGATAGAAGAGGAAATTGCTCAGCTTCCTTTAGTGGAGAGAAAAGAGTTTTTAGACAGTTTAGGACTAAAAGAATCGGGTTTAGAGCGTTTAATTAAGTCTTCTTTCCGTCTATTAGGTCTTTTAACTTATCTGACAACGGGGGAATTAGAGACACGTGCTTGGACGATTAAAGAGGGGACAAATGCTGCAGAGGCTGCGGGTAAGATCCACACGGATATTCAAAAAGGATTTATTCGAGCTGAAGTCGTTTCTTTTGATGATATGGTGATCTATAAAGGAAGAGTAGGGGCACGCGAAGTGGGAAAAGCCCGTGCGGAAGGAAAAGAATATATTGTTAGAGATGGAGATGTCATTCTTTTCATGCATCACTAAAAATTTGCTTTTAAAAATAAAAAATCAAACATGAACTATGTCTTTATTTGTTAGTTGTGCACCTACTCTTGAGCATCTTTTAGTGGAAGAGCTTACAGAAATGGGAATTCAATCAGTACAAGCTGGTTATCGAGGGGTTTATATTCATGAATGGGATTGGCCAATCATTTATAAAATCAATTATGCTTCACGTCTTGCTAGCCGTGTTCTTCTTCCTTTAACTCGTTTTAAATGTTTTGATCGCAAATCTTTATATCGGGGAGCTTTAGAGGTGGATTGGTTATCTTTCTTGAAAAAGGACACCTCTTTTGCAATTGATGCTAATGTTCAGCATCGCGAATTACGTAATAGTCTTTTTGCAGCTCAAATTGTAAAAGATGCCATTTGTGATCAAATGCGTCAGCGAATTGGACAGCGTCCTTCCATTGACATCCAGCATCCTGATGTTCAATTTAATCTCTATATTCAGCAACATACAGCCGTGATTAGTTTTGATACATCAGGGGTACCCTTACATAAGAGGGGATATCGACAAGAGAGCGTGGAGGCTCCTATGCAGGAGACTTTAGCAGCAGCCATCTTACGCCTTTCTAAATATTCTAGAGATCGGATTTTATTGGATCCTTGTTGTGGATCTGGGACTTTATTAATTGAAGCGGCTTTGATAGCGACAAATACATCACCTGGCTATTTGAGAAAACAATGGGGTTTTATGTGCCATCCTGACTACAGACAGATGGAGTGGCTCAAGATACGCAATGAGTTAGACCAACACCGCATCCCTTTATTGCCTCATCATCTGTTTGGTCTTGATATCAATCAAAATGCTGTTCGCATTTGTAAAATCAATTTAAAAGCAGCTGGATTTTGGCGCGAAGTAGAGGTGATTCAGGCCGATTTCCGTGAGTTTGATCCTCCTATTCTTCCTAACTTTTTGGTTACAAATCCTCCATATGGCAAACGTTTAGAAGAGGAGGAGCGATTGCGGTCTCTTTATCGGGCATTAGGAGATTTTATGAAGAAAAAATGCTCAAAGCCTGCCCAAGGATTTATCTTTACCGGCAATTTGAACTTAGCAAAAGAAGTCGGACTAGCAGCCAACAGACGCTATATTTTAAATCATGGGGGTGTTGATTCCCGTTTATTAGAGTATGATATACTCCATAATTTTAAAATTAAACATTAGATTTTTTATATTAGACCTCTTTCGAAATTTCATTTGTTTGCTAAAATGATTCTTTTCGGCATCTTGATTGCCAAATTTTTTAACCATATGTGCACATATGCTTTCAAAATTTGGCAATCAATCTGCTCAAAAACAATTCATTTTTTCAAACAAAGCAAATTTCGAAAGAGGTCTATTCTATGCAAGGTCCAGCTCTTTTGCCACCAGAATTGGCTGATTATCAATCGTTCCAGACAGAAGAACAGTTGTGGGATACCCTCATACACAAACCCGATGATTTGGCTACTTTTTTTGAAGTGGCTTGTGCTGATGAGAATTGGTTTCAGGAACATTCAAGGCTCATGCGAGCATTGTTTCGTTGGGGAGCAAAAGCTTATTATCTGGGGCAGTTACCTCTTCTTTGTGCGCAAAGAATGGTGAAAACTGTCCAGTGTCATTATCCTCTTTTAAAGCCATTTCTTTATTTCCAATCAGCCCTTTTTTTTAATGTGAAATTATCTATTGAAGAGCAAGCTGTTTATGTAAATAGCTTAATGTTTGGAGGTTGTAGTACTTATTTTACTGAGCTATTTAAGGTGCATTGCTTTAGTAAACTTCGTAACCATTGGACTTTGCCTTCTATCTCTCTTTCCCGGTTTCGGTTGGTAGAAGAGCATATTTTAAAAGGGGCCATTCAAGATTTAAAAAGACACCCTTTTTCTGAGGTACTTTCTTTGATGCATCAAGCTCAAGCGTGGGATCTTCCCGAGCTTGTCAAAGAGTGTACAGTTGCGCTGCAACAGCCGTTAATATAGCCCCAAAATTTTACGTTATTTTAAAGAATGATGAAAAATGACCTCAATGTCTTTTCCATAGAGATCTTGAGAAGAGATTTGAATATGAAGAAGGGGAGGAGAGTGAGGATCTGTTAAATTGAGATGAGCTATGCTTGGTAAAATAAGATTATTTTTTTTGACTGTAACAGCATAGGTTCCATGAGGAGGGAGGCACAGACCTGTGACATCTAAATGTAAATTAGAAATTCCGGGTTGTGTTTCCTTTTCGATATCAGGCAAGGCTGAGCCATAAATAGAATAAGGGCGACCCAAAAGATCCTCTACTCGTCCTAAATTTCCTTCTTGGAGGAGCTGACGGATTTTTGAACTGGAGACAGGACTACCTTCATAGCGATATTCTTCTAAATACTCTAGATTGAATCCCCACTGAGATGCTAAACCTGTTATGATGGTTTGATTACCCTGGCGGTCTCTTCCCATAGTCGCATCATAGCCGAGGATTAGATATGAAAACGGAACAAATGAGCGAACTCTCTCGATGAAAGAGGTGGCACTTTGTTTAGCCAAAGTGTTTGTAAATGGTAAAAGGAATAAAATATCAATTCCGAAAGCTTGGATGAGCTTAATTCTGTGAGATAACGTGCATAAGAGGGGAACAGGTTGATGAGGTCGTAAGATTTCTGAAGGGTGATTCCTAAAAGTGATGACAACAATCCGACCTTCAGGGACGGTGACCTCTCGACAGCGCCGAAAAACAGCTGCATGGCCTCGATGAACACCATCAAAATTCCCAATAGTCATGGTGAGAGGTCTCTTATCACTAATAAAATCTTTAAATTGCTGAAAAATTTGCATAGATGCTCATATGGATTTATCGAAAATCTCAACCAAATTCTAAAGCTCCAAAATAAAGGAGCTTTTAAAAGAAGTCTAATATTATAGTGATTTAAATTTGATTTTTAATATATTTTCATGTACAAATCTTTCATGGTTTACTCAATCGACTTAAGACAAAGAGCTTTAAATTATATTGCAAACGGCGGAAGTCGCTTGGAAGCAAGCAAGATTTTTGGCGTTACTGTTCCAACTTTAGGAAACTGGCTTTCTAGACAAAGACAGCAAGATTTGGCCCCTAAAATGAATGGGTCAAAACCGAGTAAAATTGACAGTGAAAAACTTAAAAAATATATTGAAGAACATCCTGACAGCTATCTGAGAGAAATAGCAGAGAAGTTCAATTCAACTTTACAAGCAGTATTTTATGCTTGTAAAAGGCTCAAAATTACTTTAAAAAAAAGACCTCATACTACAAGGAAAGGGATGAGAAGAAACGAGCGGTCTTTAAACAAGAGTTAGAGAAAATTTCCGAGCAGGACCGCGTTTATGTAGATGAAAGTGGCATTAATAAATATCTTATCAGAGAATATGCTCGGGCAACTAGAGGTGAGCAGATTCCGGGAGCCATTTCAGGTTTAAGATATTCTAGAGAAAGCTTTATAGCAGCAAAAATAGAATCTCGTATTTTAGCCCCTTTTTGTTACAAAGGGACGTGTGATACTCAGCTGTTTAACATGTGGCTGAAAGACTTTTTAATTCCAGAGCTCAAGGTTGGTCAAGTTGTGATTATGGATAACGCAACTTTTCATAAGTCAGAAGAATCACGAAAATTAATAGAAAAAGCTGGTTGTAGAATTTTATTTCTTCCAGCCTATTCGCCAGACTTAAATCCGATCGAGATTTTTTGGGCAAATTTCAAAAAAATGGTTCGTTCCAAATTAGAGAAGGTTAAAACTTTAGCAGAAGCCATTGATTTTTCTTTTTTGAGTTTAAATTATGAATAAAAAATCAAATTTAAATCACTATATAAACTCAACTTACGCAAAAAGAGCGGTATTTCGACTGAGTCAAAGGTCCAAATGCCACTTTTTTTGCATAAGGTGAGTTATAAAAAGATTCCTAAGAATCAAGGAAATAAACTTAAAACTCAGGTTTATAAGCTCACAATTTAGATAAAACCTTTTTGATCTACTAAGCCAAGATTTGCTTGAATTCAAGGGAGTTTATACGTCGAACTCAGGTTAAGATTTAGTCATTGTTGATAAAATTATTATGATCAATTAAAGTCTGTAAATAATTAAAGATAAGATTATATTCCTCGCAGCTGAAATTGCGAATTTTTATGAATATTAACCTGAGTTTTGAGTTTATTTCCTTGATTCTTAGGAATCTTTCCTCTTATCTCTCGTCCTTTTCTTCTCGGAAATAGCCATTTGACTATTCCCTTCAAAGAAAAGGGCAGGATTTAAGAGAAAATCTTCTCTAATAATCAAGGAAATAAACTCAAAACTCAGTTTATTAGCTAGAGGGATATCGAAAATGCCCAATATAGCGTTAATTGAAGATTTAGCGATAATTCTTTGTGTAGCGGCCGTTGTCACTATTCTATTTCATAAAATCAAGCAACCTCCTGTTTTAGGATATCTCATTGCGGGATTGATTATAGGTCCTTATACCCCTCCTTTCTCATTAATTGAAGGCGAAGCGGAAATTAGAATTTTAGCGGAGTTGGGTGTCATCTTCTTGTTGTTTTCTATTGGTCTTGAATTTAATTTAAATAAGTTAGCTAAAATGGGATTTCCAGTTATCGTCATTGGGGTCTTCGAAGTTTTGGCGATGATTTTAATCGGATTTTGGGCTGGAAGTTGGTTAGGGTGGTCCTCTTATGATAGTTTACTTCTTGGTGCTGCCTTATCTATCTCTTCGACAACCATTATCATCAAGGCGTTAGAGGATTTAAACCTCAAGAAGCAACTTTTTGCTAAGTTAATGGTTGGAATTTTAATCACTGAAGATATTTTAGCCATGTTATTAATGGTCGTTATTTCAACGATGGCCTTCACTGAGCATATTTTTTCCTCTGCCATGTTTTTTGAGACTACCAAGTTATTATTAGTTTTGATCAGCTGGTTTCTTATTGGCTATTTCTCTATTCCTTATTTAATGCGCAAAATACAAGACTCTGTGAATGATGAAGCTTTAACCGTTACTTCTATTGGACTATGCTTATTTTTGAGTACCATTGCAGCCTATTTTAATTACTCTATTGCACTGGGAGCATTTATGATGGGATCCATATTGGCTGCTACTCCACAAGTGCGGCGCATTGAAATTCTCATCAGACCTATTCGAGATATGTTTGCTGCTGTATTTTTTGTCTCAATTGGCATGTTAATTGATCCAAAGATAATTTTCACGTGTTGGCCTTATGTAGCTATCCTTTCAGGTGTCACGATCATAGGCAAAATACTTTCTTCGGGAATAGGCGCTTTGGTTGCAGGACAAAGTATTGAAACATCTTTGAAGATTGGATTTGGAATGGCTCAAATAGGAGAATTTTCTTTTATCATTATAGGCGTCAGTAGCGCTATCCATCCCACAGATAGTATTATCTATCCCATTATCGTGGCTATATCAGTCATTACAACTTTTTTAACTCCTTATTTCATAAAATACTCGATTAAACTTAGCCAGCCTATAAAACATCTTATTCCACATAAAATAAATACTCTCATTCATCAATATAATTTATGGATGACCAATTTTTTAATGCATCAGCTCATATTCAAAGTCGAGTATCCGATTCGTTTTTTAATGAATGGTATTATTGTGGCTATTATCTGTACAACCTCATTTCAATTTTTGATCCCTCTTCTGTTGCGGAAAATACACGACTTTGGGCTGGTAAAATACTTAGGTTGGCTGGTCACCATGGGAGTAGCATCTCCTTTTATATGGGCGATGTTATCTAGTGGTATAATGAGAAGATCTTTTCACTCTAAATGGAAAAGAATCAAAAAACTCTTTTTTGTCAGTGTTTGTTGGCTCATTATAGGAGCTGAGCTATTTTTTTTCAATTTACAGTTTTTTCAATCTTGGTCTATAGCCTTAACCTTAACAATAGGAACATTAGGCTTATTGAGAATAAACAGCAAAAGGTTAAAGAAAATCTATTTTAAGTTAGAAGCAAATTTAATGGAAAATCTAAAGGTTGAGAGAAATGAGAATGAAGACAAGTAAAATTGTTGTTATATTATAAGTTTAATATATACTCATTCCAGTCGAAAGCTGCAATTTGGGCAATGCGAAAGTTCTCGCGATTCAACGATCAAAAATAGGTCCATATACTCATATGAACCAATTTTTGATCGTTGAAACCCGAGGCTTTAGCACAGCCGAAATTGCAGCTTTCAACTGGGATGAGTATAAACTCTCTTGCAGATAATCCTATCTATTCGTTATTCTTTAAATCTTTAATTTATAAACAAGTAAGCTGAAAGATTGGCTTTTGGACTCTGCTAAACCAATCTTCCAATTTACTTATGTATATACTCATTCCAGTTGAAAACTGCAATTTCGGCTGCGTTGAAGCCTCGGGCTTCAACGCAGCCGAAATTGCAGTTTTCAACTGGAATGAGTATATATTTACGAATACTAAACATGTAATCTAAGAGCGGATTATGAAGAATTTCAAATGCGTTTGGCTTTTTTTGTTAGGCAGCTTACTATATACATCATCGATTCAGGCAGAAGATGGAATTAAGCAGGAGCAGCAAGAAAAAGACAAGATTGCTGAAAATACTGATAATTCCTCAGATATCTATCATGATAATTGTTGGTCTGCTACAGAACCTGAGTCTGATACTGAATTTGCAAGAGAACATGGATTAGATGGCATTTGGTTTCCTGAAGGCCCCCCCCTGTTCCGCCCCTTTGCTGCAGATCCTCGTCAAGTGACTTATTCGCTGGGTTGGCGTTTTAACGATAACGTGATTGCTAAAAATGTGATTGATTTTTCCTTTGGGGATATTTGGCCTGTTTATCGGTGGTGTAATATTTGGTATTTCAATGGGGATTTAGAATTGGATCTTGAAGGAGCTGTGTGGGATGTCTTTGCTCCGTTTGATCAAGATTCTCCCATGGTTAATGCTGATTATTACGTGGGTATTCCCATTAGCTATACCTTTGGAGATTGGGCTTTGCGTTTGAGAGGCTATCACATTTCTTGCCATATTGGAGATGAGTTTCTAATTCATCATCCCCATTTCCATCGCAAAAACCCCAGCACAGAATATCTTGATTTTTTTGTTTCCTATCAATTCAGTAAAGATATTCGATGCTATGGAGGAATTGGTTGGCTATGTTTACAAGATGATTCCTTTAAGTGTGGAGATTGGTACGCAGAATTTGGCTTAGAGCTGAGATTACATGAACTCGGCTACCGTAATTATTGCGATCGTTTATATGGGACTCCGATTTATGCCATGCATTTTCATTTTCAATCAGATTATAAAAACCATGTTGATGCTACCTATATATTGGGTTACGAATGGGGAAAATTCTCTGGCTTAAGACGAAGGTTCCGTCTTTTTATAGAATATCACGATGGTTACTGCCGAGAAGGACAGTTTGGTAAATTTCCCACTAATTATTTAAGTATTCGAGGGTCTTATGGATTCTAAGGGTTAATATGAATCAGGATCATCAAAATAATGAGAACAAGAATCCTTTTGAAAAAGAGGGACCTTTTGGCAAAGATCACTTAGAACAAAAGCCTCTATCCGAGAAACACTTCATTCAAGAGAAGCCTAATCCAAAAGCTTTATCTATCTTATTATGGATTTTTCTAGCCACTGCTCTCATTGCTATCCTTTGGGGTGGGTTGGGAGGGGTTCGATATCTTGTTAAACAGGAAGTGGGCTCAAGACCTTTTTTAGAGGTAACTAATCGAGAGATGTCTGTATTTTTATGGCAATTTTCTTCCTTTTTACGTTCTCATGTTAAGCATAAGGGGGATTATTTACCGGGATTTCAATACGTCAATAAGGAAACAATGGATTTGGCCAAAACAGAAGACTTTGTGGTGGCGCCTCCAGGACTTTTATTTCTCTATCATACTTGGCATCGCTTATTGGCTCCGGATTTTGTTGCCCGTCCTATTTCTCCGGAAGAATTTTTAGAATTCCTTAATCAAGTAGAAGAATGGAAACCTGAATATTGGAAAGAAGCCCCTAAAGAATATATAGCATTGGTAAAATCCCTTAGCTCAAGTTCTTATCGGATACAGAACTTACAGAGATTACCTGAGAATATCTTACCTTTGATTGTCCGACAAGCTTTCCAGGGTTGGAAGAACTATTTTAAAGAGGGGACTTTCATTAACCAAGTTGAACCTACTTTTGCTCAACTTCAAAGCTTTTTGAAAGAACATTCTACCTATGCTAGAAATTACTGGCGAAATATCCAAGAGATAGAAGGACAGAAGGTAGGAGGTCATAACTATCTCTATAGCCTGCTAATGGAAATACCTAATCCTCATGAAAAAGTTCCATCCAATCAACTCACCCCTTTCTTAAAAGTCGCCTTTTTTAATGTGGAGCAAGCTAAAAAAGGGTTTTAAGGAGAAGGTTGCTGATTACTTGATTTTTAGATGATGACAAACCCTTCATCATAAATAGGACCATCTTTCCCAATTGGCAATGTTCCCTTGAAAAAATCTCGATAAACTTGTAAGCCTTGGTCAGCTCTTTGGATGCAATAAAAACAGTTGCTCAGCCATTCAGAACCTTTAATTGTTCCTGTAGATCGATTACATTGAAAACGGTCTGTAACTTTTTCACGCCAATACTCTACCTCGCCAAACAGAATAATAGGAGTGGCAACGACAGCTCCTACTTTTCGTCTTACTTCCTCTAGACAAAATTCGAAGTCTGTTCCTATTCCTCCTGTCAAAAAAATAGGGAAATCCAAATTGAATTCAGCCTGCCTCTCAACAAGTTTATCAAGTCGGTAGGTCATTTTGGCTTCCACAAAAGGATTTTGTTTTTGCTCATTGATAATAGAAGTATCTTTCTGGCGAAAGTCAACGATATTTGCACAAGATAAGATATGTAACTCTTTAGCCACTCGATTCCCTACCTCCATGGCACCAGGACCGCCACCTGTAACCAAAGCAAGAGGAGTGTTTTTACTCAATAGGAAATGATTCATCTCTGTTCGCATATCTAAAATCCCTTGTAGCAAATTACGTAGCTCATATTCAAAGTTTCCTTCTACAAGATTGGATCCATAAATTCCAAACACAGTGGATTTCAAAAAGATTTCTATGCTATTAAGGGGAACAAAAAGACCTGAGTCACGGTCCGGTTTTTGAATGTATTGCAAAATATTTCCAGTCGTCTCATCAACCCAAAAGACGGGAATAGCAAATTTTTCTAAATCATGCAAAAGAGCCCGATCTTCTGCAGAAAAATAGTTATGATAAGAAAGAGAAGGATACTGAAAATAAATGCCTTTCAGACAACGTTGAACTTGATCACTGAGTAACATCCGTTTCATAAGAGGAGAGGGAAAGTAGCGTGTAAGTAAAATGCCTTGACTTGTAATCACTCCATTATCAATATTCTTCAAGAAAGGATAAGATGGTTGCTGTTCAATATACCTTTCAACCATTAGAGCTTGTCGTGTGCCATGAAAGGGTCCTGGAAACTCATGAAGATGAGTTTCTCGTATAATCCAATCACTAGGAGTTAGCTCTTTGAGTTGTTGACCTTTTACAATAAAGACTGCTGCTCGATGATCCAAAGGGCCTGGCGCCGTAGCAAAGGCTTCAAATAGTGTTTTACTATCTTCTAAACAAGCCTGCAGCTGATCGCGATCGGAAAAGAATACATATTCTCGATAAGGTTCTAAAGTATAGAATTCAAGAGGGATATCGGTAATTTCTCTTTTACTTTTCCCATATAATTCATAGATATCTCCCGAAGCAAAAGTATCAGGCTGCAGAATACAAGCCGATGTATGTTGATAACCTGGAGATAATAAACTATCTACAACTTTTCCAAATACGGTACGAATATGGAGAGGTAGTGTACGAACAAGTAGAATTTCATTTTCTTCTACATTCCGAGGCATCAAAGGTTTCCACTCCTGATGAAGCCGTACAATATCGCGCATCTTAGACCCTGTCACTAAAGCTTTAGCCAAAGTGGGAAGAAAGCCATAGATCGAAGAATCATAAATCACACGACCATTCTGCAAAGTTAAATAAGCAATAGCCCTTCCATCCACTTTATCTAAGATCAAATCATTGCTTCCGTGCAAACCTCCTAATGAGAGTAGTGGCTTGCCTCTGCGATCAGAGCGCCCAAACATGCGAGCGATGTAATTAGGATCTCGGACACGGCGCCTCTCATCAGCAGCAAATAATTTTCCAATTGAAGCACCCACTCGTAAAAGCTTTAACATCGCGATAGCCATGGGATCAATAGCTGTTAAAAGAACTTTTACTTGAGCACAGCGATGTTTGAAATCTAGCTCATAATCTTGACCGATTCCATTCAAACCTAATTGAGCTAACGTACTCTTAATATTAAAAAAGATAGATTGCAGATCAATGTGAAAACCGACAAAAGTAGGAGCAATATTCTGAATAAAGACAATCGCTTCAACAGTTTTTTCTGATACAAACGTTAAATCTGTGATAGATCCATCCGGTGTTGCTAAATCGTACTGGTGAAGGTCTAAAAAATGTTCTATATTCATCTGTAGCTTATCTCGTTTCCATCTATGACTTAACTTACATGATACAGAATTAATTGGTAATTTTTAATTTCGGTTGTGGATAAGGTTAGCGGATATTGATTTTTTTCTCTTTTTCAACTACTTTTATTTTATACTTATCTCAATTGAAATTGCAAATTTTTCGAAAGCATCTCGGAAAAATCATTTTATAAAATGCTTTCTATACTCATTCCACTTGAAAACTGCAATTTGGGCAATGCGAAAGCTCTCGCGATTCAATGATCAAAAATTGCTTCATATACTCATATGAACCAATTTTTGATCGTTGAATCCCGAGGCTTTGACTTCTCACTTTGAACTGGGATGAGTATATGGAGTTAATGCACTTAAAATCTTAATTCAAATAATAAATATCTTTGATAATCAAATACATACAATCCAAATTAAGCTGAGTAACTTTTTTGTATGCCTTTTGTATCCTATTATTTATTTAAATCTTTAAGATTAACGTCAAAAAGTGTGGAAATTCTGTTGATAAAATAAAATGATATCAAGGGAGATCTCTACTCAACCAGTTAGTAAATGGAATTTTAGTAAAAGTGTGGAAATCTATTTTCCTCATATTTTTTTGATTATTAATAACTTATGTCAAATTCTATGAATCTAGAAAAAACTAAATAGAAGACATTGAATAGTTAAGATCAAAATGATTATTGTTCATAAGTAGTAAAGAAGTGTTTCCTAATTGCATCGGATTACCGGTTTAGCGTAAGATGTTTCTCTTATCTAAGATTTGTTTGCTTGATAGAGTAATAACCTGAGTTTTGAGTTTATTTCCTTGATTCTAAGAGAAAATCTTCTCTAAGAATCAAGGAAATAAACTCAAAACTCAGGTTAATAGGATTAAAGGGCTAATATAGTGGGAAGGAGCCTAGTGCTTATTGAAATGAAGATAGATAAAATTGCGCGTAGCTATGGCACACATGATGGAACTTTTCATGCTGATGAAATCACAGCTTGTGCTTTATTGTTACTTTTTGATTTGATTGATGAAGATAAAATTATACGTACTCGTGATCTTCACTTATTAAGTACATGTGAATATGTTTGTGATGTGGGAGGAATTTATAGTCCGGAAAACAAGTTATTTGATCATCATCAGGCAGATTATCAAGGTCCTTTGAGCAGTGCGGGTATGATTTTAAAATATTTATTAAACAATCAAATCCTTAAACCTAATGAGTATGATTTTTTTAATAATTCCCTTGTCATGGGAGTAGATGCTCATGATAATGGAAAGGATCCTCTTATTCCAGGTTATTGTTCCTTCTCCCATGTAGTCTCTAACTTTACTCCTATTCATTATGAATGTACGCCAGAAGAGCAAAATCAAGCTTTTCGCCAAGCCTTAAGATTTGTTTTGGATCATTTGAGGCGTTCATGGGAACGGTTTAAATATACTCAATCTTGTCGTGAAATTGTAGCTGAGTGTATGCAAAAGTATCAAGAGTGTCTCATTTTTGAGCGCAACCTTCCCTGGTTGGAGATTTTCTTTGAACTGAATGGAGCTCAGCATCCGGCTTTATTCGTTATTATGCCTTCAGATAATCATTGGAAATTAAGGGGAATTCCTCCTACCTATCAAGATCGTATGCAAGTACGTTTGCCTCAGCCAAAAGAGTGGGCAGGCTTATTAGACGAGGATTTAAAACGCGTTTCTGGTATATCTGGCGCGATTTTTTGTCATAAAGGACGATTTATTTCGGTGTGGGAGACTCGTGAAGATGCTTTAAAAGCTTTAGAATATACTCTACAACATGCACAGGAATTACATAATGGTAACGCTATTTGCAAAAATTATCAAGGGAGAGATCCCATCCGAAAAAGTATTTGAAAATGAACATATTTTAGCTATAAAGGATATTCATCCTATTGCACCTGTCCATATTCTCATTATGCCTAAGAAAGAGATTGCGAACTTGCAATCCTTGGCTCCTGAGGATTTTCCTCTTTTAGGTCAAATTGTGACTGTAGCACAAAAATTAGCTGTTCAGTTCCATATTGAGGAGGGTTATCGCCTCTTAACAAATAATGGATCGCGTGCAGGGCAGTCAATTTTTCATCTTCACTTTCATCTCATTGGAGGACGACAATTAAGTTTTTTAGGGTAACCGTTAAAATCATGATGAGAAAATATGCCTAATTGTACCCTTTCCCGACATCAAACTGCCTTGTTGATTGTCGATATGCAAGAAAAAAACTTTGCTACAGTTGAACGCCACGTTGAAGTTCTACAAGTGATTATCAAGATGATTAGAGGTTTTGAAATCCTTAATCTTCCTATCTTTATTTCAGAACAATATCCTCAAGGCTTAGGTTCAACCATTAAACCTCTACAAGAGGTATTAAAAGCCAATTATCGTCCTTGGATTAAATCGACATTTTCTTGCATGGATGATCCAGACATTGCACAGCACATAGCCAAGCTTTCTTTTCAACAATGGATACTTGTTGGTATGGAAGCACATATCTGCGTTTTACAAACTTCTAAAGGTTTATTGAAAATAGGGCGGCAAGTAATTATACTCAATGATGCTATCGCTTCCCGTTCTATCTATGATTTTTCGACGGCAATTGCTGAAATGAGGGATGAAGGGGTTCGTATTAGTAGTGCAGAGACAGTACTTTTTGAGCTCTTACGTGATTCACGAGCTCCAGAGTTTAAACAGATTAATCAGCTTGTGAAAGTATGTTGTCATTAAATCTCTTTCGAAACCTCCCTCATCTGGTTAAGATTTTATGCTGCGTAGGATTATATTGTTCAGCCTTTCTCTTTTCAGCAGAAGCTGATCAGATTGCGAGACGTATAAAAGCTCATTTGATTATCAAAGATCCTCAATCAGCTTATGAAGAAGCTAAAGCTGCTCTCTTTTATTATCCTTATTCTACATCACTTCATGAGAACTTCATTAAATCTTTAGCTTGCTTAGGTAATGAGAGAGAAATGTTGAAGGCTTGGGAAACATATGTCGAATATTTTCCAGATAGGAGAGAAAAACGAGAATTGATTGAAGAGATGTGTTGGGGAATCCTAAATAAAGCTTCTTCTTCGCCATCTAATTTGACACGGCTTATGGCCCTTTTAGCTGCTTACTTTAGTCAAGATGCGAGAGGTGTCGACATTTTATATCAAGGAATGAGCGATTCTAGCTTTGCGATAAGGGCTGCTGCAGTGCAGTTGGCCGGACATCTTCGCGACACAAAATTAAAAGATGAAGTGAAACGCCTATTCAAGGAGGAACAAGTTTGGGCTGTACGTCAGGAAGTTATTAAAGCAATCGGACAAATGAAAATTCATGAATTACGTTCTCACTTGGAAGCCCTTATTGCCTCTGAGCAAAGCTTAGCAGAAGAAAAAGCTTTAGCAATTGAAGCTTTAATCGAATTACTAGATCAAATTGAGAGAGAAGAAATTGTGAGATTAGCTTTTAGTAATCGATCTGGATTACGTTTATTAGCTTGTGAGGCGATTGCCCATTTTCAATCAGCTAGAGACCAGGATTTGCTCTTTCGTTTAGCTGATGATCGTCATCCTCATGTCCGTATCACTGCTTTACAAACTTTAGGTCTTTTACATCCCAAAGATGATCAAAATATTATTATCAACATTGCTCGTCATGGTATTCATGATTCAAATTCTAAAGTAGCTATCTCTGCTGCCTGGTTGCTAACACTTTATGCACCTTTGGAGGGGCAAAAAGCCTTTGAAAAATATTTAGATTCTGACCAACGAGATGTGAGGGTAATTGCCGCTTCTGCTTTAGGTTCTACAGGGCGTTATGGTGCTCCCTTAGCTTTACGTCTATTTGAGACGCACGAAGACCCCTATGTACGCCTTAACTTGACTTTAGGATTAATTGGTCAACGCTTGGTGATTCCACAAACCACCTGTGTTCTTGATCGAGTGATGAATACAGAAAAAGAGAGGTGGGTATGGATTCAACAAGGTATGTTTCAAGTTGTTGCTCCTAGAAGTATCAAAAAGTGCGAAGCTGCATCGACCTCTTCTACACCTGAAATGGAAAATCAGCTTGTACGTTTGGAGATTCTCAATATTCTAGCCATATTACAAGCGCCAACAGTACAAGAATCTATTAGACGTTTTTTAGAAGAGCGCACATGGGGGGTATCAGGGGTAGCTGCTGCTTTACTATTGATGGAGGGTGATGACTCTGCCATTCAACTTGTACAAGGTATGCTCCAGGACTCTAATGCTAAGATTCGCCTTCAAGCCGCGCTTGTGCTCTCTTTATGGGGACGAGAGGAAAGTGCGATTCAAGTGTTACAAGCAGGTTACTGGAATGCTGATAAAGATTTGAAAATCAAAATTATAGAGGGATTAGGTCGTATTGGTTCCATGAGCTCAGTCCCCTTTCTCATTCAGATTTTGAGAGAGCCCTCGCAAACGTTACGTATCGTGGCCGCAATGGCAATCATTCAGTGTTTACATCATTAAGCTTGTTCTTATTATTTGGAACAAAATAGATTCATGCGTTATAAGTTGAAGAGGTTAACTTTTAGGAAACAAAGTATCATATACTCCTTCCAGTTGAAAGCTGGTGCACCAAAGCCTCGGGCTTCAATGATCAAAGATGAGCCCATATAGAGTATATGGGCTCATCTTTGATCGTTGAATCGCGAGAGCTTTCGCATTGCCCAAATTCTCACTTTGAACTGGGATGAGTATATGCTCTTTAATGAAAAATTGAGAGAAGTCCAGAAGAGTTTATCTGAACAGCATGTGGCAGGTTGGCTGTTGTATGATTTTCATGGATGCAATCCTCTTGCTTATACCTTTCTGGAAATTCCATTGACCAAGATCCCTTCTCGTCGCTTTTTTTATTGGATTCCTCAGCAAGGAGATCCTGTTAAAATTGTTTCGATGATTGAGCCTTATATTTTAGATCATTTACCCGGTCAGAAATGGCTGTATCGTCGCTGGGAAGAGCTTGAGAAATACTTGTTTTCTATCGCCATTGAGAAGGGTCAACAAATCTTGATGGAGTACTCACCTTATAATGCCTTACCTTCTGTATCTAGAGTTGATGCAGGCACGATCGATTTAATTCGTCATACTGGTGTAGAGGTTATCAGCTCTGCTAATTTAATACAAAAGTATACAAGCATCTGGACAGAGGAGCAATTCAAAAGTCATTCTCTAGCAGCAGATGTTTTACATGAAATTGCCGATATGACATGGGCTTTTATTGTGCTCTCTTTGCAGTCTGGTCCGCCTGTCGATGAATATCAAATCCAGTTATTTATACTTCATGAAATAGAGAAAAGGGGATATGTGACAGCAGATTTTCCCATTTGTGCTGTTAATGCCCATTCTGCTGATCCCCATTACTCACCAAGTGCAAGTTCAGCCACTACAGTGTGTCCAGGGGATTTCATCTTATTAGATTTATGGTGTAAACAGAATCAACCTCATGCTGTCTATGCAGACATTGCACGTGTAGGAGTGGCTGCGGAACGACCTACTCATCGGCAGAAAGAGGTTTTTGATCTAGTTAAACAAGCTCGCGATGAAACAACTCTGTTCATTCAGAATCGTTATAAAAATCAAGAAGCCATCGAAGGTTGGCAGGTAGATCAATTTTGTCGACAGATCATTCATCAGGCTGGCTATGGAGAATATTTCATCCATCGCACAGGACATAATATTGGAGAAGAGGTTCATGGTTTAGGAGCGAATTTGGATAATTTTGAGACTCATGATTTCCGTCATTTATTACCAGGCATGTGTTTCTCTATTGAACCGGGAATCTATTTTCCTCAAGAATTTGGCATCAGACTAGAATATAATATCTTCTTAGATTTGAATGGTCATATTTCTATCACAGGAGGTGTTCAGCAGGAGATCGTCTGTTTGGCGTAAAGGCTCTTCTTTATAAACGGAAAGGTGAGTTATCAAGGTGGACAGATGGCAAAAATGCGGGCTGGGAATCCAGAGGCACGGCGTGGCTTAGGGAAGGTGCATACAACAATAGCTCCAGCAGGTGGGCAGCAATCAAGATTGGTCAATAACTCCACTTGATAATGGTTTAAGCTTAATATATAGCGCTCACATTCCCAGTTAGTCAAATATCCGCGTAATCCCGGATCAGGGTCAATCGTTTCATGTCCTGTGGCAGTGACTTGACACTCTTCATATAAATATGCCAAAGCACTTAAGCTCCAGCCTGGGGTATGTAATACTCCTCGATGATTACGGTTCTGCATAGCTTGTTGATTGGGCCAACGCTTACTCCAATCTGTTCGTAGGGCGACGAAGGCTTGTTTTGGTATGGTTCCATAATGACTTTCCCAAGAATAAATATCTTCTATGCTGACGGCATAATCGGCATTCTCTTCTACTTTATCATGGATATCTAAAACGACTAAAGGAAGAATCATCTCTTCTAGTGGAATTTGATCTATAGTACGCAAACCTTCGCAAAAGTGAGCAGGGGCATCGACATGAGTTCCCCATTGGCCTTCGAAATGAAATCTTTGTATCCATATGCCATCCTGTTCATATGAGCTTACATCTTCGACTTGCAGAGGACTAGTTGTTTCAAAATGAGGACTATCCTGATCGAATGTATGAGTTAAATCAACAAAGATTCCTTTTTGTAATTCACTTAATAAAGACCAAAAAGAACCATGAAGGGAAGAGTATTTATCCATAAAAATCTCACTTAGCTAGCCTGCTGATCTATAGTTCCTCCTCTAGTCTCTGTTATGAAACATGCGGGTCATTTTGGGAATCATTTTTTTTCAATCCTTTGTTGTCAGATTTTTTTTCTTTCTTAAAATGACTAGGAGGAATAATGCGTTTAGCTTTGGGTTTTTCTGGTTTGGATTTAGCTTTAGAGCTTGCCTTGCTTGATTTAGACTGTGCTTGATTGTTAGCCGGATCAGTTTTAGGTTTTAATTTTTTAGAATTAAGTAGCTCTTCTTCAAAATCGTCATCATCATCTTCTTTCTGATCAAAATCCTGATCTATTAAATAAGAAGAATTTTCCTTTACTTCCTGCTCCTGAGGCTTCAACCAACGGCTTGATAGGCTACGAAGAGTTGCTAATTTGTGATTCAAAGAAGCTTCCTGTTCACTTAAACCTAAACGACGATGGATCAGTAAATCTTCTTCTTTATCAAATTTGGAAGAAAAGGCAGAGATCGAAGAAGGGGTTAATTCAGGCGTAAATAGGAAGGGTCGCAAGGCTATTGGAACAGTTGTGTAAATATCAGTTGTGATTTGAGGCTCAATATCAGGTTTAATCGCTTGCTTGGGAGGACGTCCTCTCTTAGGACGTGGATTTAAAGCCTCATTAGAATAATAGGTTTTAGCCTTTAAGATAAGGGCTTTACGTGCTGACATAATATCTTTACCAACTTTTGCTTGAAAAAGAAATTGTTTAATTTTTTCGATAAGATGACGAGGTAGATCTAAATCTTCTTCAAATACAAAATGAAAATGATTGGCTCGTAACCATTCAATAATTCGAATGCGGGACCGCTCTTGATAAAATTGTTGCCATTTTTCTTGTTCTGCATGATGATCATGAATAAATTCCAAGAAATTTTCACGGGCTTCTTTCGATTGAATGATATCTAACAGCTTTTCTTTGGTATCAATGTCATAAACCTTTTCATTAACAAAGCCCTCCATAATTTTTTTTGTTTCATAAAAAGAGAGCTTAGGAATCATGCAATAACGCTCGGAATTTTGCTTAAGATCGTTTTCTAAGGTCTCTAATTCTGCTTGCGATTTGTCTAAATCAACGTAGATCAGAAATCCCTCAAGGCGATCAATATAAAAATCCCTTTCATCATCACTCTTGGCAAAAGCCTCCATTAAACGATGACAACGGAGAATAAGAGGATTTTGAGCTTCTATTTTGTTATGGTTATTTTTTGCACACATTTTAAATGAAGTCCTTAAACTAATCTTGTTAGGAAGTAGTTATAATTAATTGTTTGGGTTCAATCAATAAAAAAGAGCTCCTAAGGAGGAATTTTTCTGAATCTGACCTCCATAAATAAAATAAGCTGGCCCTGTCATCGTGACATGGGAAAACATTTCTTGATATAAGCAAAATTCAATTTTTAGAGTTTCTTGTGAAAGTGTTTGAATGAGCACAGGGCTTTTTAATTCATATTGATAGGCTGCAGCAAGAGCGACGGCTGTTGCCCCTGTTCCGCAAGCGAGTGTTTCCCTCTCCACTCCTCGTTCATAAGTACGGATTTTGATTTTTTGTTCGGAGATTCGTTGGGCAATATTGACATTTGTACCCTTAGGAGCAAATAAGGGGTGATGACGGATAGGAAGAGCTAATTGTTCAAGATGACAAGCTTCAACATTCTCAACAAAAAGCACAGCATGTGGCACACCTGTATCTAAATAGTGAAGAGAATAGGATTGATCCTCGTAGGAGATGGCTATATTCCATTGCAAACAACAAGGATCTCCCATCTCTACACAAACTTCAGCATCTTGCAAAGAGACGGATAAAATACGTTGCATTGTCTCAATGCAATAAGAGGAATGGGTAAAACCTAGTTCTTGGATAAACTTCATTAAACAGCGGATCCCATTTCCACACATTTCTGCTTCGTATCCATCACAATTAAAGATGCGCATGCGAAAGTCTGCTTGGCATGAGTTTTCCAGTAAAACCACTCCATCCGCTCCAATACCCCATTGTCGATGACATAATTTTTGAATCAACAAGGAGTGATCAGCTGGGAACGTGTTTTTGCGGTTATCAAAAAGGATAAAATCATTACCGCAACCGACATATTTTGCAAAAGACCAAAGCATAAAAGGGAGAGTTTAGAATTTGATATCTTGGAAAGAGTCAATAACTTTATCTAAAAGTCCAAAATCAAGAGCTTCTTGTGCTGTCATCCATGTATCTCTGTCAATGGCTTTTTCAATTGTCGCAAAATCTTTACCTGTCGCTTTAACATAAATTTCAATCAAAGTTTTTCGGGTTTTAAGCATTTCTTTTGCTTGAATATCTAAATCTGTTGCTTGGCCTTTGATCACTCCGGATAGAAGAGGTTGGTGAATCATAATACGAGAGTGGGAAGTCGCAAAGCGTTTTCCTGGAGAAGCACAGAGGCTTAAAATGGATCCCATTGAAGCAGCAAGACCTGTCACTAGTGTTGTCACGGGTGAACTGATCATGTTAATTTGATCCCAAATGGCAAAGCCAGAGTCAACTGCGCCGCCTGGGCTATTGATGATAAAAAGAATAGGCTTTCCAGGATCAGTTAATTCTAAATACCATAATTTACGGATGATATCACTTGCTGTATCGCTATCAACCACATCTGATAGAAAGATACGACGTGCGTTTAAAATGGCTTGATCAATTTTTTCATGAATTTTTGACGGACTCACTTCTTTATCATTTTTGAGCATGGGCTTCTCCCCGTTTAAACCATATGGACTGTATCATAAATATCCTTATTTTATTTTATTTCTTTTCTTTTCCTTTTTCAAGTCTCATATTTTTAACCTGAACTTTGAGTTTTTAATTCTTGGCTATAAGTTATCAGATTTCAATTTCAGGATAAAGTGGAAAACGGTTAAGAAGATGGGTAATCCGTTGTTGGGCTTCCTCCATAATCTTGAGTTCTGTGATAGCATGAGCTTTACTTGGTTGGCCTGTCTTCTGTACAGTTGCGGGTTTGGCGTGAGATAAGACCAAGAATATGATCTCTGCGATTTCCATCATTTCTTCTCGACTCATCCCGAGGGTAGTCGTTGCTGGGGTCCCGATGCGTATGCCCGAAGTATACCAAGGTCCTTGCTTATCATAAGGAATGGCATTCCGATTCGTAGTGATTTTGGCTTCTCTTAAGAGAGTTTCAGCCTGTCTTCCTGTTAAACCAAATTTAGAAACATCTAAAATCATCAAATGATTCTCTGTTCCACCCGTCACAAGGCGAGCTCCTTTTTGCAGAAACCATTGTGCCATAGTCTGGGCATTATTTACAATCTGTTGTGAATAAGCTCGGAAAGTGGGTGTGTTAGCTTCCTTAAATGCCACTGCTTTTGCTGCTATTACATGGGGAAGTGGTCCACCAAGAATCAAGGGGCATCCTTTATTAATAGTGTCAGCAAATTCTTGCTTACATAAGATAAAGCCGCCTCTTGGCCCCCTAAGGGTTTTATGTGTTGTCGATGTGACGAGGTGAGCATAGGGAACAGGATTAAATTCCCCGGTAAATACTTTCCCAGCGACCAATCCTGAAAAATGAGCCATATCCACCATTAAGGTGGCCCCCACACTATCAGCTATTTCCCGCATTTTGGCAAAGTTTAAACGACGTGGGTGAGCTGAGTAACCAGCTAGAAGAACGGTTGGTTTTTCCTTTTTGACCTGTTCTGCTAGAATCGTGTAATCAAGAAGCTCTGTTTGAGGGTCAACATCATAAAGAACAGAACGTATCATTTTGGAAGAAATGTTATGGCGATAGCCGTGGGTGAGATGTCCTCCAGAGTTTAGAGACATGCCCATCAGTTTCTGGTTTATCATCAATTGCCGAATTCGCTCATACTCTTCGTTGGTAAGTTCCTCAAGGTTTTTTTTACCAATCCTTTCTATTTCGGGATGTTGAATAGTTTGAATGAGGATAGACCATAAGGCGACAAGGTTGGCGTCTGCCCCTGAATGAGGTTGAACGTAAGCATGATCGCAGTCGTAAAGTTGCTTAAGTTCTTGCTGAGCGGCATTTTCAATGGCATCTACATTATCACATCCGGCATAAAAACGATGATATGGAAAACCCTCTGCATACTTATCAGTGAGAAGGTTCCCCATAGCTAATTGGACAGCTAGAGAGGAAAAATTTTCTGACGCGATCAATTTGAGATGAGTCCTCTCATCTTTTAGTTCTTGAATAATACTGGCAACAATATGAGGAGCAACTGTTTCAATATAGTCTAAAGAAGACAAATAAGCAACTGCAGCTTCATTCAAAGAATTTAGAGAGTGCTGAGATAAGTATTTTTTTAAACGCGACATGAGATACAGCCCCTTTATCAATTAGGAAAGATTATTGTGTCGAACGATCACTATTTAGTCCAGTTTTTCGTTAGATTGATAGATTTCTTGACTTTTGAATGAGATTAAGGTTAAAACAGAAGAGAACTTTGATTTAATCAAGAGATTTTCATGGTAACCGCGTCTTCTAAAATAGAATCTATTAAAATAGCTCCTTCTATCTTGGCTGGTGATTTTGGTCACTTAGCGGATGAAGCTAAGCGTATTGAAGAATCGGGTGCTGAGCATTTGCATATCGATATCATGGATGGTCATTTTGTTCCTAACTTAACATTAGGGCCTCGGGCTGTGGCAGCCATCAATCGTGCTACCGATATATTTTTAGAAGTGCATCTTATGATCTATAATCCTTTTGATTATATTGAACGCTTTGTTGAATCAGGTGCTGATATGATTATTTTCCATATAGAGGCTACAGAAGATGTAGAGGAAACTCTTAGTTATATTCGCAAATGCAATGTGAAGGCAGGATTGGCGTTCAATCCAGAGACTTCTTTATCAATGATCCCTAAATATCTTAACAAATGTGATTTGATTCTGTTGATGACAGTCCAGCCTGGTTTTAGTGGGCAAGATTTGATTCCAGAGGTGTTAGAGAAGGTGAAGTTTACCCGAGATCTCTGTTACCGATTCAATATTCGAGCGGGTGGAGTGACTCCGAAGGACTCACAATCAGCAGAAAATGCTCTCCCCATTTTTGATATTGAGGTAGATGGAGGAATCACAGATAAGAATGTAAGACAATGTGTAGAAGCTGGAGCGAATATCATCGTTTCTGGCACTCATCTTTTTGAGGATCTAAATTTAAGTGAAGCTGTCCAACGCATGCGTAAGAAAGCTTTTGAAATTTAAGAAAGTTATAAATTGAGATAAAGGCATTATGGCGACAAGTAATCAACTGACTCCTGGAATGACTATTTCGATTAATAATCAGCTTTATCGGGTAGAATCCAGCGTTAAAGTTACAGTTCCTAAAGGAACTCCTTTTATTAAAACAAAGCTTAAAGATCTCAACACAAATGAGGTCATTGAGAAAAATTTTAAGCTTAATCAACCTATTAAAGATGTTTCTTTGGTCGAGCGTCGTTTGGAGTTTCTTTATCCAGAAGGAGAAGGCTATTTATTCTTAGATGTTGTTAATTTAGAGCAAGTCCTTGTGCTTGCTTCAATTATTGGGAATAAAGTTAATTACCTCAAAGAAGGGATTGAGCTTAAAGCATTCTTTTATGGCGATACCATTTTTAATGTCGAATTGCCTCAATTCCTAGAATTGATGGTAGCTAAAACACAGAGTGAAGAAGATATTGATACTGGAAATGGAACTAAAATGGCTATTCTGGAGACAGGCGCTAAGGTTGCAGTTCCCCCTTTTATTCAGACAGGGGATATTATTAAGGTCGATACAAAAACAGATGAATATATTCAGCGTGTCTAGCAATAGAGGTTAGTACTCTATAGAAATGGAGTAGAATGGATGTGATTAATTATTCCAACTATTTAAGGGAGTCGGAGTGGAGTTAAAGTATATCAAAGAATTAATGGTAGCAATGGGTCGTACAGGAACAGTGCGGCTTACATTGAAGCAAAATGATATAGAATTAGTTTTAGAACGGCAACCCAGTATTCAGTGGCAGCCTACAGATCAAATGCCCAGTCAAGAGGAGGAACGGTTAAAGCAGTTACTTCCACAAAATCGGATGGATCAAGCTCTTTCGCGTGGCTCTGAGATGCTAGCAGGGCGTCTATCCTCGCCTATTGCGACAGAAACTTCTAAAGGTGACATAGCGAATAGCGTTGATATTTCATCCCCTATGGTGGGCACTTTTTACATATCTCCCTCACCTGAGGATCCGCCTTTTATAAAAGTCGGGGATAAAATAGATAAAAATACAGTGGTCTGTGTTATTGAAGCGATGAAAGTCATGAATGAGATTAAGGCGGGAGTAACGGGAACCGTAGCTGAAGTATTAGCTGAAACGGGACATCCTGTCGAATTTGGGACAAAACTTTTTCGAATTATTCAGTAGATGATATCTATGCAAAAAGTATTAATTGCCAATCGAGGCGAAATTGCTGTGCGCATTATTCGAGCCTGCCATGATTTGGGTCTTCAAACTGTGGCGGTCTATTCGCAAGCAGATGCAGAAGCTTTGCATGTATTGCATGCAGACGAAGCGATTTGTATTGGCGAAGCTCCTTCCCATAAATCCTACCTTAAAATTCCTAATATTCTTTCTGCGTGTGAAATTACGGGGGCCGATGCTCTTCATCCTGGTTATGGATTTTTGAGCGAAAATGCAAATTTTGCTTCTATCTGTGAAAGTTGTGGATTGAATTTTATTGGTCCTTCTCCAGAAGCGATTGCTTTATTAGGGGATAAAGCAAAGGCAAAGGCTACAGCTAAAACAGCTGGCTGTCCTGTGATTCCTGGATCGGATGGAGTAGTAATTGATATTAAACAAGCCTTGCAGAGTGCTAAAAAATTAGGATTTCCCATCTTTATTAAAGCTGTTGCAGGAGGGGGAGGCAAGGGAATTCGCATTGCTCACGATGATGAAGAATTTACGAAGCAATTTGCTGCCGCTCGCGCTGAAGCAGAGGTGAGCTTTGGCAACCCTGATGTCTATTTAGAAAGAATGATTATGCATCCTCGTCATATCGAAGTTCAGGTGTTGGGAGATAAGCATGGTAATTATATTTATTTAGGGGAAAGAGATTGTACGACACAGCGCCGACGGCAGAAGCTCATTGAAGAAGCTCCTAGCCCAGTGCTCTCCCCCAAATTACGTCAAAAGATTGGCCAAGCTGCTGTCCATATTGTTAAAGCGGCGGGCTACTATTCAGCAGGGACTGTTGAATTCCTTTTAGATAAAGATCGCAATTTCTATTTTATGGAGGTGAACACCCGTATTCAAGTGGAGCATACGGTGACAGAGGAGTTAACAGGTATTGATTTAGTTGTGGAACAGCTACGTATAGCCCGTGGAGAAAAATTGCGGTATCAACAGAAGGATATTCAGTATAACGGTCATGTCATTCAATACCGCATTAATGCAGAAGATCCTACCCGCCAATTTGCTCCCTCGCCAGGTAAGTTAGAGTATTATCTCCCTCCTGGTGGTCCTCATGTACGTGTGGATAGTTCTTGCTATTCGGGATACACGATTCCTCCTAACTATGATTCTATGATTGCTAAGTTAATTGTTCATGGAAAGGATCGGAATGAAGCCATTGCCATTGGCAAACGAGCTTTGCGTGAGTTTCATATTGGCGGGGTTCATTCTACAATTCCTTTTCATCTTTATATGTTGGAAGACCCTAATTTTATTCAGGCAGATTTCGATTTAACTTATGTGGATCGGTTAATCGCAGAGGGCTGTCGTTTTGAACGGGAATAAAAACTCAGGCTAAAAAACTTGTTTTGTCAACTTAAGCCACTTCAGTGGTGTAGTAATTCCTTTTTTTTGTGTAGGGTTGAGGTGAGTTAAAAATTCTTAAGGGCGCGATCACGTTGATAGTGACGTTCAATGCCATTAGCAACTTCTTCAGGGTTATCTGTAATTTGAAACATTCCGAAGTCACTTTCAGAGATACAACCATGAACAAGCATTGTTTCTTTAATCCATTTTAACATTTCTAGCCAATAAGCTTTTCCCATAAGGTAAATAGGGAAAGCTTTAATTTTCTTAGTTTGAATAAGGGTTAATGCTTCAAAAAGCTCATCTAATGTGCCAAAACCTCCTGGAAGGAAAACATAGCCTTGAGCATACCGAATAAACATGACCTTTCGCACAAAAAAGTAACGAAAGCGTAAGTGATATTGGGGGTCAATATAACGATTATGTTCAATTTCAAAGGGAAGATCAACAGCTAAACCGCAGGAATGTCCTCGTGCTTCTTGCGCCCCTTTATTAGCCGCTTCCATCACCCCAGGCCCTCCGCCTGTGATAATGGCGAATCCTTTTTGAGTAATAAGGCGAGATACGTCCACAGCTAAATTATAATAAATAGAATCAGGAAGGAAGCGAGCCGAACCAAAAATAGAGACAGAAGGTCCTAGATTGGTCATTGTTTCGAAGCCATCCACAAATTCGGAGACGATTCGAAATACTCGCCAGGCATCATGTGTAAATAAGTATTGTTCAACTTCTTCATGGTCTCTGTAATCAGGCATGAATCCTCACAGCAATTACGAGTTAACACATAAGGGTTTGCATAAAAAGGATCAAGATGTTTTTTAACTGTTTATCAGGAGAAATTTCTCTTTTTGAGTTTATTTCCTTGATTCTTAGAGAAGATTTTATTTTGATCTTGTCCTTTTCTTTGAAGAGAATAGTCAAATGGCTATTTCCAAGAAGAAAAGGGATAAGAGGAAAGATTCCTATCTTTTTGCGTAAGGTGAGAGGTTAGGTAATTAAATTAATTAAAATCAGATGTTTATTGCATATAGAATTTATTATAAGAGAGTGTTTTAAAAGCGTCTAGAAGTATTTATCAAACGGCGAAGCATGTTTCTGATCATAGCCAGATAAATCATATTTTGGCTTGTGTCCGGGCTAAATTCATAATTTTTTGAAAACCAGCCGGACGTTTTTTCTATTACCCAGCTAAAAATTGCTCGTCAATAATGCGAAATCGACTTCGTGAACGTCTGGGATGTCTAATCTCTTTCTTTGATATACTTGTTTAGACTGTAGCAATCATATGCAGTATCATCGGTGATATTCTCCAATCAACCAGCTTTTTTCTGACAAGCTAAGATGATCTAACTCATTCATTTTAAGGTTGTTTGTTGCCCAGTATTCAATGCTTCTTTAAAGCAGGAAGGCTAGGTAGCTTAAGTATTGAAGATAAGCTTTTAATGGCTTTAGAATATTTGAAGGAGTATCGGACTTGCTTTCATTTAGGCAGAAGCTATGGATTAAGTGAAAGCGCGCCTATTATCAAGCTTGTAGGTGGGTCGAAGATACTCTAATTAGAGGGTGAGAGTGGTTAATCTTGTTGTTATCTCTTTAACAGCTGCATCGGTTAACTGCTTGCATCCCCTTAAGTCAAGGCTAGTGAGATTGGTTAATCTTGCTGCTATCTCTTTAACAGCTTCATCGGTTAACTTCCTGCACCCAATTAAGTCAAGACTAGTGAGAGTGGGTAATCTTGCTGCTATCTCTTTAACAGCTTCATCGTTTAACTGCTGGCACCAACCTAAGTAAAGACTAGTGAGATTGGGTGCTGCTATCTCTTTAACAGCTGCATCGGTTAACTTCCTGCACCCACTTAAGTTAAGCCTAGTGAGATTGGGTGCTGCTATCTCTTTAATAGCTGCATCGTTTAACTGCTGGCATCCCCTTAAGTCAAGACTAGTGAGAGTGGGTATTCTTGCTACTATCTCTTTAACAGCTTCATCGTTTAACTGCTGGCACCAACCTAAGTCAAGACTAGTGAGAGTGGGTAATCTTGCTGCTATCTCTTTAACAGCTGCATCGGTTAACTGCTTGCACCCAATTAAGTCAAGACTAGTGAGAGTGGATAATCTTGCTGTTATCTCTTTAACAGCTGCATCGGTTAACTGCTGGCACCAACCTAATTCAAGACTAGTGAGAGTGGGCAATCTTGCTGCTATCTCTTTAACAGCTGCATCGGTTAACTTCCTGCACCCACCTAAGTTAAGCCTAGTGAGATTGGGTGCTGCTATCTCTTTAACAGCTTCATCGGTTAACTTCCTGCACCCAATTAAGTTAAGCCTAGTGAGAGTGGGTAATCTTGCTGCTATCTCTTTAACAGCTGCATCGGTTAACTGCTGGCACCAACCTAAGTCAAGACTAGTGAGAGTGGGTAATCTTGCTGCTATCTCTTTAACAGCTGCATCGGTTAACTGCTCGCACCCACTTAAGTCAAGACTAGTGAGATTGGGTAATGTCAGCTCGCCAATGTCGGTTAGTTGCTGACAATCAATTAATTTAAGGCTTGTGAGGTTCCTTAATTCCCTGATCTTTTTGAGGTCTTTAAGCCCTTGACATGATGTTAATTGTAAATAAGAGATATTTGGACAAAATTCAAGTAATTCTAGAACGTCTTCTGAGCTCTTATTGGTCAAGACGAGTTCATTCAGAAATTTGCCTCTTTCTTGAAGAATTGAGGTGTCTTTGCTTGCCACTGCTTGTTGCAGTAAAGCTTCTCGTAAAAGTGTTGCATCAAATCTATCTACTATCTCCCATAAATTAAAAGTATCGCCATTTTGATTCCCAATCCATCTTTGACACTTGTCCTTAAGCTCCTTGACTGAGTATTTATCTGCAATTGTAAGCCATTCGATCACATTATCACACGTAAGATCGCAATTGTCTATCATCCATGTTTGACACTTGTCCTTGAGCTCCTTGACTTGGTATTTATCTGCAATTACAAGTCCTTCTATAGCATTCTCAAAAGTGAGTACAAATTGACCAGCTTCGAGAAAAGAAAATAGCAATTGAATAGCCTCTGGCGAATCTTCTTGAAGAGATATCTGCAGTGTTTTTCCTTCTTTAAAAGAAGCAATACTATTAAAATAATCCGTTTTTCGTGCAAGAAAGGGTCGGAACAAGGAGATCTCTTTTCCTTCTGCTTGTAGTATTAATGCTTGATTTTGTGTATTTTTGATGAGAATCTCTTGTAAATCAGATAAGCTTTCTATTTGATATAAATCATCGATTACTTGTTCATCATTTAAGATTTGTGGATAGTCATTAATAAATTTTGCAATACCTAAATTTTGAGCTGTGATATTCGATGAACATGTTTTGTCTATAAGGGAAGATTTATAGATCTCATCTAAGCGTTTGACAATATCCCTTAAAGAAATACTTCCTACTTGATCCTTTATATAAAACCTTCGTCCGCCTAATTTCCCGATGCTAGGCTGTAGCTTGATTAGAAAATTAGATAAATCTTCAACAGTTTCACATTCCTTGAGTACATTGAAGATTGTCATGTTTTATTCCATTTAGATTATATTTTAATATTAAATAATTAATTGCTATATTCTTAACAAGAATTACTAAACAATATTAATTTAGCAATGACAAAATTTTACAAATATTTTAATTTTATTTTCTGATTTCTTTAAATAATTCTGCTTCTCTACCTGATCTTGTTTTCCTCTAAACGGATAAAAGGGGGCTTGCTTCGATGCAGCCAAGAAAATCAAAGGTCGGCATATTAACCTGAGTTTTGAGTTTATTTCCTCGATTCTTAGGAATCTTTCCTCTTATCTCTCGTCTTTTTCTTCTCGGAAATAGCCATTTGACTATTCCCTTCAAAGAAAAGGGCAAGATCTAAGAGAAAATCTTCTCTAAGAATCAAGGAAATAAACTCAAAACTCAGGTTATTATAACAGACACCCAAGGATTATTGCTAAAAGTTAAAGTGCATGCAGCTAATATTATAGATGGTACAAGGCTAGTTCTTAGAGGGGTTAAAAAAGAATATCCAACTATTAAACACCTTTGATACTGCATATGATTGCTACAGTCTAAACAAGTATATCAAAGAAAGAGATTGGACATCTCAGACGTTTACGAAGTCGATTTCGCATTATTGACGAGCAATTTTTAGTAGAGGTAGAAAAGCCTAAATTTATTGATAACAAATTTTACTTTTTTCCCAGCCTCTCAGTTATTAACTCACCTTACGCAAAAATAGCGATATTTTGACTAAGCCAAAGCCCCATGGTTAAATGCTCGTCATTCACCCTATATTTCCTTATATAGGGTGAATGACGAGCATTTAACCATGGGAACTTTCGCTTCAGTCCAAATGCCACTCTTTTTGCGTAAGGTGAGTTATTAAGGCTGTCTTTGTAGAATTCCTGAAAAAATACGTTCCATGCGCGTCTTTTTTTCTTGATTTCGACTACTAGGCTTGCCCGCTACTTCATGCAAATTCTCAATCGCAATAAAGGCAGAAGGATCTTCGCGTAAAATCAATTCTTTGAGTTCCGCTAATTGTAAGCGCTCAGCAATCACATAAAGAATTTCTCTCTCATCACCCGAAAAGCCACCTCTTCCATACATGATTGTCAACCCAAGTCCTAATTCGTGAATGATAGCATCGGCAATCGCTTTGGATTTAGCTGAGATCACTAAAATAGATTTGGTCTCATCAAGACCAACAATCACAGAATCCATAATTTTAATGACGACAATATAGGTAATAAGGGACATCAAGGCTGGATGCCAATCATTAAAAACTAAACCAGCTGTACCAAAGACGAAAATATTGCAGACAAGAACGACTTGTCCTACTGTGAAGCCTCTCTGTCTATTAATAATGATGCCTAAGATTTCAGTTCCATCTAAACATCCACCTTCTCGGATAATTAAACCAAGTCCAATTCCTAAAATGGCTCCTCCAATAACGACAACCTCTAAGCTTTCCCCTTTAAATTGCCAAGGCATCAGACTTGAAATAAACAACATAGAAGCTGAGAACAAGAGGTTAGCGACAATCATATGGATGACAAAAACTTTTCCAATCGATCGATAAGCTAGATACAAAAAAGGGAGATTAAAAAGAATTAAGAGAAAAGGAATCGTATTTTTTCCAAAAATATTGCCAAAAATCATGGCAATTCCAACAATACCGCCATCGATCAAAGATTAGGAATAAAAAAAACTTCGAGTGAAAAAGCGGCTAAGAAAGCTCCAATAAGCATCCAAAAATAGAGAATAATTTGAGATACCAGAGATTTTTTAGGAGGTTGAGATAAATGCATGCATAATACCTTATTATTTAATTACAATGATTTTTAAAATTCTTCAGGCATGACAAAACGATCATCTCAAATTTGCTAGTAAAGATGAAACATACATCAGATAAAGAGCTTGAAATTTTAAATAATAGTATGACGAAAAAGGGTAGAAATGACAAAAGCGTTATAAAAAGAACGCGGGAGACGGGGCTCGAACCCGCAACTTCCGGCGTGACAGGCCGGTGCTCTAACCAATTGAACTACTCCCGCATATTTTGCATTGAACTTTGGGCGCAACAGGACTCGAACCTATGACCACCTGTGTGTAAGACAGGAGCTCTACCAACTGAGCTATACGCCCTAGCAAAACAAGCTCCGATTTTACCTATCTTTCTATTTTTCTTCAAGGGGATTTTTCCTGAAAAAGATCATTTATTTTCTATTCTTGGTCTAAAAGATTTTTTCAACTATACTTTTTCTAGCTTTCAACTGGAAAAATTATATACTTTATCTTTTCTATAAACAAGTCTTTAGATTGAAAAACAGATGAAATACAATTTCCAGTTGTTTTTAAGACTTTTTTTACTCTTAGTATTATCAGCTTGTGGATCCCATTCTTTAGAAGATTTTCGAGAAGAAGGGGAGAGCATCACACGTTCTCTAATCAAAGAGTTGCAAACCATTCGGACACGCGATGATCTGGTTCAAATAGCTCCTCGTCTACAAAAGCTGTTTGATCGTTTAGTGGATACGATTGTGACTGCTCGAGAGTTTTTAGATAAATACCCAAAATTAGAAATCGAGGAATTCTCTCAAAAAAATCACGATCTAAGTGATCAATTACGAATTGAGCTTAATCGTATCTATTGCATAGAGGGAGGGCGGGAATTAATAGAAAAGTGCCAAGAATCTGCTCTGCATCGTTTGGATGCCTTTGAAAAACGGGCAAATAAGTATAAGAAAAATATTAGTTAATATATTCGCCAGCAATTTCTCTTTTATCATGCCCATCCAGAACATGAAAGATACAGAGCTTATTAAGTAGAATAGGAGAAAGCTGGCCAATCGGAATGTAGACAATTTTCTTGCCAAAGCGGCGTGCAAAACTTTTTATTGCACTACGTGGTGGTGTATTGGCGACATATACAATCGTAGGCTGCACAGCATAATCAATAGCTGACATGAGAAGGACTTCAGCTTTTGAGCGACATTCTTGATAATCAAGGTCAGACCAGATATTTAACATTCGCCTAGGCGGATAAGACATCATAAATCCTCCATATTTGCAGCGACTAATGCCGGGTCCGATCACATGGTCAGTCAAAGGCGTAGCATAAAGCGCCATATCAGATTCTTGTTGGTTTTCTCCTAGCCATGTGACTCGCCAAGGATATTTTTCTTGATAAATTTTACCTTCTTCAGGTTTGTCTTCATCGAAGATTACGCAGACCGATCCTATTCCAGTTGGAGGCTTTCCTCTTGTTTTTACATAAAGTTTTTTTTCGTGCCAATGTCGGATAGTTTCCTTGGTATCGATACCCTCTTCTAGGCTAGTAGAGAAAGGGATTGTATGAGCTCCCTCTTCGGTTAGAATCTGAGATCCCTTCTTTTTAAGGAATTGGCCAAAGTTTTCGATAGTAATATCTTCAGGAGGGTAAGAGCAAATGTTAAAAGGGGACGGGGGTTTGAAACGGATAGAGGAGCTATCTTTATGATGGCGGAAAGAAAAGGAACTTTTATTTCTCTTTTCTTTTAGGTGGAAGCGAATCTTTTTGCTATGTCCCCATAAATCGGCAATAGATAATTTTAATTCTGGTAAGTTATCAATATTGCGCCTATGAAGATAAGTTGTTGCGAGCTCCCAGACTTCATAAGCATAATTATGATCAACGCATCCCTTAGCAGCACTTAAAATTTGAAAGAGATTTGGCATTAAATGGCCTTCAATTAAGGCATAATTGCGTACAAATTTCATGATATTGCGTAAGTGATAACCTGGAAAGGTATTACCTGTGTTCTGTATATAGTGGTTAGCAGCTACTTTATAAAGCTGAAGCATGATTTTTTGGCGGTCTGGTGGGCCTTCTTGATGCATGCTCTCTCGTTGCTCTTCATACTTCATTGTCAGCCATCCCCATTCAGCCATGACTTCTCGGCAAGATTCTGCTGTTAATGTACATAATTCAATAGTGTCACGAGTAGCATGTTTAAACTCCTGAAATGAATGGTTATCAATAAGCTTGAGAATAGGAGCTATATGGGCCATCCCTCCAATAAAAAGAATGCGTTCATAAGATAAAGATAGCTCTTTAAGCCTGCGAGCCATGTGCATTTCTCGGTCTCTGTCTAAATAGTGGTGTTGTGGACGATAAGTCCTAAATTTCTCATACAATTCATAATAAACTTTTAAACCTAAACGTTGGATAGCATAAGGATCGGGAATAGGCTCTCGAATATTCGGGTAATAGTCAACATCGAGATCAATACAATAAGCTGCTGTTTGTGTTTCTAAAGCGCTGCGCAATGCCTCAAAAGCAGGATCACAGGGTTCACATAAAAGGTAAAGAGGGGATTGTTCTTGATTGTGAGTAAGGAGAATACTAATATCGGGCAGGCGTGAGGCTGCATGCACTATTTTTGCCTGCATTGTTTCGGGGAGTTCAACAGCTACACAATCAGGCTTAATGGCATCAAAAGCAATCTTGATTTGAGCAGCCAATTCCATATGATAATGGACAATAGGAATTAAATAAAGATTCTCTTTTTGAATATAAAAAGGTTCAGAGGATTTCATACTATTGCTTTATAGAACATGTATAAGAGCTTCGTCACCTAAAGTCATGAGGACAGCTTCCCGTAACAGATTCTCTAAGTTACCCCAATTGCCATTTAGGCTTTTAATCCTTTTAGCTGCATAACGGGCAATATTAATTCCGTCACGAATCGTGTAATTTTCTTGATGAGAATGAGCACGTTGAAGGAAATTGATCACATATTCTAGGATATATTCATCGATAAAGGGAAGATTTTCCTGTAGAATACGGCGCTCTTCCTCTGCTTCAGGAAAATCTAAATAGATTTGAGGTTGCAAGCGGCTATGGATATATTCAGGGATTTCAAACGTTGAAGAGTCGTCATTCATTGTGACACAAATACGAAAATCGGGATGAGCAGAGATTTTTAGTCCTGCAATAATGGATTCAATGTAGCGTCTTGTATCCAGAAGAGGGGCAAGAGAAGCCCAAGATTTTTCGCTCATACGATTAGCTTCATCTAGAATGCAAACACCACCTCGAATCATTGCCGTCACAAGAGCAGAACCGGCATAACGGATGCCACCTGCTTGGTCTATGACGGGCGTGATGAGGAGATCTTCAGGACGTGTATCCATTGTACATTGGAAAATGTACACAGGCCTATTAATTTTCTTAGCCGCTGCATAAGCAAGAGTTGTTTTGCCCACTCCTGGTTTGCCAATTAGACGTGGATTTAAAGGAATATCATCTTTGTCTATTACTAGCCATGCAGCCAGTAATTGTTCTAAAACATCCCGTTGTCCGATCCATTGAAATTTGAATTCATCGGGAAAACTTAAGGCGATTTCGATGCCTTGGATATTAATACAACTTTCATGTTCGCTAGGTAAAGAGTAGGTCATAAGGACTCCTGATTAAGGGGTAGCAGCTTTTTGAGAACCATATAGCAGGCCTGCTTGGGCAATATTTTGGCGTGCATTAGGAAAGATCAATTCCATTTCTTGCAAAAATTGATCTGCTTTTTTGCGCATAGAATGCTGTCCAACAGGGCAGCCGCATCGGATTCTAGCAAATCCTTTTTGTTTTGCAAAAGTACGAATATCTTGTTCAGCAAGATAAATTAAGGGGCGAATGATTGTCACACCATAGTCATGCATTCGGATTTTAGGAAGATTGCCAGCAAATTCTGCTTTATGTAGCAAATTCATTAAAATTGTCTGTGCGTTATCATCCCGATGGTGACCAAAAGCAATTGTTTCGATTCCAAGACTTTTGGACTTCTCAAAAATTAAGCGTCTTCTTTCGCGTGAGCAGCTATAACATTCTAAGGTTTCAAGTTTTTGAGTAGATTGACATGAGACAAAGGGGATGTCCAACTGATCACAAATCGTGTGAAGGTAATCTTCATTAACACCAGATCCACAAGAAAATTCTCCCTTAACGTGAATACCATGAATCTCTAACTGAGGGAATCCTCTGCCTGAGATGGCCTTCATTAAAAAAAGGAGAGTGAGGCTATCTTTTCCACCGCTGAGAGCAATAGCCACTTTTGAAATACCTTTTAACATTTCAAAGTCAAATAAAGCTTTACGACAGGCGCTCTCTAATTTTTTACCTAAACCAGTCCAGGGAGGTTGAGCGATAAGTCTATCCATAATAAGGAATTACTACTTTATAATTGTTAAAAAAGTAAGTCTAAATTATACTTAATTTATTGGAACAGTCAAGGAAAATTCCTAATTGATTATTAATAGAACTGGTTAATTAAATGTGAGGAGATATGACTGAGAAAATTGGAAGAAATGATCCTTGTCCTTGCGGATCTCAGAAGAAGTATAAAAATTGCTGTTTACTTAAGCAACAGGAGTCTAAAAAGTCGTGGACTCCAACAGGAAAACGGAAGTTTACGGCTAAGTTGATTAGTGGAGGGGAAAAGACACAGCAGCAGGAACAACTTCAGCCTACTGAGCAGCAAGGAATAGTAGTAGATTATGCAACCTTAATGGAAAGGTCTTTTGGTTCAGCTATTCATTCTCAAGAAGAAAGGCCGCCACTTCCTTCCGATCCTTATCAGTATTTACCAAAATAAAATCATTGGATATTAAGTATTAAATATAAGTCTTGTGACTTATAAACTCACCTTATGCAAAAAGAGCGGTATTTCGACTGAGCCAAAAGCCGTTAAATGCTCGTCAGTCGTCCTATATTTTATATAGGGTGACTGATGAGCATTTAACCATAGGAACTTTTGCTCCAGTCCAAATACCACTGTTTTTGCGTAAGGTGAGTTATAAAATTACAGTTGGAAATTCTGATGGAATGAACGGCTCTCGTGCTATTTTTAATACTTTTATCACTTTGGTTGATTTTATGATTTAACGAAAATTGTTGAGATGAAAAGATTATTTTGGTATAAACGTCTTTTTTATGCTGGCATAGCTCAATTGGTAGAGCACCCGACTTGTAATCGGACGGTTGTGGGTTCAATTCCTACTGCCAGCATCTTTTTTATCTTCTGGGGGTGTCGCATAGCGGCAATTGCAAGGGACTGTAAATCCCTCGACTTCGGTCTCCGTTGGTTCGAGTCCAACCGCCCCCAATTGGTTGGATCCTTACGGTACCCAACCATCGTACTAAATGGCTCACACAATTTTGCGAGCATTTTTTTACCATCCAATTTCATGTTCTGAAACACCAATTTGATCAGACGATCCTATGGACGATAAGCACCTTCTTCAAGTCCTTTGCTTTTGATGTATACAGGCTTCTCATGTGTATTAGCTTCTGGAATGTATACGAGCAGTATACATACTTGAGGATGAGGAATAACTTTGATAATGGGACGAATGGGAAGGTTGAAACATTGCCGACATTGAGATGTTATCTCGTTTTGGAGTTATCAGGATCATTAATGCCGGTAACAACATATTTAAAGTCGCGAGTTTCTCCATTTTTCGTAATGCCCAGTAAAATGTAACCGCCACCAAGTCCTGGCTCATTTTAACAATAGAAGGCAAATTGCATGCCAATCTCGTTCGTCTGAAAAACGGAAATCATTACACGGACAACACGGGTTCGTTATCATTACCTAAAAAAGATCTTTATAACCATGAAAATATTTTATCTTTTTTGCTTCTCGCTTTTACTGCTTGTTCTTCGGACAGAGGCAAAGGATTCGATAGTCTTGAGGAAATCAAAAAAGATTTTATCGCTTCTATTTTAATCGAAAGTCATTTGGATGAAGGACCTTTCCAAATGGATTATCATCTAAGAGCCATTCTATTTTTGGATAATGTAGAGAGCCTTATGGGGGATGTTTTTGTCTTTGCTCATCTTCCTCATGGATATGGTATGAGGGCAAAACGTATCTGAAAACAAATAATTATTTTAAATAAATCACATTAAATGATCTGTTTCCTCTAGCCAGCCAAAAAGAATTCCTAATGAGCTATTGTGAAAACTTTTTTAAACATGACGATAATTGTAGTTACTTTCAAGGTGCGGATCCTCTTCGTGATCACCTAGATCAAGAAATGATTAATCTATTTGTCGTTAATCAGTCATGTAGTGGCAGTAAATCATCTGTAGCTATACCTATTGTCTTATCATGTTGGTGATAATAACTTGAAAGAAAATGTACGGAAAAAGATTTTATTTTATACTAAAGATAAATTTACCAATTCCCAAAAGGAGGGGTCACTATGCCAGAAAAAAAAACAATCGAGCGAGCAAAACGTGATAAACTTGAGGGAAAATCGCCGAGTACGCAAGCTGGTGAGTTTGTTCGGGAGGAAATAGAAAATATTCGTAAAGGTAAGCATGGAGCACGATCTGCTAAGCAGGCAATTGCTATTGGGCTATCTAAAGCACGACGCGCTGGAGTTCCCTTGAAGCCTCCTGCAAAAGATCGTGTATCTGAGAAAACACTGAAGAGTGCAGAATCGGCATATATAAAAGGACAGAGTAATGAACCTGTATCCAAAATTCGTTCTGCTGCTCGCGAAAAAGCTTTAAAACGCGAATCTTCTTCGGCAGCTTCTCATTCCGCTCTTTCTCGTCAAGCTCATGAAGCTGCGAAAAGCCGTAGTCCTGCTGAAAAATCGAAGGCGGCTAAAAAAGCTGCTGAGACAAAAGGACCAAAAAAACGTTCCGAGGCAGCAAAAAAAGCAGCGAGAACTCGAGCACAGAATTTAGATTAAGCATGAAAAGGAGGTAAAGCTGATCCACAAACTTAAAACAGGAATGTATCGTCTTTATTCTCGATCAATAAATCCTAAAACAGGAAAACGGAAAAATCTTGGAACTTTTGAAACGGGTGAAGATGCTTTTAAACACGAAAGAGAGATACAATATTTTAAGAAACAAAGATAAAATAAAAATTCTCGAAAAGAAAACATCTGAAAGTAAAAAATAGCCAAAAAAAGTGAACGAAAAAAGCAATGCCTTAGATTTAAAAGCTGGAGTGTTTACGCTAATTTCAAAACAAATGGCTAGCTAGGATTGGTCTATGATCTTCTTTATTGCTAAGACAACACTCGAATTATCTTTAAAATTTGAATATTTTTCTGTTAAATTGCCTTATTTTAATGAGACATAAATGACTAATGATAAACTGAAACCACGAGTTGGCGTGGGAGTCGCTGTTGTCAAAAACAACAGGATTCTTTTAGGCAGAAGAAAGGGTACTCACGGAGATGGAGCTTGGTCATTTGCTGGGGGGATCTTGAATTCGGAGAAAATGTAGAAGAATGCGCGAGCAGAGAGTTAGCTGAAGAAACTGGGCTAAAAGCTCTTTCATTGTGTTGTGGTCCTTGGGTCAATAATGTTATTGAAGGAGATCTACAACTCTTAGAACCTCATAAATGTGAGGGGTGGAAGTGGTTTGAATGCAGCGCGCTCCCTTTTCCTCTTTTTCCTCCCGTTGAGTCTTTGATTAAGAAAATTAGGCTTTAGAAATTGACATGGATGGGATGTAAGAAAAAATCCTTGCAGATAAGTTTTTAAAAATAGGGAGTCGTTGATGAGGCAAAAAATTGCTATCTACCTTGCGGGTAGTATCAAAAAGGGACATGAAAAATCCGATGAGTCGTATTGGACTGATGAAGACATGTTTCTTATAAAAAACAATTTAGAGAAATTTGACGTCTCATTTCTAAATCCCTCTTTTAGAACCGACGATTTATCTGATCAATTCTCGGTATTTGGTAGAGATATGCTTCAGGTTTTCAGTAGCAATATTGTCTTTGTAGATGCTCGCAATCGTCGTGGTTTAGGAGTAGGTGCAGAAATGATGTGGGCAAAAGTGAATAAAATTCCTGTAGTTACATGGGCACCAAGAAACTCTCACTATCACAAGGATCATACGACCATTTTGGATATGCCTGTCACAAACTTCATTCACCCTTTCGTAGAGTCTCTTAGTGATAAAATTGTAGAAAATCTCATTGAAGGGTCACAATGGATTGATTATGTCGCTTCAAATCCTACAGTAGAGATAAAGGGTATTCAATACATCGGGTCAGCCATGCAGCACTATAAAGATAGCCAGTTGCATCGTGACCGACCTATGAAAGAACTGCTGACTTCCAGCGAAGAACTCAAGCAACGCATGCACCGTTCTCATCCTCAGTTTGTTTTTAAATTCTAATTGGCATAAAGGCGAATGGTATTTTTCCATTTTGGATATTGTAAGAATACTGGCTGGTATTACTAATCCCCATCGTTATTGGCCTGAATTAAAGAAACAACTCATTGACAATGAGGGTTTTGTTTAGTTGCTCGGAAAAAATCGAGCAGCTGAAATTAGAGTACCGACACTGCTAATACAGAAACTATGTTTCACATTATCCAATCTATTCCGTCATCCAAGCCACCTTTGGAATGACGCCTTCCGAATATAAAAACTAAAGGTCTTCGCCAAGAAAATCTTTGAGATCACATGAGACGGATTTAGAGCTAATCTTTTCCATATACTCATCCCAGTTCAAAGTGAGAAGTTTCGGCTGTGCCAAAGCCTCGGGATTCAACTGCATTTGCTCTCAGACGAGCATTTGAAGCAATTGAATGTGTCTAATTTAAACGAACAGCAGTTGCAGCGTCTATTTTCTTGTCGCAATAGTATAACGGAAGATGAGAGGCGTTTTGCTTTCTTGCCAGCTGATCAAGTTAACGCTATCCTAGACAAGCTTAGTGACTATCAAATGCATTTGCTCTCAGACGAGCATTTGAAGCAATTGAATGTGTCTAATTTAAGCGAACAGCAGTTACAGCTTCTATATTTCCAAGCTGCTCAAAAGAAGCTATTCGTCGTCAGGGATGTGAAGGCAACTATTATAGTTATTCTTCGACTTATATAAATGGTAAACGTACTGTTAATAAACAAATAGGCTTTTCTGAAAAAGAAGTGGAAAGAATTAGTAAAGAAAGAAGGGAAATGAATGCTGCAAAATTATCTCTGCTATCATCTGCTCAGATAATGAATATTAGAGATAAGTTATCTCCAGAGGATTTGGAATGAATAAAAATTTAAGGATCTTTTCAATTGAGAGCTTTACATAAGGCTCTCAATTTATCTAATTCACTTTTAAATTCTCTAAGCTTTTCCTTAAATGCTTTTCTTGTGTCTTGCACTATTTTAGAGCGCTTCCCATGAGAAGAGTATTTACATCGGTTTCATGTTCATAAAGATTTTCGAAGACCGAGGATCGGTAATCAATTATTAGATGCTGTAGAAGCAAAAGCTAAAAAACTTAATTTTTAAGGAAATTAATATTGACTTTTATTGTTATTTTATAATAAAATTTAATTATATTTTATATAGATAGGTTCAATTCTCTATACTTAATAGTTCATCTTATACAAAATAGGGGTATTTCGACTTTATCATGGTAGCTTTTGCTTCAGTCTAGTTACTGTTTTTGTGTAATATAAATTAATAATATTAATAGAATTTTGTGATTAATAAAAATAGGTTAAATAATGAATCCTTGTAAGAATAATTTTCCAGTTTCTCATCAGGAGTGGATAAGTTGCTTAGAGCAAGCCTTCCTTTCTAAGACAGTACAAGATAATAAACATGGTTATCTTTGCTATCAAAAAGATAGTCAGAAAATTCAAGTATTGTTTTATCTTTCTCCGTCCAGTTTAAATATTGATAAAATTGTTCAAATTTCTCGCTATTTTCTTAAGCAGAATGTTTTTTCTGTAGAAAATCTTAACGGTTTAAAAAAATGCTATGAAATTATGCAAACAAGCGCAGCTCGACCCAAAGGGTTCTGGTCTATATTATTTGAAAAATGCGTTCACTTTTGGAGAGGGGAACATTTTATTAGTACTCATACGTTGCTAAATCAAGAATTAGAGAAAATTAAAAATGAACAAGCGATTCAAAATTATAAATTAGCTCTAAAAGATTTGCTTGAAAAGCATCCAAATATGGATTCTGATCTTCGAAAATTGATTTGCTACTGGGAAGAAAAAAAATATGACTCAACCATCAATTTACAGAATCATCTACAGCAGTATCTAGAAGTTGCTCAGAGCTTAGTTCAAAAGCCAATCAAGGAATGGCAAGAGCTTCAAAAAGATTTAAATGAATATCTTGAAAATGCCCAAAACGAAACTAACGCATATCTTAAAACACGTTATCTAGCAGAAGTTAAAGCTAAATATGAAAATTTCAGTCAACAAATTGTTAAAAATATTCCTAACTATCAAAATTTAAGAACATCCACAACTTGCTCTGATGAATTAATTAAATTAAAAAATTCTCTAAATCAGTTTGATTGCATTCAAAAACAATTCCAGAATGAAAAGGAAAAATATCGTGTGAGAACGCTAATGTTTGGATACTTAGAAAGTATTAGATCTATTTGCGTAGACGAACTTCGTACATTATTTCATGGGAAAGATTCTTCTTTGCAAGACTTCCCATTAGAATCTTATATAAACACTTGCTTCGACCTACCAAACGGGGATCGGTTGAAAATACTAATTCCTTCCTCGGACCCCATCGATTCACACTATAAGTCAAGAATTTCTAACTATCTTAAAGAGATTTCTGATGATCCTATTATCTATAAACATCAAACTCCATCTAGGTATGATGGATTAGCATCATATAAGATTCCTGATCAACCACAAGGGATAGAAGGTACCTTGACTGCTTGCATAAAGCCAGAAGAAATAACTGAATATATAAATCTCGTTAAAGAGAAAGTAAAAAAGCTACCATTTCCTCCTGTATAAAAATGATATTTTAGATACGTTTACAGAATCTTTTACTGCATTCTCAGGTATCTCGCCCCTTTCTTTTCGAAAATAGCCATTTGGCTGTTTTCTTCAAGGGCGAAGAGAAAATCTTCTCTAACCATCAAGAAAATAAAACTCAAAGTTCAAGTTAACAGAGCTTACAGATGAAAAGCAAAAAGTGATTTTATTGAAGGCCATTTGAGTGATTATCTTCACATGGCGTAATACCTAATTTTTCATTAGCCATAAAAAGCTGAGAGGGAAAACATTGATGAGTTTGCGAATGGCGAATAGTGCGTTTGAGAACAAAATCAAAAAGTAGGGGATTGTAATAGTAAATTTCATTTAGGCTTTTCAGCTCTTCTTTATCTAAAAAACCCATTAGCTTAAGAACTCTTGTGCTAATAAGGATATTAAAAGCAGGTAATGGATAATCGCTCCCATTAATGATTCGTCCCTCTAATAATCCTCCTGGTTGCGTATATTCAATCAGCGCATTTAAATAACTTATTCGATTGATTTGAGTAATCGCTGCTAAATCCCCAAATAGCAGATCTCGATAATTCGACTCTTGAGCCATTCTTAAAAAAAGATCGAAATTAGCTGTCTTTTTTCTTTGAGGATCATCTAAATCTTTATTCTTACCAAGAGTTGCACAATGAGCCATAATAACTTTGATGCCTTGTTCTAATGGTGCTCTTAAGAGAAGTGGGTTACCAAATTCCTGACAATTAGCTAAAGGGGTAGCTGATTCAAAGCCTGTATGAGAAAGAAGAATCATTCCTAATTTTTGCATTTTATGATAAAAAGGTAGGCATCGTTTATCACTTGGATTCATTCCCATGCTATTTGGCAGCCATTTAATTATTTTCACCCCCTGTTCTGCCCATTTTTGTAGTTCATCAATAGCATCATCTCTATAGGGATGAAGGGAAATCACAGGGATAAATCGGTCCTGATATTTTTGTGCGATGCTAAAAATATACTCATTCGATACATATAATTTAGTCTTAATAGGGTCGAAACACCCTTTATTATCGTAATATTTATCAAGTGCTAACAAACAATATTTTCCCTTCTGTTTGGTATTTATCACAAGATTAACAAGACGTGTCAAAGCCTCTTGATCAGCCTGTTTGATATCTTTAATTCCAAAGGCACTTTGGAAAGATAAAGCCATTAAATGGAGAAGAGGATGTCTCCAGGAAAGAAAATGGGGATGGATAAAATTGCCTGTTAAGGCAGTGCAAGTGCCGATTAAATGGAGATGATAATCAATAAGTTTGCTAGACTCAATCCCTTCAAATGCTCTCTGAATAAGTTCCTGAGATGAAGGTGTTAGCGTAAACTGAATCTCTTGCGGTGTGTATCGATACGCTCCAGCAATCGGTTTTAGACATTTTTGGACTATGGAGTCGCAAAATGTTTTAATTTGTTCACTTAAGCTTTTTGCCATTTTTATCTTTCTTAGGTCCTTTATTTGCTAACGCGAATAATAATCATACTTGTAACTTGGATAAAATTAAAATTCTATTTATATATTTGAAGTTGAGAATTTTTTACGAATCTTAAGAGGATTTACCACTATTGATTTAGCCTGTATACAGGCTAAATCAATTTCTACCTAAAGTGAGTGACTACTATAAAAATGAGAAGGATTTATTATGACAAAGTTAAACGAAATGACAACAAATTTTATTACTTCAGAAGAAATTCCATTGGTAATTGAGCCTTCTAATAAAAGGATGAAGCTCAACGAGCTTTTAAACTTATTGCGTGATCATCACGAATTTTTTAAGCAAAATTTACTAAAATATGGAGCTTTACTATTGCGGAATTTTCCTATTTCTAATGAAGATGATTTTACCGCTCTAATTAGCGGTCTCAATACAGGAAAATTTGTGAATTATATTGGTGGGGATAGTCCGAGAAATAAAATTAGAGATGGCATTTACACTTCTACAGAGGCGCCGCCTTCCATCAAAATTCCCTTGCATAATGAACTTTCCTTTGTGAACAATTATCCCAAATATATTTATTTTTATTGCCAAATTCCGCCACAAGAGAGAGGAGAAACAATTATTAGCAATGCAAGAAAAGTTTATAATTCTATTGATGAGGATGTAAAAAGACGTTTTATCGAAAAAGGGTTAAAATATGTATCTTGTTACTATTATAAAAGTAGAATAATGAATCTTCTTAATAAGTTACAAAAGTCTCATAAATCCTGGATTGATGTATTTGAGACGAGTAATAAACATGAAGTTGAGAAGAAATGTTTTGAAAATGATTTTCATTTTCAATGGAATCAAAAAGATTGGATCAAAATTAGTCAAATACGCCCAGCTGTGATTAGTCATCCTATTACCCATGAAAAGGTTTGGTTCAACCAAGCACATTTATATGATTTTAATCCTAGATTACTCGGTTATTGGCGTTATCTAGGATCGAAAATTTTCTATTACCAAAAACATACAAGACTTCATGAAGTTTTTTTTGCAGATCAGACAAAAATTCCACGTACTGATATCTATCATATTTTGGATGTCTTAGACGCTAATACTGTCTACTTTCCTTGGCAAAAAGGCGATGTACTTGTACTAGATAATATTCTTGCTATGCACGGACGAGCTGTTTTTACTGGCAAGCGTCGTGTGTTGACTGCCATGACTGGATAGAAAGCTTCACTTACTATATTTCTTATACTTGAAATGACAAAATTTTTCTGAATCGTATAAAATTATAAAAATATTTCGAATATAATTAATCGAATTTATTATTTTATAATTTATACATCTAATTTTTTAACAACAAAAAGATTTCCATTTTATATCCAAATATAATATATTGGCGTCGTTTTGGATAAACGTTAAATATTTATCAAAACTAAAATTAATATGTTTGGTGTTTAAAAATATTGCTTTTATCTTAAATAGTGAGGTTATGTGCGCAAATAATAGCCTATGACATTTTAAAACAAACTTAGTCCTAATGATAACATTTTTTGAATTGAATATTATTGAGACTGTATTTACTTATTCTAATCATTTAATATAAAGGAAGTGCCTATGAAATTAAAATATTTATATTTAGTATGGGCTATTTTTATTTGTTTAGCGTATAGTCCTAATCAACTGCTAAGAGCACAAGAATACCCTTTATCTGACAGATATAGCGAGGAGGGGGACGATGGAGTTCAAGTAGGATCTGACTTATTCGTAAAAAGCGGAAGAATTTTGCCAGATGGGCGCATAGATCGCCATCCCATTCTGCAACCAGGCCTTTGGTTCTCTTACGGAGATTTAACAGGCTCTGTGTGGATAGATAAAAAGTTAGATAAGAAGTTTTTATCTCAAGTAGACGTCAATGCTATATTAGATTATTCCCATTCTCTTGATAACTGGGTTTATTCATTTGGTTTGCGTCATTTCTCTTTTAGTGGTAAACGTCATGATTATCAAAGATGCTCGATGTCCCTTTCTTGTCCTTGGTTAGAGGATTCTCAACGTGAACATTATACAGATGCTTATATTGGGTTAGGCTGGAAAGGTTTCTTAAATCCTAGTTTAAATTTATACTCAACAGTATATAGAAGACGAACATCTCATGCTTTTCATGATGAATATGTTAAGAAGGTTGAAAATTGTCATGGATTCTGCGGGTTTTATGGCACATTTAGCTTATCTCACGATTTTGGACATCTTTGCTCTATTACAGATTGTGTACCTATCTTTATGTTAGTTGAAGCAAATATTAGTTTCCGAGATCATAAATGTAATAAATTTCTGTATAGTGTGGATAAAGCAGCTTTTACAGATGCCAATCTGACACTGAAGTTTCCAATTCAGTGGAATGAAAATTGGGTTCTAACTCCTTACATAGCAGGCACGACGCTCATTGACCATGATATTCGTGACCATTTCTCAACAAAAGATAAACAAGGATTGCTTTATGGCGTAAGCTTATCAGCAACCTGGTAAGATGACTTAGAGAACTTATATCTGCTTAAAGCGCACCAAGAAATTGGAGCAAAACAGATAAAGAAAACTTCTTCATCGCCAAGTGCTATTTGGCGATGAAGATAGCAGTGTTGGTGTTGGATATGACGTGAAATGAGTTATTTTTTTCTTCTTCTCAATAGTATTAAGAGCTATCTAAAATCTTCCTGAAAATAATGATGGTTTAAGATATACTTATCCCAGTTGAAAGCTGCAATTTCGGCTGCGTCAAAGTCTCGGGCTTCAACGATCAAAGATGAGCCCATATAGCCATATGGGCTCATCTTTGATCGTTGAATCGCGAGAGCTTTCGCGTTGCCCAAATTGCAGCTTTCAACTGGAATGAGTATATAAACCCAAAGTTTGGGTTATAATGGTTTGATTCAATAAAATGGAGAACATGATTTTAGGCAAAATGAGAAGTCAAAGCTCGAGCCTCCAAAACTATACTCGATTGATATTCATAGGAAATAAGCTACTCAGTAGTCCTTTGGGAGCTATGTATGAATTGTTAGGCTTCATTCTCTGTAAGGAATTGCATGCGACTCCTTTGCAGATCACTTTACTGATTAGTTTAAGACCGATGGTTGCTTTTTGTTCTTTTTATGGCAGCTTAATTATCAAAGGTCGTCCAGATCGATTCAAGATATTTATTATCCTTGCACATGTTTTAGCGTTTTTGCCTTGTCCTCTATTTCTTTATGTAGATAATACCTGGTTTTTTTTACTCTCCTATGCTCTTTTCATGATGTCAGTGAGAGCTATTATTCCTGCCTGGTTAGAAATTCTTAAAATTCATTTTCCTCCAGAATCAAGAGGAAAGATATTTTCCCAAGGAGCAACAGCTACTTATTTAATCAATATCCTTATTCCTCTATCTGTCTCTCCTTTAATAGATTACTATCCCTATATATGGAGATGGATTTTTTTTATTTTAGCTCTAGTATATGCTTTATCTATTATTTTAATTTTATTTATAAACTTGGAAAGTGACCACATTTCACCCAATACTTATCAACCCTATCAATTGACTTCAATAAGAGCAATTTTTTTAGAACCTTGGAAGAATTGTTGGTCCTTAATCAGACAAAGCAAAGATTTTAGAAAATTTCAAATTGTGTTTATGTTAGGAGGCTCAGGGTTAATGATTATAAAGCCCATTTTACCTGCATTTTTTAAAGATACTCTGCAACTATCGTATACACAATTGACTTTGGCTACTTCTTTATGCAAAGGAATTGGTTTTGCATTAGCCTCTTCTACTTGGGCTTATCACATCAATCGCGTTCCTATCCATTTATTTAATTTTTATGTCACTATTTGTGCCGGTATTTTTACTATTTTTATTATGGCTTCAGAATATCAAGTTTATTGGATTTACATTGCTTATCTGATGTATGGTTGTATGCAAGCAGGAAGTGAATTAAGCTGGAACTTATCTGGTCCTATTTTTGCTCAAGATAAAGATAGTACCTTTTTTACAAGTGTTAATGTCTTAATGCTAGGGTTAAGAGGATGTATTGTTCCTTTCTTAGGAGAGTTTTTATTCTTAAATTTTAATGCGTCTGTAGTCTTTATTTTCAGTGGTTGTTTATGTTTATTTGCCTCAGTTTATTCTTTATGGGTGAATTGGAGTTTTAAGACAACAAAAGAGAAAATAGCTTAATTGTTTAAACATCATCATTATCGAACTTATAATGAATTGTTTATATCCCAAAAATGAGATTTTTTTTCTAAAAATTAAAAAAAATTTGATAAAAATTCTGAAAAAACTCAGAGTGAGGTCTAGAAGGTGTCTTTCATGCATGGGCTTTTTAGGGCCAATGATGTGTAAGTGTGTGACTCTAGATAAGACTGTCAACTTTTTAGCTTTCTCTTGGTTAGCAGCCTTATCAAAAAATCAAACCTTTCTGAACAGAAAAGGAGATGTTAGGTATGAAAAAGTTTTACCTTTTGTTTTCTCTTTTAGTATGTTTAGTGTTCACTCAGCAGAGCTATGCCCAAGATGGCTATGCTCCTCAACAAGATGGCTATGGCTACGATACTGGTTATGAAAGTGGCTATAACTATAGTAATGGTGATAGTAATGGAACTTACGGTTATAATCAATTGTCAGCATCTGAAGATAGCAACAGAGATGTTGCTGCTTTTGCTGGTGGTGGTGATTACCAAAACTACAATAATGGCTGTTGTGCGCCAGCTGAGACATGCCGACCAGTTGAGACATGCCTCTTATGCTGTCGTTATAAACCAAAATATTGCTACACATGGCACTGCAACTATATTCCAAAGTATAACTATAAGAGATGTTGCAGACAAGTTCCACAATATTACGAAAAGCGTTGTTGCAGATATGTTCCACAATACTATTCTAAAACTTGTTGCAGACAAGTTCCACAATACTACTACACCTGCCAATGCACCTATTGTCCAAAATACACTTGTGAACGCCATTGCACATACGTACCTGAATATTACTACAAACACGTTCCATGTCCTTCTCCATGTCCTTCTCCATGTCCTTCTCCTTGCCCCACTCCTTACTGCCCCCCTACTAATACCGCTGGCTGTCAATAAGATTTAAGTAGAGTTTTAGGAGGACAGATAGAAGTTATCCTATCTGTCTTCTTTTATTAACCTGAGTTTTGAGTTTATTTCCTTGATTCTTAGGAATCTTTCCTCCTATCTCTCGTCCTTTTCTTCTCGGAAATAGCTATTTGACTATTCCCTTCAAAGAAAAGGACAAGATCTAAGAGAAAATCTTCTCTAAGAATCAAGGAAATAAACTCAAAACTCAGGTTATTAGACTTCTTTTGAAAACTCCTTTATTTTATCTACCGCTTATCACGTTAAATGATGTTCAAATTGGTATAGCATGCCATTTAGTATTTTTTCATATAAGATATTCCAATCGAATTAAAAATAAATTTTAATAAAGACCAGGTTATTCTTCTCAAATAAGATAAATGTTTATGGTAGACGGCTGCATACTCTAAAGCCCCTTCAGCACCCCGACTTTTCTTATAAAAAGAGGCACCAGCGCTTTGATGCAAAAGCATTTGATTCTTTCTGGCTTCTAACATGAGAATCGTAGAGATGAGTCGGTAAAGTCCTAAGTCTTGTGGCTTGCTTGTATCATATCCGTAAAAGGGAGAAGTCATTATCCCATTACAGTGAAAATATCCTACCACTCCATCAATTAAGCCATTCTTCTTTAACGCTTTAAAATGCAAAATACGATTTTCCACAGCCAACTTAATAAAATGGCTATTTAATTTGGGATTCAAATCAGAATATTTATCAATGTAGAGAACCTGATATAATTGCAAAATCCTTGAAAAATCATCTGGAGAGAGTTGATCATTATCCAAAACTTCGTAATTGCTACTTTCCAATAATCGCAAATCTCGTTTGAATGGCCGAGTCTCAAAGGCACGATTGTTTGTTGTATCTGTAAAATAGACTTGTCGGCTTGCAATCAACATGAAATCATTTTTCTTAAAGAGATAATAATGATCTTTATTTGCGTAAGTATCGATTGATCGGAACATAATCGCATGAGTGGGAAATTGTTTTTGTAAGTAAGCTGTAATAGCTAAAATGGCATTTTCACTTAGCTTAGGATAAAGGTTCGTGGAAAAAGGCCAATTATTGACAAGAATAACTCTATTAATTTTACCCCAGCGGAGAATCTTGGCTAATCCCAAAAGGAAGCCTTTTGTAATAAATCTCATGATGGAGTTCTTGATTACTTCAAGAGATTGGATAGCATAAGAAATATAATGACTATAGGGGGAGCAGACATGAGAATTATCATATTCTGCATGATTAATGGTGATAGGTAAAATAAAACCATTCATTTTTAAGACTTTCATTTCTGTATGAAGATTATCAATATAATAATGCACCCCATTTTTAATAAGAGGAATTAAAAATCTCTTGGCGTAATCTCCATCTTCGCTATCAGGCCATATTAAAGTATCAATATTTTTAGAATCATAAAGCCTAATTTCATCCTCTAAAGGGGTTGAATGCTGAAAATGGTGGTTAACTCTCCAACTGCTCTTGATTCGATTACGTTTAGATAGGTTATCTAATACGAAATATTTAAAAAAAGTTTTCTTTGTTAGATCTCTCATATGCCACCTTCAAATAAAACCTTTTGATCTAAGCTAAGATCTGTTTGAATTCAAGGAGTTTATACATCAAACTCCCGTTAGAATTAATACTCTATCATTGAATAAAAGTGACTTAGACGGGGTGATAATTCCCTTAAACCTTGCATAAAAGCATTTTTATAGTTAATATTGGCAAGTTATAAGGGTATATCTCATCATATCAATTGTAAGGGATTATAGAGAACAGATGATCTTTTAGGAGTCAGCAACAAGGACATCCTTCTCTTTTTTCCTTAGATTTGCACATTACCTTTAAGCTTTTCCAGATGCAAGAGATTTTGACTTTATTTAATAACTCACCTTACGCAAAAAGAGTGATATTTGGACTGAAGCGAAAGTTCCCATGGTTCAACGCCCGTCAGTCACCCTATATACGGAAATATAGGGTGACTGACGGGCGTTGAACCATGGGGCTTTGGCTCAGTCGAAATAACGCTATTTTTGCGTAAGGTGAGTTAATAACTCTGAGTTTTGGGTTTATTTTCTTTCTAAAAACGTCAAGCGGGACACATATGAAAATATTAAGCTCTCTTTTTATTTTCCTTCTTTTTGCCTTATCTCCCTTTTATTTGATACAAGCTGAAGAATGCTATGAATGGTGGCCTCTCCGGCATCAATTATTTCTAGGGCCAGAGATCTATCATGTTGCTCGAACTAGAGAAGGTGGAACAAAGCAAAGAGGATTCTTATATGGAGCTCGCTTGGGTTATGACTATATTAGGCGGTATGCCTTTTATTGGGGCATTGATGGATTATATGCTCGTGGTACTTTGAGCGGAGAGACTGGTGAAAAGAAAAGATTAAAATCGGAATTAACAGATATTAATCTAGAGACCCGTTTTGGTTATACTTTTCAGAGTAAAGCTTGCCATCATTTCTCTTTTACCCCTTTTATAGGGGTCGGTTATTTCTGGGAAATGAATAATTATCAACATCCCTCTCCTATAGAAGCCCATTTTCGAAATGAATTCTTCTATGTTCCTGTGGGCTTCTTATCCCAACTATTTATCTATCCAAAAGTGAGTCTAGGACTTAACTTTAAGACTAGATATCTGTTAAAAGGGACAACAAAAGTAACGCATGATCACAATCAAGATAATCATACACTCCATTATGAACACAAGCTACAATATAGAGTAGATCTTCCTTTAACTTATTATTTCTGTTGGCGAAATTATGATGTCATTCTAGGTCTTATTCCTTTTTATGAATATCGACATTATGGGCATCAAGCTAATTTTCCCTTTGATTTTCTAGAAACTAAGTTTAGAATTTATGGGGTTAATCTCCGCTTATTCTATCCTTTTTAATTGATATTCCCTCAACTTGCAGAAGTATTTTTGAGCAATGCTGAATTCCGCAGTTAGGCCTCTTTAGCCTAATTTTATCATTAATAAAAATATCCTTGATACATTCTATATCATTATGTATAGGTTCAATTTCTCTGCTAAAATTGATGGAATTGTTAACTGCGTGCCATTAAACTTCAATAGACTTCCTTCGAACCTTCTTTTATTAAAGTAGACAAAATAAAAGAGGTTTCGAAGAAAGTCTAATTGAGAATCATTAATTAATAGGTGAAGCAATGCACATATGTAAAAAGATTATGCTATTTGTTAGTGTAATCATTCTGGAAATTTCCTCCTTAGCGTTTGGAAAGGAAATTATTCTTATCAATCAATCAGACGAGCATCCAAGCCTTTATATAGATCCCACTGACAATTTTGTACAGGTTTTAGGATATATTGAAAATTGCTTGGATGCTCAGTTAAAAGACGAGAGTATTATAGCTTTGGTTAGAGAAGATCATTTAGGCGTTGAGACGGGCTATTCTGGTGCCAAAGAGTTCAATCTAAAATTGACTGTTGCTGAAGACGAAATCATTATTCAACCCTCCAAGGCTCTCACATCTAAATACCGTCATTATTACTCTTACCTTACAAGTGAGCAAAAGAAAGATATCTATTATTTGATAAAAACCCTCGCCTGGAGCTCTCTTATCGAAATTGGCCGCTCTACATCATCTTTAAAGAGTACTGGCAAGCGAATTAAGCCTATTCATCCTTTAAAATTTTTAGCCTTTATCTTCAACGAGGAAAAGCTTAAAGTAGGCATGCATGCCATTCGCGATCGAGGTGGATTGGTTTGGAGAGATTTCTCAACAGGACTTGTGGATTGTTTGGAAGAGGAGGCTAAACGCGATAATCTGAAAACTGAATTTGTTCAAGATTTTGCTGCTCATATTCAAATTGATTTAAGTTTAATCTTACCTCTCATTCAAAAATCAGAATGGAAAAAATTTATTAATCTCTTAATTGATAAGATTCCACGTGCGAATGATCCTAATCGATATAATATGTAATTTATACTTCTTCCTGCTTTCAATTGGAATGAGTATATACTCATTCCAATTGAAAGCTGCAATTTGGGCAATGCGAAAGTTCTCGCGATTCAACGATCAAAGATGAGCCCGGCTCATATGGGCTCATCTTCGATCGTTGAAGCCCGAGGCTTTGACGCAGCCGAAACTTCTCACTTTGAACTGGGATGAGTATATACTCATCCCAGTTCAAAGTGAGAATTTGGGCAATGCGAAAGCTCTCGCGATTCAACGATCAAAAATGGGTCCATATACTCATATGAACCAATTTTTGATCGTTGAAGCCCGAGGCTTTGGCACAGCCGAAACTTCTCACTTTGAACTGGGATGAGTATATATACAAATGAACTCAAAAATTGGAATTTTAGAAAGTAAAGCAATCAACTTTTAACCAAAGATGAATCGCCATGGCAGCTTTTTTTTCAAGGTTGAGTTACAGTTTTGGTAATGAGGATTGGATAACTGAGCAGAAAGCTCTTCAAATTCAGCCGCAAGATCGTGTTTTATGTATTACAGCTAGTGGCGATCGGCCTTTAAACTTGTTGATGAGTGATTGTCAAAATATCGTTTGTGTGGATGCAAACAAAATTCAGAACTATCTTTTGAGCCTCAAATGTACAGCCATGCAAGAGTTTGATTATGATCAATATTTATCTTTTTTGGGTGTCACACCAAACAATTATAGAAGAGAATTACTCAGAAAAATTATTCCTAAAATGGATGCAGAAGCTGGCAAATTTTGGTTAAAACATGAAAAAATGGTAGCTAAGGGAATTCTCTATCAAGGAGCTGTAGAGCGATTAGTTAAGAAGGCTGCTCTTTTAATCTCATTATTTAGAAAAGCTAAAGTAAAACGTCTATTTGAGATTAGCAATCTTGAGGAGCAAAAAATATTTATTAGAGAACAATGGGATTGCTCTCCCTGGAGAAAAACATTTGAATGGGCTTTAAATCCTCTGGTCTCAAAAATATTAATTCGAGATCCAGGTTTATATACTAATCAAAATGGCAGCATTAAACCGAGTCACTACATCTATGATCGGATGACCTCTAGCTTAAATCGTTGTTTAGCTAGGGAAAATCCTCTGATCTCTCTTATTCTAAAAGGAGAAGTACAAAAAGAAGCCTATCCTCCCTATTTGACTTCTCAAGGTGTCGAGGTAATTAGAGCTCGACTGGATCGCTTATCTATCTGTACGTCAGATATTGTTCATTATTTAGAATCGATTTCTGAGCCTACATTTGATTGCTTTTCTCTTTCTGATGTAGCTTCCTATATAGGCAAAGAAGATTTTGTGCATATGCTAAATGGCATTTATAAAGCTGCAAAACCGCATGCCCGTTTTTCTATTAGACAATTCTTATCTTTTCATGAAATTCCCCCTTCTTTGCAACGCTATTTTGTTAGGGATTTAGCTTTGGAAAATCGTTTAGAAAAAGAAGATCGTTGCTTTGTCTATCGGTTCATGGTAGGAACAATTGTGAAGTAATAACCTGATGATATTAAGCCAATAAGCAAAACTTTCAAGTCACAGGTCTTTTCCTTATCACTAGGAGATTGACGTCATGCGTTGCCGACGATTAAGCCATCGCTATGCTGTATTTATCACAAGACAAGAATTTCGACTATTAACGGAGGGGAACTGGAAAACGGAAAAAATTAAAATGGCCAAAGCTCATTCCTATTGGTACCCAGCGACTGATATTTATGAGACAGATGTAATGATTTATATTACTGTTGAATTGGCTGGTGTAAAACCTGATAATATTGATATTACCATCTATAAAGATGCTCTAATCATTGAAGGACAACGTCATCTTGCTGTTAATGGCCAAGAAGGTTTCTATCATATAGCTGAAATTTCGCAAGGGCCTTTTCGACTTGAGCTACTTTTGCCAGTTGTCATAGATCCAGATCAAACCGAAGTGCAATGCGAACAAGGAATTCTTAAACTCACTTTAGCAAAGATAGAAGGGGGCAAGACCTATGGCAGCTAAATCGCAAACCATATCCTCTCGTGCCATTCCTGATGCTTTGCCTGTTCTACCACTAAGAGGTATTGTGGCTTATCCATTAGCTATTATTCCTCTAACAATTGGTCAAGAACGTTCGATTCGATTAGTCGATGATGTCATGCGTCATAACCGCTTATTACTATTAGTTGCTCAGCGCAGTGAGACTGTCGAGCAGGCTGGACCTGGCGATCTTTATCAAATGGGAACAGTAGCTGTCATCGATCGATTAATGCGTGGTTCTGATCATACCTTGCATTTGTTGGTAGGGGGAATAGAACGAGCTCGTCTGATAGATTTTACCTCTGATCAACCTTATCTAATAGCTCGCTTAGAACTTGTCCCCGAGCAGGCATCATCAAGTGCTGAAACGGAAGGATTGCGCAGGGCTGTCTTGGAATTGCTTAGACAATTAGTAGGATTAGTAGAGGGATTATCTGATGAGCTAGTGACCAGTATTGAATCCTTAACAGATATCCGCCAATCCATTTATCTGATTGCTCTAACCATTCCATTGCCTACCAATGCACGTCAGGAGATCTTAGAATTAGATTCTATCGATGCTAAATTGCGACGATTGATTGATCTCATGCAACATGAAGTGACAATCCGTGAACTAGGACATAAGATTGTCACTGCGACTCAGGAGAGGATATCGAAGACTCAACGTGATTATTTTTTGCGTGAACAAGTGCGCTCAATCCAAAAAGAATTAGGGGAAGGCAATGATCAAGTCGAAGTAGGAGATTTACGTAAGCGGATAGTAGAAGCTGGTCTGTCTGAAGAGGCACAAAAAGAGGCTGAGCGTGAATTAGATCGGCTATCGACAACTCCTGCAGCTTCACCAGAGTATGGGATTATTCGTACCTATTTAGAATGGATGGTTAACTTACCTTGGAATAAATTAACTGGTAATGTGATTGATGTCCGATATTCTAAACAGGTATTAGATGAAGACCATTATGACCTCGACAAAGTCAAAGACCGTATCCTTGAATATCTTGCAGTGAAACGTCTACGTCAGGAAAGACAAGCTAAGGCTAAGTTGATCAATCAAGCTGTAGATAGCTTTACCTCTGATGGTCCACCCATTGAAGCAGAAATTCCTTTTCCCAATCGAAGTAGTCCCACAACAGATCTTGTTACTCGAGAGCCTATTCTCTGCTTCGTTGGCCCACCAGGAGTAGGTAAAACTAGTTTAGGACAGTCTATTGCACGTGCTCTTGGTCGCCGGTTTGTGCGTATATCCTTAGGTGGAATTCATGATGAGGCAGAAATTCGTGGACATAGGCGAACCTATATTGGAGCTATGCCTGGTAGAATTATCCAAGGCATCAGACGTGCAGAGGCACGAGATGCTGTCTTTATGCTTGATGAAATTGATAAAGTAGGGGCTGATTGGCGAGGGGATCCTTCTTCTGCTCTTCTTGAGGTATTGGATCCTGCCCAAAACCATAGCTTTGTTGATAATTATCTAGGAGTCTCTTTTGATCTTTCAAAAGTTTTATTTATTACAACAGCTAACAACTTGGACACGATCCCTCCACCCTTACTAGATCGTATGGAGGTACTTCATTTATCAGGTTACACAGACGATGAAAAGATTCATATTGCAGAACAGTATTTGATTGCCAAACAATTAGCAGCTAATGGGCTTACCTCTAGTGAATTATCATTTGATTCAAAAGCTATTCAACATATTGCCCGCAGTTATACACGCGAGGCTGGGGTTCGTAATTTAGACCGTGAAATTGCTACCATTTGTCGCAAGGTCGCTCGTGAGATAGCTGAAGGCCGAATCGAGCCGGTACGGATAACAGCTGAACTTGTGGATCACTATCTAGGTCGACCTCGCTTTTTTGATGAGGTAGCTGAAAGGACTGATCGTCCAGGTATTGCAACCGGTTTAGCTTGGACATCGACTGGAGGTGATGTACTTTTCATTGAGGCAACCATGATGCCAAGTCGCCGAGAGCATCTCATTTTAACTGGTATGTTAGGCGATGTAATGCGCGAGAGTGCTCAGGCTGCTCTTTCATATATACGATCAAATAGTCAGCTTCTTCGTGTTGATCCTAAAGTGTTTGAGGGAAAAACTATCCATCTTCATATACCAGCTGGAGCAATTCCAAAAGATGGTCCCTCTGCAGGAGTCACAATGGCCACAGCATTGGCCTCTTTAGTGAGCGGTCGTCCCGTTTGTGGAGATTTAGCTATGACAGGAGAAATTACACTGCGCGGTAAAGTGTTACCTGTCGGCGGGATCAAAGAGAAAGCTCTAGCAGCACATCGAGCAGGTATTAAGACCATCATCCTTCCCCGTCATAACGAACGGGATCTCGAAGATGTTCCCGAAGCGCTCCGTCAGGATATTGAATATGTTTTTGTAGATACAATTGAGCAGGTTCTATATCGTGCCTTAAAACCTCCTTATTAACCTGAACTTTAAATTGATCGTATTAGCTTTTTAATGATTTGATATTTAAGATGTTACGTGAAAGTTGTACCCATAAACGCCAATCTTCCTTCAAACTTTTTTTAAGTTCATTCATTTCGCCACGAATTTCATCTAAAATTTTTGGCTCTGAATACTCTTGGCAAAGAGATTGATATTTTTCTTTTAATTGATTGACTGTGGCAATTTTGGAGACAATACGATTGGAGGTTTCGATGACTTTTTTTTCTAGTTCGTCCTTTTTAATATGCCATACTTGACATAGTTTCTCGAGAAGAAGATTTTGACGTTCTAATACCATTCGCTTCTTAATGGTATAAGCATCTACACGCTTGAGGCTATCAACTAAACCTAATTTATCAAGTGTCCAGATCAACCATTTAGTAGGATCAAAATGGTACCAACGTATTCCATTACGGTAGTCATTGGCAAACGTATGATGATAATTATGGTAGCCCTCTCCAAAAGTCAAAAGAGAAATGATAAAATTATTGACAGCTGATTGCTCCTGGCAAAAGGGTTTATCTCCCCATGTATGAGCGAGAGAGTTAATAAACCACGTAAAATGATGAAGTGCAAAGAGACGTGTCCAGCATGCGATAAAAAAAGCACCTATATAATCATTTAAAAGCCAACCCACAAAGAAAATAGCTAAGGCATTAGTTGCAACCATGCTAATCTCTATGTATCGATGTTGGAATTGCACGAGTTTATTCTTCATTAAATCAGGAACAACTTTAGAATCAATAGTTCTGGGTTTTTCGAGAAGCCATAGAAAATGAGCATACCAAAAGCCTTTTTTAATTGAATAAGGGTCGTTATCAGTATCGACATGGGCATGATGAAGGCGATGATCAAAGGTCCAACGTAGAGCACTTCCTTGTCCTGCCATAGAGGCAAAAAATAAAAGGATACCCTCTATAAAAGGAGATGTTCGATAACTACGATGAGAGTAAAATCTATGGTAACCTGCCGTGATGCTCAAGCCCGTTAAGTAGAGCAGCACAACAGAAATTCCGATCATCCCCCAACTAGGTGGAGCATAATAAAAATAAAAAGGCAGAGATAAAAGAAGAAGAGGTTGGTAAATGATCAAAAAAAGACCAGGACCCCAATTAAAATTCTTGGTATTTAAATTTATCATCTTCTCCTCACAATATATTTTAAAGCATCTAAAATAGGTTTTGAAGGAAGTCTATATGTTTAATTCCATTCTATATCTGTTAACTGACTAAAAAGCAACTGACTGCTTCGAGGTAAATCCAATTTTTCTTTCTGTTGAACTCCTCTGAGTTAAGAATAGCCTGTGTAAAGGCAAAAGAGAAAAACAATCTATTAATAGACTTCTTACAAAATTAATTAATTTTTCGAAAGGTTTAATGATAAATGAAACTCGATTAATTTTGTGAGTTTTTTTTCATTTTTTTCAGTTTGACAAAAATAGGAAAGCCTCTTATCTTCAGTTTGCTAAAAACTTATTGAATCCTAAATTTTCTTGAAACATTTGACAATGTTAATCTGAAACTTCTCATATCTCATAGCAGAAATTAAAAACCCAACTTACGCAAAAAGAGTGGCATTTGGACTGAAGCCGAAAGCTCCCATGGTTAAACGCCCATCAGTCACCCTATATTTCCTTATAATAGGGTGACTGATGGGCGTTTAACCATGGGGCTTTGGCTCAGTCGAAATACCGCTATTTTTGCGTAAGGTGAAATATGGAGTTCATGACGTTAGGCCAAATGGCCCATTCTTTAAGTCTCCACATTTATTCTCATAAACGGGTTAAGGGAGTAAGCGTAGATACGCGTACTCTTCAGCCAGGCGAAGTGTATGTGGCTTTAAAAGGGGAGCGAGTAGATGGGCATGACTTCCTTGCAGAAGCTCAAAAGAGAGGGGCTTTAGCGGCTATTATCTCAAAGCATTATCATGGACCCGATTTTGGTCTCATTCCGATGCGTGTAGAGGATCCTTTATCTGCACTGCAAGAGTTAGCTAGAAGAGTCCTCATGCGTCGACGTGTGCGCATTGTAGCCATCACCGGTTCTATTGGCAAAACCACTACAAAGGAATTCACTAAAACTTTGCTAAGTATGAAATACAAGGTCGCTGCTTCTCCTGGTAATCAAAATTCACAAGTAGGGATTCCTATGGCAATTCTAAATCATACAACAGGAGAAGAGGAAATTCTTGTATTGGAAATGGGAATGACAACACGAGGTCATCTTGCACGTCTTGTTCAAATTGCTCCCCCAGAAGTGGCCTTAGTGACAACAGCTGCTTTAGTCCATGCTTGCAACTTCGACTCCTTGGAGGAAATTGCGCGGACTAAAGCAGAGATATTTTCTCATCCTCATACCTGTTTGGGGATCTTATCAAGAGATATGATCAATTATCAAGAGATCTCTCATGTGGGTGCCTGCCGTAAACTCTCTTTCTCTCTATCCTATCTAGACGCTGATTACTATCTGGATGCAAAAGATCAGAATCGGATAGATGCTCGTCTAGAAGGATGTCGTTTGCATTTGGGACCTATCCACGTGATAAGTAGGCATTATTTACATAATTTGTTAGCTTCCATAGTGGTTGCTCGATATTTTAATGTGAGCTGGGAAGTTATTATTCAGGGAATTTGTTTATTGAAGCTTCCTGAAAGGCGTTTACAATTTGTAGAACACAAAGGTATTATTTTTTTGAATGATTCTTACAATGCCTCTGAACTTTCTGTAATAGCAGCCTTAGAGACTTTATCAGCTTGTAAAGCCCCAGGACGTAAAATTGCTATCTTGGGTAGTATGATGGAATTGGGAAAATTTTCTGAAGGATGTCATCAAAGGGTCGGAGAATTTGCTCTTAGGCATGTAGATGAGATGTATTGTTTAGGAGAGGAATGTCATCCTATCTATCAAGTATGGAAAGAGGCAGACCGACCAGTTAAGCTCTTCTTTGATCGCACGAAGCTTGTAGAATTTTTAAAAACAGCCTTGCAGCCATCAGATATTGTCTTATTAAAAGGATCTTTGTCAAAACAATTATGGAAGGTATTAGAAGAGTTATAAGATGATTTTTTTTATTATGGATTTTCTTAAAGAAGAATGGGGTTTAAGAATCCCTGCTGTATTTGCTTACTATTCCACTCGGATGATATTGGCGGCTGTAACCTCTTTGCTTTTTAGTATCTTATTGGGACCTTATTTTATCCGTAAACTTTATGAATTAAAGATTGGACAACCGATTCGTAAGGAGGAGTGCCCTTTATTAGGTCAGCTTCATGAAAAAAAACACAATACCCCTACCATGGGTGGTGTGTTGATTCTCTGCTCGATGCTCATCTCTCTCTTATTATGGATGGATTGGACCCATGTCTTCTCTTTAATTCTCTTGGTGACAACTCTCTTTTTGGGAGTTATTGGAGGATATGACGATTACTTGAAGCTTAAACATAAGAGTTCGAAAGGAATGTCCGCTAGAGGAAAGCTGTTTGCTCAATTGATTTTATCCTCTTTGATCGTAGCTTACTTCTTGTGCTCTCCGATCAATCAAGTTCTCCATTTAGGGAAATGGTTTGCTCCTCCTATTATTAAAGAGACGACATTTAAACAGAATTCAGAATCATCCTTGGACTCAAAAGAACTTTTTAAATCTGAAGGAGTAGTGCCTAGCTTAACTTTGAAGGAATACGCCTCACGTCTTTATATGCCTTTTTTTAAAGAGCCTATTATCACTTTTAGTGGGGTTGCACTTATCTTTGTTGTGCTACTCATGTTTATCGTGATTATAGGCTCTTCTAATGCTGTTAATTTGACAGACGGCTTAGATGGGTTAGCAGCAGGTTGTTTAATCATGGTTGCCGCTTGCTTAGCATTAATTGCCTTTGTTTCCAACCATATTGACATAGCCCACTACCTGCACATCCCTTATATAGAGGGAAGTGGAGAAATTGCCATTTATTTATGCGCTCTCGTCGGAGCTTGTCTAGGGTTTTTATGGTATAATGGACATCCTGCCCAAATTTTTATGGGGGATATAGGATCTTTGACATTAGGAGGGATCATTGGTGTATCAGCTGTCCTATTGAAAAGGGAATTTTTGTTGGGTATTATTGGTGGTATTTTTGTCGTCGAGACTCTTTCTGTCATCCTGCAAGTTGCAAGCTATCGTTGGCGAAATAAAAAAAGAGTTTTTTTATGCGCCCCTTTGCACCATCATTTTGAGTATAAAGGATGGCCTGAAACTAAAGTTGTCACCCGTTTTTGGATTGTGGGGCTCTTATTGGCCATCATTGGAATAGCCTCCCTTAAATTTCAATAGAACACCGATGAGGAAAATCATGAGAGCAAATGATTACCAGGGGAAGCGGGCCTTAATCATAGGATTAGGAATAAGTGGCCGTGCTGCAGCCCACTTCCTCATCCAACAGGATGCTCATGTACATGGAGTCGATAGCAATCGAGCATTATTAGAGGAACATCAAGAGTTAATAGCCTTAAGGCAAAAAGGAGTCATCACGCAATATGATCAGGATATTCAAGCTATAAGCCATTTCGATTTTATTGTGGTTTCTCCAGGTATTCCTCAGACCCATTTTCTTTACGCGGCGGCTCGTCAAGCAGGTATCCCTATCCTAGGAGAAATTGAATTAGGTTGTCGAACAATTCAAAACCGCTTAATCGGCATTACAGGAACAAATGGGAAGACGACAGTTACTTTACTTGTTACACATATCTTCAACCATTGCGGTCAAAAAGCTAAGGCCTTAGGCAATGTAGGAACTCCTCTTACACAAGAGCTCTTATCTGCACATGAAACGGATATTTTTGTATTAGAGTTAAGCTCTTATCAGTTAGAAACTTTTGCTCAGCCTGTGTTAGATGTTGCAGTCATTCTCAATGTGACACCTGATCACTTAGATCGTTATGCGACCATGACGGAGTATGCTCATGCTAAGTTTGCTATAGAGAGTTGCTTAAAAAGAGATAAATCTCTCTATATAGAAGGTGAAGCCTTTAAAAATTATGGATATTTCTTGAAAAAGAGTATGGAAAAGACGTATGGTTATTTTCCTGATTGTTTTATTTTCACTGATAAGGATAGTCTATTTGTAAATGGCAAAAAAGAACTCTCTTTACCAGAGAACTATCGAGGTAGAGTGAGTCATGAGCTAGAGAATATCATGGCTGCTTATGCCATTTGCCGAGAATTTGGGATTGAGCCATGTTCTTTTAAAGAAGCTATGCAAACATTTAAGAAGCCTGCCCACCGTCTTGAATTTGTTTTAGAAAGAAAAGGAGTTTCTTATGTTAACGATAGTAAAGGGACAAATATTGATGCAGTGATTCGTGCTGTAGATAGCATACAAGGTCCTATTATCTTGATTGCAGGTGGATTAGATAAAGGAACAGCCTATACACCTTGGTTAAGAGCTTTTCAAAATAAAGTAAAAGGGATTTATACGATTGGACAAGCTGCCGATAAAATATATAAGCAGCTTTCTCATCACATTCCAGTTAAGATATGCGAGAGTTTAGATCAAGCTGTTAAACAGGCTGCAGAACTTGCTCAAAGCGGAGATTATGTCCTTCTTTCTCCAGGTTGCTCGAGTCTGGATATGTTTAAAGATTATGCTCATCGTGGAGAGGAATTTCAGCGGATTGTGCGACAATTGTAAAAGACCTCATTTTGCTCTAAGCAAAATGCGTGTTAAAGGGGGAGTTGGTGACGAGAAAAGATATCATACTCATTTCAGTGGTTGTGAATGCAGGCTTACTAGCAGTTCTATTCGCTACAGCCATCATTTATGATCCTGGAAAAGCATTAAAAAAGGTGGATCCACGGATGCCTCTTGCTGAAGCAATGGATCCTTTAGCGGATGCTTCGCTTTCATTAATTGCTGCTTCAGGAAGAGATGAAGTTGATCGTGCCTTAAGTTCCTACACTTATACAGTGCCTGCCGATATTTTCATTAATGAGCCTATAGTGGATGAGGAGGAGGATTTCCGAGAAATCTCCACAATACCATCTGAAGGATTTGTACAAGTGCTTGTCAAGAAAGGGGATGTGTTGGATAGGATTGCTCGAGCGAATGGGACAACAGTGAATGCCATTAAAGAGGCTAACCATCTAAAAAGCGAACGCTTAAGCGTAGGACAGGTTTTGAAGATACCCTTAAAGAGAGATGAGCCTCAGGTTGTAGCTTCACAGCCTATTACAAAGCCCGCTGAGAACTTAGAAACACAATATTATGTGGTTAAAAGTGGGGATAATCCTTGGAAGATTGCCAAGCAATTTAATGTGAGCTTTGAAGAGATCGTCCGTTTGAATCACTTGGATGAGGAACGGGCTCGTAATCTTAAAATTGGTGATAAAATTCGTATCAAATAAACCCATCAAAGGACTTTGGGATTATTGAGGTCGCTATGCCTACCTTGCATCGCTTTCTTTTGTTATTTTGTATTACCTCCATTTTTATTACGGGTCTTATCATGATCTTTAATACGACATCGGCAGAAGTACTAGATCATGCCTTATCTCGTAGCACCCATCAAGCCTTATTTAAACAAATCTTATATGCCTGCTTAGGAATTTGCTTAGCTACTGGATTATGGTACATCGGTTACCAGCGCTTATTGCGCGGGAGCCCTTATCTCTTAGCATTTTTTACTTTTTTACTTGTTCTCACCTTAATTCCAGGAATTGGACGGATAGCCAATGGATCACGTCGTTGGCTATCCATTGCAGGTTTTTCATTTCAACCTTCCGAATTTGTCAAATATTTAGTGCCGGCTTACTTTATTCATCGTCTTGCCTATTTAAATGGAGAGGATTTGGCTTGGCGTCCCTTTCTTAAATTGATTGGGCTGCTCTCTATCCCCATTTTGTTAATTTTAGTAGAACCTAACAACGGAACAGCTGGTGTCATAGGGCTGATGGTTGTAGTTATGTGTGTGTTATCCCGTATTCAATTTAAATATTGGGGTCTGCCTCTTCTCCTATTAATCTCGATCGGTGCTGCTTCTGCCTATCATCTCCCTTATGTCTCTGCACGTTTAAAGGTCTATTTGCACCCTGAGCTAGATTTAAAAGGGAAGGGTCATCAACCTTATCAAGCAAAAATTGCAGCGGGCTCAGGGGGATTATTTGGACGCGGCCCAGGAAATAGCCTGCAGAAGCTGAGCTATTTGCCTGAAGCTCAAAATGATTATATTGCCGCTATTTATGCGGAAGAATTTGGCTTTGTGGGAATGATAGCTCTCATTCTATCTTATATGCTAATCGGTTATATCGGAATTTATGTTGCCCACACAACTCCAGATCGAGCAGGTTGTTATTTCGCTGCTGTGATCACTTTTCTCATTTGTTTTCAAGCTTTTATGAATCTAGGTGTTGTATCAGGCTTATTGCCTAGTACAGGGCTTAATCTGCCTTTCTTTAGTCAAGGTGGAACATCTTTAATGGCCAATTTCATGGGAATAGGTCTCCTCATGAATATAGCACAATCTCATCAGGGTGCTATTGCTTATGCGTAAAAAAATTATCATTACAGCAGGAGGAACCGGTGGCCATATTTTTCCAGCACAAGCATTGGCACAGCAGCTCATCAAGCAATCGCCATCTCTTGAAATTTTATTTGTTGGGGGAGGACTAGCTTCAAATCGCTACTTCGACCGTTCTTTATTCTCTTTTCGAGAAGTGGCATGTGGCCCTCTCTTAGGGCGTCATCCTTTAAAAAGCTTGAGAGATGTTCTTGCTATGATGAGAGGTATTTATCAAAGCTGGCATCTTATGAAAATCTATCAACCTGATGCTGTTGTTGGCTTTGGGAGTTATTATACAGTGCCTACTTTGTTAGCTGCAAAGCTTCTAAGCATTCCTATTGTGTTACATGAGGCTAATAGCGTGCCAGGCAAAGCCAATAAGTGGTTTGCGCCTTATGCTGAGGCAATTGGGGTTCATTTTCCTTATACAGCCTCCTTATTGAAAGGAAAAACCTTTGAGGTGGGGATGCCTTTGAGAGAGGGATATACCCGTTCTCCTTTATCTAAAGGAGAGGCGAGGGAGGCCTTTCAATTAAATCCGCAGATGCTAACGGTACTTGTTTTTGGGGGATCGCAAGGGGCTTGGATGATTAATCAGCTCATCAAAGAGAGCATCGGGCATGGGGAAAAAGTCCCTTTCCAATTGATTCATTTAACTGGAGATGAAGCAATTGTTGTTGAGCTCTCTCTTCTCTATGCTTCACACAGGATAAAAGCCTGTGTAAAGGCTTTTGAGAAGCAAATGAACCGGGCGTGGGAAGCGGCCGATCTTTTCATTGGGCGCTCAGGAGCTTCTACAATTGCAGAAGCGATGGAATTTGAAGTGCCAGGAATCTTAATTCCTTATCCATTTGCGACTGATAACCATCAAGAAAAAAATGCTGATTTTTTGGTTGAGACAGTAGGCGGGGGGATCAAGCTTCTTGAGCAGACGTTAACTTCCATACGCTTGAAAGAAGAATTGAACCAAGTTCTCCAAACAGCTAAATTGGCTCAGATGTCTCAGGCCATTCAAGCTTATAAGCAGCAAACAACTCGCATCGAATTATGCCAGCTTGTTTTACAAATAGCAAATCAATAAAAGAATTTGATTAGGGAATCTATTATTATGTCAAAGACTTATCATTTTATCGGCATTGGGGGAATAGGCATGAGTGCTTTGGCGCGCATCTTGATAAATCAAAAAGCAGAAGTTTCAGGAAGTGATATTGTATTGAGTACGATCACAGACGAGTTGAGGCAAGCAGGAGCAACGATTTATCAAGGACAAGCAGCAGAGCATGTTACCCCTCATACGACTGTTGTATATAGTAGCGATATTCAAAAAAACAATCCTGAATATTTAGCTGCTATTCATAAGCAATGCATCCTTCTCCATCGCTCGGATTTATTAGCTCAACTATTAGAACAGCATCGAGCATTAGCTGTGACAGGGACGCATGGCAAAACGACAACAACTGCTCTCTTGGCAGCAGTGCTAGTGGAAGCAGGCTTAGACCCCTCTTTTGCGGTAGGGGGCATGCTAAAACAATTTCATGCACATTCTCGCTTTGGGCAAGGCTCTCTATTTGCTTTTGAGGCAGATGAGAGTGATGGAACTTTTCTCAATTATTTCCCTTATGGAGCCATTGTCACTAATATTGATAGAGATCATTTGAATAACTTTCAAGGGAGTGAAAAATCTTTAGTAGAAGCCTTTAAAACTTTTATGTCTCAGATTACCTCTTTTGAGCATCTATTTTGGTGTGGAGATGACCCTCATTTGATGGCATTGAATCAGCCAGGACAGCGTTATGGCTTTAGCCACGGTTGTGATTGGCGAGTTTCTCGTTTACGTCAAGAGGGATTTCAAATCATCTTCGATATAGATGGGAAGGGAAGTCATTATCAGGATGTAGAGGTGGCTTTAATAGGACAGCATAATGCTTTAAATGCCTTGGCCGTGTTTGGCTTAGCCCGTACATTAGGAATTGAAGAGGGAATCATTCGACAGACTTTCAAAACCTTTCAAGGAATCATGAGGCGGTGTGAAAGGAAGGGAGAGAGAGATGGCATCTTATTTCTCGATGATTATGCTCACCATCCAACTGAAATCGAATTAACACTCAAAGCGATTCGTCAAGCAATTGGAGAAAGGCGCTTAGTGACTGTCTTTCAGCCTCATCGTTATTCAAGAACGCAAGATTGCTTGGATCTCTATGGCCCGATTTTTGAAGTCGTAGATGAATTAATCATCACAGATATCTATGGAGCAGGTGAAACACCTATTCCCCATCTTTCGCATGCTCAAATTTTTGAGGAAATTAAATACAGCTCCTCCGTTCCTATTCGGTATGTGCCACGAGCAGAACTTAGCCAGCAATTAGCTCAGGTTGTGCGGCCTCATGATGTCGTCGTCACTCTAGGAGCTGGAGATGTGACAAGAGTAGGACCAGACACTCTTGCACTTTTATACCAGCAACCACCCCCTCGCTTAAAATTAGGATTGATCTTTGGGGGGGCTTCTACAGAACATGAAGTCTCTTTGAGTTCTTCTCAGCATTTTCGAGAGTCTCTGCAACAAAACTATTATGAGATTGAAGAGTTCGGCATTACACGTAAAGGGACATGGATTGCTGGTTCGGATGCCAAGCAGAGGTTAGAGAATATCTTAAACGGTCAAGAAGAAGATCGGAATTTCCCACTTTTATCTAGTGAAACCTTGCAAAAATTAATGGCTTGTGATGTTCTCGTTCCTGTTCTCCATGGTCCGTTTGGCGAAGATGGGACCATTCAAGGTTTTTTTGAAGTGCTTAAGAAAGCTTATACAGGATGTGATCATCGCTCAGCAGCAATTTCCATGGATAAATTGGCTTGTAAGAAATTAGTTATATTAGAGGGAATGCATACTTCTCCTTTTGTTGATTTTTCATCTTATCAATGGAAGATGCAAGCAGAAGCTTTGCAAAAACAAATTAGGGAAAAGCTCTCGTTTCCAGTTTTTGTGAAGCCCATTCATCTAGGGTCAACAATTGGCATTACAAAAGTCATGGATCCTACTCAGCTAAAAGAAGCTATTAGCCATGCTTTTTGTTATGATACGCACGTATTAGTTGAAAATGGGATTCATGGAAGGGAGCTCGAATTTGCTGTATTAGGAACAAACGAAATTCAAGTCTTTCCCCCTGGAGAAATTTTAACAGGAGGAGCTGTTTACGATTATCAGGCGAAGTATTCTAAAAATGGCATGAAGACGACTCCTTGCGCTGATCTCCCTTTGCCTCTTATCGAAAAGGGGAGGCAATTAGCAGAAAAGGCTTATAGAGCTATTGGTTGTTGCGGTCTGGCTCGTGTTGATTTCTTCTTAGATTCGCAGGGGACTTATTGGTTTAATGAGATTAATCCTTTGCCAGGATTTACCTCGCTCAGTTTATATCCTCAAATTTGTGCTTATCATGGATTAATGGGCTCTGATTTAATGGATCGTTTAATTATTTTAGCATTGTACAAAAAACGTCAATGTGAGAAAATAAATTCTAAACTTCACATAATTAAATCAGTTGAAATTTATTAATGTTTTCTTGATTTGTTTATTTTGTAATGAAAAATATTAATAAATTTAATTGTCAATGAAAAGGAGATTATATGTCAATTCAGGGAGTATACTCGGACTTTAGAAAAGTAGGTAGCGATTTTATTAGAAAATGTTCTGATAATTTTGGTGGAATGAATATTGAACTTCAACAGAAAACATTAATAAAGACACAGTTGGCAGCCATTGCTGCTGGTCTTTTTGCCTACGTGATAGGTCTTACTGCTGCTTTCCCAGTTTTTATGGTGGCTGGTGGTATATCAGCTTTTGCTTATATAACAAGTCATCATTGTATGAGCATTAAGACAGATGAGATTAACACTTTAGAACCACTGATTAGCGAAGCTAGAAATGAAGAAATTTCTCTGTGAAATGTCTCTCATTATGGGTTTTTGCATCCATTTCACTAGCTATGGTTTTTTCCTTAATGGTATGGCTCTACTATCTTCATTTGAAGGAATTGCACTCGTGTAATGATCAATATCGGTTGATTGCTATTATTCAAGATTGTTCTCAAAAAGAGTCTTTGAAAACTGTCTATCTAGCTGAGTGGTTAAATTTATCTTTAGATAAACCTATTAATCTTTATCAATTTGATACAAAGGTGGCAGAGCAAAGGCTTTTGGCTTCTCCTCTAATCAAGAAAACTTCAGTTAAAAAGATTCTCCCTGGTACACTTTACATTCATTACCACATACGCGTGCCAATTGCCTATTTAGGAGACTATACTAATACTGCATTCGATACTGAAGGAACTCTTTTTCCTTTTAGTCCTTTTTTTACACCTAAAAAACTTCCTGTTATTTATATAGGATTGGATCGTTTAGAAAAAGGATGGGGAGCTTGCCTTTTAAATGATAAACGGCTTCAATTGGCGTTTAATATTCTAGAGAAAATGCAGGCAAAAGCCATGGATGTGACACAGATTGATGTTTCACGAGCTTTTGCAGATAGTTATGGTCAAAGACAAATTGTCATCATAGTAGAAGAATGCTTAGAAAGAGAGCATCAGGGAAAATCAATTTCAGCGATACAACCCTATATTTTACGCTTAAATGTAGAAGATTACCTTCAAAATTTAGCGAATTACCTAATATTGAGAGATCATCTCGCGCAAGAATCTATCAAACAAATTCTAGGGATGGAAATAGTTCAAGATGAGAGACTCATACTCAAACCTTCTGTAATTGATTTACGCATTCCCCATCTTGCTTTTATCAAGAAATAACTATAAAATAATATACTCATTCCAGTTGAAAGAGGTTATTAGCTATGTCAAATTTTATCGAAATCTATTGGACGAGTGGTAGTTTAGATGAAGCACGCCGTATCTCTCGGTACTTAATTCAGGAGCGATATGCAGCTTGCGCTCAGATTATTCCATGGATAGAATCTATTTACATGTGGAATAACCAATTAGAGACGACGCAAGAAAGCAAAATTATCTTGAAGACTCGAATAGAAAATTATGAAAAAATCAAAGAAATCATTGAACAAAACTCTAAGTATGAAGTTCCTGAAATTCTCTATGTTCATATTGATGGTGGTAACGAGCTATACATGAATTGGCTGCAGGAAAGTATGCTGAGGAATAGTCAAAATGAGAATGTTTAAGCTTCTTCTCTATACTAGACCTCTTTCGAAATTTCATTTGTTTGCTAAAATGATTCTTTTCGGCATCTTGATTGCCAAATTTTTTAACCATATGTGCACATATGCTTTCAAAATTTGGCAATCAATCTGCTCAAAAAACAATTCATTTTTTCAAACAAAGCAAATTTCGAAAGAGGTCTACTTAAGATTATACAGCGTATTCAACAGCTCTTTTTTCTCTTACTACAGTGACTTTAATTTTACCTGGATTGCTCAGCTCTTGCCCAATGCGTTTAGTGATATCTTTTGCCAAATTGATAATCGCCACATCATCCAAAACATCGGGCAGGACAGTGATCCGGATTTCCCGTCCTTCCTGCATTGCATAGGCTTTATCAACTCCTGAAAACTCAAGAGCAATTTCCTCTAACTTCTTAAGGCGCTTAATATATTCTTCAACTGCCTCAATGTGTGCCCCTTCTCGGCGTGCTCCCTTTCGAGAAGCTGAAATGGCATCAGCTGCGCTGCAAAGATCCGCTACAATTGTTAAGGGAGCCATTTTACGATGATGGCAGCCAATTCCATTTGCTACTTCTTTGCTTTCTCCATATTTTAAAGCTAAATCGTGTCCAATAATATCATGGGATCCTTCTATTTCATGATTAACCGCTTTGCCTATATCGTGCAATAGACCAATCCGCTTGGCTAGACTAGCATCACGACCAAGCTCATTTGCCATGAGTCCCATGAGATGGGAGACCTCTAATGAATGATCAAGAACATTTTGACCATAGCTATAGCGGAATTTTAATTTACCAAGCAAATTGATGAGTTCTGGATGTAGATTCATTGTTCCTGTACGTAAGGCTGCATCTTCTCCATGCTGCTTGATTTGCTTTTGCACATTGATTGTGGCTTTTTCAACGACCTCTTCAATGCGTGTGGGATAAATTCGCCCATCCTGAACAAGCTCTGTTAAAGCCATTTTTGCAATCTGTTTTCGAATAGGATCAAATCCCGAAAGGACTACAGCTCCTGTATCAATAATAAAATTAATTCCTGTTTCCCTCTCAAGAGCCTGAATATTACGACCCTCTCGTCCAATAATACGTCCTTTTATCTCTTCATTTGGGATGGCAACTGTGCATGCAGTGACTTCAGAGGTACAGGAGACTGCTAAGCGATTAATGGCTGTAGCAATGATACTGGCTGCGATCTTATCAGCCTCTTCTTCTGCTTCTTTTCTAGTACGATGAAGTAGGTCGGTAGCGTCCGCTTTAACCTCATTGACCAAAGTTTCCATAATCATTTCTTTGGCTTCTAATACAGTAAGGTTTGACACTCTCTCTAGATCTGCTATTAAGCGGGTATGAGCTTCTGCGATTTGTTTTTTTTCTTCATCTAACTGAGTCTTGTATTTAACAAGAATAGCTTCCCTCTTTTCAATATCAGATAGCTTTTTTTCGACAAGATTCATCCGGTTTTCCAACTTATCTTCTCGCTGCTTGAGTCGCTCTTCTTCTCGATGAATCTTTTGACGTTCTGCTTGCCACGCCTGTTTTAGATCTCTTTGCTGCTCAATTTGCTTTTGCTTAATGGTCCATTCTGTCTCTTTCCTCTTTTCATTGGCTTCTTGCTCTGCTCGATTAATGATATCAATAGATAACTTTTTGATATCTCCTAAGGCAAATCGGTGGTAGATCCAAAGAACAAATGCTCCTAGAAGACCTCCAAGTAGGAAGAAAAGTAAATGTAAGAAGGCCGCTTGATTTTCATTCATTAGTAGCCTCGTGCCTTTTCAATAAGATAAGTGTCTATTTATAAAAAGTTGATTAAGAGTTATACTCCTTCCAGTTGAAAGCTGCAATTTCGGCTGTGCCAAAGCCTCGGGCTTCAACGATCAAAAATAGGTTCATATGAGTATATGGACCTATTTTTGATCGTTGAATCGCGAGAACTTTCGCATTGCCCAAATTGCAGCTTTCAACTGGAAGGAGTATATACTCATTCCAGCTGAATCTACAAAAAATTAAACAATAGGCTGAATGGTATTTAGCTGAATGCGTTGAAATTTATCGTTAATTCTTTGTTTTAAAATATCTGTCATTTTGGGAACATCTTCCCAAAAAAAACAACGTATAGCTTCTGTAAATTCTGCGAAATTTAAATAACATTTATTATACATTTTTCGCTCTCTCATCAACTTCCAAAGTCTTTCAATTGGATTTAAATTAGGCGAATAAGGTGGAAGATAATGAATTTCAATTTTAGATGTCTTGAGATATTCTTGAAGAGCTTTATTCTTATTAGCACGACCATTATCACAAATGATATGAATTTTAGAAGCCTGCGAGTTTGTTTCTAATTCTTTAAAAAATTCAATCATGCTTTCCGCATCAATCGTCTTATACTCTCGGGAAATCAATTGCATGTTTTCAAGAGCGATAGCACCTATAAAATGCAAACGCTTTTGTTTATTCGTAGTAGGAAGAGTCTTGCTTTCTCCTTTTTTAATCCATCCACAAACTGATTGCGATTGAAATGCTGGATGTACAGCATCTATAAAGTAAATCTCTTCATCCGGCTCAGCATTAAGCTTTAACTCTTCATATTTCTCAATAAACATCTCTTGTTTATGAGGATCCATTTTACCCGGAACTTTGATTGGTTTCTTATATTCAAAGCCGTGTTCTTTAAGCCAAAAGAGCATTCCTGAATTCGAGTATTCTAATCCATATTTGTCTTTAACGTACTTGCCGATGTCTTTAGAATAAAAATAGGTGAATTTCTGAAGATGGTCCACTAGCTCTTGAGAGTACTGTGTACTAAGCTTGCTCACCGAGCCTCCTCTTTGATCGTGCTGAGTCTTAGCTTCCCTCTCATATTCGCGTAAATATCTATAAACACTATCAACACTTATACGGTGAGTTTGAGCAATTAGCTCCGCAGATATATCTTCACTGCTAGATAAAATTACACACAGACGCAGTCGCTCGTGCACATCCCTTGTCTGTCTGGCACGCCTTTCAAGTTCTAATTTTATTTCAGGAGAAATGTTCATTTATTAATTTATAATATTGCAAATCAATCTCTTATTTTATTTATCCGCAAATAAATTTGCTATGTTTTTTGCAGAATGATCTATGGTCAGTATATACTCCTTCCAGTTGAAAAAACCTATTTTTCAACTTGCTTGATTGCCCTCTTCATAAGGTCTAATAGATTGTATTCGTACTTTCTCCACACGACGATCATTAGACCGGAGTACTTCTAATTCAAAATGGGGTTGGCGAATAGTAAAGCCTTTAGCTGGAATTGTCCCTGTTTGATGGAAAATATAGCCACCAATTGTATCATAATCACCTTCTTGGGGAATTTTAATTCCTAGTTGCTCCTCGATAGCAAAAATACTCATTCTAGCATCAATAAGCCATCCTCCTTCTGGAAGAGGAGCAAATTGAGACTCTTCTTTATCATATTCATCTGCAATATCGCCTACAATCTCTTCTAAAATATCTTCAATTGTGACAATTCCTTGCGTTCCGCCATATTCATCAACAATAATAGCAAGGTGAACTTGCTTATTACGAAATTCTTGAAGAAGACTAGAAATCTTTTTTGTCTCAGGTACATAAAGAATGTTCTTAACTAATGTTTCAATCGGAGCTTTCAAAATAGAGAGATTATTTCCTTTATGAACGCATTCCATGTATTTAGCTAGGATGTCTTTATACATGAGAACTCCAATAATATTATCTAATGTATCCTTATAAACAGGGGTGCGACTGTAGCCTTCTTTTTGAAGAAAAATGGCAGCTTCTTCAATTTTTGTATCATGAGGAAGACTAAAAACGTCTACACGGGGTACCATCACCTCGCGGGCAATGCGTCCTTTAAATGCCATGACAGATTCAATGAGTTTTTTATCATGGAAATCTAAATGATTTTCGACATTTGATTCTTCGATTAAATCGATAATTTCTTGTTTAACCTCTTCTTGCTGAGGCTCTAGAAAAAAGTCAAAATGGGTTGTGTGAGAGAAAGCTTGAGAGATTTTTAAGAAAAGAAAAGTGATGGGAAAAGCTATTAGCATGAATAAAGAGGCTACAGGAGTACATAGCACCAAAGCTAAATAGGGATGATGGCTTCCAAAAATACGAGGGATGTAATCCCCTAAAATGAAAAAGATGAGAAATAGGCCAAGCAGATAAAGAATGCCTAGTGGCCAGTTGATAAAGAGAAAGGGGAGCTGAACCATGGAATTGGAGGCTGATGTCAACAAAGTCGTATGGGTTAAGATAGATAAAGAAAAAATAGCGTATAAGAAACGTAAAATATTTTGGGCACAAAGAGTGGCAAAAAAAAGCCCTTCATATTCATGTTTAGGAAAACAAAAAAGATGTAAATAACGATAAAAAAAGAGTTTGCCAATTAGTTGTAATTGTTTTTTGGTTGCTCTTTTTTGCAGTCTTCTGAAGGCGCTATTGATAACTGTCAAAGAAAAAAGACCAATCAATAAGATCATTAAAATGATCATCAAAATACTAAGAGACAAAATGATTCTCCTTTCAATTTTTTTTTAAATATAAATCTAATTTTTTTAGGTTAGCCATGTGTCGTTTTTCTGCTAGCCGCATCCGTTCGATGTCTTTTTCTTCGATATCTCGGTAACCCATTAAATGCAAGAGTCCATGAACAATATAAAGCGTCATTTCTTCATAGAGATCGATCGAATGTGTTTTTGCATATTCTATCGCCGTCTGAGGACAAACAAACACTTCACCTAAGATGCGATAATGAACTTCCTCTTCTTCATCGAGAGGAAAAGAAATACAATCAGTAGGAGTTGGATCATTAAAAAATTGAGCATGAAGTTCAATGATGCGAGGTGTATCTACAAAGTAAATAGAGACCTCATCACAAGTTTGATGTTCTTCAGCAATCACTTGCTGAGTAAGAGACTCGACAAGATCTAGTGAAAATGTGAGCGCACTTTGCTCATTAAAAACATTGACAATCACGAGCTCACCCTAGAGATAAGAAAAAAATAAACTTAAGGCTACTCTTGAAAAAAGAGAAAAATCAGAAAAGCAAAAACTTCTATCTCATATAACCTTCTTGCTCCTGTAAATAAAAACTGACTGGAATTGCATGAGCTAGAGGGCTAGCTATATTTACTTTTATCTTTAAGAAGAATAAAAATAATAATAAAAGTAAATAAACCCTAAAGTACAGGCGTTTTAGGTAAACCAGTAATTCGTTTGTTCTCAGAGTCCTTCCAACGTCCAATTTTTTTCAATACATCAATTCTTTCAAAGCGCTTTAAAACGTTGCGCTTCGTTGCAGTCTTTCCTGCTTTACCAAAGCTTGGGTGTCTTGACATAAATTAAAAACCTTTATTTAATTTTGGGAATGAATACCAGTGCAGCAAAGTCACCCTCAACTGCATTCTCATGCTTCTTAAAACCACCCGGAAGGTGATTATCTTGGAGGGGACCTGTTTTCTTAGAAGGGTAGCGATGCTTGCGCGGAAAACGACTACGTTTTTCAGCCTGTTTACTTATACGAACCATTTGATCTCTCCTTTTAACTAAAGAATCAGTATAAAAAAGCTTGAGATAAATATGCAAGACTTTTATGAAGCTATACTCATTCCAGTTGAAAGTTGCAATTTCGGCTGCGCCAAAGCCTCGGGCTTCAACGATCAAAGATGAGCCCATATAGGCTATATGGGCTCATCTTTGATCGTTGAATCGCAAGAGCTTTCGCGTTGTCCAAATTGCAGCTTTCAACTGGAATGAGTATAGTGCTCCGTTACATTAGTTTTTTAACCTGAGTTTTGAGTTTATTTCCTTAAATTAATGAGATCAGAGCACTAGCGATTAACAAAAATGCCTTGAGATTGATAATGAATGAATTTTTTTTGAGACTGTTCAGCTTTTTGTGGATGGGAGTCATCGTAGAATTCGTAAATCTCTTCAAATTGCTGATAAATAGGGCAGCTTTGGGGACACAGATTAAGAAGTCGGTTAGCTCCATTTAAATTATGAGTCATGACTGTTGTAATAGCAACCCACTCTTGGGTGGAAGTGTGGATAATGCTATGAGGAATGAAACTCCATTCTGGGATACGCCACAGGAGAGAATCTATATAGTGCGCAGCCTCTTCGGTAGGGACTGTGATCAAAATTCGTTTCTCTTGTTTAAGGGTTTCTTGAATCTTATTACAAATTAAAAGGAGCTTGGTATTGTTATCCTTAACAGGAAAAAAGGTCACTCGAACCGGCAAAGGATTATGATTCATGAGCAGTCTCTGTTGAACTCTTAGAAGGGGAGAGTGAAAAATCTGGCATGACAACACCACAAGAAACAACAAATTTCATGGCTTCATCAACTTTCATATCCACAAAAATCAGTTGCTTTCTTTGAAACATCATTAAAAATCCAACAGAAGGATTAGGTGTGCCAGGCACAAAGACAGGAACAAGATCAGAAGATTGAATAGGATGGGAATGGATCAAAATTGATTCTTTTGTCACAAGCCCCACACTCAAACTTTCAGGGGAGGGAAAGGGGACAAAAACTACTTGAGAAAAGGACTTAGAGGAGGAAGAAAACAAACTATGAACGATGTCTTGGCAAGCTTTATAAATTTTGTTAATAAAGGGGACATGATGAAGAAGAGCATCTCCTAACTTAAATAGATAATCGATTAAAAACAATTTTCCTAAAAATCCAATTAATAAAGTGAACAAAAATAAACCCATTAAAATGAGTAACTTGCTAAGAATGAGAACAATATTAATATGATCTAAAAATAGATGATGGGTACTGAGAAAATAGGTGACTAAGTTTCCAGTAACACCTAAAAAAGGTCTAGTCAAGAAGTTAACTAAAAATGTCATAACAAGAATGGTCAAAATAACAGGCAATAAGATGACAAGACCTGTAGTAAAATACTTTTTTTTCATAAACTTTCCGATAGAGGTTCTGCCTGCTTGAGCAGGACTTCTTCTTTTGTCATAGCTGTGAAGGTTGGCAGAATCACGCCGCAAGAAATAATATATTTAAATGCATCCTCAACTTTCATATCTAAATAGATTACATCTTTTTGTTTGTACATCACAAGAAAACCCGATGTAGGATTAGGAGTTGTTGGGATAAAGACTGTCACAGCATTCTCATAATCTGTACCTTTTAAGCTAGGCACGGTTTCTCGCGTGATTAGTCCAATTGAGTAAACATTAGGGTAGGGAAATTGAATGGCTACCACCTGCTTAAAGGATTTTGTTTTAGAAGTAAAGATGGTTTTAATGACATCTTGGCATGTTTTGTAGATGGTACGCACAAGAGGAATTTGCCTAACAATGTAATCAGTACATTTGATAAGAGAGCGAAAAAAAAACCATCTAGCAATAAATCCTAAGCCTATTGTAAGAAAGAAAAGATTGGCGAAAATAAGAAGTTGAGCAATAAAACTTTGTAGTTGGCTTGTGCTCAAAAAAGGAAAACCACTTTCAAATAAATGATAACGATTAAAGACAGCTCCTACCATTCCTAAGAAAGGAGTGGTTAATAAATTAAAAATAAAGATTACGATGGCAATCGTCAAGGCTAATGGAAGCAGAATGATTAATCCGGTAATAAAATATTTCTTCAACATTTTCTTGTCCTATTTATTTTGCAGTATTTAGCCAGACATTGTCCTTTATTCGAAAATGCCAAGAAAGATGGAGCCTTTTGCCTTACCAAAATCTCTTTAGATTTGATGATTTGGTTCCTTGGTTTTTAATCTATAAGATGGATTCTTATCAAACAGATAACACCAAAACTTAGGTTATCAAACGATGCTTATCGGAAATTAATTTGTCTGTTTGGTATTACTACAAACGATATAAAATTAATGAAATTAATTATAAAAAATAATAGTTATTTCGTCAATAGTTAAATGATAGTTAAATGATAGAAGACAGATTAATAGTCGAAAGGGAGGCCTTGATCATCTATGCTTCTTTTTTCTTCCTCCTATGCCTAATTTCTTTGCATGATATTTTTTCTTTTTATTCCTTTTCTTAAGAGGCGTTTTCACATGTTTTTCTTTGAAAAGATCTGATGAACCGTGATAAACCATAGACCACTTCGTTTCTAAAGAGATAAAATCAACCCCTTGCAAGGTAACTGTGATATTATCTCCAGAAGCATAAATAATTCCTGTACGATTTCCGCGCAATCGCATGAGGATTTCTTCAAAGATAAAATAATCCTCTTCTAGTTCGGAAATATGGAGAAATCCCTCTAATAAAAATTCTAGGACTTCAAAGTAGATCCCAAAATTCTTGACTCGTGTGATGATAGCTTTATACTCTTTGGCGGGATCTTTTTCGCGAATCATTTGAAGTAAGCGGAGCTTTTTAAGAAGAAGGACACTATTTTCTGCTTTAGCACTTATGCGTTCTTGTTCCGAACAGCGGTTGGCAATATCTTGCAAGTATTCTAGCTCGTCACTCTCTCCAAAAAGAATGCGATGAACAACTAAATCAACGTAACGACGGATAGGACTTGTAAAATGGCAATAATGGGCTAAACTAAGGCCATAGTGTCCAATATTCTCTGCTGAATAGATAGCCATGCGCATGCGTCGTATGTAACTAGACGCTAGGTAATTACTATAAGGAGTTTCTCCTGCCTCTTCAAATAATTTTTGAAGATCCTTAGGAGATGGCTTATCTGGAATACGAAAGCCAAAAGCAGCAGCAAGCATCGCAAATTCTCTCAAATTATCTTCTGCTGGTTCTTCATGAATACGATAAGTTAAGTTTCTCCCTCTTTCAGTCAAATCCCAAGCGATAATTTCATTCGCTTTCAACATAAATTCTTCCACCATCTGATGAGTAATATCATAGGTGATATAGTCTATATTGTAGGGCGTTCCCTTTTCATCTACTAGAACAACTAATTCAGGTAGAGCAAATTCAATGCTGCCTCTTTCATAGCGTTTTTGCTTGAGGAGACGACAAAGATTTGCCATCAAAGCAAGTGTTCCTGCGTGAGGGCTTGGCCTCTTGCCATCTAGGATTTTTTTAGCTTCTTTATAGGTAAAACGTTTAGAACTTTTAATGACTGAACGGGTCATGCGATACTCAAGGATTTCACCAGTAGAATCAAATTCTATCAGAACAGAAATAGTCAAACGGTTGACATGCGGTTTTAAGCTGCATAAGTTATTAGATAGAGCGGGAGGAAGCATGGGGAGGACTGCACCCGGAAAATAGACCGAATTACACCTTTGCTGTGCTTCTAAGTCTAATGCAGTCCCTGATTTGACGTAATGGGAAACATCGGCAATATGGACGCCGAGATGATAATGGCCTTTATGGTCAACAGTTAGATTTAATGCATCATCAAAGTCTTTAGCAGTATCTGGATCAATTGTAAAAGTGACGAGATGACGCAAATCCTCTCGTTCTCGGATCTCTTTAGTAGAAACCCGTTTTTCCATCTTTTCAGCCTCATCAATAGCATGTTTGGGGAAGTCAGCTTTTAGCTCAAACTCCTCAATAGCTGCTGGAATATCACAGGAGGGATCTGAAATATGGCCAATATAATGGGACAATTGGCAAAATGTTTCTATTTCTTTTGATCCCCAATCGATGACTTCCATGATAATACGATCGCCCACTTGCAATGTTCTTTCCTTAGAAGGCTGTACAACTACCCGTTGCTGTGATCCTAAGAGGGGAGCATAGGCGATTAAAGTCCCATCTTTTTCAATTGTACGAATCGTGCCTGCCATGTGCGTTCTTGCACGTGATAAAATAGCAATTACTTTCCCTTCAGGTCCCTTTTCTGAGATCACTTCACTATTCACCAAGACTTCAACAGTATCTCCATCAACAGCATTTCTTGTCAGGTGTTTAGGAATAAAAATATCTTGAGAGTAGGGAGTGGGAACCCCTGGTTGTACAAAGCCAAATCCACGAGGATGCATGCGTATGACCCCTGTAATGACATCTACGCTAGATTGCTTCCAGGCATAGCGCTCTTTATAGTAATCAATGAGGCCACGATCGATTAAAACATCTAGAACATCTTTAAAAATAGAAAGATGTTGAGAAGGTAAATTAAGACGCTCCATTAAATCAGCCAGTGTTAAGGGCATAAATCCTTTCCCTGCCATAAACTGCTCAGTGATTTTAAGAAGATTGTGAAATAATCTCTCTTCTTTAGCGCTTCTTACGGGAAGTTCCTTTTTTTTTGACTTTTTGCTGCTCTTTGCCATAAATTAATGGGGTTTTATTCTCGGTAGTAGTAGTCTATTATTGGTTTATATCCGCTTGGTTATCAAGAGAATCTTTGCTTCATTCAAGATTTTTTGTAAAGAATAACGACAAGAGCTATTTCCAAATCAAAAACGTTGAAATAAAGAGAAAAGTCCTTGATGACCAGATAGAGGAACTAGGTGAAAAAAGGTCTTAATGATAAATTTTAACATATGCGCGTTTAAGTTGAAAGCTGACTTTCAACTAATGGATTTATTTCCCTAATTGTTAGGAATTTTTCCTAACATTAGGGAAATAAATCTAAAACTTAGGTTGCAAGGAAAAAATCCTGATAACTAAGTGGTTATATACTCATCCCAGTTCAAAGTGAGAATTTGGGCAATGCGAAAGCTCTCGGGCTTCAACGATCAAAAATGGGTCCATATACTCATATGAACCAATTTTTGATCGTTGAAGCCCGAGGCTTTGGCACAGCCGAAACTTCTCACTTTGAACTGGGATGAGTATATACTCATTCCAGCTTTCAACTGGAATGAGTATAGATAGCTCAAAGCTCAGGTTAAGAATAAATTAGGAGAATATGAAATACGATCATCGAACAATTGAGGCTAAGTGGCAGAAGTTTTGGCTAGATAATCAGACGTTCAAAACATTAGAAAATTTTCAAAAGCCGAAGTACTATGTACTGGATATGTTTCCTTATCCCTCTGGAGCTGGTCTCCATGTTGGCCATGTAGAAGGTTATACAGCAACAGATATTTTGGCCCGTTATAAGCGGGCAAATGGATATAATGTCTTGCATCCTATGGGGTGGGATAGCTTTGGTCTACCTGCTGAACAGTATGCTATTCGGACAGGCACGCACCCCGCCATTTCTACTCAACAAAATATTGACAATTTTCGACGCCAGTTACGTGCTTTGGGATTTAGCTATGATTGGAATCGTGAATTTGCGACAAGCGATCCGTCTTACTATAAATGGACTCAATGGATTTTCACTAAGCTTTATGAGAAAGGGTTGGCTTACGAAGCAGAAGTGTTAGTTAATTTCTGCCCTGCCTTAGGAACAGTATTAGCGAATGAAGAGGTCGAAAATGGCAAATCTAAAGAGGGGGGATATCCCATTGAGCGGCGTCCTTTACGTCAATGGATTTTGAGAATTACCGCTTATGCAGACCGTCTTATTCAAGATCTAGATCTAGTCGATTGGCCGGAGAGCTTGAAAAAACTTCAAATTAATTGGATTGGAAGAAGCGAAGGGGCTCGAGTGCATTTTGTTGAGAAAATCACAAAAGAAATCTTAACAGTCTTTACAACACGTCCTGATACTCTATTTGGCGCAACCTATATGGTTTTAGCTCCAGAACATCCTCTTGTCAAGCAGATTACCGTATCTCAACAATCCTCTGCTGTACAGGCTTATCAAAAACAGGCAGCCAGTAAGAGCGATTTAGAACGCACAGAATTAACCAAAAAAAAGTCAGGCGTCTTTACGGGAGCCTATGCGATCAATCCTGTTAATAACCAGGAAATTCCTATTTGGATTGCTGATTATGTTCTGCCCGGTTATGGAACAGGAGCTATTATGGCTGTTCCAGCGCATGACGAACGCGATTTTGAATTTGCAACGACTTTTCACTTACCCATTATACCTGTTTTTGATCCCGATCAAGAAAATACCGAAACTAGACAAGAAGTTTTGAGCAGCAGAAAATGCTGGTCTGGAGAAGGGGTTTGTATCAATAGCACCAATGCTGACATCTCTTTAAATGGGTTAAGAATTGAGCAAGCCAAAAAAACCATAATTGATTGGCTTGAGAAAAAGGGAAAAGGACAGGCTGCTGTCACCTATAAACTGCGGGATTGGCTTTTTTCACGTCAACGTTATTGGGGAGAACCTTTTCCAATCTTAAAGTTTGCAGATGGGACAATACGCTTTTTAAATGAAGATGAACTGCCTCTTCTTCCGCCTGAGGTCTCTAATTATAGGCCGACTGGCGAAGGGAAAAGTCCTTTAGCTCAGGTAACAGATTGGGTGGAAATGATAGATCCCAAAACAGGCCATCGTGCCTGGCGGGAAACCAATATTATGCCACAATGGGCTGGATCTTGTTGGTACTATCTTCGTTTCTGTGATCCACATAATGCTAAGCAACCCTGGAGTTCAGAATCTGAACACTATTGGATGCCTGTTGATATGTATGTAGGGGGTGTTGAACATGCTGTTCTTACACCTGCTCTATGCTCGCTTCTGGCATAAAGTTTTGTATGATTGTGGTTTTGTTCATACGTTAGAGCCATTCCAGACTTTGCGCAATCAAGGCTTAATTGTCGCCCGTTCTTATCAAACAAGCTCAAAATCTTATGTAGAGCCTGAGAACGTTCAAGAGAAAGATGGAAAATTCTATGATGCGCGACAGGGGAGGAGTTGACTAGCCAAATTGAGAAAATGTCCAAATCGAAACTTAACGGTGTCACGCCTGATGAGATTATAGAAGAGTTTGGGGCAGATTCCCTCCGTTTATATGAGATGTTTATGGGACCGCTTGATAAAGAAAAAATTTGGAATACAGATGCCGTTCAAGGATGCCGTCGATTCTTAAACCGTTTTTATGAGATGGCTTTCTCAGATAAGGTAACCGATGAGGTATCTGAAGAAGCTTTAAAGCTAGGTCATCGTTTAATTCATGGAGTAGTTAGTGATATTGACACTCTGCAATTCAATACCGCTATTGCTAAAATGATGGAATTCATGAATGAGTTTACTAAATTTCCTTATTATCCTCGTATAGTGATTAAAATGGCTACTCAGGTTTTAGCTCCGTTTGCTCCTCATTTAGCCGAGGAAGTCTGGAAATACTTAGGGTATACAGAGTCTCTATCCTATGCCCCTTTTCCTGTAGTTGAAGAGAAGTATTTGCAGAATGAGATAATGACTTATGTTGTGCAGATTAATGGCAAACTGCGAGGACGCTTTGAATTGCCTAAAGATCAAAGTCAAGAGGCAGTCCTAGAAGCGGCGAGAAATAATCCTCATATTGCCAAAATGTTAGAGGGATATCAGATTCAAAAAATGATTTTTGTCCCTAATAAACTTCTTAATATTGTCCTATAGCACTAGAAAATTGGGTTTATTTTCTTGATCATTAGAGAAAATCTTTTTTAACGATCAAGAAAATAAACCCAAAACTCAAGTTTTAATGATCTTCTACATTAATAAATCACCTTACGCAAAAAGAGTCGCATTTGGACTGAGGTAACCGTTCACGGTGTGCATCAAAAGAATAATTGCATTTTGATTTTCAGTATGTTATAACATTTAACATGGAAGACAAAGATGCCATTATTCTTGATCTTAAAAAGGTCATTGAAGATCTCAAGCAAGAGATCACACAATTAAAAAAAGAGAATGCTGATTTAAAAGAGCAGCTTCGTCTCAATTCTCAAAATTCTTCTAAACCACCTTCATCTGATCGTTACCCTAAAAAAGAACCAAAGGCACCTTCAAAGGATCGCCCAAAAAGGCAAGGGTTTGCAAGGAAATGGTTTGCCAAAGAAGAGATCACAGAATTTAAACAATACTTTCCTTTACATTGTGATAAATGTGGATCAAATAACTTTTTACCAAGAAGTACTATTGTAGAAGCCCGTCAGACAATAGAACTTCCAAAGGTAAAGCCAATTGTTACAGAGCATCAAGCCTTAGCTTGCAGATGTGCAAGTTGTGGTAAAAAAGTGCGGGCTTTTCTGCCTTATGATGTGACAATAAGTACATTTGGTCCAAAAATTAAAGCTTTATCCTCTACGCTTTCTGGTAAATTCCATTTAAGCAAAAGAAATATTCAAGAGCTGTTTAAGACTTTATTTAACATTGATATTAGCTTAGGAAGCATTATCAATGTTGAAGCCCAAGCATCTGCTTTTTTAAAGGAACCTTATGAAGAAGCTTTAAAGCTTTTAAGAAAAAGTAAAACCGTTCATGCAGATGAAACTGGATGGAAGACTAAAGGGCAAGCTAAATGGCTATGGCAAGCAAGCGATAAACAAATTGTGATTTTTAAACTCTTCTCAAGTCGAGGTAAAAAAGCTTTTCAAAGCTTTCTAGGCAAGGATTGTATTCAAAATTTAGTCACAGATAGATTTAGGGTTTACTCGACATTGGGTTTACATCAATACTGCTGGGCACATTTAAAGAGAGATTTTAAAAGAATTGAACAAAGAGATGGACTAGTTTCTTGGATCGGAAAGCTTATGGGATCGCTATGCGGTCTTCTTTTTAGATGGTCACATGAAAAAGACAATTTAAGCGATGAAGAGTTCAAAGAAAAAATCAAAGGTTTAAAAGAAGACTTTCATTACCTGTTTAAGCTAGGACTTCGAGCAGATACCCATGATTTAAAGCTTGGTAAAACTGGAAGATTTTGTGAACGTCTTCTTTCTGAAGAAGAAAAGCTTTGGGCTTTTATAGAAGACTCAACCCTTGATCTTACAAATAACTTGTCAGAGAGAAATTTAAGGCCAGCTGTCCTTTGGCGTAAAGTTTCTTTTGGTAATCAAAGTGCTAAAGGCGAACAATTTGTTGAGTAACCGTTCACGGTGTGCATCAAAAATCTAATTGATGCACACAAAAGAAGGAATAGATAGAAGCTGATATCTTGCCTTAAAGCAATGAGTTAAATAACCCAAGATGTTTCGTTTTTGAATCTTTAGGGTTTCAACAACAGAAAGAATTCGTTCAACAAATTGTTCGCCTTTAGCACTTTGATTACCAAAAGAAACTTTACGCCAAAGGACAGCTGGCCTTAAATTTCTCTCTGACAAGTTATTTGTAAGATCAAGGGTTGAGGTAACCGTTCACGGTGTGCATCAAAAATCTAATTGATGCACACAAAAGAAGGAATAGATAGAAGCTGATATCTTGCCTTAAAGCAATGAGTTAAATAACCCAAGATGTTTCGTTTTTGAATCTTTAGGGTTTCAACAACAGAAAGAATTCGTTCAACAAATTGTTCGCCTTTAGCACTTTGATTACCAAAAGAAACTTTACGCCAAAGGACAGCTGGCCTTAAATTTCTCTCTGACAAGTTATTTGGTAATTGGTCACTGTGTGCCTCAAAAGTTTAATTGATGCACATAAAAGAAGGAATGGGTAAGCATTTGCTTCTAGCGCTAAAACAAGCAATCAAGTAATCAAGAATATTTCGGCTTTGAATTTTAATGGTTTCAATAACGGAGAGAATTCTTTCGACGAATTGCTCTCCTCTTGCGCTTTTGTTTCCGAAAGAGACTTTTCGCCAAAGAACGGCAGGCCTTAAGTTTCTCTCTGAAAGATTATTGGTAAGGTCGAGATTTTGATCTTCAATAAAAGCCCACAGCTTTTCTTCATCACTTAACATTCGTTCACAGAAACGGCCGGTTATTCCAAGCTTAAAATCGTGAGTATCAGCTCTTAGCGCGAGTTTAAAGAGATAATGAAATGCATCTTTTATTTCTTTAGCCTTCTCTATAAACTGTTCTTCGCTCATTTTGTCCTGCTCATGTACACATTTAAAGAGAAAAGAGCACAGAGTTCCCATTAATTTTCCAATCATTGATATAGGTCCGCTTCGTTGCTCGATCCTGTTAAAATCTCTTTTTAAATGAGCCCAGCAGTATTGGTGTAGACCATTTGTGTAATAAGATTTTAATCTATCTGTTACTAAATTTTGGACGACATCTTTGCCAAGAAGAGATTGAAAGGCTTTTTTACCACGGCTAGTAAAAATTTTAAAAATTACAACTTCTTTATCAGTTGCTTGCCATAACCATTTGGTTTTTCCTAAAGTTCTCCAACCTGTTTCATCTGCATAAACAGTATTGCTTTTTCTTAAGGTTTGCAAAGCCTCTTCATAAGGGTGTTGTAGCATCAATGCTGCTTGGTAATGGGTATTTATAACGCTTCCCTTGCTGATAGGTATGCCAAGAAGTGTCTCAAATAGTTCTTTGATTTTAGATTTGCTTAAATGAAATTTGCCAGATAGAACAGTACACCAAGCTTTAATTTTAGGACCAAATACAGAAGATGTGACTTCTTGTGGAAGATTAGCTCTCACTTGCTTACCACAATTTGCACATCTGCACTTCATTGCTTGATGCTCGGTAACTATTGGCTTAATAGGTGGAATCTCTATCGTCTGGCGAGCTTCTGCAACTTTTGCCTTTGGTAAGAAATGACTCCCACCACAACCATCACAATTTTGAGGATAATATTTAATGTATTCGCTTACATCTTCTTTTGGAAACCATTTCCTAAAAAATCCTTGGCTTCTTCTTCCTTTCTTATTTGAAGAATTGGGCTGCTTCTTAGGATAGCGATCAGATGATGGAGGCTTTGAAGAATTTTGAGAATTTAAACACAGCTTCTCTTCTAGATCAGCGATTTTACGATTGAGTTCCTCGATGATCTTTCTTAATTCTTGATTTTCTTTTTTTAATTCTTCGTTCTCTTGTCTTAACTGAAGAATAATTGCATCTTTGTCTTCCATGTTAAAATTTATAACATATTGAGAATCAAGATGCAATTATCTTTTTGAGGCACACAGTGACCAATTACGTTATTTGTAAGATCAAGGGTTGAGTCTTCTATAAAAGCCCAAAGCTTTTCTTCTTCAGAAAGAAGACGTTCACAAAATCTTCCAGTTTTACCAAGCTTTAAATCATGGGTATCTGCTCGAAGTCCTAGCTTAAACAGGTAATGAAAGTCTTCTTTTAAACCTTTGATTTTTTCTTTGAACTCTTCATCGCTTAAATTGTCTTTTTCATGTGACCATCTAAAAAGAAGACCGCATAGCGATCCCATAAGCTTTCCGATCCAAGAAACTAGTCCATCTCTTTGTTCAATTCTTTTAAAATCTCTCTTTAAATGTGCCCAGCAGTATTGATGTAAACCCAATGTCGAGTAAACCCTAAATCTATCTGTGACTAAATTTTGAATACAATCCTTGCCTAGAAAGCTTTGAAAAGCTTTTTTACCTCGACTTGAGAAGAGTTTAAAAATCACAATTTGTTTATCGCTTGCTTGCCATAGCCATTTAGCTTGCCCTTTAGTCTTCCATCCAGTTTCATCTGCATGAACGGTTTTACTTTTTCTTAAAAGCTTTAAAGCTTCTTCATAAGGTTCCTTTAAAAAAGCAGATGCTTGGGCTTCAACATTGATAATGCTTCCTAAGCTAATATCAATGTTAAATAAAGTCTTAAACAGCTCTTGAATATTTCTTTTGCTTAAATGGAATTTACCAGAAAGCGTAGAGGATAAAGCTTTAATTTTTGGACCAAATGTACTTATTGTCACATCATAAGGCAGAAAAGCCCGCACTTTTTTACCACAACTTGCACATCTGCAAGCTAAGGCTTGATGCTCTGTAACAATTGGCTTTACCTTTGGAAGTTCTATTGTCTGACGGGCTTCTACAATAGTACTTCTTGGTAAAAAGTTATTTGATCCACATTTATCACAATGTAAAGGAAAGTATTGTTTAAATTCTGTGATCTCTTCTTTGGCAAACCATTTCCTTCCCTTGCCTTTTTGGGCGATCCTTTGAAGGTGCCTTTGGTTCTTTTTTAGGGTAACGATCAGATGAAGGTGGTTTAGAAGAATTTTGAGAATTGAGACGAAGCTGCTCTTTTAAATCAGCATTCTCTTTTTTTAATTGTGTGATCTCTTGCTTGAGATCTTCAATGACCTTTTTAAGATCAAGAATAATGGCATCTTTGTCTTCCATGTTAAATGTTATAACATACTGAAAATCAAAATGCAATTATTCTTTTGATGCACACCGTGAACGGTTACTTTGTTGAACGAATTCTTTCTGTTGTTGAAACCCTAAAGATTCAAAAACGAAACATCTTGGGTTATTTAACTCATTGCTTTAAGGCAAGATATCAGCTTCTATCTATTCCTTCTTTTGTGTGCATCAATTAGATTTTTGATGCACACCGTGAACGGTTACGGACTGAGCCAAAGCCCCATGATTCAACGCCCGTCAGTCCCCTATAGGAAATATAGGGGACTGACGGGCGTTGAATCATGGGGCTTTGGCTCAGTCCAAATGCGACTCTTTTTGCGTAAGGTGAGTTAATAACCCGATTGGCTTAATCCATAAATAGTTTGATCAATTGTTTGGCTTCTAATTGACTTAAATTTTTATCTAATTTGCATAAGATTTCTACTGCATTAAGCAAAACATCTTCGGCTTTTTCTTGTTGTTGATATAAGCCTATTAAGATTGCAATTAATTTTCTGGTTATACAATTATATTTCTTATTCTGGAGTCCTAGAAACGATTGTATAGACGGTTTGATCAAAGTCTTTTTTAGTTTGGGAATATTGGCATCTTTGAATAATAGAGCTAGACGTAATACTCGAAGTAAATAGTTGTCTATCTTCTTTGCTCTCAAATTATTTTCACTTTCAGATAAGTTTTCTTCAGACTCTGATCCGTAATTTTCTAATATACCATCTTCAAACTGCATGAGTTGATGTTCAAATCGACGTATTTCTAATTGCCTCTCTTCTGTTGAAGGACAAATTTTATCAGGCTTGAATAAAGAAGTAATAAGGGGAGAGAGCATATCGATACAAGCTGGCATCACTTCATTAAAAAGATTTGTGCTTAAGCCCAGCATTTGATCTTGACCCAGACAAAAAGGAACACCTGTTGTCTCATAATATTTTTCTTGAATCATATGCAGCTTTTGTAACCGGGTAGATGTGACTTGTTCGATCTCTTTCTCTTGGATAGGTTTTAAGCCATACTCCTTTTCTAAAAAAGAAATATCTTCCATAGAAACTTTTTCTGTAAATACGACTTTATCCTCTAAAAAATTTTCAGATTGAAAATGACGGTGCAAGTCAAGCAGTTCTGAGAAAGATAAGCTTTTGAATATCTCTTTCTGACTTTGACTACGTAGCAAGGATTGTATGGACAACAACTTCATATTGATTTCTTTTTTTCTCTTTTTTCTCTCAATAGAGGCGTCTGCTACAGAATCATATTGTTTAACCATTTCTCTTAAGTTAGCTGATTTCTCATGCTTACCTGCAATCAAATCTATACTAAATTTCCAACTAGGATGTAGAAAAATTCTTTCAAAATCACTGCGCCCTTTGCCACCAAAGCTGATAGAGTGGTAATAGCTTTCTTTCTCTACTCTCAGTGCCATCCGTTTACGATCTTGGTTGATACTGTCTGAAGAGATGACAATTAAGGCTCCATCTTCTTGATTAAAATAAGTCGAACGAAGACAACTTTCTAACTGATGAGTAAAGAATGTTCCAACTAATTCCTCTTGGCGTTTGCTCCAATTTCCTGTATCATGACTCGCATGATCAAGAGATCTTGTAAAACAACCTTGTGTTAAAGCTTCCAAGACAGCTTGTTGTGAGGTTAATTGACCATGCTTAGTGCCAAGTCCTCTAAATAGATGCTTATTATTTGGAAATTCGATAAAAGGAACATAGTATTGAACATTTGCTATTACATCTAAATAAATGCTCTGATAATTAAATTCATTGTCTATGAAGTTTAAATTGATTAAATTTTCATAGAGGCTAACAAAATGATCAAGAATATTAATTAAAGCTCGGCGCCGATTCTTCTCAAAAGACTGAGAGATAGGATATTTGAGATGGCGCACTTCCTCTTGAGATGAATTGGTATCTTCAAAATGATTATCCAAGCCAAAATCCTGGTCATATTTTTGCCAGAGCTGGCTTTCCACAATCTCTTTGCATTTAAAGAGTAATCGATCAAATAAACGATCTTCGAAGAATTCTTGACGTGGCACAAAAGATCCTTTGGCTATGATGCTTAGCATAGTCATAACACCAACTTCAGCTAAATCAGGTGAGGAAGATAGAAGCGTACTTTGGTAAAAGATGAGTAACGCCTCTAGTAGAGAGGCATCTTGCTCTTCATCAAAGTGATAATAAGCAAGAGATTTAAGCAGTGTTTTAGCATAATAAACTTCTTTTGTAGAGAGTAATTCTTGTAATAGCAGGTTGCGTGAAGTGATGTCTTGGGGATCTTGTTTGCCCGACCAAAGTGCAGCACAGGCCTTTTGTTTAACAATAGAGGAGGAGTGATTTTTTAAAATAGAACTTATTTGTTGATGCAATAAAATCGGGACCTCTCTTTTGGTCTGGCTGATCCATTCTAAAGCATGTAAACAGATGTCTTCATGGTTTGGATAATGTTTAAGTGCCCATTTAGCTAGTCTCATATCTCTTCTACGCATATGTCCATAGAAGTAGAGCCATTCAACAATTTCTTCTTTAGATAAGTGAACAAATTTTTCTTTAGAAATTGTGACTTGTCCTTGATGTTTCTGATAGAAATCAAATAATTTTTTTGCTTCTTGGGGTGAAAAAATATCTAAATAGAGCAATCCTTTCTTCAATGTTTTAAGGTCCTTCACTTGTTTTAAAATATGCAGAACAATGTGAAAAGTCTCAGGGTTAGTTAGGGTAAAGGCTGGATTAGCTTTAGGTATAAACAAACATAAAGCTTTTAAAGTATTAGCATCCTGATGAAAAAATTCATTTTCTCCTTTTATTTCAGAGATGAAATCTATGAGAATATTTATTCGATTTAAAAGATCTGTGATAGAAAAATTTTTATTAAAAATAAAATGAGAATACAGTTTAGCTTGTTGTAAATACATTTCAATCTTAGTTGACTCTATTTTATACATATTCTCAAAAGTGCCGGAGGCATAATAATGCTTTTTTAACTTAATATCTGCACTTGCTAAGAAGATTAATCGGTTTAATTGGTTTAAGGTGTTTTGTAGATCACTCTGAAATTGTGGACTATTCTCCCATTTGCCTTTCCTGAGCCAATTTGTAAGACCATTTAAACACTCTTGAAGTGTATCATAAAGTTTATAGTAAGAACCAAAATAATAAGAGCCAAAGATCATAGTAACATTACCGGGTCCCGACATTCTTTTTGTCATTGACTCAATTAAATGAGGAAAATTCCAATGTTTTAATAATCCTTCGGTAAAAGACTTTATTTCTAATTTTGTATCTGTATGAATAATATATAATTTTTCGAATATGAATAAAATAAGATCTCGACAGATAGGGTGTTTACGAGGACAATAATCTTTAAACTTAATTTGTTGAGAAATATGACAAAGAGCTTTGCTAAGTGTCTCTAAAAGAGGAAGCTCATTTTGTTGTTGATAAATTTTAACTAGTTTAAAAAGCTGATTTCGACTGCTAGGCTTTTGGATAGTGACACACTCCATTAGCTGCTGAAGCGAAGGATAATGAACAATATCAGGCAATAAACACAAAAACAATTCATTAGGATCAGTTATTGTTGTATAGAGGTCGAATAATTCATCATCTTCTAAAAGTATTGTCAAATCATTTTTCAAAATTAATTCAATAAATAACTTTTTAATATATTTAACATCAAAATTATCAAAATTGTTTTTATTAAATTTGTATAATTTAATTAATAAATATAAGCAGTTTTTTAATTGTTTATCAGATTTTTTGTTGGAATTACTTGTGTTTATTACATCAAATAGGTCCTTAATATCTTTAATATCTTTTTGATCGAATTCTTTTAAATTAATGTTTTTTAATAAGAAATCAGTTTCTTCTTTGTTTTTATTATTTTCGATTAACAATGATAAAACTTGATCTTTATTAGAGTATATATTTTGATTTGGTTCAATGTCATACTCATATTTTTTATAATTAAAAAAAGGGGTGATAGTCATAATTTATAATGTAATAAATACAAAGATTAGATTAATGTTAGTTGAAATAATAAATCTTAAAAAATTATCATTTGTGGTTTCAACTATATTATTATTCTAGGTTTTTGTCTATATCAAAGATTAACTTATTTAACTCACCTTACGCAAAAAGAGCGGTATTTGGACTGAAGCCGAAATCCAAATACCGCTCTTTTTGCGTAAGGTGAGTACTCATATGAACCAATTTTTGATTGTTGAAGCCCGAGGCTTTGGCACAGCCGAAATTGCAACTTTCAAGTGGAATGAGTATATTAGACCTCTTTCGAAATTTCATTTGTTTGCTAAAATGATTCTTTTCGGCATCTTGATTGCCAAATTTTTTAACCATATGTGCACATATGCTTTCAAAATTTGGCAATCAATCTGCTCAAAAACAATTCATTTTTTCAAACAAAGCAAATTTCGAAAAAGGTCTATTTTTAAATTGTAACAACGCCTTACAGAAGCAATTAGATTATGTTAATTTTAGAAGCTTAGTTTTTAGATCAATTTGAAGATTTTCAAGCAGTTCCCCATCTATACATTCATTGAGATGAAAGTGGCCACTGCGTGTGCGCTTTAAATTAATGAGGTGAGCCCCGCATCCCAACTTTTCACCTATATCATGAGCCAAGCTGCGGATATATGTGCCTTTGCTGCACTTAATTTGTAATTCTAAATAGGGATAGTGATAATCGATTAATCGCGTTTCTATATGAACCTTAGCAGGAACCCTTTCTACCTCTTTTCCTTGTCGAGCTAACTGGTAAAGCTTTTTCCCTTGCCATTTCTTGGCTGAGTACATGGGTGGAATCTGTTCGATTTCACCTTGAAAATAAGATAAAATTTCCTGAATCTTTTTAAGATCTGGTTGTAAGTCTGATTGTATCCGGATCTTTCCTTCACAATCATAGGTATCTGTTGAGATACCTAATAAGACCTGAGCCACATATTCTTTATCTTTTGATAAAAATTGATCTGATAGACGTGTATAGTTGCGTCCAACAAGCATGACCATGACGCCTGTTGCAAAAGGATCGAGCGTACCGGCATGCCCAATCTTTTTAACACCAAGTCGTCTTCTTAATGCTGCAACAAGACTGAAAGATGTTTTTCCTTTAGGTTTATTAATAAGCAGGATCCCTTCTACAAGATCCTGTTGATTATGATGATTCAAAAGGGTCATCACTCTCCCCTTGTCGAGACTTCCTCTCTTTGCTAATTTCTGTTAATAGCTCTTCAATACGCATATGCTTTTCTACGCTATCATCAAGTCTGAAAGTAAGCTCTGGAAAGTAACGCATCACGACTTTTCGCGAAGCATTCACAGCAATAAATCCAGCAGCCGATTGCAAAGCCTCTAAGGTCTCTACTTTTTGCTGTTGTGTCCCAATGATACTAATGAAGACTTTTGCATAGTGCAGATCTTTGGAGATCTGCACACGTGTGACAGTCACGAACTCAGTGACATGTGGGTTGCGCACATCACGCCTGATGACTTCGGAGATAACCTCTTTTAAAAGAGAATTTAAGCGATCTACACGTTGTTTGACCATACGCTTTTACAGTTCCTGAGCAATGTAAGTAATATCGTATGCTTCTAATATATCACCCTCTCGAATATCTGAAAAGTTATTTAGGAGAATACCACACTCTAATCCTTTTTGAACCTCGCGTACATCTTCCTTGACACGCTTAAGAGAAGCTATTGTTCCTTTCCAAACCACTTCTTGACCACGCCTCATTCGGATGTAGTTATTGCGATGAATCGTCCCTTCAATGACCTGACAACCAGCAATAATCCCTGTTTGCGAAGACTTAAAGGTAGCTTTTATAAGTGCCTTACCTTTTTCTGTTTCTTGCGCAATTTTCTCTAAGAGGCCAGCCATAAGATGTTTCACATCATCAATGGCATGATAAATGATATTATGCAATCGCACTTGAATGCCAAGCTGTTTTACTAGGGCTTCAGCATGACTCTCAATTTGAGTATGGAAACCAATAATAATGGCTTTTGAGGCTGCAGCTAATTGAACATCTGATTCAGAGATTTCTCCTACTCCTGTAAAAATAATATCTAAACTAGCTCTACTCGATTCAATTTTCATCAAAGCCACTTTTAAAGCCTCCAAGGATCCTTGAACATCAGCACGTAAGACAATATTCAAAATCTTTTTCGGGGTGTCGGACGCCTGTTGGAAAAGGTTTTCCATTGAAACCCTTTTCTTTTGCTGCAATAGGAGATTACTTTGACGAGCACCTTCTGAACGTGCCTCAGCGATCTCACGCGCTTCTTTTTCATTCTTAACAACAATGAATTCTTGGCCAGCTTCTGGAAGACCTGATAGTCCTGTAATCTCTACCGGAGTAGAAGGCCCAGCTTCTGTCAATTCACGTCCATATTCATTATGCATGGTCTTGATACGTCCCCATAATTGACCAAATACCAGAGCGTCACCACGTTTGAGTGATCCGTTTTGTACGAGAACTGTGGCAACAGCTCCCATCCCTTTATGCATTTCCGATTCCAGAACCATTCCTCTAGCTCTTGTATGAGGATTAGCCTTCAGTTCTAAGACTTCAGCTTGCAAAGCCAACATTTCAAGTAATTCCTGAATTCCAGCTCCTGTGACAGCTGAACAATTAACTGTAATCGTTTGACCTCCCCAAGTTTCTGGAAGAAGATCGTGATCAGCCAATTGACGATAAACAATTTCAGGGTTGAAATTCGGTTTATCAGATTTATTAATTGCTACTACAATGGTGACATGAGCAGCTCTGGCATGTTGAATAGCTTCTAAAGATTGTTGGCGCAAGCCCTCATCTCCAGCTACAACAAGGACAACAATATCAGTAACATCAGCTCCACGAGCACGCATGGCAGAGAAAGCTTCATGGCCTGGAGTGTCTAAAATGGCAATGTCTCCTATAGGAGTATGGCAGCGAAAAGCACCAATATGCTGTGTAATGGCACCAGCTTCTCCTGCTGCTCGATTACTTTTTCGGATCGCATCAATCAAACTCGTCTTACCGTGGTCAACGTGGCCCATAAAAGTCACAACTGGAGGTCTGATGATCAACTGATCTGAAGGGATTTGTTGAAGCTCTTCCTTAATACTTTGATCTGTAATACGCAATCGCTTTTCTTCAGAAGTGTCAATTGTAATCTCACAACCAAATTCATGACCTAAAAGCTGAATTGTCGTTTCATCTTCTAACAAATCATTAAGAGTGGGGATAATTCCCTGAAGGAATAATTTTCCAATTAATTGAGAGGCTTTTAACTTCATTTCAGAGGCTAAATCCTTAATTGAGATAGGGATACGCACCTTCAACTGAGTTGGACGAGTCATTAATTCTTCTTGTTGGAGACGAGGCTGTTTATAACGTCTCTTAGAACGCCATTGCTGATCTTCTTCAGATGTACGCAGACCTTGCCGATCGCGAGCATCGAAAGTGCGAGTCTGATCTTGTCGACGCGCAGGTTTTATATCTCGAAATTCTTTGAATTTAGTAGCTTTAGGACCCTTTTTAGGACCTTCTTCCTCTAGCAATTTGGTTTCCTCTTCCGTGGTCTTCATTTTGACCTTTGGCTTATGCTTTTCTTTACTTTCTGAGATTTGTTCCGTAGGGGGTTGAGGTGATACTTTTGGTGCTGGAGCTTTTGGAGAAGGGACCACTTTAGGTTTTAAGTAATCTTTGATGTGTTTTCCCGTGGGCCCTAATCGATCTTGTGAATGCGATTCTGAAGTAGCAACGGTTTCTTTTTGGGAGCTAGATAATGTAGGTTGAGTAATCGATTCAAACTCTTTAGAGGGGGTAGAAGATCTGATAAGAGAGTCTGTATTTTCTTTCCCTGCGGGAGTAAGAGCTTCTTCTGGTTTATTAGAAAGCTCTTGTTGGATCCTTTCCTCTTCTTTTTTAGCAGGGATAGATGCTTCTTCCTTCTTCAAAGCTAAGTCTTCTCCAAAAATTTCTCTGCGTATTTCAGCACTCGTTTTGAGACGTGTCGACTCTGCAACAGGGATTAAATCCTCTTCTAGCTCGGACTTTTTCTCTGCTTGTAATGTTCCGCTTTCGACTATTTCAAGACCTTCTCTCGGAGATAACTCACCAGTATGAGACTCAGCAAAAGCAGATTTTGAACGGGCTCGAATGCGGGGAGTCTCTTCCTTTGAAAGTTCTTCTTCACTCTTTGTTGGTTTAGCCGTAGCGGGCTTGGAAGGGGGGGCTTTTTTAGAAGGATCCTCTTCCACTTTCTTTTTTGCTAGTTTGCTTTTCAATCCACCTAGATTGATAGCTTCAGCAATTTGTGTATTTTTAATATTCAATTTAAGATTCTTGGCCAACGCTCTATGTCCTCTGTTTTCTAATTTGTTCTAAAATTTTATCAGCCATTTCAAGGCTAATGCCTGGGATTGTTGCGAGCTGCTCAGGGGCTGCTTTGAGCAGAGAACGCATAGTACTAAACCCTTCAGCAACGAGGTGATCAAAGATTAAACTGTTGACACCTTCAATAGTTTTTAACGGTTGATCTAAGGTAGGATCATCTGTTGAAGCTAGTGCTTGCCTATGAATAGCCATCTCTTGATTATAATCTGTCATTCTTTGAACTGTTACATCATAACCAATTAAACGACTGTTAAGCCGCGCATTCATCCCTTTTTTACCAATAACAGTTGCAAAATCCTCATCCTCGACTACAATGGAAAGGACTTTCTCATCCTCATTCAAATTGATTTTCCGAATTTCTATGGGATCTAAAGCATTTTGGAGTAATTCAATTGGATCAGCTGAAAAGGGAATGATATCAATCTTTTCGTTATTTAATTCGCGTACAATGTTTTTAACCCGATTTCCTCGCATTCCTACACAAGCTCCAACAGGATCCACTTTAGCGTTTCTGGAGGTTACAGTCAGTTTTGTCCGATAGCCGGCTTCCCGCACGATCTTATCAATGATAACCGTCCCGTCCCTTATCTCATCTACTTCTCTTATCAAAAGCTGACGCACAAATTCAGGGCTACTACGTGACAGAATGACCTCAGCTCCACCATTTTCAGTATCCTTAACTTCCATCAAAAGAGCCAGAACTTTTTCTCCAATTTGATATTTTTCCGTTTTAGGATATTCTCTTGTCGGCATAATTGCTTCTACTTTACCTAAATCGATGATCAAATTCGACCCTCGGACGAATTTTTTGATAGTACCTGAAATTAACTCGTTCACACGATGTCTGTACTCCTCATAGATCACATCTCGTTCGGCACCACGTAATTTCTGAGTAATGATTTGACGTGCTTTTTGTGCTGCGATACGACCAAAATCTTTTGGAGTAACGATAACATCAATGAACTGGTCGATTTGGCATTCAGGGTCAATTTTGCGAGCTTCCTCTAAAGAGATCTCTTGTGAAGAAACCTCTACGACATCAACGATCTCTTTTTCACAATAAACATCAATATGGCCCGTTTTAGGATGAATTATCACCGTCACATTTGAGGAACCCGTAATACTTTTACGAGCCGCTGCTTGCAGAGACTCTTCAATCGCTTTAATGACAAGCTCCCGTTTAATTCCTTTTTCTCTTTCTAAGTATTCAAAGATGGCTATGAGATCTTTGTTCATTCTTAATGCCTCTAATTCTAAATAGATATATATAATCGTTAGTATTCTTGCCCACTAGCACGTATAAGGAGTTAAAACAAGGAAGAAACGTGGCATGGGTCTTAGAGCCTGTCTACGATTTAAAATTTTGATTAAAAGGTCCTTTTTGCGCCACTTCTTTAATAAAAGCTTGAAAATATTATCAAATATTTCCGGCGCTTTTATTAAAGAATTTGCATCAAAAATGCCTCTTTTAATCAAGACTTTAAATCGTAGACAGGCTCTTAGAAAGTATCTTCAAAAACAAAAATTGAAGGCACTTCCCTAATTGTCGAGTTATCTCGCTGACGGGAAAAATGATGTCTAGGGTGAAACACCAAGGACAATTTTCTCGCAAGTGAGAATATAACTGGATCCTTAAAGCGATGAGGCTATACCCTTTAATATATTAGCAGTCAGAAGAGCTAGTGAATTTAAGTTGTTCTGACATAATAAGATCTCTACTGATGTAGAAATCTTAGAATAAGATAAAGGGCTTCTTCACTTAATTTGGAATCTATTTGTTCCCTCTTATAAGGAACAAATAAACCAAGCTAAGGTTTTACAAGGAGATTGTCTAAAAATTTTTAGACAATCTCCTTTATAGGCTATTCTTGCCTTTCTACTGATTTAAGAGAAGCATTCTCTTGGTAATCTTCTTCGTCTTCTCTTTCATTATTTTCCTTGTTCCCCTCTTTTTGATCTTTCTTTTTATCTTTAGCAGGGGTGACAACAATATCATCTCGGTTATACTGGTTTTTTTCAACCAAATATTCTTTGATTGATAAGGCAATTTTTTTGTGTTCTGGATCGAGTTTAATGACTTTTGCAGTCACCTCATCTCCTTTGGCTACAACATCTTCTACTTTGCCAAAGGCTTGATCAGATAATTCTGTTACGTGAATCAATCCTTCAATACCACTGTCAAGTTCAACAAAAGCACCAAATGCCGTAATTTTTGTCACTTTTCCCTTGACTAGACTACCTACTGGCATGATCCTTGTAATGGATTCCCAAGGATTGATACTTAGTTGTTTGACTCCCAACGTAATTTTTTTGCTTTCACGGTCAACAGAAAGGATGACTGAGTCGACAATATCTCCTTTACGCAAAATTTCTGATGGATGTGATACTTTCTTAATCCAGCTTAAATCAGAGATGTGGATCAAGCCTTCAACTCCTGGTTCAAGCTCAACAAAAGCTCCATAGTTTGTCAAAGTACGAATTTCTGCTTTTACATTATGGCCAACAGGATATTTTTTCTCGACATCATCCCATGGATTATGTTCTGTTTGTTTAATGCCTAGAGAAATTTTACCTTCTTCTTTTTGAACTGAAAGGACAATGGCTTCGATTTCGTCTCCTTTCTTCACAACTTCGCTTGGGTCGGTAATGTTCTTAACCCAGGACATTTCAGATACATGGATAAGTCCTTCAATTCCAGGTTCAATTTCAATGAATGCTCCATAAGGAAGAAGATTGACAATTTTTCCTTTTATTTTGGCTCCAGGAGGATATTTCTGTTCGATTTGATCCCAAGGATTAGGACCTTTTTGTTTAAGTCCTAAGGCAACACGCCCTTTCTCTTTATCTACGCTGAGAATCATGACTTCTAACTTTTGGCCAAGTTGAACCATTTCTGATGGGTGTTTAATTCGTTTCCATGTCATGTCTGTAATATGAAGAAGGCCATCAATCCCATCTAAATCTAAGAAAACACCAAAATCGGTAATATTTTTAACCACACCTTCGCGAATGTCGCGTGGTTGAATATGTTCTAAGACTTCAGCTTTTTTAGAAATGCGTTCGGCTTCTAGTAATTCACGGCGAGAAACAACGACATTTTTCCGTTCAATATTGATTTTTAATATTTTAAATTCATAAGTTTTACCAAGGTAATCATCTAAGTTTTTAATCCGCTTATTATCGATTTGAGAGCCCGGCAAGAAAGCTTCCATTCCGATATCTACCATGAGGCCGCCCTTTACTTTGCGAATCACGCGACCCTTTACAATAGATCCTTCTTCGCAATGTTCAAGGATATATTCCCATTGACGGAGACGTTCTGCTTTTTCTCTTGAAAGAACAATCTGTCCATTTTCATCTTCAGCTTGGTCCAGAAGAACTTCGATTTCAGCACCTAAATAGATTTGAGAGGGGTCAGAAAATTCTTCGATAGGAACCAGTCCTTCAGATTTTAGACCGACATCTACAACAATATGATCTTTGGTAATCTCAACAATGCGTCCTTTTAATATGCTGCCTAAGCTCATTAGAGAATTTTCTTGGGCGGGCATATCTTGAATTTGTGTTAAAAGATTCTTAAATATTTCTGCATCTTTCTCCTGAAAATCGACATCATCAACGATGTTACTCTCGTTCCAGGTGTGGTTAGTTTGTTTAGACATTTAAAGGTTTCTCCTTGCTTTCACACTTAATACTAGTATATTAACATGTGCTGGAGAAAAAAGGCAATAATAAAGAATTTGTAAAGTGCTTGTTCTCGATTATCTATCAATTCAGCTTCTTATTGACTGAAGAAACCATTTTTTGTAATATTGCTGACAATTTTAATCCGATTGCGTGCTATGAATACACTGGTCATGAAATTTGGTGGTGCGGCAATTGTCACCATAGAACAATTCTCCCATGTGGCCGATATTGTCATTTCGAGATTAGAATCCTACTCGCGTCTCATTGTTGTTGTTAGTGCGAGGGGTGATACGACAAATCAATTGATTGAATTAGCCAAACAAATCCACCCTAATCCCCCTCAAAGGGAATATGATATGCTAATTAGTGTGGGAGAAAGAATTAGTATGTCTCTCTTGGCAATGGCGCTTTCCCTTAAGAATAAAGAGGCGGTAAGCTTTACGGGAAGTCAATCAGGAATTGTGACTAGCCATAAACACACGAATGCTCAGATTATTGATGTACATCCTCATCGTTTAGAAAAGTGTTTAAATCAAGGTAAGATTGCAATCGTAGCAGGATTTCAGGGGATTAGTGAACAAAAAGAGATTACGACATTAGGTCGTGGAGGTTCTGACATCTCAGCAGCTGCACTGGCAATAGCTTTAGGAGCCTGTAAATTAGAAGTTTTTAAAGATGTACCAGGTATCTTTAAGGAGGATCCTAAAGAGAATCCAAAATCTATTCAATATAACCATTTAACTTATAAAGAAGCCTTAGAGATTGCAAGAAAAGGTGCTAAGATTTTACATCAACGAGCTCTTGAGTTAGCAGCTAAAAATGGCCTACTCATCCATGTTCGATCTTTTAAGCCCATAGATCACGATAACGAGGGAACAGTGATTTATGATCCTGAGCGCTTAAGAGAAACTATCCCTCGTTATGAAGAGGTTTAAGCGTACATGTTATCCTCTTCTTTGATCGAATCAGGAGCTCTCATGAGTCTTGATAGAGACTTTCTCCTAATAGGTTATGGTCCCTATCAACGTTTGCAGAATAGGCGACATTTAGATCCCCGTTATCCTGCTTTCTATTTTCCTGATTTCTTTTTACACGACTCTTATCCTTGGTTCCAATATGCCAATTGGTGCGAAGTTAAGATCAAGGAGGTGGAGCAAGAATTAAAAGGGCCTTTTGATAGTTCTGCCTTGGAATGGAGTACCCCTCATCAAAACTTGTTTCAGCAAGCATTCGTTCAGCTTCAGCAGGATTTTGCGGTTGGCAAGTTGCAAAAGGCTGTTCCCTATGCTTTTACTTATTCTCCGGCGAAAATGACGCCTAGCCGATGGCAAAATTCTCTGAAAAAGGCTCTAAATTATATTCGAAATTATTCTGGTTATCTCTATGGATTTTGGCATCATCATGAAGGTCTGTTAGGTGTAACGCCCGAAATTCTTTTTCAATGTCATCAGCCGTATCGGTTACAGACGGTGGCTTTGGCAGGTACATGCAGCCAGCAAAGTTGTCAAGCAGCTTTTAAATGTGATGCTAAACAGTTACATGAACATCAAGTTGTGATAGAAGATATTAAAAGCTCTCTACAAAAATTTGGGACTGTGCATATCGGAGAGCTCCAAATTCTATCTCTTCCTGTTTTAAGTCATTTAATGACTCCTATTGAGGTGGAGCTCTCTATATCTGCGGATTTTGAAGAGATTGTTCAAGCTTTGCACCCTACTCCTGCCATAGGGGCCTTTCCATCTGAAAAAGGGGCATTATGGCTAAGAGAATATCAAAAGCAATTGGATCGGGGGCGTTATGGGGCTCCGGCTGGATTCATCTATCCACAGCAGGAAAAAATCCAATGTTTAGTGGCTATTCGTCATGTGCAATGGGATGAAAGGGGAATGCGTATTGGAGCCGGCTGTGGAGTTGTGAAAGAGAGCCAATATAAGCAAGAGTGGAAAGAGATTAATTTAAAAATGGATGCGATTCGAGACTTGCTATCTTTATGAATAATACTCAATTAGCCCAGCAACTACTCCAAAAGGTCTTAAAAAAGGGGGTAAGAGAATTTTGTATTTCTCCAGGTGCTCGTAATGCTCCTCTTGTTTATCTTCTTGCTTGTGCACAAAATATAAAAACTTATTATTGGCCTGAGGAGCGATCAGCTGCATTTTTTGCTTTAGGGCTTATTAAAGCGACAGAGTATCCTGTTGCTGTCATCACGACTTCTGGCACGGCGGCAGGAGAGCTTCTTCCTGCTGTTATGGAAGCTTATTATATGGGTTTGCCTTTACTGCTCATCACAGCCGATCGTCCTCGTCGCTTTCGGGGAACCGGAGCTCCTCAAGCAGCAGAACAAGTTGGCCTCTTTGGTTGTTATGTCCATTTTACTCAAGATATTGACTATTTGACAGGAGAGTATGATTTAGTAAAGTGGAATGGGCAAGGTCCAGCTCACCTTAATATCTGTTTTGAAGAGCCTGAGAGAATGGAATTTGGCACAATTCCCTGTTTAGAAGAATCTGATGATTTTATCTGGCATCCAGAAAAGTTTTATAAAGAGGAATTTGACTTATTTGAAGTTTTCATTAACAACGTTCAATTTCCTCTAGTCATTGTAGGGGCTTTGAATCCAGCTTGTCGAGAATCTGCTATTCAATTTTTATTAAATCTTAAAGTTCCTGTTTATGCAGAAGGGACTTCCGGGATTCGTGAAGACCCTCGTCTAGCTCCTTTTAGAATTACTTGCATAGATAGTATTTGGCGGCTATCGGCAGATTGTGGATATCCAATTGATGGCATTTTAAGGTTAGGTGGCATTCCTACAGCTCGTTTATGGCGTGATCTGGAGGAAAAAAAGGGAGCTGTTCGAGTTTGTTCTGTTAGTGAGCAACCCTTCTCAGGATTAAGTTGGGAAGGGGTTATTCATGGTTCTTTACAAATTTTTTTTGAAAATTTTTTACGATGCAAATCATTTGAGAATTCTTTTTCTGATAGATGGCTTAAGACAGATCGTGCTTATCAACAAACTCTTATGTGCCTATTTAAAGAAGAGCCCTTAGCAGAGCCTAGTCTTTTTCATGCCCTTTCTAAGAAGATAAGCCAAAGGGCATGTATCTATTTAGGCAATAGCTTACCAATTCGTGAGTGGGATTTAGCAGCCACTTTTGAACATCGTCAGTATCTCATCGGAGCAAGTCGAGGACTGAATGGAATTGATGGGCAAATCGCCACTTTTTTAGGATTTAGTACTTTGCAGAATGCTAACTGGGCTATTCTAGGGGATCTTACAGCCCTTTATGATCTGGTTGCTCCCTGGATTCTGTCTCAATTACCTCATGTCCATGTCAATATTGTGATTATTAACAATGGAGGGGGACAGATTTTTTCTCATAAATTTTTTCATCATGCTTTTTTACATGCTCATGACTTATGTTTTGAATCTTTTGCGACTTTCTGGAAGTTAAAATATGAAAAATGGTATCAAATTCCAGAGGAATGCAATTCTTATGTTGGTCATCGTCTTGTTGAGATCATTCCAGATCCTCAAGCAACCAAGCGATTTTGGGCAAAAGTGGAGCAGTTGAGGTAAGCGATAACAGTTAATTTACGAAAGTATGATCTATATTATTTCCGATCCCGCCTATACGATGCATAATACTGGAATTTGGCATCCAGAGCAGCCAGCTCGTACAGTTGTTATTGACCGCGCTTTGACAGAAGCTCATTTCAACATTCCTATTCACACACTTCATTCGCGCTTAGCTACAGAAAATGAGGTTTTATTGTGCCATACTTATCCTTATTTTCAGCTAGTCCGTCGTGAAGTTGAAGCTCTTTCAGGATCTTCAAAAACAGCTTTACTTAGCACAGGCGATACTTCTATTTCTTCTCACTCTTTTGAAATTGCATTGTTAGCAGTGGGAGGAGTTTTGAAAGCAATTGATCAGGTCATGAATGTTCCAGGTTCTAAAGTATTTTGTGTTATACGTCCTCCCGGGCATCACGCTTGTCCCTCATCTGGCATGGGTTTTTGTCTTTTTAATAATGTTGCTATTGGTGCTCGCTATGCACAAAAGCAATATGGGGCACATAAAGTTCTTATTGCAGATTGGGATGTCCATCATGGCAATGGGACTCAAGAAGTATTTTATCGAGATGCCAATGTTTTTTATTTTAGCACTCATGAAAAAGGTCTTTATCCTTATACAGGCTCATTAGAAGAGATTGGAGAGGGAACGGGACGAGGTACAACCTTAAATTGTCCGATTCTTCCTGGGTCTCTATCTCGCTTGGAAGTGATTCGCGCTTTTGAGACTCAACTTCGAGAAAAGATGAAGATTTTTCAACCAAATCTCGTTCTTGTATCAGCAGGCTTCGACGCTCATGAAGCTGATCCATTGGGACATTTTAATTTGACAAACCAAGATTTTTCCACTCTAACTCGTATTCTTAAGGAAATTGCAGATGAGTATGCTGAAGGAAGATTCGTATCTGTTCTAGAGGGAGGATACAATCTTCAAGCTTTGGCTTCTGCCGCTCTTGCCCATGTAAAAGCTCTTATTTGATGATTTTTTCTTTGAAAAAAATTAATAAATATTTTACTTGAAAACAACCATTATCTTTTTTATTTTTTATTAAAATAATAATATAAATTACAACCAATGTTCATTATATACTCATTTCACTTGAAAGTTGCAATTTCGGCTGTGCCAAAGCCTCAGGCTTCAACGATCAAAAATAGGTCTATATACTAATATGGACCTGTTTTTGATCGTTGAAGCCCGAGAGCTTTCGCATTGCCCAAATTGCAGCTTTCAAGTGAAATGAGTATATATACTGACCATAGATCATTCTGCAAAAAACATAGCAAATTTATTTGCGGATAAATAAAATAAGAGATTGATTTGCAATATTATAAATTAATAAATGAACATTTCTCCTGAAATAAAATTAGAACTTGAAAGGCGTGCCAGACAGACAAGGGATGTGCACGAGCGACTGCGTCTGTGTGTAATTTTATCTAGCAGTGAAGATATATCTGCGGAGCTAATTGCTCAAACTCACCGTATAAGTGTTGATAGTGTTTATAGATATTTACGCGAATATGAGAGGGAAGCTAAGACTCAGCACGATCAAAGAGGAGGCTCGGTGAGCAAGCTTAGTACACAGTACTCTCAAGAGCTAGTGGACCATCTTCAGAAATTCACCTATTTTTATTCTAAAGACATCGGCAAGTACGTTAAAGACAAATATGGATTAGAATACTCGAATTCAGGAATGCTCTTTTGGCTTAAAGAACACGGCTTTGAATATAAGAAACCAATCAAAGTTCCGGGTAAAATGGATCCTCATAAACAAGAGATGTTTATTGAGAAATATGAAGAGTTAAAGCTTAATGCTGAGCCGGATGAAGAGATTTACTTTATAGATGCTGTACATCCAGCATTTCAATCGCAATCAGTTTGTGGATGGATTAAAAAAGGAGAAAGCAAGACTCTTCCTACTACGAATAAACAAAAGCGTTTGCATTTTATAGGTGCTATCGCTCTTGAAAACATGCAATTGATTTCCCGAGAGTATAAGACGATTGATGCGGAAAGCATGATTGAATTTTTTAAAGAATTAGAAACAAACTCGCAGGCTTCTAAAATTCATATCATTTGTGATAATGGTCGTGCTAATAAGAATAAAGCTCTTCAAGAATATCTCAAGACATCTAAAATTGAAATTCATTATCTTCCACCTTATTCGCCTAATTTAAATCCAATTGAAAGACTTTGGAAGTTGATGAGAGAGCGAAAAATGTATAATAAATGTTATTTAAATTTCGCAGAATTTACAGAAGCTATACGTTGTTTTTTTTGGGAAGATGTTCCCAAAATGACAGATATTTTAAAACAAAGAATTAACGATAAATTTCAACGCATTCAGCTAAATACCATTCAGCCTATTGTTTAATTTTTTGTAGATTCAGCTGGAATGAGTATATACTCATCCCAGTTCAAAGTGAGAAGTTTCGGCTGTGCCAAAGCTTCGGGCTTCAACGATCAAAAATGGGTCCATATACTTATATGAACCAATTATTAACTTTTTAAGATAAAATGGGCTATCCTCAGCATTCTCACAGCTACTGGCAATTTATTTGGCAGCGATTTCGCCGAAATCGATTGGGAAGCTTTGCCTTGGTTGTGGTGGGCATCTTCTGTTTAATTGGAGTGTATGCTCCTATTCTAGCTTCTAGTAAGCCGTTAATTGTTTATTTTGAAGGAGATTGGTATTTTCCTCTTTTTCGTTATCTTTTTTATCGAGGATTCTTTACCAAGCGTTTAGATCTCTTTTATAATTTGCTGATGTTTACAGCACCACTTTTGCTCTTAACATGGTTGATTACTAAGCATCGTCCTCGTCAACGCATGACGATGATCACTCTCCTTCTGTTAGGTCATGGTTTGTTATTTATTTACTTAGCATATCGTCAGCCTGAAGATCCTGCAGCCAGTCCTTTACTCAATCAAGAGAGGCAAAGATGGATTCAATCCTATCTACAAAACAAACAGCAAAACCCTTTATTTTACTCTCCTTTATTGCCTAATTGGGATGTTGAGCTTTCTTATTTAACACCCTATGCTAAGCTGAATTTGATTCTGCGCTACCAACAAAGAAGATTGCAACATGATAGACTACTCGCTTATCAAGAAGTTTATGCGGAGACAGCGCAGAAATGGGGACAATTTGATAAAATCATTCCGACTCTCTGGCACTATGATCAAGAAAATGAAAGGGAAGATCTAAAAAGGCAGCGACAAATTCTAGAAGAGAATGAAGAGATTTATCCTAAAGCAAAAGCTATGTTGCTTTGGTTAGAAAGCGTCTATGGGTTGCCTAGCTGGTATAGCCATACCTCCCTCTCTTCTTGGTTCTCCTCTCATTCTCTAGTGAATCTCTCTTCTAAAGATCATGAGAGGTTGATAAAATCTAAGGAGATAACTGTTGCTTATGAGAAGGCTCAAGCCCAAATTATCTATTTGCAGCAAAGGAATCAATGGCTCGCAAAAGGTGCCTCCCAGTTGCAGTATGAAGTCATGCCTCTTCTACGATCATTTCATTGGGAAGATGATGCCGGCGGAAATCAAACTCTCAATCGCTTTATTAGCTGGTGGGACTTGACTCGGATCAATCGCAAAGATATGATAGCTGCCTTGATTTTTGGTGTACGTATCTCTCTTTCTGTTGGTTTACTAGCGATTACATTAGCTCTTTTGATTGGTGTTCCTGTTGGAGCTATATCGGGATTTTATGGAGGAAAAGTGGATATTGTCACTTATCGCCTTATTGAAATTTGGGAATCCATGCCGACCTTTTTTATGTTGCTCATGATTGTGGCTTTCTTACAGAGTAAATCAATTTTCCTTGTTATTGGTGCTATTGGGTTATTTGGCTGGACAGGGTTTAGTCGATTTATCAGGGGGGAGTTCTTTAGACAAAAGCAACTTCCTTATGTAGAAGCTTGCCGTGCCCTCGGCTTTAATCATTCTTATATTATGTTTTCTCATCTATTACCAAATGCTATTCCCCCTCTCTTTACGCTCATTCCTTTTGCTATTATGGGAGCTATTACAACCGAAGCTGGGCTTTCTTTTTTAGGATTAGGAGAAGAAGGATCTTGCTCTTGGGGTGTTCTGATGGATGAAGGGCGTACGGCTTTTCCCGCAGAAAGTTACCTTCTCTGGCCACCTGCTATCTTGCTAACTATTTTGCTTGTTGCTATTGCACTCGTTGGAGATTCTCTTAGAGATGCTCTTGATCCTAAAATGCAGCCTTAGTCTCTTACTCACCTTACGCAAAAAGAGTGATATTTGGACTGAAGCGAAAGTTCCCATGGCTCAGTCGAAATAACGCTATTTTTGCGTAAGGTGAGTTATTTCATAACCTTATACTCATTTCACTTGAAAGTTGCAATTTCGGCTGTGCCAAAGCCTCGGGCTTCAACGATCAAAAATAGGTCCATATTAGTATATGGACCTATTTTTGATCGTTGAAGCCCGAGAGCTTTCGCATTGCCCAAATTGCAACTTTCAAGTGAAATGAGTATAGTTTGGGGTTTAGCTGCTTTTATCCGAAAATGGCTTTAATAGGATAAAACAAGAGAACAGCTACTATTGCTCCTAAAGGAACAGTTACTATCCAAGAGATGAAAATATCACGTGTAGTCGTTAGATTAACGGCTCCCAAACCTCGAGCAAAACCTACTCCTAGAACAGCCCCGACAAGCGTATGTGTAGTGGAAATAGGCATTCCTAGGCGGGATGCTAATACGATCGTTGTAGCGGCTCCAAATTCTGCAGCAAAGCCACGGCTGGGAGTTAATTCAGTAATTTTCTTTCCGATAGTTTCGATGACTCGCCACCCCCATGTTGCTAAGCCAATGACAATGCCTAATCCTCCTAGAGCTAGTGCCCATGTTGGAGTAGGCATCTCAACAGCAAGCAAACCTGTTGTTAAAATGGTGATTGCCGCTGATAAAGGACCAATAGCATTGGCGACATCATTCGCTCCATGAGCAAACGCCATCATACAAGCACTCATAATTTGGAGATAACCAAAAATCTTCTCTACTTTCAGATATTCAGAATGACTACTTTCTACCTCTTGTTTTTCTTGAAGAGAGTGTGCTAGTTGATTGACCTCTTCTATTAAAAGAGAGACGTTATATTGAAAATCGGCATGTGTTACCGCTTGCACCTTCTGAAGATGCTTCCGTGCCTTTTCTAAGGAGATCAATACCTCTGGTCCATAAACAGGGGTTAACTTCTCATGTTTTAATGGAGGGGGAATCCGACAAACCCCTAGATAGCTAATAGCAGATCCTATCAAACCTGCTAAGATAGCAAGAATAATTTTAGCCATTAAGGATAGGTCTAAATGGAGATTATACAAGCCTTCAAATACTAAGACAAGAGCCAAAATAAAGACGACTAGAAAGGTTAGAAGGGGGGTGAATCTTTTTGCTGCTGCTACAGGATCGGAGGAATAAAAGATATTTTTTCTAAGAATCGTAAAAATGTAGTAGGCTAAAATCCCTCCTAGAATAGGGGATAAGATCCAACTGCTTATAATAAATCCAGCCTGCTTCCAATGAATGGCTTGGTACCCTCCAACGATAATTCCAAACCCTATAATAGATCCTACAATAGAATGCGTCGTTGATACCGGCCAGCCATAATAAGAGGCTACCTGTAGCCAGATTCCGGCCGATGCTAAAGAGGCGAGCATGCCATAGACAAGGACTTTAGGGTTTTGAATAAAGATATCAGGGTTAATAATCCCACTCTGCATCGTGTTAGATACATGAGAACCAAAAAAGAAAGCACCAGAAAATTCTAAAATAGCGGCGACTATCACTGCTTTTTTTAGAGTTAAGGCACCTGAACCAACAGATGTTCCCATCGCATTGGCTACATCATTAGCCCCAATATTCCAAGCCAGATAGAAACCGGTCATTAAAATTAAGACAAATAAAGCCAGATCCATAAATTTTTTTATTTTAACTCTAAGGTCATACGGACTCGATAGGCTAAATTCTCAGATAAGTTAGAAATGGACCCCACATTCTCAAAAAGTTTTTGCCATTGATAAAATGTGACAAAAGTGAGCTGATTTTCAGCTTGAAATAGATTTTTTAATAGCCTACGCTGAATAACATCTACTTCATGTTCTTGATAAGCAACCTCGTTGACCATGGCTTTTACTTTTTGGGCTTCAATGCCACCAAATGAAGATTCAACAAGTTCATGAAGTTCCTTAATAATGCGCTGAGCACCATTAAACGTTTCAATATTTTTATGTAGAAAATTGTTAAATTCTTCCCTAAATGCAGGCAGTAATTCAGGGGGTCTTAAGGCAGAAAGGACTGCTGTATCCTCTGCCTTGTCAGCAATGTGATCTTGCAAAGCTAAAATCTCTAGTAAATTGCCGCGATCAATGGGTAAAATAAGGCTTTTAGGCAAGTGATTGCGAATATCAATTTTAATGAGATCAGCATGATGCTCTAATTCAGAAACCTCCTCAGCAATCTGCTCAATTAAAGCATAGTCTTTCTTTTCTAATGCTTTAAAGAGAGGTGGGAGTCGATGGACACAGCGTGAAACGATTTCCATATGAGATTGGAGAGGGGCGAAGGGAGAACGTCCAAATAAGCTGAGAATGGTTAACATGGCAATGAATTCAATAATAATTTTTGAGTAAATAAATGAGAATACTATAGTCGGAATTCCTAGGCTATCATCTTTTAATGCAAGTAGCGAATCAGCACTGTTGCAGCAGAAATGATCTAGACAATTTTTTAAATTTGAATAGTCAATCAAACAAATAAGGTGATATACTCATTAGTTCAAAGTGAGAAATTTCATGATGGCTTTGTATGAACCCTATTCGTCACTCTCCTGTTCTCAGTGTAAGAGATTTAGTTGTACGTCTCCGCATAGCAAACGATGTCTGGACGGTTGTTGATCATCTTGGTTTTGATCTTTATGATGGTCGGACGCTGGCTCTAGTAGGAGAATCTGGCTGCGGAAAATCTATGACAGCCTTATCTTTAATGCGTATTTTACCACAGCCTCCTGCTCTTCCTAGTCAGGGAGAAGTGATTTATAAAGGACAAAACTTATTGACATTAAGTGATCGAGAGATGCGTCAAATTCGAGGGGCTAAAATTGCTATGATCTTTCAAGATCCTATGAGTTCTTTAAATCCTGTGTATTCTATTGGCTATCAACTAAGTGAAGTAGCTGAATTACATCTAGGTCTATATGGTCAAGATGCTCTCGATCGGGCTACTGAAGCATTGGAAGCTGTGGGAATTCCCTCACCTAGAGAGCGTTTAAATGATTATCCTCATCAATTATCTGGGGGGACTAAGCAACGTATCATGATTGCTATGGCTCTTATGTGTGAGCCTGATATTCTCATTGCAGATGAACCAACAACAGCTTTAGATGTGACTATTCAAGCTCAAATTTTGAATTTAATCCGCTCTCTTCAAGAAAAAAACGGGATGGCTGTCTTATTGATTACTCATGATATGGGAGTTGTAGCTGAAATTGCTCATGATGTTGTGGTAATGTACCTGGCACAAGGTATAGAGGTCGGACGAGTGGAAGAAATCTTTGATCAACGAGCTCATCCTTATACAATGGGATTATTTAATTCGCGTCCTTCTGTGCAAACTCGAAAAAGCAAGTTAAAATCGATCTCTGGTACTGTTCCTTCGTTTCAACATATTCCTTCCGGATGCCGTTTTCACACACGCTGCCCTTTTGTCATGCCTAAGTGTCGACAGGGGCCCGTTCCAGATTTTATGATTCACAAAAGTTCTACCCATTATGCCAAATGCTGGCTTTATGATGAAAGTGAGGAGAGTCAGTATAGATTTAAGTATCCTAACGGAGAATCATGAATGATTATCTATTAGAAGTGAGCGGCTTAAAAAAATATTTTCCTGTCTATAAAGGTTTAATTAAAAAGGAAGTAGGAGTCATTAAAGCGGTAGATGGGATTGATTTTGCGGTGCGTAAAGGGGGGATTTTAGGAATGGTGGGCGAATCAGGATGTGGTAAAAGTACCGCTGCTCGAGCTTCGATCCGCTTAATTGAGCCCACAGCAGGTCAAATTTCCTTTATGGGGAAATCTCTTATGGATTTGGCCCCTGATCAGCTCAAAATGATGCGTAAGAACATGCAAATGGTCTTTCAAGATCCTTACGCTTCTTTAAATCCTCGTAAAACAGTTGGAAGCAGTATAGGAGAGGCTCTCCTTTATCATCACTTTGTGGCTACAAAGGAGGAGCAGCAGGATGCTGTAGCAGAGGTACTACGAAAAATTGGATTATCGCCTGATGTCATGGAGAGATATCCGCATGAATTTTCGGGTGGGCAGCAGCAGCGCATTTGTATTGGACGGGCGATTGCTTTAAACCCACGCCTTATCATTTGTGATGAAGCTGTTTCGGCTCTGGATGTATCTATTCAAGCTCAAATTCTCAATCTCCTTATTGAACTTAAAGAAACAATGCATCTTAGCTATCTTTTTATTTCGCATGATCTTTCTGTCATTCGCTACATTGCAGATGATGTCGTCGTCTTATATCAAGGAAAAATTGTAGAAAGAGCTCCCACAGAAGAGCTATTTACCGATCCTAAGCATCCTTATACACAGGCATTGCTTTCCGCTATTCCCCGACTTCATCCTAGACTCCTTCCAGTTGAAAGCTGGAAGGAGTCTAGACAAAAGAATCAAGAGTCCTGAGTTCTTAACTCAGCTTACGCAAAAATAGCGTTGTTTCGACTGAACCATGGAAACTTTCGCTTCAGTCCAAATATCACTCTTTTTGCTTAAGGTGAGTTTTTAATCTGAACTTTGAGTTAAAATTTTTTGCGTTGAAGGGCATTTCCAATATGAAGACTAGCGCGATATTTAGTAACTGTTCGACGAGCGCAGAGGAGACCTTTTTGTTTAAGTAAAACACAGATTTCTGCATCAGAAAGGGGATTTTCTTTATTCTCTGTTTGGATAATTTCTAAAATCGCATCACGTATTGTTTGAGAAGATAAATCCTTGCCATTTTCAGAACGATATCCATAGGTAAAAAAAGCTTTTAGAGGCATTAATCCACGAGGACTATGGAGATATTTGTTAGAGACAGTTCTGGCAATCGTAGACTCGTGGACATGTAATTCTTCTGCGATTGTTCTCATTGTTAAGGGCACTAACTTGCCATTAGGTTGAGTAAAGAATTCATATTGTCTGTGAGCTAAAGAGGCTGCGATACGTTCAACAGTTGAATAGCGCTGTTGTAAATTGCGCATCAGCCAGCGAGCTGAAAAAATATGATGCCGAATAAAGTTTTTAGTCTCTAAAGGAATATTCGGATCCTCTAACATTTTCAGGTAGTAGTTATTCAAGCGTAAGTTTGGAGCATGGTCACGATTGACATCAACAATCAGTTGTTCCCCCACTTGATTTAAGCTAACATCTGGAATAAGAGGAGGGACTTTTCTAGAAGAGAAATGGATTCCTGGATGAAGATCTAACTTGGCAATATCTTTATCAATTGCTTGTTGAATAGCCGAAAACGAGCATCTTAAACTTTTTCGAATGGCTGGAATACGATGATGAAGAAGATCTTCATAATGCTTTTCAATAATATTATAAGCTAATGTATGCTCTTTATTTAAACAACGTAATTGAATTAAAAGACAATCTTGAATTGCGGAAGCGCCTACTCCATAGGGCTCAAATGTCTGAATTTCGCGCAAAATTCTACTCAATTCTTCCTGTTTAAAGTTGTGTAAAGCAGCAATCTCTTGCAAGGGAGTCTTTAAAAACCCATATTCATCAATGTAACCAATTAGGATCTCTGCTATTTGTAAGTCGTGAGGTGTCTCAAAAGTATGATGTGCTTCTTGGATCAGCTTTTGATAGAGATTTACTTCGTTGCAAATAGAATTTTCTAAATAGGTTTTATGCTTTTCCTCTTCTGACGACCTTTTTAATTGAAAAGTATTGGTCTCTGCAAAATAGTCTTTAAATTCCTCTTCTAAAGATTTTAAGATATTAAAATTTTGTTCATCAATTATTATTTCTTTTTCAAGAAAAAAATCTTCAGGGGAATCTTCTATTGCTTCCTCTTGTTCTTCTTCTTCTGTCTTTTCTTTTATAGTTGTTTCATCTGTTATTTCTAATAGGGGATTCAAAACCACTTGCTCTTCAATAAAAGTCGTTAATTCTAATAGGGGGAGCTGAAGCAGATGTAGGGCCTGCTGCATATGAGTAGACATCATTAAGCGCTGTGTTAAATTGAAGTGTTGTTTTTGTTCTGTCTGTAACTCTAAAATAGGAAATGGAATAGGGCCTTTAGATAACATTTTTTTCCTTTGGACCAAATTGATGAAAATTTGCAGATGCAACTGAGATGAATAGATGCTTATCCCAGTATTATTTTCTTTTTATTCCACGTTAACCACTCTTGACAATAAAAAATTTTTATTGATTCTGAAGTTTAGTAGTTATTCAATTGATTTCCCCATTTCAAGCGACAGAAGAAATCTCTTCTAATAATCAAGCAAATAAACCTAAAATTCAGGTTAATATGAAAGGTTGGTTTAGATGCATCTTAATCTTTAATTAACAGAACAGGTGAGGTGAAGTATAAAGATAACAAGTCAGGTAAAAGGTATGGGAGCTTCTTTTAAACATATAAAAGTTAAATTTGCTAGTGATATATCCCAGCTGTACGCTGTTCGTTCTTTTATAAAGCAGGTTTGTTACCAAGCTCCAGGGGATTTCGAAAAATTAAGTTTAAATATGCAACTGATGATCAATGAAATATTTTGTAATATTGTGAAACATAGTTACCATGGCCAGCCAGAAGCGGAGATTCTTATTGAGAGTGAATTGGCTAGGGAAGGAATTTATTTGACACTATCTGATAAAGGAGAAGTATTTAATCCTACCAAAATTAGTTGCCCTAGTTTAGCTGGAGACCAGGAGAGTGGATTTGGTATTTTTATTATTCAGCAAATTGCCGATCAGATTTTCTATATACCAAAGACTCAGGAGACTGGTTGGAACCATTTTTGTGTTTTTAAGCGCTATTTTCCTTTGGAGGATCAAATGGATTTTTCCCACTATACTCATTCCAGTTGAAAGTTGCAATTTGGGCTGCGTTGAAGCCTCAGGCTTCAACGCAGCCCAAATTGCAACTTTCAACTGGAATGAGTATATATTCAATAAACCTATTCGCACAATATTTGATATTGTCTCCATGAATCTTATTTTTGATATTTTTGATTCAGCTGAAGAAGCTGTCTTGTCTTTTTAATTTTTTAATTTAGGAGGCTTGTATGTCAAAGGTATCTTTAGCTAAATACTTTTATACCATTTTAGGTATATCAGTGACTTCAATGGCTCATGCTTATACTCTGACTGACTCAAGGGTGGAGTCAACAACCTATCCTCAAGATACAAATTGGGAATCTCAGCAACAAAATCGGGAAAGAGTTCAAAATTTGGAATCTGATTACTCAGATAATAAGGGAAGAGAGCAAATGGCTTTTCGCGATGATCGACGGGGCAGTCGTCGATATAGTTATCGTCCTTTATACAAACAAGATTCGAATCGAACAAATTGGGATTATCGGACAGATTGGTATCCTAACCGTAATGCTTATTTATCAGGTGTTAGTCAAACTTATTATGATGATTATGTTTATCCTCAATATGGTTATGGAACGAATGCTCCTATAGATAGTTATCAATACGGATATTACGGCAATACCTATGATTATCCAGGAAAAGGATATAGATCTGGATATAGCACGACTTCTTATAGCTCCAATCCTGAGTATTTTAAAAACTACTACTCTGGTAGAAGCTATAGATCTGAACGTAGTGCCGTTTATCCTAGATCTTATACTGACTATTATAGAAATTACTCCTATCCAAGAGACACGAGATATTATGGGAATGAATATGACTATATGACACCAAGTGATTATGGATATGGAGCTTATTATCCTTCAGCTGGCAACTATTATAGTGGCTATATGACACCAAGGGATTATGGATATGGAACTTATTATCCTTCAGCTAGCAACTATTATAGTGGTTATATGACACCAAGGGATTATGGATATGGAGCTTATTATCCTTCAGCTAGCAACTATTATAGTGGCTATATGACACCAAGGGATTATGGATATAGAACTTATCATCCTTCAGCTGGCAGCTATTACGATTATTCTCCAAATAGTAGTTATCTCACTCCAGGATCATCTGGATTTGGGAGCTACTATCCTGCAGGCAGCAGTGGTGCTCAGTGGAGCAGTATATATTCTCCTTATGGATATGGATCTTATCCTGGATCTATAACTGGAGGATATGACTATTCTTATTCTGGATATCCGCTGACAAATACTTACTACAACACTAATGCACCATCTAGCCTCACATATCCAACTGCTAATGTGCAACAGCCTACAAATATAACAAGAACATATGAATTTCCTACACGTACTGATATGCCTTATACCCCTTCCTACCCCGCTTATTAACATTAGAATTCTTGCAAAAAAAGGGCATTTGTAGATAAGTTAGCCTAGTGCTCTGTCTCATTCATTTATGGTATTTGGGCCTTTGATGAAGCCCAAATACCATAAATGAATGAGACAGAGCACTAGTGCTTATCTGCTCATAAATTTAATCAAGTACTTTTTTGAATCAGAAATAGCCTTTTTGGCTATTCTTTTTGCACAAAATCTTCAGCTAAATTTAAAACTTAAGTTAAAATTGGTCGCAACTTTATCGTAAAATCTCTTATCATCCTGATAATTTTGCGTAAAGTGAGTTGATGAATAGGGAAAATTAAAAATTTTTATGGGTTACTATCTTATTGCAAAATCCTCCCTAAAAGGCCAGTTGACGATTCCTTCTTCTAAATCCCATACTTTACGGGCTATTCTCTTTGGAGCTTTGGGAAAGGGGAAAACGATCATTAAACACTATCTTCATTCGCCTGATACCTATGCTATGATCAAGGCTTGTCAATTGTTAGGATCGCAAATTAATAGTTTTTTGGATCATTTAGAAATTGAGGGATTAGATGGCAGGATTTCCTCCACTGAGGACATCATCCAAGCAGGTAATTCTGGTATCGTTTTACGTTTTATCTCAGCTATTTCAGCTCTCTCCTCTCATTATACTGTCATTACTGGTGATTATTCAATTAGGCACCAACGTCCTATCCAATCTTTACTTGATGGATTAAATCAGCTGGGAGTTCTTGCTATTTCTACACGTCAAGATGGCTATGCGCCTGTTATTATTCGAGGGTCTTTACGAAGTGGTACTGCTGTCATAAATGGAGAAGATTCGCAGCCAGTCTCTGCTTTATTAATAGCTTCTGCTTTTGCAGAGGGACCAATTGAGTTAACTGTCAACAATCCTGGAGAAAAGCCTTGGATTCTTTTAACTCTTGATTGGTTTGATCGTTTAGGCATTCGCTATGATCATCAAACATTTGAGCATTATCGATTAGAAGGTAACAACCATTATGAAGGTTTTAATTATATAGTCCCAGGAGATTGGAGTTCTGCCGCTTTTCCAATCGCAGCTGCCTTGATTACACAATCTGAAGTTATCATCCATAATCTTGATAATCAAGATACACAAGGAGATAAAGAACTCATTGAAGTTTTGAAAAAAATGGGTGCGCAGATTGAGATAGATGACCAGGCTAAAACGCTAGCTGTCAAAACAGGGGGGGGATTGCAAGGAATAGAAATCGATATTAACAGATTAATAGATGCTATTACTATCCTAGCTGTCATTGCTTGTTTTGCAGAAGGGGAAACCCGGATTACCAACGCAGCAGTCGCTAGACAAAAAGAATGCGATCGCCTTCACGCGATTACCCTTGAATTGCAAAAAATGGGAGCTAATATTACAGAGCTAGCAGATGGATTAATCATTAAACACTCTCCTCTTCAGGGTGCCTATCTCTATTCTCATCAAGATCATCGCATGGCTCTGGCCTTGACAGTAGCAGCACTTGGGGCTAATGGAGAATCAAAAATTGATGGCATTGAATGTGTAGCTAAAACCTATCCCAATTTTGTTCAAGATTTTCAAGCTTTAGGAGCTGCTATTGAGGTTAAGCAATGAACTTCATTTTGTGTGGTTTACCTGCCTGTGGAAAAACGACTGTCGGTCAATTGTTAGCTCATCAATTAGGTTACTCATTTATTGATGGAGATCGACAGTTAGAGCATGATTATGAAAAGATTGCAGGAAAGTTTTTAATCTGTCGTCAGATTTTTTCATGTGTTGGTGAGCAACGATTTCGGCAATTAGAAAAACAAATGATTGCCTCATTGATCACATGCGAGAAAAGTGTCATTGCTGCCGGGGGAGGAGCTTTAAATGACCCAGCCAACATTCATGTTTTTAAATCAATAGGAAGGATTATTTATCTTAAAAATGATTCCCAACTTCTTTTTGAAAGGCTAACAAAAAATCAAATTCCTGCTTATTTAGATCCGCATCATCCATATGAATCCTTTAAGAACATGATACATCAACGCCTTTCTATTTATGAGGCAGTAGCAGATATTCACGTTAATACATGCTCAATGACTCCTACAGAGATTGTTTCTTTAATTAGCGAGATGTTAGCAGGAAAATTTTAAAGGAAAAGAAGATGGCTTCAAATTCTTTTGGTTATATTTTTAGAATCACAACTTGGGGGGAATCCCATGGAAAGGCCATTGGAGTGATTATTGATGGCTGTCCAGCAGGGTTAGAAATTAATGATGCTGATATTAATGCTGAGTTAAAACTCCGTTCTCCAGGCAAAAATTCCTACACAAGTTCCAGAAAAGAGCCAGATCTTGGCGAAATCTTATCAGGAGTATTTGAAGGTAAAACGACTGGGGCCCCCATTTGTATTATGATCCGGAATCAAGACGCAGATTCAAGTCAATATACCCCTATTAAAGATTTATTACGACCAGGACATGCTAATTATACTTACTTGGAAAAATATGGAATTTTTGATTATCGGGGGGGAGGACGCTCTTCTGCTCGTGAGACGGCTTGTCGTGTAGCAGCTGGTGCTGTCGCAAAAAAGATTTTAAAGCATTACCATGTTTCTTTAACTGCCTATGTTAAGCAAATTGGACCTATTAAAGCAGAAATTGCCTTTTCAAACTTTCAAGAGTTAAGAGAGGCGACTTATCAAGATCCTATCTTTTGTCCAGATCTTAAAGGATCTGTTGCGATGATAGAATGTATCGAACAAGCTAAGCGTGAAGGGGATTCTTTAGGTGGGGTAATTGAATTCATGGCAATATCGATTCCAGTGGGATTAGGAGACCCAATTTATGAAAAATTAGAGGCCAATTTGGCCCGAGCCATGATGAGTTTACCTGCCACTAAGGGCTTTGAAATGGGATTAGGATTTGAGGCTGCTTTGATGAAAGGATCGGAACATAATGATATTTTTATTACCCAAAATGATCGCATAGTCACAAAGACAAATCATGCTGGAGGAACTTTAGGGGGTATTTCAACGGGAATGCCATTGATTGGAAGGGTGGTATTTAAACCTACTTCTAGTATTATGAAGCCACATTCGACTGTGCATGTAGATGGAACAGAAGCCCTATTTCAATTGCCTGAAGGATCGCGCCATGATCCTTGTGTTGCCATTAGAGCGGTTCCTGTTGTAGAGGCTATGGTAGCAATCACCCTTGTTGATGCCATTTTGTTGAATAGGTGTGCACAGCTATGATTAATCAGCTAAAAGTTTATCTATCAAAAAAAACAATCGATTATGATATTCTGATTGGTCAAGAATTGCTAACAGATGGAAATTTGCTGCAATATGGACGCTTAAAGGGTCTTCGCTTGGCCATTATCTCTGATTCACATGTGGAACCTTTATATGGAAAGTCATTGCAAAAAAACTTAATCAATCAAGGATGGGAAACACTCCTTCTTTCCTTTCCCGCTGGAGAAAAGCAAAAGAGTCGACAAACTAAAGAGCAGCTAGAAAATCAGCTTCTAGCACAGGGAATGGGACGCGATCTTTGCTTGATTGCTCTAGGAGGAGGAGTTGTGACAGATCTCACAGGCTTTCTTGCCTCAACCTATTGTCGTGGCGTCCCTTTTATCTCAGTACCGACTTCATTGTTAGCGATGGTAGATGCCAGCTTAGGGGGGAAAACGGGGATTAACGTGCCTTATGGAAAAAATATGATCGGTACGATCTACCAGCCTTCTGCTATCTTCATAGATATTGCCACACTGAAGACTCTTCCACAGATAGAACTAAAAAATGGAATAGTCGAGATGATTAAACATGGACTTATTTTAGATGCTGCCTATTTTAATTTATTAAAGAGACACGCAAGACAGATATTGGAATTGGATTTGCCTTTTCTAGAAAAAGTGATCGAAAAAAGTTGCCGTATTAAGCTGCAGGTTGTTGAAGAAGATGAATATGAAATAGGGAAAAGACGTCTTTTAAACTTTGGACATACAATAGGCCATGCGATTGAAACATTGACGGAGCACCATATCGCTCATGGCCAAGCAGTAGCAATTGGAATGATAGGGGAAAGCTATCTCTCCATGCAATTGGGATACTTGTCTCGTTCTTCTTTTGAAGCAATTACCCATATTTTTGAGAGTTATCAAATTTCAATTCAGTTAGATATCTCTTTGACACCAAAAGACTTTTTTAAAATGATGAAACTTGATAAAAAATCCACTCAAAATGTCCCTCGTTTTGTTTTATTAAAAGAGATAGGAAAATGCATGGAATTTGATTCCCAATTCTGCTCTAGTGTTGATGAAAATATACTCCAAATGACTTTAGAATGGATATGTCATGCTATGCGTGGTCATTAAGGGACCTTCGATTGAGCAAGCCTATAAGCAAATTGAACAAGCTCAACAATTTGCAGATCTAGTGGAATGGCGTCTGGATCATTTTGATTCTTTGAACCTTACTCTTTTGCAATCCTTAAAAAATTGCTTCTCTATACAAACAATTTTTACTTTAAGGTCGACTTCTCAGGGAGGATTATACGCTGTCTCTGAAGAGCAACGTCTACTTCAAATCAAAAGATTAGCTAGCTTAAATCCGACTTATATTGATTTGGAGTATCCTGTTTCCCTAGTTTTTTTTAATCATTTTAAGCAAGAATATCCAGGAATCAAAATAATTTTATCTTATCATAATTTTAAGCAAACACCTTTGTCATTATCTGAAGTATTAGAAGAGATGCAAGTGATGAAGGCCCATTTTTATAAAATTGCTGTGATGGCGCATTCTTCTTTAGACACTTTATCTCTTTTAGACTTTGCTAAATCTGCTGCTTCAAACGTCATTGCCATGAGTATGGGAGAGACAGGAGGCTTAAGCCGTATTTTAGCTTCTATTGTAGGCAGTTGTTTCACGTATGCAAGCTTAGATCAAGACCAAACAACAGCTATTGGACAGCTTTCCGCGAAGGAACTTATAGATGTTTATGATTATAAATCCTTAACCCCTTCAACAGCTATTTATGGGCTTATTGGTTACCCTGTAGAGGGGAGTGTGAGCCATTTTTCGCACAATAAAGTCATGCAAGCTCTTAATCTCTCTAGCATTTATATCAAAATTCCGGTGTTAGAAGAGCAGTTGAGTTACTTCTTTAAATTAGCCAAAAAACTAGGTTTTCGAGGGTTAAGTGTCACGATGCCCTTAAAGGAGCAGATCTTACCTTATTTGGATGAAATAGATCCTGTAGCAAAGAAGATAGGAGCTGTCAATACGTTGATTTTTACTGATCGCGGTATCAAAGGCTATAATACAGATGGGATAGGGGCTTTAGATGCTATTGAGAATAAAATTAAGGTCAAAGGCAAAAAACTTATCCTTATTGGTGCTGGTGGGGCATGTAAAGCTATCGCATGGGAAGCTTGCCAGAGAGGAGCTGATGTATTGATCTTCAATAGAAATGAGAGAAAGGCACGAGAATTGGCGGATCGCCTAGGGTGTAGAGGGGGAAGTCTTGATCAAGTTGGAATGGCTATCGATCAAGATGAAGCTATTTTAGTTAATGGTACTCCTGATCCCTTGCCTATTGATGCTCAATGGATTCATCCTGGTTTAATTCTAATGGATTTGAAAACAAAACCAAAAATGACAGAATTCTTATTGAAAGGCCAAGAAAAAGGATGCTCTGTTATTTATGGATATGAAATGTTTATTAATCAGGCTGTTGCTCAGTTTGCCATTTGGTTTAATCTAATCACAACTAAAACTCTCAAGCAGATTATGAAGGTAAGTGTTTTAGAATATCTCGATTGAATGACTACTCCACTATCTTCCTCTCTTAGATCTCTATCGAGATCTCTTTTATTTTGTCTACTTTGTTTTTGCTCGCTCTTTTTGATGACTTTTTCTTTTTTCTTATGAACTTGAGTTTGATGTAGCTCTTCTTCTAAAATACCTCTCAACACAAAATATAGTGATTTAAATTTGATTTTTAATATATTTTCATGTACAAATCTTTCATGGTTTACTCAATCGACTTAAGACAAAGAGCTTTAAATTATATTGCAAACGGCGGAAGTCGCTTGGAAGCAAGCAAGATTTTTGGCGTTACTGTTCCAACTTTAGGAAACTGGCTTTCTAGACAAAGACAGCAAGATTTGGCCCCTAAAATGAATGGGTCAAAACCGAGTAAAATTGACAGTGAAAAACTTAAAAAATATATTGAAGAACATCCTGACAGCTATCTGAGAGAAATAGCAGAGAAGTTCAATTCAACTTTACAAGCAGTATTTTATGCTTGTAAAAGGCTCAAAATTACTTTAAAAAAAAGACCTCATACTACAAGGAAAGGGATGAGAAGAAACGAGCGGTCTTTAAACAAGAGTTAGAGAAAATTTCCGAGCAGGACCGCGTTTATGTAGATGAAAGTGGCATTAATAAATATCTTATCAGAGAATATGCTCGGGCAACTAGAGGTGAGCAGATTCCGGGAGCCATTTCAGGTTTAAGATATTCTAGAGAAAGCTTTATAGCAGCAAAAATAGAATCTCGTATTTTAGCCCCTTTTTGTTACAAAGGGACGTGTGATACTCAGCTGTTTAACATGTGGCTGAAAGACTTTTTAATTCCAGAGCTCAAGGTTGGTCAAGTTGTGATTATGGATAACGCAACTTTTCATAAGTCAGAAGAATCACGAAAATTAATAGAAAAAGCTGGTTGTAGAATTTTATTTCTTCCAGCCTATTCGCCAGACTTAAATCCGATCGAGATTTTTTGGGCAAATTTCAAAAAAATGGTTCGTTCCAAATTAGAGAAGGTTAAAACTTTAGCAGAAGCCATTGATTTTTCTTTTTTGAGTTTAAATTATGAATAAAAAATCAAATTTAAATCACTATAAAAGAATAAGACAGTAAGATTTGAACCAACGACCAGCGGGTTATGAGTCCGTATTTGCTAACAAGTGACAACAATTCACAATGCGTAGAAAACTGTGTGTAAGTGATTTGCGTATCTAAGCTTGTTTCCATTGATTACCATTTGTTGTCATTTTTTATTTTTAACTCCTCCGCCATTCTCCCAGTTAATCTAGGGGTACGAAGCAGTAGGTTATAGAATTTTGCTTCCGGCTAGTGCCATTCCAGGTTGGCCTGTTGAGGTCCCCCTTCCCGTTGATCCTGCTTGGAAGGCAGATTATGCGTGTAGTGTAAAAGACTGATTCGTGACGGAGTAGACTTACCCTTAGCACATCTTTTTGTTCAAGTTGCCATAGTTATTCCTAATGAAGCTGAAGGTGTAGAACGTGCGCGAAGCGCAAGTGAACGCTTTCTATTTTATAGACTAGAAATATTGCCACAAACCAAAGGATTATTTCGTTTGAATGCTGAGCTTGATATTCCCTTTGATGGTTGGAGTCGAATGGAAGTCGACTTTGTGTGTACAGCAGTAAAGCTTGCAATTGAGCTAGATGGCGCCCAACATCTTAATTCTGTAGATGATTACCGTAGTGATCGAAGAAAAGATGCATTACTTCAAGAAAATGGCTATATGGTTTTGCGTTTCTTGACTGAGGATTTAGGAAAGCACCTTGATCCTGAGTTTGACACATTAAATTTATAAGTTATTTATTTTAAGTTAGATAAGTTTTTTTTCAAAATTCGTAGTGGCAACATTTTTTCAAAAAAAATTGACTATTAAAAGATTAAATGTAAAATGTGAGTATGTTTATAAAAAAAACTCGCTCAAAAAATTTTATTTACCTCAGTTTGGTTGAGACTTTTCGTGAAAATGGGAAAGTTAAACATCGAACCATTGCTCAACTGGGAAGATTGGACCAACTTCTTCAGAAAGGAGAACTTCATCGTTTTTCCAAATCATTACAAGCTATTGGAGTAGCTTCAACGGATATTCCTAAAATTGGAGAAGTAGATCGGATCAATTGGGGTGCAGAATTTGTCTATAGACATATTTGGAAGCAGTACGGAATGGATGCAATCTTAGATACTGTTTTTGGATCAACCAAAGTAGAATTTGATTACAAAGAAGTTATTTTTCTGGAAACCATTTCAAGATTAATGGCTCCTTCTAGCAAACTTCAAGTATATCTCAAGCAGAATCATTTTTTGGGAATCAATGAAGTTCCTCTTCATCATATCTACAGGGTTTTAGATTATCTTTCATCATTTCAAAAAGAAATTGAAAATCTAATTTTTTTGAAACATGTCGATCGTTTTGGCATGAAGGTAGACGTTGTATTTTATGATGTAACTACTCTTTATTTCGAAGGAGCTTTGCCAGATAATTTAAGGGACTTTGGATTCAGTAAGGATGCCAAGTTTGGCGAAGTGCAAGTCGTTGTAGGAATGCTTGTAGATCAAGAAGGTCGTCCAATTGCTTTAGGAGTATTTCCGGGAAATACATTTGAAAGTAAAACGCTAGAAGATGCTCTCATAACATTGCAAGAAAGGTTTAAAATTCAGCACGTCGTCGTAGTTGCCGATAGGGGAATTAATTCAAAATTAAATCTAAAGAGAATTAAAGATAGAGAGTATGATTATCTAGTTGGATGTAGATTAAAGAGCTTAAATAAAAATTTGCAGAAGCAAGTTTTAGATATTGAGAAATATGAAACTATTCATGAATCAGATGGGAATCTTTTGAAATATCGAGAAATTGAGTTTGATAATGTTGTAGAATATGTGGAAAACAATGAAAAGAAGAAGCAAATTTTAAAAGAAAGAATTATCTGCACGTGGAGTTTGAAGAGAGCTGAAAAAGACCGAAAAGATAGGGAGCGATTAATTCAGAAAGCAATAAAGATGCTAGATAACGGCACAGCCTCCCTGGAATCTAAAAAAGGCGCTAAAAGATATCTAAAAAATGAAAAGAGAGAATTATCATCAATAGGATTGGATCTAGAAAAGATTAATGATGATAAGAAATGGGATGGATTTTACGGAATTCAGGTTTCAAAGCATAGTATGAAGAGAGAGGAGATACTCTCCAGCCATCATCGATTATGGAAAATGGAGGAATCTTTTCGGGTTATGAAACACTCATTAGAAATAAGACCGATTTATTTGTCTAGTCCCGAAAGGATTATTGGACATATTGTGCTTTGCTTTCTTGCCTTTGTTATTCACCGTAGCCTAGAAATTGAGCTAATTAGAAAAGGATCAGATCATACAATTGAAAAAATACGAGAGGCTATTGGAGAACTAGAAGCTTCAGTATTAGAAGTGAACAATGAGCGTATATTAGTTCGGGCACCGATAAAAGGGCTATCAAAAGAAATTTTCCAAACATTAAAGCTTAAATACCCAGGAGAAATGGTATTGAATTGGACTAAATAGGTGTAGTGGCAATTTTGGCACTTTCAAAAAATTAGAGTATTGATAATCAACGTTTTAAGTTTTTGAAGTGTCAAACTCAGGTGAACGCTTTCTATTTTATAGACTAGAAATATTGCCACAAACCAAAGGATTATTTCGTTTGAATGCTGAGCTTGATATTCCCTTTGATGGTTGGAGTCGAATGGAAGTCGACTTTGTGTGTACAGCAGTAAAGCTTGCAATTGAGCTAGATGGCGCCCAACATCTTAATTCTGTAGATGATTACCGTAGTGATCGAAGAAAAGATGCATTACTTCAAGAAAATGGCTATATGGTTTTGCGTTTCTTGACTGAGGATTTAGGAAAGCACCTTGATGAGATCTTAGACACGATTTTACGGGTTCTAAATTCAAATCGAAAGAATACTACTGAACCTATTTTGGCATAGATTCAAATAACCTCTCTGCTTATAATTTTTCCTCATATTGCAGAGGAGATTTTATGAGTGAATACCAATACTATGAATTTCAAGCTGTAGATCGTTGTTTGACGGAACAAGAGATGGACAAGTTGCGTAATTTCTCATCACGCGCTGACATCACTCCATATAACTTTATAAATGAATATTCCTGGGGAAGCTTTAAAGGTGATGAAGATTTATGGATGGAAAAATATTTCGATGGTTTTCTCTATTATGCTAATTGGGGAACTCATATTTTAAAGTTGCGCCTCCCTTTAGCTCTTTTAGATCTTAAAACTGTTCAGCCGTATTGTGATGGTGATCGTTTTTCCGTCCGTCAAAGTGACAACAAGCTCATATTAGATTTTCTATCGGAAAACGAGGATGGCGGAGAATGGGAGAAAGATTTAAGGTTAACTTCATTTTTAAGCTTGAGAACAGACTTGATCCGTGGGGACCTTCGCTGTTTATATCTAGGATGGTTATCTGGTTTACAAAACGATGAGTATGATGAAGAAGAGTTTGAACCTCCTGTTCCACCAGGTTTGCAAAGCTTAAATCCTGCGCTGATCCAACTTGCTGATTTTTTACGAATAGATTTGGATTTAATCAATGCAGCAGCCCAGATGAGTCCCTCGTTAGAAGATATCACACCGAATTCCCAAGATCTTCAAACATGGCTTCACACTCTTTCTCAAAATGAAAGGGATAGTATGTTGACAGCAATTTTAGAAAGCAGTTTGAAAGGCGATCAAACTATTGCTCTTCAACAAATCTGCCGTTTCAGTAAAACATGGCAATCATTTCAAGAAAGTAAAAAAGAGAAGTCTAAAAAACGCACAGTTGGTCAGCTTTTAAGAGAATCTGAAAATGTAAGACAAACTAGAATTCAACTTGAAGCTAAAAAGGCTGCAGCAGAATTAGCTGAACGGCAAAGATTACAGAGTATAGCTAGAGAAAAATGTCTTAATGAGATAAGGGGGCGAGAAGAAAAAATATGGAATCAAATAGAAGTACTTGCCTCTGAGAAGAAAGCAAAAAGTTATGACCAAGCAGTAGAGCTTCTTATCGATTTGCGCGATCTAGCTCTGCGCGAAAAATCTGCTGAGTTTTCAATCAAATTTAATGCTCTAAAACAGCGACATTCTGCTAAGTCATCATTCATTCAACGTTTGAGGAATGTTTCTGTTTAGCCCTTGACATCTCCGATTAAACATCTTTTCGAGTAAAGGAACTCCAAGATCTGCATAGTCATAGACCTGCACTTCTTGTTTACCTGCATATAGGCGATGAAGCCTGCCAACATACTGCGCAATGGTACCCTTCCAGGAGACGGGCATGGTGAGAAAAAGCGTGTCAAGACGAGCATCATCGAAACCTTCACCCACAAACTTTCCAGTAGCCAAGAGAACACGCGGTTCATTTGCAGGAATATTTGTTATTTGATTGGTTGCAGCAGCAATTTCTTTGGAACTCATCCCTCCGCGTAAAACAATTAGATGTCGAATATGAGATGACAGCTTATCAAATAAACAAACCAAATGATCAGTGCGCTCGGTAAGGATGATTGGTGAACGTCCTCTCTGTACAGCGCTAATCACATCGGAGCAAATTAACTGATTACGGACTTCATCTTGAACAATTTCTTCATACAGTTCATGAAACCGTAAACGAGTATCTTCATTTGCCGGTTTTGTTGGACTAAATGAAGTAGGGCATACAAGCACGGTATGTTCAAATGGGCGCATCGCAGCTGCTGCTTTCGCATCTACACGATATCTAATCGGACCACAACGCATAAGAATAATAGGATAATGTCCATCTTTCCTGGTGACAGTTGCGCTAAGGCCTGTAATAAATTTTGCTTTTGTTTGACGCGCTACTTGTTCAAAACTAAAGGCAGGCAAATGATGACACTCATCAGCGATTAGATGTCCATATTCAGAAACAATTTCATCCACAATTCCTTTGCGAACCAAACTCTGTATGACTGCCACATCGATCAATCCAGTAGGCTTTCTTTTTCCTCCGCCAATGCGTCCTATGGCGTTTTTGGGTACTTCTAGAAACGATGAGAGTCTTTCAATCCATTGTTCTTGGAGTTGCTTACGATGAACGAGAATTAAGGTATTGACTTTGCGCTTGGAAATCAGCCAAGCGCCTATAACAGTTTTTCCAAATGCTGTAGTTGCCGATAGGACACCAAAATCTGTTTTCAAAAGAGTTGCAGCAGCCGTTTTTTGTTCAGTCCGCAATTCTCCTAAAAATTTCACATTTAAAGGAGAACCTTTCTGCTGTTCATTTCGCACAGATATTTGAATTTTTAATTCTGATAACAGTTGATGGACCTCTTCAAGGCAACCTCGAGGAATTCCAATATGATCAGGATAGTCAGAACTGCACGAAATGAGTCTTGGCTTCTCATAAATAGAGAGCCGCATTGCTTGTGCTTTATAAAATTCAGGATTGGGAAATGCAGCTAGACGAATCAATCAATTTTTTAAGGCTGGAGGAATGTCTTTTTTAGGAATATAGATTTCATTTCCCAGGATAATCTCTAAATGCTCGGGAAGATCTTTAATGATTGACTTAGAATGAATTAGCCGATTCCAAGGAGTAAGATCCTCTTCCTCAATGACTCTAAGATGAGTTCCTGCAATACGCCCTTTATACTCATTTCACTTGAAAGTTGCAATTTCGGCTGTGCCAAAGCCTTGGGCTTCAACGATCAAAAATAGGTCCATATTAGTATATGGACCTATTTTTGATCGTTGAAGCCCGAGAGCTTTCGCATTGCCCAAATTGCAGCTTTCAAGTGAAATGAGTATAGCTTCTGCTTGTCGGACAATTACTTCTATTTGTTGGAGACTTAGCTTGCCTAAGGACGCAAGAAAGGCCCATTGATCTTCGTAGGTGATCAAATTCTCATTTACAAATACACTATTGCCTTGATCTCTGGCCTTTTTTTGTAATGGCAAAGCAATGAGATTGCCAAACCCGCCTTGAGGCAAGGTATCCTGATTGGGAAAGAAACGATCGTAAGAATCTAATCCGATAAATCAATTAAGAAGACATGTATTATATCCCATAAGTCAACAAGAGTGGCGTCGCTACGCTCATCCAAAGCAAAAATATGTGTACAAGCCTTATAGCAAGATTTTTCTCCATCTATTCCAAAAAGAAAAAGAACGAATAGCCCCTTCTCTTGTCAACGCTTTAGCTATTGAGCATGTGGGCAACACAACCATACCTGGATTAGGCGGAAAAGGAATCATAGACATCGCTATTTCTTTATCCAAAGAAGAGATGGAACATGCTTCTAGCATCCTATAGAAGCTTGGATACGAATTTAGGCCAACTTTTAGCACTCCTGATCGATTTTATTTTATTGCTTATTTAGCGGATCCTGAAGAAGGAAGCCGTCGGTATCACATCCAGCGGAGAAGCTTCCCTTATGGATATTTTAGAAGGGTTATCGACGCGCTTGTTTTTCTATCCAATCAATGAAAAGATAAAGAGATTTTCATCTATTGCTTTCATTTGTCATTTATCGCTTCTTTTTGTGGGTGAGTGGTCCACCTATGGTCCATAAATTTTAATCTCTAAAGGCCGAATGAAAATGGACCCTTGACGAATTGTTACTTTTAAGTTACAATAAGCTTATGGAATACAAAATCGAAATTTATCAAACCGACACAGGTAAACGTCCATTTAGTCAGTGGCTTAAGAACATCAAAGATCATCTCGCAAAGGCTAAAATACGCCTTAGATTGGATCGTTTAGAGATGGGTAACTTTGGTCAGTGTGAGCCTGTTGGCGAAGGAGTATTTGAATTAAAGATTGATTTTGGCCCTGGATATCGCGTGTATTTTGGAAAAATAGGACCAAAGTATGTCTTATTACTTTGCGCTGGTGATAAGGGGTCCCAAAAGAGTGATATCCAAAAAGCCAAGGTCTATTTTAAGGATTATCAATCCAGAGGAGATACGGATGAATAAAAAGCATAAACGCAGTATTGATTATCATGACGAGCTCATAGATGAGCTAAAAGACCATGATGAAGCTGTGGCCTATTTAAATGCTGCCCTTGAAGAAAGTTTATTAGGGGATGAAGAATCTCAAGAAGTTTTACTTAATGCCTTACGCAACGTCGCAGAAGCGCAAGGAGGACTCGGAAAACTAGCCAAGAAAACTCATGTGAGAAGAGAAGTTTTATATCGAGTACTATCATCCGAAGGCAATCCCGAGCTTCGAACTTTTACTAGCTTGGTTCATGCAATGGGCTTGAATTTGAGATTTTGTTAGTTTGAATAACAAAATTAATGTAAGAAGGCTTCAAAAGATAATTCAGTCCAGTAAAATTCTTGATGAACCCCTGTACTTTTAACCTACCCCCGTAAATCGAGGAGATAAAGTACAAATATTTAATTCCTTGATTTTCTGTATTTTTGTATGCCCTTCCATTATCACAAATCATATGAATTGTATGTGGTTTTGTAGCATACTCATGATGTTTAAAGAAGTCAATAATGTTTGATCCATCTATTGTAGCATACTCTTTAACTATAATTTTCATTTGTTTAAGAGAAATTGCTCCTGCAAAATTTAATCTACGTATCTCACCTGATTTGCATGCTAAATTGTCTATTGCAGCACAACTTCAGGGTGAAGCCTTAATAACTATATAACAAATATGATGTTACAGAGATTTGTGGCTTAATCCTCGGATAGCGATTTTAACAAATATACCATTTTATGAGGCGAATCATTCTCTTCAAAAACGTTTCGCCAATAAACAGTCACGGTAATATCATCGCATTTGCCAAATCCAAGCTTTTTCCAAAATCCATCTAAAGGCCTATAATTTTTAGGCATTAATGGATTTTGATCAGATTCATCGATTTTGCAGAAGCAAATTTTCTTCAAGCTTTCATTTTCTTTAATTAAATGTTCCAATTCAAGATACATTTGCTTGCCAAAACCTTGACCGCGATAAGCTTTTAATAGAAGGAATTCACCTAGATAAAAGATTTCATCGCAATTGTCTTGTGGCCTAGCACTAATGAATGGTTGTTTATACTTTTCTCTCATTTCATTCATAGGCATTCCGATAGCTACACCAATAGGCTTTGCATCATCGAATAATAGGCATGCTATTCCGTAGTTAGAGTGAGTATAGTGTTCAATAAAAGGTAGGTATTCTTCTTCAGTCCCTTCGTAAAGATATGGATATTCTTTGTAAATTGTGATGGAAAGATCTGTAATATCTTTAATGTAAGGAGTGATTGATTCCCCTCTAAACGCCTTTATATGAGTGTTCTCTTGCGCAAACAATAGAGGAATTACAAAAAAACTTAAGATAACAGGCATAATTAACTTATTTATATTTTGCATTTATCCTCCAGAATATTCTATTGAACAAGTGATGGTATCCCAGAAAAAAAAATCGCGTCAAGGAATAAACTTACAAAACAAACCCGTTTTCTCTTTCACCCATATCAGTATCAATCGCGATAGGCAATGCCACTGGATGGCCTAATCGCATAGCTTGGAGCCTTTGAAGCTCATGAAATGCCCTGTAGAATGATTTTTCTAGCATAGATTCATATCGTGATAAAGTATGCATAATAATCTCATTTTGCCCCATAAATTAGAACCCCATCTGCTTGGAAAACTCAATCGCATTATCCATAATTGCCGATTCTATCCGAATGACTCGACTGAGGATATTGAAGCTTTTAAGCTCTCCCTCAAAGACATTATCCGTGTACATGGTAAAGTTTCTCACTTAGCCAAAGAAGCTCACCTCAGCCGAGGAACGCTTTACAAGCTTATGCAAGGAAAGGGACAAACCGAAATCGGAACAATCTTAAAGCTAATCCATGCATTAGGCTATGACCTTACTGTGACCCGACGAGCACAGACCGTTTAGTCTACAATAGAAGAGAAAGCTTATGGTATCAAGTACGCAAAAGATAAAGAACTTTAGCATTCGTCCATTCAGCAATCTTTATTTAAATTTTTGATTTAAGTGTTAAAGACTAAGTTACAATTAATTGGTATATTTTTATAAAATCGGTAATCGCTTGTCTTTAGAAGAGATTGGCCGCATCTTTGATGTAAGCATGCCATGGCTTTTAGAATTTATGAATCAAGTGTTTATGAACTTACCTGAGCACTTAAATGCTGTTGTTTTGGAAGAAAATGAGGAGCTAGAAGTAGGAGCGCCTTGGAGCTAGAAGAGCTTTATAGCTTTGTAGAGGGCAAACGATCAATGGCTTTGGCTTGTAATGCATAGGAAAACTCGGCAGATATTAGCTTTCCATGTCGGTAAAAGAGACAAACAATCAGCCACGACCCTTTTAGCTAAGCTTCCATGCGATCAACAGCTTTTGCTAAGGTACGCTTCGATGCCTTTAACGTGCCTATTTGGTCCTCAGTTGGTCCTTAGGGTTAAATTTATGAATGGGTCAAAGAATGACTACTCAAAGTTACAACACTCTAAAGCATCTGACGATAAGATTTTTGAGGATAAAATAAAATAAATTTTATAGACAGACTGACGGATTATGAGTCTGTTAGCGATCCTCAACTATCACATGCTACAACAGCTGACATCGACCAAGATAGCAGTCTCAAGGCATTTCAGTCTATTGTAATTTTATGTGATATCCCGTGATTTGTCGTCCCTGTTTGGTCCACCGTTGGGACATATTCTAATTTGGAAAATATCGGCAATTTCTAATTTGCGCCGACACAGGTTCTTCATTTAAGATTCAGCTTAAAAACTCCAGCTTTCAACTGGAAGGAGTATATTCTCTTGAAGTAATTTCTCCTGATCTCAAAGCAAAGTCCGTTTAATGTCATTCTTACATATACTCATCCCAGTTCAAAGTGAGAAGTTTCGGCTGTGCCAAAGCCTCGGGCTTCAACGATCAAAAATTGCTTTGGGGTATATATACTCAATAAAGCTGAATCCTGGAATTTAAGCAGTAGCAATTATGATAGAATTTAAAGTAATTCGTTGAAACTTATCGTTAATTCTTTTTTCTAAAACATCCTTTATCTTTGGAATGTCTTCAAAAAAGAATTTACGAATTGCTTTGCCAAAATTCTCAAATTTATCATGACACTTATTATACGTATTTTTCTCTCTCATTATCTTCCAGAGCCTTTCAATTGGATTTAAATTAGGTGAATAAGGGGGAAGATAATGTATTTCAATTTTCGATGTTGGTAGATAGGCTTCGATGGCTTTGTTCTTATTCGCGCGACCATTATCAGAAATGATATGAATTTTGGATGCTGAAGAATAAGCTTCTAGATGCTTTAAAAACTCGATCATGCTTTCAGCATTTACCGATTTGTACTCTTGAGCTATTAACTGCATGTTCTTAACACTTATTGCTCCTATAAAGTGCAATCGATATTGCTTGCTTGTTGTCGGAAGTGTTTTCACTTCTCCTTTTTTGATCCACCCATAAACTGATTGAGACTGGAATTCAGGATGCACTGCATCAAGAAAATAGATTTCATGATCATTTGGGAGGCTTTTCTTTAGCTTTTCATAGTATTCAATGAATGCCTCTTGCTTGGCTGGGTCTAGCTTGCCTGGAACTTTGATAGGCTGTTTGTAAACAAAGTCATGTTCTTTTAGCCAAGCAATCATTCCAGGGGTTGAATACTTAATCCCATATCTGTCTTCAACGTATTTGCAGATGTATTTAGCCTTTAGATAAGTATTTTTCTGAACATGATCAAGCAACTCTTGAGTTTGCTCTGCATTCAATTTGCTTTCACTTCCTCCTCTTTGATCATGCTGCGTCTTATTTTCTTTTTCATAATCCATTAGATATTGGTACACGCTACTGACACTAATGCGATGGGCTTGAGCAATTGATTCTGGAGACATACCCTCGCTTCTTGCTAAAATAACACAAAGGCGCGTGTATTCGCTCTTATCTTTTGTATGCCTGGCTTGCCTTTCTAATTGTTGCTTTATTTCTTGAGAGAGTTTCATCTTATCTCATTTATGCTTAATGATATTAAGTATACCATTTTCAGCAAATTTATCAATTCTTATCTTTGGTTTTTTCCAGTTTTCAACTATACTCAGTATATACTCATTTAACTTGAAAGCTGCAATTTGGGCAATGCGAAAGCTATCAGGCTTCAACGATCAAAAATAGGTCCATATACTCATATGGACCTATTTTTGATCGTTGAAGCCTGAGGCTTTGGCACAGCCCAAATTGCAACTTTCAAGTTAAATGAGTATAGACCCATTTTTGATCCTTGAATCGCGAGAGCTTTCGCATTGCCCAAATTCTCACTTTGAACTGAGATGAGTATAGAACAAGCCAGATGCCAAAAGCAAATAGCAGACGTTATCAATGAGCCCCTATTAATCCTTAAACAAGTTTTAAACTTTTTTTGAGAGTTCGCTTAAATCGATCGAGAAGTGATGGCGTAAAGCTCCATATTTTTCTTCTTCACCAATTTTATGCATCCCTAATTTTTCCAAAATTTTTACAGAGCCAGGATTATCAGGTCTGGTAGTTGCTGTGATCTTTTCTAGAGTTTTACCATCTAAGGTATATCCCTCTTGAACAGTTGCAGGAGCATATTCTTTTACAACTGAGGTTACAGCTTCTGTTCCAAAGCCTTTGCCCCAATGATTCTTCATGAAAAGATATGCAAGCTCAGATTGTCCCGCTACATCTCCATGTCCGATTACCACATGACCAATAAACTCATCTGTATCATTTTTAAAGACTGCTAAACCACTATAAGGATCGTTTTGCTGCCAACGCTTTACCCATACGTCCTTAACACGAGTCTCCGTATCTTCTCTGGTTTTTGTCTGCCCCGTAGCAAATTTACCCATTACTTTTTGATCGCCAAATAAAGCAACATAGGAACTGTAGTCTTCTTCCGAAGGCTCAACCGATCTAATGTGAAGTCTGTTAGTATCGATCGTAACAGTAAGTGCATTATGATCATTTAAGAAGAAGTTCACTTCGGAGCTTCCATAATAAGTATGTGTAGTCGGGACATTTGATGTTAAAGAAGTCATAGACACCTCCAGGTTAAGTGAGGAATGATACTCAAAAATTTTTAACCATTCAAAAGAAATCAGTCTTTTTTAGCATTTTTCACTTCTTCTTATCATTTTTCGCAGAAGAAGATGGAATCCTGACAAAAGTTCTGACATAATGTCATCTGTTATGTAAAAGGAGATAATGTTCTCGTAGAGTCCATTTCTCCTTTACACTTGTCAGCTCTTTATAAAGCATTCTCAGGGGATTTAAGTGGCAAAAACTGGGCTTACATGCCTTCAATTTCAATGGATAGATCAGATAACATGAATCAAATTATTAGACATGGAGCTTATGGAATTATATTGCAAGATTCCAAGATTCTCCTTACCCAAAAAAGATCGGGACCATACAAAGGATTGTGGGGCCTTCCAGGAGGAGCTATCGAATTCGGCGAAACACCAGAGGTAACACTCAGCCGTGAGCTATTGGAAGAATCTTCTATAGCGACTTCTAAATTGGAATTTTTAAGTATAACGACCTCCACTGGTAACTACGATAATAATGGTGTTCCATATGGATTCCATCAAGTTGGTCTTCTTTATAAAGTATTAGGTTGGGAGAAACAACCAGATTTAGTGTCTCAAGAAGAAAACCGGTGGGTTCCGCTCGCTGATATTATTCAGAAGGAATTAACTCCATTTGCTCTTCATGCGGTCTCTAATCTGCCTAGAAATGAAACATGGAGGCCTCATAATAGGATTCGGGGTAAGGCAATAGGTCTTGCAAGACACGAAAATCGATTACTTGTATGCGAAGTTCTTAAAGACGATGGAACTTTAAAGGGATGGTGTCCCATTGGAGGCGGCATTGAATTTGGTGAAACTGCTGAAGAAGCTCTAAAGCGGGAAATTTATGAGGAACTCAAATGTAATGTCACCATTAAGGGTGAACCTATATTGTGTGAAAATATTTTTGAACATCATGGCATTAAAGGACACGAAATTATCTTTGCCTTTCCCGTCAAGTTTCAAGATGAAGAAGTTTATATGAGGAAACGCTTTCAGATCTTCGAAGATCGAGGCAGCACTCACTGGGTAGAGTGGGTTCCAATCGAATATTTTGAAAAAGGTGAAGCTGAATTATTCCCTTCAATTATAGTAAATAAGATCGACAAAATCTAAATCGGTTAATCGCCAAGAACTTCAATAAGTGTATCGATTTGTTTAGAGGGCATTAATCGCTGAAAATCCATGCAAGGTAATGTAGTTCTTAATTGATGCTTCGCTATGAAAATACTTGAGTAAGTATTTCCATTCGAACATTAAGTCTTTAAACCCGTTTCAGGGTCAAATATAGAATTCTTATCTTGTGCTTCAGCACAATCTACTGAACGCACAACAACAAACAATTTGCCTCCAACTCGCCATCTGATGCAGGCTCAAGCTGATAGAGTATTCTCAAAATACTATCGTGTGCAACAGGCTTAGGTTGTACTCGAGCAGCCTCTGTGCAGCTATATGCTTTTTGCGTCGCAATTAAAAAATTAATGTAATCTTGGCATTGTTGATTTTCCATCTTGGGTACAGCGTTCGTTCCACTGGCATAAATTTTCATAGCATGGCTTTCTCAAAGTATTGAAGCCACTCAAAAATGGTTGTAAGAGTGCGATTTGTTCTTTCATCAAAGCAGAACCAACCCCACAACCAATCCAATTGTAGCCAGTCTGTCCGTGTCGAATAAAGTAGAATTCCTTTTTGAGAATCATTGTTTCCATCCCTGCTCTGAATAAAAGTTCTAATTTGAAATCGCTTTTTAAGGAGAAGGTTTAATTTGAATGCTGGCTTCTCTTTATAAGCTTCTCGAATCATCTCAGCTGTCGCTGATTCTCTTATCCAGAGAAAGATCTGTTTTTAAAATAAATTAAAAAATTTATTAAATTAATAATAATTAACACAATATTAATATAATAATAATTAATTTTTGTTATATTTATTAAAGATTATTTGTTTATTAATTAATGATATGTTTTTGATTAAAAAATAATAAACAAAGAATATATTTATTACTAATAAATTGTTTTTAAAAAATATTATATAAATATCAAATAATTTAAACAAAAATATTAATTAATAATTATTTAATAAATTAAATAGGATTTTAAATGCATAATGTTTTTCTTTCTAATGAGGATTATTCTTCTCTTAATTATCAGGTGACTTCTACTCAAGCAGCTTTTTCTCCTCTTATTTCTATTTATAGCCTGCGACATCTAAAAGCTGCTCAACAATCGCAGACATGGCAAGGAAGGGTTATTCATAGTATGCTTGGTGTTATGGAAGCTCTCCCTCTTATAGGGATGATGACGTCTGTAGGTGAAGCTTTTCTATGTTACAAACTTAAGGAGGCGCATCAAAAGGCTCAAGAGGTAGAAATAGGGATAGATGGGGAATTAGAATGGGAGCTTAAACGTTCAGCTCATATTTTTGGATTAGCAGGTCGGGCTGTCATCCCTACTTATAAAGGTGATAAAGAGATAAATTTAGAGGGATTCAATAGTCATGATGCGATTAAAATTATTTCTGATTATTTCAATCAATTTTTAATAGCAGATGATCCTAACATGTTACTCTCTCAAGCAGATTGTGATTGGTTAAAGGGTGTATTTACCATAGCGGATCGCCATGCTATAACAGATAAGGAATGCGAAGAATTGGCTAGGCAGATTCAAGATCCTAAATTTATTGGACCTGTCTGTATAAGCTCCGGATATAATGAACATGCTACTTTTACCATATTTTTTGGTCCTTATTGGATTGAGTGTAATCGTGGTGCAGGAACTATAGGTGATGGTTCTGGTACGAAATCAGGTATTAAGATTCATTTCATACCAGATAAAAGTCGTGTGACATCTGATATCATAAAGAAAATAGCCAGATATTTGGATATGACTGGGAAAAATTACCTCAGTCAACTTGATATCGTGACAAGTGGCTTAGCAAAGCTTCATTGCCTCATAGGAATGCGGGACCAGGATGTGGGAAATTGCACTTTGGCAAGCTCTAAAGCAGGAATATTCAGCTTATTGGCGATTAGAGAGATTATGACAAAGAGCGGATATTCTGAGAATAAACGTTTTGGGATCAGCCCTGAAAAATGGTTGACTGCTTTTAATGATGTTCGACCTAACTATAAACATATCACGTATGGACTTCGGAAACACGAGAAGCAACGGCTTTCTCATCGAACTATAGAATTAGGTAAAGAATCAGACTCTAAAAGTGGCATTTGGTATGCCTTATTCTTAGAAGTACTCAATCAAGCTAATAAGAAGATGGATAATAAGGCACATGTGGTATAGACATATCATCCCAGCCCAAATTCTCACTTTGAACTGGGATGAGTATATGGGGGATTTCTCATAACCTGAGTTTGGGGTTTATAAGGCCAACTCATTTAAAAATACGCCTTACAATCGCATTAATATGGCGTATTTGGCGACGAGGGTTTTGAGGCTATTATCTTTTGTAAAAAGAACTTTATAGGTCAATCCTAAAGAACCTTGATAGGCCTCTTTGACTTGACCAATCCCAAAGTTTTGATGGAAAATTGTATCACCAGGAGCAAATTCCTCTGTTATTTGAGGAGTAGATTTCTCTTTAACAGAAGACTTTTTAGAAGTATCCATCATCTTAGATGTAAAAGAAGGCCGAGAATGTTTGCATTTCTCTATATATTGAGAAGGAATTTCTTTTATAAATCGACTTGGCTCTTGAATATGCAAATTACCCCATAGATAGCGTGTGTAGCAATAGCTCAAATAAAGGTATTCTTTAGCACGCGTCATACCCACGTAGCATAAACGACGCTCCTCTTCGATCCCTGCCGCACTATTTTTACAGTTGATATGAGGAAAAAGATCCTCTTCTAGCCCCCCTAAAAAAGTCACAGTAAATTCCAGACCTTTGCCATTATGAATAGTCATTAAATTGACTCGATCTTGAGTGGGATCAAGTTCATCCAAGCTTGATCTAAGAGAGAGTTCCTCTAGAAAAGCTCCTAAAGAAGGTTCTGAAGCAAATACTTCCCATTCAGCAGCCTTGGCAATCAGCTCATCCAGGTTACCTTTACGGTCTTCATAGGTCTCCTTATCCTCTTTCAAGTAATCTAAGTAATGCGTATTTTCAATAGCTGCTATCACAAGACCTCTAAGATCATTCTCTTTGCTCAGTTGATGAAGTGTATGAATGATTTTCACATATTCAGTGAGCCCTTCCTTTTGTTTTGCATTTAGTCGGGGTTTATTGCTCAAAGGCTGATCCCTTAACAAAGCTTCACAATAAGCTAAAATTGTAAGTCCTTCCTCCTCAGCCGCGAGCCGCATCCTTTCGATTGTTGCCTCACCTAATCCTCGTTTAGGTAAATGAATTGTCCGCATAAATGAGACAAAGTCAGCTCCCGAATGGGCCATCCGTAAAAAGGCTAGGATATCTTTAATCTCGCGTCTTTCGTAAAATGAAATTCCTCCCACAATGACATAAGGGATCCCCTGATAAAGCAAAGCATCTTCAAATGCGCGCGATTGCGCGTTAGTGCGATAAAAGACGACCATTTCCCTTAAAGGAATATGATGTTGGCTGTGTAAATGCTGGATATGTGCAGCTACAAAATTAGCTTCTTCTCTCTCATTTTCTCCTCTATATAACTGGATTTTCTCTCCGGGACCTAACGCGCTCCACAACTTTTTCTGATAACGCTGGTCATTATGGTTAATGAGATGGTTTGCAGCATCCAAGATATGAGTATGGCTGCGATAGTTCTGTTCAAGCCTGATCACTTCAGTGCCAGGATAGTCCTTTTCAAAATTCAGAATGTTCTGAATATTCGCTCCACGCCAAGAATAGATGGATTGGTCGGGATCCCCCACAACAAAGATATTTTGTTTTTCTTTTACTAATAAGCGGGCCATTTCATATTGGGCTGCATTGGTATCTTGATATTCATCAATGAGGACAAAGTTCCAACGCTTCTGATGTTGGGCTAGAATAGGGGGGTGCTCCTTCCATAGGTGTACAGGTAAAAAAAGTAAATCATCAAAATCGACAGCTTGGTATTGCTGAAGTTTACGTTGATAGAGGGCATAGACTTGTGGAAAAGCTTTCTGGATCTTTGTTTCGAGCTTAGAATCATCAATTTGATCAGGTGTTTGTAAGGCATTTTTTGCTCGAGAAATTAAGGATCGAAATGGCTTAATATCCATCTTTTTTTCATTGAGATTAAGTTCAAGCAGACACCATTTGAGTAGCTTCCCAGTATCTTCTTCATCATAAATCGTAAAATCTCGTTGGTATCCTAGAGCATGACTGCACTCGCGTAAAACCCGTGCCCCTAAACTATGAAAAGTACAAATAAGTACTTGGTGTTTTGTCAATCGATGGACCCTCTCTCGCATCTCTTCAGCCGCTTTATTTGTAAAAGTCAAACCTAAAATTGTCGAAGGAGGGATTCCTAACTCAATCAAGTGCACAATACGGGAAGTGACGACACGCGTTTTACCTGATCCGGCTCCTGCCAATACTAAGACAGGTCCTTCCACTATTGTAGCGGCTGTATGTTGTTCCTTATTTAAGATACTTAATTGATTCATGAGATTTATAAGCCTTATAAGTACATTGATTCTCTTCTTACTTGGTCGTTTAAACTCTATCATCGCGTTAAAGAGAGCGTTTTTCTTTTTCCCGATCTCCTAAGTTGCCATAACGATGATAGTTTATACTGACACTGACTTCACGTAAATAGTGAAGTAACTCCAGACGGCCGTTTGCTAAAACGGGACCGTGATTTAAATAGCAGGCTGCTTGAGCAAATGCCTCTTGCAACTGATCAGATGCTTGAGAGAGCAGACGGATTCGCTTGATGAGACCCTTTTTGATGCGTTCAATGAAAGAGTCTTCTGTTTCGATGAAATAGGGGATGAGGGAGGATAAACCACTTTGATGAAGCCATTTTTGAGTAGAGCCTCTCACATCGCTTATTTCTAAAGGTGTACCGCAGGTTAAGGCGGCTGCTGCAACGCGCAAGATATCAAGAGGCCGATCTTCATATTGTACCCTTAATGTCATCTGAGGATGTGAAGCATATTGTTGAAAATTATCTTGTCCCAAGATCAAGCTAGGGTCATGTCGTTTAGAGAAGAGATGGCTCCAATGGAAGGCGTAGCTCCCTATGCTAGCTTTCCAGATTTGAAGCTCTTCGATGGAGAAGTCTTCCTGTTCCATTATTCTTGTGAGAGAAGTTATCGCTACATGTTCTGCTTCACTCTCTATAGGAAGGGAAAGTTGGGTCGCTTGCATCAGCTGAGTTAAATAGTTAGGTCCTCCAGCTTTCGCTCCCTTGCCAAAGCTACTATCTTTGTATCCTCCAAAAGGCTGACGTTGAACAATGGCTCCTGTGATTGTACGATTGATATAACAATTTCCTGCTTCAATACGCTTTAACCAAGCGTGCTGTTCTCTCTCATCTAAAGAGTGAATGCCTGCTGTAAGTCCATAGGGGGTTTGGTTCATGATATCCAAGGCTTGTTCAAAATGGTCTGCTCTCACTAAGCCCAAAACAGGACCGAATAGCTCATTTTCAAAAGTAAAACTTCCTGGTTTAACACCTAGCTTAATTCCTGGACTCCATAAATGAGGATTATGAGGATGTTGTTGAGGTTTGAGCAGCCACTCTTCTCCTTCTTCTAGCTGTGTCAAGCCTCGCAAAAGGATGGGATTTGGAGGGAGGATGAGAGGATTGAGGCGTGTGGTGAAGTCCCAGGATGATCCCAGAGGAAGGCTTGCCACGGCGTCGCATAACTGTTCTCGAAAATGGGGATCATCATAGACCTCCGCCTCTAGAATAGCTAGACTACAGGCACTGCATTTTTGTCCAGCATGACTAAAAGCAGATTGGACAAGATCTCGAATCGCTAAATCACGATCCGCCATTGCACTGATTACTAAGGTGTTTTTTCCTCCTGTTTCAGCAATGAGGTCCAAGCTAGGTCTTAAACGCAAGAAAAACTTTGCTGTAGCTGTAGCTCCTGTGAGGATAACAGTGGAGATACGCGGATCTTGAATGAGTTGACTACCGACTGGGTCATCTTCACACGTCATAAATTGCAGAGTTTGTTGGCTGACACCCGCCTCCCAAAAGACTTGAGCTAAACGCCATCCCACTAAGATAGCTTCGTTAGCCGGCTTTAAGATCACACAATTGCCCGTTGCAAGGCTAGCAAGGACACAGCCAGCTGGGATGGAGCAGGGAAAATTCCAAGGAGGAGCCACGAGAACAGTTCCTTTAGGTTGCCATTGGATATCTGGCATTGAATAAAGTTCCTTTAAACGATGTCTATAATACTCGGCAAAATCAATAGCTTCAGAGACTTCGAAATCTGCTTCTGGTACAGTCTTACCAGTATCTGCTATCATTGCTCCAATGAGATCTGCGCGGCATCTTCTCAGACCTTGTGCAATTTGAGCTAATAGTCTCGATCGCTCTTGGATAGAAGTCTTAGCCCAGTCTTTTTCGGCCTGTTTAGCAAAGTTCAAGGCTTGGTCAACTTGTTCACTACTAGCTAGTGTATATTGATATAAGGATTGACCTGGACGAGAGGGGTCTTTGCCTATGCCAGAATGTTGTTGATCAGGCGCAATAGATTGTCCACCAATGACAAGAGGAATCGGTTCAATTCTCTTTTGTGACCATTCTTGAAGAATTTTTTCGGCCCATCTTCGATTTTGTGGTAATGACCAGTCTGTGTCTGGTTCATTTTGAAAATGATCTTTTTTTTCCCATTCGAAGAATTCTACTAAACGATTTTGCGTGCGCCTGGGAAGATAAGAGATTTCTTGAGAGGCTAGACATGCTTGAGTAAAAAGACTGGCTTGATGCTCCCACTCTAGGGTTCCAGGGATTAAATTAAAAGCATGATGCAAGAAATTTTCAGGTGCTGTATTCTCGTCCAGACGGCGTATGAGATAGGCGACAGCATTTTGGAACTCCTCTTTTATAGCTGTGGGACAATAGAGCAACATGCTGCCGGAGACTTGTTGGACGACTCGACGCATAGGATCAGCCATCCCTTCCAACATCTCAAATGAAACCTCTTTCTCAACCTGATGCTCAGCCCGTAAAAGAAGAGCATAAGTAATATCGAATAAGTTATGACTGCCGATACCTAGATGAGCTGCTTTGGCATGTTGTTCTTGACATCCATAAGCGACCATCCGTTTGTAATTGGCATCTACAGCGGCCTTAGAGGTATAGGGTGTTTGCGGCCATATACGAATAGAAGCTTCGACTTGTTCCATAGCTAGATTAGCTCCCTTGACAAGACGTATCCTAATAGAGGCTCCTCCCTGAGCCATACGTTGCATTGCCCATCTTGTCAATTCCTGCTGAATCAAGAAAGCATCAGGCAAATAGCTTTGCAAGACAATACCGGCCTCATAGTGGTAAAATTCTTTCTCATCAAGGACTTTGCAAAAAAGGGCAACAGTCAAGCGAAGATCTCGGTATTCTTCCATATCCAGATTAACAAGTTTTGACACCCTTTCACCGTTAGCGCGGGTGTAAACATAGGTCATAGCTGCCCGATATAGCTGGCGTAAGCGATTGGCTAAAATCTCCAGAGTCTCTTCCCATGCTAGAAGATTGATTTGGCTGCAAAGAGTGGAAATTTTAACAGAAATACATTCCACTTGGGGTTTAGCTAGATCTCTTAGGTATAATTGCAAGCGGTGATTAGCCTCTTCTTCTCCTAAAATGGCCTCACCTAAGTGGTTGAGATTAACCTGTACTCCTTCTCGATGTCGCTGCTCTATGTGCTTGATGAGCTGGTTCTCTTCACCTGACAAAATCACGTTAGCCATTTCTTTACGCAACATTTGAATCACGAAAGGAATCAGGATCTTAGCTAAAGATTTGCCTAAGGTTTTAAATGTTTTTAAGGCTATTTTTCTATCAGTAGGAAGATAGTGAGGAATTCCGTGTTTCTGAATAAGATAAATAAGTTGATCAGCAGCACGTTCAGGATTTTGGCTTCTAAAGCATTGATCTGTAATAGCTGTTGTAAATACCTTTCCAATAGGATCACGCATCATGCCCGCTAATAGCTCTTGTTGACGCCTTTCTTGTGGAGTTTGGATACGTCGAGCTTCCTCAAGCATTAACGCTGCTAAGGCAACAGCCTCTTCTGCTCTTTGAACGAGAGAAAAAGATTTTCCTCTAGCATTATCAATCTTTGCTTTAACCTTTTTAATAAGAGAAGATTCTTCCATAGGTGAGTCATTTTAGTAGATAATTCATCATTTTTCTTTTATCCATGGTCTCATGCAATCTGCAAAAGAGAGCACTAGTGCTCTATCTCATTAATTTATGGTATTCGGGCTAGCAATAAAGAAAGAAGCAAGGGAGTAGGAAAGAGCATTAGTTTATAGCATATTGATTGCTTAAAAAAAAGCTTTTCCAACTTAACTTTGGCATTAACCTGAATTTTGAGTTTATTCTTTGATTATTAGAGAAGATTCTCTCTTAGATCTTGCTTTTTTTAAAGGGGAATAATATCCGTTGTTCGGTTTTTTTGAGCTCACTTCAAGGATGAGCATGAATTCGTGATGAATCTCTTTTGCTTGTTCAATTAACTTATTTATATAATGAGTGATGTTGTTTGATAAGTATTTCTAAACGTCTTAATTCATTGTCAATTAATTCAGAAGTTTTAACAAATCCCAATCCCCGCAAGGCATGCTGAATTTTAGTATAAAGTGTATAAAACGGACGATTATCTTCTCTCTTCCCGAGTATAACCTTTATATCTGTATACATAGTTAGCAAAGAAGATCTGTCTCTAACTCCCATATTATTCCACTGCTTTCTAGAAATTTTTATAATATCATCAATTTTTAATAAAGATGACCTTTCAGGAACAGAACAAGATGCCTTAAATTCCTGACCAATTTTATAAATACGATAGCCTTTTATTAAACCATAATTAGAGATAGTAGTAATGGCATTTATAAACGAAAAATCAGTATTAGTTGTTTCAATTTTCATTTTATATAAATATACCTAAAACAATTTTATTTTATCAATTTAATTTAATATTATTATAAAATAATTTTAAATTAATAACAATATTAAAATTTAGACATAACAAAATGATATTTTAAATAAATTATTTTAAAATCATAAAAAAATTTGCAATTTCGACTTGGATAAGTTATAAATGATAAAAAATTAAAGCAGAAAGATGACAAGGGGAGTGGAATGAGATGATAACGAATAATTATTTAGATGCCTCAACTTTAATAAAAATTTTTGCGTATGCAACAGCTTGTAAAAACAATTATCCGGAACAAGTCCTTTTACGCTTATCCGAAGTATGCAAAAACTGGAATCAGTTAGCTAATGACGATAGTTTGTGGAAGCCTATTACACTCCACTATTCTCTTAGATTTGATAGAGATGCAAAAGGATTAAAAGCCAAGATAAAGGCGTTTGTTCATACTTTTTTTAGTATTTCAAACATGCCTCAAGAGATCGGTTATTTGACTCTCCAGCCTGAAGTTAAAAGTAGACTTTCAACAGCATTGATAAGTTGCCGTGAGCTGAAAATGCAAGATGAGGCCCATTTTTCCTGGCTAGTCAATCATCCATGTTTTCGAGGAGTCTTAACATTCCAAGAAGCCAAGCAGATATTACTCAAAGAAAAGAATAGCTCTTACTTAATGTGGATCGAACGTGCTTATTTAAAATTTTGGAATAATAAAAATATTGTCGAAAAACCCTCTTTTTTAACGTTTGCTAGACCCCATATGATACCCAGTTATTATGTTTATATTCTATTTAAACTTTATGAAGAAAATCAAATTAAATTTAGACCTTTATTATTAGGAAACGAAAAAGAAATAAATAGCATAAAAGATGGAAAGTTAAGAATTAGGACTCTGCCAACGCTATTTTCTCCTCTTAGAGAGCTGACAAAGGATCTCTTTGAAGAAAAGTATCAGGCCATCAAGACTTATCACCCTCAATTAGAAGATTCTATGATTCACTATCTCATGAGTCGCTCTGATTTTTGTGGTCATATGAGTAGAGAAGAGGCGGAACAAAGGCTAATAAATTGGGGTTGTGAAGATGAAAAAGAGAGATGTCTTTATTTTCGGGTTTGTTATTTAGATATATCTTGTATAGATAAAAATTGCTATCTTCTTCGAGTGTCCAAAAATCGGCCTAATCAATTGATTGTAAGTGTAGTAGTTTGGAGTAGGAGTGAATACACTTTTGTTCATTATTGTGTAGAAATTCCGAATCAAATGGAACCTGGTTCGGATTTGAAGATTGAGGATGTCATTTTGAGATATTGTCTCTCTTTGCAACCTCTAGAGCCTCCTTTAAAGAAGAGGAAGAGATAAACATGATCTTATCCATTTCTTTTTTTCATTTTTTTCTCATATTTATCCATGTACGTTGCCTATTTTTCTTGATCATGCCTTTGTTTCTTTTCAACTCAATCGAGGCGGCATTACCAGCGATCAAATTAGGAGTGGACCAGCTTTTTACTAAAGATTATGAGCTCCTTTTACAAGGCAAACAAATTGGTTTAATTACCAATCATACTGCTGTGAACAGTCATATGCAATGGACTGTTGAGATATTAAAGAAACATGCTAACTCTCTGGGCTATCAATTGACTGCCCTATTTGCTCCTGAACATGGGCTTATGGGAGAACATTATGCTGGAGAAAATATTAAGGAGAATCAAGACTTAAATGGCATCCCTATTTACAGTCTATATGGTCAAACACATCGTCCTACAAAGGCCATGTTGCAAAACGTTAATTTGTTGATTTATGATATCCAAGATATTGGATCTCGCTCCTATACTTATGTGTCGACTCTCTTCTATGTCATGGAAGAGGCAGCAAAGCTCAATATTCCTTTGCTTGTATTAGATCGTCCTAACCCCATCAATGGTTTGACTGTTGATGGACCAGTATTGGAAGATCGATGGAGATCTATTTTAGGCTATGTGAATGTATCTTACTGTCACGGAATGACAATTGGAGAACTAGCTCTCTATTTTAATGAAGAATATCATATTGGCTGTCCCTTAATCGTCGTTCCTATGAAGGGATGGCGGCGTAGTATGTCTTTTGATGAGACGGGTCTTAAATGGATTCCCACAAGTCCCCATATTCCAGAGGCTAGCACAGCTTTCTATTATCCAACGACAGGGATTTTAGGTGAACTGCAGATGGTGAGTATAGGAATTGGTTACACGCTTCCTTTTAAATTAGTTGGAGCCCCTTGGATTAATGCTTCTCTCTTTGCTGAACGTTTGAATGCTCAACACTTTCCAGGTGTTTATTTTTATCCCTTTTACTATCGTCCATTTTTTGGCAAATTTTCACAAGAGCATTGTCAGGGAGTTTTAATCCTCATTACCAATCCAACTATCTACTTGCCCGTGGCAACCCAGTACCTCTTAATAGGTATGTTAAAAAGCTTGTATCCCAAGGAATTTGAGAAAGCTCTGCAAGCAAGTCAAGACAGAGAAGAGATATTCAATAAAGTGAATGGAACTGCTGAGGTCTATCGAATTCTCAAAGAAGAACGCTATCCTATCTGGAAACTCAGAGAATTGCATCGAAAAGAACGGGAAGAGTTTATGCGAAAAAGAGAAAAATACTTAATTCCATCTTATAAATAACCTAACTTTGATGTTTGAGTTAATAATCTGGCACTCTAAATCCGAGTTTGCTAAAGATTTAGCCCATCTTTCTTGACATAAATTAGCTTCCTTTTTACAATACCTTCTTTGAAAGGTAAAGATTTTTAACTATTTCAACACAGGAGAAACTGACTATGGCTAATATTAAACCTCTTAGTGATCGAGTTTTAATTAAACGTGCAAAAGCTCAGACTTCAAAAGGGGGAATTCTTCTTCCTGATTCTGCTCAAGAGAAACCTAAGGAAGGAGAAGTAGTGGCAACAGGTCCCGGTAAAATGAACGAGGACGGCCGTTTAGAGCCTCTATATGTTAAACCTGGCGATAGGATTCTCTTTAGCACCTATGCTGGTACGGAAGTTAAGAATACCCAAACTGATGATGAATATCTTATTTTACGTGAAGAAGATATTCTGGGCATTTTGTCTTAAACCCCTCTAAGAATTAAGGATTGACCTATGGCAAAAATGTTACAATTTAATGAAGAGGCTTTAAAGTCGATTTTAAAAGGGGTTCAAACCCTTGCCAAAGCTGTGAAAGTTACTCTAGGGCCTAAAGGACGCAATGTCGTTATTAATAAAGGATTTGGTTCACCTCTTTCTACAAAAGATGGTGTGACAGTCGCCAAAGAAGTAGCTCTTAAAGATAAATTTGAAAATATGGGAGCTCAACTAGTTAATCAGGTGGCTGCAAAAACATCGGATGTGGCTGGGGATGGGACAACAACAGCGATTGTCTTAGCAGAAGCTATCTATAGTGCAGGAGTTAAGAATGTTACAGCTGGTGCTAATCCTATGAGTCTCAAACGTGGAATTGATCAGGCAGTCGAAGTGATGACTCGTGCATTAGATCAATTGGCTACCCCTATTAATACAGCCCAAGAGATTAAGCAAATTGCAACAATTTCGGCCAATAATGACGCTGATATCGGAAACATTATTGGAGAGGCAATGGAAAGGGTAGGCAAAGACGGTATTATTACGGTTGCCGAAGCTAAAGGAATTGAAACTCATGTTGATTATGTGGAAGGCATGCAGTTTGATAAAGGGTATGTATCTCCTTATTTTATCACAAATCCAGAGGATATGACAGTAGAATTGACAAACGCTTCAATTTTAATCACAGATAAGAAAATTTCTACTGCAAAAGAAATTGTTTCAATTCTAGAAAAAGTCATGGCAAAAGGTTCACGCCCTTTTCTAGTGATCGCAGAGGACATTGACGGGGAAGCTTTGGCTACTTTAGTTGTCAATAAGATTAAGGCAGGTATGGTGATTTGCGCTGTCAAAGCACCAGGTTTTGGAGATCGTCGCAAAGCGATGCTTCAAGATATTGCCATTTTAACAGGTGGAAAGGTTGTTTCCGAAGAGGTTGGGCTCCGTCTTGAAGAGGTAGATATTGATGTTTTGGGTAAAGCCAAAACTATTAAAATCTCTAAAGAAGAGACAACAATTATTGATGGCGTTGGATCCCCTCAGCAGGTGCAAACAAGGATTGCACAAGTTAAGGCGGAAATTAATCACCCCTCTACATCTAAGTATGATCGGGAAAAATTAGAGGAGCGTTTAGCGAAGCTCGTTGGTGGTGTTGCTGTTGTCAATGTCGGCGCAGCAACAGAGACAGAGCTCAAGGAAAAAAAAGCTCGCGTTGAAGATGCTTTGCATGCCACTCGTGCAGCTGTCGTACGAGGAATTGTTCCTGGTGGAGGAGTTGCTCTCCTTCGTGCTGTCAAAAGCCTGAATCAGTTGAAATTAGCAGGTGATGAAGACATTGGAGTATCTATCATTCAGCAAGCAGCATTTGCTCCTGCTACTGCAATTGCCAATAACTGCGGTAAACAGGGGAATTTGATTGCAGAAAAGATCTATGAAGCTGAAGGAGCTTATGGCTATAATGGTTTAACAGATGAGTTTACAGATCTTCTAAAAGCAGGTGTCATTGATCCTGTTCTAGTGACAAAAAGCGCTCTCGTTAATGCTGCTTCTATTGCAGGGCTTCTTTTAACAACTGCAGCTATGATTACAGAGAAACCTAAACCTAAATCTAAACATCCTGTCCCTGCAATGGATGGAATGGGTGGTATGGGTGGAATGGGCGGTATGGGTGGAATGGGAATGATGTAATTGCCCATGAGCCCCTATCTCATAAAATGAGAGAGTTCCTTCTTTACCATACTCCGTGACAACCCTGATGTTTATACTCAAATAATTTGAATTTTCATTCAAGTTGTTTGAGTATATACTCATCCCAGTTCAAAGTGAGAAGTTTCGGCTGTGCCAAAGCCTCGGGCTTCAACGATCAAAAATGGGTCCATATACTCATATGAACCAATTTTTGATCGTTGAAGCCCGAGGCTTTGGCACAGCCGAAATTGCAGCTTTCAACAGGAATGAGTATAGGCGCTTAGCTATCTACTCTAGTACTCTGTCTATTCTAAGACACAGATAAATTCGTAAGAAGTTTGTTAAATCGCTTCGTCGCATTATTCTTTCCTTTCTTTATACTATACTCATTTCACTTGAAAGCTGCAATTTGGGCAATGCGAAAGCTCTCGGGCTTCAACGATCAAAAATAGGTCCATATGAGTCATATGGACCTATTAGACCTCTTTCGAAATTTCATTTGTTTGCTAAAATGATTCTTTTCGGCATCTTGATTGCCAAATTTTTTAACCATATGTGCACATATGCTTTCAAAATTTGGCAATCAATCTGCTCAAAAACAATTCATTTTTTCAAACAAAGCAAATTTCGAAAGAGGTCTATTTTTGATCGTTGAAGCCCGAGAGCTTTCGCATTGCCCAAATTGCAGCTTTCAAGTGAAATGAGTATAGTATTGGTAAGTATTGATAATTTAAATTGAAATGAAGTATGAAAGAAATAGAGAGAAGAGTTTCAAAATCAATTGATTTAGGAGGAAAGCCATGACAAGGATGATTATTTTATGGTTATTAGGGGTGCCTATTGTAGTTTTGATTATCTTAAAGTTGTTAGGCTTCCTATAAAATTTATTGCTCTTAACTTATTAACCTGAGTTTTGAGTTTATTTCCTTGATTCTTAGAGAAGATTTTCTCTTAGATCTTGTCCTTTTCTTTGAAGGAAATAGTCAAATGGCTATTTCCGAGAAGAAAAGGACGAGAGATAAGAGGAAAGATTCCTAAAAATCAAGGAAATAAACTCAAAACTCAGGTTATTAACTCAGAGGCTGGGAAAAAATAGAACTTTATTAGTCATATTTTTGACCGAAATTAATTTTCAAAATTTGGCCCATCTCTGTTTTTACAAGTTTGCTCTTGCAAGACTATATTAGACCTCTTTCGAAATTTCATTTGTTTGCTAAAATGATTCTTTTCGGCATCTTGATTGCCAAATTTTTTAACCATATGTGCACATATGCTTTTAAAATTTGGCAATCAATCTGCTCAAAAACAATTCATTTTTTCAAACAAAGCAAATTTCGAAAGAGGTCTATTCTTTCTTACTCGATGATAGAGTTTTAAACTTCCCTTGCAAGACAAATAAACTAATCTTATACTTCTTTTTTTGTATTAAACTTCTTTTGAAATCTCTCTAAGTTCAGATTAAAAGGTTGGGTTGACACTAAGGATGAAAAAGGGAATGGTTATGCGTTATAAAATTAACTTCAGTCTATTGTTCTTATTCTCTTTAGCGTTAATCTGGAAAGTGGAAGCTTCACTTTCATTTCCCTTGCCTTGTATAAATAATGTTAATCTTATCCAACAAAAAGCAGTTGATAAGGATGGAATAAGTCAAGTTACTACTTATGATGCCTTAAATCGAATACAGAGCATTATTAAATCTGATGATTTTGGGAACAAGTTAGCTGAACAACATTTACATTATGATAATAATGACAACAAGATATTGGAAAGACACATCATCTATAATTCAGGTGATCCTGTACGCTCTTATACAATTGCTTGGACTTATGATGCCTTAAATCGCATCACTTCTATTAGTGAAGGAGTGGAATCTCCGCAGCAGAGGAATACTTATTATCATTATAATTCTTTAGGACAACTTGAAACAATTATAAAACCTAATGGAGTAACTCTTGTTCATGTTTACAACGGAAATGGTTATTTATCCTCCTTAAAGGCTAGTGACCAGTCCTTAGCTTATCAATACTTCTATGATAAAAAGGGAAATCTGGTTGAAGTAAAGGATCTCATTTATCATACGTCTTTAATCCGCCGTTATAATGATTTAAACCAATTGATAGAGGAGAGCCTGGCTCCTTCATTAACTCTTAAAAATGTTTATGATTTAGCTGGAAGGCGTATCCAGCTTATCTTTCCTGATAAGTCAAGTATTCGCTATCATTATGAAGGTTTTTTTTTGCAGTCCATTATGAGGTTTTCTGCTACTCAAGAGTGCCTTTATCAGCATGAATATTGCTATGATAATAAGACAGGAGCAGTGATCAGCAGCCAATTAATAGATAATTTAGGAGCCGTAACCTATAGCTATGATCAAAAAGGACAATCAGTAAAAATTCAGTCTCCTTGGTGGTCTGAAACAATTCCACAAGAGGGATTTGATCCCTATGGACGTTTAACCCAACTATCCATCCAAGACCCAGCTGGCCAGATCGATAGTCAATTTACTTATACAAATGATCATCAGCTTGCTTCAGAAAAGGGCTATTTTAGTCATGATTATTCTTATGATTCGCTTTATAATCGTCTTATATCTGATTACCAGCCCTGGTCTATCAATGCACTTAATCAGGTCGTTCAAACAGCTGATGCAGAATATCAATATGATGTAAATGGTAATATCTGTCAAAAGAGGCAGGGTGAAACATGCTGGATTTATGAATATGATGCTTTAAATCGACTTGTACGTGTGACACAGAACCACCAAAAGGCAGTCGAATATCATTATGATACCTTTCATAGGCAGTTTGCTCAGCTTATTTATGTTTGGAGCACAGAACGATCTCAGTGGAAATTGGAAAGCACAGAGTATTTTCTTTATGATGGAAATAAAGAGATTGGCCGGCTAGATGCCAGTGGAAAAATGATTGAATTACGCGTCCTAGGTTTAGAAAAAGGATCAGAAATAGGAGCTGCCATTGCTTGTGAGCTAGGTGAACGTTTTTATGCTCCTATTCATGATCACCAAGGATCTGTTCGTTGCTTGATCGATACAAATACCCGTTCAGTTGCTGAATTCTATCGTTATTCAGCTTATGGCTTGGAGGAGATTTTTAATGAAGAGGGCTCTCATATTCAAACCTCAAGTGTAGGAAATCCTTGGAGATTCTCTAGTAAACGATATGATTCTCAAACTGGCTTTATTTTTTTTGACAAGCGCTATTATGATCCTCAAATAGGGCTTTGGATAACACCGGATCCTATTATAACTTTATGTGATATCCCTAACTCTTATGTATTTGCTCAGAATAACCCTTTAACGACCTATGATTTATATGGATTATTTTCTATGAATTCTATGGATCTTTCTATTTATGGTTTAAATTTTTATCTGTTTGAAAAAGCTTATACAGATGTCAAAATGACAGGAAAAAAATTTTTAGATGAGTGGATGACTCTCTTAGCAGATCAGCAATTTGGAAAGACAGAGGCGGGTATTTATGGAAAAAAAGAGATAAGTGGTAAAGTTCGCGTGACCTTTATTAATGGAATTCTAACTACGCACAAAATATTGCAAGATAATTTAGAGCTTATCTCTAGGACACATCAAGGGGTGAAGGTCCATTATATTTTTCGTCCAACAGAAGGATGGATGAGGGATTTATTTCGAGCTGTTCTTATTAAAATGGCATTTGCATTAGGATTTAGATTCGTTCATGCTCAACTTTTGGCACAGACTTGGAAAAATCTTATTCAAGATATGGGGGGAGTGAATGGAGGAGGTCTTATTATTCATTATGCTCATAGTTTAGGAGGTTCGGATACAGATCGTGCTAGAGAGCTTCTGACACCTGAAGAGCAGAAGATGATCCGTGTTATTTCATTGGGCTCTGCTACAATGATTAGAAATAAAGGTTTTGAGAGTGTCATCAATTACGTGAGTCCTGATGATTTGGTCAGTTATCTCGACCCCTTAGGAAGAGTACGCAATTTTTTTGATCCGGAATGTAATATTATTTTCAGTGGAGAATCCTTCGACCAATTTCCACCTGGCTGCGATCATTTATTGAACGGTAGAACATATAAACCTATTCTTGAGCATTTGGGTCAACGCTTTGTTTTAGAGTTTAGCTCTAAATAAAAGAAATTTTTAGAGTAGACCATACCTTTTCAGAAATTTATGATAGTCTGCAATAACCCACTTTTCTATATCTTGTTTTTTATTTTCTAATATTAGACCTCTTTCGAAATTTGCTTTGTTTGAAAAAATGAATTGTTTTTGAGCAGATTGATTGCCAAATTTTGAAAGCATATGTGCACATATGGTTAAAAAATTTGGCAATCAAGATGCCGAAAAGAATCATTTTAGCAAACAAATGAAATTTCGAAAGAGGTCTATTAATGGCGTTGGAATACATCAGAGAGTATAGAACATATTTTCACGTTTCAGCCTCCTATAAGATTTCAGAGAGTGCTTGTTATCGCAACATTCGGAAGATGTACTTATTAAACACCCAGATTTTGCTTTGCCAGGCCGCAAAGCTCTTAGGAGTTACGCAGTTGAATAAATTTTAGAGTTATTTTAATTTATTTGGTATGACTAATCCAAAATGCCAAGAAGAAGATTACATCAATTTTTTAATTGCAACACAAAAAGCTTATAGTTGTACAGAAGCTGCTCGCGTGCAACCAGATAAACCAGATCCCGCCTCTCATGATGCAATTCTTAGAGTTTTATATAGACTTGAGCCAACATCGGAATACTTGTGGCAGGAGGCTCATGCATTTGTAGATAAGTCAAGAGGCTGCTTAGTCATTGATGATACGACACTCGATAAACCTTATGCGAGTAAGATGGATCTTGTCTCTTATCACTGGTCAGGTAAACATCATCGAGTAGTCAAGGGAATTAACCTTCAAAGTTTAATTTGGACAGATGGTGATCAACTTATCCCTATAGATTATAGCCTTTATGATAAAGCAAAGACTGGAATGACTAAGAATGATCATTTTCGCGCTATGTTAGTTAAGGCTAAAGAAAGAGGATTTTGTCCTGAATGTGTTTTATTTGATTCTTGGTATTCAAGCCTTGATAAGTTGATCAGGAAGTTGGATTGGTTGTGGTTAACAAGACTTACTCCAACTCGATTAGTTGATCCAGATGGTGATGGCAATCGTTGCCTTAGTGAAGTGAATATAGAAGAAAAAGGATCTTTAGTTCATTTAAAAGCTTATGGTTGGATTAAAGTATTTAAGCTAGTCTCTAAGGAAAAGGGCATTGAATACTGGGCAACAAACAACCTTAAAATGAATGAATTAGATCGCCTTAGCTTATCAGAAAAAGGCTGGTTAATTGAAGATTATCATCGAGGAATCAAGCAATTTTGTGGTGTTGAAAAATGCCAAGCAAGGACAGAAAAAGCTCAAAGAAATCATATTCTTTTTTCACTCCGAGCTTTTTTAAGGATCGAAAGATTTTGTTTTCGAACAGGTTTAACTTGGTTTGAGGCTAAGATAGGTATTGTTAGAGAAGCTGTTAAAACATATCTTAGATGTCCTAAATATGTATTAAGTGCGTAACTCCTAGCTCTTTTAAAGAGCGATATAGAATATGATGTTATTTTGATTGATGCAACAGAGACTCCTATTGAAAGGCCTAAAAAAACAAAGGCATTATTACTCAGGAAAGAAGAAAAAACATACTTTAAAGACTCAAGTTGTAGTGGATAAGAAAAGTCAAAAGATTATTTACACAGCTTTTTCTAATGGTAAGAGGCATGATTTTCGATTATTTAAAGAATCAAAGATTCATCCAGACATCAATGCTTTAACTGATTCAGCCTATTTAGGACTTCAAAAGCTTCATGCTAAGACACAGATGCCTAAGAAAAAAAGTAAGAAAAAGCCATTAACTAAAGAAGATAAGAAAAAATAACGCTAAGCTATCTAGTGAAAGAGTCATCAACGAAAATGTGATTGGTTTATTGAAGCGATTTAAAATTATTGCTGAGCGCTATAGAAATCGAAGACAACGCTTCTCTTTAAGGTTTAATTTGATTGCTGGAATTCATAATTGGGAACTACAATACTAAGGTTATGCAAGAGATCTACTATGTGAAGACATCGTCTCATCCAGTTCTGGGAACCGAAATCAGAGGAATAATTGATTGGGAACGTCGTTATAAGAATATGCGTGTTCGCTTAGCAGGGTATGTGATTGACTTTTCGATGTATTTATTAACCTGAGTTTTGAGTTTATTTCCTTGATTCTTAGAGAAGATTTTCTCTTAGATCTTGTCCTTTTCTTTGAAGGGAATAGTCAAATGGCTATTTCCGAGAAGACAAGGACGAGAGATAAGAGGAAAGATTCTTAAGAATCAAGGAAATAAAATCAAAACTCAGGTTATTAGGTTATTCCCCAAGTCCCTTGCATCCTATGAAAGGTGATCATGAGAAAAAACCATTCGTCCTTTATCAAGGAGCTATCGAAAAAGAAATCAAATTTGATAAGGCAAATTTAATCATAGCAGATAGCCTATTCCATGGTGATCTTGCACATGCGAAGAATATTAAGAATACACCTATGGAACTTGGAGCTTTCTTAGAGAAACTACAAATGCGTTATAGCAATTGGGTTACTGTTGCAGACCTTACAGGCATTGCTATAGAGGATCTTCAAGTTACAAAAGTTGTTTTCTCAAAGCTATTTGTATAGGGTGAAATGAATTGCCATCTCTGCTATAACTTCTATAAATCTAACACAAAATTCAAACTACTTAAGATATTTATATGTCTATGCTAGCTCAACAATACTGGAATGACATCGGATCAAAAAAAGATTTTGAAGATCCTTTGTATCTTGAGAAACTATCCTCTTTTCTAACTAAAGAATCAAAAATTCTTGAGTATGGATGTGGATATGGTCGCCTTATGCAAATCTTAAACGGAAATGGATACCATAACCTTGTTGGATTTGATTTTGCTCAAAGCATGATTGAACGAGGAAAAGATGTCTATCCCAATCTTGACCTACGTCTTCTAGAAGAACCAGGAAAAATCCCCTGCGAAAATGAATCTGTCGATGCTGTCATAATGTCGACGGTTCTTTGCTGTATGATTGACTCAAATGAACAAGAGAAATTAGTAGAGGAAATTTTTCGTGTCCTTAAGAATAAAGGAGTTCTCTACCTCTCTGATTTTCTGATTTGTGATGATGAAAGGTACAAGGAAAAGTACTCCGAAGGGTTTCAAAGTTTTGGTACCTGGGGTGTTTATACAACGAGTGAAAATCTTACAGTCCGTCATTTGACTACACAAAGTGTATTGGAACTCCTAAAGAATTTTGACATTCACTGGTTTGAACAGTTTGATTTTAAAACAATGAATCAGAACCCTGCTCGAACTTTTCACTGTATCGGAATAAAACATATTCGACAAAACTTTAAGAGCGATTGGGGGTAGAATGAAGTCATTGATAGCAATTAAACATGTAGATTTTGAAGATCTAGGAAGTTGGGAAAATTTTCTCTCGAAAGATTACAAGATTAAGTATATTGACGCTGTTGTTTTTTCCAGATTTTGAAATGTCATTCCTTGATGGCTTACAGCAAGGAAGTGTGCAGTTAGCAGATAGCTGGCGCATCAGCATCTATCTACTCAATTTACTGTCGCTTCTTGACTGTTTGACAAGATGCCTTTCAAATCTACGGCACAGCAAGGAAGTGTGCAGTTAGCAGATAGCTGGCGCATCAGCATCTATCTACTCAATTTACTGTCGCTTCTTGACTGTTTGACAAGATGCCTTTCAAATCTACGGCCTAGACAATGTGCAGACATCCGTAGTTTAATCGATTACATCCTTAAATATTTAGATAAAATAAAATGAATCGTACCGTTGAAGTGGTTTCTTATGATCCTAAATGGCCCTTAATGTTTGAAATTGAAGCTTTGCTCATCAAACAAGCTTTAGGAAGCAATTGTCTGGCGGTGCACCATATTGGCTCAACCTCGATACCTGGCTTAAGCGCTAAACCTATCATTGATATACTTCCAGTTGTAAAAAATATTCTAGAGGTAGATGAATCAACAGAAGCTATGGAAAAGCTTGGCTATGAAGTTAAAGGTGAATACGGAATTGCTTTTCGGAGATATTTTCAAAAGGGAAGTAGTATTAGGACTCATAATGTGCACGTTTTTGAAGAAGGGGATACCGAAATCAGCAGGTACCTAAAATTTCGTGATTGGATGCGTTCGCACGATGACGACGCTCAAGCATATGCTAAACTCAAGTTGGAATTGGCCGAAAAATTTCCTGACGATATTCTGAAGTATTGTTTTGGCAAAGATGCCTTTGTAGCAAAGATCGATGCTAAAGATGGTTATAAAGGATGGCGTATTGTTCAAGCGTTAACAGATCGAGAGTGGGAAGTAGTGCGCTCTTTACGCAAACAGGGTTTTTTTAAATCAATTCCTGATCCCTATACTTGGACTCTCAAACATAAAGACCATATTCACTTAGTCTTCTATAAAGAGGCTGAAATCATTGGTTACATACATCTTCAACTTTGGCCTGAAGCCAGAGCTGCATTACGGATTATTGTCATTGATGAGCGTTATCGCAATCTTGGATTTGGCAGCCAATTTCTAAGGCTGTGTGAGCGTTGGCTATCGCATAAAGGTATAGAGAAACTACAGATTCAATCTTCGCCAACTGCCTGTAAGTTCTATTATGACCATGGATATATCCAAATGCCATTTAATAACCCTGATGGCTACACAACAGATTCCAAAGATGTTGAAATTGGCAAAAATTTACTATAGAACGTCCATGCACTTAAACGGTTTTCAATAATCCACAATGGAACAATTCCTGTACTCTTCTAGTGTCAACACTTCCATTTATAGGAGAGCTTGGCTCGGTCTTGATAATGGCAAGATCAATTTTTTCTGAGATTTTTTTGTTTCAAGAATTTTTTCATAAGACTTTGTGTTCTTTGAGTCATGTTTTCGCACGGATACCTCAACTTGTTTATAATTCGTTAGCCCTGGTATAATCTTAAGAGAGATAGCAGAGAATGAGTATAGGCTAACTTTGATAAATCGTATGATATTCTTGGATAATTGGCTTATCGTCAGGGCCAAGCGAGAGTTCTCCATTCCGATTCTTGACCAGGATCTCAATCCTGCGTTCTGCCTCATTTAAGCGCTTACTACAAATGGCGATAAGTTGATCGGCCTCCTCATAAAGCTTAAGAGATTCATCTAGGCTGACTGCGCCCGAATTCATTCTTTCTAGGATTTCCTCTAAACGAGCAAATGCCACTTCAAAGCTAATAATAGAAGGATCTTGATTTTGAAAGACATTATTGTTCATGAGGCATTATTTCGTTAATAGTGATCAGGACTTCTCCATCAGAAAGCAAGAGCCTTGCTTTTTGCTGTTTTTTAAGTTGATGTATAGAGCTTATAACGGAATAGGTTTTTTCTGGAAAGAGAATACTATACCCTTTTATTAAAAGGCATTTAGGATCAATAGCTTGTAGATTAGCAACGAGGTGAGATAGTCTTTTACGTCGTAAAGAGATTTGCTGGGCAAAAAGCTGATCTAAATGCTTTAAAATCTTTTTTTGATTAAATAGGCGTCGACGGTGATGTATTTGTGAGGACCAGCTTTGTTGCAGTGTCCGTTCCCAATAAGAAAGCTTCTGTTTGAAGTGTGCTAATTGTGTTGTTGGTTTTAAGGCTAATGTCTGTCGTGCATGGGATTCAATTTGATGTTTCTTAAGCTGGAGTTGTTGGTGAATAGCCTGATCAATCTCTACGCGGCAATCATCTAATTTTTGCATACGCCATTCAAGCAGAGTCTTAGGATGGGTAAAAAAAGGTTGTTTCAGGATTCCTTTTAGTCGATAGCGGTTTTGATGGATGAGATGCATAAGAGTTTGTTGCATCCGTTTTTTTAAGATGCCTAAGTGTTGAAGATGTTGGTTTTTCTCAGCAGTCACAATTTCAGCAGCGGCTGAAGGAGTAGGAGCTCGGATATCTGCAACATAGTCGGCAATACAGTGGTCTGTTTCGTGTCCAACTGCAGAAATAATAGGAATGCGGCTATGATAGATGACTTCTGCTACAATCTCTTCATTAAAAGCCCATAAGTCTTCAATACTTCCTCCACCCCTTCCAACAATCATCACATCGACTAAATCATAGTGGTTAAACTGCTCAATCGCCTGGGCAATTTCTTGAGCAGCCCCTTCGCCTTGAACTTTAACAGGGTTCAGAATGAGATGAAATCCTGATAAACGACGAGTTAAAATATTTAAAATATCTTGAATCACAGCTCCTGTTGGACTAGTAACAACCCCAATACGTCGTGGGAAACTAGGAATAGCTCTTTTTCTAGCAGTTTTAAACCATCCTTTTTGATGTAATTTAATTTTTAACTTTTCCAATTTTTGTAATAGTTCTCCTAAGCCAACATAAGAGAGTTCACGAATCACTAATTGGTAGCTACCTTTAGAAGGATAAACGTTTATTTCTCCTTTGACAATGACCTGATCTCCGGCTTTAGGCATAACCTCTAATTGCTTAGCATCGTTACGAAACATGACAGCTGCAATTTGGGCATTGGTATCTTTAAGAGAAAAGTATAAATGACCCGAAGTTTGAAGCTTAAAATTGCTGATTTCTCCTTGAAGGCAAACAAAAGGAAAGGTACATTCTAAGCTCGTCTTGATAGCTTGAGTTAATTGCGAGACGGTCAGAATAGGGATGTTTGAAGAGGGTAATGGTGTCATTCAAAGATTGTCCCATGTAAGAAGGGTTGTTATCTTACAGGATTACTCTTCCTTTGCAAAGAGAAATTTGCTAGCTCTTTATGAACAGTTAGAATTACCAGCCTTATGATCAGCATAATAACTTAAGCAAAAATTTGATTTTCAGTTAATTATTATTAAATAAAAATAGTAAATTAAAACTTGTATTTTATATCATATTTTTATAAAATCATCATTTTATAATATTATGATGTAATATGTTAAGGCAAATCTCGTTCGTGTTTTTATTTGTTTTTGTAATTTTGTTTATTGAAAATAAACAAATTTATAGTGAAGTCACGACGGAAATAGACCTGCAGGTAAGACAAACAATTCCCGTATTAGATTTAAATGAATATAAACATGGGGATGAGGTATCCAGGTCAAAATTCATCCAAGAAGTTGCTTATGCATTACATGAATATGGATTTTTTGCTTTAGAAAACTCTGACGTGGATGAAAAAATTTTAAAAAATGGTTTTAATTCAGCTATCTCATTTTTTAATCACGATCACAGCTACAAGCTACTTTATCAAAATAAATATCCAAACAGAGGGTATAAGTCATTTAATCTGGATAATACGTTAAAAACACCCGACTTGCAGGAATATTATCATATTGGAAGGAATGTAGATGATGAGATGTTAGAACGATTAAATATCTCTCTTATCAACCCCAATGTTTGGCCTGATTCGCCTACAGATTTTCAAACAAATTTGAGCACTCTTTATAATGAATTCGATAGGTCTGGACAATATGTACTTGAGGCATGTTCTCTCGCGATGGGTGAAAACGTAGCTTTTTTATCAAAAATGACAGAGCATAGTGATTCCATCCTGCGCTTTATTCATTATCTGGATGTACCATCCGATATGTACCAAAACTTAACTTGGAAAGCCGCCCATAAAGATCCCAACTTGATTACATTTATTTATGGAATTACTTCTGCAGGATTGGAGATTCAGAGGCCTGATGGAAGTTGGCTCAAAGTTGAGTACATTCCAGGCCAGGTTATAGTTAGTGGATCTAATATGTTAGAAAACCTTTCCAATGGTCTTTTTAAAAGTACGCCTCATAGAGTGATGACCTATAGGAATCATTCAAGGTATGCTATACCATTTTTCTATCATGTAAGAAGAGAATTGGATATTTCACCAACAGAAAAAGCAATCGAGCGTACAGGTGGAAAAGCATTATATCCATCTATGACAGCTCAAAAAGCTTTAGAAAGACATCATTGGTTTGGAGGAAAGGCCAAATAAAAGCCCAAGAACTGGTAGTCAGTATTGTTTCAAACCCTTTTGACAAATAGGGATGCTTGTATTTGCTTTCTTGATTTCATCAATCAAGAGAGGTGAAGCCCAATAGAGCGGAAACATATGACTATCCAGATCAGCTGTTGGAACGTCATTGGTATTTGTATCGGATTCAGTAATTGTTTCAAATTCTGTAAGATCTAATGGATTCCCTGAAATACTTTGCCACACTGAATTCATTATGGCTATTTGCTCTGGCGAGATGTTGTTAAGGACGATGAAGCTTTCATCACTTCGAGAAAAGGCATTCATGCTCCAGTTTGGAGAGCCATTTAACAAAATTTTGTTATCAATAAGTGCAAATTTATGATGAATATTACGCCCGAGCTTTACATTTACACCTTCTTTTATCAGAAGTTTAACGGCGTCATCATTTAGATGTGGTGTGAACACCTCAACGACAACCCCTCTTTGATGAGCTCTTATCAAAGCACGGCTGGCGTCTTTAAAGGTTAATTGCTCTATCGAAACATTAATGTGATGTTGCGCATTGTCGAATAAACTAATCAATTTCTGTTTTGCAATTTCATTTATACTTGTTTCAACCAAACTAGGGCGCTCTGGTTGATTGTGGGGGAGAACATAAAGTTCTAGAAGTTGATTTTCATAATAACAAAAAAGAGGGGTGATCCCTTTCCTCTGCCCTTGAGATACGATATAAGCAGCTTCTTGATATAACTCTTTGCCAATTTCTGGACTATAACATCCAATCGCGAGATTTTTAGAACCTACCAAACTGTTAGGTGTAAAGTTGGCCGATCCAAGCCATATGTATACGCGATCGACAACAATAATCTTATGATGTACATGTCCTTCACCAGTTTGTCGGGTGCTTATCTTTATTGAAGGATGAAGAATGGCTGTCAAACTTCCTATATGATCACGATCAATAACTAAGTGTATATCAATCCCTTCGCTGGCTTTCTGATTAAGAATGCTAATGAGTGTCGGATCAGAAAATGTAAAACTCATGAGTAAAATGGATGATTGTGCTTGATCTATGAGCTCATAAACCGATTCGTTCAATGTATTCTGATTCACGTCATGATTACTGAGTATAAGTGGAGTATGTTCAACCCTTTCAATAAAACTCTGTGCATTTACTCGGTCAATACTAGCAAGAACGGCAATGAGAAATAGGACTTTTATTACCCCATTGGATAAGACTTTTTTTAGTCGGTAAAAAGATGTGACATTCTGCATATTATTTATCCCTTTGATATTTAAATTCACTTCTCCCAGAAGCAAGAGGGCGAATACTATGGTAAAAGAGGCGTTCGATCCCAACAACAGTGTCATTTTCCTGTATTGCATCGACAATGTAGTTTTTAAATGCCACCGATCCCATTTGCTCTCCCATGTAAACCGTTAAGCCCTCGCTGGTATTTGCAGTTGTCGATTTTAAGGCTTCCTGTACCAATATCCCAAACAACATCTTCTTCATGGTTAAATTCACCTGAGGCCAAAGCGCTAAAGAAAGCAATTTCGCCTTCCTCTCTCTGCGGAATAATCTGAACACGAATTTTTGTTTGCTTTTCGATTTCTGAAATAAATCCTTTGCTATTATTGGCTTACGAAATGCTGATGTCGCAATGGCTACAATCTTTTGAACTTGGTATTGATTTACTAATTTCCTTAATTTCTTTAAAAGTCTTCAATCCAAGCTCTTTTGTTTCCCATCAAAAGTACCATCTGCAGATTTGTCAAGAGAGGCTTGATAAGGAACAGGAAAAGAGGTATCTAGAACAATCTGAACAATTTGATTTGTTTCTGTATCAATGTCAGCAATTGCCACTTTTGTCCTGCCCGAACCAATATCAATCGCCGCTCGTCGTTCAACATCTGCATTAATTTGAGCAAAAGTAGAAATTACAAACAATATAAATAAACAAAAATTTTTCATATAAATCCTGTTATTATTTAAAGTAAATAATAATTGATTTTGATTTATTTAATAATAAATGGTAGTGCTAAACAGGTAAGGCTCTTAGCTGTTTGTTGTAATCGCAAATAAAATATTTTATTAATCCAATATGGTTACTTAACTTCTTAGAAAACGAAAGGGTTTTTCTCACGAGTCTTGCGTACTTTTGTCTGAGTGTACAATTAAATCTTTCAATATAACTCGTCTGACCGGATTGCTTGTTAACTGGCTGATGTTGACTCCAAGGAATGGTCTCATAGTAGGCATTAAATTTGTCAGTGAAATAGACGGCTTTTTTTAATGACTCTGGAAGCTTTGCAAAAAGAAGTTCCGCTGTCTTTTTATCCCAAGGCCCTACTTGCATAGCCAGAACTTGCCGGCTCTTTTTATGCAAGATAAGCCACAAGCATTGATCATTTTTCTTATTACCTATAAAGCTCCAAAGTTCATCTACCTCAAGTTTAGCTATCTCTATATCATCTCCTTCCCTACAAGATACTTCCGCATTCAAATCATCAGGTAAGTTGCTTATAATAAAGTCAATAAAATCTAGGAGCCATGGCATGCTTACATCAAAAATCCGACAAATTCCATTAAGAGAACCTCTTTCTAAAAGAGCTTTTCTAACCAGTTCCCTTGTATGTTCATCAATAAGTTTAGCTTCCTTATTTTCGCTAAATTGTTTGCTACACTCCAAACAGCGAAAATTTTGTTTTTCATGTCTGGTATAGCCCCATTCTTTTTGATTAAATCTGATCCACAGTGAGGGCAATGCATTGTTCTTCTCCGTTTAAACTAGAACAATGAGTTTATCAAATTGGATCAATTTAGTGAAATAGCCTTACCTGTTTAGCACTACCTAATTTTGGGATTTAAATGTCACTTTATGCTACTTTCTGCTTTCCTAACTCAGACTGTTATAATGAAATGTTATAACAACAAATCACCAGATAAAATAAAAGAAATACTTTCTAAATGATATAAGAGCCTGTCTATGAATTTAAAATTTTGATTAAAAGGTCCTTTTTGCGCCACTTCTTTAATAAAAGCTTGAAAATATTATCAAATATTTCTGGCGCTTTTATTAAAGAATTTGCATCAAAAATGCCTCTTTTAATCAAGATTTTAAATCGTAAACAGTCTCTAAGTTTTCACAGATTTGTAAACAATTAAATCAAGATATAGATTATTATTATTTATATAATCTATTAATTATGCAAATTCCAAAAAATCTCTTGAGTTTCTGTCTTATTTTCTTTTAATATTAAGAAAACTTCTTTTGAAACATAGTGTCTACTTAAAGGAATAATTAAGATGAACAATGCGAGGCGGCCACCGATTATCACCGGTAATTGGAAGATGCATAAAACAATCCAAGAGGCACAAGAATTTATACAGCAGTTGATTCCTCTTGTGCATAAGAGTCCTTCTAGAGTATTCCTTGCAGTCCCTTTTACAGCTATTGATGCCTTAGCTAAAGAAACTGAAAACACTCCTCTTGTTATTGGCGCACAAAATATGAATGATGCCTCAGAAGGAGCTTTTACAGGGGAAGTAGCTGGAAAAATGTTAAAAGAGGCTGGAGCTAAATTTGTTTTATTAGGTCATTCGGAACGTCGTCATCTCTATCATGAAAATAATGATTTTATTAATCGTAAAGTCAAAAGAGCTATCCAAGTGGGCTTGCAGCCTATTCTGTGTATAGGAGAGACAAAAGAAGAATATGAAACTGAACAGACAAAAGAAGTTCTTCAACAGCAATTAACACAATGTTTGGCGGATATTTCACCAGAAGACTTGCAGACTCTTATTGTGGCATATGAGCCTGTATGGGCTATCGGAACAGGATATAGTGCAACACCTGAAATCGCTCAAAATGTTCATCAATTCTGCCGCCAATTGCTTGGTCAATTACTAACACCTGAGCTGGCTCATCAAATAGTTATTCAATATGGGGGATCGGCTAATCCGACTAATGCCCGCGCTTTATTAAGCCAACCCGATATTGATGGTCTTTTAGTAGGAGGAGCTTCACTTTCTCTTGAATCTTTTAGTCAAATCGTGAATGATGGAGCTATTAAACTTTAATATGATGGTTCATACATGACATTTCTTTATTTTTTTACAATTGCCCTGTTTATGATTCTTTGTGCTTTACTCTGTGGGGTAATTCTGCTTCAGGAAAGTAAAAGTACGGGATTAGGAGCCTCTTTTGGAGGAGAAGCAACGGATTCATTATTTGGGACATCCACAGCAGATGTGCTCAAAAAATTTACCGCTTGGCTTTCCTTAATTTTTTTAGTCGCTTGTATTTTGCTTTCCCTATGGACAAGTGCTTTAGGCTTCAGTAAAAGCAATGCGCCGGCCTTTACCATGGAACGTATCGAAGAGTAATAACTTGATTTTTGGGGTTATTTTCTTGATAAGTCGAACTCTTCAAACTTAATGTTTATGCTTTTTTTTGATTTCTCTAAGAGATATTTCGATTTCCTTTCTTCTTTTAGAAGAGAGGCGATCAATATACAAGACGCCATTTAAATGATCATTTTCATGCATGATCACATGAGCATCGAATTCAGTAAATTCTTCTGTGAACTCTTTCCCTTCTCGATCTGTTGCTTGAATGGTTACTCTGAGAGGGCGGGAAACATTTTCTCTTAAACCTGGAATGGAAAGGCACGCTTCAGCGCAGGTCCACTCCTCTGGACTGTGTTGAATAATTTTAGGGTTAATAAACACACGTAATTGACCTGGATTAGTGATGCCATTCTCATCATAACGAGGAATGCGAGTGATAAATAAGGCAATAGAGTGGTGGACTTGGGGTGCTGCAAGGCCACATCCATTATGAGCAATCATTGTCTCAGACATATCTTCTATTAATTGCTGTACCTCGTCATTAATTTCTTTAATAGAAGAAGCTTTTTTGCGTAAAATAGGATGACCATAATAGGCCAAAGGGAGTTTCATACTTATTTCTCTTCAGAATATTATTATAATCTTTTTATTAATAATTATATCAACAAGACTATTATACAACAAGTGATGTAAAAAGGTTTTCTTCATGATTAAAGAGGAAACAACAGAAGAGATTGGAATTGCTAAAACATGTGCCTTATGTGAGAGTCCTGTTCAACAAAGTGCTTATTTAGATCAAAACCGTTTATTTTGTTGTGCAGGTTGTCATGCGGTCTATCAAATTCTTCTAAGTCAACAAGAGCTTGGTCAGTACCGAGAGCATCCTCTCTTTTTGCAGGCTTTACAATCCGGCATTATTTCTAATCCAAACCTTCTTAAGGAAATAGGTGAACAAAATCAGAAATTACAACTTCCTGACAAAGAGTTTAAGAAGCTATACCTTGAGATTAACGATATGTGGTGTCCTTCTTGTGGTGAAGTGATCCGACTTATTCTCTTAAAAGAGAAGGGAATTAGTAATTGTATCGTTGATTATTCAACTGATTTAGCCTCTATTGAATATTCTCCACGCTATTTATCTCAAGAAAAAATTTTCCGTTTAATCGAGCAGTTAGGTTATCGTCCCATCTCTTTGCAAGATCCCCGCCAACAAGCTGTTAGCCGTTCGCTTTATCTTCGTTTCATTGTCGCGGCTTTTTTTTCTTTAAATATCATGATGTTTGCCTATCCTATCTATGCTAGCTATTTTCATGCTGAAGAGTCGGGATACGTTTCGTTATTTGGATGGTTTTCTTTTTTAGGATCTATTCCTGTTTTGAGTTACAGTGCGTGGCCTATTTGGCGTCGTCTTTGTGTGGGTTTGCGAGTAGGGATATGGGGAATGGAGGTTCTTGTTTTCATCGGCGTGCTAGCAGCTTCTGGGCTTTCTTTTTATGAGTTATGGCAGGGAAGCTATTATGTCTATTTCGACTCCATGACAGCGATCATTGTTTTTGTTCTTTTAGGTAAAATGATCGAATCTAAAGCAAAATTTTCTGCCAAAGATTCTCTTTTAAAGTTAACAAGAGCTTTGCCACGTCGAGGCAGAAAACAATTTTCTGATGGAACAGAACGTTTTGTTTCATTGAAAGAGATTGATCCTGGCAATCGTCTAGTGGTCTTAACTGGAGAAAAGATTGTATTGGATGGTGTTGTGGAGGAGGGAGAAGGCGCTTGTGACGAATCTCTGATGACAGGAGAATCACTTCCCTTGTCTAAAAAGGTTGGATCTCTTGTATTGGCTGGATCTCTTTTGCAGCAAGGCCGTCTTGTGATAAGAGTCACAGCTAAACCAGAAGAGACTGCCTTGCATCGGATCATCGAAATGGTAGAACAGGATATTGGGCATAAATCTCAATATGTGCGTGCAGCTGATCAAATTGTCAAATGGTTTATTCCTTTAGTCAGCCTCCTAGCGTTGGGAACAACATGTTATTGTCTATACAATGAAATTGTTGATAATGGTCATACTGTTATGCAAACAGCAGTTATCCGTGCTATTTCTGTTCTTCTGATTTCTTGCCCATGTGCCATAGGAATTGCTGCCCCTTTAGCGGAGTCTCATGTGTTGAATGCATTAGCTAAATTAGGAGCCATTGTCCGCAATCGGGGATGTTTACCCTTTTTAGGAAAAGAGACAATATTTATTTTTGATAAGACAGGAACGGTCACTGAAGGAAAATTTACAGTGTTAAGTGGGTTAGAGCATTTATCCTTTGAAGAATGTACCTGCTTAAAAAGATTAGTTTCCCAATCTAATCATCCTATTGCTGTGGCGCTTCATCGGACTTTGCTAGTTCCTTCTGCTCAATTCCAACAGATAGAGGAGATCAGTGGCAAAGGTTTAAAAGGTGTGAATCGCCAGGATACATACTATTTAGGTTCAGCCGAATTTCTAAAAGAGAACCAGGTATTGATCTCATCTCTTCATTTAGATAAGCAGAATATGGAATGGATGGGAACAGTTGTCTTTTTTGCTAAAAATCAGGAATGTTTAACTTGTCTCTTATTAGGAGATCGTCTTCGAGAGGATGCGATAGAGGTCATTAAATCCTTAGCCCCACTTAAAACATGGCTTGTATCTGGAGATAGTTCTTTCGCTGTTGAAAAGGTGGCAAAAAATTGCTCCTTTACTGAATGGCGCGCTGAGTGTCATCCCTTACAAAAAAGGGAAATTGTGGACGCCTTACGTCAGAAGGGGGAGATTGTAGCCATGTTAGGGGATGGCATCAATGACGCCCCTTCTTTAACAGCCGCCCATATTGGTATTGCTGTTGTATCCGCAGCCGATGTCTCTATTCAAGTTTCTGATATTTTATTGACCACAGATCGCTTACCCGTCCTTTTACAATTACGTCAAATAGCGATAAAAGGACATCGAATGATCAAGCAAAATCTCTTTTGGGCGTTCTTTTATAACGTGATAGGCATTGGTTTAGCAATGGGAGGGATTTTATCTCCTATTTTTGCTGCTTTTGCTATGGTAACAAGTAGTCTGATTGTCTTATTGAATGCTCAGCGTATTCGTTAATACCTATCGATTTTTTACGTCCAATTCAAAATCACTTTCCCTGATTGACCTGATAACATGACTTCAAATCCTTTTTCATAATCATCAACAGAAAAATGGTGAGTAATAACAGGAGATAAATCAAGTCCACTCTCTAGCATATGTGTCATCTTATACCAAGTTGAAAAAATTTCTCTTCCGTAAATACCTTTAATCGTTAACATTTTAAAGATAATAAGATCCCAATCGACACTCGTATGAGGTGGTAAGATGCCTAATAAGGCAATACATCCACCATGTTGAACTTTTTCTAAGAGAGTGGATAATCCCTTAGGATTTCCTGACATCTCTAGACCAACTGTAAAGCCATGGCTAATCTTTAGTGATGCCATCGCATCTTGAAGAGAGGTGGTTGAAACATTGATAGCTGCTGTTGCTCCCATTTGACGGGCTAAATTCAATCGATACTCATTCAGATCTGTAATAACGACATGACGGGCTCCTGCTTGACGAGCAATGGCCGCTGCCATGATTCCGATAGGCCCTGCTCCTGTAATTAAAACATCTTCTCCAACCAAGTCAAAAGAGAGAGCTGTATGGACTGCATTTCCATAGGGATCAAAGATGGTAGCGATATCATCTTTGATTGTATTGGGTAAAGGAAAGACATTCTCGGCAGGTAACACAAAATACTCAGAAAAGCAGCCAGGTCGATTGATTCCCAAACCTTTCGTATTCATGCAAAGATGTTTCTTACCCATTCGACAATTTGGGCATTGTCCGCAGATAATATGGCCTTCTCCACAAACCCGTTCACCAATTTTTATTCCTTGAACATTCTTTCCCAGATTAACAATTTCACCCATAAATTCATGGCCAATTACCATAGGAACGGAGATCGTTTTTTGAGCCCATTCATCCCATTTATAAATATGAACATCTGTTCCGCAAATAGATGTCTTGCGCGTTTTGATAAGAACATCGTTATCTCCTATCTGCGGAAGAGGGACATCTTCCATCCACAATCCCGGCTTACGCTCTTTTTTAACTAAACCTTTCATTTAAACCCCAAGTTGAATGATAGTTTTCATAAATACCTAAAAATTAGTCTTTTATTTTAAATGATTTTTAATTCTTTGCCTACTTTTTCAAAAGCTTGGATAGCAAAATCTAACTCTTCTCGGGTATGGTTGGCTGATATTTGCGTACGAATACGAGCTTTTCCTTGAGGGACGACAGGATAAAAGAAACCAATGACATAAACACCTTGGTCCAGCATGCGAATAGCAAGAGTTTGGGCTAATTGAGCTTCTCCTAGCATAATAGGGATAATGGGGTGGTGTCCTGGGATTAAATGGAATCCTAGGGCTGTCATTTTCTCCCTAAAATATTGACTATTTTCTCGTAGACGTTTGCGTCGATCATTAGAGCTTTCGATGAGATCAAGCACTTTAAGAGTGGCAGAGACAATATTCGGAGCTAATGTGTTCGAAAAGAGATAGGGGCGAGACCGTTGTCTGAGCCAATCAACCATTGTTTTTTTTCCAGAAGTATACCCTCCTAAGGCGCCTCCAAGAGCTTTGCCTAATGTTCCTGTCAAGATATCTACTCGATCCATCACACCACAATATTCTGGAGTTCCACGCCCATTCTCACCCATAAATCCGACGGCATGGCTATCATCGACCATCACTAAAGCCTGATAACGATCAGCTAAATCACAAATAGCCTGCAAATTGGCAATGGTTCCATCCATAGAGAAAACGCCATCTGTAGCGATAAGACGAAAGCGAGAACTTTGAGACTCCTTAAGTTGAGTTTCAAGGTCTGTCATGTCATTATGTTGATAGCGTAACCGTTTGGCCTTACATAAACGGATACCATCAATGATGCTAGCGTGATTAAGAACATCACTGATAATGGCATCCTCTGGACCTAATAAGGTTTCAAAAAGTCCTCCATTTGCATCGAAGCAAGAGGTATATAAAATGGCATCCTCGGTTTTAAGAAATTGAGAAAGACGTCTTTCTAATTGCTTATGAATGGTCTGTGTTCCACAAATGAAACGGACGGAGGAGAGGCCAAATCCATATTGGTTATAGCTATCTTTAGCTGCTTGAATGACTTCAGGGTGATTGGCTAGTCCTAAATAATTGTTAGAACAGAAATTTAAAACATGGCGCTCACCTTTTATGGTAATTTTGGCATCTTGTGGCGATGTGATTTCACGTTCTTCTTTATAAAGTCCTGCTGCTTTAAGTTCAGCAAGTTGGGATTGGATATGCTCTAAAAATTTGTTATTCATATATGATGGATCATTAAAATTTAAAATTAGGATTTATCTGTCTGGAGGTAAATTCAAAGTTCAGCTTTAATTTGTTACGGCTAGAATGTGTTCTAAATCATCAATGAGATCTGTAGCATCTTCAATACCGATGGAAAAACGGACCAATCCATCGGTGATGCTTAGCTTCTCTCTTTCCTCTTTAGGCACAATGGCATGTGTCATTGTGACTGGATGACTGACTAAAGACTCAATGCCTCCTAAGCTTTCTGCAAGGGTAAATAACTTAAAGGAGGAGATCATCTTAAGAATCGTTTCTAAAGGTAAATTAAATTCAACAGATAGCATGCCATTAAAGGCGTGCATTTGTTTCTTAGCTAAAGCATAGGAAGGATGCGAACTTAAGCCGGGGTAATAGACTCGCTGTACTTTAGGGTGTTTCTCTAAAAAAGAGGCAATGGCAAGAGCATTTTTTTGATGCTGTTCCATGCGTACAGCCAGTGTTTTGACACCTCTTGTAATAAGCCAGCAATCAAAAGGGCTTGGATTGACTCCTAAAGATTTCCTAGCAAAATCCAAATTTTTCTTTAGTTCAGAATTGTTAGTCATGACGACACCTCCTAAGACATCGGAATGTCCTCCAATATACTTAGTTGTGCTGTGCCACACAACATCAGCTCCCCATTTTAAGGGATTCTGACAATAAGGAGAAGCAAAGGTGTTGTCGACTATTGTTAATACGCGATGTTTTTTAGCAATTTCTGATAAAGCTTTAATATCAAAAACATTCATCAAAGGGTTTGTGGGAGTTTCAAAGAGAAGCCATTTAGGCTGACAATCTAAAGCCTTTTCAATTTCATACAAAGACGAGGATAAGATATTTTTAAAGTGAACTCCAAATTTATGAAACACGTGATTAAAGAGCCGATAAGTCCCCCCATAGATGCCATCAATCGCTACAACTTGATCTCCCTGCGAAAGAGTAGAGATTAGGGCCGTTAAAGCTCCTATGCCAGATGAGAAGACTGTGGCATACGCTGCTTCTTCTAGAGAAGCTAAAGTTTTCTCTAAGATAGTAAAGTTAGGATTATTGGCTCGTGTGTAGTCAAATCCTTTGTGATGGCCGGGTGAATCCAGTGCGAAAGTGGAAGTCATATAAATAGGGGGCATCACAGCTCCCGTAACTGGATCAGGCTCATTTCCAACATGAATGGCTTTGGTTGCAAATTTCATTATGAATTAGCTTGATTAAGGGTTTCTTCGATAGCTTTTAAAATCTTTATTTTACTCATTTCATCTCTTCCCTCCATTTTGATTACCTGTTTTGTTTTCGTATTCGTAATAATCATTGTAGGTGTAGAGTTAAGTTGATACTTTTTTACCACTGTGTCAAAATAGTCTGTCCCCTTTTTGACGTCGACAAAAAACAGTTCTTGGTACTGGATGCCAACTTGTTTTGCTGCTGTGATGATATCAGCATCTACAGGAGTTTTTGTCGTTTGTGTTAACTTGATCAGGAGACGACGAGCTGTTAGATAATCAGATTTATTATTTAATAAGAAGGCCAAATTATAAGGGGAGAAATTTAAACTATCTTGATGAATCGGATAATCAATGAAGTAAAAAGCTGCTTTAGACTCAATTTCAGGAAGAATATCTTCAATTTCAGATTCAACTTTGCGACACGCAGGGCAGAACCAATCTGTTACAAAGTAGACTTCTACAGGGCTTTCTTTGTTTCCAAATACAAGACGATCTCTTATTTCGTTAACTGAAGCTTGGACATCATTAGCTTTGCTGATCCCCATAAAAGCTAACAAAAATCCGACAATAAAAAATGAAGTTGATGTTAACCCTTTTTGAATTGTATGCATGATGTTACCTCGGTTACGTTGTTGAATGATTAAGTAAAGATTTCGCAAATACCCTACTGTTAAGACAAGCCCAGCAATAGCCAGACAAGAGGCTATACTTAAGCAAACAGGACACCAGTGTCCAATTTGATATTTCTGAACTGCAATAAACATCACTTCAGCACCTAAAGCTGAAGCTATCAACCATCCTACCCATTGAGAGAGAAAGTCATAATAGCCAGAGAGAAAATGTATAAAAAGGCTTCCACAAAAAAATGTGATTCCAATTAAGGTGAAAGGAAGTCCAAATAATCGATAATCTTGGGTTGTTGAGCAGTGTTCAACGCAAAGTTCTAGCCAAGATAAGATAGATAAGATTAAACCAATGATTAAGGATATTCCAATCACCCAGAAATTCAGTGGGCTAACCTTTTTAAATTTGCTAAAAAGAATATTATTATTCATGATGTTTATTTTTGTGGATGGGTAAGAATCTGTCAATATTTTTATTCTTACTTGTATATACTCATTCCAGTTGAAAGCTGCAATTTCGGCTGTGCCAAAGCCTCGGGCTTCAACGATCAAAGATGAGCCCATATAGCCTATATGGGCTCATCTTTGATCGTTGAAGCCCGAGGCTTTGGCACAGCCGAAATTGCAGCTTTCAACTGGAATGAGTATAGACTTAGTGACAACCATTTTTGAAGAGTGGATTGACAATTTAGTAATCTTAACTTAAGATTCTCTGTTAATGAATTTTTAAATTAAATGAAGGTATATATGACAAATTCCTCTTTACAAGCCATTGACAAGATGCCCTTTGTTTCTTCAAATCCTCTCCCTTCAAAATCTTGGATAACAGTTAGTTTAGCAGAGGGAAGAATAGGTCTAACAAGAGGGATTACCACGTATTTAACACTCCGATCTTTTTCCTATTTTGGCTCGATTACAGCCTCTAATATCTATTTATCAGCCTATATAACGGCTGGTTTAGCCGTTCCTCTTTGCTTGGTGGCATTTAATCGTATCTATACTCTTGCTTGTCAGATGATTGGACCTTGCGATAAAGATGAATTTGCCGTTAATTCTAATCAATCTAGCTTAAGTGGGCGTTTAAGGGTGCGGTGTTGGAAGTTTATTGTGAAAATGGAACAAATACACGAGATGGTGGATTCAGCTTTCTGTCGATGCCTAGGAATTCGCAAATTAGAAATAGAAAAGGGACTCGTTGCCGATAAATATTTGCTAAGGCGAGAGAAAATAAGAAAAGTTTTTTGGAGTACAGTTAAAGAATGGGTGGTCACAACTTTTACATTGGAAGGTTTCAATATAGTGACCAAAAAGCTAGGGGCGTACTCATTTAATGACTTTGTGGATAAGAAGTTGCACTATGGGATGATAGGAGTATTATTTATTAATCAGTTAATCGCAAATATACGCGCCTTCAATGCCAAAGTGAGAATAGATCGGGAACTTAACCAGTGGTTAAAAACAAAATGTAATTTACAGGTGGCACAGGAATTGGATTTAAGGACATTTCCTGGTGTCTTAGATGCTCTTGTGCTAGAGAGATTACTTAATAAAATTAATCCATTAGGGGATCAGATTAAACTTATCAAGATGAATCTTATTGATTTGCCCGCTGTCATAGGATTTGATGCTCAGCTACGCCCTGATTTAAAGGTAGAACTCTTGCCTCTTGCCTCTCCAACTTTGTATAAAGATCGAAAGTTTAATAACGGTGCATTTCAATATGGTAACGAATTTTTCCCTTTTCATGATCTAATTTCGTGGCAATATCCTTTTTTGACTATAGACGTCAATACAAACGAACTCATATGCCAGCAAGAAATGGGAGACGCTGAATCATGGCTAAGACTCATTTATCAAGGAAAATGTCCTCTTTATCAGCTGAATTCTCTAGGGAGAGGGGTATTAAGTCGCAAGCAGTTGTTAGGCTTTTCTGAATATAGTGACTTGACATTGATCTTTCGGGAAGGAGAAAAACCTATTCCTGTGCATAAAATTTTTCTGAAATTACATTGTAAGAGATTTGCAGACATTGATTCAATTCAAGAAAACTCTCTTAACTGTTCTGATTTGAATCAAAAGATTGTTTGGCGTGCACTAGAATTTATTTATGAAAGAGATTTTTCTATAGAGGATCTAATCGACGCAGATTTAGCTGAGCTTTTAAATTTAGCGGATAAATGGGAGATAGAGGGTTTAAAAGAGAAATTAGAAGAAAAGCTCATTGCTATTATCAAAATGAATCCACCTTCTCTGTTAAAAGTGGGACGAAATCTTCAAGAATTTGCAAAAGTAAATAGTATACATATCTTATTTGTTAAACTTTTAAATTTAGCAACGAGATGGGGTTTTAAGAGCTTACAAGCTCAATTAGAAGAAGTGCTTATCGCTAGTGTCGAGAAGATGCAAGAAAGATCTTTCACCATAAATAAAGGCTATCAAAAGCTTGCAGAAGTCAATGATTTAAAAAAATTAGATATAGAGTGTAGAAGTCAATACAGTCAACTCTACGACGTTCAAAACTTTAATATAATGGTTAGCAAGGTAATGGTAAATAGAGTTACCAAAGAACAAGCTACACAGGGTATTCAGGCACTTGCACTTGAAAGATTTGTAATAGCAAGGGAAGACGACTCTCCCTTTGATTTAGCAGCTAAAGCCTGGAAGGAATTCTTAGAAATTCCTGAGATGAACGTATAGTTTCATGTAAGTTCGAGGTGGGAAAATCCCTTGAATTCAAATATCTCTTGCTTATCTTAGTAGTTTTTATTCTTGGAAATAGCATCTCTGGCTATTTCCTTTAAATAAAACTTTCTGAAATTTTTAGGAATCTTTCCTCTCGCCTTTTTCTTTTCGGAAATAGCCATTTTATTCCCTTTAGATCATTATGATAAAGTAATAGAAAAAGGTGCTACTCAGTATTTTTTTAAGAGACCGACAGGCAGCAAAGATAGTGCTATTTCCTTTAATCGATCGCTCTCCAAGATATCGTGACTCAAATTGAAGGGCTTATCAGGCAAGTTAGATTCAAATATTTTTTAATGCTAAACAATTCTTTTTCACTCCTATTCAAAATATGAGCTTGGAAACAAGCGCTTATCACATTAAATGAAATGTGTCCGTTTGGTATTACGATAGTTTAATTTCTGATCATTTCTAAATTAATTTATAACGTTTTGTGAAAAGTATTTTATTGTTTAAATTATAAAAATAGAATATAATTTTTTATTTATATTACAATTTACATTTCCTGAATTAATATGAACAGTTTTCTTATTTGATTTTGCAATTTTAATATATTAAATTTTTAAATAATTATAATTAAATAAATTCTAAATATTTAAATTATGGGTTTTTAATGAATATAGATAAATGTTTTCAATTTATTGAAGCATTTAGTCAAATGGCAAGTAGTGCTAATGATTATCTCTTTGAAAATCAAGCAACAGGCAAGTACGAGATAATTCAAGATAAAAGGAAAAAGCATTTAAATACAAAGCAAATAACAAATTTGGCACAGCAATGCTTAACTATTCTGAGAACTTCTTGGCTTACAGATATGACAATAGGTGGGTTGGATAATGACGAAGTAAAAAATCAACTTCCTTCAAATATGTTAGTGAGTTTTATGAATGGCTTGTCTGACAGGGAAAAGAAGGTAGAGGATTTAGGTTTGGCAATCAAAAGATATTCTCAAGTTACTCTCTCTCTTCCTAAATCACGGTATATTCGTCTGCTAAATATATTAGATTTTAAAATAGCTTCTAAAAAAGATTGGAATATACTTAATGAAATGATAACTAGAGAATTTGCTATTTCTATAGAGGCATCGATACTAGAGCAATTAAATAAGGAGAGTTCCACAAAGAAAGATTTGTTAAGACAATTCTATAATAAAGTGCTGGGATCTTCTTCTTTAAGAATAGATGACTTTCACGGACATGATCAACTATTTGTGACTGCTTCTTTTTTAATAGATTTAAGAGATTTTATCGATCAAGCCATAGATCAAGCAGAGAAAGAAAAGCTCACTCAAGTTTTAGAAGAGTTATTTTTTGCCTTTAAAATTGAATTAGCTATAAAACTGGTTACTTTATATCCCACATTGCATAGCCTTCCTTCTAAGGTAGCACTTGATTTACAACATAAACAACTAAGACAGATTGCTCATTCAATTAGAGATCAACTTCAAAAATTACCATCAGCGCAAATAAATCATGATCATTCAATGATTTTATTAGGGGGATATAATAACACAGCTAAAAAGATAGGGCATGCAGTAACCTACCAAATCAAAAAAAACAAATTAAGAAAATTTTCTTTTCAAATTATTAATTCTGGAGAATTTGCAAGTGATTTTTACATATGTAAACTGAAAGAAGAAACATGTGCTCAAAAGGATCAACAGGCATTAAAAGCACGTATCAATTCAATTCAGACCGGGCAAGAGAATATACAGGATGTAACATTTACAGATGTCAATTTAAAAAATGATGGCTTTGTTGAGCTGTTAGCAAAAGTTCGATTTCAGGTAACTAGTATGAAAGATGTAGTTACCTACATTATGTCCAATCTCTATAAAAAAGGTAATACTAATAATTATTCATTTGAGGGTAGAGAACATAAGCTGCAGAAACAAGGAAAAGGAAATTGTGCAACTAAAAGCATTACCTTTAGGAGTTACGCACTTAATATATATTTAGGACATCTAAGATATGTTTTAACAGCTTCTCTAACAATACCTATCTTAGCCTCAAACCAAGTTAAACCTGTTCGAAAACAAAATCTTTCGATCCTTAAAAAAGCTCGGAGTGAAAAAAGAATATGATTTCTTTGAGCTTTTTCTGTCCTTGCTTGGCATTTTTCAACACCACAAAATTGCTTGATTCCTCGATGATAATCTTCAATTAACCAGCCTTTTTCTGATAAGCTAAGGCGATCTAATTCATTCATTTTAAGGTTGTTTGTTGCCCAGTATTCAATGCCCTTTTCCTTAGAGACTAGCTTAAATACTTTAATCCAACCATAAGCTTTTAAATGAACTAAAGATCCTTTTTCTTCTATATTCACTTCACTAAGGCAACGATTGCCATCACCATCTGGATCAACTAATCGAGTTGGAGTAAGTCTTGTTAACCACAACCAATCCAACTTCCTGATCAACTTAAGATTATCAAGGCTTGAATACCAAGAATCAAATAAAACACATTCAGGACAAAATCCTCTTTCTTTAGCCTTAACTAACATAGCGCGAAAATGATCATTCTTAGTCATTCCAGTCTTTGCTTTATCATAAAGGCTATAATCTATAGGGATAAGTTGATCACCATCTGTCCAAATTAAACTTTGAAGGTTAATTCCCTTGACTACTCGATGATGTTTACCTGACCAGTGATAAGAGACAAGATCCATCTTACTCGCATAAGGTTTATCGAGTGTCGTATCATCAATGACTAAGCAGCCTCTTGACTTATCTACAAATGCATGAGCCTCCTGCCACAAGTATTCCGATGTTGGCTCAAGTCTATATAAAACTCTAAGAATTGCATCATGAGAGGCGGGATCTGGTTTATCTGGTTGCACGCGAGCAGCTTCTGTACAACTATAAGCTTTTTGTGTTGCAATTAAAAAATTGATGTAATCTTCTTCTTGGCATTTTGGATTAGTCATACCAAATAAATTAAAATAACTCTAAAATTTATTCAACTGCGTAACTCCTAACCTTATGGTTACATGATAGATTAGGGGAGTCGCTGTACAGAAAGTTTAAAGTGTATATGACTGAAAAAGAATTAGAAAAATTAAATGAAATAAGCTCGACTCCTTCCACTGAACAAAAAACACTTGTGGATTTAAATCTTATCGAACAGATGAGAGCAGAGGGAGAAGTCGCACTCCAGAGAAGGCAAGAAAAGGCGAACAAAGCTGCCATTCAGCACTAATCTAACAAGTATAAACAATTAGGATAAGCATCCATTTTTGAGCTCATATTGCCTTGCACAGAGACGTGCTAATTCTTGATCATGTGTGACGACAATCAAAGCCTTCCTCTGATCTTGTACACAGCTAAGTAAAAGTTCATGAATCAGCTGGGATGTCTGCCTGTCTAAATTGCCAGAGGGTTCATCGGCAAAAATTAAATCGGGATCATTACACATCGCTCGTGCAAGAGCTACCCGCTGCTTCTCTCCACCTGATAAAAGCTTAGTAGGAAAATGAGCGCGATCGATAAGCTTAACTTTTTCAAGCAAATATAATCCTCGTTGTTCTGCTTCACTGCCTTTACCCATGCTTTGGCGAGCAATACGAGCAGGCATTAAGACGTTTTCTAGGGCCGTATAATCCTCTAGCAGGTAAAAAGACTGAAAAATAAAGCCAATCGATTGATTACGAATAGAGGTCTTATTGGATGAGACAACTTCTTGGTTCGAAATTTTTAATTTTCCTCGGCAAGGTTGTTCCAATGTTCCCAAAATTTGAAGAAGGGTGCTTTTGCCTTCACCTGAACGTCCCATAATAGCAATGGAGTCGCCTTCATAAGCTGTTAAGTGAATTCCTTTTAAAATCTGAATAGGATGAGGGTGATAAAAGGCTTTATGGATATCAATGGCTTCCAATAATTTTTTTCCCCCTTGCTCTAGCTGCATTTCTTTATCCTCCTATAGATTTAAGAGTGCTAGAGGGACGGACTAAACAAGCCTTAACGGCTGGTACAATACCAGCCAATAGAGAAATAATGACTGTCGCAATGAGGACAAAGAGGAGAGCCTCATAGCTAAGTTCATGCGGAAGGGTTTCACCATAGAGAGCTGCACTAAACATTTGATGACCTTGAAGCTGGCTAATGATGCCGATTAAGGTTTGTAGATAATGCAGAGTCAAAATAGCAACTCCAATTCCAACAAGACTTCCTATCACACCAATCATTCCTCCCGCTAAACCAAAGATCAAAGCAATACTTTTAGAAGTAGCACCCATCGAACGGAGAATGCCAATCTCGATTTTTTTGTCATTGACTAGAATAATGAGCATCGAAATGATATTTGAACAGGCAACAATAATAATAACAAGAGCTATGAGAGTAAAAAGATTTTTTTGACTCTGAAGCTCATTCATAATTTCTTTTGTGAATTCATACTCTCGATAGGTTTCTACATTCCAGTAACGAGAGATTCCTTGAGCTTTAAAAAGTTGTGCAAGTTGAGCTTTGACGTCATCGGCTTGTCGAATTTGATCAAAACGGATATTGATTCCATTTGTGATTCCTTTATCTTCTTGATTGTAGGAGGCACGAATCAAAGAAGTGACATCTTGATTTGCTAAAATAAATTTCCCACCAATGGGGATAATGCCAGGATCATAAAAGCCTGCCACGTAAATCGGTAATTGTTGCTCTAGGATTACACTTGTTGTCGGAGTTAAATACGTTAAATACCCTCTATCCCCAATGAACACTCCTGCTTCTCTAAAACTTTTGGGGAGAAGAATGCCATCTCCTACATCAGCATCCTTGGGTAAAATCGATTGAGAGGAGTGGCTTGAAATGAAGGAATGAATCCAGGGGGGAGAGGCAAAGGTTTCAGGCAACAGAGAATGGCCTATTTGGGCTGTGCTAATTTCCAAATTTTGATAGGGAATGGTCCCTTGAAGGGAAGTCCCTTGAATAGAAAGATTAATCGTAAATTGTAAATCTTCAATTTTTTTGACCTGATCAATGGAGCTCATGATCAACTGAGCAGGAAATTCTCTATCACCTTCTAAAATTAAAGGAATTTTAGCAGAGAGAACCCGGGCTTCCTGTCCAGGCAGTTCTAATACCCACTGGGTATGCTGAGTATGTACCTGTCCAATCATGACTGTAAGGCCTTGTTCCTCTAAAGAGGTTTTTAGGGTAGTGATATTTTTCCGATCTGCAGGGACAATAAGTCGGATAATAGTATGATCCTTAAAAACAGCACATACGGTCCATTGAATTTCTGGAGGCAAGAGAAAGCGGGGAATGATCCAGCCAAAAGAATGGGTCTTTAAGTGTGTAATCTTCACATACTGAAAAAAATTTCTTAAACGCTTTTGAAGAATATCAGGAGTAAAGAAAGTCTTCTCTGTCGACATTTCATCTTGAGCAAAATCTTCTTTGATCCCCATTAAATTAAGCAGATTATTGATATCTTGAGTGCTAACAGGAAGTAACGTGTGGTTAAGATGGCTATTATGAGGTTCAAAATTTCCTAAATAGGCTGGATAAGAAAGAATAGATTGAGTCGACCCTCCTCGAATATAAGGAAGATAAGGGATAGCTGCTTCGCGTAAAAGACGTAAATGAATATGGCTCATCGTCAGCTCGAAATCTTGTGCTTTTAAACCTGAAACTCCATGCAACGCATCAAGAGCGGCATAAGAGAGTTTGACAAGATCTTTTAAACTTCCGTCACTGTGACGATCTGGGGCCGGCCAATAAGGAGGGATCTCCTCATCATAGTTTGGATCATAGGGATCTGATACTGAAGCTTCTCTTTTTTCTCGAATTGTCTTGTGACTATAGTCAGAAGCATTGCTAATGCTATCAATTTGGTAATAATAAGAATTATAATAGGCTTCTGTTGGTGTAATACGCACAGGAGCTGTGAGGGCGGTCAATTTATGAATCCAATTTTTTTCTAAGCCCTCTGTCACAGAAAAAAAAACAACAATCAGCCAAACAACAAGAGAAATAACCAAAGTTGAGACGAGACTAATAATCGAAACAGAGAGTTGCCGCCGGCGCGGAAGAAGATACTTGCAGGCGACAGAAATCTCAAACATATTTAAAATATCATCTGTGAGGCATTAAGCGGGGGTTACTTTGTCTCTTTAAACTCAACTTTTTCCCGTATCACTGGATCATACTTATTTAAAGTCAGACGATCAGGTGTATTCGTTTTATTTTTGGTTGTATAATAATAAAAGTGGCTTTTTGAGCTTTTCATTTTAATAATTTCACGTTTGCTAGCCATGATTGAACTCCATCAATAAATTTTTCGCAAATTCAACTGTAATAAATATACATATACTAACTTAAAATAGACTTTAGCTCAATATTTATGTTGCTTGTTAGAGAGAAGTTCATTAGAATTTTATAGTAGCTTCTGCACCAATATAGCCTGCAGAATCTAGTCGATAATGGTGTGGATGGTGGTTGTTGTAGTTAGCAACTTTAAATAAACCTCCAAAAGTATATCCTGCATGGACATTAGCTGTTGTTAGATTATCCTCATATTTGATTGCTAACTCAGCCCCCTTATTTTCATAGCGAACAAGGAACTTTGGATGGCTTTCACGATGTCTAACACGATAGCGTACATTAAAATTGCGCTCAGCTAATGCAATGGTCCAATGCTTGCTGAGAAGATATTCCAATGAGATATTAACAGGATAAACGAGATTTAATTTCCAACGGTTTGATAGTTTCCAATCAAAACCAACGATAGGATAAACTCGATCCATTTTCATCCCTGCCTGTGCAAAAAAGCCGACATGTACGCCAATATGCTGACAATATTCATAGCGTCCCCATAGGATGAGATCGTAACAAGCATAGTCTCCTATATTCCTACCTTCATTGGCATCGAGATGAATGGCCACTTGGCTTTGCCAAAACCAACGACGTAAGCGGTGGGAAAATCCGGCAAAGCTTAACGTCACAGTATTAAAATGATTTTGCTTAAACCAGGGGTTATTTTCCCATGTGATAGATGTATAAGTATAACTAAGAGTTGCATTAGCTCCTTCTTTGTAAGTAGGGCAATAGTAAAAGACTCCACCCAGCTCTGCTTCGCTAAGCCCAAAACCAATGCGGTCTTTTTTAAAGAAACCGTTTCTAATCTTAGATTTACCAATCACATCAGAAAAAGCAGAAAACGTAAAAGGAGATCCCTGAGTAGGTTGGGTAATCTGTTCAGAGCCATAATCAAATTCATCGATATCGGCTAGTAAGGGAAATGCAACTGTCATTAAAATTACTGCCAGTAATGGCCTTATATACTTATTTAAAATCACTTTTTGCTCCTTTTGTCAGATGACCGTCGTTTGAACCGTGGTGTTCCCTTTGTATTAGCATAATTTCCTATTAAACTGATTTTTGGATTTATTTCCTTTCTCTTTAAAGAAAAGGGCAAGATCTAAAGAAACGTCTTCTCTAATAATCAAGGAAATAAACCCAAAACTCAGATTATTAATGCAAGGATGTCGTTTTATATCTCCAAGAGTGAGGCTTAAGTGAAATTTTTCTCCATCTCCTGGCTCCTTTATGAGAGACTATGTGTGAAGCCCATTGCGATAAGCTTCTACAATGACCTGTGTTTGCGTATCGGTGGCTCCCAATTTTAACAAATCTTTGATTAGCTTCGTCACATTTGCATCTTCTACATTGACATGGGTTGCTTGGTATTGTCTCAATAAAGCTGTTATCCCATTCATTAAAACGGGGTCTGTTTCTTGATCTATTTCTAGACGATCTTTTATTTGCCTAAACTTTTTGATAGCTTTATTGGCAAATATAAAAGCATATTCCAAATCTTCTTTTTTAAAGGGTGTTCCTCTGAGAGGACAAACAGATCGCTTTTGTTCTTCAATTCTTTCTTCAGAAAATCTCGCCTCAATACAGCTTTGAACTTTGGCCCAAGCTATATCTAAGTGTTTTTCAATTGCTTCTTTGTCATATACATGACCATTGGGAGAATATACTGGAATGAGGGGAATATCCTCTGTGATCGGGCAGATGGCATTTTGCCCCAGCGCTTGCAAATCAACTTGATTGGCTTCATTCTCTTCGATTTCTATAGAGTAGTTTTTTATAAAGTTTAAGAACAACTCATACTGTTCCTTTGTAACCCCATTTTTCCAGTCGGCAAATTCGGTGCCTTGAGCAATTCGAACGAAAAAATTTTGTCTTGCATACTTAATGCCTATGGTGGCACCTATTGTGTCACTAATGACCGCACCAGCTGCGGTGCCTACACCAGCCAATTTGACACCAAGTATCACGTTCTTTGTGACAATTCCCACCATTAGTCCGGCTGTCCCTCCAACAAGGAAGCCAATGCTGCCACCTATAAATACCGCTTTTGCCACGACCTTTAAAACTGTTTCAGCTTTCACTCCACATGTTTTTAAAACAATCCAGGTTCTTGTTTGAAAATTACACTTTTGAGTTAAGAATTCATAAACGTTAATATTGTATTTGCGCGCAATTTGCTCTGATTTGGCATTTATGAGATGAAAGGTTGCTTTCTTGTGAGCTATTTCTACTTGAGGTAGTGGTTTTGGAAGAGGATATTGGTCAAGGATTGTTTCTGGTGATGGGGATATTACGTTCATGTATATGTATTATTCCATTCTTGTTTAATTTTGTTAATAATAGATGTTCTTTTAATAATCACCGCTAGTGAAAAAGCTCCCGTAGCGACTAATGTCGAGAGCGGG
>CAWIRV010000001.1:0-177777 GCA_963838645.1 uncultured Parachlamydiaceae bacterium | reverse complement strand
TGAAGTCTTATAAGACTCGCGTCGATGCAAGCGCGATCAAGACCGAGCTGTATCCGATGCGGAATGTGCACCAGGCGTTTGGCCACGGGCTGATCGCCGGCAGCGCCTACGCCGGGAATCGCGATGTTCACCAACGGCAGGCTGTTGCCCGATTTGGGGGGTCACCCCGGTCATCGCGAGATGCGGATGATCAAGAGTTACTACGGACTCGCGAAGCGAGACATCCTGGTGCCGTCAAACGCCGCGCCGATCGATCGCAAGCTGACGTTCGACAAGGTCACCGGTGCGCATTATTCGGGCACCCACACGACGAGGATCAGCCGGTCCCATCTCTTGGTGCATACCGAGGTCTGTCACACGATTTGCGGCAGCGAGTACGGACATCCGTGCGTGGAGTTCTGTCCCGGCCAACGTCTACGAGATGATCGACGATGGCATGGGCGGGCGGCGCCTGCAGATCAACGCGTCGAACTGCGTGCACTGCAAGACCTGCGACATCATGGATCCCTACCGCGTGATTACCTGGGTCGCTCCGGAAGGCGGGGAGGCCCGTCCTACGATGGAATGTAATGATCGACAGTCCTGAGTGGCGCCAGTCCCGAGGAAAGGCACAAGTCGCGGTCATCGCCACTCTCGGTTATCCGTTCCTCCGCGGGCTCGGAGCGACCTGGACCTGGAGAGTCAGCGGGGCCGAGCACGTTGACGCGATCGCTGCCGCGGGCTCCATCCCATCCACTCGTTCTGGCATGGCCGTATTTTTCCCGCCACCATCTACTTCCAGCGCCGCGGCATCGTTGTCATTACCAGCGAAAATTACGACGGCGAATGGATTGCGCGCATCATCCAGAAGTTCGGCTATGGCACGGCCCGTGGATCGACCTCCCGTGGCGGACCGAAGGCGCTCTTGCAACTGGTCCGCGAAGTGAGGTCAAAGGGCGTCGCTTCACGCTCGACGGGCCGCGCGGGCCGGCCGAAATCGCGCAACCAGGCGCGGTCTGGTTGTCAAAAGCCACGGGCAATCCATTGCTGCCGTTTACGCGGAAGCGGCAGCAAGTTGGACGTTGGGGAGCTGGGATCGCACGCAACTCCCCAAGCCGTTCACCACCGTCGCGATGGCGATTCGCGAGCCGATTTATGTGCCGCGCGATGCCGACGCAACGCGCTTTGGATGAGGCGCGCACGGCGCTCGAGGCGTCTCTCGCGGCGGCCAGGCACGAGTGTCTGAGATTATTGGCGTAACCGACGCAGCGCGCCGACCAACCCAATCATCGGCCTATCGAAAAATCCGCCATGACAGCCACGCCAGCGCCAATGCCGGCGCAGTTGCCGCGAGAGTGTACGGCGCGTATGTTGACGGAGCAATATAAGGAAATCCGCAGTCATACCGTTCAACTGACGTCTCGAGGACCTGAGGTAATCTTCCACTTCAGCATGACCGCGTCGGCTTCGGTTCCTCAGCGCCCAATCGGGACTGCACCTCAGGGTATCTGGGGACAGCCTGCGTGGCTTGAGCGCGCCTCTACGTCGCGGTCTGCCACGCCGTTATTGATGTATGCGTCGGATTTCGCCACCGCGGGTTTTCGCTCGGCCTCCGGCCCCCTCCTTCTCGGCACGTCCTGGGTAATGTTCGGCCGCGCCGCCGTGGCTGTCTTCATCGTGCTGTCGGGCTATTGCCTGATGCTGCCGATCGTTCAATTGCCCCGCCAGGAGTGGCGAGTCGCATTCTGGCCGTTCATCTGGCGCAGGGCGTGGCGCATCCTGCCGCCGTATTACGGCGCCTTGGCATGTTCGGCGGCGCTCATCGTGCTCGTGCCTTCTCTCGATGATCCCTCGATCGGTGAATGGCACAGAGAGTTCCCGGCCTTCGGCACCGGGTCCGTGGTGAAATCTCACCTCCTGCTCGTGCACAATTACTTTCCCGCCTATCAGTACGCGATCGACCACCCGCTCTGGAGCATCGCCACCGAATGGCAGATATATTTCCTCTTCCCTCTGTTCGTCTGGATCGGGAAGCGGCGAGGCGACTTCAGCATCGTCGTGACGGCTGGTGCCATCACGATGGCGCTGAACCTGTATCTCCTGACCTCCTGGCCGCACCACAACCCGTGGCCGCCGCAATTCATTGGCCTGTTCGGGTTTGGCATGGCGTGCGCCGCGTGGAGCTTCCCGCGCGGGTCGCCGGCTGTTGACGCTCAACGATGGCGCCGGCAGGCAACCGTGCTGCTCGGCGCGGGGGCGGTGGCGAACGTCGTCTTCGCCGCGACACGTCAGCAGCAGCTGCCGGACCTGCTGGTCGGAGGCGGCATCGGGTGCGCTATGGTGTCTCGCTCATCAGCGCGGTGTTGACGGGATCGCGGCCGGTTGCACTGCGTGTGCCGACAGTCCGTTGCTCGTCGCCCTGGGGGCGTCTTCTGGTTACAGTCTGTACCTCTTCCACGCGCCGCTGCTGGCGCTGTTCTATATCCTGGCGCGGCGTCTGAACCTGACGCCGTTCGCCTTCCAGCTTTTCATCCTCGGTGTCGGCCTCCCGACAACGGTTGCCGCATGTTACGTGTTTCACCTGGTGTTCGAACAGGCCATTCATCAAACGTCGCCGAGCGATGTCGTCATCGCACGACCGCTCATGCGTTAAACCGTGGCCTGCTAGCCCCCGAGAGACTAGTGAGAACTGCGCCTTCAGTCTGAGAGCGCTGGCCGGTCGGCTAAGCTAGAACGATGCCGCTGGTTCTGGTCAGCTCAAAACGATTCGTCGATCACGTGACGCCGGTGGGCCATCCTGAACGGCCCGAGCGCGCGCAGGTCTTCGAGAGCGTCGCCAAGACGTTCGATGACGATGGTGGCCGCGTGGTTGAGCCGCGCCTGGCCACGGACGCAGATCTCGAGCGTGTGCACACGCGCGAGCACATCGACGCCGTCGCGTCGACGCGCGGCAAGGCGACGATGATCGACCTGGATACGTTCACGTCGCCCGACTCTGATGACATCGCTCGTCTGGCCGCTGGCGCGGTGCTGACCGGCGTCGATCAAGTGCTCGATGGCCCGCCGCAATCACGCGCACTGGTGATGGTGCGGCCGCCAGGCCATCATGCCGAAGCCGACCGCGCGATGGGGTTCTGTCTCTACAACAACATCGCCGTCGGCGCCGCATATGCGCGATCGCGCGGCTGCGCGCGCGTGGCAATCGTCGATTACGACGTGCACCATGGCAACGGCACGCAATGGATTTACTACGAAGATCCCACCGTGCTGTTCGTGTCGTCGCATCAGTACCCGTTTTATCCAGGCACCGGCGCCGCGTCGGAAAAGGGTAGAGGTGCCGGGGTTGGCTTCACGTTGAACGTTCCGCTCGATGCGGGCGAAATGGATGCGGAGATCGAGCAGAAGTATGCGCAACAGGTGATCCCTGCGCTGCGGCAGTTCAAGCCCGATCTGCTGATGATTTCGGCCGGCTTCGATGCGCACGAGCTCGATCCGCTCGGCCAGTTGCGGATGACCACGGAAGGATTCCGTCGGCTGACGAAAGCCTTGTTCGACGTCGCGGATGAACTCTGCAGCGGGCGCGTCGTGGTCGTCACCGAAGGCGGCTACGACCTCTCGGCGGTGTCACAGTGCCTCACTGCGATTGTTGAGAGCTCAACACCTTCATGATCGACGTGAAGTAGTACCTCAAGTTTTCGGTGGCGCCGCCGACCAGGCGCTTCCGTACCTTCGTAACGGGCGCTGCGTGTTTGCCCCCCAGCGCCACATCGGGCAGGCCGTCGACCATCGCCCACTGGCCGCCGTAGTAGCGGCGAATCACTTCGCCCACATACACGCCCCATAACTTCGAAAGCTCGGTGATCTGCTCGTCGGTCAGCTTCGGCTCCTGCTTCTGCAGCTTGGTCATGATCCGCTCGACGCCCTCCAGGCTCTCCGAAGTGAAGTCGAGCGATTCGTCAAACGTCAGCTTCGCCGTCTTGATGGCCTGCTGCGACTGCGCGACGATGGTACCGGCGAGCTTGGCATCCGACGTCATCGACGTGCGCAGCGCCGTCATCGATTCGAAGGTGCCCAGGACCGTGCCTTCGAGCCAGACGCGCTGCATGCGCGAAATCATCTCGCAATACGCCTTGGTCGACTCAATGCTGACGTCTCCGTCGATCCCTTTTCCGGTTTCGATGAGCCCGGTGACGATGGCCATCGGGTCCGCCTGATAATCGCCGACGTTGAGCATCGGCCGGCCGTCGAAGTCGTACCAGCTGCCGCCGGTGTCTTTACGAATCACCTCGCCGAGATAGGCCGTCATCCACGGTAAGTATTTGGCCTTGAGCTCCGACGCGACTTCAGCTCGCTTGCCGTTCAGCAGCTTGTCAACGAGCGGCAGCGTGCGGGGGAGATAGTCGAGATTGACGCCGTTGCCCTTGCAGACCTGTACGAACTCGGCGGCGAGTGCCGGCATCTGGTCAATGGTCGGCGACGTCTCACCTTGGTTCGACATGACGTCTCCTTGGAGGGCAGTACTACTGCGTATCGGCCGATCCTTGCCCGACGATTAGTCTCCACCCCACGATGCACAAACCGCATCGTGGGGGCCCCGGTCAACCCTTCGGGTCCGTACGCTATTCTTGAATGATCACCGTGGCCGAATATCACCCGCAGGAACTGGACCGGAAATGGCAGGCGCACTGGGCGAAGACTCAGGCGTTCGAAGTGACCGAAGATCGCTCGAAGCCGAAGTTCTATTGCCTCGAGATGTTCGCGTATCCGTCGGGACACGCGCACGTCGGCCACGTCCGCAACTACATCATCGGGGATGTCGTCGCGCGGCTGAAACGGCTCCAGGGTTTCAACGTGCTGCATCCCTTCGGCTGGGACGCGTTCGGCCTGCCGGCGGAGAACGCCGCGATCAAGAGCGGCATTCATCCCGAAACCTCAACGCTCGACAATATCGCCCACATGAAAGGGCAGCTGCAACGCCTCGGCATCAGCTACGCCTGGGGACGCGAGCTGGCCACGTGCCTGCCGGACTATTACCGATGAACCAGTGGCTGTTCACGCGCATGTTCGAGCGCGGGCTGGCCTATCGCCGGCGCTCGACGGTGAACTGGTGCCCGGTGGACAACACCGTGCTGGCAAACGAACAAGTGATCGACGGCGAATGCTGGCGGTGCGGCACGAAGGTCATTCAGAAGGACCTCGAGCAGTGGTTTCTGAAGATCACGCATTACTCGGACGATCTGTTGCAGGCGGCTGAAGGCTTGTCGAAATGGCCGGAGAAAGTCCTGACCATGCAACGGAATTGGATTGGGCGATCGGAAGGCGCTCGTGTCCGGTTCCCGATCCAGGGCGCCAACGATTCGATTGAAGTCTTCACCACCCGCATCGACACCATCTTCGGCGCGACGTTTATGATGCTGGCGCCTGAACACGGTCTGGTCACAACGTTTGCGAAGGAATCGGAAGACGAGACGGCATTCCTGGAAAAGGCGCAACGGTTTCGGGCGCAGGATCGCGCCGGCCGGCTGACCGGTGAGGTTCCGAAAGAAGGCTTCTTTACCGGCCGTTTTGCGATCAATCCGTACACGAATCTGCCCGTTCCGATTTGGGTCGCGAACTACGTGCTCGTCGAATACGGCACGGGAGCGGTGATGGGCGTGGCGGCGCACGACGAGCGCGACTTCGATTTCGCGCAGAAGTACCAACTGCCGATCGTGCCGGTCATCCGGCCTCGCGATGGTGCGTCGCCGAAACAAGGCGAGTACTACGACACGTCGCCGGACGACGTGCTGTTCAACTCCGGCAAGTTTGACGGGCTGCCTGCCGAACAGGCGCTCAAGGCCATGACCAGGGACGCGGAACAGCGCGGCATCGGTCACGGCACAGTGCAGTACCGCCTGAAGGACTGGGGGATTTCGCGGCAACGCTACTGGGGCACGCCGATCCCGATGATCCATTGTCCGACCGACGGCTTGGTGGCGGTGCCGGATGAACAACTGCCGGTGGAACTGCCGAAGGTGGCCGAATTCACCGGCCGTGGCGATTCGCCGCTGGCTGCGATTCCGGAATTCGTGAACGTGGAATGTCCGAAGTGTGGCGGCCCGGCCAAGCGCGAGACCGACACCATGGACACCTTCGTCGATTCCTCGTGGTACTTCTACCGGTTCGCGGACGCGCACAACGACACGCTGCCGTTCGATCCGAAGAAAGTCGCATATTGGTGCCCGGTCGATTTCTATAGCGGCGGCATCGAGCACGCCATCCTGCATCTATCTACTCGCGCTTCTTTGCGCGAGTGTTCCACGACCTCGGCATGATCGAGCACACCGAGCCGTTCACGCACCTGTTGACGCAGGGAATGGTGCTCAAGGACGGCGCGGTGATGTCGAAATCGAAAGGCAACGTCGTTGATCCGGATTCGATGATCCAGAAGTACGGCTCCGATGCGCTGCGACTCTATGTGATGTTTGTGGCCCCGCCGGAAAAGGAGGTCGAGTGGACCGATACCGGCCTCGAGGGCAGCTTCCGCTTCCTGGCGCGCGTGTGGCGAGCCGCCGATCAGTGGCGCGCGGAGGCGGCCGCCGCCAGCGGCGGGTCGATCGATCAGGCGTCGTTGAGCGGCTCGGAACGCTCGCTGCGCCGCAAGACCCACGACACCATTCGGCGCGTGACGCAAGACATCGATGTGCGGCAGCAAATGAACACCGCCGTCTCGGCGATGATGGAACTGGTCAACGAGCTGTATGCCTTCACCGAGAAGGGCGAGCGATCGGCGAATGCGCCGAAGGTCGCCCGGGAGGCGATCGAGTCGCTGATCGTGATGCTGTCGCCGTTTGCGCCGCATACGATGGAAGAGTTGTGGCAGATGTATGGCCATGGCGACGGCTTGATTGCGGCGAAGTGGCCGGTATTTGACGCCGAGGCCGCGAAGGCGGAGGAGCTCGAAATCCCGGTGCAGGTGAATGGCAAGCTACGCGGCGTGGTGCGTGTGCCGCCGGTGATCACTGACGCCGAACTGGAGAAGATGGCGCTTGCGGATGGCAACGTGCAAGCGCATATTGCCGGCAAATCGGTGAAGAAGGTTGTGATCGTCAAAGGACGGCTAGTGTCGATCGTGGTGACATAAATGAAGCGGCGAGATTTTCTTGCGGTGCTGGCGGCGAGCGTAACGACATCGTGCGGATACGCTCTTGCTGGTCGCGGATCGTTCTTGCCCGCTTACATTCGCGTGCTCGGCATTCCGATGTTCGGGAACGCGACGCCGTTTCAGACCGTCGAGCAGGTGTTCACGCAAAAGGTGCGGCTCGAGTTCCAGAGCCGCCGTCGCTATACCGTGGTGCCGACCACCGAGGGCGCCGACGGCATCGTGCGCGGCGAGATCACCTCGATCTCGACGCAGCCGGTCAGCATCACCGCCGCACAGGTCGCCTCCCGGTATCGGGTGACGGTCGTGGTCAAGATCGCGTTCGAAGACGTCAAGGCCCAGAAAGTGCTGTGGGAGAATCCGGCGCTGTCGTTCTCTGACGAATACGAGCTGGCCAACCCGACGACGTCCGGCGGCGATGTGTCGGCGTTCATCGGCAACGAGCGCGTGGCCATGGATCGGATGTCCGAGGACTTTGCGCGATCGGTCATGATCTGATATAAATTCTTAGTTCTAAGATAAAATAAAATTTTACAGTTAATCTCTGATGCTCCAATGAATAGGATCCGAGCTTTCTCAGGTATTTTGAAAAAATGTCTTCCTATATTGAGGATGGCATGTTCTAAGCTAGGCATCCCTCGGCCCAATTGCAGCTCAGAACGGATTTTCTTAGAAATTCCCAACGCTTTTTGAAATAGAAAATGGAGCTCTTTTGGCAAAGAATGGTAGCTAGCGGCAACTTCATAAGCAGCTTTAACCTGTCCTTGTATCTCAGTTTCTGCCACTATTGCGCTATCTAGACCTGATGCAACACGGGCAAGATGAGAAAAACAATCAACCCCAAAAAAAGAATAAAGCTTGTGATCAAATTCTTCCTCTATATCGTTGCGAAGGATACTAAGCAAATAAGTATGGGTTGTCGCGAGGTCCTCAGAACTAAAATAAACCTCTGTCCGATTGCATGTTGATAATAAAATAAAATGATGATGTCCAGGAATGGATTGGGTTACTCCAAATCTTCGTTGACAGGCCTTGGCCAGTTGCTCGCGCAATTTTAAGTCAGCTAATTTATAGTTAATACCAACCACTCCTATACGCATGATGCTCCTTTTTAGTATTCTTTGTTGGAAAGTTGTAGTCCTATTCGCACTCTTATAAAAAAATTGGCAATTATTGCCAAATCTTACTTTCAAGTCCCATTCTTTTTCTTCTTTTATTAACCATAATTATCAAATGACTTATTTAAACTATCGATAATTTTATATTAAATTAATAATTAAAATTTGATTTAAATCAATATAGATTATTTTAGTTAGTTTTAAATATGTTTCAGCTTATACTAATATAGTTTGTATAATAAATCGTAAAAACTTTAATTAAAATTATTACTTATAAAATAAAATATAATTTTATATTTATAAAATTTTTAATTAATTTTTTATATTAAAAATAAATAAAATTTTAACATCAAATTAATTATGTCAATGATTGAATTAAATTCAGTCTCTATTATTCCTAATCTTGAAATAGAAGAGTATCAAACATACTCTACCAAGCGTCAATCTAGTTTGATTGATCGCTTTTCTCCTTCTAAGTATCAAACGACTGCTTCTAGATTACGTCGTTCTTCTATTAGACCTATTACAGAAGAAGGGGATCATCTCTTAACATTGAAGGAAGCGAAAGAATTAACACCTGTAAAGACTTATCCAGTCAAAACAGATAAAGATACAGGTCAGTGTCATATCGAATTTACACCAGAGAGTCAAAAGCGGTTAAGAAAATCAGGAAAACAATCGCACAAGAAAACAGAAGCTGTCTTTTATCGTTTTAAAGAAAAGACATTAAGTAAAGGAGACACTCACAAAGAAAAGAAAGGCAAGGTTTATATTGGAATGACAGTACAAGGTTTAGCTCGAGGTTTACAGCATAGCCGTGAGGCGATGAGGGGCTCGAATACAGCTTTTCATCAAGCATTGCGTGATTCTAATAGGGAATTTGATTTTGGTCTTTATCCTTATAAGATTCAGGATTTATCTAAAACAATAGAGACTCGAGATTCTAAAGGAAAATGCAAACAGATTGGAGTAGCAGGGAGAGCAGAGCAAATTCTGATTCAGGCTAAGAAATCTTTAGTGAAACAAGGGGGATATAACTCTAATAGGGGAGGGGCTGAGGGAAGAGATTCTAAAGTGCGAAGGCATTTAGATTTTTAACCTAAGTCTTTAACTCACCTTACGCAAAAATAGCGGTATTTCGACTTGGGTCAAAGCCCCATGGTTAAACGCCCGTCAGTCACCCTATATTCCTTATATAGGGTGGACTGGACGGGCGTTTAACCATGGGGCTTTGGCCCAAGGTCGAAATGCCACTCTTTTTGCGTAAGGTGAGTAACTTATACCAATCTGAGTTTTGGGTTTATTTCCTTGATTAAGGTATGTTCTTAAATTACTCTAACTGTAAGAAGGATTCATTTGGCAAAACGCATAATGAGTTAAAGAATATTCTTCAGCTTTCAGCTGGAAGGAGTAGAGTTAGAAATCAGCTTTTCCTGGATATCGTGGAAAAGGGATGACATCTCGAATATTTTCCATGCCTGTTATAAATTGAATTAAACGCTCAAATCCTGCTCCAAATCCTGCATGAGGTACACTTCCATATTTACGTAATTCTAAATACCACCAGTAATCTTCAGCAGGCAAGCTGAACTCTTTAAGTTTGGCTTCTAAATAATCTAATCTCTCTTCACGCTGACTCCCTCCAATAATTTCACCTACTTTAGGTACCAAAACATCCATTGCAGCAACAGTTTGAAGGTCATTATTGGTACGCATGTAAAAGGCCTTAATTTGCTTAGGATAGTCTTTAATGATGACAGGCTTAACAAAAAATTCTTCTGCTAAATAGCGTTCATGCTCTGATTGAAGATCTACCCCCCACTTGACAGGATATTCGAAAGGTTTATTAGCTTTTTCTAATACTTCTACTGCATAGGTGTACGTACAACGTTCAAAAGGGGTATTAACAACATGCTCTAAACGCTGGATTAACCCCTTGGAGATAAATTGATTAAAGAATTGCATATCTTCCGGACATTTCTCTAAAACATCCTTAAAAACATATTTAAGATAAGCTTCTGCACAGTCCATATCATCATTGAGATCTGCAAAAGCCATTTCAGGCTCAATCATCCAAAACTCTGCTAAATGGCGAGATGTGTTAGAATTCTCAGCACGGAAAGTAGGGCCAAAAGTATAAATATCCGAGAGGGCACAGGCATAACTTTCTCCATTTAATTGCCCTGAGACTGTTAAATACGCCTGCTTATTAAAGAAATCTTGTGTGTAATCAACTTCCCCTTGAGATATTTTAGGAGCTTGGCCTGGATCTAATGTTGTGACGCGAAACATCTTACCAGCTCCTTCACAATCAGAGCCTGTAATAATAGGGGTTTGCACATATAAAAATCCCCTTTCTTGAAAGAAACGGTGAGTTGCAAATGCTAAAGCATTTCTTACACGCATCACAGCGCTGATCGTATTAGTCCGAGGGCGCAAATGGGCAATTGTGCGTAGAAACTCAAAAGTATGTCTTTTTTTTTGCAAAGGATAGTGAGTGGGATCACATTCTCCTAAAATAGTGATTTCATTAGCATGCATTTCTAAATTTTGCTTCTCACCCGGACTTTTAATAACCGTTCCTTTGATTGATAAAGAAGCTCCTGTGGTAATGCGGTTGATTAAGGCATTATAATCTGAAAGGGAGGAATCAACAACAACTTGAAAATTGGATAAAGTAGATCCATCATTTATTTCAATAAAAGTAAAAGTCTTCTGAATGCGAATTGTGCGGACCCATCCTTTGATGTTTATCTCTTGACCTACTAAAGAATTCTCCGAAAGAGGAAATTTAATCTCTTTAATTTTTGTACGCATCACTCATTCTCCTTATGATTGATTCTGCAAAGCCAACGCTTTCAGCTTTTTGATCTCTCCTACCCAGGCATCGGGACCGTAAGGTGTCTCTAAATATTTGGGCAAATGACGAATCCGATCGTCAGTCATTAAAAGTTCAAAACAGGTCCATCCAATTTTCCCTTCCCCTAGAGATTGATGTCGATCCACTTGAGAGCCTAATTCTTTTAAAGAATCATTTAAGTGAAAGGCATAGAGATGAGAGAGGCCAATCACTCGATCAAACTCTTTCAAAGTTTTCTCCCAAGCTGCTGGTGTTCTAATATCGTAGCCAGCAGCAAAGATATGGCAGGTATCAATGCACACTCCTATCGGAATTATTCCTTCGACTTGATTGATGATATAAGCGAGATGCTCAAAGCGATGTCCAACAGATGATCCTTGTCCTGCTGTTGTTTCAATGAGTAGGCGAGTCGATCCTTTCTCTAGAAAAGATTGGACCAGAAGCAAGCTTTTTACAATGCGATCCAAGCACTCTTGAAGGTCCCCATCCAGAGCGGCTCCTGGATGAAAATTGAGATAGCTAATTTCTAACTGAATGCAACGGTCGACTTCTTCTCGAAAAGCACGCCGGCTTTTCTCTAAATTTTCAGGGTTTGGGGCTCCTAGATTAATCAAGTAGCTATCATGACTCATGATCTGCCTTAAGCCCGTTTCTTGTAATGTTTGCTTCCATAAAGCAATCATATCTGGCGTTAGAGAACGCCCTTTCCACTGTTTTTGGTTACTTGTAAAAAGCTGAATTGTGGTAGCACCAATTTCCTTTCCTTCTAATAAAGCTTTATGAATGCCACCTGCTGTAGAGGTATGTGCACCAATTAAAAGATCTTGATGTCTATTGGAAGAGCTCATATTCATCCGTTGTAGCTTCAATCGTGAGATAAATTTTATCAAGAAAATCTGTTCTTGACAAGATAAGAACAAATCTAAATGGTAATATGCTGAAATGCATCAGGCAGAGATAAAATATGAAGGACTCCATACATACTATTTACCAATCGGCTAAACATTTTTTTTCAGGCACTCTCTTAAGCCGGATTTCAGGCATGTTACGTGATATGTCTATGGCTTATATTTTTGGTACCCACCCATCTATTGCCTCTTTTATGTTAGCTTTTCGCTTTGCCCATTTATTTAGACGTTTATTGGGAGAAGGGGCTCTGCAATCTGCTTTTATCCCTGAATTCGAGGCTTTGCGCTATCAAAGTCCTGAAAAAGCCTTTGGCTTTTTTCGCGATCTGTATGCCACGTTGACTTTATTTTTAGTAAGTTTCATTATCTTGGGATGTTTAGGACTAAATACTTTATTGATTTATCAGCCTCTTGAAAAAGAACATCAAGAAATCCTTTTCTTAACTATTCTAATGCTGCCTAGCTTATTATTTATTTGTTTGTATGGACTCAATACCTCTCTCTTGCAATGCGAAAGAAAATTCTTTATTTCTGGTGTAGCTCCAGTTGCTTTTAATGGAATTTGGATTCTAGCTGTCTTGATTCTTAAGCAAATTCCTACATCTACACAAAAAAGGATGTCATACTTAGCTCTAACGATTATTCTAGCTTGTTTTTGCCAATGGTGGATGACTGTTCCTCAGGTTTTAAGGATTTTAAGGTGCCATCTTCCTTCAATCTGGAAAGACATCCGTTTCTATTCCTCTGATATGATTAAAATCGGTCGCCCACTATTTTTAGGTGTTTTGGGCATTGCCGCTTTTCAAATCAATACGGCTATGGATTCGGTCTTCGCCCATTACGCTGACCCTGAAGGGCCTGCTCTTCTCTGGTATGCCATTCGATTAGAGCAAATTCCTCTCGCTCTTTTTGGTATTGCTCTTTCAGGAGCTATTCTTCCTCCTTTATCAAGAGCTATCAAAGCACTGGACTGGTCAGCTTATAGACATTTTTTGCAATATGCCCTGAAGCAAACTCTAAGTTTGATGATTCCTCTTACTTGCGCTCTTTTAGCAGTGGGTGATACCTGCATTAATTTAATCTATGGGAGAGGAGATTTTACAAATCATTCGATTATAGGAACGACTCATTGTTTAGGGGCTTATGCTTTAGGTTTACTGCCTAATACTCTTATTCTCATTTTGGCTCCTGCTTGTTATGCCCAAAATGACTACCGGTTACCAGCTTGCACCTCCTTTTTAACCATGATTTTGAATTTTTTTTTGAATATGTGGATGATAAAAGGATTAGGATTTGGAGCCGTGAGCGTTGCATTGGCAACTAGCATAAGTTCCTGGATAAATTTACTCCTTTTAGGATGGGTTTTGTATTGGAGAAACGGACCGCTCATCTCTTCCTCACTCATACCTCATCTTATAAAAATCAGCTTCGCCTCTCTTTTAGCTTTTTTGGGCACATTGACATTAAGATACCTCATTCAAGATTTCTTTTTTCTCGATCTTTTTAAAAAAGAAATGATATTTTTCCCCAAGCATATCCTTCAACAAGGATGGTCCTTCTGTTATCAAGTTGGAAGCTTCGGCTTTCTTTTCGGAGTGAGCTCTTTATTATTGAATATTTTTTCTTTAAAACAGCTAGCTCCGGCCCTAGCTGTAAACCCCAAATTCAGATGATTAGGAAGATTTAAATAACCATCCCATAAATCCACCAGATGACGAGATATTTTTAAGGATTGCAGCTTTCCTCTCCTTGGCTATTTGCTCACATTCACTCCGAAAATTGTTTAATTCTTTATTGACTGTTTGAATAGATTTCGAACATATTTTTGAATATTTAATAAGCTCTGGTGTTATTTTTGTACTATTTATGCTTGTTCTATCTTCTCTAGGGGAAGAAGAAAGAAGTGTTTTTGGAGAGGATGAATTAGAAGGGGTAGGGGAGGGAGAAGCAATATAAGCATAAGCTGTCCCTTCTTTCAAGGCGATTTCAGCTGAAAAACTCATCCCCCACTCCGCAAGTTTGGGACAATTAGGAATAGTCCAATCAGTAACAAAAATTTTTTTCTGAAATAGCTTTATTTCATCACAGCACAAAATGGCCTTGACGGATCTCTTTCTATTTTGCATATAATCAGAGAACGTGAAACTGTTTCTAGGAGAATCTACTAGAATGGTTCCAACGCATATATCCTTATAACTTAAGGGAACTTCGGGGCACTCAAGAAATACAACTAATCGATCCCATTGCTCAATTAAATCGCTTAATAACTTCTTGCAAGGTTCAGCAAGATTACCTGTGTTAAATTCTGTTTCGGCTTGCGCTTTGATCTTATTTAGAAGTATCTCAAATTCAATCATGAAATCTAGCTTATTTATGTAAGCAGACCCCCATCGGTGATCATTTTTAATTATGACGTAAGCTTCTTCAAATGTTTGTTTTTTCCATTCCTCTACGCTATTTGTAGACCTCAATATACGTTCTGCTTCTTTCACATATTTTTCTAAATTTCCTTGTTCCCTTATCTCGCTTATTTTCTCCTGATCTAAATGGAGCATGTCTTGAATCAGTTTTCTGTCGACCCATTTCATAAAAGATAAATAAATTTTTCTTGTTACTCTTATCTGTGTTAGGGTTGAGCTTTGTAACAACAGCTGATGATAACTGTAAACTAACTGAATATTTTTACACCATTTGTTTGCCCATTCTTTATATTGCCCTCCTCGAGATAATTCATGAAAACGATATTTAAAATAATTCCAAGAAGCGGATTTTCTAAAAACAATTCGATAATTATCATAATACCACTTTAGCGGGGGACAAGTTCCTCTTGTGGAGTCTGCTTTAAGCAATTCTACAATCTTATTACAGAGCCTTAATTTAGAGGGTGAGCCAGCAATAGACCATTTTTTACAAACTAACCTCATTGAGATATTATCTTCTGTAGCAGGTGATAAAAAAGAAAAAATATGCTCTAAAAACTCTTGATTCTGTAAGACTTTTTCTGTAGAGCTCGGTAGAAGGGGAGGTGGAGGGGGGGCATCGGAGGGGCGATTATAATAATATTCAAGAAGACGAATTGCCCATGACATAGAACACCATCGTGTATTTTTTTTAAAGAAGCAATTTTATATAAAAAATAGAAGTCAATTTCTTTATTTATAGTTCAAACAGGTTCTAATATACGAAGAAGGTTGGCAGCTATTTAATCATGGCATTTGCACAAAAGTCAATAAATTTTTTTAAAATCCTTTATTTTTGAGTTTTATCAATTAAGATACTCGTGAAAGAGAAACCTTAGACAATCACATATTTTAAATCTGATGCGGTTGAACTATCCTAGGATAAACAACATAACATGTTCTGGCGTTATCGGTAAAGAAATTAAAAAATCTTACGGAGCAATAACTTTCTATAGACTTCTAAAAAGCGAGAATTTTAAGTATGATATAGGAATTGACGAATATCTTCTACACTTAACCATTCCGAGTTTGTTTGAGAGGCATAAATAAAATCAGTGGGAACCGGAACACCCTCTATTCGACAAAGTAAGGGTTTTTCATATAGAGGCTCATCACTGGCCACCTCAGGCAAAATGACATAATAGCGATCAAATTCTACAGTATGTCGAGCTTCTTCAACATTAATAAGAAGTTCATGAAGTTTCTCACCCGGTCGTATGCCGCAAATCTCTTTAGGTAAGTGGGGGGCTAATGCCTCTGCTAAGTCTACAATTCTTACACTAGGGATTTTAGGAACAAAAATCTCTCCCCCTTTCATTAAACTAAAGCAGTTACAAACAAATTCAACTGCTTGGTCTAAGTTAATCCAAAAACGGGTCATTCGTTCATCTGTGATGGGAATGGCTTTAATTCCTTGAGCGATGAGTTTTTGCCAAAAAGGAATAATGCTGCCGCGAGTGGCAGCTACATTTCCATAACGCGCAACAGAAAAAAAAGGATGTCTTTGTGTCCCTACGTATACACGGCCTGCTACAAATAATTTATCCGAACAAAGCTTTGTAGCTCCATACAAGTTGACAGGATTAACAGCCTTATCAGTAGAAAGCTCGATGACTTTTTCAACACCACAATGAATAGCTGCATCAATGACATTCATAGTTCCGTTAATATTAGTTTGAATAAACTCAGAAGGGTTATATTCGGCTGCAGGTACTTGCTTTAAAGCTGCTGCATGGACAATTATGGTTACTTCATTGAAGGCTCTAATCAGGCGCTGGAAATCTCGTACATCTCCTAAGAAATAGCGAATTTTAGGGTGATCAAAAATAGGATCACTACGCCGCATCTCCCATTGCTTCCATTCATCACGACTAAAAATAATCACTTTATGACATGTGTTTTCAGTTAAAAGACGTCTGACGAAGGCTTGACCAAAACTACCTGTTCCTCCTGTGATCAAGATTGTTTGATCTTTAAATACAGATTCTGGATTCATAGGTGTCCTCTGCCTAAATTAAAGTTAAAAATTGTAGACATTTACTCATTTAACCTATATTCCTTCCAATTGAAAGCTGGAAGGAGTATATATACTCATTCCAGTTAAAAGCTGGAATTTCGGCTGCGCCAAAGCCTCGGGCTTCAACGATCAAAGATGAGCCTATATAACTCCATATAGGCTCATCTTTGATCGTTGAATCGCGAGAGCTTTCGCGTTGCCCAAATTTCCAGCTTTCAACTGGAATGAGTATATACTCATCCCAGTTCAAAATGAGAATTTTTCTGAACTATGAATTACCTTTACGATTTTTATCTCTTTTCTGTATAATAAATTCACTTGTTTAAGTTACCTCACAGCTTAAGTCAATAGACTTAGATAAGTTAACGTGAGTTTATTGTATAAACCTCTTGAATTAAAATATTTATTGCTTATCTAAATAATTTTTATTCTGGGAAATAGCGTTTATTTTTATTTAAAATAAAACCTTCTGATTTAAGCCCAGATCTTTTTGAATTTAAGTGTTTTACACCTCAAACTCACGTTAAGTTAGCTTTGCCTTTTTGAATCTTAAATCCATCTGCTTTCTTTCTTACCAATTACCTTCTTTGTGATGAGAAAAATAGAAAAGTTGCAAATTCAACTGGAAGGAGTATATACTTCTTCTGTTTTAAAATTTTACACTATTTAGATACCATGGCTAAACAATACGACGAAAGCACAGTTAAAACATTAGATGCTTTAACGCATATCCGCTTGCGTTCAGGCATGTATATTGGTCGTTTAGGAGATGGATCAAATCCTGATGATGGCATTTATATCATGCTTAAGGAAGTGATTGATAATAGTGTGGATGAATTCATTATGAAGCAGGGAAAGAAAATTATTATTCAAGTGAATGAGGCGACAGGATGTGTTTCTGTTTCGTGATTTTGGAAGGGGAATTCCTCTTGGTAAAGTCATTGAATGTGTTAGTCAAATCAACACAGGCGCTAAATATAATGATGATGTCTTTCAATTTTCTGTAGGTCTTAATGGAGTTGGAACTAAAGCTGTTAATGCTCTTTCCAACCATTTTTTAGTGCGCAGCCATCGGGATGGAAAATTTTTTGAAGCCTACTTTAGCCAAGGAATTTTTAAAGGCGAAAGGAAGGGAACGACGATAGATCCAAATGGAACCTATGTAGAATTTATTCCTGATCCTGAAATCTTTAAAAAATACCGTTTTCAGCATGAATATATTCTCAAACGCATTTGGCATTATGCTTATTTGAACTACTGGTTTGATTTTAGAGTTTAATGGAGAGACAATTCAATCTGAGCATGGACTTTTAGATTTATTAAATGCGGAAGTGACTGAGGATCGTCTTTATGAACCTTTACATTATTGTAACAAGCAACTTGAGTTTGCTTTTTTGCATACTCAAAGTTATGGAGAAAGCTATTTTTCTTTTGTCAATGGACAATATACGGCTGATGGAGGAACCCATTTATCTGCCTTTCGTGAGGGCATTCTTAAAGGGGTCAATGAATTTGCCAAGAAAAATTTCCAAGGGTTGATGTTAGAGAAGGAATTGTAGGGACTCATTCTAGTGCGTGTTAAAGATCCTATTTTTGAATCTCAAACAAAAAATAAGTTAGGCAACACAGAATTAAGAGGGCCGATTGTTCAAGAGGTCAAAGATGCTGTGATTAATCTTCTTCATCAAAATCCCGAAACAGCTAATGGCTTATTGAGCGCATTGTCTTTAATGAAAAATTAAGGCGAGAATTAGCAGCTGTTAAAAAAGAAGCAAAAGAAAAACAAAAGAAAATTTCATTTAAAATTCCTAAATTTCGCGATTGCTAAATACCATTATCAAGATCAATCTCAATATGGCGATCAGACGATGATTTTTTTGACAGAAGGAGATTCTGCAAGTGCCTCGATCGTCTCTTCACGCAGATCCATTAACACAAGCTGTCTTTTCTTTGCGTGGAAAGCCTTTAAATGTCTTTGGGATGAAGATGGATCAACTGTATAAAAATGAAGAAATGTTTAACTTGATGAGTGCTTTGAATATCGAAGATGATCTCTCGCAATTACGCTATAATAAAGTCATTTTAGCAACAGATGCCGATGTCGATGGCATGCATATTCGCAATTTGCTGATTACATTTTTTTTAACCTATTTTGAAGGGCTTGTCTTAAATGGACATCTCTTTATTTTAGAAACCCCTCTATTTAAAGTGCGCAATAAAGAAAAAACCATTTATTGCTATTCAATGAAGAAGAACGCGATCAAGCTATGACACAGCTTAAAAAAGGGAGTGGAAATCACCCGGTTTAAAGGACTTGGAGAGATCTCTCCTGAAGAATTTAAACAATTTATTGGAAAAGATATTCGTCTTATTCCTGTGACCGTCAATACTTTTTCAGATATTAAATCGACTCTTGAATTTTATATGGGTAAAAATACTCCTGAACGCAAGCAATTTATCATGGATAATTTGATTAATGAAGAAGAGAGCACTAGTGCTTTAGCAGTAATTAAGGATGTGACTATGAAGAAGATATTAAACAACTAATGCAGCATCATTATTTGAAGTATGCCTCTTATGTCATTTTAGATCGTGCCATTCCCAATGTTATTGATGGTTTAAAGCCTGTTCAAAGACGTATTTTATATACTCTTATGGTTAATGCATGATGGAAAATTGCATAAAGTGGCAAATGTGGCCGGTCAAACTATGGCCTTCATCCTCATGGCGATGCTCCTATTACGGAAGCCTTAGTCAATATGGCCAATAAAGGCTATTTGCTTGATCAACAAGGAAATTTTGGTAATATTTTTACAGGTGATCCAGCAGCAGCTGCTCGTTATATTGAAACGCGGCTTTCGCCATTGCTAAAGAAACTCTTTTTAATCCTGATTTAACAGACACGCTTCCCTTCTTATGATGGACGCCATCAAGAGCCTGTTTGCTTACCTGCTAAAATTCCTGTTCTTCTTATTGCAAGGAGCTGATGGGATTGCAGTCGGAATGTCCACCCATATTTTTCCTCATAATTTTGTTGAATTATTAGAAGCAGAAATTGCTATTTTAGAAGGAAAGCCCTTTACAATTCTTGCCTGATTTCCCAACAGGCGGCATTATGGATGCCTCTGAATATGATCAAGGGAAGAGGTAAAGTCAAATTGCGGGCAAAAATTGAAATTCGCGATCCAAAAACGCTTGTCATTACAGAAATTTGCTATGGAACCACCACCGAATCTTTCATTCGTTCCATTGATGAAGCAGCTAAAAGAGGAAAAATTAAAATTGATGCTATTAATGATTATACTGCAGATAAAGTCGAAATTGAAATTAAATTGCCCCGCGGTCAATATGCTCAAGATTTATTAGATGCTCTTTATGCTTATACAGAATGTGAAGTTTCCCTTAATTCTCAAATTGTTGTGATTAAAGATAATTTGCCCTGGGAAACAGATGTCGATGAAATTTTGCAACTCCATACTGAAAAACTTCAAGAGTATTTACGCAAAGAGTTGGAAATTGAAGAGAACGCTTGAAGAAAAAGATCTTTGAAAAAAGCTCTAGAACAAATTTTTATTGAAAATCGTCTCTATAAGTTAATTGAAAATTTAGATACTTATGAAAAGATCCATCAAATAATTGCAGAAAGCCTAATCCCTTTTCATTCTCAACTTATGCGTGAGCCAACTACAGAGGATCGGGAACGTTTATTAGAGTATTCCCATTCGGCGTATTTCGCGTTTTGATATAAGCAAGAATCAAGAGGAAATTGCTTCCTATCATAAACAGCTTATCTCATGTTGAAAAAGAGTTAAAAAATATCAAAAAAGTAGCGATTCGCTACTTACAAGGCTTGATCAAAAAGTATGGAAAGGATTTTCCACGGCGAACGGAAATCCAATCTATTCAACATGTTGATATGCGAGCCATTGAAACACGACAAGTGAAAGTGGGCTTTGATCCAGCAGCTGGCTTTATTGGGACGAAAATTGTAAGCAACGCATATTATCGAATGCACAAATTTTGATAAATTCTTGCCCATGTTTAAGGATGGCTCTTATACTGTTATAAATATTCCTGAAAAACAATATATGCATCATAAGGCAATAAGGTCGTCTATTTAGGTGTAGCAGATAAAAAAACAATTATTAATGTTGCCTATCGAGATCCTCAAACCCATTATTGTTATGCCAAACGCTTTATTGTGGATAAGTTCATTTTAGATAAATCTTATCGCTATCTAGAAGAAGGGATGAACCTTGAGTTTATTTCAACTAAGCCATTTAATACTCTTGAGTTGCAATTTATTCCTAAGATCAAACAAAAAATAACGAAGGTACGATTTCAATTGGAAACTATCTTAGTTAAAGGGGTCTCGGCAAAAGGAATTAAAATGGCAAATCGGGAAATTAAGAAAATCATTCCAGTTAGCGGAGGAGATACCGCTTGAAAATTAGCTACATTCCAAAAGAGGGAAGAAAGGAGATTTTAATCATTTTAATAGACGATGACTCTTGGAGGGAGATCCATATCGCTATTTTTGGAAAGCGCCCTAAACTTCCTAGAGAAATATCCTCTTTATCTGAATGGCAAGAATTATTTAACATCCTCGAGTATCAATTAACCAAGCAGTATGCGCTCAGACGCCTCTCTTCTCAGAGTTATCATTCTTACCAGCTTAAAAAATTGATCTTAGAAAGATTGGTCCAGCCTTCAACGATTCAAAAAGTGATAGAAGAATGCACAGCTTGGGGATACCTCAATGATCAAATCTGGCTAGAGAGCTTTATGCAGAGTCACTTGAAGCGCCATAGCCAACGTGCCTTGATAGCCAAGCTCCAGGCTAAGGGACTTCCAATGGAAATACTTCAAGACATCAGGGAGCAATGGCAAGATCCAGAAATAGAGAAAAAATCTATTAAAAATCTCTTACAAACCCGCTACCGTTCTAAAGATCTCACACAGCCTCAGGAAAGACAAAAAATTCAGCTCGCTTTTATGCGCAAAGGATACTCTTTTGTAGTGATTCGAGAGGTATTAGAAGAGAGATTAAAAGAAATGCTCGTTAATGAATTCCAAGAGGGGTATCACAAGAAGTCTACTCCTTGAACTCACGTTAAATAATAAATTGTGACTTATTGATTGTTATGCTATTATATAAATAATGATATTGTTTATTATGTAATAATAATCTTATAAGAGGTGATTATGCCAGATATTTATTCCATTTCTTCTAATCCTGGAGAGTCTTCCGGGGACATTTCTTCTGTACCCCAGAAAAGCCTTAATAGGTCAGTTCCCCCTGAGAAGAACTTCGATAGTTTTATGAAAAAGGAAACAACAGACCTATCTAAAGTTCATCAAACGACTCCTTCTAACCATCTAAGAATCCGGGCTGAACCTGAAGAAGAGCCTACAGGAGATCTTCCTCCTATAATAGATGATTCTCCGCCTGAAAAGGATCCTAAAGCAGACCTTCCCCCTATCAACAGGAAAATCGGCGATATGACTGAGGAAGAGTGGAAGCAATTTAATGATGGGATGGCAATGAATTGTTTTCAGAATATTGTAAGCGAACAGAAAAGACATCAAGCTAAAATGAAAAAGAGGCGGAAAGAGATAGAAAGGGCTTAGATGATAAAAGCAGATCCATTGATGATTTTTGATTACCAGTTATTTTTTGGATTTGCTTTATTTGATACTTATTTAGCAGGGCTCGCTCAAATTTCTCCTGAGCTTCGCTCAACTTTTATTCATCCCCATTATTTGCATAAGTTAGACCATGAAGGCCAGGGATATTTAGGAAAATATCTAGGATCTGTTGTTGAATTTTCTACTCTTGAGCTTGTTCAAGCTCATATTTATAGTTTGCTGCGCCGCCTCATTGCTGATTATCCTTATGAAGATCATCCTTTAATTCTACTAACTGTTAGATAATGCCTAAAGACGAGAGCGATATTTTAGTTATCACAGAGGAAGAGACTGGGGAGCGCCTGGATAAAATCTTAGCAAGGCATTTCAGTCCTGTCTATTCACGTACTTATTTTCAGTATTTAATCAACGAGCATCTAGTTTTATTAAATGGAATACCCATTAAGAAAGGGATAAAGCCTAAAGTGGGCGATGAAGTAGAAATCGAATTCATTGCAACGCCTGAAATTTGCTTAATCCCCGAAAATATTCCTTTGGATATTCTGTATGAAGATGAACATATTTTAGCCATTAACAAGCCAGTTGGAATGGTTGTGTATCCAGCGCCTGGCCATTGGTCTGGCACATTTGTCAATGCTCTTCTTTATCACTGTCAACATCTTCCCCTCTCTCAGAATGGATGGCGACCTGGTATTGTACACCGTTTAGATAAAGAGACTTCTGGTGTCTTGGTGGCTGCCAAAACAGCTTGGATCCAACAAAAATTAGTTGAGCTTTTTGCTTCGCGACAAATGTATAAGGAATATCTAGCAATCTGTTTAGGTAATCCTGGTGAAGGACAGATTGATGCTCCTATTGGCCGTCATCCATTTTACCGAAAGCAAATGGCTGTTGTTCTTGATGGTAGAAAAGCTTTAACTTTTTACACAACTTTAGGGTATAATGGTAAGCTTAGTATTGTCAAGGTCGTCATTGCAACAGGGCGTACGCATCAGATCCGTGTGCATCTTAAATATAGAGGTACTCCTGTTTTAGGAGATGCCTTATATGGGCAAGCCCAGGCTAACAAGTATTATGGAGTGACTCATCAACTTCTACATGCTGCAATATTGCGTTTTGTTCATCCTGTAACTGGTAAAGAGCTAGAATTTAAGGCAACACCCCCTGACGATATGATACAAATGCTAAACAAGATTCGTAAAAACTGCAAGATTCAACTGTGATGAGTAGGAGGAGAATGCGGTTAGTTATACAGCGTGTTTCGGAGGCTAAAGTAACTATTCAAAATCAGGTTTTGGGAGCAATTCAGAAAGGTTTAGTCGTCTTATTAGGTATTCACAAAGCTGATAAGCCAGAGGTGATTCCTTGGTTTATCAATAAGCTTGTAAACCTGCGTATTTTTGGTGATAAAGAAGGAAAAATGAATCTATCTATTAAGGATATCAAAGGACAAATCCTGCTTATCAGCCAATTTACTTTATATGGCAATTGCCTAACAGGGCGACGGCCAGATTTTATTCAAGCGGCGACGCCTGCAATGGCTTTGCCTCTTTATCATCAATTTATTGAGCAGCTTAGACAACAAGTAGAGGTACAGACAGGGCAATTTGGAGCTATTATGCAAGTCTCTTTGGTTAATGATGGACCCGTCACTTTCATTGTTGATCCCAAGAGGACATTCTAATGCAAGGAATTTCTCTGATATTTTTTCTAGATAAATTATAGCTTGATCAGTATTGTCGATTTTAAATAGGCACTCTAGCTTATTGCGCATACGAACGTCGAAGTTTATCAATGTTTCATTTGCAATGAGGAGTTATGAAAGAATTTGTAGCATACATAGTTAAAAATTTAGTGGATCACCCTGATAAGGTGAAAATCAATGAAATTGGCGGTACGCAAACGCTCATTATCGAGCTATCTGTTGAAAAATCCGATATTGGAAAGATTATTGGCAAAAAAGGTAAAACCATCAATGCTATCCGAACCCTTCTAATGTCAGTAGCCAGTCGTAATGGTATCCGTGTCAATTTAGAGATTTTGGAAGAAAACTCCATTAGGCCTGAATAAATTTTATAAGAGGCTAAAGACGTAATAGACTAATACTCACTGGCTATTGCGTCTTTACCTCTTAAGAGATTAAGCGAGGAATATATGGGGTGATCATGGACTTACGAGAGTTAAGGGCTCCTGCTTTAAAGCGTAAAATAGCGATAGGCAGTGGCTCTTTCTCAGCATGTTCAATGATGATTGTGGAAATGGAAGAGAAGTTTTGGGAGAAAACCTTCACATAATCTTCTGAATTAGATCCCAAAAATTCTAGAATCATCTGATCTTTTATCTCTCTAACCGCATATTGGAAGCCTGCTAAAAAAGTGGCTAAGTGATCATAAGCTTGTTGAGTAGGAGGAATCCAGAACCAGAGTTCATCTCGGTGAGAATAGTTTCCAACTCGTTTGGTATAGACCTCTTCTGCACTAGCTATAGTACTAATCATGTGGATATGCAAATCAATCTCTGGGCGATCCTGATAAACTTCTTGTGCTTGATCTAACCAAATTTTTCTAATTTTATCAGCATACTGAAGAAAATAAGAAAAATTAGAGGCAAACATTTTTGTCTGGCCAACACGCGCACAACCATTTTGCTCTTTCGTATCAAGGAAAATAGGAGAAGGATATCCTTGTAAGCATAATTTTAGATTGGTCTCGACCTCTAGTTCTTTAAAGTCATAAATTTTTTTATATAAAGAATACATGTCAGGCTGTTGCAGGATACGATGTGCTGCTGTTTTAGCAAAATCCTTATCCCTTAGAATATCGTCAAAATTGACAATTTCTGTCTCGTGACTTAAAAATAAAGACTTTAATCGATTAAGAAGTTGCATGACGCACTCGATATCTCGGTTTGAGACTTTTGTTAAGAGATCTGTGTCATCTAAAATAGCATGTAAGAAAAATAAATATTCATTAAATTCTCGTTGAGGATGAATATAAAATTCATGTGATTTTTGAATAGCCATGCGGCGTTGAAGAAGTCTCTGTAGAATGCGAGTCTGCTTAGGAGAAGGGGAAGTATGGCTGACCTCTTCAATCTGTTTTTCAATTTCTTGAGGAGTCATCCCTCCTAAGCTATATTGATCGTTAATGCGAAAAGCTTGCTCTGCAATGAGAACATTGCAAGATTGGACGTCCCCCATTAAAGCTGAAGGCACTGATAATGTCTTTAAAGAGCTTTTATGATGATCCACAACACTAATGATTTCCAGATAAGAAGCCATTTTGACCTCTTCTTGGTTACAGAAATCACGAAATGTCACTGTCCCTAAACTTTGCTTGCGTAAATCCTCAGCCCGCACAATTCCAACAGGAAATAAAGAACCTTCTCGCTCTTGAATAACGACGGTTAGGAAATCATAATTTTGCATTTTATAGCGTATTTCATCTACATCACTTCGTAAACTAATGTAGAGTAAAGGAAAGCCTAATACTTTATATTTAATATCCAAGACGATATCAAGGCGTTCAACATAATTACGTACTTGCTGGATCGCTTCATCTAGATTATTAATCAGCTTATCTAAACGATAGAAGATCCTTGGCCGATCTTCTAGCAGCTTTCCTTCTATGTCAAAAATATAACTATCAGGAAGGGTCTCAACTTCCTGTTGGAATCGAAGCATTTCTGGAACAGATAGTTTATCTAAGGCATGATTTAAATCTCCAAAAGTCCCCTCGAGTCCATTTTCAATCTTTAAAACTTTGTAAAAAAAGTCATTTAAGTGACTCTTCTGTCTTTCATTAAAATCTAGAGCTGGCTCACAATCTTTAATTTTGATATCGAAAACTGAAGCATTAAAAGCAGGTAGGTTTTCGATAGACAAATCTTTTTTAGTAAATAAAGAGATGAGCTTTGTATGGAGGTTATTCTCAAACCATCGCAAGCAAGATTTAAAGAGAATAATAATCTGCCGAACAAGTTCTACATCAGAACTCCTCCAATCTCCCAGATAATGCCCCTGTTCGTTAATTAAAATGACAGCTTTTTCATTTAAGCCATGATCAATCGCACTTGTTAAGGTGTAGCCTAATTCTTTTGTTAGCTTGTGCTGTGTCACTAAGTCCATGGCTGTTAAAGTTAGTGTTTGAGCAGTACGAGCTAAATAACTAAGACTATTTTTTCCAAAAACGTCCCTGAAAATAGCAAATACGGGTGAGTCTGGATGGCCTCCTGGCAGACACCATAAATGAAGACCTGTCCCTACACGAGCGGCAAACGCATCTAACCAGCCCCAAAATGAGGCTATCATTGTATCTACATCGGGAGATAGATGGGCAGTGATAAAATGAGTCCCTGTAAAATAACGATCCATTCCAATCGGGAAAAAGACTTGATAGGTATCGCGAGGGATAAATTTTCCTGCAATTTTAGCTCGTATCTGATAGTTCTCTTTATCAGAAAGCTCTGAAAAATGATTAAGCCAAAATTCAAAACTAGCAAAGTTGAAGGGTTCAGTGAGGAGTTTTTCTCGATTGATTCGTTCTAGATAATCTAAGACTGCTGTTAATAAAAAGGATTGAGGCGGGGCATCTTGAATCAACCGACATAAGGTTTGATTAATTTTCTTAAAGCGTTTGCGCAGACTTAAAGCCAAAAAAGATTCTTCTTGAAAGGAATTGATAACTAGATCGAGGTTAGAGAAATATTCAGGAGCAAAAACATGCTCGCTCAAAAGCTTATTCTCTTCTTGAACCAGCTCTAAATCCTTAGAAGAAGGATCTGACAAAACCGAAAACTTTTTTGATAATTTATCCATAATAGAACCGAATTGAACTAAAACGGACTGAGTAGGACTCGAACCTACGACCACCCGCTTAGAAGGCGGGTGCTCTATCCACTGAGCTATCAGTCCATAAGAAATTGGAGAGAAAAAATAATTTATAGTTTTTCTTAATCGAATCTAGTATAATAATAACACGATATCTTATTTTTCAAGTAAAATAAAATCAGCATATCTGTAAAGATTGTCTATACCCATCCCAGTTCAAAGTGAGAAGTTTCGGCTGTGCCAAAGCCTCGGGCTTCAACGATCAAAAATTGGTTCAGATGAGTATATGAACCAATTTTTTATCGTTGAATCGCGAGAGCTTTTGCATTGCCCAAATTCTCACTTTGAACTGGGATGAGTATATACTCATCCCAGTTGAAAGCTGCAATTTGGGCAACGTGAAAGCTCTCGCGATTCAACGATCAAAGATGAACCCATATAGGCATATGGGTTCATCTTTGATCGTTGAAGCCCGAGGCTTTGACGCAGCCGAAATAGCAGCTTTCAACTGGGATGAGTATATGTATAGGACAGTAGTTTATTTAGGATTAGGGGGTAATGTTGGTGATCCCTTTCCGATTTTAAATGCTTGTTTATATAAAATTAGTCAGATTGAAGAAATAGAACAATTGAAGATTTCTCGATTTTATCGAACATCTCCTGTAGGAAATAGTCATCTTGACCCATTTATTAATACTGCTTGCTGTTTTATCACCTCGCTGGATCCTAAAAGGCTTCTAAGAAAAATGCAAGAGATCGAGATTTCCCTAGGGAAAGTGCCTAAACCTAAAGATGCTCCTCGACCCATTGATATTGATATCCTATTTTATGGTTCTTCCTGTTATTGCGATCAAGAATTGCAGATTCCCCATCCTGCTTGGATGAAACGTCTTTTCGTTTTAGTTCCTCTTTTTGATTTAATTTCAGAAATTGAGATTTTCTCAGATCAAATGTCTCAGCGCTTTATCTTAAAAGATTTAATTCAAATACTTACTCAAGATTCTAATCAAACTGTTTCTTTATTGGAGAAAAACGCCTCTCTCGATTAAGCTTTTAGCTTTCATTCATGGGAGGAAGCAACATGTTCAAAGTTTTAGTTAAAGACTTTCTGATCGGCGATTGTGAGCCTTTAGTGGTCATGTCTGGTCCGTGTGTGATTGAGAGTGAGAAACATTGTTTAGAATGTGCGACAGTTTTGAAGAAGATATTTGATAAGCATCAAGTGACTCTCATTTTTAAATCTAGTTATGATAAAGCCAATCGTTCCTCTTATTCCTCTTTTCGTGGACCGGGTTTGAAGTTGGGATTACACATTTTAGAACGAGTGAAAAGAGAACTGAATTTGCCTGTCGTGACAGATGTGCACTCTCCAGAGGAAGCAATAGAAGTGGGGCAGGTCTGCGATGTGGTTCAAATCCCCGCTTTTCTCTGTCGTCAAACAGATCTCATAGTAGCGGCAGCTCAAACAGGAGCTGTAGTTAGCGTCAAAAAGGGTCAATTTCTTGCCCCTTGGGAAATGGAAAATGTCATTAATAAAATTACGGCAACAGGAAATAAAAAAATCATTTTAGTCGAACGGGGAACAACTTTTGGTTATAATAATTTGGTGACCGATATGCGCAGTATTCCCATTATGCAACGTTTGGGATATCCAGTTTGCTATGATGCCACTCACGCTGTACAAAAACCAGGGGGGTTAGGTGATATGTCGGGCGGAGATCGCGAGTTTATTCCCATGTTAGCTCAAGCCGCTTTAGCTGCAGGAGCTAATTGTTTATTCTTAGAATCCCATCCTGACCCTTCTAAAGCCAAAAGTGATGCCTCATCGATTTTAGACTTTAAAGACTTAGATGATTTGTTGCCTAGACTAAAACAATTATATGAACTTATGCAAAATTTAAAGAAGAGAGAATTCATTACTTCCTGATGACTCTGGAAGAAAAGCTAATCATGCCAAAAGAAAAGTCTCGCAACCACTCTGTATTCCTTTCCTCCTGCATCTTATTATGGTGTCTAATAACAGGTTTTTCCATCTGGTTTTTTCAGCGAGTCTCAATTCAAGATCAAGAAACTTACCAGAAACTCATGAAACAGACAGATGGAGACAAGATCAATACAGCATCTTGCTACCAAGCCCAGCAGCAACGTTTCAATGTTAATAAGCACCTCTTATTTATAGAAGAGGGAAATCGCTTGCAGTTGCGTATTCAGAGTACTAGCTCAGAGCTGATTTTTGATCAGCAAGGAGATAAAATGGAAATGATAGAACATTTTAAAGATATCCAGTGCTTGATGCAAGAAGAACTTTTCTATTTGAAAGTGGATGGTGAACAGGAGCCTAAACAATATATTCGCTATATGAAGGCTGAAACAGCTAGCTACCATTATCGAACGGAGGAGTTTATTGGAGAACAAGTCTATTTATCCCGTTACTTAGCTCCGGGCCATCAATTCTTAAGCTCCTATCAGGATTTAAAGCCGATTATACAAGGAGTAGCACAACAAGTGAAGTTATCCTTGTCGAATCATGATAAGCAGTTCAAAGTGCAGGGCTTTCAAGGAACAATTCAAAATTTAGGTCAATCTTTATGAAATTACGACAAATCCTCTTTCTCTTTCTAGGTTTATCCTCTTTCATTTTTGGAGTTGACTCTATTCAGGAAGAAGAGGAGCCTATGATTATTCAATCTGGGGAGGCTGAATATGATGGAAAAGAGATTGTATTAAAGGGAGATGTTGTAATTCAACATGAATTAGGAATCATTTCTGCTCATCAATTAGCTGTTATTCCTTCATCAGAAAAAGATAAAAATAAGAGATTTTCATTTTTAAAAATGAAAGAGGATATTGTCATTGACTCTAAAGAGAGTGGACAACTCTATTGCCAGGAGGCAGAGATTGATTATGCTTGTCTTAAAGGTGTTTTTTTAGGCAATCAAAAGCAACTTGAGGTAGTGTATACAAGTGGAAAGAAGAGCAAAAATTTAGAGAAACCTCTTTTAATTTTAAAGAGTGGTCAGATGCAAGTAGAATTAACTCGCCAATACGATTCTGAAAAACAATCTCATTTCGCCAGTATTCATCAAATACAGGCTGATCACCATGTAACAGCTCATTATAATCAGGAATATCTTATTTTAGCTGATCGTGCGCTTTATCAACGTTTGCCTTCCTCCTCTCCCAATACGTCAACAGAGATCCTTTCTTTGTATTCAGACCATCGACCTTGTCGAGTGATTAATGAAAATGGAGATCAGCTACAGGCTGATACTGTCACAGTTGATCTGACAACACGACGCTTAATGCTTTATCATGTTCAAGGAACGCTTTATGCAAATAGGGACAAGAAGAAACAGCTGCCTCTGCATTTTTCTTCTGAGAATTTGATTTGGAATGATATTGATCAAGTCCTTCTACTACAAAAGCAGGTTAGACTACAACAAGAAGAATGGGGATATTTAGAAACGGATAAAGAGATCCAAATTTATCAATCTCTGATGGATGGTAAGAGAGAAACAAGTATGATTGTAGCACCAGAAGAGACAAAGCTCACTTGCCTTGACGAGAAAAATAGGCTTTTACATAAAATGACTTGCCATGGCCCTTTAATTGTCGATCACAAGAATTCTCAGATCTTCATGCAAAGTCCTTTCGATGAGCAAGGACAGGTTCTTGCAGATAAACAAGTTTATTTTGAAGATGTGGCAGGGGATATTTATGCTGATCAAGTTTGGTTGAATTATGAAAATCTGAATGGTCGTTCTTTAGCTACGGTCTTATTATCAATGCAAGGACATGTCCGTCTTTTCAATCGTTTTGATGGACATCTACAAGAATCAAGCTCTGTTTTACAATATGCTTTAGCTGATCAAGTGGATTACTTATCTGGAAAAAAAGAGATGGTACTATCTGGACAGGGAGGGAATCGTGTCTTATTGTTTGATAAAGGAAATCACATGCAGATGAGTGCCTCATCCCTGAGAATTCATCGTGATGAAAAATCACATAAAGAATCTATTCAAGGGATTGGGGATGTTCGTTTTACTTTTATTGAGCACGAATTTAATCAACTGAAACAACGTTTACATTTGGAAGAATAAGGTTCTATCCATGTCATCAAAAAAATTTTCTTCTCTTTGTTTAGATGTCCAAAATCTTGTTAAAAGTTACGGAGGAAGGCGCGTTGTCAATGGTCTTTCTTTTAAAGTTCATCGAGGAGAAATTGTCGGGTTATTAGGCCCAAATGGTGCAGGCAAGACGACAGCCTTCTATATGACAGTAGGTCTCATTCGCCCAGATGAGGGTCATGTCGTTTTCCAAAATGTAGATGTGACACAAGCTCCCATGCATCAACGAGCTCGGATGGGAATGGGCTATTTAGCTCAAGAACCCTCTGTTTTTCGTTATTTGACAGTTGAAGATAATATCCTATGTATTCTAGAAAACCTTCCTTTATCCAAGCAAGAGCAAAAAAATCGTTTAAAGGAGTTGTTAGGGGAACTGCATCTCGAACATTTAGCTAAGAAGAAAGCAATAGCTCTATCTGGTGGAGAGCGTCGTCGAGTGGAGATCACACGGGCTTTAATTACTAATCCATCACTCCTGATGCTAGATGAGCCTTTTGCTAATATTGATCCTATTTCTGTTCAAGATGTTAAGCACTTAATTAGCCTATTAGCGGAAAAAGGGATTAGCATTCTTATTACCGATCACAATGCACGTGAAATCTTTTCTGTTGTCCATAAAAGCTATCTTATACAAGATGGTAAAGTTGCCTTAGAGGGATCTGTTGAAGATCTCATTTATAATGAAACAGCACGACGTACTTATTTGGGAACAAATTTTAAAATGTAATTAGACCTCTTTCGAAATTTCATTTGTTTGCTAAAATGATTCTTTTCGGCATCTTGATTGCCAAATTTTTTAACCATATGTGCACATATGCTTTCAAAATTTGGCAATCAATCTGCTCAAAAACAATTCATTTTTTCAAACAAAGCAAATTTCGAAAGAGGTCTATTCATCTTCTAAAAGAAAGTTGAAGAAGGATTAACATCGACAAACATCTTAACTTGTCTAGGTAGTGTATACTTTTCTTGAATAGTGCTTAAAGCCGGATGCAAAGGAGATAGATGAGGGGCACGTAAAAGAAACTGATAACGATATTTATCTTTGACCTTAGCATAGCCGCATGGGACAACAGAATGAATTTCAAAGTAAGGAGGAAGATGGGTAATTAGGGAATCTCTCATTTGCTGAGCTGCTTCTAATGTTTTTTGAGAATGTATTCCAGAAAAAATTAGCTTTGCCATGTGCATAAAAGGTGGATAAAGAAATAACTCTCTAATAGCGATTTCTTCTTGATAAAAACCTAAATAATCTTGCTTTGCTGCATGTTGGATTGTGGAATTATCAGGCAGTGATGTCTGAATAATAACCTCTCCTGGTGTTACACCACGGCCTGAACGACCTGCTACTTGTGTAATCAATTGAAAGACAATTTCAGAAGCTCGGAAATCAGGGATATTTAAGCTCGCATCGCTATTAAGAACGCCTACGAGTGTCACTTCTGGAAAATGGAGCCCTTTGGCAATCATTTGCGTGCCAATGAGGACATCAGCTTTGCCTGTCCCAAAATCACGCAACAATTTTTGATGACTCCCTTTGTGTCGAGTGGTATCTGCATCGATACGCAAAGTACGAATGCCAGGAAAAATATTATGTAGTATTTTTTCAATTTGTTCTGTCCCTACACCACGAAATTTTAATGGTTTAGCGCCTCGGCATTGGGCACACTCTGAAGGAGGGGGGGTGAGCTGATATCCACATAAGTGACAAGCTAGGCAATTATCCCCTAAATGAAATGTCAAAGGGATATCACAGTGGGCACATTTGATAGTTTGTAAACATCCAGGACAGCGTAGGATCGTATGATAACCTCTCCGATTAAGAAAGAGGATCGTTTGCTCTCCTCTCTCTTGGCGCCTTTTTATTTTAGTCAATAAGAGATCAGAAAAATGGGTAATCCCTTTAGCTTTTTCGAACTCTTTTCTCATATCAACAATGGTGACAGTTGGCAAAGAAGCTGTATCAGCTCGTTGATGAAGAACGCTTAGGGTATACTTTCCTCGTTGAGCATTATAATAGCTCTCTAAACTAGGAGTAGCGCTTCCTAAAATAACAGTACTACTTGTTAACTTCCCTCGCATGACAGCTACATCACGTGTTTGATAGCAAGGTGAAAACTCATTTTGTTTATAAGATTGCTCATGTTCTTCATCGACAATAATGAGTCCTAAATTCACAACGGGACTGAAGATAGCTGAACGGGCTCCTATGACAATTTTGGCTGCTCCAGATTGGATATGATGCCACTCATCGTTCCGTTCTCCTTGACTAAGGCGATGGTGCAGGATAGCAATTTTTTCTTGAAAACGGCTGCGAAAGCGCTCAATGACTTGCATTGTCAGAGAGATTTCTGGAACAAGCATAATGATCCCTTTATCATCTTTAAGAGCTTTCTCGATGGCTTGTAAATAAACTTCTGTTTTTCCACTGCCTGTTATCCCATAGAGAAGATGAGTTTGAAAATGGTTTTGATCTAGGCTTGCACAGATTTTACTTAAAGCAGCGGCTTGCTCTTCATTCAGGCGCTTAGGTTTAGTCATAAAGTACTCCTCATCAATAAGAGGAGAGCGATCAATTCTGATAGTATCTAAAATTAACCATTGCTTTTTAGCTAATATTTTGACTGTGCTAGATGAACATTTAGATTCTTCTAGAAGTTGAGATAAAAGAATTCCTTTTTTTACGTTCAATATCACATCCAAAATAGCTGCTTGAGCAGGTTTTTTAAGACGTAATTCTTCACAGAGTTTTCGAAGCTCTTCTTTAGTCTTACCGCGCATCACAAACAGCTGCTCTTTAGGAGGCATGATTTGCCTTACACCAGGAGGTAAAATCATCTTAAAAATGTCACGTAGGGGAGCGCAATAATAGCGGGCCATCCAAAGGGAAAGTTCAAATAAATCGTCTGAAATTAATTTGGTTTCAGATAGGATTTTTGAAATGGGTTTGACAGGCGTAAATGTAGGCTTATCTTTCACATTTAAAATGTAGCCAGAACACATTCGACCTTTAATAGGAACTTCTACACGGATTCCTCGTCGAATGTTATTCATTTGATCTGAAGTCACCCCATAATCCAGAATCTTATCTACAGAGACATCGAGAACAACAGAGGCATAAGCCGAGAAGTCAGTCATCATCTTTTTTATCACTCAAATTCTTTACAGATAGCCCGCCAGAGAAAGGGCTTGAGTTGGGGTTCCTTGAAATAAAGAGATAGATCCGACAAGAGGAAAAGAGGAATATGGTTTAAAAAATGTCTAGCCTGTTGAGGTATTTCTTTATGATGCTTCATTAACTCAGGTAATGAATAGAGTCCATAGTCGCTTGCAATAATGAGTCGCAATTCGGGATTGGCTAATAATAGATCCCATCTTTTTTCTTGCTCTATCTTAGCGCTCGAAAAGATACGGGCAGGAGCGAAGTATCGTGTAATGGCTTGAGCAATAGACTGGAGGAAAACTAAGGACTTATCTTGATCATTGAAAGATAAAATCATGACGGAAGGGGTCGTTTGTTCTGTCTGCCAAGTATTTTTAATCTTTTTAGCCAAGGTATCAGAAGGAATATGATCGATAAAAATATAGTGAGGATACTGCTCTTTTAAAATATGCTTGAATTCCTGACAATCAACAGGAGTTAAAGCAGGTAGAGGTTCTAAACTAAAGAGAGCGGAATAGCGAGATTTCTGATGAGAGCGATCTATAATTGTAGGAGGATGAGGCTCTGGAATAGTTGGTTCAGGATAAGGCTCTGGTGGTGCAGGCTGAGGAGGAAGAGGCGTGGGTTGTGGTGGAGGCTTTTGAGGAGGTAAAGGAGAGGATGAAGAGGGAATTAACGCTTTTTTAGCTGTTTTAGGAGAGGCTAAAAGCAATGGAGGAAGGGATTTTTTCTCAAGAGGAGCCAATTCTTGACTGGGATGAGAGCTTTTAACCGATTTTTGAAGAAAGAGATAGGTCTCATGATTGGTAGTCAGTTTTTCTCGCAACGAAAATTCACGTAATAAAAAAAGCTGAGTGAGAGACACAAGTTTAAAATAGTGTTCTTGAAGAGAATTCATGAATAGACCTGTCTATTTAGTGAGATTTGATGAATAAGAGGGATTATATCAGTAAACCCTCTTTTCATATATCTCTGAATAAGAAAATCTAAGGTGTCTTCAACTCTAGTTGATGACTCGAAAAAGGTATCTATAAAGTGAGATCCATAAATTTTAGCAAGAATGTCTCTTTTTTTGAGAAGAAAAAAAAGTACATTTTCATTGTCTTTATAGAGGGATAAAATATAAGGGATTTGCTTTATGACTTTTTTTAGACAACGATTTAGATGACTAAGGTCCTTTTTAATAGTCAATAAGATAAAAAGATTTGTCATTGAACATTGTAAGATGCTTAATAATTCTAAATTATGTAAAGCCATTAACCAAGCTTGATGTGTATAATTATATAAGTTAATACTGTTTTTGTTTTGATGAAGATGATTTCTTGATAATTGCTCACAATAATTTTTCAGCTTAGTCAAAGGGCCTTTTTCCCAGCGCGAAGTGGAGAGGCGTTCATTATCTGATGCAGAGCCAAGTAATTGATTCACTTTATGAAATAAAGAGTGCGCTGATTCTCTAAGGGCTTGGATCGATTGGAGACCTGTATCTGCTAATTTTTTAATTTGCCAAGCTAACTCATTTGTCAAAATGAGCTCTGAAATGATAAATTGAATGAGGATTTGATCATCATAGTAATAAGCGTTAAAATGTTGGTTTGGCTTTCTGATCTGGGTAAACACAACAATCTCCAACCATATTTGATAGTTCTCTCAGAAGATCTATAGATATTACATGTGAAAATACACTAAAAAAACAGAGTGAACTACACAGATAGGGTTGGCTTTTGAGAAATAAATCGTTTAAGCTTATTGGCAACAACACTAGGTAGGTATAGGAGAGGGCTCAGTAGTTCCGTCTGAATCTTATCCAATAAAAACGCGACCTGATTTACAGATCGCGCAGATTAAGAAGCCATTAACCTGGCCCGCTTAGAATTAACCTTTCTTTTGTGAAGAATTCTTATTGGGTGTCGGGCTTTGTTTTTGCTGTTGTGGCTTTTGAGTTGGGCCTTGCTTTTGTGACTGTTGTTTCTTTTCCATAAAAAAACCTCCTTGAGAGTTTTTCTAATAATTCATTGATCTATTTGCTAATAGGCAATATTGAAACTATCCATCCTGTTTCTTTGACCCTCGTCTTGCAGATCGATTAATTAATCCATCTGCCATCAAAGGAACCTCCACAGGATTGAATTTCCACATTTGCGATAAACGACCATATTTAAATTCATTTGAATATAGCCGAAGATTTCAATGGTAAGATGCCATATGTGAGTATTCTTGTCTATAAAATATTTAAAAATTAAAATTCCATAGAAGAAGTTATTAGGGGTTATACTCCTTCTTATTGGAGGGTGAAGATTCAAAATGAAATGAATGGATAAATTGATCAAATAATTTAATTTCTGAATCTGTTTCAGGAGCGATGCAAAAGATAGTATAAAGTTTGTTAACCTTTAAGATAGCTGTCCCGAATATCATCTTCTTAACAGAATCATTTGGATAAAGGGCGGAAAATTGCAGAGCCGGGTATCCCTCAAATTGAGATTCTCTAAATTCAAAGGTGGCATATTTTTTAAATTCTTTAGGTTGGTAAAATAGACGACGGGCAAAGCACGAATAAAAGACTTTTTTAAAGAAGTCTTCTTTTAATTCTTGCCCTTCTAGTGAGGAAGAAGAAATAACATTGATCATCAAGACTCCTTTAGCTAAAGAAGTGGAATAAACATGTAAGGAGCCTATTAAAGCATCCTCCTTAGAGAGTTTAAACCGCATATGAGTCGGTTGATAGGGGAAATCTGCTCTAAAATGCTCGGCAGAGTCTATATAGGCTATCCACTGATGGGCTTCTTGAGATTGTTCAGATGCTTCCACAAGGCGAACTCCTAAAAGAAAAATGAGGCAAACTAATCGAGTCCATATCACCATGAATTGTTTCATATCACACCTAACTCTAGATAAAAGATAAAAAGAATACATATCAATGCCAATCAATAAATTTTTAATGACATGCAGTATCTTAAAAGGTCAAAGAGATGAATTCAAACAAATTTTAGATTTATAAAAAGAATTGCCACGCTAGTGTAACAATTCTTTACATAAGATGAATGATTAAAATGAGGCCAGATGGATTTTAATCGGCCCTTTCATTATTTTCTTCCTGAGTTTGTATAGAGAGAAAAGCATAGCGGTCTCCTTGTTTGATTTTAAGTAAAATAGGATTACCCTTAGAGGTTTCTCTCAAGGCTGTATAAAACTGTTCAACGTTTTCGACCGGTGTTCGGTTAACAGTAAGAATTAAGGTGCCTTTTCTCAAACCTGCTAGACTGGCGACGCTATTAGGATCTACTTTCGTAATGATGACCCCTTTATCATTAAGGTAGCCAAGGCTATTAGCTAACTCTGGAGTTAAGTTACTTACTTCTATACCTAGCTGATTTTTCTCTAGAATAGGATTGGCAAGCTTATCCTCAGAAAAGCTACCGATTTCTAAAGGGATATGAATGATTTGATTTTGTCTTAGAATCGTCAACGTAATGCGTGTACCAGGTTTCATCATATAAATGGCATTACGTAAGCTGGCCGCATTTTCAACTGGATGGTTATCATATTTCAAAATGATATCATCTGTTTTAATGCCAGCACGATCAGCAGGAGAGTCTTTGAGAACATTTGTGACAATCGTCCCTTCGATTTTTTGCAAACCGAATGCTTGAGCTAAAGTATAATCAATCGATTGTAAAGTTACACCTAAGAATCCTCGAATGACTTTGCCATTAGAAAGAATCTCATCCATAATGTGTTTTGCAATCCTGCTAGGAATAGCAAAACCAATTCCCATATAACCTAGAGCAGCATTAGTCGCAATAGCTGTGTTGATGCCAACTACCTCTCCATTTAAAGTGACAAGGGGGCCTCCCGAGTTGCCTCTATAAATAGCCGCATCTGTTTGAATGAAATCTTCCCAATGAGCGATGTCTAGATTATTACGTCCTTTAGCACTGACAACACCAACAGTTAAAGTCGCCTGTAAGCCTAATGGATTTCCAATAGCAGCTACCCATTGGCCAACTTCTAATTCATCTGAATTGCCTAACCTCAAGAACGGAAGGTTTTGGGCATTAATCTTGATCAAAGCCACATCAGTATTGGGGTCATCTCCTAGGACTTTAGCAACATATTCTCTTCCATCAGAGAGCTGAACACTAATTGTATCCATGCTATGGACAACATGACTATTGGTTAAAATATAACCATCTGCACTAATAATGACTCCTGATGCTTGTCCAACAAGAGCTTGTGGTGAGCGGGAATTATCTTTCTCTCTTCGAGGTAAATTAAAGAAATCCCAGAAGTCATTGCCGAACAAATCAAAAGGATCTTCAGTTTGATTTCCATCACCAAAAAACTGAAACTTCTTCTTACTTTGGACTTTGATTGAAACTACTGCTGGGATTGCCTTTTTAGCCGTCTCTCTAAAATCGACTGAAATTTCCTTAGAACGCTGGCTGCTATTCTGATCTGTACGTATGTCCTCTTGTAAGGCATTAGGAGCCGAATTGAGTACGAAAGAGGACGTTGCAAAAGCTACTCCAAAAAGAGTTAGGACACATTTGAGCAACAATGAACGTTTAAGCATGTTAAACTCCTCATGTAAGATAAATAGAGTAAGCTTTCTATTTTACCTCTTCATTGATCATTTGTCAAGTCATTAGGCGTCAGAAGGAAAATAGATTAATTTTATTTTAAATAAAAAATAATTTCATATTAGTTAACAAAAAATTAATATTTATTTAATTTTTTACTAATTTAAAAGCGATACTATTAGTCCGTATTAATAAAAATAAAGGAATTATATGTCTTCACTCCCAGTAGCAGACTATTCTGATTTGTATAAAATAGTGCATTTATATTCTGAAAATAATGACTTCACTGCTTCAACTCTACCTGTTGTAGAGACACAGTACGGCTCCTCAAATACATCAAGAGCGAAAGAAACGTTAGGTGACCCTTCTATTCATCGTAATCCACCAAATTCTGGTTGTGCAGAAAATTTATCCAATCCTTGTCATTTACAAACGCTGTTCACTAACAATACCAAGTTCGTTTATGGCCTTTTACTCAATCGATGTCTATTAGCTGCTCAACGTGTTTTACCCTCTGCTGAACTTCCGCCTGTTACAAATATGAAAGATCCTGTTGTCTTGCAATTCATCACAAAAACATATTATAGCTATCATTCTTGGGCTCCTTTAATGGGAGGGCAAGCACCTATCCCCCCCGCTGCTCTTCATATTAATTCTCAGCCTTCTAGGTCTAAGGAGGTAGAAATAAATAAAGACCAAGTAGCTCGCGTAGCTTCTGTTGGTATCGGAGCTATTTTAATGGTTTTAGCCACTTCTTTCTTTAGAAAAGAATACGAAGAATATGAAGGCAGCGATTGTGAACTAATGCTTTTAGATAGAAGTATTACTTTATACAAAGAGAATCTTAATGCACCACAGTCACCGATGTCTCAGGTAGTAAATGAGATAAAAGATCTAGCAAAAGGCATTTTAGAAAGAGAGAAGATTAGGCATAAAAGAAATCTTATTGTCCTTGGTTGTATGGCTATAGCAGCGGGCGTACTTTTTGCAGGAGGAATACTCGCATCAGGTGCTTTAATGGCAGGTGGGGCTGTTTTGACAGCTACCTCAGGAGTAGCAATGCTAGCGCAATATAGAACTGGCTATACAAAGAGGGATAAGGTAATTGCTCAAGATATACTGAGTATAGTTGAAAACTGGAAAAAACCAAAGATAAGAAAAGAGGAGGAAGTGAAAGCAAATTGAATGCAGAGCAAACTCAAGAGTTGCTTGATCATGTTCAGAAAAATACTTATCTAAAGGCTAAATACATCTGCAAATACGTTGAAGACAGATATGGGATTAAGTATTCAACCCCTGGAATGATTGCTTGGCTAAAAGAACATGACTTTGTTTACAAACAGCCTATCAAAGTTCCAGGTAAGCTAGACCCAGCCAAGCAAGAGGCATTCATTGAATACTATGAAAAGCTAAAGAAAAGCCTCCCAAATGATCATGAAATCTATTTTCTTGATGCAGTGCATCCTGAATTCCAGTCTCAATCAGTTTATGGGTGGATCAAAAAAGGAGAAGTGAAAACACTTCCGACAACAAGCAAGCAATATCGATTGCACTTTATAGGAGCAATAAGTGTTAAGAACATGCAGTTAATAGCTCAAGAGTACAAATCGGTAAATGCTGAAAGCATGATCGAGTTTTTAAAGCATCTAGAAGCTTATTCTTCAGCATCCAAAATTCATATCATTTCTGATAATGGTCGCGCGAATAAGAACAAAGCCATCGAAGCCTATCTACCAACATCGAAAATTGAAATACATTATCTTCCCCCTTATTCACCTAATTTAAATCCAATTGAAAGGCTCTGGAAGATAATGAGAGAGAAAAATACGTATAATAAGTGTCATGATAAATTTGAGAATTTTGGCAAAGCAATTCGTAAATTCTTTTTTGAAGACATTCCAAAGATAAAGGATGTTTTAGAAAAAAGAATTAACGATAAGTTTCAACGAATTACTTTAAATTCTATCATAATTGCTACTGCTTAAATTCCAGGATTCAGCTTTATTGAGTATATTTTAACGTCAGTTCGATTTTAAAATCTAGATTTTAGCAAACAAAGAGGCTTGAAAAAAAAGCTTCCTCGTTGGTTAATGTTTGTTTTCCACAACAAGCTTACAACCAAAAGGAAGCAAAAAATGATTAATTTGACCGAGCTATTTTGCAATATAGATGATTTTTGGAAAAATTTCGAGAAATTATGGAGCGAAAGATTACTTGCTGAAAACAAACGAGAGCCAAAAAGAGAGCCGTGCCTCTGCCCTAGTGAAGTCATGACGTTGATTATTTTATTTCATATAATCGGCTATAGGAATTTTAAGACTTTTTATAACAGCCACGTAATTAACTATTTGAAAAGAGAATTTCCAAATCTTCCAAGCTATAATCGATTTGTGGAATTGAAAAGTCAACTGGTCTTTCCTCTGCATTGTTATTTGATGACACGTCTAGGAAGTTGCAGCGGCATTTCATTTGTCGATTCAGCGTCTTTGGAAGTTAGCCACCCAAAGCGTGTCCACAGCCACAAAGTATTCAAAGGGATTGCCAAATGGGGAAAGACCTCTGTTGGTTACTTTTATGGCTTTAAGCTGCATATCGTAGTGAATGATGCAGGAGAGCTTTTAGCTTATATGATCACTGCTGGCAATATTGATGATAGAAAACCTGTTCCAGGGCTCGTACAAAAGGTCTTTGGCAAGGTTTTTGGCGACAAAGGGTACATATCCTCAGATTTATTTGATAGGCTTATGCAACAAGGGGTGCAGCTGATCACCAAAATAAAATCAAATATGAAAAATAAGCTGATGCCACTGATAGACAAGCTGATGCTTCGTAAAAGGGGAATCGTCGAAACCATTATTGATCAGCTGAAAAACATTTCACAAATCGAGCATTCCAGGCATAGAAGTCCGACCAACTTTTTAGTCAACTTGTTGTCGGGATTAATTGCTTACACCCTTCGTCCTAAAAAGCCATCTCTAAATTTGCGCGAAAATGAGCTTAAAGTACTGATGACGAGCTAATTGAAAATCGAACTGACGTTATTTTAACAAATATTCAAAAGTCTACATCATTATTTTCAGAGATAACTCAATAGTCCGAGAAGAGCGCTACTTTAACTGTGGTGAATAGAACATAGAGAAGGAGTTTGCTCCTTCTTTATTTAGTGAGTAATTCTAAGGCACGCGCTATCACTAAGATTCCTTTTTCAATACGGTCTAGGCCAAAGTGCTCGTTAGGGGCATGAATTTGATCGCTAGATAAGCCTAATCCTACTAAAACAACCTCTCCTTTACAGGCTTCAACTAGTTCTGTCACAATCGGAATAGAAGCTCCTTCAAAGATAAACTCGCAAGGCATTTTAAATATTTCTTCAAAAGCACTTGAAAAAGCCCTTACAACCTTGGAATCAGAGCTTACACGTACGGCTTTGCCAACACCTGGACGGATAGTTGCAAAGATTTGGACCCCTTGTGGAACATTTTTTCGCAAATAATTGGCAATAAGTTCTCCAATTTGGTAAGGATCTTGATTAGGGACAAGTCGGCAAGAGATCTTAGCACAGGCTTTAGCTGGAATAACTGTTTTAAATCCCTTTCCTGTATAGCCTCCAGAGATTCCATTAATTTCTAAAGTAGGTCTTATCCATGCCCGTTCTAGAGCTGAGTAATCCTTCTCACCACCAATCGGATAAGCTCCTGTTTCTCTTTGGTAATCTGCTAAATCAAATTGAAAAGAGATCTGAGAACGTTCTTCTACAGGCATGTTTATGACATGATCATAAAAACCAGGAACGGTAATGTAACCTTTTTCATTCCTAAGGCCAGCTAACAGCTCGACAAGAGCATGGATGGGATTAGGAATAATCCCTCCATGAGAACCTGAGTGCAAATCAATATGAGCCCCCTTAACCTCTACATCTAGGGTCACTAAACCGCGAATTCCTAATGTCACAGCTGGCATTTGAGGATTTCTTAAACCTAGATCAACAATGGCAAGATAATCGGCGCGTAATTCATGAGATTTTTCTTTTAAAATTTGGGAAAGACCATGACTTCCCATCTCTTCTTCCCCTTCGATGCATAATTTGATATTAATGGGAAGAGACCCTTGGCACTCTAAAAGAAATTTAAGAGCTTGTAAGACATAAAAACATTGGCCTTTATTATCTTGGGCTCCTCGAGCATAAATCTCGCCATCAATTTGAGTAGGAGTAAAAGGTAGAGAAAACCATTCCTCAACAGGATCTACAGGCTGAACATCATAATGATTATAAATAAGAAGGGTTGGCTGATCGGGTCCCGCTTTGAGATAAGAGGCAAAAATCACCGGATGGCCATTCGTGGGCCAAAGCTTAACTTCAAAGCCCATAATTTTCAAGTAATCACTTAGCCAATGCGCACAATTTAATAAATCTTGTTTAAATTCAGGCTCAGAGCTAATACTAGGAAAACGGAGGAAATTAAAATAATCCTCAATTAAACGTGCTTGGTTTTCTTTAATCAAAGATTGAATTGCTGGAAGGTTAGATTTTGAAGGTGTATTCATATGATGAATCTGACTCTGCCTTATCTTAAGATGTATAAAAATTTACCATGTCAGCTATGATTGAGTATACTAGCTGACACATAGGATAACTGCAAGAAGTCTAGTACTCTGTCACCTTAGTTTTTGGTATTTGGGCTAGCGTGAAAGCTCTTGCGGTTAAAGGATGATAAGCCCGTCAATATAAGCCACAATATGGACCTATTTTTGATCGTTGAAGCCTGAGGCTTTGGCACAGCCGAAATTGCAACTTTCAAGTGAAATGAGTATAGTTAGGAACCCAATATAAAGCTAAGCAACTTAAAATTAATAAAGAAAAATAGATAACCAACCATCTTTTCACGCGCCGATGATGTTGAGCAACAAGGATCGGATTAGCCATAGCAGAGTGAAGAAAATTTATTCTTTCTTGAATGCTATAATGATGCCAGCTAGGATGTCGATGCGTATTTCCTGTTGCTAAAGCAATATGATCTAAAGCTTGAATGAGATAAGTAGGAGATAAGGCATAATCAAAAATATTTAAATCCGCTTGTCGTTCAAAAAGGCGAGAGAAAAAACCAAAAATGAAGCGAAAATAAATCCCTAACAAGATGGCATAGATGCTAAATAAGCTGAATGGAAAAAGAAAGCTCCATATTTCCGATGGATAAAGGGTATTTTGGTACATAAAATAACGGGCTAATGGATCTGTGTAAAAGAGCGAAAGGAAGGCTCCCAGAATGGCCATACCTAATAAGATGAAAGGGTAAAAAAGCAGGTGCTTGTAACGACTATGTCCTATTTCATGAGTAAGAATAGCTTCTAGCTCTTCTACTGAGAATTGATTGATTAAGTTTTGCGTAAACATGACATAGCGAAAGCGGGGAACGATGCCAATGATGGCTGCTGTAAAAGAGCGTCTAAGAATAGTCCAAATTTTGATGCCTGCATGCTTAAAATGGACCTGGTCGCAAACGGCCTGCAACTTAGATAAAATGAAGGGATCTCGCAAGGGTTGACATCTCCAGCAGGCAATAAGCAAGGGAGGCATAAAAATTAATATGACGAGCAAGCTTATTAAGCTTAACCCAAATAAAAGAAATAGAGAGAAATCATCTGTTTGCTGAATGAAAATAGACCATTGCGGAATAAAGTTAAGGCTATCAAAAAGAACACGGAAAATGATAAAAGGGAGACAAAAAGGGAATAAGAATTGTAATTGCGTATACGTATGGATGCGAAGAGAAGTGTTGACAGGTACAAAATGAAAATGGGCTAACCAATAATGTGTCCAGCCTAATCCTCCCATGTAAAGGAGCAAAGAAAATAACGAAAAGGGCGTTTGAATCTGACTCATCAGAGGCCCCTCAGTTAATAGTCGATGTGCCCCCAGCCCAAAATAATAGAAACATAAAAAAATCAGTAGCTCAAGATTCATCACTGTTAACAGAAAATCGGGAGATATTTTAACCCATCTGGCTAGCCCCTTTATTTGTAGGTAAATGCCTAATAGGAAGAGCCCATAAAATAACCATCCTACCTCAAAGGCATGAAAAGATGAGGAAATCCAAAGAGATGGCTCCACTTCTGGAACAAAATTAATCAGAGCTAAAACTAAAATGAGAAAAAATAAATTGGCAAACAAATGTTTCGACCTTTTATAAAAATTGAGGTTGAATTAATTTTTTGTTAAAACAATTAAATTATTAACTCTTTAAGATTAACACTAAGTTTAGGAGAAAGGCAATGATTTTAAGTCCAGCTTAGAGAGAAAAGATTAAGTATGATTGCTGTTACTATATCTTTATGTAATCATCTCCTTTATGATATAAGATTATGTCTCTATCTTTATGATTTACAAAGGAGCGATCTTGCATCCAATCGCTGATCTTCATTGCGATCTTCTTTCTTATTTAATAAAAGATGCTCAGCGCACAGCATATGATCTTAATGTAAGATGTTCAATTCCTCAATTGCGTTTAGGTCATGTTAAACTTCAAACATTAGCTGTTTTTGCTGAAACTGGTCCTCATTCTGTTCAACAGGGATTAGCCCAAGTATCGCTTTATAAAAATCTTCCTCTCTTATACCCAGAGGAGTTTGCTCATCCTCAGAAACAACAGAGCAAGTTCGGTGAATCTGATAAAATGGTCATTCTTATGGCACTTGAAGGGGCTTCTACATTTTGTGATGAACAAGAATCAATTCAAGATGGTCTAAAGCGATTGAGGTTGATTATTCAGGAGGTGGCTAAGCCAGTTTATATGAGTTTGACATGGAATAGGGAAAATCGTTTTGGAGGAGGAGTTTTAACGGACGTTGGCTTAAAAGAGGATGGTAAACGGTTATTAGATGAATTACATCAACAGGGGATTGCTGTTGATCTTAGCCATGCATCAGATGCTTTAGCCTCTGACATTTTTCAATATGTAGACCACTATTGTCTCAATATACCTATCATTGCGAGCCATTCTAATTCACGCGTGGTCATGCCAATACCTCGTAATTTGCCTGATGAAATTGCTCAGGAAATTTGGCATCGAGGTGGAATTATTGGTCTTAATTTTTATAGTCTCTTTGTTGGATTATGCGTAGAGGATTTTATCAGGCAGTTAACTCATTGGTTAGAGTTAGGAGGGGCCAAACATGTTTGCTTCGGAGCTGACTTCTTTTATGAGAAAGATATTCCCCCAACTTATCAATTTCTAGGCAAGGAGAGGTTTTTTCCTGATTACCAAGACGCTTCTTGCTATAGTAGACTTTTGGATTTATATCGTCGCGAGTTACACTTAAATGAAGAGATGCTAAAGGACTTAGCTTACCAAAATCTTTTGTCATTTTTAACGCGATTGAAGGATCAACACGCTGACACGTTAACCTCAAGTTGCATCTATACTCATTCCAGTTGAAAGCTGCAATTTAGGCAACGCGAAAGCCAATTTTTCAATTGATTTGTGTGTAAATCCCTTCTGCCTTCAAAGGAGACAATCCCTCTGTTTTTAAAATCTTATTTTCTTTATCAAGGAGTTCTTTTCCAGTCAAGACGACCAGAGTTCCTTTATCTATCTGAGGAACAATAATATTTTGAACAGCCTCTATGATATCCTCTCGCGTTAAATTAAGCACTTGATGACGGAAAGCTTGCCGGATCTCGAATGTCTTCCCTTCGCGCCACCAGCTATAAGCGAGATCTGCTTGATTACCAGGAGAAACGGGAGTATCTAAAGTTTGAAACATTTCTAATTTAGCTTCTTCCAAGTCCAGGTCATCAAAGTTGCCTTGAGCAATTTTGTGGACAGCTTCTTTAAAGGCCTTGAGAGTAGAGGCAATATTAGGATCTCGATAAGAATAGAAATAAAAATTTCCCGATAGAGAATTGTTGGTAGCCCCTCCGCCATATGCACCTCCTTGTTCACGAATGCTTGTATGCAAAGTCAGATTATCAAAAAGAAAAGCTGCAATATTTAATGCAGGCGCACTTGGGTGTGTATAAGAAACTGTTGGAAATATTTGACTAATAAACGCAACAGGAGAGGCGATTAGACGTCCTTGGGATTCGATAGGAGACAGAACAAAGTTCCCTTGCCAAGGTTTGAAAGGAACAGTCTTCATCTCTTTCAAACCGTAAAAGTCATGCCTCTTCATTTCATCATACATCATTGCATCGCAACTCAATACAAGATGAGGGTGCTCAAGGCCCATAATCTTTTTTTGGAGTTCTTGTAGCTTAGCTAGAACATAAGGGCCTTGCTTATCAATATTGAGTGCAATATCCCGGATTTTCCAGTAGTAATTAAGCCCATAGAGATCATTTGCCACTTTGGAGGCTACGCTTAGTCCACTTGCAGATAGATTAATGGCATATCGAAGAGCGCTTTGATTGAGCCGGCTTTCTAGGTTGTTAAAATGTTTGAGAATGATCTCTTTTAAACGCTCAAAGTCATCAAGCCGAGCTGACGTTACTATATCGTGTATGAGAGGAAAAAGCTTAGAAGCTTTGCGATGCAGTGCCTTGCCTCGTATGTAAAAAGTTGGAGAGAAATCATGATGATGATGAGCTTGTAAGTTAAGATGGATACCAGCTCCTAATCCCCCTGTATGGCCTTGAATATATTCTAAGTTCTCAGCATAGTGACGGTTTCCTGATCCAACTTGTGTCAAAATAACTGTGAGAAGACGTAAAAAAGGAAGATCTTCTTCCTGTAGATCGGGTAAGTCAAAAAAGAGATCCGCATAAATAATATCGTTCGTAAAGACAAAATGATGGAAAACCTCCAAGCTGCCAATGGTTTCTCGTTTAAGTGGGTAATCACGTGCTAAGGGGGGGATATCAGTAAGCGAGACCTTAGGCAGCACGTCGATATCTTCTTCTTCTTCTTCTTGCTGATTTTGAAATTCGATAAGCAGAGAAGCCTTATCAATAATTTGCTGAACTTGCTCGGGTGCCAAAGAGAATCGAATACTATTCAGTAAGGCTCTCTCCTCTGCATTTTCTCGTGTTCCTAAAGTTTTATCTGGTTTCATCGTGATGCGAACACAGTGGGGATTATTTAATAAATATTTTTGAATCAAGTGACTAAGATAATGGGGATCTTCTAGAGTGTGTTGTCGAAGTTGATCAAAAAGTGAATGAATTTTGAGTCCTTGTTCGGGATCTGCCCCGTGCTGTTTCAATAATGCCGATCGCATAAAAAGGGAAAGGCCAAAAGGGTTATGATCGCCTCCAATCTCGCTTCGATGAAATTCGAGATGATGAATGGCATTTTCTACCATTTGAAGAGGAATGCCTTTATGAGCAATGTCCTCTAATGTGATGCGAATAAGCTCTTCAATAGCATCAGCCCGATTAGGATGACATCCTCTAAGTGTAATAGTCCAAGGGATTTCATTCAGTTCATTATCAATAGAAGAGGTTGCTTGTTTACACCAGCCCGATTTAAGGAGAGCCATTTTGAGTGGAGAAGCATCTGTATCCATTAAGATAATTTCTAAAACGCTTAAAGCCAACGTTTCTTGCTGTTCTAAAATATGGCATGTCAACCAGCCAAACTCAATGAATGCCCTATCAGTTGCGTCTTCATCAGAGGCAATTGGATAGGCTAATTCTCGGTAAAGGGGATTTTTAAAGCGAAGTTGTAAAGGAATAGAGGGAAGCTCCGGAACTTTTTGTGTATGATCTAATATTTGCTTAGCGATAAAGTCTAAATGTCTTTCTAAAGGCATGTTGCCATAAAAGAAAAAGAGGCAACGGCTAGGATGGTAAAAATTTTTATGGAATTCTTTGAGCTCTTTGTAGGTTAAGTGAGGGATAACTTTAGGATCACCTCCTGAGTTAAACCCATAAGGAACGTCTGGAAATAAGCTTTCATTGATCGCTTCGGATAAACGTGCTATTGGAGAAGCAAGAGCCCCTTTCATCTCATTATAAACAATTCCTTTAAACTCTAGAAGAGAATCAGGATCCAGGGGATTGGCGAATTCTAAGCGGTGGCCTTCTTGCAAAAAGCTTAATTCGTTTAAATTGGGATGAAAGACAGCGTCAAGATAAACTTCTAAGAGATTATAAAAATCTTTAGGCACTTGCGAGGCTGCTGGATAACAGGTAAAGTCCGGTCCTGTTAAGGCATTCATAAAGGTATTCAGGCTGCGACGATTCATAGCAAAAAAGGGGTCTTTGATAGGAAACTTCTTCGATCCACAGAGGACAGTATGTTCTAAAATGTGGGCAACGCCATTTGAACTGGAAGGGAGCGTTCGAAAAGATAGGCAAAAGAGGTTCTCTGGATCCTCATTGCCAATATGCATGATTTTAGCTCCACTAGGTTCATGAACCAATTCGTATAAAAAACACTGGAGCTCAGAAATCTCACTTACTTTGATCAATTTAAAATGGTGATAGTTTTGACCTGGAGTATGGAGACGAGAGGATTTGGATACCATGTTACTACCTTTATGTAGATAAGTGAGATATCCATTATACTACATGAGACTTCTTTCAAAACCTACTTTATTTTGGATTTTTGAGAATTTCCTTGTTTACTATTTAACGTGGGTTTGATGTGTAAATCACTTGGGTTCAAGTCCTTTACACATCAAACCCACGTTAGTTATCAGCTTTATCTTTACAAGGGGGTTGGAGGGGTACGACCACCTAATAAACCAAATAAAAGCGCAATGATGAATAAAATAAGAAAGATGTAAAATAAAATTTGTGCAATCCCACTAGCTGTTGCTGCAATTCCCCCGAAACCAAAAACAGCTGCTATTAACGCTATGACAAAAAAGATTATTGCCCAACGTAACATAAGCTCCTCCCTGGGTTTGCCGATTAGACTATCCTTTAAGTTTATTATAGGGACTTAGGGATCGTCATCCTCGTTTAATTTCAGCTTAGCTCTTTTAGCAAAAAAGTCAAGACGTTTTTTTTTGAGTAAAATGAAGTGTTTATTTACTTATTGTTGTTAATAATTGGATATCTTTTTAAACTGATAAGAATCAGAATTTAGACAGGATTTATTTTTAATCGAATGGATAAACAAAAAAAGAAAAAAATTTATATTTTGCCTAATATCATTACAGCTTTTGGTTTATCTTGTGGGTTATTTGTCATTTTTAAAATGAATATGACTCCGATTGGAGAGGCAACACCGCAAGTCTTGACAGCGACGGCTGGGATTTTATTGCTCGCCGCTTTTGCTGATCTTTTAGATGGAGCAGTAGCAAGAGCGATCAAGGCTGAGAGTGAATTTGGCAGTCTATTTGATTCTTTAGCTGATGCGATCTCTTTTGGTGTAGCACCTTCCGTCATTATTCTGAAGAGTTTATCGGTTACCCCTGGAACAGAACTTTCTTTCTGGCTGACAACGGCTGCTATTATATTTTCCTTATGTGGGGTTTTGCGGCTTGTCCGTTTCAATTTAAGTGCAACAGAAGCTAAGAGTAATCAAAAGTTAACGATCGCTCATAAAAAGAACTTTACTGGTTTGCCTATTCCTGCGGCAGCCGCAGCAGCTGTATCTATCAACCTCTTTTTTTTCTCTGAAGATTTGCCAGCTCAATGGGCTTTATCTGATATGACACGAGCTTGGCTTTTATCTGCCGTGCTCATTGTATTAGGTTATTGCATGATTAGTCGGTGGAAGTTTCCCAGTGTGAAAAGTTTAGAGATGACAGTTCAATCGTTTTCGGTCGTCTTTCTCACAGTTGTATCAGCTGTCCTTATTTTTTATGGCATTCTACATCGTTTTGCTTTGGTTTTTGCAATTTTATCTTGGGGATATATTTGTATTGCCTTGATTCTTTCTATGATTCGTTTAATAGCAGGCAAAAAATCTAAAACCTTAGAAGATTTTGAGCCAGATTCTGATGAAATAGAAGATGAATTTGAAGAAGATAAAAGTTAAGAATTTTTATGATCGGGTTAAAGATTAAGTACATAATGAAAGATGAGAGGAGCGACAATAGTAGAGTCTGATTCAATCATAAAACGAGGCGTCTCCCTATCTAATTTGCCCCATGTAATCTTTTCATTTGGAACCGCACCACTATAGGATCCGAAAGAGGTTGTGCTGTCACTAATTTGACAAAAGTAGCTCCAGAGAGGAACTTCTTCTTGCAGATCTTGATTGAGTAGAGGAACAACACAAATAGGAAAGTCGCCTGCAATGCCACCCCCAATCTGAAAGAATCCTGGTGCACAAGGAGAAAGATGATCTTTATACCAGCGAACTAAAAGAGCCATTTGCTCTAAGCCCGATTTCACAATTGAAAAAGAGGAAAGATCACCTGCTATCACGTGAGAAACAAAAATATTGCCTAAAGTAGAATCTTCCCAACCAGGAGTCAGAATGGGTAGGCCTTTCTCTTTAGCAGCCAAGACCCAGCAATCTTTAGGATTAATCTCTTGATATTCTTGTAGACGATTATTGTTTAACAGTTGATAGATAAATTCGTAAGGAAAAAAACTTTGTTTATTTTGATCTGCCTCTTGCCATAATTGTAAAATTTCTTTCTCAATTCTGCGAATGGCTGTCTCCTCAGGAATGCAGGTATCAGTCACCCGATTCATGCCCTGCTTAAATAAAAGAAGCTCCTGTTCGGTTGTTAAAGAACGATAATGAGGGATGCGTTTATAATGTGTATGGGCAATCAGATTAAAAATATCCTCTTCAAGATTGGCTCCTGTACAAGAGATAGCATGTACCTTATCTTGCCGTATCATCTCAGCTAATGAAATGCCTAACTCTGCTGTGCTCATTGCTCCGGCTAAGGTGATAAGCATCTTGCCACCTTTTGAGAGATGGGCTATCCATGCTTCTGCCGCCTCTACACAAGTTACTGCATTAAAATGCTTGAAATTTTTTCTCATGAACTCTCGTATATTCATGGTACGTTATGCCCCTATGGATGATATTTAAATTGATAACTTAAAAGCTTATAGACTAGTTTAGCAGCTAAAAAATCTGGGGATGGATCAATAGCATTGGGACAAAGTTCAACAACATCAAATCCAACCAAATTTTTATATTGTGCGATTAGCTTAAGTAACTTAGTTACTTGAGGCCAATAAAGTCCTCCTGGTTCAGGTGTCCCTGTTGAGGGCATAAGAGCGGAGTCAAACACATCTAAATCAAAAGTGAGATAGACATTATCGGATAGATGATCTAAAACTTTTAACATCCATTCGTCTGACTCAAATAACTCATGGCAGAAAAACGTTGTTACCCGGCTGAGATTCTTACATTCTTCACGGCTCATACTACGGATCCCTACTGCAACAGCCTTTGCAATTGAGGGCAGCTCTGTTACCCTTGCCATAATGGAAGCATGACTCCAAGGATTACCTTCATAGGCATCTTGCAGGTCTGAATGTGCATCTAGTTGAAGAATACTGACAGAGGAAAAGAAATGGCTATGGGCTTCGATGGCTCCAAATGAAATAGAATGTTCTCCTCCTAAAGTGACAACAAATTTATGTTGTTTTAGCAAATTGTTTATTTGTTCATAGATAGCTTGTCGCATTTCCTTTGAGTTTTTAGGCCTCATGATAGGCAGTGTACAGATCCCTTGTAAATAGACTTCTGTATTTGTTTCAATATCATACAATTCTACGTGACGAGAAGCTTCTATTAAAGCAGCAGGACCTTTATCTGTGCCATGTCTATAAGTTGTTGTTTGATCGAAGGCGACTGGTAAAATCACAATTTTAGAATCAGTGAGATTCGATAAGGGATCTGGCAGATCTCCAAATCGGTTTGTGATGTCATGTCCTGGACCAATATAAAAGTTTGCCATGTTCTATTTTTTAATCCCCTAAGTTAATCAACTAAATAAGTATAACTTTCTAGAGATTGTTTGATTTTCTTCTGTAAAATAGCTGATTCTTGATTAGATAGACGCCCAGCTCTTAAGGATTTTTCGATTAATACCCGTAGACGTTCTAAAAAATGATCTGGGTGGTATTGAGTATAGTGCAAAACTTCCTCTATGGTATCTCCTTCCACAATATGTTTAATTTCCCACGTTCCATCTTCATTTAAGTCGACATGAACAGCATTGGTATCTCCAAATAGGTTATGTAATCCGCCTAAAATTTCTTGATAGGCTCCCACTAAGAAAATACCTAAGTAATAAGGCATAGAAGTCGCTGCATGTAAATAAAAGTAAGGATTTGAGATACCCCGATGACCAATGAAATGATCGATTTTGCCATCACTATCGCAGCTTAAATCTGCTACAATAACACGTCGCTGGGGTTTTTCCAGTAAGTGATGAATAGGCATAATGGGAAAGAGCTGATTAATGGCCCAAGAATCAGGCAAGGATTGAAAAACGGAGAAGTTGCAAAAATAGATATCTAAGCGACTTTGATTAATGCTCTCAATCTCTTCAGGAATTTCGCTGAGTTGCTGAGCAGTGTGGCAAATTTTGGCAATGAGATGCTGGTAAATATGTTCACAATAGGCCCTTTCTAACAAAGATAATTGGCCATGAATAAAACTTTCTACAATCATTTCCCTTAATTGCAAGGCATCATGCAGGGTCTCTAAGCAATTTTCTGCAGATATCTCTTGGTAAAGTTGATAAAGGCTTATTGGGATATCATGCTGACTTATTGGAGGATCTACTGTACCTATTGCATTGACGACAGAGGCGATATCGATCACTTCTGTAATTAAGGCGGTATGGTGAGCAACAAGGGCGCGGCCCGATTCTGTAATAATAATAGGATCTGGAATCTGAGCCTTTTGACAACCCTCTCCAATTGTAGAGACGACATTTCTTGCATATTCTTCAATGGAGTAATTGATTGAAGAATCAGAGATCGTTCTCGATCCATCATAATCAACCCCCAATCCTCCACCTGCATCAAAAAAGGAAAGTGAGGGACATATCCTGGCTAATTCTGTATACATGCACACGGCCTCTTGCAAAGCTTTTTGGATGGATTCAATAGAGGTAATTTGGCTTCCAATATGGAAATGAAATAGCTTTAACCAAGAGAGATATCCTGCTTGTTTGAGTTGTTCTAAACAGATCATGATATCATGAGTATCTAGACCAAACTTAGCAAATTCTCCCCCAGATGTTTTCCAACGCCCTGTGCCCTTGTTAGTTGGTTTAAAACGGAGTCCTAGTTCGGCCTCGAATCCCAGATGTTTTGCCACTTCTAAAACGAGTTTAACTTCATAAATCTGTTCGATAATAATAATTGTACGTCTGCCAAGTTTGTTCGCTAGAAGGGCAAGCTCAATGTATTCGGCATCTTTATAACCATTACAAAGGAGTAACGCATCAGGATTTTCATCCAGAGTCAAAACAGCTAAAAGCTCTGGCTTGCTTCCTACTTCCAGTCCTAATAAGTAAGGACTTCCTTCTTTCTGAACAAGCTCTACAACGTGGCGTTGCGGATTCACTTTAATAGGGTAAGCAATCCGGTATGTATTTCGATAGTTGAATTCTTGGATGGCCGCATCAAAAGCTAATTGGAGGCGATGAATGCGATCTCGAATAATGCCATTGAAGCGGATTAAAATAGGCGGTTCGATTCCACGTTGAGCTAGAGATTGAACGAGTTGAAATAGATCTCCCTCAACTTGATTGCCATTAGCGTTTACTCCCACATGACCTTGTGCATTGACGCTAAAGTAGCGATCCCCCCAATTTTGGATACGGTAATATTCTTGACTGATAGATAAGGCTGAATCATTCATAAGATTTTTTGCGAAAACTGTTTTATATTAGCAAATCCTAAAAAATTAAAAATAAAATAGGTTTTGAAAGAAGTCTATAGTTATTATGCCTCAAAATGAGGAGTGATGCGGTTAAATACTTTTTGACCTGAGTTCACTCGTGTATATACTCATTCCAGTTGAAAGCTGCAATTTCGGCTGCGCCAAAGCCTCGGGCTTCAACGATCAAAGATGAGCCCATATGACTCATATGGGCTCATCTTTGATCGTTGAAGCCCGAGGCTTTGGCGCAGCCGAAATTGCAGCTTTCAACTGGAATGAGTATATTTCCTTAATTATCAGAAATATTCAGTTTTTGACACAGAAAGCTTATAGCTGCAGAGAAATTTTTCTGGTAAATAGTTTCATTGACAACTATTAACGAAGAAACTAATATAGATAAGCATGAAAAAGTTTAATCATTTAGAAGATCATGTAGGATATTGGATGCGTTTTGTATCTAATCACGTCTCTTCTTCATTTAAGAAAAAATTAGAAAAATATGAAGTGGGAGTCGCGGAATGGGTTATTTTAAGGCATCTTTACGATCAAACGATGTTATCTCCTGGAATTTTAGCTGAAATGACAGGAATGACACGGGGAGCTATTTCCAAACTTTTGGATCGGCTTTTCCATAAAAATCTTATTGAAAGGGTAGAGTCTTCAAAAGATCGACGTTTTCAAGAAGTTAAATTATCTGCAGAGGGAAAACAACTTCTTCCTCAACTTGCAGCTCTTGCTGATGCAAATGATCAGCAGTTTTTTGGTCACTTATCAAAAAAGAAAAAACAACAGTTAATAAAAACCTTAAAAGAAATTGTGAGTATTTATCAATTAAATCAAATACCTATTAATTAAGGATAAAAAGATGAATTATGAAGTTGCTAAGGAATGTACCCTCCTTTCTGATGAGGAGAAAATTTCTTTTCCAGAAGTCATACAACGTTTATCTCAGGCAGGAGTTGAGCTATACTATGCTGATCTCCTTTCTTCAAATAAAACATACTATGTTGGTAATACAGCCTATACAATAGATTGCACGCTAACGTCTAAAAAGGAAGTTTCTCGTACTTTTAATGCAAAAGGTGTTATAAGTACTATTCGGGAAATTCAATCAGATCGAATTAAGTACCAGGAATTTATTAAGAAAATTATGGAATGTGGCGTTATTAGCTATATGGTTTTTATTAGAGGCCATAAAGCGCTCTACTTTGGAAGAAATGGGGAACAGTATATAGAAGAGTTTCCTAAGCCTTGAATTTGTAAAAATAGCTGAAGCGTATGGATATGTTGTGGATTATCTACCCATGGCATCCATACGCTTCAGCTATTTTTATAAAAATTTCGATCCAACTGTTGATAACACTTGACTGATTGTCTCTCTCTCATTAATTTCAGCTTTTTTGCAACCCCTTAATGATGGACTATCCCTAATAACCTGAGTTTTGAGTTTATTTCCTGGATTCTTAGAGAAGATTTTTTCTTAGATCTTGTCCTTTTCTTTGAAGGGAATAGTCAAATGGCTATTTCCGAGAAGAAAAGGACGAGAGATAAGAGGAAAGATTCCTAAGAATCCAGGAAATAAACTCAAAACTCAGGTTAATAAATAGTTCAGCAAAATTTGTCATTTCAACTGTGATGAGTATCCTCGAATCTCTATCAGATGGTTTTTATGATTTGCCGATTATTATTTCTTCTTTTCATTCTATGTTTAAATAAGGCCAGTGGTAACGAAAAGATAACCATCAGAGTTGGGCATTTCCCTAATCTTACCCATGCACAGAGTTTAATTGGCCATGGATTAACACGACAAGGTAAGGGGTGGTTTGAAGAAAGACTAGGACCAGATGTAGAAGTGCAATGGTTTGTTTATAACGCGGGTCCTAGTGCGATGGAAGCGATTTTTACCGATGCCCTTGATTTAGCTTATGTGGGGCCAAGCCCTGCTATTAATGCTTATCTCAAATCAAAAGGCAAGGAAATCCGTATTGTGTGTGGTGCTTGTAGTGGAGGTTCTTCACTTATTGTACAGCCAGATGGTCGTATACAAGATAATAACGATTTTAAAGGAAAGAGAATTGGCACGCCTCAATTAGGGAATACACAGGATGTAGCAGCCCGAACATGGTTAAGGTCCCAAGGTTTTCGGGTCACCTTAACAGGAGGGGATGTGTGGGTGATCCCCACAGACAATCCTGACCAATTGATTCTTTTTCAAAAAAAACACTTAGATGCGATATGGACGGTTGAACCTTGGGCTAGTCGCCTTGTCTTAGAAGCGAATGGGAAAATTTATTTTGATGAAAGTTTTTTATGGCCACAAACACATGGACGTTATGTGACAACCCATCTCGTCAGTCGCCAAGATTTCTTAACCCAATATCCTGACTTAATTAAAAAGTGGGTTTCTGCTCACGTAGAATTGACAGAATGGCTTAATCAACATCCAAAGGAAGCTAAGAGACTAGCTAATCAGGAAATTGAAGCAGAGATTACGAAACCTTTAAATGAACCCATTTTAGAACGTGCTTGGAATCACTTAGAGTTTACTTATGATCCCATTTCTGCTTCTTTATTTACTTATGCGGAACAAGCTTATGAAATTGGATTTTTGAAGGAAAAGCCTCAATTAACAGGAATTTATGAGTTAAAATTCCTAAACGAAGTATTAAAGGAAAAAAGAATGAATCAGATTCCTAAATAGAGGAGATTGAAAAGAGCTTGGCTTCTATAAAGTTAATCATTGATAAGGTGTGTAAATCTTTTATAACCGAAACATATTATGTTAGCGCGCTTGAGAATATTTCTTTAGTCATTCAAGAAGGAGAATTCGCTTGTTTAATTGGTCCTTCTGGATGTGGTAAAAGTACTTTGTTAAACTTAATTGCTGGGTTAGACTTCCCTGATCAAGGCACAATTTTAGCCAATGATTATCGTATCATAGAGCCTGGAAGTGATCGCATGGTTATGTTTCAAGAATCGGCCTTATTTCCTTGGTTGAATGTCTTTGATAATGTTTTATTTGGGCTAAAACTTAAGCCAGGACTGACTAAGCAGGAGAGAAAAGAATTAGCTCAATTTTATCTTCGGTTAGTTGGATTAGAAGAGTTTATGTTTGCTAACATTCATCAACTATCAGGGGGAATGAAACAGCGTGTGGCATTAGCACGAGCTCTAGCCCCTAATCCCAATGTGCTTTTGATGGATGAGCCATTTGCTTCTTTAGATACTTTAACAAAAGAGCAACTTTATCAGGATATCCAAAGAATTTGGCAAGAACAAAAAAAAACAATTGTATTTGTTACTCATAATGTTTCAGAGGCTGTCTGTCTCGGTGATCACTTGATCTTATTTGCTTCAAATCCAGGCAAGGTGGTAGAAGAATTTTTTATTCCATTGCCTCGACCTCGTGATATTCGAAGCCTAGAAGTCGCTCAATATACAGCAGAAATAACGCAGGTTTTGAGGAGGTATACTCCTTCCAGTTGAAAGCTGCAATTTCGGCTGCGTCAAAGCCTCGGGCTTCAACGATCAAAGATGTACTCATATGGGCTCATCTTTGATCGTTGAATCGCAAGAGCTTTCGCGTTGCCCAAATTGCAGCTTTCAACTAGAAGGAGTATATACTCATCCCAGTTCAAAGTGAGAATTTGGGCAATGCGAAAGCTCTCGCGATTCAACGATCAAAAATTGGTCCATATACTCATATGAACCAATTTTTGATCGTTGAAGCCCGAGGCTTTGGCACAGCCGAAACTTCTCACTTTGAACTGGGATGAGTATATACTCATTAGATTTCTAACTCACCTTACGCAAAAATAGCGGTATTTCGACTGAGCCAAAGTCTCATGGTTCAACGCCCGTCTCAGTCACCCTATATTTCCGTATATAGGGTGACTGACGGGCGTTGAACCATGGAAACTTTCGCTTCAGTCCCAATATCACTCTTTTTGCGTAAGGTGAGTTTCTAATATAGAAGTTTATAAAAGGTAGTAAATGAGACGTTTATTAATCGCAACACTTTTTTTCTTGGTCTTACTTGCCATTTGGGAAGGGCTAGTCAGAGCTGATATCTGGTCGAATGTTCTTATTCCTTCGCCCTCAGATGTGGCACATTATCTCTTCGAGTCTATACAGGATCACTCCTTATTTGATGCTTCTTACGTCACGATGAGACGTTTGCTGCAAGGCTATTCATTTGGTTTAGTAATTGGGATTCCTCTGGGACTTCTTAATGCCCGTTTTGAATTCTCCGAAGATACGATAGGCATGATAGCCTTGGGATTTCAAGCACTGCCTAGTGTCTGTTGGGTTCCTTTAGCCTTATTATGGTTTGGTCAAACGGAGACGGCCATGTTTTTTATTGTTGTCATGGGCTCTATTTGGTCGATTGCTTTAGTTACAGCGATGGGTGTTCATCATATTCCCCCCATTTATATACGAGCGGCTAGGACCATGGGTTCGCGAGGCCTTCATACCTGGTTGAATGTCATCATTCCAGCTTCTCTTCCTTTTATTGTAAGCGGAATGAAGCAAGGATGGGCTTTTGCCTGGCGTTCTTTGATGGCCGCTGAAATTTACATTACTGTTATAACGGGATTTGGTCTAGGGACCCTTCTTCACTATGGTCGAGAGTTACATGCCATGGACATGGTCATTGGTATTATGTTTATCATTATTATCATTGGACTTCTCATTGATAAAGCTGTCTTTTCTCCTTTAGAAACATTTCTTTATCGCCGTTGGGGAACTAGCAAAATGACAGGAAGGATATAAGATCTATCCTCCTTGAGGGAGGTTTCTCAAGAACACTTGTGGCAGGAGGCTCATGCATTTGTAGATAAGTCAAGAGTCATTGATGATACGACACTCGATAAACCTTATGCAAGTAAGATGGATCTTGTCTCTTATCACTGGTCAGGTAAACATCATCGAGTAGTCAAGGGAATTAACCTTCAAAGTTTAATTTGGACAGATGGTGATCAACTTATCCCTATAGATTATAGCCTTCTAGATACATCATTTGGTTTGAGATTATCTTTGATCCAGTCAATTGTTGAAACCCCACAGGTAATTACTCAGGTCATTAAATATTAAATTGACGAAAATGAAAAAGTTTCATTTTCGTCAATTTAATATTTAATGACCTGAATATTCAAGAAGATAGGCAACAGAGGGCTTGTCCATTAAAAGCTTTTATCAAAGCAGAAAGGACGACTGTGCCTTTTTTCTTACATGTAGACATGTAGCTTCGAATGCGACAAAATATTTGAGCATAAGTCTTCGTGCGAAAGCACCCTGATATCTTCATTTTGACTTTCATCATGCGAATATCCCTTTCTGCCTGATTATTATCAAAAGGTACATCTTGCTTATACATAAACATTAATGTCTGCCTTTTCCTATTTTTCAGGCGATCCAAAAGGCAAATTTCCTTGGGATGAGATTTTCTTGGTGGTCCAGTTTCATGAAGAGCTTGAATATAGCCCTCATTTATAATCTTATCATACCTTTGTTCAAATAACGAAATTTTGCAAGGCTTTAGTTGTCTCTCTTCCTTGGCAAGCTTTATCTCTCGAAGGCACTTCTGCATTTGTCTTGCCCAATCATGAGATGTCCCTTCAAACACAGCTTCAAGCTCACGTAAGTGATGGCTATTGCATAAGGCATGATTGCATTCATATTGGAAATAAGCCCTCCAATGGTCATGTACTAATGTATTCATAAAATTTGGCAATATTTCCATTTCATCCATAGCCTTTTTGCCTCTTCTGGGATGAACAAAATAGGAAGTCAACCTCTTAGATGATGCAACATGGAGCCATTCGTTCTTACCATTTATTCTTAAACTTGTTTCATCTCCATGTAAAACTCTTTCCTTTTGGATTTGCCTTTTAAGTTCCTTTTCAAAGTCTTGCAGATTTATAAAGGAATCTTTCTCTGCTTTAAAAATGGCAGCCTCCCCTAAAGGATGATCAAAAATATCCTTAAAAAATTCGCAAATACGTTCGCTTGGAATAAATTGATAGTGATGTAAATAAACTAAAAATGCCTTAAGCTGCTTGCCATATTGAGGTCCAAAACTTAATCCTTGGGGTAGATTAGCTGAGCAAATCTTGCCGCAATCAGGACAAATCTTTTCAAAAACTCTATGCTCGGTCACCTCTATTTTCATTTGCGGAAGATCAAATACTTGTGCAACCTTATAACCTACATGATCTGTGTTCTTAATATTTGATCTACAATAGGTGCAAATATCAAGCGGGTATTCAATAATTTTATCTGGCTTATTACAAATTTTTAAAGTCTGGCCTTTATGCCCTATTTGTCCACCACTTCTTTTAGAGCTTTTCTCGTGCTGAATTTTGATTTTTTTAAACCCATCTGTGGAAGGAGGCTTATGACTATTGCGACTATTTTGATTAAGCTGGTTTTCTAAATCTGCCACTTTCTGTTCTAAATCTACCACTTTCTGCTTTAAAGCTTTAACAAGGGGAACGAGTAAAAGTAGTTCATTAATAAGCTTATCTTTTTGCTCAATAGAAAGTTGGCTAAGAGGAGGAAGATTCTCAAGATCCATAAAAAACCTCGAATCCTTATCTTCCTGTATTATAAACTAATTGTTAATAAAAAGTTTACTCCTGAGTAATTACCCCCACAGATTGAAAAACATGGATCTCTTAATATGAAGTCTCCTTATTGAATACACATTATAAGGGTTGATTTTATATCTTCTGTACTCAATTTCCCTTGAAGGTTATCCCTAATATAGGGGATAATTATACTCGGAGACAGATTATGACACTAAAACCAATTATCTGGGTGGGATCGAGCAAAAGCGACTTGATTGACTTGCCGGAAGATGTTCAAGATGAAATAGGACACGCACTTTACCAAGCTCAAAAAGGGGAGAAGAGTGACAAGGCTATACTCATTTAACTTGAAAGCTGCAATTTGGGCAATGCGAAAGCTATCAGGCTTCAACGATCAAAAATAGGTCCATATACTCATATGGACCTATTTTTGATCGTTGAAGCCTGAGGCTTTGGCACAGCCGAAATTGCAACTTTCAAGTTAAATGAGTATAAACCCTTTAAAGGTTTTGGAAGTGCTGCTGTGTTGGAGATCGTCGAAAGCGACGCTGGCGGCACGTATCGAGCTGTCTATACAGTAAAATTTAAAGAAGCTGTCGCCGTTCTCCATGTCTTTCAAAAAAAGTCCAAACAGGGGATCGCTACCCCCAAGCAAGAAGTAGAGTTAATTAAGAGTCGATTTAAGCTAGCGGAAAAAGTGTATGAAGAATGGTTGCTTAAACGGAGGAAATCATGAAGAAGCAAAAAAATTTTGAAGAAGAGATATCAGATACAAGGGTTGAAATAGGAAGCGGAAGCGTTTATGAAGACCTAGGCCTAAAAAACTATCAAGAGATGGAGACTAAATCCAATCTGGTTATAGAGATTGGCAAGGCCATTAAAAAGAGGAAGCTGACGCAAACGCAAGTCGCTGAAATCTTAGGCATTTCCCAGCCAAAGTTATCAGAACTGTTAAACGGTCGATTTAGGGGATACTCTGTTGAGCGTCTCATTCATTTCTTAAACGAACTTGGGCAAGACGTTGATATTGTCGTTAGAGCTAAGCCTCGTAACCGTAGCAAAGCTTGTGTGAACGTCTATCATTCTACGGGTAGAAGTCGATCCTGTATCTCTATAGCAGCTAAAGGCGCTTGATCAAGGTATAAAATTATTATGAGCCGTTCCTTTAAAAAAACTCCCGTAAGCTCTGTCACTGTGTGCGGAGGAGAAGCAGGAATTCAAAAATCCTGGAAAAAGGTGTGCAATCGCAGACTATACTCATTTCACTTGAAAGTTGCAATTTCGGCTGTGCCAAAGCCTCAGGTTTCAACGATCAAAAATATGTCCATATAAGTATGTGGACCTGTTTTTGATCGTTGAAGCCCGAGAGCTTTCGCATTGCCCAAATTGCAACTTTCAAGTGAAATGAGTATACATCAAATCTGCTCTTTACATATCCCTTATCAATACTCTTGTAATTTGAAATTTTCATTTTACCACTAGAAAATGAAATGATGGTTTTAGGATCAATTTTAAGCAATGAAAATAATACACGTATAACCGTTAAGATGAGCGACTTAAAGCACTGATGCATCGAGGATGAAATACCAAAGGAAAAAAGACCAAAAATTTACCCGCAAAGAGCGAAGAGAGTGGTTTGTTTTCAAATAATGCAGAAACAATTTGTCCAAAACATATTTCAAAGTGTTGCGGATTAATTAATCCAATTGGCGGCTGGTGACCCAACTGTTGGGCCTACCCCACTTTCCTTATTTTCTTTGCCTCAGTCTATAGATCGTTGTAGAGTTTTATTTATAAAATTATTCAAACTCATACCATGTAATTTAGCTCCATTAGCTAACTTAGCATGTAGATCTGGTTTAAGTCTTAAATGGATATTACCTGAAAATGGTTTCTCAGGTTGTTGTCCTAATTCCCTACACCAATTAATATAGCCATCAATAGATGATTCAAATTCTTTTTTTATTTCTTCAGGAGTAGTACCTCTAAATGTGATAACGTCGCGAAGTCCAATAACCTCTCCATGAAAGATCATGGCTTGATCATCAAATTGGACGACTCCTGTATAACCTTTATACTTTAACATGGCTTAACCCCCGAATTTTCTAAAAATTTTCTCACAGAAACTAAGGCACCCTTATCAGTCTCTTTTTGAGGGTGTGGTCGATGAAAGTAAGCACGCACACCATTTAACTCAATAGCCAATCTAGATCCATTGCCTTCTTTTATTCTAGCCCCTAAATAAATAGTTTTTCTATATCTTCCCATACAACACTAGACTGAACAGGCGTTTTAAAAACAGATTCTAACGTTTTTTTATGTTTCTTATTCATAGTTTATATAGTAGCATTTTTTGGGACCACCTGTCAAATTAAAAAATAGTCAATTCGAACCCAAGCCCAGTATGAGAAGTTTCAAAATCCTTAATGTGCTTTATACTCATTTAACTTGAAAGCTGCAATTTGGGCAATGCGAAAGCTATCAGGCTTCAACGATCAAAAATAGGTCCATATACTCATATGGACCTATTTTTGATCGTTGAAGCCTGAGGCTTTGGCACAGCCGAAATTGCAACTTTCAAGTTAAATGAGTATAACCATCCACGGCCTACTATCTCATGCGCTGTTAAAACGTAGTTATAAACTCACCCGAAATACCGTTATTTTTGCGTAAGACGAGAATTACTTTATCGCACCAAGCAGTCCTGCTACTCCGAATATCACAGGGATGGCTAACGAACTAATCCGGCTCATTTGTTCTGATTCTTTCGATTCTTCCTTTAAAAATTTATTAATGACTTCTTCTATTTTCTCAAGTTCTGTAGAGGTCTGTGCGAGATGATTAAGATAGGACTGTTTGGTTGTATTAATTTTAGATCTGATTTCATCAACAGCTTCATCAATTTTGGTCTTTAACTCTTCCTTTGAAATCGTCAGCTTAAAACCAGCTTTATTTGCTATCGTTTCTAATTGATCACTCAAAATTAAACCTACAGGACCTGGCAGTACCCCTACTGCTTCGCCAGCAAGATCTAAAAAGGCTCGTTTAAGGAGATACATATCTGTTGATTTTAAATAAGTTTCTGTATTCTCCTTAATTTCAATGCCACCGGCTTGTAGTTTTGAATGTAAGATTTGATCAGTGGCTTCTGGAGTAGCGTAATGTTGAGTGTAAGCATCCACGGCGTTTTTTGTTAGAATAGATGTAATCAGTCCAAAACGTTTTTTGGCCACTTCAGTAAGGATTTCTATCTTCGCTTGCCTATCTGTATCATGATCTCTTTTTTCTTGTTGAGAAATGTCTTCTGTTGCATGCGGGACCAAGCCTGGTAACACTTTCTCTAAATCAGCTTTTATCTGAATTAAATCTGCTTTTTGATTCTCATACGATTGAATTAATTCTAAAATTTTATTTCTTGCTTTGTCTGACTTAATATTTTTAGCTTTACTACTTAAATTTTCAATTTGAGTAGTAAAAGTTTCGATGCTCTCATAAATAACTTTTTCAATTTGATCATATTCTTTTTGTAATGATTGAGTTGCTTTATCAAATGCTGCATGTACCTCTGAAAGCTGAGTTTTATCATTTAATCCTAATGCTTTAGTGATTTCCGCTGCTACTAATACACCACCCGCAACCCCCATTCCCACAAGAAATTTCTCAGTTGATTTTGCCATCTTTGTCGTATGAGGAGTTAACTTCTCCACCACTTGTTCGTGTTGCTTATTAAAGATTTCTTCACAGAAGAGTAGCTTTTTACTCTGCCATTTCTGATACTGTGCTTTAGCCTGTTGTTTATCCACTTTGGATAACTTAGGCTTATATTTAAAAGTTTTAATAATGGCATATTTAGGGTGATAACCAGACCTGATTAAAGTTTCATTAGCACATTTTACCAGTCGAGGTAATGAACTGCGTGCTCTTGCTCCAAGTGCTACTCCTAAAGTCACCATTCCACATTTTGTCGCTGTTGGTAAAAATTCCTTAGCTTTATCTGCTATTTCATTTAAATTTATATTACTTATTCCGTTAATATTCATATTTATTTTATTATTTATTAATTTTTAGTTATGCTATTTGTTTATTATATATATTATAATATAAAATTTACGCAGTTTAGAAATTAAACTTTCTTAACAGCGTAATCTTATAGTAAAATAAAAATATTTATTTATAATAAAGATTTTATTTTAATTTTATAAACTTATATTTTATTTAACGTGTAGTAGATATATAGTCATTCCACTTGAAAGCTGCAATTTGGGCAACGCGAAAGCTCTCGCGATTCAACGATCAAAGATGAGCCCATATAGCCTATATGGGCTCATCTTTGATCGTTGAAGCCCGAGGCTTTGGCACAGCCGAAACTTCTCACTTTGAACTGGGATGAGTATATACAAGTAAGTTGCAAAATTAGCTTGTGTATAACTTAGCTGCTCTCTAATTTGAGCTTTAAGTTTATTTATTTGAGGAAGGGGAATCTATCTTTTGAGAAGTTTCATTCAACTGAACCTGAGGGATATCATGTCGGTTGTTTCTAGCTTATATAATTTTATTTACTATTTAAGAGTTAAAAGGTATATTAAACTGAGTTTAGAAGCCGTATGGAGGGAAAAAAGGACTCTGTATACGGCTTCTAAACTCAGTTTAATATTTAGGTGTAAAGATGATTAGTTATTCTATTCAACATATACCCAAAGAAGATCGCCCTAGAGAAAGGCTTGTCCGTTTTGGACCAGAATCGATGTCTACAGCGGAGCTCATTGCTGTGATATTAGGAAGCGGCACAAAGACGACGCCTATCATGCAGTTGGCACAGGAAATTGTAGTGCGATTTGGTAATTTACGCCAGTTAGCAGAAGCAACTGTTGCAGAACTTTGTCAAATCAAAGGGGTAGGTCTTGCAAAAGCGATTCAATTAAAGGCCGCTTTCAATCTGGGTATGCGCGTTTCCAAACAGGTCATTACGCCTAAATATCGGATTGAGCATCCTCTGCATGCTTATTACCTAGTTAAAGACGAGTTAGAAGGGGAAAAACGGGAGCTTTTTGCAGTCATTCTACAAGATATTAAGGGGTATGTTATCTGTCATGAAGTTGTTTCTATTGGGAGTCTTTCCCAGACTCTTGTCCATCCTCGGGAGGTATTCTATCCAGCGATACGCCATAAAGCGGCTAGCATGATTCTTATCCATAATCACCCTAGTGGGGACTCAACACCCTCTCCTCAAGATTATGAATTAACAAATATCCTTATTGAAGCCAGTCACTTAATCTGTATTCCTATTCAAGACCATTTAATTATCGGCTACCAGCAGTATACCTCAATGCGTCAAAAAGGAGTTATTTTTGAATAAATCTTTTAATAATTTGTTGACAAACACTTTATTTTTGAATGAGAGATAATATTTTCATTAGAGAAGCTTGTTTACTATTAATCGCAATATTGATATAATATTATATTTACTAGTATTTAACTTTTAAATTAATAATAAATTAGGTCTTTCTCTATTAATAAGTCCTTTTTTTAAAGGAGTGTGTATGTCATCTTTGAATGAACCACTGGCTCGGCTTCCTGAGAATGGAGTATCTCATCAGGATCCTGTGCGAAATTCTTCTGAAAGAAGCTCTTCTGAGGAATCGTTTACTAATCATACAGAAATACAACAGGTTATAGAAGAACGACTACACAACCAGCCGGTACCATTAGAATCCCTGCCAGAAGCTCATCGATCTATTGTTCCTTTGCCACCACTGAATCAAAGTTCGGCTGATCAAGCTAGAAACGGAAATATTGAACAATCTGCTGATAAAGCCTCGCAATCTAGCTGGAGTGTATGGGGTATACTTAAATCAACAACTTCTGCTTTGACCTCAACGGCATGGCATTTGGCTAAAGAATCGGTCTCTTTTGTCGCTAAGGGTAGTGTGATGAGTGCAATTAACAGCTATATCTGGCTAGTCGATCAGCTGTTTCGTACTGAGGGGCCTATCAAACAAGCTAAGCAGGAGATGCGAGAAGCTATATATGCTGCCTTGCAAAATTCAGATTTGTCAGCAACTGTCAAAGAGATGCATGCTAGCCAATTCATTGAATTTCATAACTTTGTGAGCAATTTTATTGCTAAGTTGGTCAGAGAGAATGCGAGCAATGCGGATAAGTTAGTACACATCAATGTAGCTCATGTCTTCGTTAACTTAGCAAAAAGAATTCAACAAGAATCCAATCATTATCCCCTCTATCAAAGTCAAAGTCCTTTGAGTAGCCTCATTTCTCTTGTGTGCCAATGCACCAGTACTTTTAAACAAACTGATCCTGAGACAGGAAAAACGATAGAAAAGAAATTAGATTCAGCTTTGAAAGAAATTGAGAGCTCTCTTTATAATCATAAAGACAAGTTTATAAGTGATCTCTCTAATTCTCAGCAGCCGAACGCGGAGAATCCTGATCCTGATAGACAACAGAATTTACGGCTTTTAGCTCTAAATATTCATCGAGCAGATAAAAGACAGGAGATTGTAAATAAGCTATTTCCTCAGCTAGAGTCTATCCCTCTTTGGGTTGATAGTCAGTTAAAACACATAAATGATCTCGAAGTCAAGAGGAATGAGCAATTGAAAGATTTATTTTCTGATATTGCAGATCATGTTCTAACAATATTCTTACCCAACAAGTTAGATAGTATTTATTTACCTGCGATTAGCCAATTAGGACAGGGAGCCCATGGAGGTTACAACTGGGTACGAGAGAGAGCCGCCACCGTCGGTCTCTGTACCGATCAGCCAACAGATCTAGGTATTCATACAAAGATTTATGATAAAGTTCGAAGCTATGTCACTGATTTCTTATTAGATTGTTATCAAGGGATTAAAGAAGATCTTTTACGTGATCAAGTGTGGAAGAGGGATATCCAAGAGAGAATAGGCAATCAAGGTGTTGAATCTTTAATTAGCGCACCTAATTTGCTTCTGGAAGGATTTCTCAAGGCTTATATTCAAACAGATCCTACTGCTGTTGAATTGATTGAAAAGCAGCTCAATGAAACTAGCAAGACAAGAAAAATATCGAGCACTGAGCAGGAAATAGAAGAGGCTGTGACACAACTTTCTCAGAGACAAACAGCTGAATGGATTGTAGACTCAATGAAAGCCATGTTTCAGACTCAGGATCCCTATTTATTAGAAGCGGGGTCTGTGATCAGAAAGACAATAAAAACTTTCACTTTAGGACTTTTAGCAAAGGGAGCAACCTTTGCAATTCCACAAATTCAAGGGCAACTAGCAGAAGATAAATTTCTAACGGAATTATTCAATGGCTTTTCAAAGATGGTATCCTTGAGTCCGGTCGATCAATTTTTACCTTTTGCTCAACGGGCAGTGAAAATTTTAACAAATGATTCCATTGCTGTTAGTGACGCGATTGTAAAAGAATTCAGTAAAAAGATTTATCAATTGACACAAGATCCGACGATAAGGTCTCCTTTAAAAAAGGTTCGCAAGTTAATGAGAAGCTATGAACAATTAACAGGAACAACTATCAGCACCCGATTTGCTTCGATGATTGATCAGAAAGAAATAGAAGAAGGCTATCGCAATATTGAAAGCCAACTAAACCAAGAAGTTCTCGATAAAGTTTCTCAATTATCTTTCCAAGAAATTGATGAAGAATTTGGAAAGAGTCTTATTCAGCATCTTCCTATCCCTTCTAATTTCCAAGACTTTATAGCTGAATTAGCAACTAAAAAAGTTAAATCCTTACAAAAAACTCTATTTGCGGCAGTCGATTCTCTGAATATTAAGCAAATTTATCAAGAGTTATCCATAAAGATTGAGAGATATGAAGGTGGAGTAGGGTTAAAGCAGATCAGTTCTGCTATTTCTGATCTCTTTGCTAATTGGATCATAGAAAATGGTAAGAGTTGTATAGAAGGATTCAAACTAGAAGAAGAGACTCTTGAAAATTTATGTACTCAATATTTACCTGGTGTCAAAATTAATCCAGAATTGATTGAGTGGTTCAAAAGAAATATGAGTTCTTTAGGGGAAGCAAACGGAATTTCTCCTGCGTCAACAGAACTTCTGAAACAAGGAATTCAAACTGTTTTATTGGCTTCATTTATGAAGACACTAGAAGAAGGTCCAGAATCAGTGAACCGATTCTTTAGCTCTATTCATCAGGCTTTTGATCGGGCGTTGAGTGCACTGAGTAGCCAAGTAAATCAGCAAACACTTAAAAATGCGATCCCAATCCAAGCCAAAATACGAGCGAACCTAAAAAAACAGGAGCAACTGAAGACTTTTATTCATGAACTTAGAAAGAAATGTCAATCTTCCAATGTAACTTGGAAAGAAGAAGGGAACGAAATTTTTAGCCTCCAGCATTCTCTTATGAAGATTTCAAATGATTTCTCTTATTTAGAAGAGGAATATAACCGAAATATGCAGAAACTTGGACTTACCCCTGATAGATCTCATATTTCAGAGGATCTAAAACGGTTTAAAGAAGCTTTAGATTATCAAAAACAAATCCAAAGTGACCTTGATCTATCTATGCAGAGAAATGGGTTCTCGTTACTAACGGCTATCAAGAAGAAGCAGGAGTTAGAGGATAGTGCAGTCAAAATAATAAATGGTCCTGAAGAAGAGAAAAAACAAGAGGATTGCTCCTTAATCACAAATTTGATCTCTCTCTATGAAAATTTTACATCCGATAAAATCAATTTGATAGGAAAGACCCTACGTTTAGAAAGATCTTTGAAAGAAGTATCTCAGCAACAAGAAGCTCTTTCTAAGCAAGTGTATGAGCAGAGGGAGGCTTTGTCAAAAAAAGTAGCAGAGTCGGAACAATGGCAGGAGAGCATAGGCTGGTGGGTGTTAATGGATCAAATTATGAATTATAGAACTGACATCATTAATTTGGATCAAGCAAATATTCGACTTGCAAAAGATCTGGAGCAACATCTAGCTCCTTTTAAAACTCTTGCTCAAGATTTAATGGCTACTGTAGGTCTCAGTCTAAAGAGTCGGTTAGTCCCTTCTGCTAATAAAATTTTGGATCTTTTGGTAGTGGAACCAACTCCGGCTCATCGAGAGGCTTTTAGTCAAAAGCTTTATGAATTGATGAAAGATTCTGTTAGGAAGGAAGTCTCTGTGACAATTCAGGATGTACGTAAAGCTTATGACGAAGTAAAGACTTCCGTTGGTCCATTAAAAGAGCGTAAAATCACTCAACATGAATTTGAGTTAGAAGCGGCGATAGAAGAGCTGTGTGCTCCTTCTATGATGGACTATATTTGGCCTCAGATCGAATCAGCAGAAGAGAAAGTGATCGCACCTCAATTATTAGAATATTTTGCTCCTTTTATCCTATCTATCCAAGAAAGACAACAGCATCGAGAAACCTTGAGAAATCAAACAGGTAGTGATTTATTAGGAAATATGTGTGCTTCTCTTTCTAAAGATATGATAAGAAAGATTCCGGCTTATACGACTTCCGAAGCAATTGCGCAGCTGCTTAATCCTCTTATTCCAGGCATGGAAGGTCTGCATCGTTTAATCGCTTCTCAGCTCCAAGCCGTGGTCAATGGGCAGGATCCTGTCTCTCAGAGAAATCAAGAGATGTTAGAAAAATATTTAGAAAGCATGCTTTTACAAATTTTTCTTCGTGCTATTCAGGCTAATTCTAGAGAAGGCCAAAATATCCTCAGTGTGGTTGCAGAGAAATTAACTGATCTTGAGAATCTATCATCAGACTATGATCTTAGTCAGCTTATTGTAAAAGATATATTAGGACTAAGAACAGAAGATGATTTGCAAACACTTCCTCCTGCCTTGAGAGGTCACGTCTTTAAGATGATTCAAGAGCAAGTCCACACACAGTTAAGCCCTCTACTCATTCCTTTGTTAAAAAGAGAAGAGAATAAGCGGAGATTGGATACATGTTCAGGATCTTCATTTTTGAGCGATTTCAGTCAAGCTCTTTCACAGGGTTTAGTCGCTAAATTACCAGAATTTATTCAGAGTTATTACTCAATGGCGAAGCTAATTTTTGAAAAGCTTGATATTCCTTGTATGCCAGATGAAATTCAAGCGTTGGCAAATAAGATTAGTGGACGTATTCAGGCATTGCCTTCTAATAAACCGCTCACTAATAAAGATCTTGCACAAGCTTACTTGGAAGTAGCAAGAGAATTTGGTGATAATAGGAGGTTAGTACAAGATCCTGAGGTCAAAAAGCAGATAAAAGCCAATCACATTAAAGAGAAGATCTCTGCGATTGTCATGACTCCTGAAGAAATCATGACAAAGATTGAAAGCATCTTGCCAACCGCAGGGGGGCAGTTGAAGGCGTCTTTAGTAGAAGGACTAGCAAGTGATGTCTTACAGAACTTTTTCCAACAAAACGGAGTAGCATATGATCAAGCGACAACACTTATTCAGAGCTACATCGAAAGTATATTGTTCAAAGTCTTTACTAGGATAGCAGAGAAAAATCCTCCAGTAGAAGGCAAAGATGTCTTAGTTGTCATGACAGAAAAACTGCTTCAAATTGTTCAAAATCAATGGCAAAGATCTACGAATGCTACTGATTTAATTCGAGAACTCGATCGTTGCATCATGCAAGATGTCTTAGGAATTGATTCTGAGGCTGTCTTTGAGGGATTGCCTCCTGATATACAATCTTGGGCTTATGACATGGTTAAGGGCCAAATAGGTCAATTCTTATTACAGGTACAAGGTGTCCTTAAGAATATGGAAAAAGGTCAATTTCAAGTCGAAGCCTCTCGCCAGAAAATAGCCAAGCTCATTGGTGGAGCTCAAGGTGCTGTGCTGGCAAAGGATATTGGACAACTGGCATTAGATTTAGTTCCTCATGTCTTGAGTGCGACTTCGCCTGATGAACAAATAGTAGGAGCAGTTAAAATAGGCAGCTTGATTGGGAACTACTTAGAAGAGCTAAAAAAAGCAAATTTACAAGTTGGTCAGTTATTATTGAACTATGTAGGGGTTCCTACATTGCAGAGACTATTAGGAGAAAATATTCAACATCTAGCTCAGCAAGGGAACTTAAAAGTAGAGAAAACTTATGCAGCTGAAATTGTCGGCAACTTAGTTCTAGTCCCTTTAAGTACAGCTTTGACAAGTCTAGCGATCACAGAAGATAGGAGAAAAGAGGAACTTAATCAAAAGTTCTTTGTTAATATCTTAGAAGTAATGACAAAACATTTTCAGTTTCTCAATCGAGCAAGGGCACAAGCTAAAGCTGAGGGAAGGAAAAATTTCACTTATCAAGATTTTGTTGCTGCTGCAGGTGAAGAACTTCATCCTGCTACCGCAAGAAGGACTGTTGATTATAAGAAGTTTATTGCGGAGATTAATGCTCTACTTGGTCATCGGCTACAGGGGAAACAAATCAATGCCTTAGAAAAGGAGTTAGCTATTCTTGTCGTCAAAGATGCAAAAGGGTTACAACCTTTAACAGATGAGTTAATTCTAAAAAGAGTTGAAAAATATAATCCTTCCTGGACAAGGCTGAAAAAAGAAGAAAAGGATGCTATTCTTGGGTTAGATTTAAAAAATAGAATTCTGAAGGAAGTCAAGGAAATCGAAGAAAAGGCTTATAAACAAGAGCAAGAGCATTTCTATGTTCCTTTTAATAAGGAGCTCTTAAGTGTATTATTCCCTGGAGGGAGAAATGGCGAAACATTTGTAGGCTTGATTGGTGATGATAAATCGATGAGAAAGCTCGTTTGGAATTTGCTAAAAACAGGTTTGCCAACCTTATTGCCGATGATCATTGAATTATTAATCGATCAAGATATGATAACTAAATTGGTTGTTAAAACGATCCAAAATATTCGAATATCCCTCAAGGCTGCGAACTGCACACAAGCTGTACAAGAGATCAATGAGAAATTAAGTGGAAACTTGACTGATAAACAACAAGAGAAGTTAAGAGAGGAGCTAGCTAAGCTGGTCAGTGATGAACATCTCTATAAAGGATTTGCAAAAGCGATCAATGAGGATCTTCAACGCAAACTCACTCCTAGACAAGAGGAAGAGTTAAGTCAAATGATGAGCGCTGTAGCAGGCAACATCAAGTGGACTGGAAAGGCTGAAGAGGATAAGCAAGCGCTGAAAGATGCCTTTATGAGTGAATGTGACAAGAAAGCCAGTAAAGGCATCTTTAACGATGTGGATCTTCTCTTTTTAGTATCAGTATCAGCTACTCTTCTCCTGGAGGGTGTTCCTGTATTAAGGGATCCATGGATTGCCAATGCGATTGAAAAAGCAGGTATTAGTGTAAAACCACAGGAAATAGGAAAAATCTTAGCTAAAAACAATGAGGGGATTGATTTTAAAATTCGTCTTCTAGAAGAAAGTCCTATTATCCAAAACAAGAAAACACCACCTATGGATCATACACAGAATAAATTATCTCAGGTTGCTGTGGATTTAGTGACTGAAATAGTGGAAAGTGCGCAACTTCCACCTCAAATTGCTAACATGTTAAAGACAATGAAGAATGAGAATGGCCAATTAGTGTATGGTGAAATGTTTGTCAACCAAATCATGAGTATGGCTAGCGATCGATTTATGAGGGAAACTGCCAAGATCCTAGTGAAAAACTTAGCCTTTCATGATCCAAAGACTGGTGAAGCTACTCTGAAATTTAAGGCAAAATATTCTATGACGAAGGAAGAGTCCATCAAGTATCATACGATGAAGGAAGAAGAGGCTATCGAGTATCGTAAAGGCTTGAAAAAAGATTTAGCTAAAGAGCCTACTGCATTGTTAAAAGATAGTATTGCTTATGGGGTTCGCACTTATTGGACTAGAGTTCAACAGAGCTGGAATGAAGCCCTGGATAAGACACTTCCTAAGATTGCCTCTCCAGTGAGAAAAGCATTAACCACTGTATTTCACTTTGTCTTCTATAAAGTAATAGGAACAGCGCTAAATATACTGCTGAGTCCCGTTCACTTTATAATGAAGAAATTGGTAGTCACAGCATCAAGTCTCTTACTTTCTCCACTGGACTTCATGATCAAAAAGAGCGAACTGAGTTCCTATTCTGAAATAGGCGGAAAGATAGAATTGATTATAGATACACTTCGCATGAGTCTCAATGTAGATAAGCATGTAGAGCCTGTTATAGATGCTATCAGAGAGATTCCAATAGATCAACCGACAGGACAAGACTACTATGGAGCCTATAACAAAGACTTAGCCTTTAAATTCTTGGAGGCCTGGTCTAAAGCGATGAAGGAAGAGGAATTAGAGGGAAATGTTGCTAGTGTTTAGTCAGTTTTGATATCGACCTGAGTTTTGAGTTTATAGGCATCTTCATTAAAAGTGAGCTCGATTGTGGATTCTCTTGAATCTACGATCGAGCTCGCGTATTTTAGAAGTCTATTGCATGGTTTAGAAGGGCTATGTTAAACTAATGACCCTGATTGAATTTGCACTTTTTATGAATTCATTTTGAACAAGTCTTATGGGTAACACAAAAGATAAAAAGTTTAAAATCGCCACGCTTGGATGTCGTACCAATCAATACGAATCGCAAGCTTACCATGATCAACTGATTGCTTTAGGTCATGTGCCAGCCCAAGAAGGTGAAATAGCTGATATCTGTATTGTCAATACCTGTACGGTGACAGAATCGGCTGATAGCAGTAGCCGGCATGCCATTCGACAACTCGTGCGGGAGAACAAAGGCTCGCAAGTTTTGGTGACAGGGTGTGCAGCCGAGAGGCAGCCAGAGGTCATGAAGCAATTGGGAGCCTCATATCTTGTACCCAATCGAGAAAAAGATCAGCTCTTAGCTAACATTTTTCCAAAAGAAGAACTTCCCGAATTTCAAATTAATCACTTTGAATCTCACACAAGAGCTTTTGTTAAAATTCAAGATGGATGCAACTCTTATTGCACATATTGTATTATCCCTTATGTACGAGGCCGATCTCGTTCTCGAACAATTGAGGAGATTGTCCAAGAGATTAAGAATTTAATCTCGAATGGCTTCAAAGAAATTGTTTTGACAGGTATCAATATAGGGGATTTTGACGGAGCAGTTGGGGAAGGGGAAAAACCTATTCGTCTAGCAGATCTTGTACGTATCGTTGATCGTCTTCCAGGTCTTGAGCGCTTGCGTCTATCCTCTATTGATCCTGACGAAGTTGATGAAGATTTAGCAGACGCTATTCTGAATGGAATGAAAACTTGTCCCTCTCTACATTTGGTGCTACAATCTGGCTCTAATGTGATTCTTAAACGGATGAACCGCAAATATACGCGTCAAATCTTTTTAGAGACAGTGGATCGCTTGCGAGCTGCTAGCTCTGATTTTACCTTTACAACAGATATTATTGTCGGCTTTCCTGGTGAAACGGATCTCGATTTTGCTGAAACATTGACTGTTATGCGCGAGGTAAAGTTTGCCAAAGTGCATATGTTTCCCTATAGCGATCGCCCACGTACGCGATCGGCTCTAATGCCCAATAAAGTTCCCTTAGAGCTCATCAAAGAGCGTAAGCAGCAAGTACTCAGGCTAGCAGAAGAGATGGCTTGTGAGTTGAGAAAGTCCTATGTATGGCGTCGCATGGCTGTTTTAACAGAAAATCTCGATCCGATCAAAAAAGGCTTCATCCCTGGGCATACTGAGAATTTCTTAAATGTATGGGTGCAAAGTGATGATCTTCGGCCTAATCAATTAGTTGAGGTCGAGTTGGTTGCCAATACGCCCGAAGGATTTATTGGTCGTATCATTCTTCAAATAGCTTAGGTTAGTGGGTTAATAGATACCTTCTTAGGATAAAGATATGCAAATGAAGATCGCAGAACGCTTGCGTCCCTATAGTCATACTCCTGGTGTCTATTGTATTTTGCCAGGATCTTGTTATCAATTGCAGATTTTCCCTTGTTTGATTCGTATTTACGATTTATCTCAAGCAAAGTCTTCTTTATTAGCTGAGTTGATATTGGATCTTGAAGGACCTATTCAAGATTTTACCGTTTTGAATGATCTTGAGAAGGGTTGGGTACGTGTATGGGGTCATACAACAAGGGGATATATTCGCTATCATTTGACCAGTCAAGACCTGGGTCAAGGAATAGGATTCTGTGTAGAAAAGACGCCAGAAAAGGGATTAAATGTGGCTTTAAGACAAGGAGCTTGGCATCTTTATGCAGAGCAAAGAGCAGATCCCTTGATAGAGATTCAGCTAAAAGCAAAAGATGAAATCGTGCTGGCTTCCGCTCTTCCTTCTTTTAATCCTTATCAGCCGCCTAAGGTCGATCGCTTATCTTTAGGCAATCAGAAGGCTCAAGATTGGGATCTTGTTCAGAGACGTCTAGATTTGACAGAAATTTTTCCCAGTTGGAACCGTTTAGGTCAACTTGTTTCTCAGCCTGCTATGCCATTCAATTCTTATGCAGGAACTGCTGCTTTGCTGCAAACATGTCAAGAGTTAATGGTTCAAAGAAAGCCTGAACTTCTTGTGCCTGCCTTCACCTCCCTTTTCCAGGCCGGCTTTCATGGCATTTTAGCACCTCGTTTATTTGATGATCAATATCAAGGCCTTATCTCTGCTGAAAAAGCGACTGTTCCCAGTTCTCTTTCTCCTCTAATCCTTTTGACAGAAGGGTCTCGTCTTTTACGCCATTTGTTTATTCAGCAGCAGGGAAAGGATATTGCGATTCTGCCTATCTTACCTCCGCAATTCCATTGCGGCCGTTGGTTGCAGGTGACGATGAAAGGAGGTATATTAGATATGGAATGGACGAAAAAAATCATACGACAAATCCTATTTTATTCCCAAATAGATCAAGACTTAATTTTTCATTTCAAACATCCACTCAAATCTTTCCGTTTAAGAACAGGAGAAAAAGAGAAAGGGCATCGTGTTGCATGCGGATCTTCTCTTTTTATGAAAAAAGATTGTTTTTATCTTTTTGATAATTTTATGTAATTAACCTGAAATCAATACGCAAAAAGAGTGATATTTGGACTGAAGCGAAAGTTCCCATGGTTCAGTCGTAATAACGCTATTTTTGCGTAAGGTGAGTTAATAAGTTTGATATTCCTTATAAATATTTGATTTACTATGCTGGATCTTATCAATTTTCAGGAGAGAAGCATGTTAAGCAAATTAAAACCCATGGGGCGGCTTTTTACACTTATCTTTTGTTTTATTCCTCTGATTGCCATTTGTGTAGAACAGATACAAAAAAAATATGTTATGAAAGAAAACATGCTAGCAGACTATGCTAAAGAAAGAGAATCATTCACTATAAATCAAATCCATTTCATTCTTGATCGTGGAAACGAATTGTTATCTAGAACAGATATAGTCAATAGTCTTGTAAAGGGCGGAAGTGCTCTTTTTCCTCATACATGTATTACACAATGCGGAGATCAAATTGCTGCTATAGTACATGCAAGTTTGTTGGCTTGTCAAAAAAGTGGTAAAAATCAAATTTTATTGATTGGTGTCTTACATTCTCTTACAGACGCGCTTAAGACGGCTCGAGAAAAAGAGATAAATGGAATTGATATTTTGAATGACCCATGCCGAGGAATTTTTGGACCAGACCTTCCTAATAAAGAACTTCTATGTAAAGAATTCTCCTTGGATAATTTTATCTTTTTATTAGAGCATGCTGCAAAAAGAATTGGGATAAAGACCCCTAAAGTGATTATTCGTTATCCAAATTTAATTTATGGACAACCAGAACTTATTCCAGGTATTGAAGAGCTACAATTATTAGCAAAAGAATCTATTGTTATTGCTACTTCAAATTTGTGTCATCACGGGCTAGCTTATGGCTTAAGTTTAGATAAAGCTTTGCCTCTTACAAAAAAAGGGTATGAATTTGCATATCGTCAAATTAACAAAAATTTGCGTCTTTTATCTGGGAATGATTTGTTAGCATATCGTCAATATTGTTTAGAGACTCTTAGCGATTCTGTAGAAGTTGGACAAATACTTAATTTCCTTTTAGGTCCACTTAATGGATACATTCGAGATCTTAGATTGGTTGATGTTTCAGATTTATTTGAAGAAACTCCTCAACCAAGTTGGGTTGCTGTTGCTCTCGTTGAATTGAGATCAAAAATGTTTGATGAGACGCAATAAATAGTCGTCTCTGAATTGATATCAACTAAATATTAGACCTCTTTCGAAATTTGCTTGTTTGAAAAAATGAATTGTTTTTGAGCAAATTGATTGCCAAATTTTGAAAGCATATGTGCACATCTGGTTAAAAAATTTGGCAATCAAGATGCCGAAAAGAATCATTTTAGCAAACAAATGAAATTTCGAAAGAGGTCTATTATACTTAATATTTGGTTTATACTCATTTCACTTGAAAGTTGCAATTTCGGCTGTGCCAAAGTCTTGGGCTTCAACGATCAAAAATAGGTCCATATGAGTATATGGACCTATTTTTGATCGTTGAAGCCCGAGAGCTTTCGCATTGCCCAAATTGTAGCTTTCAAGTGAAATGAGTATAGTCTGTCTGGCAATTCTTCTGACAGCACATGAGTCTCTAAAAAAGATAGAGACATCAAGTTTGCTAGCCATTTGCAAAGCAAATAGGTGGTCATCTTGAGTTATATCAAATACTTTATGATTGTTTATCGAACTTTTGATCTTTCTAGAAAGGAAAGTATGGAGTCAGGATTAAACTTCTTGCGAAACCTCTCTTATTTTTGTATGTTTGGGATAAATGCAAAGTTCCGGTTATTAACCTGAGTTTTGAATTTATTTCCTTGATTCTTAGAGAAGATTTTCTCTTAGATCTTGTGCAAGCTGCAATTTGGGCAATGCGAAAGTTCTCGCGATTCAACGATCAAAAATAGGTCCATATACTCATATGGACCTATTTTTGATCGTTGAAGCCCGAGGCTTTGGCACAGCCGAAATTGCAACTTGCAAGTGGAATGAGTATATACTCATTCCAGTTGAAAGCTGGAAGGGGTATAAGATAACATAAAGAGTCTAATGACCCATGAAGACAAAGATGCAGCCTATTCAATTTGAACCTTATTTCTTTGATCAAATTCTTCGTTTAGCCTATACCATCCATCATCAACCTCATTCTATTTTAGGATTACATCCTTATTTTGGCGATTATAAAGTTATCCGTTTATGGCGTCCTGGAGCACGCCAAATTTTCTTAGAGGTATTTGGCCAAATTACGGAGGCTAGGCTGATTTATGAAGCTGGAATCTTTGAGTATGTTGTCCCTTCACATACGACATATTTAGATTATCGCGTTTACCATCAGAATGGGCAATTAGCTCATGATCCTTATGCCTTTTGGCCAACTTTTGGGGAAATGGATCAACATCTTTTTGCAAAAGGAGTTCATTATAAGCTCTATGAGAAGATGGGGGCGCGTCTTACAACTCATCAAGGTTTTGATGGAGTAAAATTTGCCGTCTGGGCTCCTAACGCTAAGAGTGTCTCTTTAGTTGCCGATTTTAATCATTGGGATGGCCGGGTTAATCCCATGCGGGTTATGGGATATTCTGGTGTCTGGGAGTTATTTGTGCCAGGTCTAGTAGAAGGAGAGAAATATAAATTTGAAATTCACACGCAACAAGGAGAGAAGCGGGTGAAGGCTGATCCTTATGCCTATTCAAGTGAGCTACGTCCTGCAACAGCTTCTGTGGTTGCTGATACGAGACGCTTTCGGTGGCAAGACGAAGCCTGGATAGAAGAGCGCAAAATGCGGTCCTTTATTTCTCGTCCTATGAATATTTATGAGGTTCATCTAGGCTCTTGGAAAAGGGGAAGCTATACATTCTTAAATTATCGCGACATTGCTCATGAATTAGCCCACTATTGTGTGGAGATGGGATTCACCCATGTAGAACTTCTACCTATTCAAGAACATCCTTTAGATGAGTCCTGGGGGTACCAGGTCTCTGGGTTTTATGCTCCTACAAGCCGCTATGGAACTCCTGAAGATTTTCAATACTTTGTTAATCATTTGCATCAGCATCATATAGGAGTCATTCTTGATTGGGTACCAGGTCATTTTCCTACAGATGATTTCTCTTTAAGCCGCTTTGATGGATCGGCTCTTTATGAGCACGCCGATCCACGTCAAGGTTATCATCCTCATTGGCATACGTACATCTTCAATTTTGGTCGCCATGAAGTGACTAACTTTTTAATTGCCAATGCTCTTTATTGGTTTGAAGAGATGCATGTCGATGGGCTACGTGTGGATGCTGTTGCTTCGATGCTTTATTTGGATTATGGTCGTGAAGACAATGAGTGGATTCCTAATGAGTATGGCGGAAAGGAAAATCTTCACGCCATTGAGTTTCTTAAACATTTAAATTCTATTGTTCATGAACGGTGCCCAGGTATCTTGATGGTAGCTGAGGAATCAACAGCTTTTACAGGTGTCACGCATCCCATTAGACAGGGAGGACTAGGATTTGATTTGAAATGGAATATGGGATGGATGAACGATACGCTTCGTTATTTTTCCAGGGATATGATTTTCCGTTGCTATCATCATCATGATCTCACCTTTGGGCTTATTTATGCCTTCAGTGAGCATTTTGTCTCAGTTTTTTCCCATGATGAAGTTGTACATGGTAAGCACAGTCTTCTTAGTAAAATGCCAGGCGATATGTGGCAACAATTTGCTAATCTCCGTTTACTTTTCAGCTATATGATTTGCCAACCAGGCAAGAAGCTTTTGTTTATGGGCGGAGAAATTGGACAATGGAACGAATGGAATTGTAAAGGGGAAATCGAATGGTTTCTCCTCCGTTATCCAAGCCATCATGCGATTCAGACGATGGTAAAGGATCTCAATCATTTCTACTTAGAACATCCTGCTCTATGGGAAAACGATTTTGATTATCATACTTTTCAATGGGTAGATTTTTCTGATACTCAGAATAGTATAATTAGTTATCTCCGTAAAGGGATATCAGAGCAGCTTTTATGTGTCCATAATTTTACACCATTTTATCATTCCAATTATCTCATCCATCTTGGTAATATCAACCAGGTTCGAGAGGTGTTTAATACAGATGCCGAGAAATATGGAGGCTCTGGTAAGCTCAACTTTCAGCCAGAAATTGTACGCCATTCAGATGGCTATACTATCGGTTTAAGAATAATCATAGCGCCTTTAGCCACTATGATCTTCAAAATCTCATAAATACCCTCTGAGAGAAGGTTTTTGTTAGAAATCTCATGATCAATCAGCAAATATATGAACAATTATGCCAAGAAATTTGGCACCATAATAAACTCTACTATGTTGATCATGCTCCCGTCATCTCTGATGAGGAGTATGATTACCTATTAAAAAAATTAGAAACTATTGAGAAGGAGCATCCTGAATGGGTTCTCACCACTTCTCCTACTCAGCGTGTAGGAGAAATGCTCACAAAGGGATTTGCAACCGTCTTTCATCGCACTCCTATGCTTTCGCTGGCCAATACCTATTCAAAAGAAGAGATTGAAGATTTCATCAAACGGATGAGTAAGTGGGTTGAAAAAAAACATTTTGCTTTTTCGGTTGAGTTAAAAATGGATGGGATTGCTGTTTCTTTTTCTTTTGAGAAAGGTGTTTTGACGAGAGGTGTGACACGTGGCGATGGACGTGCAGGTGATGATGTGACAGCTAATATTCGGACAATCACCTCTCTTCCTCTTAGACTTTATGGAGACCATGTGCCAGACTTTGTGGAGGTGAGGGGAGAGGTCTTTATGCCTCATCGTGTATTCGATCAATTGAATGAACAAAGGGTGGCGGATGGAGAGCCTGTGTGGGCCAATCCTCGTAATGCTGCAGCGGGCTCTCTAAAATTATTGGATCCTCAAGAGACAGCTAAGCGTCAATTAGCCATTATCTGTTACGGCATAGCTGAAGAATCTTCTATACAATTACATAAACAATCAGAGGTCTTTCCTTTTCTCCGCTCTTTAGGACTTCCTGTTTTAGAGTACACCAGTATATGTCATAGTTTAGGAGAGATTTGGGAGTTTGCTGAAAAGGTACGAGCCTCTCGTGCCTCTTTACCTTATGATATTGATGGCATTGTCATTAAATTAGACGACCTTAAAGATCAAAAACGCCTGGGAGTAACAGGTAAAAATCCCCGATGGGCGATTGCTTATAAATTTGCTGCCGAGCAGGCGATCTCATGCATTCGTGATATCACCGTTCAAGTAGGACGTACGGGTGTGTTAACTCCTGTAGCAGAGCTTGATCCTGTTTTTTTAGCAGGAAGCAGAATTTCTCGCGCTACTCTTCATAATGAGGAAGAGGTGCAACGGAAGGATATTCGCATTGGAGATCGAGTGATCATCGAAAAAGGTGGGGATGTCATCCCTAAAGTTGTCAGGGTCGATATGAGCCAACGCTCAGCAAAAAGCTATCCTTGGCATATGCCTAAGGTTTGTCCTTCCTGCGGTACTCCTGTAGTACGCATTGTCGGTGAGGTAGCAGTGCGTTGTCCTAATGAAGAAGCGTGTCGTGAACAGCAAATTAGACGTTTGATCTACTTTGCAGGAAGAGATGCTATGGATATTAATCATATGGGCGAGAAGGTGATCATACAGCTTGTTCAAAAGGGCTTTGTGAAATGTCCTTCTGACATCTATGCCTTAACAGAAGAACAACTCTCTCAATTGACAGGATTCAAGACTAAATCAGTACACAATCTTTTAGTGAGCATTGAAAAATCCAAAGAAGTCTCTTTAGCTCGTTTTTTGATGGCTCTAGGGATTAAATATGTAGGAATAGGGACAGCAGATTTAATCGCTTCTAAAGTAGGTGATATTGAGACATTAATGCGTTTAAATGAAGAAGACTTGAAACGCATTGAAGGAGTGGGTGAAAAAGTTGCGCGTGCGGTTATTGAGTATTTTGCTCACCCTCTTCATCAAAGAGAAATCAGAAAAATTTTAGCACTTGGCGTCAATCCAAAAATAATCCAGGTTGCAGATTTTACCCATCATCCTTTTAATGGAAAAACATTTGTCCTAACAGGAGGGCTAGAACATTATACAAGAACCAAGGCAGCGAGTTTAATTAAAGAGAGGGGAGGATACGTTTCTCACTCTGTTAGCAAGAAAACAGATTATATTGTGGCGGGAATAGAACCAGGTGCTAAGTTGGAAAAAGGGCTCTCTTTAGGAATTACAATCTTAAATGAATCAGAGTTTCAAGCTTTACTCTAATGTGGATGGAGCACTATTTTTGATCGTTGAAGCCTGATAGCTTTCGCATTGCCCAAATTGCAACTTTCAAGTGAAATGAGTATAGACATGAGTGTAAATAAAAGTATTAGCAATTTTTGCTGGAGCGTGGTGGAAAATAGAAAATGCAATGGTTAACTTAAGGACCAGGGGCTTTTAATTAGAAATACTTGATAGAAAACTTCATATTTAGCCAAGCTCTTTTGGTAATCACTACCAAAGGAGCAAAAATGGTCTCAAAATCATATAGAAATGAATATACGGATCTTGAAAAGGAAATTGATATTGAAGAGTTTAAAGAAACTATTTTGAATTATTTTAGTGCTATTGCCGACCCACGACAGGGGCACAATTTAACCTATAGACTTGAGCATATTTTTTTCATCATTCTCTCTGCTATGTTAGCAGGAGCAAATAGCATTAATCAAATTGCAATATTTGCTAAATCCAAAGCTCGGTGGATTAAGCGGCTAATTGAAATAGAAACTATTCCGAGCTATGGAATTTTTTGGTGGACACTCGTCCGAATCAAGCCAGAATCTTTAAGACACCTTTTAGTTGAATGGTTAGAAACTCTTCCAAGTGGATTAAAAAATCAAATTCTAGCCATTGATGGGAAATGTTTAAGAGGGACTCAAAAGAGTGCTACACTTAATCCAACTTTGCATCTTGTATCTTTATTTGTTGCAGAGAAAGGGATTATTGTAGCTCAGCAACCAGTTGAGAATAAATCTAATGAGATAACAGCTATACCGAAGGTTTTAGATCAAATCAATATTCAAGGGGCGATTGTCACATCAGACGCTATGGGGTGTCAAAAAAATATTGCAGGAAAAATTTGTGATAATGGCGCAGACTATGTACTAGCGTTAAAAGGCAATCAAGAATCTTTGGCAGATGAAGTTGAAAATTATTTTATCCAAGCTGATGCTATTGATTTTGAAGGTGTAGAATGCGATGCTGTTGGTTGGAAGGAAAATGGTCATGGACGTGTAGAGAAACGAGAAATATATGTGACAGAAGATATCGATTGGCTACCACAAAAAGATGAATGGCGAAAACTCAAAAGTATCATAATGGTAAAGAGTGAGCGTTCGTTGCCCACCCAAGTACCAACAACTGAAAAAAGGTATTATATCTCAAGCTTACCAGCTCATGCTCTAAAAGTTGCTAATGCTATTCGAAAACACTGGATGATTGAAAATCATTTGCATCGACAGTTAGATTTTAATTTTATTGAAGACAATAGTATTGCAAATACCGGTTATGCAGCTGAAAATTTGGCTACATTTAGGAGATTAGCATTAAACATGTTAGGGTCTGGAAAGGGACTATTAGAAAGACGAAAGAAAGCTGGCTGGAATGAAGAATATCTAACAGAAATTGTCACCAAATTCTTTATCAAAAATTTCTAATTAAAAACCCCTGTTTTGATTTGGTAGGTTACTGCATGCCCTATCTTTTTAGCTGTGTTATTATATCCCCCTAATAAAATCATTGAATGATCATGATTTATTTGCGCTGATGGTAATTTTTGAAGTTGATCTCTAATTGAATGAGCAATCTGTCTTAGTTGTTTATGTTGTAAATCAAGTGCTACCTTAGAAGGAAGGCTATGCAATGTGGGATATAAAGTAACCAGTTTTATAGCTAATTCAATTTTAAAGGCAAAAAATAACTCTTCTAAAACTTGAGTGAGCTTTTCTTTCTCTGCTTGATCTATGGCTTGATCGATAAAATCTCTTAAATCTATTAAAAAAGAAGCAGTCACAAATAGTTGATCATGTCCGTGAAAGTCATCTATTCTTAAAGAAGAAGATCCCAGCACTTTATTATAGAATTGTCTTAACAAATCCAGGGGTTTTTAATTAGAAATTTTTGATAAAGAATTTGGTGACAATTTCTGTTAGATATTCTTCATTCCAGCCAGCTTTCTTTCGTCTTTCTAATAGTCCCTTTCCAGACCCTAACATGTTTAATGCTAATCTCCTAAATGTAGCCAAATTTTCAGCTGCATAACCGGTATTTGCAATACTATTGTCTTCAATAAAATTAAAATCTAACTGTCGATGCAAATGATTTTCAATCATCCAGTGTTTTCGAATAGCATTAGCAACTTTTAGAGCATGAGCTGGTAAGCTTGAGATATAATACCTTTTTTCAGTTGTTGGTACTTGGGTGGGCAACGAACGCTCACTCTTTACCATTATGATACTTTTGAGTTTTCGCCATTCATCTTTTTGTGGTAGCCAATCGATATCTTCTGTCACATATATTTCTCGTTTCTCTACACGTCCATGACCATTTTCCTTCCAACCAACAGCATCGCATTCTACACCTTCAAAATCAATAGCATCAGCTTGGATAAAATAATTTTCAACTTCATCTGCCAAAGATTCTTGATTGCCTTTTAACGCTAGTACATAGTCTGCGCCATTATCACAAATTTTTCCTGCAATATTTTTTTGACACCCCATAGCGTCTGATGTGACAATCGCCCCTTGAATATTGATTTGATCTAAAACCTTCGGTATAGCTGTTATCTCATTAGATTTATTCTCAACTGGTTGCTGAGCTACAATAATCCCTTTCTCTGCAACAAATAAAGATACAAGATGCAAAGTTGGATTAAGTGTAGCACTCTTTTGAGTCCCTCTTAAACATTTCCCATCAATGGCTAGAATTTGATTTTTTAATCCACTTGGAAGAGTTTCTAACCATTCAACTAAAAGGTGTCTTAAAGATTCTGGCTTGATTCGGACGAGTGTCCACCAAAAAATTCCATAGCTCGGAATAGTTTCTATTTCAATTAGCCGCTTAATCCACCGAGCTTTGGATTTAGCAAATATTGCAATTTGATTAATGCTATTTGCTCCTGCTAACATAGCAGAGAGAATGATGAAAAAAATATGCTCAAGTCTATAGGTTAAATTGTGCCCCTGTCGTGGGTCGGCAATAGCACTAAAATAATTCAAAATAGTTTCTTTAAACTCTTCAATATCAATTTCCTTTTCAAGATCCGTATATTCATTTCTATATGATTTTGAGACCATTTTTGCTCCTTTGGTAGTGATTACCAAAAGAGCTTGGCTAAATATGAAGTTTTCTATCAAGTATTTCTAATTAAAAGCCCCTGTGGAATATTTACTTTACCTGTTACCTATGCAATACAAGCTTACAAACAAGCATTTCATGAATTTCCTTTGGAGAATAGAAGTTTATTTAGTTCAGAAATAATTCGTAAAGCTGATCCTAGATATGCAGAGGTATTAAGTAAGTTACGTGGTGGTCACATTAAGACTGCGATGCAGACATTTCTTGACAAGTCTGGCATTAGAAAAGACCTGATATTTATTGAAACTCCTAACCTAGGATTTTGTAACACATTGGGAACGAATATATTCAGGAAGAGCGATGCTACAGTCATTGTAGCACCTGGCTTTTATGAAGCCGATAAAGACGCCTGTAGTTGGGTGATGAAGCACGAAATCAGCCATATCAAAAATAACGATACTTTCACAATGCCCTGTGTTCCATGCATTTGCCAACTTGCGGCATCTATTTTTGGAATGTGTTCTCTTTCCTTCCTACCTGCTTTAGGATTGGCCTTTACAGTAGGTATTGTTTCACGGGCTCTATTTTCACAATGGCGAGAAGCCAAAGCTGATGACTTTGCAATAGAAAACAGTTCTGATGAAGAATTAAAAGGTGGTAGGAGATTTTTGATAGCCGTGAAAGAAGCGAGCATCGAAGAGCGCAATACATTTTGGAAGCGAGTTATAATTTCTGCTAGGGGGAATAACAGACTTGATATTTTACATCCCTCAATCACAAGCCGTATTCATAAAATTGAAAGCGCTTTGCGTGCTAGAAATGTCGAAATTGATATAAAAACAGAAAAACACAGGATTGATAACGTTAAAAAATTCATGGCTGATAAAATGCGTGAAATAATGCGTGAAATAGAGAAATTGGTGGGACTTTCGGTATATTAAAGCGGATGTGGTCATTCTAAAACTTAATATATAGTGATTTAAATTTGATTTTTTATTCATAATTTAAACTCAAAAAAGAAAAATCAATGGCTTCTGCTAAAGTTTTAACCTTCTCTAATTTGGAACGAACCATTTTTTTGAAATTTGCCCAAAAAATCTCGATCGGATTTAAGTCTGGCGAATAGGCTGGAAGAAATAAAATTCTACAACCAGCTTTTTCTATTAATTTTCGTGATTCTTCTGACTTATGAAAAGTTGCGTTATCCATAATCACAACTTGACCAACCTTGAGCTCTGGAATTAAAAAGTCTTTCAGCCACATGTTAAACAGCTGAGTATCACACGTCCCTTTGTAACAAAAAGGGGCTAAAATACGAGATTCTATTTTTGCTGCTATAAAGCTTTCTCTAGAATATCTTAAACCTGAAATGGCTCCCGGAATCTGCTCACCTCTAGTTGCCCGAGCATATTCTCTGATAAGATATTTATTAATGCCACTTTCATCTACATAAACGCGGTCCTGCTCGGAAATTTTCTCTAACTCTTGTTTAAAGACCGCTCGTTTCTTCTCATCCCTTTCCTTGTAGTATGAGGTCTTTTTTTTAAAGTAATTTTGAGCCTTTTACAAGCATAAAATACTGCTTGTAAAGTTGAATTGAACTTCTCTGCTATTTCTCTCAGATAGCTGTCAGGATGTTCTTCAATATATTTTTTAAGTTTTTCACTGTCAATTTTACTCGGTTTTGACCCATTCATTTTAGGGGCCAAATCTTGCTGTCTTTGTCTAGAAAGCCAGTTTCCTAAAGTTGGAACAGTAACGCCAAAAATCTTGCTTGCTTCCAAGCGACTTCCGCCGTTTGCAATATAATTTAACGTCAGTTCGATTTTAAAATCTAGATTTTAGCAAACAAAGAGGCTTGAAAAAAAAGCTTCCTCGTTGGTTAATGTTTGTTTTCCACAACAAGCTTACAACCAAAAGGAAGCAAAAAATGATTAATTTGACCGAGCTATTTTGCAATATAGATGATTTTTGGAAAAATTTCGAGAAATTATGGAGCGAAAGATTACTTGCTGAAAACAAACGAGAGCCAAAAAGAGAGCCGTGCCTCTGCCCTAGTGAAGTCATGACGTTGATTATTTTATTTCATATAATCGGCTATAGGAATTTTAAGACTTTTTATAACAGCCACGTAATTAACTATTTGAAAAGAGAATTTCCAAATCTTCCAAGCTATAATCGATTTGTGGAATTGAAAAGTCAACTGGTCTTTCCTCTGCATTGTTATTTGATGACACGTCTAGGAAGTTGCAGCGGCATTTCATTTGTCGATTCAGCGTCTTTGGAAGTTAGCCACCCAAAGCGTGTCCACAGCCACAAAGTATTCAAAGGGATTGCCAAATGGGGAAAGACCTCTGTTGGTTACTTTTATGGCTTTAAGCTGCATATCGTAGTGAATGATGCAGGAGAGCTTTTAGCTTATATGATCACTGCTGGCAATATTGATGATAGAAAACCTGTTCCAGGGCTCGTACAAAAGGTCTTTGGCAAGGTTTTTGGCGACAAAGGGTACATATCCTCAGATTTATTTGATAGGCTTATGCAACAAGGGGTGCAGCTGATCACCAAAATAAAATCAAATATGAAAAATAAGCTGATGCCACTGATAGACAAGCTGATGCTTCGTAAAAGGGGAATCGTCGAAACCATTATTGATCAGCTGAAAAACATTTCACAAATCGAGCATTCCAGGCATAGAAGTCCGACCAACTTTTTAGTCAACTTGTTGTCGGGATTAATTGCTTACACCCTTCGTCCTAAAAAGCCATCTCTAAATTTGCGCGAAAATGAGCTTAAAGTACTGATGACGAGCTAATTGAAAATCGAACTGACGTTAATTTAAAGCTCTTTGTCTTAAGTCGATTGAGTAAACCATGAAAGATTTGTACATGAAAATATATTAAAAATCAAATTTAAATCACTATAATTTATTTTTATAGTAAATCTTATTGGTAAATCGATTGCCTATTAACTTATGTATACGTATGTAGTCGATCTTGAATTAATATCAAAAAAATTTTAGATCAACTTGAGAGTGTATGACCATCATAAGGATGTCCTTCAAGAGCTTGGCAGCTTAATGCCAATCCTTGCTTATGGGTTACAGCAAGAGATACTTTATACTCATTTAACTTGAAAGTTGCAATTTCGGCTGTGCCAAAGCCTCAGGCTTCAACGATCAAAAATAGGTCCATATACTCATATGGACCTATTTTTGATCGTTGAAGCCTGAGGCTTTGGCACAGCCGAAATTGCAACTTTCAAGTTAAATGAGTATGGAACTGTTAACAAATTAAACCGAGAGCTTTAATGGAAGCTAAAGCAAAAAAAGAAAAGAAAGTAGTGGAAAGCTTATCGAATCTCAATGCCAAGCGTTTATTTTCTTTAAGACGACCAAAGAACCGCTCAATGGCAGAACGAGTACGGTAATAAGGTTTATAAAGTGCCTGTAGTCCTGGTACGGTAGCGTTTGCTCGTCTTGGGATGACTGGAACTTTTTCAGCTTCTCTAATAGGATGGCGTACGTCAAAATAATCATACCCTTTGTCAGCTATGACGTACTGAATTCCTTCCCATTTTCCATTTTTCCATAACTGTGAAAAAATTTTCATATCTGGGCGCTGTCCTTCGGATAAGCAAGCACTTTGAACCTTATTTGGGGAAAATGAATTTTTGTGCTCAAACCTTTGCGTCCACGCCCAATCCATTGATTTCCTTTTTTTTTAAAGCTCCTGAACCATGCCGGTGCACAGTAATGGTTGTACTATCCACCCATGTAAAGTCTGCTTTGATCAGCTTTTTCGCTTGAAGGTTCTGTAAGAGTTTCCAAAACCATCCTGATTCACTCCAACGTTTAAAGCGTGTGTAAATCGTGTGCCAAGAGCCATAGGCTCCTGGTAAATCTCTCCATGCTACTGCTGTGCGTAGCACATACAAAACTGCACAGAAAAATTGATAGTCAGAGATCTTGGCTGGCCTTCCACGACCATCTTTAAAACTAAGGATATGAGGATGAATGTGTTCTTTGAAATAGTCTTCAGAAAATGGATAGAGGCGGTTATTCATCTAAAACTCTCCCTATTGTTAATTGAGAGAAAGTTATATCACACCTTATTTAATTTGTTAACAGTGCCATAGTCACGCGGGTATAGCTTTATCTATACTTGATTCCTGCTTTCTTTGCCATTTTGATTAAGCTTTCAATTGCTTTAAAATAAAGCCTGGCATCTGTTGGATAAGCAATATTCTTGTCGTATCAACAATCACTTCACTTAAGTTCTTTATGCAAACAAAGCCTACATCAAGAGCCATTCTGATTGTCTCTTCTAAAATCTTTTCCATCCCTTCTTTTCCGATTCGCTTTCTGAAATAGGATAAAAGAGAAGTGTCAATCAAGTTAGATAAACCAAAATTTCAGGTTAGCCATGTTCAGAACTGGTTGGCTATTTGTACCGCTTGCTCCTTGCCCTTCTTAACAGCTTCTGCTTTCTGCTCTGCAGTTGCTGTTGGTTGAATAATAATGGAGCGAAAATCGTTGAATCCAATAAATCCTAAGATACTCTCCATGTATTTCTTTTGCATATCAAGTTGCTCTGACTCTGTCCCTGATTCATAAGAGCCCATTCTAGAATAAATTAAAGTGACTGGTTTATTTACAATCAAACCTTTATATCCTTCGGAAGGAGAATAGGTAAATACATAAGAAGGCTGCACAAGAACATCAATATAATGCTTAAGCTTATAAGGAATACTAAAGTTCCACATTGGGATGGAAAAAAGATATTTATCTGCGCTTTTAAACTCTGCGATCGTCTGCTCAACAGCACGCCATGCCTTACGCTGAGCTTCTGTGTGAGATTGCCCATGCATAATAGCATATTTTGCATCAATGACATCCCCATCAAATTGAGGAATTTCCTTATACCATAAATCAATGGTAAAGACCTCATCATGAGGATGACTTTTTTGATATTCTTCAATAAATAACCGTGCTACTTCAATGGAAGAAGAGCGTTTTTTTCTAGGAGAAGATTCAATATACAGTAAACGAGCCATAAAATACCCTTATTTAAATAAGTCTTTATGATTTATCAATTAAAAACTCAATTGTCAAATTAAATTTTTGATAAAATAAGCTAGAAAAACTGTAATCAAAGGAATCATACCAAACAGACAAATTAACTTCAGACATGATTTTAGGAATCTTTTCTCTTATCCTTTACTTTTTTCTCAGAAATAGCCATTCGGCTATTCCTTTCAAAGAAAACAGCAAGATCTAAGAGAAAATCTTCTCTAATAGCCAAGGAGATAAACTCAAAACTCCGGTAGGTAAATAAGGATAAATTAACGTTTAGAGAATTGGAAGCGCTTACGAGCCCCAGCACGGCCATATTTCTTACGTTCTTTTTTGCGTGGATCACGAGTGAGATATCCCATTGTCTTGAAATCAGCGCGCAGATTTTCATCGTTATATACAAGCGCCCTGGCAAGCCCTAAACGAATCGCCACCGCTTGTGCCTCTATTCCCCCACCTTTTACACGAATAATCATATCATAGCGACTGCTACTACCCACTTTGTCCAATGGAGCAAAAATCGTCTTACGTTGAATCTCAAGAGGAAAATATTCTTCAAGAGAACGGTCATTAATATCGATCTTTCCACTTCCACTTCTTAATCTTACAGAGGCGACAGCTGTTTTACGCCGTCCAGTTGCTACTGTTTCTTCTTGCATAATCCTCAATTCTCTATCTTAAATGTTAACGTAAATAGGTTGTTGTGCGGATAAATGATGCTCTCCACCTGCAAATACACGTAATCTTTTTCGTTGTTGTCTCGCAAGACGTGACTTTGGCATCATCCCATTTACCGCATGCTCAATAATATAAGTAGGCCGACGTGCTTTCATAGTTCGATACGGAACTTCTCGTAAGCCTCCAATTGATCCTGTATAATAATGGTAAGTTTTTTGAGCCTCTTTAGTCCCTGTCACTCGAATTTTATCAGCATTAACAATAATCACGCCATCCCCATAATCCATATAGGGTGTGAAAGTGGGTTTATGCTTACCGCAAAGGATTTTAACAATTTCACATGACAAACGACCTAAAGTTTTACCTGTGGCATCTAAAACAAACCAAGTCAGCTTCACGTCTTTTTTATTGGGAACAAACGTCTTAGCATTTCTATGCATGTCTTCACACCTTAATTCTTAATTAATAATGTTGTTATCATATCGGTTATCTTCTATTTTTGCCAAGCTTTTTTTCAGTCTTGCAATAAAGATCTTTGATCCTTTACAATGATTTAATCATTTTCACGAGGAAATTGATCTCTTGTATATATTCTTTCCAGTTGAATCTTTTTAATACATATTTTGACCATGCGACAACTCCAAAAATTTTATGTACGTACTTATGGCTGTCAAATGAATGAGCTAGACTCAGAAATTATGATTGGCCAGCTAGAAAATCGAGGGCTAGTCCGCAGCCAAGATGAAAATGAGGCTGATCTTCTTATTTTCAATACCTGCTCTATTCGTGATTTAGCAGAACGTAAAGTCATGGGCAAGTTAGGCCAACTCGGTCGCACTCAACAAAGTCGAGCCCTCATTGGAGTGACAGGATGTATGGCTAATGCCAAAAAAGACTCTCTCTTCCAAAAGCTCCCTCATATTGACTTTGTCCTTGGCACAAATAATATTCATGATCTTAATCAGGTCTTAGATGAGGTTCTTTCTACTGGCAAACAGGCGATTCGCATAGACGATCAATTTTCTTATGAACTCGATTACTTAAGTGCTAAACGAGATGATAAAGTCAAAGCTTATGTCTCTATTATCCGAGGATGCGATAAGTTCTGTACCTATTGCGTCGTCCCCTATACAAGAGGTCCAGAGGTCTCTCGTCCTCCAGAAAGCATTCTAGAGGAGTGCCGTCATCTTGTTGCTCAAGGTTATAAAGAAATTATCCTTTTAGGGCAAAATGTCAACAGCTATGGAAAAGATAAGCCTGAGTGGAATTGTTTATTTCATGATCTCTTATATCAAATTGATAAAATACCTGGACTAGCAAGGGTACGCTTCATGACAAGCCATCCTGTGGATATTACTAAGGAATTAATGGAAGCCATCAGAGATCTGGATACATTGTGTGAATTTGTCCACTTCCCTTTACAAGCTGGTGCTAATCGGATTCTAAAAAAGATGCATCGCATCTATACAGTAGAGCAGTATTTAGAGAAAGTACGCATGTTGAGAGAAATTGTTCCCCATGTTGCATTAGGAACAGATATCATTGTAGGATTTCCGACAGAAACTGAAGAAGAATTTCAAGAGACCTATCGTTTATTAAAAGAAATTGAGTATTCTGTTGCTTTTCTATTTGCTTACAGCCCTCGTAAAGGAACTCCAGCTATGCGCTGGCGTGATGATATTCCGGAGGAGATCAAACAAGAACGACTTCAGCGACTCTTACAATTGCAAGATGATATTTATGCCAAACAACGTCAAGCTCTTCTAGGGACAGTCCTAGAAGTGCTGGTTGAAAGGCGCAACATCAAAGATAATCAACTTCTCAAAGGACGCACACGCTGCTGGAAAAATGTCCTTTTTATGGGAGACGATACCTTGATTGGCTCACTTCAACAGGTTAGAATACATAGCTACAGCCATCAAACTCTAATAGGTGAAAGACATCTTTCCTGACAAACTGTGGGGGCTTAGTGAGCCAGAATACAAATACTACCACGTAGAACCTATCATTGGAAAGACAGCACAGCTTCAAAAAAAATACCTGGCGACCATTTCCAAAGCAACGGGAGCCCTTATACTCATTTAACTTGAAAGCTGCAATTTGGGCAATGCGAAAGCTATCAGGCTTCAACGATCAAAAATAGGTCCATATACTCATATGGACCTATTTTTGATCGTTGAAGCCTGAGGCTTTGGCACAGCCGAAATTGCAACTTTCAAGTTAAATGAGTATAATGAAAATTTAGGTATTCATCTTATTCTTCAGGTCCAAAATGCATCTCCTTAATGACAACTACACAGACCCTAAATACCGCAAGGACGTTTTATGAGAGATATCCTTCCTTTTAAAATTATATGCTGTTGCTGTCTGTATGTATCCAATGGTCTTTTCTCGCACGAAGATGTTCAGAAAGATACTTCAGCACAAAAAGCATTCGATACTAAGGTATATGGAAATTGGTATACAAAAGAACTCGAGTCTCCAACCAATAACTCACCTTCAAAAATCACTAAATCTTCACGAATTATTACGCTAGAAGATTTAAAAAATCTGAAAGAATACATAAAAGATACTCAATTTTCCGGAGTAGTATACTCATTTCACTTGAAAGTTGCAAACGGAGCATGATGTTGATAATCAATTAGATAAATTCAAAACTAGCTTTTACTATCTTATTAAAATTTTTTATTGTCTTTATTTAAAAAATTTCGATATTCTCCCATCTTTATACTCATTATAATCAAAAATGGTTCGAACGATTCATCGCTTGGATCTGCTAACAAAAGGAGTAGAACATTGTTTTTATTTACATATTATTCACCTACTTATATCAAATTCAAGACACTTATTAGATGGTTTTTTTTGCTCTTTGCTTTTGGAGAGCCCTGTTTAATTTTGGCAGCACAGACTAATTTTGATTCCTTTTCAGAACCTAAAAAGGTGGCTTTGCTTTTTTTAACAAGAAATGGGGTCAACCATCCTAACTTATGGAAAGAATTACTTACCCAGCATGCTGATCAATTTAATATTTATTTATACTCAGGCACTCCCCTAACCGATCTGTTCTTTGAACAATTTAGAGTAAAAAAATATATCCCTACAAGTTGGGGCAATCATGTGCAAGCCTGGCAATTACTCTTACAAGAGGCCTATGCAAATAAAGAAAACTATAAATTTGTCTATTTATCTGAATCGTGTGTTCCTATTGTTTCTCTTGATCGTATTTATCAGACTTTAACTCAAGACGATCAATCCTATATGGACTTCAAAAGTCCATGGTGGCCTGACGATAGCATAAGAGAAGTTCTAGAAATTCCGCCTGAACATCGATGGGGCAATGGGGAGTGGGTCACCCTTAACAGGAGACATGCAGAAATGATTGTTAAGGATAATACAGTGATTCATATTGTCACGAAACATCTATTAGATATAGAATCTTACCCTTCTTCGCTATTCAGCATTAACCAATGTTTGCATGAAGTTACTTGTTATGGAATGACTTATGTCAATTGGTCACTACCTGAAGGCAATGGGGCTCATCCTTATCATTTTAAAGAGGAAAATGATTTTAATTGGAATATGCTATTAGAAGCTAAAAAGCAAGGATATCTATTTGCTAGGAAATTTACTACAACCTATCCTGAGTCTGCTATTTTTACGCTAATCAATACTGTCCACTAATTAAAGGATGAGAAGTAGGCCAATATAAGCCAATATTGCCCTACTTCTCGCCTAAATACCACAAACTAATGAAACAGAGCACTAGCGCTCTTTCTCGAAAGTTAAGCACCTACCTTATTAACCCGACTTTAGATTTATCTGCCTAATTATCAGGTGGATAAACATAAGATGGGGTTATTAATGAAACATTGTAAGACTTAATGGTTGGTATATTCAATTAACTACAGAGCCAGCGTAACCGTTCACGGTGTGCATCAAAAGAATAATTGCATTTTGATTTTCAGTATGTTATAACATTTAACATGGAAGACAAAGATGCCATTATTCTTGATCTTAAAAAGGTCATTGAAGATCTCAAGCAAGAGATCACACAATTAAAAAAAGAGAATGCTGATTTAAAAGAGCAGCTTCGTCTCAATTCTCAAAATTCTTCTAAACCACCTTCATCTGATCGTTACCCTAAAAAAGAACCAAAGGCACCTTCAAAGGATCGCCCAAAAAGGCAAGGGTTTGCAAGGAAATGGTTTGCCAAAGAAGAGATCACAGAATTTAAACAATACTTTCCTTTACATTGTGATAAATGTGGATCAAATAACTTTTTACCAAGAAGTACTATTGTAGAAGCCCGTCAGACAATAGAACTTCCAAAGGTAAAGCCAATTGTTACAGAGCATCAAGCCTTAGCTTGCAGATGTGCAAGTTGTGGTAAAAAAGTGCGGGCTTTTCTGCCTTATGATGTGACAATAAGTACATTTGGTCCAAAAATTAAAGCTTTATCCTCTACGCTTTCTGGTAAATTCCATTTAAGCAAAAGAAATATTCAAGAGCTGTTTAAGACTTTATTTAACATTGATATTAGCTTAGGAAGCATTATCAATGTTGAAGCCCAAGCATCTGCTTTTTTAAAGGAACCTTATGAAGAAGCTTTAAAGCTTTTAAGAAAAAGTAAAACCGTTCATGCAGATGAAACTGGATGGAAGACTAAAGGGCAAGCTAAATGGCTATGGCAAGCAAGCGATAAACAAATTGTGATTTTTAAACTCTTCTCAAGTCGAGGTAAAAAAGCTTTTCAAAGCTTTCTAGGCAAGGATTGTATTCAAAATTTAGTCACAGATAGATTTAGGGTTTACTCGACATTGGGTTTACATCAATACTGCTGGGCACATTTAAAGAGAGATTTTAAAAGAATTGAACAAAGAGATGGACTAGTTTCTTGGATCGGAAAGCTTATGGGATCGCTATGCGGTCTTCTTTTTAGATGGTCACATGAAAAAGACAATTTAAGCGATGAAGAGTTCAAAGAAAAAATCAAAGGTTTAAAAGAAGACTTTCATTACCTGTTTAAGCTAGGACTTCGAGCAGATACCCATGATTTAAAGCTTGGTAAAACTGGAAGATTTTGTGAACGTCTTCTTTCTGAAGAAGAAAAGCTTTGGGCTTTTATAGAAGACTCAACCCTTGATCTTACAAATAACTTGTCAGAGAGAAATTTAAGGCCAGCTGTCCTTTGGCGTAAAGTTTCTTTTGGTAATCAAAGTGCTAAAGGCGAACAATTTGTTGAACGAATTCTTTCTGTTGTTGAAACCCTAAAGATTCAAAAACGAAACATCTTGGGTTATTTAACTCATTGCTTTAAGGCAAGATATCAGCTTCTATCTATTCCTTCTTTTGTGTGCATCAATTAGATTTTTGATGCACACCGTGAACGGTTACGAGCCAGCCTTAGCGAAAATCCCAAAAAATTGCTCCCAAATAAAAGAAAGAAGTGTTCCTTGAGTTAATTCTTTAATTGTAGCTGGATCAAAACCATTAGGACAGTTCTCCGAAGGTCTTCCAAGAATTTTAGCTATTATAAGCTTACCTGCTTTCCACGCACTTTGGACAGGAACGATGCTTTCCTTTCTCTTTTCTTGACAACCTCTATAATTTGTACTGATTATAAAAATCTCATGACCCATAAACATCCTTACAGATCCCTTCAAGAGAGCATCAATGCTATTATTACCAATGATCGGCAAAGATCCCCATACATTTGAGGCTCCCATTCCCAAAAAGACAACTCCAATCAAACGAATAACAGATAAAACAACCTTCTCACATTGCTGAGGTGTTTTTTCTGGTAATTGATAATAAGAATGACAAGCACGGCAATCTTCAAAAATAGAAGCCCATACTTTGTCTATAAACTCAGACATGATAATCTCCTTATATGACTTCCAAAACTGTCCAGTTTTATTTTAATTTATTAACTCACCTTACGCAAAAAGAGTAGCATTTGGACCGAGTAATGACCTGTTTCTCCATTTATGGAGTAGAAACAACTTCAATAATGCCACAAGAAATTCTTGCTCCAGAAGCCCCTGCAGGCTGAGTTGTATAATCATCTGGGTCGGCATGCACAATCACTGATCGGCCAATAATCGAGTGTTCTCCTTCTAAACTAATAATATGATCAACCCTTTCATAATGTGCATGTCCATGCTCGTCCGCAACCAAATTACCCAAATCTCCCACATGTCTAGCAGAATCATCTGGTCCACTATGCTTAGCATACATTGGATCAAAATGAGCTCCTGCTGCAGAGGCCCCCTCTTCCCCGCAATCGCCATGCTCATGGATATGAAATCCATGCTTACCAGGATTTAACCCATCAACATCTGCAATAATTTGAATACCCTCTAGCTTCTTCTCAAAAGTCACCTTGCCCTGAACTTGACTATCTCCCACTGGATTTAAATAAGCAACAGCAGACTGAATAACTAGTCGCTTTGGCGTTATAGTAACTGGACCAGCCACAGCAATCTCCTGATCCTTTTTCTTATCTACTTCTGGTTTACGACTATCTGAACAAGCACAACTAGTCACCAATAAAATCAAAAAAGCTCCTATACAAAAGAGATCGCATCTAGCAACTTTTATTAAGAGCTGCAATAACCTCAATATATATCCACTTAACATAAATTATCCTTATTTCCAAAGATTTAATTTAAATCTATACTTGCCACAATTACAATAGTAAATTTTCTAAAAATTTGCTCTAGCGACAGAATGATATGAATAAAAATTAAAGTGACCATAGGCAAGATATAAGATTAACAATTAATTGAGTAGAAAAATTCGTCATTTTAGTGTCTAGTGGGTGTAAACAAAAGTATTAGTGATCTTAAGCTGCCTTCCTCTCAGAATTCCAGTAAGCTTCCCAATAGCCATTAAGTCTTGTCGTCCTTAAGTTAGCCATTGCATTTTCTATTTTCCACCACGCTCCAGCTATTTTTAATCTTTTCTGTATCCACAACATGCCTATTCCACAATTGGAACCATATACTCAGTCTCACTAACCAAAATCTTCTCGTGCCCCACTCCAGGTTTTTTAAGAGTAGCTATTTTGTAAGCATGTTTTTCTCAGCGATTCCCACCAGCAAAATTCTAGAGGAAAAATAAGGAATTGTTTCGTAAACTTTTCTTAACTTAAATCATACCTATACTCATTTAACTTGAAAGTTGCAATTTCGGCTGTGCCAAAGCCTCAGGCTTCAACGATCAAAAATAGGTCCATATGAGTATATGGACCTATTTTTGATCGTTGAAGCCTGATAGCTTTCGCATTGCCCAAATTGTAGCTTTCAAGTTAAATGAGTATAGTATTGACCAATGAGAAAAGAACTTTGTGCACATGGATTTATTCAAGCAATACGTAACAAATTTCTAAAAATTCCAGATCTTCGGCAGTTTTCTAGACCGAATAATATTTCGTTTGCCTTTTATCTTGTTTCACCGTTTTTAGCCTCAAATGGCCTTCTTTACTCCAATATGAAGAAGAAACATGGAATCCCATAGTATTGAAAAACTTTCATAACTTGTATTTTGTCACAAATCCACCATCTGATACGTATATGAGAGAGCGTTTGGACGAGCTTGAACCTCAAATTTTGAAGTCATCGTTTAAAAAAGTTTTTTTTCCATAGCGCAACGCGACAAGGTTTTAGAAGAATATCAATTTTTGGTTTTTAGATATTTACTATGACAGTTGATAGAAGGATATTACAAAAAATATTGGTCGAATGCATTTATACTCATTTAACTTGAAAGTTGCAATTTCGGCTGTGCCAAAACCTCAGGCTTCAACGATCAAAAATAGGTCCATATGAGTATATGGACCTATTTTTGATCGTTGAAGCCTGATAGCTTTCGCATTGCCCAAATTGCAGCTTTCAAGTGAAATGAGTATAATATTTATCTTGTGAATATTGTATATTATATCATACAATTAAGAATATGAGGTAAAAATGTCCTATAAGATTTACCAAATGCCACAATATGAAGAGTGGTATGGAACGCAAACTGAAAAATCTAAATTTCAGATTGAAAAAAGATTAGATAAAATTAAAACTGATGGTCACTTCGGACATATTAACGATCTTGTTAATGGATTACTAGAGATTAAGTTTAATGATGGAAGGCGTATTTATTATACAATCATTCCAGTAAATAATGTTATTTTATTAGACCTCTTTCGAAATTTGCTTTGTTTGAAAAAATGAATTGTTTTTGAGCAGATTGATTGCCAAATTTTGAAAGCATATGTGCACATATGGTTAAAAAATTTGGCAATCAAGATGCCGAAAAGAATCATTTTAGCAAACAAATGAAATTTCGAAAGAGGTCTATTATTAGGAGGAAATAAAAATGGGCAAGATAGCGACATCCGTAAGGCGAAAAACATTATTGCCAAAGCCAAAGAGAGAGCCAAAAAATAAGGAATTTCTTCACCTTGAAGATTTTGAAGGAATTGGAAAAGAACACAATCCTTCTGATTACCTTACAAATTCCGATAATCTCGGAAAAGCAATTGTAGAATGTTTAGAAAAAAATGATCCCGAAGGCGTAATGGAAGTAATTGCAATTTACTTAGAAGCTGTTAATAAGACAAAATTATCGAAAAACAACAATTTACATAGACAAACTTTATATGCAGCTTTAAAGCACCGTAATCCCACAATTAAGACCTTAGCTAAAATCATGAATGAATTTACTCACTAATGGTCTTTATAGCTTTTAGTAAACTGTTCCTTTAAATACAATGATATTTTATTTCTGGAATGATTAATGGGTGTAAACAAAAGTATTAGTGATCTTAAGCTGCTTTCCTCTCAGAATTCCAGTAAGCTTCCCAATAGCCATTAAGTCTTGTCGTCCTTAAGTCAGGGGCTTTTAATTAGAAATACTTGATAGAAAACTTCATATTTAGCCAAGCTCTTTTGGTAATCACTACCAAAGGAGCAAAAATGGTCTCAAAATCATATAGAAATGAATATACGGATCTTGAAAAGGAAATTGATATTGAAGAGTTTAAAGAAACTATTTTGAATTATTTTAGTGCTATTGCCGACCCACGACAGGGGCACAATTTAACCTATAGACTTGAGCATATTTTTTTCATCATTCTCTCTGCTATGTTAGCAGGAGCAAATAGCATTAATCAAATTGCAATATTTGCTAAATCCAAAGCTCGGTGGATTAAGCGGCTAATTGAAATAGAAACTATTCCGAGCTATGGAATTTTTTGGTGGACACTCGTCCGAATCAAGCCAGAATCTTTAAGACACCTTTTAGTTGAATGGTTAGAAACTCTTCCAAGTGGATTAAAAAATCAAATTCTAGCCATTGATGGGAAATGTTTAAGAGGGACTCAAAAGAGTGCTACACTTAATCCAACTTTGCATCTTGTATCTTTATTTGTTGCAGAGAAAGGGATTATTGTAGCTCAGCAACCAGTTGAGAATAAATCTAATGAGATAACAGCTATACCGAAGGTTTTAGATCAAATCAATATTCAAGGGGCGATTGTCACATCAGACGCTATGGGGTGTCAAAAAAATATTGCAGGAAAAATTTGTGATAATGGCGCAGACTATGTACTAGCGTTAAAAGGCAATCAAGAATCTTTGGCAGATGAAGTTGAAAATTATTTTATCCAAGCTGATGCTATTGATTTTGAAGGTGTAGAATGCGATGCTGTTGGTTGGAAGGAAAATGGTCATGGACGTGTAGAGAAACGAGAAATATATGTGACAGAAGATATCGATTGGCTACCACAAAAAGATGAATGGCGAAAACTCAAAAGTATCATAATGGTAAAGAGTGAGCGTTCGTTGCCCACCCAAGTACCAACAACTGAAAAAAGGTATTATATCTCAAGCTTACCAGCTCATGCTCTAAAAGTTGCTAATGCTATTCGAAAACACTGGATGATTGAAAATCATTTGCATCGACAGTTAGATTTTAATTTTATTGAAGACAATAGTATTGCAAATACCGGTTATGCAGCTGAAAATTTGGCTACATTTAGGAGATTAGCATTAAACATGTTAGGGTCTGGAAAGGGACTATTAGAAAGACGAAAGAAAGCTGGCTGGAATGAAGAATATCTAACAGAAATTGTCACCAAATTCTTTATCAAAAATTTCTAATTAAAAACCCCTGGATTTGTTAAGACAATTCTATAATAAAGTGCTGGGATCTTCTTCTTTAAGAATAGATGACTTTCACGGACATGATCAACTATTTGTGACTGCTTCTTTTTTAATAGATTTAAGAGATTTTATCGATCAAGCCATAGATCAAGCAGAGAAAGAAAAGCTCACTCAAGTTTTAGAAGAGTTATTTTTTGCCTTTAAAATTGAATTAGCTATAAAACTGGTTACTTTATATCCCACATTGCATAGCCTTCCTTCTAAGGTAGCACTTGATTTACAACATAAACAACTAAGACAGATTGCTCATTCAATTAGAGATCAACTTCAAAAATTACCATCAGCGCAAATAAATCATGATCATTCAATGATTTTATTAGGGGGATATAATAACACAGCTAAAAAGATAGGGCATGCAGTAACCTACCAAATCAAAACAGGGGTTTTTAATTAGAAATTTTTGATAAAGAATTTGGTGACAATTTCTGTTAGATATTCTTCATTCCAGCCAGCTTTCTTTCGTCTTTCTAATAGTCCCTTTCCAGACCCTAACATGTTTAATGCTAATCTCCTAAATGTAGCCAAATTTTCAGCTGCATAACCGGTATTTGCAATACTATTGTCTTCAATAAAATTAAAATCTAACTGTCGATGCAAATGATTTTCAATCATCCAGTGTTTTCGAATAGCATTAGCAACTTTTAGAGCATGAGCTGGTAAGCTTGAGATATAATACCTTTTTTCAGTTGTTGGTACTTGGGTGGGCAACGAACGCTCACTCTTTACCATTATGATACTTTTGAGTTTTCGCCATTCATCTTTTTGTGGTAGCCAATCGATATCTTCTGTCACATATATTTCTCGTTTCTCTACACGTCCATGACCATTTTCCTTCCAACCAACAGCATCGCATTCTACACCTTCAAAATCAATAGCATCAGCTTGGATAAAATAATTTTCAACTTCATCTGCCAAAGATTCTTGATTGCCTTTTAACGCTAGTACATAGTCTGCGCCATTATCACAAATTTTTCCTGCAATATTTTTTTGACACCCCATAGCGTCTGATGTGACAATCGCCCCTTGAATATTGATTTGATCTAAAACCTTCGGTATAGCTGTTATCTCATTAGATTTATTCTCAACTGGTTGCTGAGCTACAATAATCCCTTTCTCTGCAACAAATAAAGATACAAGATGCAAAGTTGGATTAAGTGTAGCACTCTTTTGAGTCCCTCTTAAACATTTCCCATCAATGGCTAGAATTTGATTTTTTAATCCACTTGGAAGAGTTTCTAACCATTCAACTAAAAGGTGTCTTAAAGATTCTGGCTTGATTCGGACGAGTGTCCACCAAAAAATTCCATAGCTCGGAATAGTTTCTATTTCAATTAGCCGCTTAATCCACCGAGCTTTGGATTTAGCAAATATTGCAATTTGATTAATGCTATTTGCTCCTGCTAACATAGCAGAGAGAATGATGAAAAAAATATGCTCAAGTCTATAGGTTAAATTGTGCCCCTGTCGTGGGTCGGCAATAGCACTAAAATAATTCAAAATAGTTTCTTTAAACTCTTCAATATCAATTTCCTTTTCAAGATCCGTATATTCATTTCTATATGATTTTGAGACCATTTTTGCTCCTTTGGTAGTGATTACCAAAAGAGCTTGGCTAAATATGAAGTTTTCTATCAAGTATTTCTAATTAAAAGCCCCTGAAATATTCCATTAATTATTGACATTTAAAACTCCATTTTAATTAAAAACATTATTAATGAAATAACCATTTTATTTATATTTTTGTTTTTTGTACAGTTTTTTTTAACTAATTTAATTATTTTTTTAATTCTCAAAATGACCAATATAATCACCTCTTTCTCCCGTCGCTTCTTTAATGGCTACATTAAACGGGAGTATTGTGTACATTTTCGATATTTTTTGCTAAACATGTATTTGCTGTATTTGTGGGGTTTAGTGTATAAGAATAATTTCATTAAACGTGTACATTAGATCGTTTTACTTACTGGGGGTCGACTCAGAATTTGTAAAAAATCGTACGCTAAGGACTTTTGCTGCTTAAACATGTCTAAAATGCTGTAAAATTGATTTTGTCAAAAAGACAACTTTCCTATGGCTGAGGCCAAAAGAGTCAATTCCTACGCTTTTAATGAAGCTGATTTGTCATTTTTGTCTTTCGATCGATTCCATAGATATCCTTATTTTGTGCCTTTCAGGCCTTAGCGTACAATTTTTTACAAATTCTGAAGCGACCCCAAGATGCGCAAGAAATATTTCAAACCCTGGGGATTTTCACGGACCGGAACGGAATACAGTCCTTTTAACCTGATGTTGTGCCTGAATTTTTATTCATAAAGCACTGATTATATAAATCTTACAACGAAACCTTTCAAAGTTGGGAGCGGTACAAATAGCCAACCAGTTCTAAACATGACTAACCTGAAATTTTGGTTTATCTAACCGATTATCAGCTAGATAAACCAAAATTTCAGGTTAACTAGTTTAAAGAGAGATCTTCAGGAATCATGGATAAGGTTGCATACTTGCCTCCCATTTCACGCAAAAGCAGTTGCCAGAGCTTCTCTGCTGGAACCTGAAAAATATGTTGGCTGGTAGCTGGTTGCAAGAACCAGTGTCCATCTAGAAATTCCCTTTCTAGTTGCCCTGTACCCCAGCCTGCATATCCAAAACAAAGATGGATATAAGGACCAGTTTGGTCTGTAATGGCCTCCTGCAAAAATTGAAGATCGCCTCCTAAATAAACCCCCTCACAAATCTTTAATGTTTGATGCTCAATTTGATTCGATGTATGTAAGAGCATCATTTGATTTGTTTGAATAGGTCCTCCCGCTCGAATACCGATGCGAGAGTTCACAAGATGATGAATATTAATAATTTCATCAGGAAGCTCCAATTCCAAGCTTTTATTGACCAAAAGACCAAAAGAGCCGTTGGCATTATGTTCACAAATTAAAATAACACCACGAAAGAAAAATCCAGAATCGATCTCTGGAGTTGCAATTAAGAAAGTTCCTTTTTGAATTTGTGAATAAGGCATATGTTCCATAAAAAACTCCTCTGTCACCACCTTCAATGTTACTATTGATCTTTTTGCCATTCTAGATTTTGATCTATTTCTTGGCTTTGATCGATAATTTGCTCGTTATACATATTTAATGAGTCGCCAACCACTTCCACCTTTTTTAGAAGATCTGAAAATCTTTGTGTAAAGGCTGGATCATATAGCAAAGACTGAGAATAACAAGCTGTTTCATTTAATATCATAGAGACGTTTGAAAGGGAAGCAGAGACTTCATCCAACTGATGGTTAAAATAGGTAGTAAATTGTTCAGGGGTACGAAGTCTTTGGAGTAGCTTCATGCGGCGAGCATTCTGCCTTTGCCAATCTTTATTGAGATGAAAAAGAAGACCATAATGACTCATATCATCAGTAATAGTTTGTCCTTTATGTAGAATGGATTTTAACCGAAGATAAAGATCATTACCAACAAAAAGGTGCCCAATCGTCCCTTGTCCATGGCTGACGTGATCAATAATCTGTTTAATTTGATTTGTAAATTGATTGGCGTTAGAAACGGCCGAATGAAATTCTCGTAAAGAATCATCTACGGTTGCCCATGATTGGTTTGCTTTATTGCTAAGAGTATGGAAATTATCAAGAGTACGATCCACTATAGTCCATGACTCTTGAGCACGAGTGATTAGCTGGTTAAAACTTTGAAGGGTATCATCGATGCTTGACCAAGAACGGTTGACTCGGTCAGATAAGGTCCATAGATTTGTTAAAGTCTGGTTCCACTTATCGGGTTGGTTGAGCGCATCTGTGATCTCCATGACGTTTTGAATGGTTTTAGATAATTTAACAACAATGTCTTCTTGCTTAATCTCATCAATGGTACCATTCACCCCTTCTAAGACCTGCCCAAGTGTTTGAGAAAGGGCATTAAGTTGCTTCAAAGTATCTTCAACAGATGGAGGTGGAGTGGCATAAATGATCTCATTATTGATCAAATAGAGATTCTCACCGGGTTTTAAAGGCTCAGGAATAATTGCAATATTCTTTTCTCCTAATAAACCTGATGTGCGTATCGTCACCTCATCTGTATTGTAAATATCGACCCGTGAATCGACTTCGAGAGTGAGCTCGTAGACATAGATATTTCCTTCATGACCCATGCGCTGGATGCGGGCTTCGGGAATTTCCTTAATAGCGACAACTTCACCGACAGGGTTGCCTGCATAGGTGACTCGTGTTCCCTCACTGATTTTATCAATATCTGTAAAACGAACATGGAGTGTTTTAGCATTATCACCTACAGAAGGGTGAAGAAAAAGAAAGATAAAGATAATAATAACAATAGCAATGATAACAAAGATTCCAATTAGAATGTTCTTAGTTATAGCAGTCATAATGCTTTAAGAACCTCTCTTCTTCGGGTCGTTATTGGCTAAATAGGCTTCATCAATCCTAGCATTGTCCAAAAAGGAGCGTACAAGAGGATCATCAATCTTTAAGAACTCTTCTTTGGGTGCAATTTGAGCGATCTTACCGTCATGATGAAAGGCTAAGCGATCTCCAACCTCTATTGCTGAGCGGATATCATGAGTAACAACGATACTGGTTGCTTTTAATTCTTGTTTTGTTTTGTTGATCAGTTCATTGATTTGTTGAGCAGTAATGGGATCAAGCCCTGTTGTAGGCTCATCATACAAAATAATTTGTGGACGATAAACAATTAAACGCGCTAGGGCTGCCCTTTTACGCATCCCTCCAGATAATTCGGAAGGCATTTTCTTCTGTGTATCAGCCAATCCTACTATTGTGAGAGCTGTAGTGACCCGATCTTTAATCTCCGATTCTCTTAAGTTAGCTTGATTTTGGCGTAGATAAAAAGCTGTATTTTCCTCTACGTTCATGGAATCAAAGAGGGCTGCACCCTGAAAGAGCATTCCAATGGGTTTAACAGATCGCTTCCTTGTGTCCTGATCCATCTCAGTGATGCGTTGGCCATCAATTTCCACATAACCTTGATCAGGTTTTTCTAAGCCAATAATTTGCTTCAATAAAACGCTTTTGCCAACACCAGATCGACCTAAGATAACTAAGGTTTCGCTATCATAGACATCTAAGTTAAGTCCTTTGAGAACTTGTAGGGCTCCATATCTTTTCCAAAGGTCGCGGACATAAATCATGATAAGAGACTAGTTGAGGGGTTAACAAATGATCTATAACCATTTTGCCATGAATTGGACAAAAAAGATATAGGAAGAGTTCAATCCTATTGTAATTAAAAAATTAACAATTAAGATAATGGAATAACAAATGACAACACTATTAGTTGTCGCCCTTCCTACTCCAGCTGCTCCACCCTGTGTTGTCATCCCTTTATAGCAAGAAATGCTGACAATGATAATGGCAAAGAAAAAGGCTTTGACAAGACCGCTAATAAAGTCAAAATTAGTAATATGAATAGGCAAAGGGTCCCAGAATTCATTGGGTGCCATATGATAGAGATTAGCAGCAATGAAGTAACCACCTAAGATTCCCATAATAGAGCTGAAGACTGTGAGAAGAGGCATCATGATAACTCCAGCAATAAAACGTGGAGCAACTAGATAACGGAGGGGATTGACAGCCATTGAACGCATGGCATCGATCTGTTCTGTAACGCGCATCGTTCCTAATTCTGCACACATGGAGGCTCCTACCCTGCCTGTCACCATGAAAGCTGTCAAAATAGGACCTAATTCGACAAGCATAGCTTTAGCGACCATGAGTCCTGTGGCACTGGCTAATCCTTTATCCGAAAGTTGGAAAAAAGATTGAGCCGCTAGAACCATTCCGGTTGAGAAGCCTGTAATCGCTACAACAGGCAAGGACATGACCCCAATATCAAACATTTGATCGCGAATGAGATTCCAAGCGGGAGGGCGACGTAAAGTAACCGCTATAACACCCAGAACAAGAAGGATATAATCTCCTACAGCTGCAAGAATTCGAGTCACACCAGCGTTCATTAAAAATTTTTCGGGTTGGTTAGCAATATCAAGCGTATGTTAGAATAAGAAGAGATTAGAGTCAAGTCAATAACAGAGAAGGATGTCATACCAATCTGTTTGGTATAATTAAATCCAGCGGAAGGTAAGATGAAAAGCTGCGTAGGCTAGTGCTCTGTCTTATTAGTTTGAGGTATTTTTGAGCCGGGGATCTTTGACCCGGCTCAAAAATACCTCAAACTAATGAGACAGAGCACTAACAGCTCTCTTTCATATCAATTTCCCGATTTGATTACTTCTTATAAAGAGGTAAAAAAAATGATTTTCTTGAGGAAAACTTCCTTAAGAAAATCATTTAGGATCGGAAAATTTGTTTAAGTTGAAGTCTTTGATCTTATTTTAGGGTTTTAAGAGTTTATATTATAGTTTAATGAGGTTTTGGATAGAGTTCTAAATACTCAGTTAAAAGAACGGAAACATCATAGATAGCCCCGAAAATGAGAGCGGTCCTCATATTCAAACCTTGACCAATCGCTCGAGTGAAAGCATATGCGGACAAAGGCGCAAGGATAAGACTCAAATGTCTCAATTTCTTTTCTGGTAAGAAAGACTTAAAACATTGATCAACGATACTTGCAACAATAGAAAAACGAGCTAAAGACCAACTGTGCGCGCAGACTTTGAAATAGCTTGAATAAGCGAGTAAATAGCCAGCCGCTGTAGTTGCAGTCGTTTGCAAACAAGTAGTAAGAGCACTAAGAGGAATATCATATTTTGGATAAGTTACGATATGGGCCATATTTATCTCCTTTTGATTGAAGTTAACATACGCAGCAATCTAAAGCCTTCTTATAGAAAAGACTTTAACATTAAAAATAAACAGACATTTTGCTTTTTGTCAAGTAATTAAAATTTTATCTTTCGAAGGACTGACCATTTTATTAACCTGAGTTTTGAATTTATTTCCTTGATTATTAGAGAAGATTTTCTCTTAGATCTTGCCCTTTTCTTTGAAGGGAATAGTCAAATGGCTATTTCCGAGAAGAAAAGGACGAGAGATAAGAGGAAAGATTCCTAAGAATCAAGGAAATAAACTCATTCCACTTGAAAGCTGCAATTTGGGCAATGCGAAAGTTCTCGCGATTCAACGATCAAAAATAGGTCCTTATACTTATATGAACTAATTTTTGATCGTTGAAGCCCGAGGCTTTGGCACAGCCGAAATTGCAGCTTTCAAGTGGAATGAGTATATACTCAAAACTCAGGTTATTAGTAACTCACCTTACGCAAAAATAGCGATATTTCGACTGAGCCAAAGCCCCATGGTTCAATGCTCATCAGTCACCCTATATTTCCTTATATAGGGTGACTGATGAGCATTGAACCATGGAACTTTCGCTTCAGTCCAAATGCCACTCTTTTTGCGTAAGGTGAGTTAGTAATCCTTCTTCCATTTCAACATAATTTTACCTTGTGTATCATCTCCTGCTTCTCCTAGCTCTGCTTGGGCTTGTAAATTCTTACGAAGATTCATTTCAATTACTCCACGATAGCCTGTATCATTAATACTTTTCTTAAGAGAAATGAGAATGTCTTCTGAAATATACTTCCCTACCTGTAGAGTGAGGTCTTGATTTTCGCCGTCGCTAGTACTGAAATCAAGACGATCAATTCCTATATTGTGACTTAGACGATTAAGGAAGTCCATATGACTGGGTTCGGCAGGACTTGATGAACTTAGTGCCATAAAGGATTGGCTAAGCTGGGTTCCTTGATCTGGTGTAATATCTGAAATGCCTCTATTAAAGAGGATATAGGAGAGAACTTCTCGTTGCGATAAAGGAGGGGCAGACCTGAAATTAACGGCAAGTTTGTTAATAGGCCCTTTTACAATAATATCTGCTCTGATTCTATTAATTTCTTTGCTTGCTACAACATAAAGGGAAGTCTTTTTATCTGGTGCCCCTGCAAAATGAATATTACCTTGGGTTAAGGTAAAAACCTTTTTAAAGAACTTCCCGTCTAACTGATACTCACCACGTACTACTCTAAGATTTCCATTTAAAAGGGGAGCTTCTGGAGTTCCCGAAATTGCTAATTCTCCCTTCCATTCGGAAGTTAAATTTTTTCCTTTTATTTGAATGCTTCGAGGCATATGCAATTTGATATCTAAATCTAATGGCCATTTAACCTCTTTGGACTTAGCATAAGAGGGAATGCTTTCTTCTTTGGAAACATTAATGTATGTAATATCCACAGATTTCACTTGAGCCGGCAGGGCTTCTTCCATACTAATCAGAGCTTCGTCAGCTGTTAAATTTCCTTGGAGTTTAGCTTGTTTGCGATTCCCTAATAGGGTTAAGGGGCCAGTTGCTGAAACCTTCATATAATCTGTATCGATAATAAATAATCGGTTGGATTGAATATGAAATTCAAAAGGAAAATCATGAGCAGAATCTAGATGAATGGATCCTTTGGCTGTAATAGATCCCTCTCTACGATCTTGAGCTGAAAAATTTCTTAAAATGAGTTGAGAACCATTTCCTTCTAGCTTAACTTGGATATTTTTATAAATAGCTCCTGTGCTAAGGGTTTCGTATGTTCCATCATAGAGATTAACTTCTCCTTCTATTTGAGGGGCATCCATCTTGCCATGAATTAAAAGAGCAATTTTTGTTTTTCCCGATAAGTTGGAAGCATCATTGTAAACAAATTCTAAGTAGGAGTCTAGCTCATCCTCTGCTTGCAAACTGATATGAAAAGGCCATTCCTCCTTTATACTTAAGTTGAAAGGCGAAAGGCTTATGGTAAAAGGTAATACCCCTTTTGTTAAAACAGGATTTCTTCCTACTCCATGTAGAACTCCTTCTAAGTTTATCCCTGTATCGACGACATCAAAATGAAGTTCCCCTTCAATAGCATGCTTTTTAGTGAGGATCTTTTCTGAAATTTGCATATGATGCAAAAGAAGCTGCAATTGACCTTGTGGTTTTTGAAGAGGTCCTTCTAAATGAGCTAAAAAAGAGGCCTTTCCGGTTAAAGGGATATGAGGCGTTATAAGTTTCAGTAAATCAGATGAGATTTCCATGCCTTTGCATACAGATTTCACATGGCCGTTATCAATTGTGAATGCTGCTTCAAAAGTCGCATCTCCCCATGTAAAATTTAAAGAAGATAGTTCGGTCTTGTCTGATTGATGGGTAACATAAAAAGGCTGAAGAAGCCGAAAGGGATAAGATCCAACATGGCCCGATTGCTGCTGAATATGAACTTGAAAAAGGTCTTGATGCAAATGCCAAGAACCTGCAGTTTGAAACGTAAAAGGTTGTTTAAAAGATCCTGTTCCGCTTAAAGTAAAAGGCCACAAATCTTGTGTGGGATCTAGACGACTTTGAGCGGATAATTCTTGCAAATTTAGCGAACCAGTGGTTAGCTTCTGGCCTGTCAATTTAATCTCTCCTGCAAAGGATTCTAAGGGATGATCAAGATAAGCAATCATAACAAGATGTTCCGCGCTTATGCCAGATCGATGAATGCCGGTACTTTCTAAATGAGCGGAAAGATGAGAGAGATTGAAAGCTTTTAAAGAGGGATGGATAAAATAAGTCGTATCCAGGTGAATACGATCGATCGATAAATCAGATCCTTGAATAAGGTCTCCTTCTACGAGAGACGAAAGATGTAAATCTTGTGAAAAGTCGTTTAAAGAATCAATGAGTCGAGTTGTGATCACTAGATTCTTCGCATTTAGGTGAGACCATTGAGCTTGTTGGCAACGAATTTGACATTCTGCTCCTTGGGCTTTTTGTTTGGATTTTACTAAATAGGGCTTAAGAGTGAGAGAAGCCTGTGCTTGGCCTTGAATAGGAAAATTCATGAGAGGAAATAGAGAGCTGAGATCTTTTGCATGGGCTTGTATCTGACCATCCCAGAGGGAGTCAGGAATAAGCCAAGCTAAATGGCCCTTTAATTCTGCTCCAACTGTTTGGAATTGGAAATGAGGCAGAGAGATCATCTGATGGGGATTCCAGATAAAAGTAGAATCTATTTGATAGGGGATATTTTGATGAGCAAATTCAAATAACAAAGATCCCTCTTTTAACCCTGCTCTCGTTTGGGAAAAGAGGGTCGCATGAATATTTTCAAATGGCTGGCCATTCACCTGTAAAGTAGGACTTGTCAATTGGAAAGAAAGATCAGGAGAAATTAACTCTCCCTTAAGTTCTCCTTGTATAGCTAATGTTCCCTCTAGTAAAGAGAGATGAGGTATCCAAGGATATAATGGCTTAAGATCCTGAATATTTCCCTGAAATAGACCTTTCTCAATTTGTTGGTTTGCGGTCAAAATGCCTTCCCCACTTAATAGACAGCAAGGACTGATGAGCTTCATATCAGAAATAGATATTTTTTTATCCGCAAATAACGTGTAGTAGCCTTTTAATGTACTTTCTGTACCAATTAGAGCAGCTGGAAGCGTATCTTGACGTTCCGTTCTTAAACCGATTTTGAAGTTGCCTGTAATCGGAGTCTCCTCATGTTGTGTGCCATCTAAGAAATGATACCATGTGTTAAAAGGGGCTGAAGCCGAACAAGCGGCATCCGCTCGAACAGAGAAGATTGGATCTTGAAAGGTAAGTGTTAACGGTAAGTTGTTGAGATGGAGGGAAAGAGCAAGCTGATGGTATTGACAATCAAAAGCTAAAGTGAGGGGGGAGGCCCGGGTGATTTGATCTATTGCAGTGACTAAGAGATGAGCTGAAATAGTATTAAGGCAGGGATTATTAACTAATTTGCCTTGCATTTGGAAGCGAGAATATTGGAATAAATCCGTGAAAAGAGGAGGTAGAGATAATTGCTCAACTAAAGAGGGGTGAATATGGACATCCTCAATCAAAAGATGGTCTAGCTTAATATAAATAGGGAATAAGGAATCTCCTTGCCAATGGACGCTAGAAGAAGAATGTCTAGCAAACCAGGGAAGTTGAGCAACATCCACTCCTTTAGCATGTAGAAGAAAACTCATCATATATCCTTCCATCCATGCACTAGAAACAAGGGCTAAGTCAAGCTGCTGAATGGCAAGAGCGAGAGTCTGATCTTTTTGCATAGCGATCTGATGAATACGTACATGGAGAGGAGAGATGAATTCTATTTTTTCAATCTCAATCTCAGCTTGAGTGCGCTGCTCAAGTTTGCTGATGAGCTTGCTAAGAGCCCATTTTTGCCCACCCTCTGTTTGAAGGGTAATCATCATTGCCAGCCAAAGAATGCTAACAAATAGAATGGGAACTAAAATGACTTTAAGAGCTATCTTTAAATATTTCATCTTCTTTATCTTCCTAAAAGGATTGTCCTATACTAAAATAAATCTGAAAAGGCTTATCAATATGATGTCTGCGATTTAAAGGGACAGCAAAGTCCAGTCGTAAAGGCCCTACTGGTGTATGATAACGTAATCCAAGCCCTACAGACTGTAGAAGAGATCGATTAAAATTAGGAAAAGAATCCGAAAAGACATTTCCCATCTCATAAAAAGCGACCCATCCAAAATTTTTCCCTATCCGATTACGTAATTCCAGAGAATAAATAAAAAGGGAACGGCCACCAATTGGTTTGTGATCTTCATCTAATGGACTTACTGTCAAATATTTATATCCTCTTAAAGTGTTTTCAGAACCTGCATAAAAACGCTCAGGAGGAGGAATATCATGTTTGTTTGCCCCTACAATAGAGCCTAGCATTAATTTTGCTGCAAAAATATGTCGGTGATCTGGAGATAAAGATTGGTAAACAGTGCCTGTAAAAGTATTAATTGAATAAGCAAATTGAGGTTTTAAAAATTGAAGCGAAGGGGTAATTTTGACATTAATTGTACAGCCTCTAGTTGGATCTAATAAACTATCGGCATTACTCCAACGTAATTGTAAGGGAACTTTAATCAGATCAAAGGTTCCATTATAATCAGAGTCTTTGCTGTGTAGCAATTTATACATGCCGCCATAAGAAATGCGGAGTCGTTCATTGAGTTGTCTTTCAATGATGCCTGATAAAGTAAAGGCTGATTCAGTAAAGGCTTCGACCTTTTCATGACGGTAATCAAGAAGCCAAATAAGATTTTGATCTTGGCAGTAAAAATCTGGAATTAAGTAGGAGAGGCTTGCTTCTTGAAGTCTTTGCCAAATATCTGCCCTTAAGCTTAATTTTTGTCCTTCTCCTAAAATATTGCGATCTTCCCATTCAGCTGTGACACCTGGTCCTAGTTCAGTTGTATAATTAAGCCCAAATCCCAGGCTTCTTTGTTTAGCCTCTATCACGTTGATTTCCATTGGCAATTGTTGATCTCCCGCCGTAGGCTCTTCTTTGTGAGTGACATTAACAGAGCGAAAGAGACCTGATAATTCGAGCGCCTCTTGTGTCTTTTCAATCTTTTTAGGATCATATAAATCACCAGGACGCCAGCGCAACTTTCTATAAATAAAACATTCACGTACGCGATCTAAGCCTGAAATTTTTGTCGGTCCAAAGTAGGTTAAAGGACCTGTTTCGACCTCTAATATCACAGTAATAGTTTTACTTTTTTGATCAGCTAAAGTATCTCTTTTGCGGATAGTCGCGAAAGCGTAGCCCTGTAAATGAAGCAGATCTAGAAGGGTATCTTCTGCGTTTAAAATGGTTTTTGGATAGGCTGGAGCGCCAAGCTGGATATGAAGATCTTCCAACGTAAAGGGGCAAGGGATATGAGGAGTCCTTGACTTGCCATTTTGAATATAATGAATTTGAAAATCAGCTAAGGGGTAGGACGTTCCCATTTGAACCTTGACGATGACTAAGGAAGCTTCGTTTTCGATCGTAAAATCGACCTTGGCATTATAATAGGCCAAACTATGAAGGGCTTGTACAATAGTTGTGAGATCGCTTTTAGCTCGCCTTTTCAAACTTGTTATACTAGAAGGAGGATTATTTTTTAATTTTTCTAATAGAGAAACAGATTGAACAAGAGCAAGAGCTTTAGGATCGGTAATTCCTTGGAAGCGGACTTCATAAGCCATTAAGTTAAAAACAATCGAAAAAAATCCTATGGCTAAAATAAATATATTGCTAGTATGCTTAATTAATTTTTGCATTAAATAATAATAAAGTATGGATTAACATTCATAAAATCGAGATAAATTTAAGAGTTCATCTTTGAATTTTATGAATTTTAGAAAATAAAAAACACTCTTCTTTTCATATCTTGGTTATTTTTTAGGAATTCAGATGATTTTTATGCATTTCACTCGATGATAAAGTTTCAAGAAACCTACCGCTCAATTACTGAAGCATTTGTTCGTTAAATCTGATGGATCAAGTTGAAAAGTGAGTTAAGAATAGGTATTTATGTTAAATCGCTTACAAAGTCAGAGAGTATTCAATCGTTTGTGCCAAGCGATTCCAGGAGGAGTTAATTCTCCAGTTAGAAGTGGCTCGCAAGTAAGCCTAACCCCCCCTTTGGTTGTTGACTATGCCAATCGTGATATTCTTGTGGACGTAGATGGGCATACCTATATTGATTATTGCTGTTCTTGGGGAGCTTTAATTCATGGACATACTCATCCTGACATTATAGAAGCTGTGCAAGCTCGAGTCGCGAGAGGGACGACATTTGGAGCAACAACAGCAATTGAGGAACAGCTCGCTAGTGAAATAGTCAAGTTAATTCCTTCCGTTGAAAAAATCCGTTTTGTTTCATCAGGAACCGAAGCAACGATGAGTGCAGTCCGTTTAGCTAGGGGATTTACCAAACGGGATTTAGTAGTTAAGTTTAGCGGAAATTATCATGGGCATGCTGATTTTTTCTTAGTTCAAGCTGGATCAGGTGTCCTGGGATTGTCTCCAACTTCTTCCTCCGCGGGCATTCCAGATGAAATAGTGAAGCATACGATTTGCTTACCTTATAATGATATAGAGGCTTGTGATCAGCTGTTTCGCCAGCCTGCTTATCGGGATAAGATTGCAGCTGTCATTCTAGAACCTATTGCGGGGAATATAGGAGTGGTGCCTGCCTCTTTTGAGTTTATCCATTTTTTGCGGGAAGAGACAAAAAAGATGGGGGCTTTACTGATTTTTGATGAGGTAATCACTGGCTTTCGAGTAGGTTTAGGTGGAGCTCAAGAGTATTACCGCGTTCAACCTGATCTTACCTGTTTTGGAAAGATTATAGGAGGTGGGTTTCCTGCTGCAGCCTTTGGTGGGCAAGAAAAAATTATGGATTTATTAGCTCCATTAGGACCTGTTTATCAGGCAGGGACGTTGTCAGGTAATCCTGTCGCTATGGAAGCAGGCTTAAAAGCTCTGCAGTTATTGCAAAGACCAGGATTTTATGAACAATTACAATATAAAATGAATCACTTTCTTGAACCCATAGAGGAATTCATCAAAAGTAAAAAGTTAATGGTTTGTGTGCAACGGATAGGTTCCATGTTTACACTCTTTTTTGGTAGATCTGAGGTTCGCAACATGGCAGAGGCTTTACAGGTTGATAAGGAGACATTTGCTCGCTTTTTTCGCTACCTATTTGTCCGAGGCATTTATATTCCCCCTTCTCCTCATGAAGCTTGGTTTATCTCTAGCGCTCATGAAGACGATCATTTAGTAAGAAGTCGCAAAGCCATCATGGAATTCTTTTATCAAGAAGAGTTTATAAAAGATCAGTCACTTGCATGATTGAGGAGATTTTTCTCGTTGAGATCACTCCTCTTTTGTCTATCCTGAAGCGTCTATTAAAAAAGTCATCAAAATCTCAAGCAAATTTTAAAGAATCCAAATAAAAAGTTTCGTAAGAAGTCTAGTGTTCTGTCTTATTTTAATTTAAATTTTAATTAAAAATTTAGTTTAATTTTAATCTAAATAAATTATTAATAATTGACTTTTAAGTCTAATAATATTATTATTACAATTATTTTTGTTATAATATTTTAAATTAATAAAAAGGCTTATTATGTTTCAAGTAATTAATAACCAAAACTACACTAACCCTCCCTGTGAAGTAGAAATACGTGGGCAGCAATTGCAACCTTCTTGGGCAAGTACAGTTGCTAAGGTAGGGCTTGTAGTTGTTGCAAGTAGTGTGTTTGCTGCAGTCATTGTGGTGCCAAATATAGGGATTGCCGGAACAGTTGGAATTCCCGTTGTCACGATTCTTGGAATGAGCATTATTTATGATCATTTTAAGCAAGCTAATCTTTCTAATAAATATCAATCAGGGGTTCAAAAATTAATAAATCAATTAACACAGGAAATATCAAATAAAGAATCAGCCCAAATAAAAATAGGATCATTAGAAGCAACAGACAAGAAATTACGCTTAGAAATAGAATCGTTAAAAAGAAAAGAGGAGGAACGCCAACAAGCTTGTCTATTAAAGGCAGAAGATAACTCTTCGACAGATAATAATATTGACATGAAAGTACAAAATAAAACCCTCCTAAAAGAGGAATTAGAAATTTGTGACAAAATAATTAATAAAACAGAAGTAGTAAGTAAACAAATAACAATATTAGAACAAGAAAACGAACAACTTAAAAACAGCAATCGGCTATTACAAAAAGACGTACAAGATGCATTATTACTAGTTAATGAAAAAAAATCAAAAATTGAGCAATTAAAACAAGAGAAGAAAATTATTGAACAACAAGTGCTAAACAATCCAGAAAATATTGATAAAGAGAAAGAAACAGAAAAGCAAAAAGCTTGGCAAAAGTGTATAAGTGAAAAAGATACAGAAATAAAAGAATTAAACGACCAGATTTCTCAGCTTCAAAAGCAAATAACACAACTTAAGATACTAGTGAATCAGCTTAAATTTGCTCAACCAGAAATAGAGGAAGAAAAATCGAGTCAAGAGCTTCAACAAGCAAACGAGAAGAACGAAAAACTAAATGAAAACTTGAGTCGACAGCTTCAAGAAGTAAACGAGAAGAACATAGAATTAAATGAAAGTTTGAATCAGTATAAGCATCAAATACAAAATAAGCATCAAATACAAAACTTAAGTAAGGAAAAGAAGTTATTAAGTCAAAAGCTTGAACAAGCAAACAAGGAAAACGAAGAATTAAATGAAACTTTGAATGTACATATACAAAAATTTAATCAACAATTGAAGATAAAGGAACAAAAAATACAGAAGAAGCAAAAGAGGATTGAAGAATTAAAGGAAAGCCTAATGAGCGCACAAAATCTATTGGAAAAATTTACAGAAATAGAATGAGAGATAGAGATAAATAGATAAATTTTTTAGTTAGTAAATTTGTTGTTTTTAATAATAAATAAACTAAAATTAAAAGTTTTTAGGTTAACTAAAATAAAAATATCTAATAAAATTACTTGAGTTAATCTGCAAGTACTTTATTCAGCTTTTGCATCAAATCATTGAAAAAGCCCTCATGTATGAAATGTATTCGTACATAAGGGCTTTATTTTTATCTGAACTTTGAGATTATCTGCTTTCATGAAGTTGTTTGTTTTCCTTTAAATTCTCTCATATGATAAGAAGGAGGAGTAATTTTATTGACATAGTAATCGAGCCTTTCTCATGCGTTTATTGGCGTTTGTATGCATTTTTATCTTGGCTTATTCAGCTTGGTGCATAGCAGAAGAACACATTCCTGAACGAATCATCCTCAAAGGCTTTTTAGGTAAAGAAGAGCTGGCTGAAGCTAGACAAATCCTTGAACAATTGCAAGCAGAAGAGAGACAAAAAACTTTAATTATAGAGATCAATTCCTCCTCTGGGGACCTAATTCAAGTTTTAGAGATTGCTAAATCTATTTATGAGCTGAAAATATTAAAATCTTTAAAAGTTATTATCTATTTAGATGATAATGCCATAGGGGCTGCGGCAATTCTTCCTTTTTTAGCTGACGAATTATACTGTTCTCTTTTTGTCTCTTGGGGAGATATTGCGTTGGGATCTGAGAAATCTCTACCTACTAATATCCTTCGCAATCGTGTGCGAAGCTTGATTAGTCCTCAAAACCCTCATGCTAGGTTGCTGCATCTCTTAGCAGATGCTATGTCAGATGCTGACATGCAAATTGTTGAGGACCAGGAAGGATGGAAACTAGCCAGAGATGTCACTATCAAAGATTCTATCCGTTCTTTCATTTCTGCTCCTGGACAAGCATTAGTCATCAATCAAAATCAACTCAAGGACTTAGGTCTTGTTGTTGATATCCTTACCCCTCAGCAGTTTCAAGCTCGCTACCATTTTCAACCGGAGAGTCCTCCACCTCAGGAAGAAAAGTCCTCATCTGTGCTCGTTTTTTCTGCTCAAAATGTGGAAGAAAAACTCCAAAAATATATTCATTTTTCTCCTTCGGGTCCCAATCAAATTGGATATATTTTTATTGGCGATCATGAAACGTCCATTAATCAATCGACCTGGTTATATGTAAAGCAGGCACTTGATCATTATAAGCAAAGTAAGCCAATTTTTATTATCTTGGAGCTCAACACACCAGGTGGTGAAGTTTTTGCTGCACAGAAGATTTCAGATGCTTTGAAAGAGATAGATATCCAGTATCAAATTCCTATTGTCGTTTTTATTAACAATTGGGCAATCTCAGCCGGAGCGATGTTAGCCTATTCTTGCCGTTTTATAGCTGTGACTAAAGATAGCAGCATGGGGGCTGCTGAACCTGTCTATGCAGGAGAAGGGGGTAAAATGGAGGTTGCCTCTGAAAAGGTGAATTCTGCTATACGTGCCGATTTTGCAAACCGAGCCCGCTTTTTTGATCGTAATTCTTTGATTGCAGAAGCCATGGTTGATAAGGATATGATTCTCGTATTACGGCACGGTCGAGTGATCAAACTGGATAATGAGAGCCAAATACGTCTGACAGGGCCTGATTCTGATCTTGTAATTTCCCCTAAAGGCAAGCTTCTTACACTTGATGCAGAGAGGTTGATGGCTTATGGAGTTGCTGATTTGCTTCTATTGCCTAAACATTTACCTCCTATTACTCCGGAAGAACAGAGTCAAGGACAGTGGCCTGCTAATAAAATGCTGCTATTTCAAATCCCTTTTTTTGCTCAAATTCCTCAAGCAAATATCCAAGCTTATCAAATGGATTGGAAAACTCGCTTTTTTGTTTGGTTAGCCACCCCCTTAGTGTCTTCTCTTCTTTTTATGGGGCTTTTAATTGGAGCTTATATGGAACTGAATAATCCAGGACTTAGTCTTCCTGGAGGTATTGCTGCTACTTGTTTATTTCTGATCATTTTATCAAGCTTTTCTCTGCAGATTGCCGATTGGTTAGAACTCATTCTCTTATTGACAGGGCTTATTTTGTTCCTTGTCGAATTATTCATCTTGCCAACTTTTGGACTTTTAGGATTTATTGGAGCCATCCTTTTTATTATTGGTTTATTTGGTATGATGTTACCCGGGATTGGCTCGGTTAGCTTTGAGTATGATACCAAAACATTAAATGCTGCTGGTCAATACTTCTTGGAGCGCTTAGCTTGGCTATCCGGTAGTTTTGTGCTCAGTTCTGTTGTGATTGCTTTATTAGCTCGCTATATCACTCCAACTTTTGCAGGATTCAAGCGTTTTATCTTAGCTGGCCATGAACAAAATGCTTCTGAGGGATTTTTCGCTGGATTTGATCCTCAAACACTTCCACAACCTGGCGCAAAAGGGGAAGTATTAGCTCCCTTACGGCCAGCTGGGAAAATCAATATACAAGATCATGTTTATGATGCGGTAAGTACAGGTGATTTTATTGAAGCAGGTGAAACGATTGTCGTTGTCCGCTTAGAAGGAGGTCTCATTGTTGTTAGTCGTTTCATGGAAGAAGGTAATATATGATCATCCCATTGTTCCTTTTGGGTTTGGGTCTCCTCTTAGTTTTTTTTGAATTTTATTTGCCTGGAGCTATCCTTGGTGTTGCAGGAGGAGCATTCATCATAACGAGTATTATTTTATTTGCTTCGCAGAGCAATTCTCCCCTTGCAATTACTTTATTTATTTTGGGAGCAGCTGTTAGTGTAGGTTTATTGATTAGATTTGCTTTATGGCGCATTGTCTCAGCTAAGCCAGAGTATAGTATCTACTCATATAAAGACCAAGAGGGATACCAAGCTTCTAGCTATGATCAAAATGCCATTGGCAAAACAGGAATTGTCTTATCAGATTTAAAACCTGGGGGTTACATTTTGGTAGAGGGTAAGCAACATCAAGCTATTTCTATTGTCGGTTATGTTCCTAAAGGGACGGAAGTCATTGTGATTTCTGGACAGGAAGAAAGTCTTATTGTCAAAACAAGCAAAAAGGAATCCAAACCATGAATATTCTATTGCAAACCAACATTCTGAGTATCGAATTTTATTTTCTCATTTTTATCATTGCTATCATTGCCATTATCATTCTAAGTATTTTGGGTCGATTTATTAGCCTCTGGTTTCAAGCATTTGTTTCTGGAACGCCAATTCCCCTCTTTAATATTGTTGGTATGAGTCTACGCAAGATCCCTCCTCGTGTCATTGTCAATGCCCGTATTAATCTATTTAAAGCTGGTCTCAAACAAATTAGTGTAGCTGATTTAGAGACACATTATCTGGCAGGTGGACATGTTCCCAATGTGGTAGAAGCACTCATTGCAGCAGATAAAGCAAATATTCCTTTGGATTGGAGGAGAGCCACTGCAATTGATTTGGCTGGACGTGATCTGAAAGCTGCTGTGCAAACCTCTGTAAACCCTCGTGTTATCGATTGTCCAAGCCATGGTGGTTATATTACAGGAGTAGCCAAGGATGGAATTCAACTGAATTGTCGTGCTCGTGTTACTGTCCGAACCAATATTGCTCAATTAGTTGGAGGAGCAACAGAAGAGACGATTATTGCACGAGTAGGAGAGGGGATTGTGAGTGCGATTGGAGGATCGGATACGCATAAGCAAGTTCTGGAATCACCTCAAAGAATTTCAAAACTTGTCTTGGAAAAAGGATTAGATTCTTCCACGGCTTTCTTAATTTTATCGATTGATATTGTCGAAATTAATTTAGGAGAAAATATTGGAGCTAAACTAAGAACTGATCAAGCTGAATCTGATATCCGCATTGCAAAAGCAGAGGCTGAAAAGCGTCGGACCATGGCTATCGCCATAGAACAAGAAAATATGGCTAAAGTGAAAGATATGGAAGCTAAACTGGTGGAGGCCCAGGCAGCTGTGCCTCTAGCGATGGCGGAGGCTTTCAGAAAGGGACATCTTGGAATTATGGACTATCAACGGATTCAAAATATTCAGGCAGATACGGATATGCGTAAGTCGTTAGCTAAGCCTGAGACTGAGCAAAAACAAGCTTCTTAAACCCAAAAAGAGGTGTTATGTCAGGTATTGAATTTATTGGATTTCTTATCAGTTTAATTGCTCTTCTTTTCTTATTTTATAAAAAAAAGCAAGATGAGGCTTATCAAAAAGCCCATCCTGAAGAGTTTGAAGATACAGAATTAAATGAAGAAGATCCCATGCAAGCCTTTTTAAAATCCCTAGAGCGGGAAGCCAAACAGCAACAAACTCCTCAGAAAAAACCAGAGGCTCAGCCTCCAGCTGTCCCTAATCGTCAGCCTGTTTTACATCCACTAATCCCCAAGTCTACCCCTCTTTTAGTTAAGCCTAAGAAAACAACTCCAGTTAGTTTGGAAAGTTATCAGCTTAGAAGCGAAATTGAGACTCGCCGGATGAAGAGTCAGATTGAAAATCGTCGCTTGAAATCCAGATTAATAGAAAAGGAGCAAGAGGAGCAAGAGGAGAAAGAGCGGAGAATAGAGATTTCAAGGGCGGCACAATTTGTGAGGCGCTTGCCTAGGTTACGAGAGATGATTATCTATCAAGAGATTATCGATAAACCGAAAGGTTTAAAATAGGATTAATAGACTTCTTTCGAAACCTCTTTTAAGAGGATATGTCCCTTATGCTTGATATTTACCAACGATACCTTGATGTTAAAGAAAGAATTCAGGAAATTGCTTTGGCTTGCGGGCGCAATCCAGAAGAGATTAAACTCATCACTGTCACAAAAACGTGTTCTCTTAATATGATGAGACAAGTTTATCAAATGGGATGTCGAGATTTTGGCGAAAGTCGGGTTCAGGAAGCTTTAGAAAAAATCCCCCATTTTGCCTCTGATATTCATTGGCACTTGATCGGAACTCTACAAAGCAATAAAGTCTCTCACACGATTCAACATTTCAAGCTCATCCACTCTGTCGATACATCTGAGCTTGCTAAAAAAATTGCGGAGGCAAGCCAGAAAAGGGGAATAACGACGTCAATTCTTTTACAAGTCAACACCTCTGGTGAAAAAACCAAACATGGTTTGACAGGCGAGGAATGGCGAGCAAAGTTAGAAGAGATAGATCAGCTTTCTCATCTGCAATTAGAGGGGCTGATGACAATGGCTCCCTTGACAGAAGATGAAAGGGTTATTCGTCTATGCTTTAGCCAGCTATTTTCACTAAGAAGTGAATTCCAGCGGCGAGTCAGGCAACCATCTCTCTTTCGGCACTTATCTATGGGGATGTCTCATGATTATCCTTTTGCGATACAAGAAGGGGCCACACTCCTAAGGATAGGGACTGCTATTTTTGAAAATCGATAAAAATGAGTTTAGAGCATTGCTTAGAAAAACAGGCTTTTGTTAAATTTAATATATTTGGTATGGCCTTCATTCTTATTTACTCACCTTATGCAAAAAGAGTGGCATTTGGACTGAAGCGAAAGTTCCCATGGTTCAATGCTCGTCGGTCACCCTATATAAGGAAATATAGGGTGACCGACGAGCATTGAACCATGGGGCTTTGGCTCAGTCGAAATACCGCTATTTTTGCGTAAGGTGAGTTATTTATATAGGTGTCTTATGTGCGTCTCCGCTAAGAAAAAAATTAACCCCAATCTCTATTTTGCTGTTGCCATTATTTTAGGTATATTAGCTGGATATCTTGATCATCCATTGCTCTTGAGTCTAGCAGAAATAATATCACAGATATTTATTAACCTGCTTAAACTGGTGAGCTTACCCATTATCTTCTTATCGATTGTCTCGACCGTATCAGGAATGGAGAATTTACAGGAGATCAAAGCTTTAGGGAGAAAAGTTGTCAAATATACTCTCTTAACTACGTTGATTGCAGCTACCATTGCTCTCTTCTTGTTTATATTGATCGACCCTGTTAGAGAACAAGTCATCTCTTCTAAGGCTCTGCCCTTAACTGAGGAAATCAATCAGCCAAGTTATTTCTTTTTTCTCATTCAAGCTATCCCTTCTAATATTGTGCAACCTTTTAGTGAGAATAATGTCATGGGCGTTTTATTCTTAGCTATATTGCTGAGTCTTGCCATTATCTCTCTTCCTTCTCAACATCGCACTGTTTTGCACTCCCTTTTTTCTAGCATTTATGCAGCCATGATGACAATGACACGTTGGATTGTGGCCATCATGCCGTTTGCTATTTGGGCTTTTATTACCTTATTAATGCGTGATTTAAGTAAAGGTTTGGAAGTCAAAAGTCTAGCCCTTTATCTCACTTGTGTCGTTACAGCTAATCTCATCCAAGCATTGGTGATTCTGCCGGGATTATTAAAGATCAAAAAAATCTCTTTTTTCCACATGGCAAAGGGAATGTTTCCTGCGCTTTCTATCGCCTTTTTTACTAAGTCTTCGGCAGCAGCATTGCCTATGGCAATGCGGTGTGCAGAGGAAAATCTAGGGATTTCAAAGAAGGTCGCCAGTTTTACTCTTCCTTTATGTACGACTATCAATATGAATGCTTGTGCGGCTTTTATTTTAACAACCGTCCTATTTGTCTCTATGAGTCAGGGCATGACCTATACGTTGGCAGAGATGGCCATTTGGATTGTTCTATCGACCATTGCAGCAATAGGAAATGCAGGAGTTCCCATGGGATGTTACTTCCTTGCTAGTGCATTTTTAGCGGCCATGAATGTTCCTTTAAATATTTTAGGCATTATTTTGCCTTTTTATACTCTCATTGATATGTTGGAGAGTGCCATCAATGTATGGTCAGATTCTTGCGTGGCAGCTATGGTTGACCGGGAAGTCATGCAAGAGGCTAAAAAAGAGGCTAGTCTAGGCAAAGCTGTTATTATGCCAGTTGTCAAGACCGGCTAAAGACGCGATTAAGTGCTTGAAGAACCCTTATCCTGTTGTATTTTTTTAAATTGATTTGATAGAATATTCGCGTGATAATCACAAGCAAAGGAGATTATGAGTACCCCTTCCCATCCTACTCCTCATTATCAATTTTTTCCGATGGAGCACAATGAGATCATCCAGCAGTTGGGTCCTGATACCTTAAAAGAAAATTTTCGGCGAATGTTGCTCATTCGTAATTTTGAGGTACGAGCTGAATCAGCTTATCAGCAAGGAAAAATTGGAGGATTTTTTCATTCCTATATTGGACAAGAAGCGATTCAGACAGCTGTGCTTCAAGCCTTAGGCCCCCATAACTGGTATATTACGTCTTATCGTTGTCATGCCTTAGCTCTTTTATTAGGTGCCACACCTAATGAGCTGATGGCAGAGCTGTACGGTCGTGCCACTGGTAATGCAAAAGGGCGAGGGGGATCTATGCATTTTTTTACAGATCGTTTGCTCGGTGGGTTTGGTATTGTAGCTGGCCAGGTTCCGATTGCCACAGGGGCTGCCTTTACAATTAAATACAATGGCACTAAAAATGAGATAGCCATTTGCTTTTTCGGAGATGGGGCTCTGCCACAGGGGGCTGTTCATGAATCTCTTAATCTTGCCTCTTTATGGAGTTTACCTTGTATCTACGTGATTGAAAATAATCTATGGGGAATGGGAACTCACGTCAGCCGCGCAGTAGCTATTTCTCGTTTAGCCGAAGAGACAGCTCCGGCTTATAATATGAAAGGTTACACATTTGATGGAATGAATTTCTTCAACTGCTATGCAGGATTTTCCCATCTGTATCGTGAAGTGTTGGAAACTAGTCGCCCTGTCTTAGTAGAAGTCGTAACGGATCGTTTCAAAGGACATTCCATTTCAGATCCTGGGCTTTACCGAACAAAAGTTGAATTAAAAACAAGAATGCAGCGTGATCCCATTATCCTCATGCAAGAACTCTTAATCAATGCTGGAATTCTAGATATGGAGACAATCAAAGCCTTTGATAAAGAAATGCGTGACAAAGTAGTAGAAGCCATGAAGTTCGCAGACGAAAGTCCATGGCCAGATCCGCATACATTGGAAGAGGGTGTCTTTGCCCCTTAATTTTACTTTCTCAAAATTCAAGGACTAACGTCTGTCTATTTTGAGAAGCGGAATGAAAAATGCATAGAAACGGAGAAAAGCAAAAGATGGGCAATGGTAAGCAAGTTGTTGAAATGAGAGAAGCTCTTCGTCAGGCTCTAGATGAGGAGATGGAACATGATCCTCGCATATTTATTATGGGAGAAGAGGTTGGCGAATATAATGGTGCCTACAAAGTCACAAAAGGGATGCTAGCCAAATGGGGACCTAAGCGTGTCATTGATACTCCTATTTCTGAGTTGGGATTTGCAGGTTTAGGTGTAGGAGCTGCCATGACAGGTTTGAGGCCTGTTATAGAGTTTATGAGTTTTAATTTTTCTTTTGTGGCAGCGGATCAGCTCATCTCCCATGCCATTAAAATGCACTACATGTCTGGTGACCGTTTTTCTGTTCCCATTGTATTTCGAGGGCCTAATGGAGCTGCAGCACAAGTATCTAGTCAACATTCGCATTGTGTAGAGGCCATTTATGGTAATTTACCCGGCTGGTTTGTGATTGCTCCTAGCAATCCTTACGATGCTAAAGGATTGTTGAAATCTGCTATTCGCAATAATAATCCTGTATTGTTCTTAGAGTCGGAGCTATCTTATGGTGATAAGATGGAAATTCCAATTGAAGAATATCTTATTCCTATTGGAAAAGCACGTGTAGATATTTCGGGAACGGATGTAACAATTATTTCGCATAGCCGGATGGTATTGGTCTGTCAGGAGGCTGTTAGAGAATTAGCAAAGAAAGGAATCAAGGCAGAGCTTATTGATTTGCGTACAATCAAACCTTTAGATATTGCTACAATTGCTGCTTCTGTGCGGAAAACTCATTTCTGTGTGTTAGTTGAAGAGGGACATCAATTTGCTGGAATAACAGCTGAAGTGAGCTTCCAAATTATGGAACACTGCTTTGATTACTTAGATGCTCCTATAGAAAGAGTTTGTCAAAGAGAGACGCCCATGCCTTATTCTAAAGTGTTAGAAAGGGAAACACTACCAAATGTAGATAGAGTTCTAGCTGCCGTCTACAAAACATCGAATAGAAGTTAGGAGGAGATCTCTTATGCTTTTTACACTGACAATGCCGAAGCTTTCTCCTACAATGGAAGGGGGAGTGATTGTCAAATGGCATAAACACGTTGGTGACACTGTCGAAGCAGGTGATGTGTTAATGGAAGTGGCTACTGATAAGGCTACAGTTGAATATCAAGCTATTGATAGGGGTTGGTTACGTAAAATTCTAGTGGAAGAGGGGCAAGAAGCGCTTGTCAATCAACCGATTGCCATCTTGACGGAAGAGCAAAATGAAAGCATTGAAAGCTATAAGCCGCCTCAAGCTCCCTCTGCCCAACTCCAACCAGAAAAAGGGGCAGAGGCTATAGAACATCCACTTCCTCAAGCAGCAAAGGCTCCGGAAGAAATAGATCAGCCACGTCGAGGAGGGGTCATTCAACAGCCAGCTTTTGTACCAGAACCTCCTTTAACTAAGCAGGAGTTTAGATTCCCTTCTGAACCTTTAGAGAAAAGAATACTCGCTTCACCTTTGGCAAAGCGATTAGCAAGAGAAAAAGGCTTAGATTTATCGACAGTGAAAGGTTCTGGACCCAATGGACGTATAATGAGTAGGGATTTAGAAAGAGCGCAGCCTATTGGAGCTATCGCCTTTGGACGTCGTGAACAGCCTCAGTTTCTGGCCGGAACCTATGAAGAGCTAACACTTTCACCCATGCGTAAAGTAATCGGTCAGCGTCTACAAGAGTCTAAATCTTTTATCCCACATTTTTATGTACAGCAAGCCATCGTAGTAGATGCTCTCGTATCTATACGCGAGCAATTGAAAACAGGTAATATTAAGGTATCTATTAATGATTTTGTTGTAAAAGCATGTGCCTTGACTTTACGTGAACATCCAAATGTGAACAGTGGTTTTAATTCTATCAATCAAACAATTATTCAATTTAAGACAGTCGATATTGCCATTGCTGTCAGTTTGGAAGAAGGACTGATTACACCTATTGTACGGCAGGCCGATTTTAAAAGTTTGAGCGAATTGTCCATAGAAGTGCGTCTTTTAGCTCAAAGAGCAAAAGAGGGTAAATTGGAACCTAAAGAATATAAAGGGGGATCTTTTACTATTTCAAACCTAGGTATGTTTGGAGTAACCGATTTTCAAGCTATCTTGAATCCTCCTCAATCTGCTATTTTGGCTGTCAGTGCCATTCAAGATTTACCTATTGTACAAAATAGTCATATTGTAGCAGGGAAAGTCATGAATGTAACTTTATCTGTAGATCATCGTGTGGTAGATGGGGTGGCTGCAGCCTTGTTTCTTAAAACTTTAAAAAATTACCTGGAAAATCCTGCCTTGTTAATGATCAGTTAGGATATATACTCATTCCACTTGAAAGCTGCAATTTCGGCTGTGCCAAAGCCTTGGGCTTCAACGATCAAAGATGAGCCCATATGGCTCATATGGGCTCATCTTTGATCGTTGAATCGCGAGAGCTTTCACGTTGCCCAAATTGCAGCTTTCAAGTGGAATGAGTATATATTCATATATTCTTAATATTATTTTTAACATATCTTGATTTTATTTAAATAGAATTTGGCTTATAAAAATTTAAAAATCCTAATGGACTTTATGATAAATCCGTTTTATACTAATCCTAAGTTAAATTATTCATCAGAATCTATTGATAATAACCTGACTCAATTTAATGAGCAGAATGCGATTAAAGAGGAGGCGATTAAATATATAAATAATGTTGAGAAGATAATTGATACTCACCTGACATTATTATTAGGCAATAAGTCAAGTCGAAAATTTTATGAATTTATCTATCAGATTGGTCATCCCCCTTATCAAGGAGATAAAGATCAGGAAGACCAAGAATTGAGAAGATTAAACCAAGTCATCATTAAAAAACCTTCCACACTTGATTCTTCCATTACTTTTATTTTTAAAGTAGCGATTAGTGTACCATTTATTTTATTTATGGCTTATCAGGTTTATCAACTTGTTATATCATATTTAACTGACAAGAGCTTAAAAGTTCTTCGTGAAGAGCTTCTAGCTGATTCTACGTGTTATCAGTCGACGTTGGCTATAAAATATCAGTCTGCTTACTGTGTTAAGTTAGTAAATGTTATCTCATTAGCGAACGTAATAATTAAGAATAAGCAAGAAGTAGTCAAATTAGATCACCAATTGACGATTAGCATGTTAGTAGCTGCGCTAGTGACAGGTGGTGCTTTATATGTCGGAATTAAGTCTTTAGCGGCTTTGGGATTCGCTGCCTGTGTGTTGACTAGTCTTTGTAAATTAGTTAAATATGGAAATGATTCTTTTAGTCGATGGGAAGAGCTGCATAAATTAGAAGTTTCACTGAAAGGGGTCGAGGAGGATAAGAAAAATTCTTTAATTCCTAATTGGGAAAAAGATTGTGGAAATTCTTTTGAAGCGGTTCGGAAGAAAAATCTTTTATGCTTACTTTCTTCATTCCGAAGCTCAGATTAATAGATCAACTGTTTCCTTAGCGTTTAGTTTCTGCTTGCTCAAGCTTGTCTATCCGTTCTCTAATTTGATTGAGGTGAGTTTCAATATGGCGTAGAAAGACCTGATTGCGATTACTCTTCTCAATAGCAATAGCTGGTATGCCGCCATATTTGCCTGTAGAAAGGGATTTACTGACTCCACTCTTGCCTGCAACCATTACTTCATCATCTAAATGCAGATGGCCGGCTACAGCTACTTGACCAGCCAGAGTCACATTTTTTCCTGTTGATGTAGATCCCGCTATGCCTGTCTGAGCGATAATCATATTGTGAGCGCCCAGAATCACAGCATGTCCGATTTGAACTAGATTATCTAGTTTAGACCCTTGCCCAATAATTGTACTTTTAAAACGAGCGCGGTCAATAGTGGTATTTGCTCCAATTTCGACATTATCCTCAATTCTAACATTGCCTACTTGATTGAGCTTGGTATGCCTACCTTGCTTATCTGTTATATAGCCAAAGCCACATGAGCCAATGATAGCCCCTGGTTGGATAATGACATGATTTCCAATTATACACTGCTCACGAATCACAACATGAGGATGAATTAAACAATCGGTTCCTATGACTGTATTGGATCCAATATAGACTCCTGCTCCAACGAAAGTACGGGCTCCGAGGATAACCCCTTCATCAATTACAGCTTGAGGACAGATAATAACATCTTCTCCAATCTGAGCCGATTCATGAATAATGGCAGAGGGGTGAATACCAGAGAACCCAGAGGGATGCCGTTGTTGGGGATACAAGAGATCCACAAGCTTTTGGAAAGCATGCGAGGGATCATCCGAAATAAGATAGTTCTTATCTGGTAAGAGATCGGTTTGTCTATCAATGAAGATGACCCCTGCCTTGGATCTCATCATTGCTAGCTTGTAGCGAGAATTAGATAGGAAAGAGGCATCATTTGAAGTAGCAGTTTCTAGGTCTGCAACATGATGAATTTGATGTTGAGGATTGCCAACTAAATCACAATGAGTATAGGTAGCGAGCTCTTGTAAGTTAAAAACTCTTTTCTCCGGCATAATGCCCCTCTCTTCTTAAGTAAGGAAATCAGAAATCGTTATTTTTTATCTATTTTTATTTTGATTTTCTGTTTGTTCCATATCAAAAGCTTGATCCATTTTGGCAACTACTTTATTAGTGACATCTAAAGAAGGAACGTAGTAAGTGCAGGCCTCATCACTAAAGATGGCACTTAAAGGAGGCTCAGAAGAATTAACTGATTCTTGAGCAATTTGAGTAGATGCTTTGTTGATGGCCTCAGTCATCTTTTGAATGGTTTTAGAGCGGGCATGTTCAAGAGTTTGCATATACTGGGCTTGTAATTCGGAGCCTTCTTTAAGAAGAGTCCGTTTTTTACGCTTTAACTCTACTTCAGCTTCGGATGAAATACTATCCATGTAATCTTCATCATTGAGTTTATTTTCAATGTCTTCTATGGTTTTTCCCTTCTCTTGCAGAACAGATTCCATTTGATTACGCATTTTTTCAATATTAGCTAGTTCTTGTTTTCCAAGCTTAGATTGCTCTAAACATTTTTTAGTGTCGACAATTCCAATTCTAAAAGAATGGCTGTCGGATGAATTCCATTGTGAGGGCATTTGATGTTGTTGTAGGGGCTGAGCAAGAGCAGGAACGCTAACGGCACAAGTAAATAGTGTTCCTAAGCTTATAAATAAATGATGTAGATTTCTCATATTTTTTCTCCTTGTATATATAAGATATTCTTTGAGCAAAATTTTAGAAATTTCCGCCTAAAGAAATAAAGAATTTTTTAACTTCACTACGATGCCGTGCATTTAAAGGATAACCCATCCCTAATGTTACTTGTGGAATACTCTCAATCAATTTGATCCTCACGCCGTATCCAACAGATGCATTTAAACGGGCAAATTCCCATGCTCTCTTTCCGAGTTGTCCTGCATCAAAGAAAGCAAAGGCTTCACAATTTCTTGTGACTCGGCGATTAAATTCTACAGAGTATAATTGCATAGAAAGACCCCCTCTAGGAATATGATCTTCACCTTCATAATGAGGGCCTAAACGATAGGGTCGATAACCTCTTATCGTATTTTCTCCTCCTAGGAATATTCTTTCATCTAAAGGCAGTGTTTCATAACGGGTATGGCCTAAAGGTTGAATAAAGCGAAAGTCAGCACGGTATCGAATCACGTTACGGCTGCCAAGAGGTAAAAAGTAACTATTAAGATAGCCTAAACTTAAAAAAGTGTGATCTCCCCCTACGCCTGCATATTCTAAAAAGAGTCTAGACCGAAAGCCCTGTCGAGGTTTAATAGGGTGATCGGTGGAATTATAGGATAGAGATGCACCAACAGCTGAAATGAGACCATGGATACGTGCATCCTCTCTCAATTCCCGAATATAACTAGGTTCAGAAGAGGAATCACTTTCACTAGCATCCTTATGTAGATGAACGATACCATTTTGTAAGCGATAATGGAGTCCTGCTCGTAGATACGGATTAATGTCATATTGAGCACGGATATTTAAACCGATTGTTTCTAAATCATAATCTTTAGAAATATAACGGGTGCTTGCTTTACCAAGATCAAAGCCGATTGACCATTTTGTATCTAGAAAATGGGGTTTTGTCCAAGATAAAACATAGTTGCGACTCTTTTGTCCAATTTGTGTTGTGAAGTTTAAATATTCACCCCCTCCACGTAAAGCCTGAAATCCATCTCGCCATAGATAAGCAAAACCTTGATGATTGAAATTTTTTTCGGTGATTGTAATTCCTCCAAAAATTTCTTCTACACTGCTATATCCGACGAAAGCACTGAATTGACCTGTGTTAGTTTCTTCTACTTCAATATAAACATCCCGATAATTGCCTTCTAGCCGAGAAGATTCGGTACCTTTGGCAATATAGACATTCACATTTTTAAAATAGCCAATGTTCTGCAGCCTCTCTTCAGTTTTTTTGAGTTTTATACTATTAAAAATCTCACCCGGCGTAATGAGAGTTTCATGCAAAATAACGTGAGTCTTTGTTGAGACATTTCCAAAAACACGGATCATACCAACTCGAAACTGTTCGCCCTCTTCAATGGTAAAGCGAACGTTGTAGAAACAATGGCCTTCTACAAGTTGAGGCTCAAAGTCGACAATTGCGTCGATATATCCTAAAACCCCATAAGCATCTTTAATTCCCTCAATGGTATCTCGAATTTGTTCAAGAGAAAAAGGTTGGCCTGGACGGGCTAAAAATAAGCAGTCTATTTCTTCATTAGAAAGGACTTTATTTCCTTCAAATGAGAGATAACCAAAATAGTAGCGCTCTCCTTTATCCGCTGTAATGGTAACAAGAATTCGATTTGTTTTACAGGATTCAGCGACATCAATATGGACTTGTGCGTCAGCATATCCCTCATTTTGCAAATAATTTGTAATAATTAATTGATCTTGTTGAATGGCTTCTTCATTGTAAATTCCTTCTTGTGTAAACAAACTTGTGAAGATATTATATTTTTTGGTAATCATCTGTTTCAAGATGGCACACTCTTCATCTTCAGTAAAATTAACAAAGATAATTTCTTGAATTTTGCCTGAACGTCCTTCTTGAATATCAATGAAAATATCTACTTCATTTTTATCAGGAATAGGAGTGACTTGATAGTCGAGCTGAGCTTCAAAAAAGCCTTTACGGGTGTAATAAGCAGCTAACTTTTGAAAAGCCTCGTTAAAAGCTTGCCTATCATAAACAGAAAAGCAATTAATCCCTAGTTCTCTCTGAAGACGTTTAGTTGCCACTTGATGATTACCACACCATTTTATGTGACGAATCGTTGGTTTAGGCCAAAGATCAAGCTTAATAGAAACTTGATGATCAAGGGACTCAACTAACGGCTCTATCCGATCGAAATCTTGAGCTAATGTTTTTAAATCTTTATCAAATTCTGCCTGCGAAAAAAAACCGCCTTGTTTTGTACTCAAGCGTGATAAAATAGCTGCATTGTCTGAGCAGATTTCTGTATTTGTATGAACAACGATATCAAGTCTCTCAATAATTTGATTTTCGAATTGAAGTATTTGTCCAAATAAAGAATGAAGAAAAAGTAAGCAAAATAAGTAGAAAGTAAAAAATGTTTTTTTTATCATATAATAGCCTTAAGCTTTAACAAAGATCGTATTCTCTTAGTCCTAATCCATAATGATGAGTAAAAGGTAGTTAATCATAAGGAATTAACAGCTATTTTGCAACTTAGAAGTAAAGAAGGAGTAAAATCGCTATGCAAACTCCTCCGGTTGAAATTGAGAATTTTCATGAATCTTAGAATAGCAGAGATGTATGAAGTGAATTTCGAAAGAAGTCTGTTATAATTGATTTCTGCCTGTCAAAGCACGAGCTAGTGTGCCCCCATCTACATAATCTAAGGAACTTCCCATAGGAAGTCCAAAAGCAAGGCGAGAAATACGAACGGGATAAGTAGAAAGTTCTTGTTTAAGAAACAGAGAAGTAGCATCTCCTTCTAATGTAGAGTCTAAAGCAATGACAATCTCTTTCACTTGTAGAAGGAGCATCCGTTCTTTTAATTTTTGTAGGGAAAGCTGTTCAGGACCTTGATTGTCAAGCGGAGATAAAACACCTCCTAAGACATGATAAAGTCCTTGATAAGTATGGGTATCTTCAATATAGAAGGCGTCGCGCGGAGAAGCAATCACACAGAGAATTTGAGAATCTCGTCGAGTAAGATCACAAAAATAACAAGCTTGCGCGCCCATAAGACAACCGCATTCAGGGCATTGTCGTAAGTGTTCCTTGATTTCTGAGATCATTTGTCCTAATTCCCTAAGGTGGGAATCAGACCAATTAAGCAAATGAAAAGCAAAGCGTTCAGCGCTCTTAGGGCCAACACCAGGCAATCTCTTTAAGACGTTGATCAACTTTAATAGGTATTCTGGATAACGCATCTTTTTCCTAAAACTCGATAATAAAGTTTAAGGAAATCAACCCAAAACTCAGATTATTACCAAGTAATAAATTAAAAACTCAATTTAGCAAAAAAAAGATTAGTTCGCAAAGAAAAAGGTAGGAGATTTAATTAAAGATTCACTTGAATGTAAATGAATTATACATTTTAGTGATTTTATAAGCTATCTTGTGTGCATATACTCATTCCAGTTGAAAGCTGGAATGATTATATACATCGAACTTACGTTAAATAGTCATTTTCTTTTATGTTTTATCCTAGAAAAGGTCGTATTCATGAAAGCAATAAGACTCTTTTTCTCTCATCAAACTCTTCGTACACGTCTTATTACGTGGTTTTTCGTCATTTTCTTACTCTCTTTAGGCGGAGTGATGCTTATTTCTTATCAGTTTGCTAAGAAAATATTATTAAACCAGACAGTTCACAATCTTCAAAATTTAAGCCTCCTTCAAGCTCAAATGATTGAGAATTATTTTATAGATAAAAAAACAAATCTTCGTTCTCTCGCTAAAGAGATAGCGCCATCTACAGCAAAAGAACTCGAAACCATCTTAATCAAATTTGGGAAAAATTCCCCTGAGTATGAGATGATAAATCGTGAATTTCTTTCCCGTTTAGCTCTTAAAACAGAAACTCTAGACTACTATAATATTCTGCTTATTAATGCAGAGGGTACAATAGTCTTCTCTATTCTCTCCCCACATTCTGTCGGAATTAACGTGGTTAATGACCAGGGGCCTTATGCCTCATTGCGAGATCTTTTTGAAATAACCAAAAATTTCCTAGAAACTCAAATTTCCAATTTTATCTATGATGAATCTAAGCAAATGCCTGCCTATTTTATTGCCTCTCCCATTTTAAATCAGGAATTTATTGGAGTGATCATTGCTCAATTAGATTATTCTAGGATTTTTAAGCTTTTGACCAATTATAATGTATTAGGAGATACAGGAGAGACAATTTTAGTGACAGAGTTAGATGATCATCTTGTTTCTATTGTTCCTTCTAGATATGAACAACAAGGAAATTCCATTCAAATTATTCCTGTTTCAACCCCTTTTGGTCGTTTTATTTTAGAGATATTGGAAGGTAAGCATATTGTGGATAATTTAGTTGATTACCGAAGCCAAAAGGTATTAATGGTTGGTCATTATTTACTCCCGAACTTAAAGTGGGGCATTATTACAAAAATGGATATGACCGAATTATTAGCCCCTATTAATAAGTTAAAATTCCTATTTTTAATGATGGCTATCATGACAGCAGCGATTGTAGCTTTTACAGCTTTCAATATCGCACAAGCTCTGACTTATCCTATTCTCTTATTAACAAAAAAAATAAGACGTATGGCAGATGGAGATTTATCTCAACGTATGCCAACAGACTCTGATGATGAATTTGGAGATTTAGGAAGAGCTTTTAATAATATGGCCATCAAATTTAATGAAATGGTCACTAATTTAGATAGCATTGTTTTTAGAAGAACAGAAGAAGTAAAACAGCAAAACATTCGCTTAAAATATACCATTGAAGAGCTTCAACAAGCACAAAATCGCCTCATCAATCAAGAAAAATTAGCTTCTTTAGGTGCTTTGACAGCTGGCATTGCTCATGAAATTAAAAATCCTCTAAATTTCATCAATAACTTTGCAGATCTATCTTTACAAATTAATGAGGAAATGCAAGAGCAACTAAGCAAGCTTAAATCACGATTTTCTGAGGAAGAAATGAAATTTCTTCAAGATGCATTAAATACTCTTCGCTTAAATATGACTAAGATTTATGAACATGGAAAACGGGCAAACGGCATTGTACACAACATGCTTCAGCATTCTAGAGGAGCGCCTGGAGAAAAAGTGCCAACTGATTTAAATGCTCTTTTAGATGAATACGTTGCCCTCGCTTATCATGGCATGCGAGCTCAAGATTCTTCTTTTAATGTTAAGATAGAAAAAAACTACGATAAAACTTTACCTAAAATTCCAGTTGTGCCTCAAGAGATGAGTCGAGTATTTTTAAATTTAATTAATAATGCTTATTATTCTGTCAATCAAAAGAAAAAAAAACTCAAAGAGGCCTACACTCCCATCATAAGAATTACTACACAAAATTATAGAGATCTAGTAGTAATAAAGATATGGGACAATGGAGAAGGAATTCCTGATAAAATATTTCCTAAATTATTTACTCCTTTCTTTACCACTAAACCACCTGGGGAAGGAACAGGCCTAGGCTTATCTTTAAGTTATAATATTGTTATCCAAGGTCATAATGGAACATTGACTGCAGATAGTGAATTTGGAGAATTTGCAGAGTTTACAATCAATCTACCCTTAAGATCTAAACAACATTGAAGAGGTGGCATCTCCACGAATAATTAAGGAATTAGGGCAGTGAAAATGACTAAAATACTTGTCGTTGATGATGAACCTGATATAGAGTTGCTAATCAGGCAAAAGTTTGCTAAGCAACTTAAAACAAAGGAGCTTGAGTTTATTTTTGCTTCGAATGGTTCCGAAGCTTTAAAGACTCTCCATCAAGATAAGGATATTAGTATTATTTTAACAGATATTAATATGCCAGAAATGGATGGTTTAGTTTTGCTCTCCCACCTCCCAGAGCTCAAACGTATTTTTAGAGCTGTCATTATTTCTGCTTATGGAGATATGTCTAATATTCGCAAAGCCATGAATCGAGGTGCCTCTGATTTTATTACCAAACCTATCGATTTTAAAGATTTAGAAATTACTATTTTTAACTCCATTGAGCAATATCTCATCTTAAAAAAAGCGATGGAAGCTCAAACAATGTTATCAGATCTGGAGAAAGAACTGGCTATTGCAAATAGTATTCAGCAATCTATCATTCCTCATCAATTTAAACCTTACCCTACTAATGATAATTTTGAAGTTCTGGGAACAATGATTCCTGCTAAGCAAGTTGGAGGAGATTTCTTTGATTTTTTTCCTCTTGATCAAAATCGATTGGGTTTTCTAATCGCTGATGTATCAGGAAAGGGGATTCCCGCTGCCCTTTTTATGGCCATGAGCCGTGCTGTGATTCGTACTTTAGCTCAACGATCTATATCCCCTCAGGAATGTTTGAAGGAGGCAAACCGCATTCTATGCTTAGATAATGATACCTGTATGTTTGTCACAGCTTTTTATGGTATTTTTGATATTGAAAGTGGACAAATTGAATGCAGCAATGCAGGTCATAATCCTCCCTATATTTTAAGTACAGATGGGTCACTTAAAGAAATTGCCCGTTATGAAGGGATTCCTTTAGGAGTTCTAGAGCAATCAACTTATTCACAACACTCTTTTAAATTAAATAAGGATGACTGCTTAGTTCTTTATACAGATGGTATTGTGGAAGCCATGAATCCTCAGTCTCAGCTTTATACAGAAGAGCGTTTTGAGGTCTCTTTAAAAAAATTCCATAAAGGAGAATCCCTTTTTATGCTGATCACGCATATTTTAGATGATCTACATCATTTTACAGCAGGTGCAATACAATCAGATGATATTGCCTTGTTATGTCTTAGGCTACTTATCTAGAAAATCTTCTTAAGAATCAAGGAAATAAACTCAAAACTCAGGTTAATAATCAAGGAAATAAACCTAAAACCAGGTTAAAAAGGTTTTGATATAGACGAATTAAAGAAATTTTTAATGTTCAATGCTTTTCGGCTTTTCAGATCTTCTTTTTATTTATTTTATTTTATGTTATATTGAATCTCTTTCGAAACCTCCTTTATTGTGTCTACTTTGTCTTTGCCCGGTCTTTTTTGATCACTTCTCCTTTTTGCCTACCCTAATGGGTCTATCAAAGAATAAGTCGTCAAAAATTTCAAGCAAATTCTAAAGAATTTAAAATAAGAAAGGTTTCAAAAGGTCTATTGATTTCCTAATTAAATATTTTTGTGAAAGGAATAAAAATGGTTAATCGTCCAACTGCTCGTATCGTGGGTGTGGGATCTTATTTACCTAAACGAATCCTAACAAATCAAGACTTAGAGAAAATGGTGGACACTTCTAATGAGTGGATTGTATCTCGTACAGGAATGTTCGAGCGTCGACTAGCTGAGACAAATGAATTTCCTTCAGATATGGGTGCAGCAGCAGCATTAAAAGCACTGGAGTCCTCAAAAGTAGAGATTAAAGAAGTTGAGATGATTATAGTAGCGACGATGAGTCCAGATTATTTATCTCCCAGTACAGCTACTTTGATTCAAGCAAAAATAGGAGCCCTTCATGCAGCAGCTCTAGATATTCAAGCCGCTTGTACGGGGTTTTTGTATGGTTTATCGCTGGCAAAAGCTTATATTGATGCTGGCCTTTATCAAACGGTATTAGTGATTGCAGCTGAGAAGATGTCAGCTTTTATTGATTATACAGATCGGGGGACGTGTGTCTTATTTGGAGATGGAGCGGCAGCAGCTTTAGTGAAAGGCAAAGGAGAGGGATTAAGAATTGATACGATTTGCCTAGGAGCAGATGGATCTTTAGCCGATTTGCTCATGATTCCAGCAGGTGGATCACGCCATCCAGCCTCTTTAGAGACAGTATCTCGTAAATTTCATTATTTTAAGATGAATGGTAATGAGGTTTTTAAACATGCCATTAGACGAATGAGTGCAGCGACAAAAGAATGTTTGACCAAGGCAGGGTTAGATGAGACACAAGTAAGCTGGCTAGTGCCACATCAAGCTAATAAGCGTATTATTGATGCGATAGCTAGAAACTTTAATATTCCTGAAGAAAAGGTTTATAAAACTGTGCATAAATATGGAAACACCTCGGCGTCTAGTATTGCCATTGCTCTAGATGAGCTTATGCAGGAATATTGTCTTCAAGAAGGAGAACATCTTCTATTAACAGCCTTTGGAGGTGGATTGACTTGGGGAGCTTCTATCCTTTCAAAAGTGCCTATATAAGGAAATAAAAATGAGTAAATACAAAAAAATTGCTTGTCTCTTTCCAGGTCAGGGCTCACAGTATCCCGGAATGGGTAAAGATTTTGTGAAAGAATTCTCAGCAGCACGCATGACTTTTGAAGAAGCAGATGATCTTTTAAAATGTCGTTTATCCACAATTATATTAGAAGGACCAGAGTCAACTTTAACTCAAACGAAGAATAGCCAAACAGGTATTTTTGTGACAGGTATGGCTATTTTCCGTGTTGTTCAGGAGTTATTTGAACTAAGACCTTTTATATGTGCAGGCTTAAGTTTAGGAGAGTATACAGCCTTAACAGCTGGGGAGTATCTCCCTTTTCAACATTGTTTACCTCTTGTACAGCAAAGAGGGCAATTGATGAACGAAGCTTGCGAAGCAACGATCGGAACGATGGCAGCTGTTATAGGATTAGATGCAAATAGCGTAGAGAAACTTATAAAAGAGATTAATCTTCCTCAAGATCTCTGGGTAGCCAATTTTAATTGTCCTGGACAAGTTGTTATTTCTGGAACTCTAAAAGGGATCGAAGTCTGCACAAAAGCGGCTCAAGCTCAGGGAGCCAAGCGTGTGATGCCTTTGCAAGTACAAGGAGCTTTTCATAGTGGTTTAATGCAACAAGCGGAAGAACGTTTAGCACCCTTTATTCATCAGGTTCCTTTAGTCAAGGGATCTGTTGCTTTAGTGATGAACGTCCCTGGAGATTTTATCTCAGATTTAGATCGCATTCGCCACTATTTAATTAAGCAGGTGACAAGCTCTGTTCGTTGGGAACAAGGAATTCGGGCGATGGATCGAGAAGGAGTAGATCTCTTTATTGAACTAGGACCGGGTAGAACATTAGGGAGTATGAATAAAAAAATAGGGGTCAAGGCACCTACTCTCCATATCGAAAAGATCGAAGATCTTGATACACTGGCAAAAGAATTAAGATAAGAAGGGATGGGGATAATATAGAATGGAACAGCAATTAGAGAATCAAGTCGCTATTGTGACGGGTGGCAATGCAGGCATTGGCAAAGCAATTGCTCGAAAGTTTATTGAAGAAGGGGCAAAGCTAGCTCTCTTTGGTAAAAATGTTGAAAAAGGTGCTGCTGTAGTAAATGAGATTCGGCAATTGACACAAAGACCAGAGGATGTTCTGTTCTATTGTGTTGATGTTTCTCAGCATATAGCTGTCCAACATGCCATTGATCAGGTTTTAGAAAAATTCGGTCGAGTAGATATTCTTGTGAATAATGCAGGTGTTACAATCGATCGGCTTCTCATGAGAATGAATGAAGAAGAATGGGATCAAGTTCTCGATATAAATTTGAAATCTTGCTACAATACTTGTCATGCCCTTGTTCGTCCTATGATAAGAGCAAAAAAGGGAAAAATTATTAACATTAGTTCCGTTGTGGGTTTGAAGGGAAATGTTGGGCAAGCCAACTATGCAGCCTCTAAGGCTGGTATGATTGGATTCACGAAAGCCCTAGCTAAGGAGTTAGCTCCTCGTGATATCCAAGTCAATTGCATTGCACCAGGTTTTATCGATACAAATATGATAGATATCTTATCCGATAGTCAGAGAGAATCTATTCTGAAAGAGATTCCTTTAGGGCGTATGGGAAAGCCTTTAGATGTTGCAAACTTAGCTTGTTTTTTAGCAAGTTCTCTTTCAAATTATATCACAGGACAAACCATTGCAATAGATGGTGGTATGGTGTGATGAAATGAAGAAAGTGATTAGATAACAATTTATTAATTTTAAGGAAAGATTATGGTGTCTGTTGAACAAGAAGTAATAGATATTGTCGTTGAGCAACTTGGTGTTGATAAGGATGATGTCACTTTAGATAAATCTTTTGTAGAAGATTTAAATGTCGATTCTTTAGATCTGACAGAGCTCATTATGACTTTTGAAGAGCGCTTTGGTTGTGAAATTTCCCAAGAACATGCAGAAAAACTTAAAACTGTTGGGGATGTTGTCGCTTATATTGAAAAACGTCGATCATCTTAGTTGATGAAGAGACCCCAGATAAGATAGCAGCATGTCCTCCGGCACGGTAGTAGGAGTCTTTTTCTCTTACGTTTTTTGTTTAGAAGAGACGTTTTGCTCTATCTTATCTCCTTATCTTTTATAAAGTTTTATTATCTTTAAGGAATAGGGCCCTTCAATATATCCTTCAAAGCATTCTATTATTCAAACAATTAATATTAAACATAATATAAATTTCGAAATAATCACTTATCACGTTAAAGCGGAAGTTAATCGGATTCGTTTGCATGTTTGGTATATGGCACTGTTAACAAATTAAATAAGGTGTGATATAACTTTCTCTCAATTAACAATAGGGAGAGTTTTAGATGAATAACCGCCTCTATCCATTTTCTGAAGACTATTTCAAAGAACACATTCATCCTCATATCCTTAGTTTTAAAGATGGTCGTGGAAGGCCAGCCAAGATCTCTGACTATCAATTTTTCTGTGCAGTTTTGTATGTGCTACGCACAGCAGTAGCATGGAGAGATTTACCAGGAGCCTCTTGGCACACGATTTACACACGCTTTAAACGTTGGAGTGAATCAGGATGGTTTTGGAAACTCTTACAGAACCTTCAAGCGAAAAAGCTGATCAAAGCAGACTTTACATGGGTGGATAGTACAACCATTAACGTCAGTTCGATTTTAAAATCTAGATTTTAGCAAACAAAGAGGCTTGAAAAAAAGCTTCCTCGTTGGTTAATGTTTGTTTTCCACAACAAGCTTACAACCAAAAGGAAGCAAAAAATGATTAATTTGACCGAGCTATTTTGCAATATAGATGATTTTTGGAAAAATTTCGAGAAATTATGGAGCGAAAGATTACTTGCTGAAAACAAACGAGAGCCAAAAAGAGAGCCGTGCCTCTGCCCTAGTGAAGTCATGACGTTGATTATTTTATTTCATATAATCGGCTATAGGAATTTTAAGACTTTTTATAACAGCCACGTAATTAACTATTTGAAAAGAGAATTTCCAAATCTTCCAAGCTATAATCGATTTGTGGAATTGAAAAGTCAACTGGTCTTTCCTCTGCATTGTTATTTGATGACACGTCTAGGAAGTTGCAGCGGCATTTCATTTGTCGATTCAGCGTCTTTGGAAGTTAGCCACCCAAAGCGTGTCCACAGCCACAAAGTATTCAAAGGGATTGCCAAATGGGGAAAGACCTCTGTTGGTTACTTTTATGGCTTTAAGCTGCATATCGTAGTGAATGATGCAGGAGAGCTTTTAGCTTATATGATCACTGCTGGCAATATTGATGATAGAAAACCTGTTCCAGGGCTCGTACAAAAGGTCTTTGGCAAGGTTTTTGGCGACAAAGGGTACATATCCTCAGATTTATTTGATAGGCTTATGCAACAAGGGGTGCAGCTGATCACCAAAATAAAATCAAATATGAAAAATAAGCTGATGCCACTGATAGACAAGCTGATGCTTCGTAAAAGGGGAATCGTCGAAACCATTATTGATCAGCTGAAAAACATTTCACAAATCGAGCATTCCAGGCATAGAAGTCCGACCAACTTTTTAGTCAACTTGTTGTCGGGATTAATTGCTTACACCCTTCGTCCTAAAAAGCCATCTCTAAATTTGCGCGAAAATGAGCTTAAAGTACTGATGACGAGCTAATTGAAAATCGAACTGACGTAACCATTACTGTGCACCGGCACGGTTCAGGAGCTTTAAAAAAAAAGGAAATCAATGGATTGGGCGTGGACGCAAAGGTTTGAGCACAAAAATTCATTTTCCCCAAATAAGGTTCAAAGTGCTTGCTTATCCGAAGGACAGCGCCCAGATATGAAAATTTTTTCACAGTTATGGAAAAATGGAAAATGGGAAGGAATTCAGTACGTCATAGCTGACAAAGGGTATGATTATTTTGACGTACGCCATCCTATTAGAGAAGCTGAAAAAGTTCCAGTCATCCCAAGACGAGCAAACGCTACCGTGCCAGGACTACAGGCACTTTATAAACCTTATTACCGTACTCGTTCTGCCATTGAGCGGTTCTTTGGTCGTCTTAAAGAAAATAAACGCTTGGCATTGAGATTCGATAAGCTTTCCACTACTTTCTTTTCTTTTTTTGCTTTAGCTTCCATTAAAGCTCTCGGTTTAATTTGTTAACAGTGCCATATACTCATTCCAGTTGAAAGCTGCAATTTCGGCTGTGCCAAAGCCTCGGGCTTTAACGATCAAAAATGAGTTCATGACTATATGGACTCATTTTTAATCGTTGAATCGCGAGAACTTTCGCATTGCCCAAATTGCAGCTTTCAACTGGAATGAGTATAACGGGTTATCAAACGAGTCCAAGCATAGCGTATCACATGAAAAGGATGTCTTAATAAATACTTAAAGACATTCCAATAAGTAATATTAGCTAATGGTTTTTGCACTAGCGTTGAATGGTTGAGAGCATCTTGTAGCCAATCAAGATGAATATGAAAGAATGAAGAGGGTAGTTGGGTAAGGAAGTAAAAATGGATAGCGGATGTTTCTGGAGATAAAAGAGCCTCTCCCTCTTTAATGCGACATATAAAAACTGAAGTTAAAGCAGCTAATTTGTTGAGAGGAGTGTATTCAGCGCATTTTCTTTCAATTTGTATGGTAAAGCCTGTTTCTTCCTTCACTTCACGGATAATAGCCTCTTCTGCTGTCTCTTCCTGCTCAACTCCTCCTCCTGGTAACACCCATAAGGGGATATCCTTTCTCTTAACGAGTAAAATCTTTGTATCATCTTCATTAAAAATGATTCCAATAGCAGCGGGAGAAAGTGACATAGATCTTATGGTAGTTAAAATTGTGAATGTTTATGAGACTTAGTTTGGTTCATCTGCATCCCTTTATAAAGGATATATATTAAGGGTAAAGAGAAATGATGGAATATTGATCGAGCTTCAAATAGCGATTAAGGTCGTTTATAAGGTTTTCTTTTTCTGTGGTCATGGAATGAGGGTGATAGAGACTTTTAATATCCCAATTAGCTCGGTAATAATTAGCAAGGAGAGATAGCACATAGGCATTCTCTTTTACCTCTATCTCTTCAATGCTTGAAGAGAAATGAATAAGCTCATTTATTTCTTCTTGTGACGGCCCTTGAGTCTTTAGCTGACCAAGAGACTTGATAATTTGATGGGTTAAAGAAGAAATTTCATGATCTGAAGGGAGTGAGAACTGAATAATTAGCCAAAGCTCATCAACTTGCGGGAAAAAGGGGAATTCATAGCTGACTTCTAGTCTTTTTTTATCAGGAAGGCTAGAGGCAAGATCTTGCACAATGCGATTTTTTATAATATAGCAGATACTATTAAGTGAGTGTACAGTTTGATCTGTTATCTTAATGGGAATTGGAAATGTTAAACGGGTAAGAATCTCTTTTTTATAAGGAGATCCTCTAAATTCTTTCTGAACAATCCCTTCAGGAAAAGTTGGAAGAGGGGGATTAGGAGGTCCTTTTATCTGTTGGTTTGGAATGGATCCTAAATAGGTTTCTAAGAGAGGTTGCACAGTTTCAGTATCAAAATCTCCAACAAGAATAAAGGTAAATTCTGAAGGATTGCTAAAGCATTGTTTAAAGAATTTTTCAGCTTTAGCGAGGCTTACATCATCTAAATCACCTAAAGTCAATTGGTTAAAGAGGAATCCATTTTGAGTATGTACTTTTAAGAAAATCTCGCGAGAAATTTTATGCTCTTGAAGATTTTTTATTTGAATATAGTTTCGAGTATTAGCCAGGACATGTTTAAGAGCTCCCTGTTCGAATTTAGGTTGAGTAAATAATAGATGGATTATCTTAAGGCAAGTAGAGAGATGAGAGGTTGGACTACACGCTTCAATGTGGCGGTCGAACATTTGAATTTTTGTTTCGATTTCAATAGAACGTTGATAGAGAACAAATGAGAGTTGGTCTGCAGTTTTATTTTCTAGACCTGATTCCCAAGCAATATCGGCAGCTAGCATACCAGATGGTCGATCAGAAGTTGCCAAAGCTGCATAACCTCCCATGGCAAATATTTGTAAAACAACAGCGTCTTTTTCATAATCTGTTTGTTTTAAGCAGACCTTTATACCATTTTTTAAAGTTAGCTCCTTGATGTGATGCTGAGCTAAAAAGCATTCTCTAGTATCTGCCCATGAGGCAAAGGGGGAAAAGATGAGAGAGAATGATAGCGAAATAAATAGATATGCGAAGGGACGTGTCAATAATAAAATCATAAAAGCTACTCTAAAACGTTTCTTATGAAAATATCGTTTTATTATTAAGATTTCGTAAAGATTAATTAAATAAAAAATAAATTTAGAATTAGAAAGAAAGTTGACAGAAATTAGTTAAAGGGATATAAATTAAGTGGTATTATTATTTTGCCCAGGTGGTGAAATTGGTAGACACGCCAGATTTAGGTTCTGGTGCCGTAAGGTGTGTAGGTTCGAGTCCTATCCTGGGCACATCCCCGGAGACATTTTCAGAAATGACAATGTTTCCGGTTTTTTCTTTTTGTAACTCACTCGTTTTCTGAAGGATAAGCGACAAAGCTGGATTCATTCCTTCGGTTCGATACTTTCCATCTTGCAAAAATCAATTTTCCTGGAAATATCGAACCAAGCATTTTTCGTTTCACGTCCAAGGGTGCCATTTGGAAGTAAATATCCATGTGGGTCAAAAGGCTGATGCCATACCTACTGTATTTTTCAAAAGCCGTATCGCTAAGTCTCAAGTTTTCCATTTCGAGCTTTAATTTTTCGATTTGGTCACAGGTATGACGTTTAAGGCGACTATAGGAGTCTGGTTCTAGCTCACCTGTTACAAACCGTTGTTGATCAAACTTGAGCAAGTTAGCTTCATGGTTAGCTAGCTGGCTTTTCAGTTTGCCGAGCTGTTGTTCTCTGTCTCCTTCTTTAGCCTTAAAAGTAGCCTCCATCATCGCTAAATAAAGCTCTACTACTTCTGGCTTTGGGCGAAGGCTTTGCAAATAGCCATCAAACTTCTCATTCACTTCTAATGCATCCGCGATGACAATGATAATAGGCATAGCGCCCACCGTTGCCGGAAGATAGGCTTCCGGTTAGGTTTCTGCCACAATTAGGACATTGGAGATGTCCTCGCAGTGGTAACTCTTCCCGCAAATTTTCTTTAGCAACCAAATGAACATTTTCTTTTAATCTTTTGTTTAAAATATGCTGAACATTCCAGAATGTTTTTTCCGCAACAATTGCTTGATGTAGAGGCCATTAGCAAGATATCCATTCTCATCTCCCGACGCAGGGACATAAATTTTGCCTACATAAACAGGATTTCTGAGCAATAAGCTGAATTGGCTCTTTTCAAGTTTGAGTCCCTTTTTCCCGTAAAGTTTTCGGATGTCTTCAGTTGAATACAATCCAGTACCAAAAATTTCAAAAGCTTCACTAACGAGTGGGGCTTCTTTATTGGGAATTAGCAAGGGGGTTTTAGCATAGCTCTTATCTTTTGAGTATCCTTTAGGAGGCATACCATAAGGATAATGGCCTTCTTTTAATGCCCGTCTAATGCCATCCCGTATATTCCTTGATCGAATACGATTATCGACCTCTGGAAGGGTCATATTCAGCATCTGCATCAAGAAGGCTGCTGGATTATCGGAGGCCTCTCCATCATCGAGTGTGATTACTTGAGTGCCGTATTGCCGAAATTCTTTGATCATCAAAATTGTGTTCTCAATGTTTCTTGAAAATCGACACCATTTGGTTCTTCATTTCTATTCATTAATTTTCTTAATGCTCTTCTTAAATGACGGTTAATTTTTGCAAATAAATTTTGATCCCTCCATTTCTTTAGGTATGTATAAACTGTTTTCCAAGGAGGAAATTCTTGAGGAAGATAACGCCATTGACAACCTGTCCTTAATATGTAGAAAATCGCATTCAAAATTTCTCTTTTTTTCATGTTTAAGAGGACGCTCACCCTTGGGGTAGTCTACTTCAAAGTACTTTTCAATGACTTTCCATTCTACCTCTATATAGATCAGTCGGATATGATTTTCGCAAAATACACCTTAAGTTTTTTTACGCAAATTATCTTAAAATATAGGTTTTAAGACAACCTCTATAAAGTATCTCGACAACATCCTAAAACAGTAGCAATTTCATCACCGGTACAACCAATGCTAGCCAGTTTTTCTACCATTTCTGGTTCAATCTCTTTTTGAGGACGTCCCCCTCTACTAAGCTCTTTTCTCATGCTTCTCTTATTGCTGTTGTAATATAGAAAAAACCTTACGCAATATCTTTCTATGTCATTTTCTATGTTTAGCTAAAATAAATTCTTTTTTAGGATCTTTTGGATTCGTTGATATATCTACAAGCAGGCCATTATTACACATTTCTTTAAGTCGCGTTGTTGTAGTACGACGTGTTACCTGCCAAATCTCTTGGGCTATTTTTGCATTTATCTTTTCATATTTTTGAAGATAGTCAAAGATAGGTTTTTGCCAAGAAGCAGAAGGTTGACTTTTCTTCGATTTTGGATAAAGCGTAATGCGAAAAAAATTGTCTAATTCTTCGAATTTTGGCAAAGGGATATTTTGCTCTTCGCAGGTTTCCAGCATTCTTTTAAGACCAGATCCCCAATGTTCAGTTAACTTAAGTTCTCTGAAAATTCTGCCTAATACCTTATTGCGAAGTTGAGAAACACCCGAAATAGCAGTATCAAGACTTAAGCCAAAAGGTAAGGCGCCTGGATTGGTAATTTCTAACCGATCATCAAAAATTGCAATCTGTATAGGAGAGCGGTGATTAGCGTAGTCTGCATGAACTAAGGCATTCATAGTAGCTTCGCGAAGAATCATTGGGGAGTATTGAGGGATTTCTTCGCGTCTAATGCCTTTGATAGATGCGCTTACAGACGTATGTCGACGGATAAAAACAAGAATTTCTTCGAGAGCCTGTGGCAAAGTACTTCTACTCTCTTGTTCATCAATTGCAGAATTTTTGGAAAGTCCTTCAAAACGGATCATTCTAGCAATTGGGTCGGGAAATAGCTTATCTCTATCTTTACCAAAAAGTAATAGCCCGCCTTTCGTAGGATAGATTTCTGATTGATAGTCTATCAGAAGTTCTAAAGATTTGGCCTTGGCTTCAGTAAATGTTTTTCCAGCTGTTGCAAAAAGCTTTTTGGCCAGCTCAAAATCAAAGTCAGCAATAGAATGCTTACAATCAGGTAGCCGATCAAAAGAGGTATGCTCTTTCAAACGTCGCATTTCTGCTATGGTGTGAGCATCTGCTAAACGGTTAGTTGATCCAAGACGTATAAAAGTTCCGCCAACTTCTCCTTTAGATTTTAAGTGGTAAAGGTTTGGACTGTAAGGAACGGTGATAATCAGTAAATCGCGTTCTCGAAAAGAGCAAAATTGCAAGTTTGGGATAAGTAAAGGAAAAACCGAGTCGGCAACTGCATTAGCTATTTTTTCCTCATCCTGTAGAATGTTTTGTAATCCAATAATCTCTTTTGTCTTGTTCTTAATTCCGAGCAAAAGTACCCCTCCAGCGGTATTGGCAAAGGCGATAATTGTTTGAATGATTTTTTGCAAAGATTGTGAGTTTTCTTTGAATTCTAGGGTTTTGCCTTCATTCTTAGTTAAGATTTCCTCGAGCATATATCTCTCTCTTTTACCAATAAACATAGAAATTAACATAGAAACACATGGAAGTCAAGATTTTCTATGTTCTGCCAAAACGAGTAAAGCTCCTTGCCCCCAATAAGATGAATGCTTTATAATCTCCGATTTTAGAGGATTTGTATGAAGAAAATATTTGTTGGTTTTTTGATTTTTCTAGCGACACAAGTGTCGGCAGTAATTTATCAAGAGCCTACACCTCAATTTAAACCGCGAGTTGAAATTGCAGCGGTTTATATTGAATATAATAATAAAATTTTACTTCTTCATCGCCAAGATAATAAATCTCAAGGAAATAAATGGGGAATTCCAGGTGGAAAAGTAGATAAAGGTGAAACACCTCTTCAAGCCGCTATTAGAGAAATTAGGGAGGAAACTGGTTACGACATTTCCAAACAACCAATTGAAAATCTAGGAACAGTCTATATAGAATATGATGAGAAAGATCACTTTACCTATCACATGTTTCGAACTCAATTGCAAGAAGATCCGGGGCTGTAAAAATCAATTTTAGCGAGCATAAGGGATTTTACTTGGGTTACGCCGTCTGATGGATTGAAAATGGATTTATTGCAAGATGAAGATCCTTGCTTCAGACTCATTTACTTTCCTGAGTAATTTTTTTCCTGAGTTTGACACTTCAAAAACTTAAAACGTTGATTATCAATACTCTAATTTTTGTAATTGGTCACTGTGTGCCTCAAAAAGATAATTGCATCTTGATTCTCAATATGTTATAAATTTTAACATGGAAGACAAAGATGCAATTATTCTTCAGTTAAGACAAGAGAACGAAGAATTAAAAAAAGAAAATCAAGAATTAAGAAAGATCATCGAGGAACTCAATCGTAAAATCGCTGATCTAGAAGAGAAGCTGGGTTTAAATTCTCAAAATTCTTCAAAGCCTCCATCATCTGATCGCTATCCTAAGAAGCAGCCCAATTCTTCAAATAAGAAAGGAAGAAGAAGCCAAGGATTTTTTAGGAAATGGTTTCCAAAAGAAGATGTAAGCGAATACATTAAATATTATCCTCAAAATTGTGATGGTTGTGGTGGGAGTCATTTCTTACCAAAGGCAAAAGTTGCAGAAGCTCGCCAGACGATAGAGATTCCACCTATTAAGCCAATAGTTACCGAGCATCAAGCAATGAAGTGCAGATGTGCAAATTGTGGTAAGCAAGTGAGAGCTAATCTTCCACAAGAAGTCACATCTTCTGTATTTGGTCCTAAAATTAAAGCTTGGTGTACTGTTCTATCTGGCAAATTTCATTTAAGCAAATCTAAAATCAAAGAACTATTTGAGACACTTCTTGGCATACCTATCAGCAAGGGAAGCGTTATAAATACCCATTACCAAGCAGCATTGATGCTACAACACCCTTATGAAGAGGCTTTGCAAACCTTAAGAAAAAGCAATACTGTTTATGCAGATGAAACAGGTTGGAGAACTTTAGGAAAAACCAAATGGTTATGGCAAGCAACTGATAAAGAAGTTGTAATTTTTAAAATTTTTACTAGCCGTGGTAAAAAAGCCTTTCAATCTCTTCTTGGCAAAGATGTCGTCCAAAATTTAGTAACAGATAGATTAAAATCTTATTACACAAATGGTCTACACCAATACTGCTGGGCTCATTTAAAAAGAGATTTTAACAGGATCGAGCAACGAAGCGGACCTATATCAATGATTGGAAAATTAATGGGAACTCTGTGCTCTTTTCTCTTTAAATGTGTACATGAGCAGGACAAAATGAGCGAAGAACAGTTTATAGAGAAGGCTAAAGAAATAAAAGATGCATTTCATTATCTCTTTAAACTCGCGCTAAGAGCTGATACTCACGATTTTAAGCTTGGAATAACCGGCCGTTTCTGTGAACGAATGTTAAGTGATGAAGAAAAGCTGTGGGCTTTTATTGAAGATCAAAATCTCGACCTTACCAATAATCTTTCAGAGAGAAACTTAAGGCCTGCCGTTCTTTGGCGAAAAGTCTCTTTCGGAAACAAAAGCGCAAGAGGAGAGCAATTCGTCGAAAGAATTCTCTCCGTTATTGAAACCATTAAAATTCAAAGCCGAAATATTCTTGATTACTTGATTGCTTGTTTTAGCGCTAGAAGCAAATGCTTACCCATTCCTTCTTTTATGTGCATCAATTAAACTTTTGAGGCACACAGTGACCAATTACTAATTTTTTGAAAGTGCCAAAATTGCCACTACACCTATTTAGTCCAATTCAATACCATTTCTCCTGGGTATTTAAGCTTTAATGTTTGGAAAATTTCTTTTGATAGCCCTTTTATCGGTGCCCGAACTAATATACGCTCATTGTTCACTTCTAATACTGAAGCTTCTAGTTCTCCAATAGCCTCTCGTATTTTTTCAATTGTATGATCTGATCCTTTTCTAATTAGCTCAATTTCTAGGCTACGGTGAATAACAAAGGCAAGAAAGCAAAGCACAATATGTCCAATAATCCTTTCGGGACTAGACAAATAAATCGGTCTTATTTCTAATGAGTGTTTCATAACCCGAAAAGATTCCTCCATTTTCCATAATCGATGATGGCTGGAGAGTATCTCCTCTCTCTTCATACTATGCTTTGAAACCTGAATTCCGTAAAATCCATCCCATTTCTTATCATCATTAATCTTTTCTAGATCCAATCCTATTGATGATAATTCTCTCTTTTCATTTTTTAGATATCTTTTAGCGCCTTTTTTAGATTCCAGGGAGGCTGTGCCGTTATCTAGCATCTTTATTGCTTTCTGAATTAATCGCTCCCTATCTTTTCGGTCTTTTTCAGCTCTCTTCAAACTCCACGTGCAGATAATTCTTTCTTTTAAAATTTGCTTCTTCTTTTCATTGTTTTCCACATATTCTACAACATTATCAAACTCAATTTCTCGATATTTCAAAAGATTCCCATCTGATTCATGAATAGTTTCATATTTCTCAATATCTAAAACTTGCTTCTGCAAATTTTTATTTAAGCTCTTTAATCTACATCCAACTAGATAATCATACTCTCTATCTTTAATTCTCTTTAGATTTAATTTTGAATTAATTCCCCTATCGGCAACTACGACGACGTGCTGAATTTTAAACCTTTCTTGCAATGTTATGAGAGCATCTTCTAGCGTTTTACTTTCAAATGTATTTCCCGGAAATACTCCTAAAGCAATTGGACGACCTTCTTGATCTACAAGCATTCCTACAACGACTTGCACTTCGCCAAACTTGGCATCCTTACTGAATCCAAAGTCCCTTAAATTATCTGGCAAAGCTCCTTCGAAATAAAGAGTAGTTACATCATAAAATACAACGTCTACCTTCATGCCAAAACGATCGACATGTTTCAAAAAAATTAGATTTTCAATTTCTTTTTGAAATGATGAAAGATAATCTAAAACCCTGTAGATATGATGAAGAGGAACTTCATTGATTCCCAAAAAATGATTCTGCTTGAGATATACTTGAAGTTTGCTAGAAGGAGCCATTAATCTTGAAATGGTTTCCAGAAAAATAACTTCTTTGTAATCAAATTCTACTTTGGTTGATCCAAAAACAGTATCTAAGATTGCATCCATTCCGTACTGCTTCCAAATATGTCTATAGACAAATTCTGCACCCCAATTGATCCGATCTACTTCTCCAATTTTAGGAATATCCGTTGAAGCTACTCCAATAGCTTGTAATGATTTGGAAAAACGATGAAGTTCTCCTTTCTGAAGAAGTTGGTCCAATCTTCCCAGTTGAGCAATGGTTCGATGTTTAACTTTCCCATTTTCACGAAAAGTCTCAACCAAACTGAGGTAAATAAAATTTTTTGAGCGAGTTTTTTTTATAAACATACTCACATTTTACATTTAATCTTTTAATAGTCAATTTTTTTTGAAAAAATGTTGCCACTACGAATTTTGAAAAAAAACTTATCTAACTTAAAATAAATAACTTATAAATTTAATGTGTCAAACTCAGGAACTGGTTACGACATTTCCAAACAACCAATTGAAAATCTAGGAACAGTCTATATAGAATATGATGAGAAAGATCACTTTACCTATCACATGTTTCGAACTCAATTGCAAGAAGATCCGGGGCTGTAAAAATCAATTTTAGCGAGCATAAGGGATTTTACTTGGGTTACGCCGTCTGATGGATTGAAAATGGATTTATTGCAAGATGAAGATCCTTGCTTCAGACTCATTTACTTTCCTGAGTAATTTTTTTTACTAAGCTCGAGGTTTTAGATAATCAGATAGGTTCTATTTCATATTAGGGAGATAACTGAAAGCTGATTTCTGTTAAGTTCCCGTCATAGCCAACAGCTCCTCTCGAATCTTAGAAGAAGACTCTCCAGGCCGAAGAAGCCGAACATCTAGGATAGTTTGAAGTTCGTAGAGTTGTTTCATTCCTTCGATGAATTGGTTCGAGATCGCTCCGGTGCTGGGCACATTCTCGGACACTTTCCCGCAAGGGAAGTGTCCTTTATCATTTTAAACGGCTCACGTAGATTTACGGAGAGCTTTTTGTCTTTCAACTCCAAGTTCTGAAATACGAAATTCAAGAGTTACCGTTTTTCCTCTACTTCAGAGCTCTCAAAGATTTTCTTAGAGTGACGAGCCAAACTTAAGACCATATTCGCTGTGATATGGAAACTTTCATCCGCTTTAGCATGGCTATCCATTTCCTGGATAATCGCAAATTCCCGATCTTTGTATTCTTTGAGCTTTTTCTGAAAGAAACCTTCATCGATCTTGCCACCATACCGATCATCGTACATTTTGCTTATTCATTCATGGATTTGGTCTTGTTCCTTTCTAAGCCGATTTTTTTGCTCTTGATAAAACTGAAACTCAGACTCATAAATATTTTTGAGGTATTGAGTAATTTCTTGGATCACTTCTTGTGAAAGGCTAAGTTCATCAAAGTAATGTGAAATTTCTTTTAAAAACTCTTTTTCATTGATGTAATCACGATGGCAGATTCCTTTAGCATTTATACAACTGTAATAAACATATTTTCCTTTTACTGAATAATTAAATTTTTTGCATAGGATACTTTGATCTCTGATTAAAAAACTTTATTCATATTGGATCACTTTTCATCACTTTCGTAAGCTAAATTTCTTTTGAGGATCAAATGGTCCCGTTGAAATTTCAACAAGGATTCCCTGTTCACACATTTTTTTTAGTCTTGAACTTGTGGTTCTTGAAGTTACATTCCATAATCTCTGCGCTTCTTTAGGCAATATTTCTTTATACGTTTTTAAGTAAGCTATGATTTGTTTTTGCCATTCTTCAATTCCAACAAATGTATTAGCACCGTGATATAAAGTGGTGCGAAAAAAATTGCCTAACTCTTCAAATTTGGGTAAGGGTATGCCTTGTTGTCCACAAATGTTTAACATTCGCCCAAGCCCAGACCCCCATTGCTCTATCAAATTTAATTCCCTAAATACACGACCAATCACACGATTACGCAATTGAGAGATTCCCGAAAGAGCAGCTTCAAAACTTAATCCAAATGGCAAACAACCAGGATTTGTTATTTCGATACGATCATCAAAAATAGCTATTTGAATCGAAGCTCCTTTAATCGAATAATCAGTGTGTAAAAGAGCATTAATCACAGCTTCTCTTACTACAGCAGGAGGATATTGAGGGATATCTTTGCGTTTTGTTTCGCCAATTTCAGCAGCCATTGAAGTATGGCGACGAATAAATGCTATAATTGGTTCTAATGCTGTTGAAATTGGAACTTCAAGAATCTGTTGATCAAGAATCTGCGATTTATCCGTTCCTAAAAAAAGTCCTAATCGAATGATTGCATCTGGAAAAAATTCTTTATAATGATCAGCAAATAGCAATACAGCTCCGTTTGATGGCAACTCTTTAGCATGGTATTGAACGATAAGTCCTAGTGATTTAGCAGTGCGATCAGTCAGTTTTTTTGAAATATTGGCAAATAATTCTTTTGCCAAATCAAAATTGATTTCATTTACAGCACAATCAAAATTTGGCTGTTCATCAAAATATTTATGCTCTTTCAGTCTTTGGATTTCTAAGATAGTAGTGGCATCCGCTAAGCGATTGGTTGAACCAAATCTAATATAGGTACCTTCCTCTATTCCTTTTGATTTGATATAGTACGGACCAAAGCCATGAGGAACCGAGACAAGGAGCAAGTCTCTATCTCTCCAAGTATGAAGTTGTAATGAAGGAATTAGCAAAGGAGAAACTGAATCTGCAATGGCATTAGCAATGCGTTCTTCTTCTTCTAAAACATTTGCAAGGCCAATCACATCTTTAGTTTTATCTTTAATACCAATAACCAGAGTTCCTCCTGCTGTATTTGCGAAAGCTACAATGGTTTGAACAATCTTTTGTAAAGATTTGGTATTTTCCTTAAACTCAAGCGTTTTTCCTTCTTCTTTGGTCAATAACTCCTCAAGCATAATGATCCTTTCATCTCATTACCCAGAAAATAACCCAGAAATACTAAGAAGTCAAGATTTTCTGGGTTGTTTTCGTAGTCTGAATTGTTAATCCTTCAAATGTCCGTAATTCTTTGCTGAGGGATGACCAATCAAAATTTTAAAAGTTCTAAAGCTGTCTGAGGATCGGCACATTACCGAACGTTTTGTCAGAAATGGCAAGATGTTCGGCTTTTTTATGCTCAAATTCGTTCTGAAACTGGCCTATGAGAGCTACAGCTTCATTGAGTCCAGTGGTTCGATATTTTTTGTCCTTGAAAATCAATTTTCCTGTGAATATCGAACCAAGAAGCTTTTTTCTAATATATGGCGACGCCTGCTGGTAATGAAAGTCGGGGTTACCTAAAAGAGACATACCATAACGACAATACTTCATAAAGTTGGTGTCTGTACACTTCAAGCGAGATATTTGAATCTGCAATCGCTGAATTTCCTCTTTATTCGATATTTTGATCCGTTGATAAGAACCTCTTTCCAAATCTCCATTCACGAACATCTCATCAATTTTAAGGAGCTTGCTTTCTAGTTCTGCTAAGGTTTTCTGATAGCGGTCGATCTCTTTTTCTCGATATAAAGATTCGAGATTTCAGGACGGACTTGAAAACTCCTAAGATAATCAGAAAAGGCTGAGTTGGCTTGCTCTGCTTTTACTCGTTCTTTGCAGCCATTTTGACAATGATAATAGAAGTATGTGCCACCATTTCCTTTGGAACCACTTCCGGTCCAAGAAGATTGACATTTGGGGCATTGAAGTAATCTTCTCAAAGGAAGCTCGTCTCTAATAGATGAAGGCGTTCTTCAATGTCATGTAGTTTAATGAATTTAGCGACATGGTTAAGCAAATCATTTTTATCAAGTTTCCCAATATAATTTAGATCGATATCCACAGATAATCGAGGGAGGTCAAAGAAGAATAGATTGAGAGCCGTACCTCCTTTTAAAACCAATCGATCTTTTAGAAATGGATGCACGCTAATGCCATCTAGAATAGCCATTAAATGCCAGACTTTCTCCATAATTTCAGGGCGAAATCCTGTTTTTTTTGCTTCTCTTATCAATTCTTGTTTAGATATTTTCATTAGGTTCTTCCCATTCGCGATTAATTAAGCTTAGAGGAACAATCAAATTCCACTTAGTAATCATTTTTCTAGGTTGTTTTTGATGTCGCTCTAAGTAATGAGGTTTAAGAGGGCAGTGTTTGCGAAGCTTTTCAAAATAGTCCTCAGGTATCATTAACTCTTCTCGATGGCTTTCTAAGAAAAATCCGAGTTTGGCAATAGTTGTTGCATTTCCTAAAAGAAGGGCATATGCAAATACCTGATCCATATCAAAGTATTCGATGCTTTCAAGCGAACGCCAAATCTCCTCCCAAGAACCGCACAAATAAGGACGGTCTAAAGTATCCACCAATGTACGTTCAAGAGTTGTTACCAAAACCTCTTGTCCAAGCCGATTAATTGATTGCACTCCAAATGTTTCGTTGCTGGATGCTTTCAATGCTGAGGGCATAGACACAGCCTTATACATAACATCTTGAAAAACAAAAGGAACCATCACTCGCTTTTTCGAGAGGTAAACAAATTCACTTTGGACCATATGAAGTTTTCCATGCAGATCAAGGGCAGTTCGGTAGGCAAGTACTGCATCTTCTACCATTCTACTAGCCACTAAAAAGGGGTCAACGAGGCAATGATTAGAATCCGAACCTTTAGGTATAGAATAATATAACCCTCGCCGAATGTGAAGAATATGGTTTTGTTCTTGATGATAAGCGAGTAGATTATAAAGGGTTGAATTTTTGACAGAAGAATCTTTGCTACCGGAAAGAGCATTAGCAAGCTCCTTAATAGTAAAGACTTTATGTAGAGCAAAAAAATCATCTAATTTCATAAATATCACTTGAAATTATTCTTTATTACTACTAATAATATTAGTTGTTTGAAAGAAAATTGTCAAGTTTTTAACGAATCTTGAACTATTAAAAATGACCAATTTTGTCATAATCGCTTCTAAAATCACGAACCAAAAGTTTCTTATGCTTCAATTCATGTTTTCAAAAATGATTGGATTTATCACTTTTCTTGCCGCCTTTGTTTCGTCTTTATCGGGGCAAACCCTTAACTCAGCGGAGAATCAAAATATGGAATTTATTGCTCATAAACAAATTGGATCAGGAAAAGAAAAAGTACTCGTTATGCACAATTGGATGGGCGACTCGAGAAGTTACGATTTTATGCTCCCATATCTTAATATCGATGATTATACCTACCTTTTTGTAGACTTGCGTGGCTACGGTCGTTCTAAAGAAATGCGAGGGACCTATTCAGTAGAAGAAGCGAGTGGAGACGCTATTAAACTCATTGATTCCTTGGCCTGGAATAAATTTCATCTGATTGGACACTCTATGTCCGGTATGATTGTTCAAAAAATTGCTGTAGACAATCCCTCTAGGGTTAAAAGCGTCGTAGCGATAACACCTGTCCCTGCTTGTGGATCGCCTGGCCCTAAAGAGATGATGGATTTTCTTAAAAGTGTAGCGTTAAATAACGATGAGGCTGCTATGCAGTGTATCAATACATTAACCAGTGATCGTTATACCAAGACATTCGCTAAAAACATGGTTACAGACCTGCGTCAATCGTCTACAAGTGAAGCACGTCTTGGTTATTTGAACATGTTTTCTCATACTGACTTTTCTGAATCGGTGAAAGGTCTACGCACTCCCATATTAGTCTTGTTTGGTGAATATGACTTTGAGGGAAGTGAAGCATTCATGCGTAATACATTTTTGAAGTGGTATCTGAATGCTCAGTTAGAATGTTGCAAAACATCGGGTCATTATCCAATGATAGAAACTCCAGTTGCTTTGGTTGCCGCCATAGAGAAGTTTCTATCTAATCATTCTTCTGATTCCGCTGAATGATACTGAGCTTTCGCTGGATTTGAGGAGAGCGAGGATAAAGATATGCTTCATAATTACTGGTTCTACTTCTTATTAGGAGACAGTAAGCAAGGGATAAAGAGTCTTTTATAGGCTTGCTACCGCCTTCTCTCGAATATATGTGTTGCTTTCCGTGTTTGGGCTTATCGAGTAGATATTTATAAACGGCTCAAGTTCAAAGATTTTGCGCATTCTATCTATAAATTGGTTCGATGTAAGATTGGTGAAGGGCACATCCCCGGACACTTCTCTAATTGGGAAGTGTTCTTTATTATTTTAAATGGCTCTCGCAAGGTTACAGACAGCTTTTTCTCTTTCAACTCAAAGTTCTGAAATACGAAATTCAAGAGTTGACGTTTTTCATCCACTTCAGAACTCTCAAAGATTTCCCTCGCTCGGCGGGCTAGATTTAAGACCATATACTCATCCCAGTTCAAAATGAGAATTTGGGCAATGCGAAAGTTCTCGCGATTCAACGATCAAAAATGGGTCCATATAGTCATATGAACTAATTTTTGATCGTTGAAGCCCGAGGCTTTAGCACAGCCGAAACTTCTCACTTTGAACTAGCATGCTCTAGATTTAGCAGCTTCTTGAGTTGTCAGTTCAGCATGAACAGGGATTAAGGTAACAGCATTTCCCGAGGTTTCTTTTTTTTTAATCTTTATAATAAATTAACGAATCATGTTTATTATAGTAAAATTAATAAAGATAATTAATTAGGTTTTATGCAAATAAAATTTATAGAAAATACATTTCCTAATAATTACTCAATACCTATCTCTATTTCTGGTTTAGAGGAAACTAAAACAAAAGATGGAAAACAATATACATTATTAGGAAAATCAGAAAAGACCTATCTTTTCGAACAAAGAATTTGGCTAGGAATTCGATCCTTGGCTAAAACGGTATTGACCTTAGATATAGGACTGTTTTTCGAGAAAACTCGATCGGATTGGAAGTCTTTTTGGACAGGTAAAAAAGGTTGTTTTTATTTATAGCTCTTCTTCATTTTTGGCGAAAAAAATTTTAGCAGACAGAGGGGATGCTATCGGTCAGTACAATTTAGGAGTTATGTATGAAGGTGGGCGAGAAGTTAAACAATCGGATACAGAAGCTTTCAAGTATTATCGCTTAGCTGCGGATCAAGGGGATGCTAGCGCTCAGAACAATTTAGGAATTATGTATGAAGGTGGACGAGGAGTTAGACAATCGAATACAGCAGCTGTCAAGTATTATCGCTTAGCTGCGGATCAAGGAGATGTTCTCGGTCAGTACAATTTAGATCGCTTGTGCAATGAAGGGCGAATAAACTGAAATACGTACTTGCAATTGGTCGGTAAGTGTCAGATTAAGTCTATTTCCACCCAATATAAATTTTGCACTAGAACCAGAATCCCATTTTGTAAGGACAATCGATTTTTTGCATCAGAAACAGAGTAAGCATCGCGTAGCATTTGAACTAAGCTACGCGATGCTTATGCATTAATTTTCTGACCTGCTCCATCGCTTCTGGTTGTGTAATCCAGGTAGCTATGTCTATGGGTAAGGATACCCTCTTGGTTGGTTCTTTTAAACTTCCCTTTGGTCTACCGGCTCCCTCTCTTTTTCCTCCATGTCCTTTTGTCTTCTTTTCTATAAGAGGGTTTAGATTTTCATTTAGGCGATGTTTAATAAACTCTTGTAGGTATCTAGGATAATTTTGAATAACCTCTTTAGGTGATTCCCCTCCACACTCAACAGGATAATTTGGGTGAGAAAAAATCCATTCATTCACATCATCATCAAACCAAGGCTTAATAGGTCCAACTTCTTTAAGAGCAATATTTAAATGTTCTTTGATTTCTTTTGTGGTGGCCATAACCATCCTCTTTCTTTAAATTCTTGTTCTGTTTTGCGAACACTAGAAGCTGAGACTTCTCTTTTTTTACCTTTCCCATGAATAACTTTGATCGTACAGATGTAATTGCCACTTTCGTCACAAAGGCTATAGTCAATTCCGCCTTTCTCTAAACTCCATCCGACCAATTTCAAGTATGCAATATATTTCCGTTCTTCTAGCGGTTTCGCCATATCAGTAGGTCCTTTATTTATATTCTTGAATAATCAGGCAAAAAAATCAATTAAAATCAAGAGCTTTCTATTCAAGCTACAAGAGAAACTCGTTTACTCGCATTATCTGCCCTTGAAGATTTGTCATAAGCATAAATCATCTCTGCACTGCATGCCCAGTTACACGCATATACTCATTCCAGTTGAAAGCTGCAATTTGGGCAATGCGAAAGCTCTCGCGATTCAACGATCAAAGATGAGTCCATATACTACTCATATGAACCCATTTTTGATCGTTGAAGCCCGAGGCTTTGGCACAGCCAAAATTGCAGCTTTCAACTGGAATGAGTATAATATCACTGTCTGAAAAACCTATTTGTTTAAGATAGGTAACGGTCGAAGCCTTTAACACATGCGGAGTCACTTTAAATGGAACCTTTGCTAGTTGGCCTGCCTTTGCAAAGGTTTTGGCTAATTGAATGAGTGGAACGGCTTTATTATTTCTTGTCACAAAGACCAGTTCTGTCCTTTCTCCAATATATTTCTTGAGAGTCTCCATTACACTTTGTGTATAGGTAATAATCACCTCCTGTTTTAAATTGAAAAAATGTGATTTCGTGTTTAGTCCAACCGATTTGCTCAACTTTTAAGTTTAAGGCTTCATTAATGCGTTTACCTCCTTGAAGCGCAATCTTAGCAATGAGAGCATCTCGAAAGTTTAATTTCTCTAACTCCCTAGGAGTTATGCAGTTTAAAATCATCGCTATAGAAACAGACGCAAAAGATTTGGACTTCGCTTTAACCTAAGTGCAGGAATTTATAATTTGGAACTATCTCAATGAGTTTCGAAAGAGGTCTATTGTTCTTTAGACTGAAGGAAAGACTCAATGGGAAGAGAGAGCAAGCTCTTATTTTATGTTTATCATTAAGCTTGTCTAACTCATTGAGATCAGTTATAAGGGCTATGAGTTCTTTAGATTTAGAGATCAGATCAATAATCTTTCAAATTCTTTTCGGCTTTCTTTAGTTGAAAACTCTGTAATTTGAAATACTTGAATGACAGATAGTTGTTTTGTATCGGCATATTCCGTTAAACGTCTAATTTGAGCGGGAATCGACTGTTCATCTTCCTGTCAATGGGATCCCAAAATGTTGAACATCTAGGGAAGTTAATATAATTACTTTTCTCTGATCAAAATTTTTTTAGTATCATATTTTATCAATTCTTTTTGTTGGATTTTAAGGAGATAAAAGTTGTTTACGCCATTTTCCTTGATATTGTTCGTATTTTAGTACTTCTGAAAAGCTATTAGAACCTAATGTATAAAAGTAAATGAATTCAGAGATAAAATGAAACCCACAATAATAAGGACTCATTGGAACAGAACTCTTTGCAAATTTTTTTTCTAAATCATGGAATTGAGTATCTAAAATAGATAGAGATTGAATAGGCTGACTAGAAGTGGGTGCATACGCAGAAAAACGCAGTTGTTGTTCTCGTGGCATTTCTTCCCAAAAATTCATATTTTCTTGGCTTGTTAAAGACTTTACAAAACCATCTAAGACAACTTGACGTTGTTGTTGCGCAAGCCATAATGTCGCAGAAGCATAAGGGTTTTGTGTTAACTCAATAACTTTCTTGGTTCCTTGTTGTGTGAAGAATAAAATTCCCTGAGGCGTAATTTCTCTAATAGCAATAATACGACTATGTGGAATACCATTCGGAGAAGTTGTTGCTAGTACAATTCGATTCGGATTACCAGAACCTAACGTTTTTTCCTTTTCTATCCAATTATTCATTTTTACTAAAGGATCTTCCTCTTCACTATTTACCATATTAACGATCTCTATTTTTTAGTTTTATTTAATTTTTAAAAAATCGATTTTTAATTTAACATTTTTTAAAATAAAAAAGCTGTTGAAATTTTTAAATTTGATGTCACATTTTTTATTTTATTTTTCTTATCCACTTTGCATCACGTCCTTTGCCTTCAGGAAAAATGATTGCTTCATCTCTCAATTGCCTTAAAACTAGGCGAATTGTATTTCTTACTCACCGATGAGCAAGCATGTTCAATATCAGAGATAGAAAAAAGGGACTATCATATTTTCTACTGTTAAACGGATATGATGAGCCTTATTTCCTTTAATGAGTGTATATACTCATCCCAGTTCAAAGTGAGAAGTTTCGGCTGTGCCAAAGCCTCGGGCTTCAACGATCAAAAATTGGTTCATATGAGTATATGGACCCATTTTTGATCGTTGAAGCCCCAGGCTTTGACGCAGCCGACAGCTTTCAACTGGAATGAGTATAGCCCCCAAAATAGAGTAAATAAAGCTTAATAACTCACCTTACGCAAAAAGAGTGAGTTATTAAGATAACCCGCTCTCATTTTGTCATTAAAATTTTGAAGTGATAGTCGACTAATCGAACTCTTTAAAAGTTTTAAAGCTGTCCCGAGATCGGCACATCCCCAGAGACATTTTCAGAAATGACAATGTCTTCACATTTGAATCGAATTAGGAGTTACGCAGTTGAATAAATTTTAGAGTTATTTTAATTTATTTGGTATGACTAATCCAAAATGCCAAGAAGAAGATTACATCAATTTTTTAATTGCAACACAAAAAGCTTATAGTTGTACAGAAGCTGCTCGCGTGCAACCAGATAAACCAGATCCCGCCTCTCATGATGCAATTCTTAGAGTTTTATATAGACTTGAGCCAACATCGGAATACTTGTGGCAGGAGGCTCATGCATTTGTAGATAAGTCAAGAGGCTGCTTAGTCATTGATGATACGACACTCGATAAACCTTATGCGAGTAAGATGGATCTTGTCTCTTATCACTGGTCAGGTAAACATCATCGAGTAGTCAAGGGAATTAACCTTCAAAGTTTAATTTGGACAGATGGTGATCAACTTATCCCTATAGATTATAGCCTTTATGATAAAGCAAAGACTGGAATGACTAAGAATGATCATTTTCGCGCTATGTTAGTTAAGGCTAAAGAAAGAGGATTTTGTCCTGAATGTGTTTTATTTGATTCTTGGTATTCAAGCCTTGATAATCTGATCAGGAAGTTGGATTGGTTGTGGTTAACAAGACTTACTCCAACAGTTGATCCAGATGGTGATGGCAATCGTTGCCTTAGTGAAGTGAATATAGAAGAAAAAGGATCTTTAGTTCATTTAAAAGCTTATGGTTGGATTAAAGTATTTAAGCTAGTCTCTAAGGAAAAGGGCATTGAATACTGGGCAACAAACAACCTTAAAATGAATGAATTAGATCGCCTTAGCTTATCAGAAAAAGGCTGGTTAATTGAAGATTATCATCGAGGAATCAAGCAATTTTGTGAAAAATGCCAAGCAAGGACAGAAAAAGCTCAAAGAAATCATATTCTTTTTTCACTCCGAGCTTTTTTAAGGATCGAAAGATTTTGTTTTCGAACAGGTTTAACTTGGTTTGAGGCTAAGATAGGTATTGTTAGAGAAGCTGTTAAAACATATCTTAGATGTCCTAAATATATATTAAGTGCGTAACTCCTACGAATATAAGTAAAACTCGCTTAGTTCAAGATAGGTAAAAGTTGGTAATGAACAACAGTGGAGGTTGATGTCGTATAAGGGAAAGGACAAATGACTCGATAAGGTAATCCATTGCTCGTATTATAGACAAAGTAAGAGAGCTGTCCATCCTTTACTTGAGGTTCATGCATAACAGATACATCAAAGAGTTTGAAATCAGTCAAACGGTATTCAAAAACGTCGGCTGGATGCTCCATTTCTAACTTGATCCTTTCCCGATAGTGATGTTGATAGTGAGTAATCGAGTGAATAAACTGAAATTGAAGTCCTTTCCAAAAGAAGTTAGCGATCTCTGCAAATTCATTGATATAATCTAAATGAGAAAGAGCCTTAATTTGATCACATAAGAGCCAAATATTTATAAATCTCTGGTGATAGCATTCCACAATCGGCAATTGATCCTGTATGAATAAGGAAATAATATCATTTTCTATAATAATTTCCTTCACAAGCTGGATTTTGGCACTCATCAGGGCCCCCTTCTTCCCTTTTTGGCTTCTTTACGCACAATAAGAAAATGGGCATATAAGTTCAAGAATACAAACACAAGTTTGCTACTACTTTAACCTGAGTTCGATGGGTAACCCCCTCCCTTAAATTCAAATATCTCTTGCTTATCTTAAAGGTGGAGATTGCTAAAAAATTTTTAATTGTTAAAGTAGATTTTTATATAGAAAAATTTTGTTATCTCCAAATTGGCTGCTTTAGTCTTATTAGACCTCATGTTTATTGATTTAAATCTCGATTGTTTCGAAGCGCATATTTTGAATATAAATGAGAAAGAATCGCTTAAAGATGACATGTTAAACGATGCTTAAAGTGGAAGTTCACTTATGTATAAGTACTGGATTGATAAGTAGGAGAAAAAAGAATGTCCTTATTTGATTGGCTTCAAATTACTCTTTTTGTTGGATTACTTTTCTTATGCACACCTTTGTTAGGATCTTATATGGCCTATATTTTTAAGGCTCATCAGCTTGTGCCAATTCCTATTTTAAATAAATTCGAATCAGTGAGTTATCGGTTAGCTAATATAGACCCTATGGAGGAAATGGATGGCTGGATATATGGCAAAAGCATGCTCCTATTCAATACAATAGGCTTATTGGCCGTTTTTATTCTTCAACTGATTCAACACGTATTACCCTTAAACCCTCAAGGAATTCCCTCTGTCTCTCCACTCTTGGCTTTTAATACGGCTGCCAGCTTTACGACGAATACAAATTGGCAATCCTATGCGGGAGAAGTCACATTAAGCTATTTGACACAAATGTTGGGCTTGACGGTACAGAACTTTCTCAGTGCGGCTACAGGAAGTGCTGTGCTGTTAGCTTTGATTAGAGGTCTAACACGTCAATCTACAAATAAACTAGGTAATTTCTGGGTGGATTTGATCCGTACTGTTATTTATATTTTACTTCCCTTGAGCTTGTTATTAGCCCTATTTTTAGTAGGACAAGGTGTTGTACAAACTTTAAGTCCTTACATCGAGGCTGTCACATTAGAGCATCAAGCGCAGACTGTTCCCTTAGGACCAGTTGCTTCACAAGTTGCCATTAAACAACTAGGAACAAATGGAGGGGGGTTCTTTCGAGCCAATAGTGCTCACCCTTTTGAAAATCCCACTCCTTTATCTAATTTTCTTGAAGTCTTTGCTATTATTTTAATTCCAGCTGCTACCACTTATATGTATGGTGTAATGATTAAATCTAAAAGACAGGGTTGGATTTTCTTTTTTGTCATGTTAATTCTTTGGGGAGCAGGCTTAGGTATTGCTTTATATTCAGAGTATTTAATAAATCCTGTTTTAGGTATAGGGCCTGTACTAGAGGGAAAAGAAACTAGGATTGGAGTGGCAACAGTGTTCTATGGTCTGTCACCACAACAGCAACCTCTAGTGGATCTGTAAATGCTATGTTATCGAGCTTATCTCCGTTTGCAGGCGGAATCGCTTTATTCAATATGATGTTGGGATCCCTTATCTTCGGAGGAGTCGGTGTCGGCCTATGCTATATGTTCAAATTCGCCCTTCTTACAGTATTTCTATCTGGATTAATGGTGGGCCGAACGCCAGAATACTTAGGTAAAAAAATTGAAAGAAGAGAGATTCAATGGGTTGTAACAGCTTTTTTGATTCCTAACATTTTGATTTTATTAGGATCTGGGATTGCTATCTTATTGCCGCAGTCACTCTCCAGCTTGTCTAGTGCCGGCCCACATGGATTGTCAGAAATCGTATATGCATTTACCTCTGCTGCTGGAAATAATGGCAGTGCATTTGCTGGATTAAATACCAATACCGATTTTTATAATAGCATATTGGGAATTGTGATGCTCATGGGTCGTTTAGGTATTTTAATCCTACTTTGGTTGTAGCTAGTAGTTTAGCACAGAAAAAGATCACGCCACCCTCTATTGGCACATTTTCTACTGATTCCCTCTTATTTATCATTTTACTTATTAGTGTGATTTTAATTTTAGGCGCGCTTGCCTTTTTTCCGGCCATTTCTCTAGGGCCTATTGTTGAGCATTTTCTCATGATAAAGGCCTATCGTTTTAATCATAGGAGATATATGAAATCCAAACATCAACAGCTATTTGATGTGTACATTATTTTGAATGCTATTAAGAGACCTTTTAGAATGCTTGCACCACAAACTCAATTTAAAAATCCTGTGATGTTTGTGACATATTTTGGTGCCATCTTAACTACTCTACATGTTAGGAAAAGATTTAATCAGCGGCTATTCATCTGGGTTTGATCTACAAATCACCCTTTGGCTCTGGTTTACAGTCCTCTTTGCGAATTTTGCAGAGCCCATTGCAGAGAGTCGTGGTAAGGCACAAGCTGAAGCTTAAGAACAGCTAAAATTAAACCTATGCCAGGCAGATTCAACATGGTGTTGAGGTGAAAATCCCTTCATCTAAATTAAAAAAGGAGATGTTATTATTTGTGAGGTAGGTGATATTATTCCAATAGATGGAGAGGTGATTGAAGGAATCGCAACCGTAGATGAATCTGCTATTACAGGAGAATCTGCGCCTGTTATTCGAGAAAGTGGGGGTGACCGCAGCGCTGTAACAGCGGGAACACGTATTGTCAGTGATCCATTACCATTAAGGTGACATCAGAGCCTGGTCATAGCTTTTTAGATCGGATGATCTACTTATTGAAGGAGCAAAAAGACAAAAAACACCAAATGAAATTGCTTTAAATATTGTCCTTATCTGGACTTACCATTGATCTTTCTTTTGACTGTCGGGTTCTCTTGAACCTTTTGCTAGATATAGCAGTCAGGCTGTCCCGTCAAGATTTTTCTCATTTTATCACGGTCCCTGTGTTGATAGCTCTCTTAATCTGTCTTATTCCTACAACAATTAGTGCTTTGCTAAGTGCTATAGGTATTGCAGGAATGGATCGCCTTATTAGACGCAATGTCATTGCAAAAAGTGGCCGCTCTGTAGAAGCGGCTGGAGATATTGATTTACTCATTTTGGATAAAACGGGGACGATTACTCTTGGTAATCGGATGGCAACTGCTTTTTTTCCCGCTGCAGGAATTTCAGAAAAGGATTTTGCTGAAATTGCTCAGCTAGCTTCTTTATCTGATGAAACACCAGAAGGACGTTCAATTGTCATTTTAGCTAAAACCAAGTTTGATCTTAGAGGGGAATCTTTAGATGCTCGTAATTCCAGGTTTGTCCCTTTTTCAGCTCAAACACGTATGAGTGGTATCGATTTTTAGATGCCAATGGAAAAGTCACACGGTCAATCCGCAAAGGTGCAGTGGAGGCTATTCAGAATTATATAGAAAGAATGGGAAGTACTTTTCCTCTTCAATTTCATGCAGCGATTGAACCGATTGCTAGGCAGGGTGGAACACCACTATTGGTCTGTGATGACAGACGAGTTGTTGGAATTATTCATCTCAAAGATGTGATTAAAGGAGGAATTAAAGAAAAATTTGCTGAGATGCGCAGAATGGGCATTCGCACTCTTATGATCACAGGAGACAATCCCTTAACAGCTGCTGCTATTGCAGCTGAAGCAGGCGTTGATGATTTTCTTGCTGAAGCAGACCCCGTGAAGAAACTGGAAAAAGTCAAAGATGAACAGCGTAATGGCCATCTCATTGCGATGACAGGGGATGGAACTAACGATGCCCCTGCTTTGGCTCAAGCTGATGTTGGTGTGGCAATGAACACGGGAACACAAGCTTCACGAGAAGCAGGTAATATGGTTGATCTCGATAGTAATCCGACTAAGCTCATTGAAATTGTTGAAATTGGCAAACAGCTGCTCATGACACGAGGGGCTTTAACTACTTTTAGTATTGCTAATGATATTGCAAAGTACTTTGCGATTATCCCTGCAATTTTTGCCTATTTGTATTTAGCTCCAGAAGGTTTATATGGCCCTTTGGAAAATCTCAATATTATGCGTTTGCAATCACCACAAAGTGCCATTTTGAGTGCCGTTATCTATAATGCTTTGATTATTATTGCTTTGATTCCATTGGCTTTAAAAGGAGTTTATTATCGCGCTCAAACGGCGGCTGCATTACTTAGAAATAATATTCTCATTTATGGTCTAGGAGGTTTAGTCGTGCCTTTTATTGGAATCAAGCTCATTGATTTCATCATTATATCCTTTGGTTTTATTACGTAAGAGGAAGAATTATGAGATATTTCTGGCAAAGCTTGAAATTATTCATTTGGATGACAATCTTGCTCGGATGCATTTACCCTTTATTAATAACAGGTATTGCTTATTACAGCTTATTTGAGAAAGCAAATGGTAGCTTAATACAGGTCAAGAGCCAAATCATGGGTTCTCAGCTCATTGCTCAAAAGTTTGAAGACAATAGATATTTTTGGTCACGTCCCTCTGCTGTGGATTATCATCCTGTGCCTTCCGGTGGTAGCAATCTAGGACCCACAAGCGCAAAATTAAAGATAATAGTTGAGGAAAGACGTTATAAGCTTTTACAAGCCCATCCTGGTCAACAAGCAGAGCAAATCCCTAAAGATCTTTTATTTGCTTCTGGAAGCGGTTTGGATCCTCACATTAGTCCAGAGGCTGCCTATTTTCAAGTTGATCGTGTAGCAAAGGCCCGTTCTATGGATTCAATAGAAGGACGTCAAGCGATTAGGGGATTAATTGATTCCTTGCTTGAAAAACGCTCATTAGGATTTTTAGGGGAACTTCGTATTAATGTCTTACGTCTTAATCGAGCTCTCGATGATTTAAAGCAGGTACCTTCCTATGATTGATGAAGATAGACCTGATCCTGAATATTTCTTGTCTCTTCTTAAAAAGGAAGAAATTCAAGAGAAAAAGGGCAAGCTTAAAATCTTTTTTGGTATGTCGGCTGGGGTTGGTAAGACTTATGCCATGTTAAAAGAGGCGCAAGAGAAGCTTCAAGAGGGAGTTGATGTCGCTATTGGAACAGTAGTGACGCATGGCAGGCGGGAAACAGCACAACTCTTAGAAGGGATCAGAGTCATTCCTGAAAAATGGATTAATTATAAAGACACTGTCTTTGAAGAGCCTGACATCGACGAGATTCTTAAACAGAAGCCTCAGCTTGTTTTAATCGATGAGTTAGCCCATTCGAACGTCACTGGCTCACGTCATCCTAAGCGTTGGCAAGATGTGATGGAGATTTTAGACGCCGGCATTGATGTGTATACGACTTTGAATGTCCAACACTTAGAAAGTCGTAAAGATATGGTTGAAGATATTACAAATATTCCCATTCGGGAAACGGTTCCTGATTTGATATTAGAACGAGCTAATCATATTGAGCTTGTTGATATCACACCTCAAGAGCTACTTAAGCGATTAAAAGAGGGAAAAGTCTATTTAGGTCCTCAATCAGAGATGGCAGCTAAAAATTTTTTTCAAGAGGATCGTTTAACAGCTTTGAGAGAAATGGCGCTCCGGTTAACAGCCGAAAAAGTGGATCACGATTTACATGGGTTATTAACCTTACGAGGCCGCCCTAAAAGTTGGAGGCCCACTGAACGTCTCATGGTTGCTATCAGCTACAGCCCTTATTCACAACAATTGATTCGTATGGCTAGGCGTTTAGCCTTTAATTTAGATGCTCCTTGGATTGCCGTGTATGTGAATACCGGTGTGGTATTATCTGAGAAAGAAAATATTTTTTTAGCTAAAAACATGGCACTTGCACGCGAACTGGGCGCTGAAGTCATTACAACAACCGATACAAATATTGCGGAAGCCTTAAAGAGAATTGCTACACAAAAGAGCGTCTCACAGATTATCATTGGAAGACCCGCTAAGCGAACTTTTATGGACTTTTTCACTGGTCTTTTTGAAAAGAATCTACTAGATCAGCTTTCTAGAGATAATATAGATGCTGATATTCACGTGATGGGACAGTCTCCTCTTCCGGAAACGACGAAATCGAGAACTTTTCGCATTCAATTTCTCAGCCACTGGATGTCTTATTTAGCAGTATTAGGTTTTATCGCTGTACTGACCGTTTTGAACCTACTAATTGAGCCTTTGATCGGCTATAAACTGATAGGTTTTATTTTTCTTTTAGGGATTTTATTTCTTAGTCTGTTTGTGGGATCTGGTCCTATTTTTTTATCAGCTATTCTGAGTGCCATGATTTGGTATTATTATTTTATGCCTTTTCCGCAGAGTTTTAGAATCGCACAAAAAGAAGACGTAATTTTATTACTCGTCTATTTGATGACAGCAATAATAAATGGCGTTCTTATGAATCGCGTGAAAGATCGTGAACTGATTCTACGACGGAGAGAAGAGCGAGCTGAAGCTCTTTATGATATCTTGCGGCAAATTACAAGAGCCTCCTCTTCTGAGGATGTTTTATCAGCTGTAAGTCAGCGAATAGGAACTCTTTTGATTGGCAATTGTGAGATTATTATTGAGAACTTGAAAGGGGAGTTAGCATTTGATTCTGCCTCTTCTATTCTGCAAGATGAAAAAGAACGGGCAGTAGCTATTTGGGTTTTTCAAAATGGCAAGGAGGCTGGTTGGTCAACAGACACATTACCGTCAGTTAAGCGCTTTTATATCCCTTTAAAAGGATTTAAAGAGATTGTAGGGGTTTTAGCTTTTCAACCCTCAGTTCCTCGCTCTCTTTCACATGAAGAGACAAATTTTCTTTATACAGTTGGACAAGAGTTGGCTCAATATTTAGAGCGGTCTTTTGCAGAAGAGAGGGTCAGATGGAATCGCTATCTACAACAAATTGAAAAAGTTCATCAAACAATTTTAAATACCATTTCTAAGGAATTTCGGGGTCCTTTAACTTTACTTCAAAATGTTGTTCAAGATCTTAAAAAGGATAAAGGAGTTGCAGATAGTCGAGCTGGTTTAAGAGTGATTCAACAAATCGAGAATACCTCTGGAAAGCTGAGCCATATCGTCGATAATGTTTTAATCATGGAGCAGCTATCTTTAGAAGCTGTAACGATTCATAAAAAGTACCATAATGTCCAGCATCTTATTCAAGTCTGTGTAGGGAAGTTAAGCAAGCATCTGGTTCATTATGATCTAAAAATTTCTGTTGCTGATCCTTTTCCTTTAATAGATTTTGATTTCTCTTTGTTGGAGATCTTGCTTCATAATCTTCTTTTGAATGCTATTGAAAATTCTCCTGAGGGGACAAGAATTGAAATCGAGGCCAAAACGACAGATAGCCATTTTATTTTGTCTATTTTAGATGAAGGAAGAGGGATTCCTCCAGAGGTTCGCGAGCGTATATTCGAGAAATTTTATCGCATACCAGGTACCAAGACAGAGGGGATGGGATTGGGACTATCAATCGCTAAAATGATTGCTGATTTGCATCAAGGATATTTAGAGGTAAGAAATCGAGATCGGATAGGCTCCATTTTTTCTCTAATTATTCCTTATTCAAAGGCAATCTAATGTTTAAAGAAAAAAAGATTAATAGGTTTTAGTTTCATTAATTTGCCAGAAATTTAAGGGTTTAATTCTATTTCTTGCAAATTTTAAATCTTTTGGAAAATAAAAAAAAGCCTCTAATAAACATTTAGAGACTTTTAATAGGCTTTTTCAGATTCCACTACTTATATATACTCATTCTAGTTGAAAGCTGCAATTTCGGCTGCGTTGAAGCCCGAGGCTTTGACGCAGCCGAAATTGCAGCTTTCAACTAGAATGAGTATATAATTCTTTAACCGCAAGAGCTTTCACGCTGGCCGAAATATCAAAAACTAATGGAGCACTAGATTTAATTATTTAATCGGTAAGATCATCATAAACTCTGTAAACTCTCCCTCTTTTGTTTCAAAGGACAGAGAGCCGCCATGCTCTTGCGTGATCACGCTGTGACTGATAGAAAGGCCAAGTCCTGTTCCCTCACCAGCAGGCTTGGTTGTAAAGAAGGGGGTAAAAACTTTATCCAGCAATTGAGAAGGAATGCCCGTTCCATTGTCGCGAATGCGCACTTCAAAGCGATCGCCTAAATGCTTTGTTGTAACCCGAATGGTAGGAACATAAGACTCCCCTTTTTCCTGCCTTTTTTTAAAGACGGCATAGTAGGCATTTTGCAAAAGATTTAAGATGACGCGACTGATATCTTCTGCGATGACCTCTACGGGAGGAAGAGAAGAGTCAAATTCCTTTTCGATTTTCAAACTAAAACCTGGATACTCAGCTTGCATGCTGTGTGAAGACAAGATGAGGTACTCTTCAATTAGCTTATGCATATCGGTGGGAACAATCTGTCCTGTTTTACTGCGAGAATGGGCTAACATTCTTTGAATGATGCCATCGGCCCGCAGCCCTTGTTGGTAGATAATGGCCATATTTTTTTTAAGTGTTTCAATGGCTTCAGAATCCTCTTGCTGTTTACTCGTCAACTCCTGAATGAGATCAACAGAGAGGGCAGAAAAATTGAGGATAAAGTTCAGGGGATTTTTAATCTCATGGGCAATGCCAGCTGTCAAAAGTCCCAAAGAGGCTAACTTCTCTTGTTGCATGAGCTGGTTTTGCATTTGTTGGATCTGTTGGGCTCGCTCTTCTACTTTTGCCTCCAAATTAGCATAAAGGTAGGCATTTTCAATGGAAATGGCAATTTGAGAGGAAATCAAAGAGAGGATATGTAAGTTTTGAGAAGAAAAGACATCTTTGCTAAGACGGTTTTCTAAGTATAAAAGCCCAATCAATCTACCTTGATTGATCAGAGGCAGGCACAAGATCGACTTGGGCTTTTTGGCCATGATATAGGGATCGTGAGTAAAATTGCCTTCATGGGCAGCATTGTTGAGCAAAAGCTCTTGCTGACTTCTGACGACATAATGGATTACTCCCAAGCAAAGCTCTTTGTCTTCAAGGGGGGTGTGATCAATCAATCTTGCACTTTCTTGGCCCAATTCAGTCTCTGCTGCTATAGATAGCTTGCCAGAGTCAGATAAAATTAAAAACGATCGATCGGCTCCTGCATAAGCCATCACAATGTGCATGAGCTTGGTGATCAACTTTTCAAGGATAATCTCTCCAGAAAGAGACTGTGAAGCTTGAATAATCGCTTGAATTTCAAACTCTGCTGAAGTGGTAGCGGTACTTGAAGTGGTACTCAGAGAAGAGGGGGTCTCCGTGGAGAGTTCTTCTTGTTTAGGAGTGATGGCTAATAGATCGGGATATTTCTCTTTTAAGAAAGCCAGCTTAGGAGCAGCCCCCCACTTAGTATAAGCTTGATAGGCCTCTTGCATGTAAAAGGCGGCCAGCTTTTGATGCCCAACGGATAAATGAAACTTCGCGCTCAATTCACAGGCTAAAGCCTCTTCGGGCAAAAATTCATTATCCTTTGCCGCTCTAATGGCCTCTTCATAAAGCTCAGCTGCCTTTTGTTTGGCACCAGAAAGGCGAGCTATTTCAGCTGAAAGGAGCAAGAATTGGTGAAGGTAATTGGCAGGACAGGCCTCTGCCCACTTTTTTACCCTTTGATGTAGCTGCTTTAAGGTTTTCCACTGTGCTTCTGTCGAACAAACTGCTGCTAGTGCTAAAGCTTGATAGAAATAATAGATGTACCAATTAGCAAAAGACTCCCAGTAATGCAAATCATCAGCCATACTCTGGGCCACAGCTAGCACCTCTTCATATCGCTCATAAAGATAAAGGAGATAAATATACCAGAGTTTATAAATGGATTGCCTGTAAATTTGGGCAAGCTCTTCTTCTTTTAGCGCTGGAGGTTGGTAAGCCAATGGATTTTCTGTCAGTCCTCTTAAAGCCCAACACACCTCTCTTACATGCGATAACCATTGTATTCCCATAACAGGGCGATATTTTAAGACTTCATCTAAACCTTGCTGAATCTCTTGCAATACAAAATCAAGATGCTCACCCTTTATCATCAAACAAAAGATGCGATGAGCTAAAGTTGTCCAAAGGCAGCTTAAATCTCCTACTTTCATTGCTCGATAAACTAAATTTTTGATAGGGTCTAGTGAAGTTTTAAAAGGAAAGCCCAAACGATGAATAAAACAATAGAACAGGACCTCTGCATTCATGGAAATTTTTGATTCTGGAAATTGCTCGGCCATTCTTTGAGACACAAGTCCTAATTGAAATGCCATTTGATAATCTTGGCGTATTTCAGAGCCAAAAAACATGGCCAAACCAACAAAGGCAGAAGCATGAGACTCTGACAAACCATATTGAAAGGCATTATTGGCTGATTTAAGGATAAGTAATGAAAATAAAGGCTGATAGCTTCCTGACAAAAAAGAAGATTCTCCCATAGAATAATAAAGCTGCTGGATCATATCCATGGGATTGTTTTGATTCTTCTTTAATTTACCGATATACTTTACACCATATAAAAATAAATGTAATCTTAGCTTTAAATATTCATATAGAAGGGTGAATGAATGAGGATGTAGATTGATATCAACTCCCCATAATTTCAAACCTTTTTGACTAGCAACTAAAGCCTTCTCGATTTCTCCGATTTGAGTATAAATAGAGTTTTTTAAGTGGTAAATCTGAGCTTGTTCTAGTTTACTTTTAGCCTGTTTTAATAGGAGATCAAATATTTCTTCTGCTTGTTGATATTGACTTGTCAAATAGTGACAAATAGCCAGGTTTTGATAAAGAAAGAAGGCCAGCTCATAATGTTGATCCCAGCTCTCTTGTGTCAGCAGATCTTTTCCTATCTTAAAATATTCAAGAGCAGAAGGATAGGCAACTGCATCTTTGGCCTTTTGACCTGCTTGTAAGTTCAGCCTTGCCAAGTCCATTCGCTCTTCTTGATCTTCAATGAGATTGCGACCATAGTTGAGCTGATTGACAATGCTCATCACGTCTGATGTTGTATTGAGAAGAACCCTGCCAATGGCATAGTGCAGCTTTGACCGCTCTTGTTGGGGAATCAGCTGGTAAGCAGCCTGCTGAATGCGGTCGTGTTCGAAAACATAGCGGGCCGCTTTGCTCTCTTCAATGGAGATAAACTCTTCTTGCAGAGCTTCCCAAAGATGAGAAGAGACCTGAGCAAGATCCAGGCTGCAAACGTCGGCTAAAATTGAGAGGTCAAAAGCATGACCAATGGCGGAGGCGGCCTTTAAAAGCTCCTGAGTGGCCAGCGGAAGCTCTTGAATCTTGCGACTCATTAACTCGGCCACATTATCAGAGATCTTCAGTTGTTCAATTTGAGCTAAATCGGCTACCCAGCTCTGTTTTTCAAAACTTAGCAGGCCTGCCTGGTAGATCGTTTTGAGAAACTGAATGACAAAGAAGGGATTACCTTGTGTTTTTTGATAGATCAGTTGAGCTAAAGGGGCTATCTGCGTGTTGTGTAGCGTATCGCTCACTAGATTTTGGACGGCTTTTAAGCTTAAAGGTGCAATCTCAAGAGTCTCAAAAGAGTGACCAATTTGCTTCAGCTTTTCGAAAAAGCCCATTAAAGGATGCAAAGGCCCGACCTCATTGTCGCGATAAGCGCCAATAATCAGCAAATAAGAAGGCTGATTTTCAATTAAAAAAAACTCTAAAAGTTTAAGAGAGGCGGCATCAGCCCACTGTAGGTCATCGACAAAAAGGACAAGGGGGTGCTCTTTTTTCAAAAACACTTGAATAAAGCTGGCAAAGGTGCGATGAAAGCGCAGCTCGGCTTGACGGACATTTAATGGAACAACAGGCGACTGTTCGCCTATGATGAGCTTCAGCTCAGGGATGACATCGATCATAATTTGTGCATCAAAGCCTAAGGCTTTAAGAAACCTTTCTTTCCATAAGTCCAGGTCTTTTTCTGCTAAAAGAAGCTGAACCAACTTTCTAAAGGCTTGAATAAGGGCGCTATAGGGGGTATTTTGCTGAAACTGCTCGAATTTTCCCGCAATAAAATGGCCTCTTTTCTGCTCAATGGGCCGGCGCATCTCTTGCACGATACTGGATTTGCCAATTCCCGAGTAACCAAAGATAAGCAATAAGGCTGTCTCTCCTTGGCTGATCCGCTCAAAGAGGGAAAATAAGGTATCGATCTCTTTTCTTCTTCCATATAGCTTTTGCGGAATCTGAAAATGGCCAAATAGATCTTTTTGCGCTAAAGCAAACAGCTCAATCGTTCCTTTTGCTGTTAATTGATTTAAGCACTCTTCAAGATCATTCTTCAAGCCGTAGGCACTTTGATACCGCTCTTCTGCCTCTTTGGCTAGACATTTCATAATAATGGTTGAGACTGCCTCTGGTATCCCCTCATAAACCTCATGCGGAGGGGATGGAAGCTTGGCTATATGAAGATGGATGATGTCAATGAGCTCTTGTGCCTCAAAGGGCAGCT